>NZ_JAVSJB010000005.1:0-422095 GCF_032027545.1 Pseudomonas oryzihabitans | reverse complement strand
AGCCTTGAATCGAGCGTCCAGCTGGACGCGTGGACCGAACCGCTCCCTTTTCCAAGCCCCCTCCCTTGCCCTGGCGGTGAAAAAATCGCAGGCTGCTGGTCTTTTCAACCAGACCTGTGCCCGTGCGATGATCCAGAGCAAGCTTCCCGACCTCGCCGTCACCATCTTCACCCGCATGTCCCAGCTCGCCGCTCAGACCGGTGCGCTCAATCTCTCCCAGGGCTTTCCTGACTTCGACGGTCCCGCCGAATTGCTCGAGGCGGTCGGACGTCATGTCGCGGCCGGCCACAACCAGTACGCGCCCATGACTGGGTTGCCGGCGCTACGCCAGCAGGTGGCGGCCAAGGTTGCCGCCTTCTATGGCCGCGAGGTGGATGCCGAGGCCGAGATCACCATCGTCCCCGGCGCCACCCAGGGACTGTTCTGCGCCCTGCAGACCCTGGTCCGCCCGGGCGACGAAGTCATCGTCTTCGATCCCTGCTACGACAGCTATGAGCCCACGGTGCAACTGGCCGGCGGGCGTTGCGTGCATGTGCCCCTGGCGCTGCCGGAGTTCGGTATCGACTGGGCCGCCCTGGAAGCGGCCCTGAGCCCGCGCACCCGCGCCATCGTGCTCAATACGCCGCACAACCCCAGCGGCGCCCTGATCAACGCCGCCGAACTGGACCGCCTGGCCGCGCTGATCCGTGGCCGCGATCTCTATCTGGTCAGCGACGAGGTCTACGAGCACCTGGTCTACGACGGCCAGCGCCACGCCAGTGTCATCGCCCATGACGAACTCTATGCCCGTGCCTTCGTGGTCAGTTCCTTCGGCAAGACCTACCACGTCACCGGCTGGAAGACCGGCTATGTGGTGGCGCCGCCAGCGCTAAGCGTCGAATTGCGCAAGGTGCACCAGTACGTGAGTTTCTGCGGGGTGACGCCGATCCAGTGCGCCCTGGCCGACTTCATGGCGGCCCACCCCGAGCACCTGGCCGAGCTGCCGGCCTTCTACCAGGCCAAGCGCGATCTC
The DNA here is from genome assembly GCF_032027545.1 of Pseudomonas oryzihabitans. Lineage (GTDB taxonomy): Bacteria > Pseudomonadota > Gammaproteobacteria > Pseudomonadales > Pseudomonadaceae > Chryseomonas > Chryseomonas oryzihabitans_F. The sequence continues at coordinate 421,083 of NZ_JAVSJB010000005.1, read as the reverse complement.
TTCTGCGATCTGCTGGGCAACTCGCGCTTCAGCTTCCAGCGCGCCGCCGGTACCTATTTCCAGGTGGTCGACTACTCCGCCATCCGCCCGGAGCTGGACGACTTGGCGATGGCCGAATGGCTGACCCGCGAGCAGGGTGTCGCCGCCATTCCGCTGTCGGTGTTCTACCAGACGCCGCCCGAAGGCCTACGCCTGGTGCGCTTCTGCTTCGCCAAGCGCGAAGAGACCCTGCGTCAGGCAGCGGAGCGGCTATGCGCGATCTAACCCCGACCCAGGATCTGCGCCTGGCCCTGGTGCAGAGCGAGCTGGCCTGGCACGACCCCGTGGCCAACCGTGCTCATTTCGAGCGACTGCTGGCGGCGGTGGGTGAGACCGATCTGGTCATCCTGCCGGAGATGTTCACCACCGGTTTTTCCATGGACTCGGCAGCCCTCGCCGAGCCCGCCGAGGGGCCGACGGCTGCCTGGCTGCTGGAGCAGGCTCGGCGCCTCGGCGCCGTGGTGACCGGCAGCCTGATCGTGCGTGATGAGGACGGCCAGCACCGCAACCGACTGCTGTGGGCGGCGCCGGAGGGCGAGTTGCTGCACTACGACAAGCGCCATCTGTTTCGCATGGCCGGCGAGCATGAGCATTATGCCCCCGGCGAGGAGCGCCTGCTGGTGGCGCTCAAGGGGTGGCGGATTCGCCCGCTGATCTGCTATGACCTGAGATTCCCGGTCTGGAGTCGGGCGCAGGACGACACCGACCTGCTGCTCTATGTGGCCAACTGGCCAGCGCCGCGGCGCGGCCACTGGAACCGCTTGCTGCCGGCGCGGGCCATCGAGAATCTCTGCTACGTCGCCGCGGTGAATCGCATCGGCAGCGACGGCAATGGCCATCCCTATGCCGGCGACAGCCAGGTGCTGGACTTCCAGGGCGAGCCCCTGGTCGAAGCCGGCGCGGCGGCCGGCCTCTTCCATACGACGCTCTCGGCCGCCGAGCTCGCCGCCTATCGCCAGCGCTTCCCGGCGCAGCGCGACGCCGACGCCTTCAGCCTGGACTGATCAGGCCCAGAAAGGCGCCGGCTGGGCCTGATGGGCCTGGATCAGGGCGATGGCCTGGTCCACGTCCTGCTCGGTGGTGTAGCGGCCCAGGCTGAATCGGTAGCTGCGTGAAGCCTGGTCCGCCGTCAGACCCAGGCCGAGCAGCACGTGGGACGGCGCCGCCTTGGCCGAGCTGCAGGCCGAGGTAGTGGAAAAGGCCAGCTGGCGCTGCAGTGCGGTCGTGTTCAGCGGTGTGGCGAAGGTCAGGTTCAGGGTGTGGGGGATACGCTGCTGGGCGCAGCCGTTCAGGCGCGTGCCGGGCAGACGTTGTACGCCGGCCAGAAAGCGGTCGCGTAGCCTGGTGAGCCGCTCGTGTTCCCGAACCATGGCTTGGCCTGCCAGGGCGAAGGCGGTACCCATGCCGACGATCTGGTGGGTGGCCAGAGTCCCGGAGCGCAGCCCGCGCTCGTGGCCCCCGCCATGGATCTGGGCCTGCAATGCGCCTTCCGCGTGTGGACCGACGTAGAGCGCGCCGATGCCCTTGGGGCCGTAGGTCTTGTGCGCCGAGAAAGACATGAGGTCGACGTCCAGCCGGGCGAGATCGATGGCGACCTTGCCAGTGGCCTGGGCGGCGTCCACGTGGAACAGCGCGCCACGGGCGCGGACCTGGGTGCCGATACGGGCGATGTCGGTCAGGGTGCCCACTTCGTTGTTCACCAGCATGAGCGAGACCAGACAGGTGTCGTCACGCCAGGCCTGCGCCACGGCTTCGGGGGTGATGAGGCCCTGCTCGTCCGGGGCCAGGTAGGTGACCGCGAAACCCTCGGCTTCCAGTTGTGCGGCGGTATCCAGCACCGCGCGGTGCTCCAGGCAACTGGTGATGAGATGGCCTTTGCCGCGACGGCGTGCCACGCCGAGCAGGGCGAGGTTGTTGGATTCAGTGGCACCGGAGGTCCAGATCAACTGCTCGGGCTGGGCGCCGACCAATTCGGCGACCTGTTGCCGAGCCGTATCCACGGCGCGTTGGGCGTCGTTACCGAACGCATGGCCGCGCGAGGCGGGATTGCCGAACACACCCTGCCGGCCCAGACAGCCGAGCATGGCTTCGATGACGACGTCATCGACCGGGGTGGTGGCAGCGTAGTCGAAGTACAGCGGGGAAGCGTCCATGGCGGGCCTCGGGGGATTTGGATGGCATCAGGTTAACGCCACTAGCCCGGAAGAAATTTGCTTTTAACTCGCTGGGTGGCAATCGAATTAGAATATGATTCCTTGATATAGCGCTTAGAGAGAAAATTTTTCCATGGATCGTTTCGATCGCGCCATTCTCGAGGTGCTGCAGCAGGACAGCACCCGGCCGGTAGCCGATATCGCCGAGCGCATTGGCCTGGGCACCACCGCCTGCTGGCGGCGCATCCAGAAGCTGGAGGAGCAGGGCGTCATCCGCGCGCGGGTGGCGCTGCTCGACCCGGCGCAACTCAACGTGGGCGTGACGGTGTTCGTCTCGGTACGCACCAACCAGCACGCCATAGACTGGCTACAGCGCTTCCACGCGGCGGTAGCGGCCATCCCCGAGGTGGTGGAGCTCTATCGCATGGCCGGCGATACCGACTACCTGATGCGCATCGTGGTGCCGGACATCGCCGCCTACGATGGCGTCTACAAGCGGCTGATCCAGGTGCCGGGGCTGTTGGACGTCAGCTCCAGCTTCGCCATGGAGCAGATCAAGTACAGCACGGCGTTGCCGTTGGATTACGTGCGGTGATGGGCACCCTCACCCCGGCCCTCTCCCGGAGGGAGAGGGGGTTATCCGACCAGGGGGCATTTCAATCGGCCCAGGCAAGATCGCGGTCATGGGCCGCTCCTACAGATTCAGGCTACTGACTGTAGGAGCGGCCCATGGCCGCGATTGGATCCTATGATCACTGCCAGATAGGTAGCGTGGAAACGGCGCGGCCTTTTCCACTAGGGGCGTCCTGCGAGGCGTACCCTCACCCCAACCCTCTTCCGGAGGGAGAGGGGGGCCGAGCACGGTTTATTTCAATCAGCCCAGGCAAGATTGCGGCCATGGGCCGCTCCTACAGATTCAGGCTACTGTAGGAGCGGCCCATGGCCGCGATTGGATCCTATGATCACTGCCAGATGGGTAGCGTGGAAAACGGCGCGGCCTTTTCCACTAGGGGCGTCCTGCGAGGCGTACCCTCACCCCAACCCTCTTCCGGAGGGAGAGGGGGGCCGAGCACGGTTTACTTCAATCAGCCCAGGCAAGATCGCGGCCATGGGCCGCTCCTACAGTTATGCCTGAGTCTGTATGAGCGGTCGCTACGGCGCACCGGCACGGCCGCGATCAAGCTGGTGACTCAGTGATAGGCGCTGACCTGGTCCAGCAACGTGATGTCGTCGGCTGGCAGTTGCAACCGGGTCGCGGCCACCAGGTCGTCGAGCTGGGCCTGGGAGGTGGCGCTGACGATGGGAGAGGTGACGCTGGGCCGGGCGATCAGCCAGGCCAGGGCGACCTGGCCCGGGGTGGCGTCGTGCTTTTCGGCGATCTCGTCGAGGCCGGCCAGGATGGCCATGCCGCGTTCGTCCATGTAGCGCTTGGCCATCTCCGCGCGGGAGCCCTGGAGATCGTCCTTGGTGCGGTACTTGCCTGTGAGGAAGCCGCTGGCCAGGGAGAAGTAGCTGATCACGCCCAGGCCGAGTTCCTTGACCACGGGTTCCAGGTCCGTCTCGTAGTCCTTGCGGGCATGCAGATTGTAATGCGGCTGCAGACTCTGATAGGCCGGAACCCCCAGGCGCTGGGCGATTTGGGCCGCCTCGCGCAGCCGTTGGCCGCCATAGTTGGAGGCACCGATCACCCGTACCTTGCCCTGTTCGACCAGCCGGGCGAAGGCACCCAGGGTTTCTTCCAGCGGGGTGTCGGCATCGTCGCAATGGGCCTGGTAGAGGTCGATACGATCGGTCTGCAGCCGCTTGAGCGAGGCTTCCACCGCCTGCTGCACATAGCTGGCCTTGAGACCCTTGCGGCCCTCGCCCATGTCCATGCCCAGCTTGGTGGCCAGGATCACCCGGTCGCGCTTGCCACTCCGGGCGAACCATTTGCCGAGCAGGGTTTCGGACTCGCCGCCCTGGTTGCCGGGCGCCCAGCGGGAATAGACGTCGGCGGTGTCGATGAAGTCGAGCCCGGTCTCCAGCAGGGCGTCCAGCATGCGAAAGGACTGGGCCTCGTCCAGCGTCCAGCCGAAGACGTTGCCACCGAAGCAGAGCGGCGGGACCTGCAGGTCGGAGTGGCCAAGGGTACGTTTTTGCATGGGATCCTCTTCCGAATGGGAGTCATGCAGGTTACGACCGATGGCCGCGACTCAAGGTTCGAAGCGGGGCGGTCCTTGCCATTCCTGCAACGGGATGGGCTTGCCGAGGGCGTAGCCCTGGGCGTAGTCCACGCCGATGGCGCCGAGCAGCTCGAAGGTCGCCCGGGATTCGACGAATTCGGCGATGGTCTCGGCGCCCAGGTGATGGGCGACCTGGTTGATGGACTCGACGATAGCCCGATCCAGCGGGTCCTGGTCAAGGTTGCGGACGAAGCTGCCGTCGATCTTCACGAAGTCGACGCGGAAATTCTTCAGGTAGGTGAAGGAGCTCAGGCCAGCGCCGAAGTCGTCCAGGGCGATGCGGCAGCCGCGTTCGCGTACCTGGCTGATGAGGGCGGAGGCCACGGATAGCTTGTTGATCACCGCGGTCTCGGTCAGCTCGAACAGCAGGCGTCTTGGGTCCAGCGGCGAGGCGGCGATCAGCTCCAGCAGCTCGGGCAGGAATTCCGGATCGCTCAGGCTGTTGCCCGAGAGGTTGATGCCGACGTGCAACTGTGGCCGCTCCTGCAGCCAGGGCACCAGGTCGACCAGCACCTGGCGCACCACCCAGCGGTCGATGTTGCTCATCAGGCCGAAGCGTTCGGCAGCCGGGATGAAGGTGGCCGGGGAGATCAGCTGGCCCTGGACGTCGCGCAGGCGCAGCAGCAGTTCGACATGCTGCTCGGCCGTGTCGCTGGCGCGGGTGGCAACGATCGGTTGGGCATGCAGTTCGAAGCGATTCTGCTCCAGGGCTTCACGCAGGCCGCTGGCCATGAGGATTTCCCGGTGCTGGCGCTCGACGTCCTCGCTGCCTGCCCGATAGAGGGCAGCGCGATTGCGCCCGGCATGCTTGGCGGTGTAGCAGGCGACGTCGGCCTGGCTCATCAGTTCGGCGGGGCTGAGGGTCTCGGCGGTGATGGCGACGATCCCGGCGCTGGCACCGACGTCGTAGACCCGGTTCTGCCAGTTGAAGCGCACCGCGCCGATGCTGGCGATGAGTTTGTCGGCCACCGCCTCGGCCTGTACCAGGTCGCAGTCGCGCAGCAGCAGGGCGAATTCGTCGCCGCCGATCCGCGCCACGGCGTCGGAGCCGCGCAGGGAGTCGCGCAGCAGGGTGCCCAGTTCGCGCAGCAGCAGGTCACCGGCGGCGTGGCCGGCGGAGTCGTTGACCACCTTGAAGCGATCCAGGTCGATGAAGCACAGCGCGTGCTGGGTGTTGCCGGTCTGGGCCTGCTGCCAGGCCAGCTCCAGCTCCTGCTCGAACTTGAGGCGGTTGTAGAGGCCGGTGAGGGCGTCATGGGAGGCGTTGTAGCTCAGTTCGCGCTGCAGGTTGCGGGCGTGGGTGACGTTCTGGAACACCAGTACCGCGCCGATGATGCGCCCGTCGACCGTGCGCACCGGCGCGGCGGAGTCCTGGACCTCGTGGCGTTCGCCGTGGCGGCTGAGCAGGACGGCGCCTTCCTCGAGGGAGGTGATGGTCTGCTCGTGCAGACAGCGAGTCACTGGACTGGACAGGGGCGTATCGCTCTGGCTGTCGCGGATGCGGAAGATCTCCTCATGGGGGTGTCCCTGGGCATCTGCCAGTGACCAGCCGGTGAGTTGTTCGGCGACAGGATTGAGGAAGAGAATGCGACCCTCGATGTCGGTGGTCAGCACGGCATCGGCGATGGAGGCGAGGGTGACCTGCAGCCGTTCCTTTTCCTCGTAGAGCGCCGTGGTCAGGCGATGGTGCTCGGTGACGTCGCTGTTGCTTCCCACCAGGCGGACATGGCCGTCGGGGGCGACCACCGAGATCAGGTCGGAGCGGATATGGCGGACCTCACCCCCCGGACCACCGCGGTTGATGCGGAAGTTGAAGGTGTAGAACATCGATTCGCTGGCGACCTTGTCGAAGACCTCCAGCGAGCGCGCCTTGTCGTCGGGATGGATGAAGGTGAGCCAGAACTCCATGTCCCTTCTATGATTGTCCGGGGGTATGCCGTAGATCTCGCGCAGGCGGGCGTCGCCGTAGAAGCCCGGCGAATGGCTGTCCCATTCCCAGATGCCCAGATTGCTGGCCCGGATCGCCAGTTCCAGGCGTTCGCGCAGGCTGGCGTTGAGTTCGTCGGCGCGGTGCTCGGCATCGATGTCGCGCACCTGGATCAGGTAGCCCGTCAGCAGGTCCTGGTCGTCGTGGTCGGGAGAGCAGGCCAGCTCCACCCAGAGCGCGTGGCCATCGTGGTGGTGCAGCTGCAGTCGTTGTTCGACCTCGCCGAAATCCGGCTCGCCACCCTGTTCGGCCAGCAGTATCCGCAATGGACAGCCTTCGAGCGCGTTCCTGGGATAGCCCAGCATGCGCTCCAGGGCCGGATTGACGTCGGTCAGCAGCCCCTGGGTCGACACCAGCGCCATGCCGTAGGGAGCCGTCTGCATGGCATGTCGATAGCGCGCCTGGTTGCGCAGCAGGCGCCGGTGCTGATAACGGCTCTGCTGGACGGCGGCGGCCAGCAGCAGCGGCGGGATCTGCATCAGGGCCACGGGGATGTAGGTGAAGGCCTGGATGGCCAGCGGGGCCTGTTTCAGGTCGATGATGTGACCATGGGTGAGCAGGGTGCCCAGCAGCAGCACCTGGAGTCCGCCGACGAGCGCCGTACCCGTCACGGTCAGGCGCATGGTCATCAGCATCAGCAGCGTGGCCAGATAGACGAACGGATAGGGCAGGTACCAGAGCGTCAGCAGCGTCAGGGAGGGACTCAGCAGTAGCAGCGCGAGGAATTCCCAACGGCTGTGGCGGGTGAAGTGCGACCAGCGCAAGGGCCAGGAAAGATTGGCCAGCGGCAGCACCACCAGCAGGCCCAGTGCATCGCCGATGTACCAGTGGACGGCGACCGTCAGCAGGTCGGCGGCGTTGTCTAGGAAGATCAGGGTGCCCAGGGTGGCGCCCAGCAGCGGGGGCAGCAATACCCCGTAGATCAGCAGTCGGCCCATAGTGGCGACGTTGCGGTCGAAGCTGAGTGGATGCCGCCGCAGCAGCAGGGCGCCGAGCAGCACCTCGCCCAGGTTGCTCAGGCCGAAGCCAAGGCCGCGCAGTACCGCGCCGCCGCTGGCGAGATCCGCTAGCACGGCAGCCACCAACAGCGCGATGGCGTGCAGGGGCCAGTGCCGTCGCCGACTGCGCAGCAGCCAGACCAGCGCCAGGCCGTTGGGCAGCCAGAGGATAGCCACCGTGGTGAGCTGGCGGCTCAGCGCCAGGCACAGCAGGGAACTGAGGAAGAAGACGCCGCAAAGCGCCAGAGCGCTACCCAGAGCAGGCGGGACGCGAAGCGAAGAGACGTTCATCGACCATCCGTACCAGAGCGTACCGGACGCCGCAGGGGCGGCGGTACGAGGAGTCCTTGAGGCGGTCAGTATCGATGCAGTGGCGCCATAAAAAAAGGGAACACCGACGGGCATTCCCTTTGCTTTGACGAATGTCAGCCTCAGGCGGCCTTGGCCTGCGCCTGGATGACCGCGCGATTCAGGGCGCTGAGCAGCGCGCGGAAGCTGGCGGTGGTGATGTTCTCGTCGATGCCGATGCCGTGCAGCGGACGCTGGCCTTCCAGGCGGATCTCGATGTAGGAGGCAGCCCTGGCGTTGGTGCCGGCGCCGATGGAGTGCTCGTGGTAGTCCATGATTTCCACGGCCTGGGGCAGGCTGGCCACCAGGGCTTCCAGCGGACCCTTGCCGGTGCCGTGCCAGTGCTCGGTACGACCGTCCACGGCCACCTGGATGTCCACGGTGGAGGTGCCGTCTTCCTCGCGCAACTTGTGGCTGACCAGGGTGTAGGGCGTCTTGGCCTGCAGGTATTCCTGTTCGAGCAGCCCATGGATCTGGGCGGCGGTCATCTCCAGGCCCAGGCGATCGGTCTCGCGCTGCACCACCTGGCTGAATTCGATCTGCATGCGGCGCGGCAGGCTGATGCCGTATTCCTGCTCCAGCAGGAAGGTGATGCCGCCCTTGCCCGACTGGCTGTTGACGCGGATGACCGCCTCGTAGTCGCGACCGATGTCGGCCGGATCGATGGGCAGGTAGGGCACTTCCCAGAGTGCATCCGGCTTCTGCTGGGCGAAGCCCTTGCGGATGGCGTCCTGGTGGGAACCGGAGAAGGCGGTATGGACCAGATCGCCGACATAGGGATGGCGCGGGTGCACCGGCAACTGGTTGCACTCCTCGACGGTCTTGCGCACGGCGTCGATGTCGGAGAAGTCCAGCTCGGGATTGACACCCTGGGTGTAGAGGTTGAGCGCCAGGGTCACCAGGCAGACGTTGCCGGTGCGCTCGCCGTTGCCGAACAGGCAGCCTTCGACGCGATCGGCGCCGGCCATCACCGCCAGTTCCGAGGCGGCCACACCGGTGCCGCGATCGTTATGGGTGTGGACGCTGATCAGCACGCTGTCGCGGCGGTCGATGTGGCGGCCGAACCATTCGATCTGGTCGGCGTAATTGTTCGGCGTGGCGCACTCGATGGTGGCCGGCAGGTTGAGGATCAGCTTGTTGGCCGGGGTCGGTGCGAACACCGCGATCACCGCGTTGCACACCTCGACAGCGAAGTCGGTCTCGGTGGAGCTGAACACCTCGGGGGAATACTCGAAGCCCCACTGGGTCTCCGGACGCTCGGCGGCCAGGCGCACGATGGTCTGGCCGGCGGCCACGGCGATGGCCTTGACGCCCGCCTGGTCCTGGTTGAAGACGATGCGACGGAAGCTCGGCGCACAGGCGTTGTAGTAGTGGACGATGGCGCGCTTGGCGCCCTTGAGCGATTCGAAGGTGCGCTCGATGAGGTCGTCGCGGGCCTGGGTCAGCACCTGGATGGTGACGTCGTCGGGGATATGGCCACCCTCGATCAGCTCGCGGACGAAGTCGAAGTCGGTCTGGGAGGCGGAGGGGAAGCCTACCTCGATTTCCTTCAGGCCCACGGCGACCAGGCACTTGAAGAAGGCCATCTTCTTCTCGGCGTCCATCGGCTCGATCAGCGACTGGTTGCCGTCGCGCAGGTCGGTGGACAGCCAGATCGGCGCCTTGTCGATGACCTTGTCCGGCCAGGTACGGTCGGGCAGGGCGACAGGGGTGAAGGGACGGTATTTCTGCGAAGGGTCTTTGAGCATGGTCATGGCGATTCTTTCCTTGGGCGTGGTCGGGACTTACGAGGCGAGCGCGGTCGAGCGTCGCAGTCGGGGGCTGACCAATCGCAGGCAGCGGTGCTGCCGGAGGAGGATGAGGGTGTGGGCGTTGTGCATGGCGCCTACGTTAGTCCGCCCTGGGTAGGGCTCGCAATGTTCTTTTTGAAATTGGCAGGTTTGTATGCCTACGGCGTTTTGTTGGTGATTTATTGCTTGTTTTTCGAATGTTTTGGTGATTTCTGAAATGGCTCGATGGTCTTCTTTCGGTAACGGGAAGTCGCCCGAGCGATCCCTATCGTCTGCCTGGGGTCGAAGCTTGCGGCTTGGACTCAATTGCCCTGGAGAAAAGCAGCCATGAAGATCCTGTCCCTGGTCGGGTTGGCGACCACCTTGCTTGCCGGCCTGGCGGCCACGGTCCAGGCCGCCGACAACCCCTTGGCAGCCGAGCGCTGGAAGACCCGGCCGCTGATCCTGGTGGCGCCCACGGCGAACGATCCCCAGGTGACGCAGCTACGTGAGGCCCTGGCGCAACCGGCCAATCGCGAAGCCTTCGTCGAGCGGGAGATGGTGCTCTATACGGTGGTGGGTGACGCCGGTAGTCGCAACGACGAGCCGTTGCGGCCGGAGCAGACCCGGGCCCTGCTCAAGGCGCTCGACGCCCGGGCCGGGCAGCCGACCACCCTTTACCTGGTGGGCAAGGATGGTGGGATAAAAATGCGCGAGCAGCAGGGGTGGTCGCTCAAGGAACTGTTCGGCACCATTGATCGGATGCCGATGCGGCGGTAGTCGTGGTTCCCTCACCCCAGCCCTCTCCCAGCAGAGGGATGCAAGGTTGGGCCAGGCGTAGGGCGGACAACGGCGTAGCCTTGTCCGCCGTTTTGCGTGGGGAAAGGTGGAAAACGCTGCGCGGTTTTCCACGCTACGAGGCTAGGGGCCTGGGTCCATGGCGGTCCGCCGATGCGGCCGATCTTACAAGCACCGATCTTTCCCATGGGAGCAACTGTCTTATCGCGGCCATGGGCCGCTCCTACAGAAGCATCCTTACGCGTAGGAGCTGCCCATGGCCGCGATAAGGCCGTGCGTGTGGGTTCAGGCGTAGACGTAAGGTCCACCCTGCTGCAATGCCCGCTGGTAGGCCGGGCGGGCATGGATGCGTTGCAGGAAGTCCACCAGCTTGGGTCGCTTGCCGTTGTCCAGGCCCGCGCGAGCCTTGGCGGCTTCCAGGGGGAAGCTGAGCTGGATATCGGCGGCAGTGAAGCTGTCGCCGACGAACCAGCCACTGCTGCCCAACTGGCTTTCCAGGTAGTCCAGGTGCAGGTCGAGCTGCGGCTGGATGAAGCTGGCAGTGGCCTTGGCGGCGATGCCCCTGGCGATGGGTTTGGCGAAGAAGGGCATGGGCGAGGTGGCGATGCGGTCGAACACCAGCTTGAGCAGCAGCGGCGTCATGGCCGAGCCCTCGGCGTAGTGCAGCCAGTAGGTGTAGCGCACGAACTCGGGGCTGTCCTGGGATGGCAGCAACTGTTGGCCATAGCGCCGTGCCAGGTAGTCGACGATGGCGCCGGACTCGGCCAGGGTCAGGTCGCCGTCGACGATCACCGGCGACTTGCCCAGAGGATGCACCTTACGCAATTCCGGCGGGGCGAACAGGCCACCGGCAGCGCGTTCGTAGCGCTGCACCCGATAATCGGTGCCTAGCTCTTCGAGCAGCCAGAGCACGCGCTGGGAGCGGGAGTTGTTCAGGTGGTGGACGACGATCATGGTCTTTCCTTGCGCCTGGAGCTATGGATCAGAGCGCCGCGATGTCCGGCTCTCCAAGGGAGGTGATGGCCTCGCGCTGTTCTCCGCGCAGGCGGAAATCGCGGCCGCTCGGGTGTTGGAACACGTACAGCCCGAATTCCGGGAGGATGGAGAGCAGGTGATCGAAGATGTCCCCCTGGATGCCTTCATACTGCGCCCACACCGTGGTGTTGGTGAAGCAGTAGACCTCGATGGGCAGGCCTTCCGCGGAAAGCGGCATCTGGCGCACCAGCAGGGTCATGTCCTGGCGCACCCCGGGATGGGCGCGCAGGTAGCGCTCCACATAGGCCCGGAAGGTCCCCAGGTTGGTCACCCGGCGGGTATTGACCGGCTCCTGGCCGCGCTTCTCCAGCTTGCGGTTCCAATCCGCCAGTTCCTGCTCCTTGGCGGTGAGGTAGTCGTCCAGCAGGTTGAAGCGGTGCAGGTGCTCGCGCTCGGCGTCGCTGAGGAAGTGCACGCTGTTCTGGTCGATGTTGAGCGAGCGCTTGATGCGCCGGCCACCGGCTTCCTGCATGCCGCGGTAGTTGCGAAAGGAATCGGTGATGAATCTCTTGGTGGGGATGGTGGTGATGGTCTTGTCGAAGTTCTGCACCTTGACCGTGTGCAGGGCGATGTCGATGACGTCGCCGTCGGCATTGAGCTGGGGCATCTCGATCCAGTCGCCGACGCGGATGATGTCGTTGCTGGAGATCTGCACGCTGGCCACCAGGGACAGCAGGGTGTCCTGGAAGATCAGCAGCAGTACCGCGGCCATGGCACCCAGGCCGGAGAGCAGGATCAGCGGCGAGCGGTCGATCAGGGTGGCGATCATCAGGATGACCGCGATGGCGTAGATGACGATCTTGCTGACCTGGACGTAGCCCTTGATCGGCTTGAGCCGCGCCGAGGGCCGCCGCGAATAGAGCACGTTGACCACGTTGAGGGCGCTGCCCAGGGCCAGGGCGATGGTCAGGACGATGAAGGCGCTGCAGACGTTCTGCACTACGGTGACCAGGGCATCGGGGCAACCGGGCACCAGTTCGATGCCGCCCGCGAGCACCAGGGCGGGGACGATGTTGGCCAGCCGGCCGATGACTCTGTGGTGGTTGAGTTCCTGGTCCTGGCCGAAGGAGGTGCTGCGCAACAGTCGATAGAAGCCGCGCACCAGGATGCGCTTGACGATCCAGTTGAGCAGCCAAGCCGCGAGCAGCAAGCCGAGGCAGGCAACCAGGATGGTGAGTTGCGGGTGTTTTTCGAGATCGGCGATCAGTTGGGTGAGGGCCGTGGGCATAGGGGGTCTCTGGGCGGGATACTACGGGTGCGACATTAGCAAAGCTGCGCTCCACTTGCCGTATTCGTCGCTGACGGTCGGTCCAAGGTTCAGCTCTTCCAGGAAAATTTCCATGCGCGTCTTCCCTGCCTTTCTCACCCTCGGTGCCGTCCTGCTGCTGGCCGGTTGCGCCGGTCGCCCCTTCGGCCCGGCGTCGCTGGATGATCGCCTGGCCGAACTGGGCTATCGGCAGGGCGCGCCCCTGGACACCATCCTCGGCTTCGATCTTTCCGGCTGGCACTATCTGGACAACCGCCACCTGGCCTTGGGCACCGGCCTGGGCCGCGCCTACCTGGTGGATTTCGCCGCGCCCTGTGGCAATCTCGCGGCGGGCAACCGCCTGGGCTATCGCTCGCGGGCCGCCGGCCTGCAGGCGGGTGATGCCCTGGTGTCCACCGATGCCCGTGGCAGCCGGCTGGAGTGCCCCATCGGCGGCCTGTACCGCCTCGACCCGCTGCGTTGAGCCGCCATGATCCTGACCCTTGGCCATTCCAATCATCCGCTGGCGCACTATGTCGAACTGCTCCAGGCGCAAGGCGTGACGGCGGTGGCCGATGTGCGCTCCCAACCCTATAGCCGGCATGTGCCCCAGTATCGCCGCGAGGCCTTGCACGAGGGGCTGGCGGCGGCGGGGATCACCTACGTCTTTCTGGGTAAGGAACTCGGGGCGCGCAGCCCGGACCCGGCGCACTATGAAGCGGGGCAGGTGCGCTATGACCGCCTGGCCGCCAGTGCCCTGTTCCAGCAGGGATTGACGCGTCTGGAACAGGGCCAGGCGCATTGGCGCATCGCCCTGCTGTGCGCCGAGCGCGATCCCCTGACCTGTCATCGCGGGCTGCTGGTGGCGCCCTGCCTGGTGCGGCGGGGCCTGGCGGTGACGCACATCCATCCGGACGGTCGGCTGGAGTCCCAGGCGGAATTGGAGGATCGGCTACTGGCCGCGACCGGGCTGGCAGATGGCGATCTGTTCAGCTCGCGGGAAGAGCGACTGCAGCAGGCCTATGCCCGCCATGGCTGGGGCTAAGAGCCTGTCCAAAGTCTGCTGCGCGTCGACCAAACTGCGTTGAAAATGGCCTGGAGGGCCAGCCCCGCCTGGGCGGCCCCGTCGCAATGCTCGTTTACCACTCGTAAACCCGAGCGCGAGTCCGATCCGCTTCCTCAGCCCTTTGATTCGCTAGCGCTCACCCTGCGGGCCAGCCGTTGGCTGTTGCTCCCATTGGTCGTTGCGCCTTGTTTGGCTCTAGCTCGCGAGACGTTGAACAGGCTCTAAGAAAGAAAAAGAGTACCTAGCGCTCCACCGGCTCGCGCTTCTTCCACCAGCCGGCGTACAAGCCGATGGGATAGACGCTGACCAGCACGGCGTAGACCACCCAGGTGCGCCAGGACCAGGCCGACAGCACGAAGCCCTGGGAGAAACCGACCAGCAGGTAGCAGGCGGCGGCGACCAGCAGGATGCTGCCGAGGGCACTGCCGAAGCGGGGTTTCTGAGTCATGGCGTCGGCTCCAGGCCCAGGCGGCCGCAGTGAGAAAGGGCGTTCCTTTTAAGCCGAAGCCCGCTATCTGGCAATGCCTGCGACTGCTACCAATTGTTTGCCACCGCTCAGGGCTTGAAGGCACCGATGAAGATGCTCGGATCGACGCGTACGTCGTTGAGGCTGACGTTCCAGTGTAGGTGCGGTCCGGTGGCCCGCCCGGTGCTGCCGACGCGACCGACCACCCCGCCGCGGGGGACCTGCTGACCGACCTGGACGTCGATCCGCGAGAGGTGGCAGAACATGCTGATGAAGCCCTGGCCGTGGTCGACGAACACCGTCTTGCCGTTGAAGAAGTAGTCGCCCACCAGCACCACCTTGCCGGCGGCGGGGGCCTTGACCGGGGTGCCGGCCGGCACGGCGAAGTCCAGGCCCGAGTGGGGGTTGCGCTCCTGGCCATTGAAGAAGCGGCGCAGGCCGAAGGGGCTGGACAGCGGGCCGTCCACCGGTTTGTCCAGCAGCAGGTTGCTCGGCTGGTTCGGCGAGAAGAGGCGATAGGCAGCCTGCTGTTCGGCCAGCTCGCGCGCGAAACGCTTGAGGTCCTCGGGATTGGGGGTGACCTGACGCTGGTTCTTCAGGGTGATGCGCTGCTCGGCGTAGTGCCGGCTGCCGACCGTGAAGGCCTGGGGCGCAGCGCCGGCGACCGCCAGCTGTTGACGCCCGGTGGCAGTGCCCAGGGGGATGCCGACGATGGCCACCCAGCCGTTGCCGTCCTTGACCACCAGTACCGGCTTGTCCTGGTAGTTCACCCGCGGCGCCTGATCGCCGGGGACCGGCACCACGGCCACGCCCCCCGGCACGGGCTTGTCCAGCAGGCGTTGCAGATAGGTGCCAGCGTGGGCGGGAAGGGTCAGCAGCAGGCAGCAGAGCAGGGCGAACAGGCGGGGCATGGGCGCATCCGGTGGCGAAAACGCCCATGCTGGAGCAGGCGAGGGCCGCAGGGCAAGGCGCCCCGGGTCCCCTTGGTCAGTTGGGGACGATCTTGTAGAGGACGGTTTCCAGCGCCGGCTCCTGCTTGGGATCGAAGAAGCTCATCTCGGGGATGCGCGAATCCGTGACGTAGACGGTGCCGTCCGGGCCGCGGGCGAAGGTGTCCGGCCAGCTCAGCTTCTTGTCCTGGACCAAGGTGGTGAGCTGGCCGTTCTCGCGGACTTTCACCGCATGCTCTTCCACCGAGCTGACATAGAGGCGCCCTTGCGGGTCCATCAGCAGGCCATCGGCCGGACCGTTCTCGCCGACCTTTTCCACCTTGCCGGGCAGGCTGGCGAGGTCGTCGCCCTGCAGCGCGGCGGTGGGGATGCGATAGAGGGTGTTGCCCTTGACCGCCTGCCAGTAGAGATAGTCGCCAGCCGGCGAGAGGGCGATACCGTCGGCGGCGAATTCCACGCCGCGACCGTCCGGCCGCACCAGCGGCTTGCCATCGGCCTTGACCTTGACGCCCTTCTCGGCCTGGGTGCTGGGATCGCCGTCCAGGGCGCGACGGGCCTTGCCGCTGTCCAGGTCCAGCACCACCAGGGCGCCGCGGGCACCGGAATCGGTGATATAGGCATGGCGCCCATCCGGGCTGAATCTCACGTCGTTGAGGTAGCTGCCCTGGGGCGCCACGCTCTCGTCCAGGGCGTAGACCTTGCTCACCTGGTTGCTGGCCAGGTCGATCTTCACCAGCTTGGGCGCACCGGGCACCACCAGTGCCTGGGCCGGAGCGCCCGGGTCGATCACCCAGAGACTGCCACGACCGTCGGCCACCACGGATTGCACGCAGACCCAATGGTTGCCCGGGGTCAGCTCATCGCGCTGGGCGTTGCGCCAGCCATTCCAGGCCGGGTCCGGATAGGGCACCAGGCTGCCGTCGGGTTTGAGTTCAGCCACCGAGACCTCGCTGTCTTCGGTCCAGCGCGGGAAGTTGACAAAGATCCGCCCGTTCTCGCTGACGGTGACGCCGGTGACCTGGTGATCGAAGCTGGCGACCTTTTCCAGTTTGGCACTGGATTCGGCGGCGAAGGCAGTAGAGGCCAGCGGCAGGGCCAGCAGGGTGGCCAAGGCGAGGCGGGAGAGGGCGAGGTTGGGCATGGCAGAATCCTTGTCAGATTACCGGAAGACTCCGGCGCTGAAGGTACGACTGCGCTGTTCGCGTGGAAGATCGCCAGGGCCGACGACCGGCCGGGTGTGCGGCCGCGCGGGAACGCGACCGGGACTAGCGGAGTCCTCCTTGAAACCTCGAAAGGAGAAGACCATGCCCCGTCTAGTCGCCAGCAGCCTGGCCCTGCTGACCTTGAGCGCCCTGCTTGCCGGTTGCGACAAGCCGCCGGAGACGCCGCCACCCCAGCGCAGCGAGGTGGTGCAGAAGAGCGCGCCGGGTAGCGATCCGGCGACCCAGTCGCCCGGCCGCACCGTGGAGCAGACCCACAAGGACATGTTGGCGCCACGGGCGCCGGACACCGCCAATCCGTCCCAGGCGACGCCGCAGGGGACGGAACGGGCGCAGTAGGGCTTTTTAGAGCCCGTTCAAAGTCTAGCGAGCTAGAGACAAACAAGGCCTGGGCGGCCCCACGAAAATGGCTGAGGAAGCGGATCGGACTCGCGCTCGAGTTTACAAAGAGTAAATGAGCATTGCGACGGGGCCGCCTAGGTGGGGCTGGCGACCCAGGCCATTTTCAACGCCGTTTGGCCGACGCGCAGCTGACTTTGAATAGGCTCTTAGCTGGCTGGAACGCCCTTCTGCCACACATCCCAATGCTCGACGATCTCCTGCACCAGCGGATTGCCGGTGCGATAGAGATTTTCCAGCGCCGGGGCGAAGCCGCCCTGCTTGGCATAGTCGAGCAGGTTGTCCACCTCGGAGGCGCCCTTGGCTGGACGGTCGAAGTCCGAGCCGGCGCGGACCACCGCCAGGCGCTGCAGGTCGACCCTGCCCAGACGGCTGGCGCGCAGCAGCGCCTCGTAGGTGGCGTTGTCTTCCTGCTGGGTGGTGCAGTAGCGGCCCTGGCCATTGGTGAGCAGGCGGGTCCATTCCTCGGCGCGTTCGGAGAGGCGGGTGCCGGAATACCAGGTGTCGCCGGCCAGGGTGTCGCAACGGGTCACCACGGGCGGCTGGTTGGCCGGGGCGTAGTCGTAACGTTGGCGCCAGGCCTTGGATTCCGCACTCTCGGTCAGCTCGGCCTGGCGGGACAGGGCATAGGCCTTGTCTCTCAGGCGCACATTGAGCTCGAACACCTCGGTCTTGTAGTCCAGCGGTGGTTTCTCGCTGGGGCTGCGGGTGTTGATGCCCAGGTAGCCGGTCGGCCAATCCTTGGGTACGTCGCGCGAATCGATTTCCCACTGGATACCGAAGTCCACCAGGTAGCGGGCCCAGGCGGTGGTGCCCAGGGTGCCCTCCTTGGGGCTGATCCCGGCGATGCCGGCGACCAGGAAGTAGGTATGTTTGAGGTCGAGCTTGGGCGACAGGGTCAGCGCCAGGGTCGAGGCGGCGGCGTTGGCATGCCCCATTCCGGTGGTCATCAGGCACACCCGTGCCTCATTGCAGAGCACGTCGGGATAGTCGGCGGAGAGCCCGTCGACCGCGACCTTGTGGGTGAGCTTGAGGCGATCGATCCAGGTCTGGGCCTCGGGGCCGAACATCGCCACGATCATGACCTTGGGCTGTAGCGGCGCGGCGGGCGGGGTCGCGGCCTGGGCCGCGCTGGCCAGCAGGATGGTGGTAAGGGGGAACAGGGATGCACGGAGAAGGGAATGCATGGAGGGCCTCGGTAGGGGGAAATCCTGACCGAGGGTTCAAGATGCGTGCCACCATCGGTCTGGGTTGGACCGATTAGTCCAACAGAGACAGAGTGGTTGGTTCCTGGTGATTGTCCAGTACCCGCACCGCCAATTCGCCCTGGGCGAGTCGAGCAGTGAGTTTTTGCCCATTGGCGACCTCGGCGGCGGAACGCACGGCCTGGCCGCGCTCGTCGAGCAGGATGCTGTAGCCACGACCCAGGGTCGCCAGGGGGCTGACGATCTGCAGCGTCTGCACGGCGCCGGCCAGGCGTTGCTGACGCTCCTTCAACTGCCGCTGCATCACCCGGGGCAGCCGCTCGGCCAGTTGCTCCAGGCGTTGCCGCAACAGGGCCAGCTGGCGACCGGGATGCTGGCCAGCCAGGCGGGTTTCCAGATGCGCCAGGCTATCCCGGCGGCGATTCTGGGCGATGACATAGGCGCGTCTCAGGCGCAGGTCCAGGTCGTCCAGGCGCTGGGCCTGCTGGCGCAGCCGCTCGCCGGGATGGCGCAGGCGGCGGCTACAGGCCTCCAGGCGCAGGCGCTCCCGGGCCAGGCGCTCACGCATGCGCAGCAGCAGCTGGCGATGCAGGCCGTCCAGGCGTTGGCGCAGATCGGCGCTATGGGGCGCCAGCAGCTCTGCCGCCGCCGAAGGGGTAGGGGCGCGGACATCGGCGACGAAGTCGGCGATGGAGACATCGGTCTCGTGGCCCACGGCGCTCACCACCGGCGTCTGGCAGGCGGCCAGGGCGCGGGCCACGGGTTCTTCGTTGAAGCACCAAAGGTCTTCCAGGGAGCCACCGCCGCGGGCCAGGATCAGGGCATCGAAGCCCTGGCGATCAGCCAGTTGCAGGGCGCGAACGATCTGGGCGGTGGCCTCGCGGCCCTGTACGGCGGTGGGGATCAGCGTCAGCTCCACCTGGGGCGCGCGGCGCTTGAAGACGCTGACGATATCGCGGATCACCGCGCCGGTGGGCGAGGAGACGATACCGATCCGTTGGGGATGAGCGGGCAGCGGCCGCTTGCGTTCGGCGGCGAACAGGCCTTCGGCGGCCAGCCGCTCCTTGAGCGCTTCGAAGGCCAGGCGCAGGGCGCCATCGCCGGCCGGTTCGACGCTGTCGAGGATCAGCTGGTAGTCGCCGCGGCCTTCGAACAGCGAGACCTTGCCGCGCACCTTCACCGCCAGGCCGTCGCGCAGGGCCTGGCGCACCCGGCTGGCGTGCTGGCGGAATAGCGCGCAACGCACCTGGGCCTGGCCATCCTTGAGGGTGAAATACAGGTGGCCCGACGCGGGCTTGGCCAGGTTGGAGATCTCGCCCTCGACCCAGACCTGGGCGAAGACATCCTCCAGCAGCACCCGGGCACGGCTGTTGAGCTGGCTGACGCTGAGCACCTCGCGGTCGAGGCCGAGGCGGGCGAAGGGGTCCTTGAACATGGGGCGCTTTCTGTGGCTTTCGTCGGCCTCACCTTAGCAGCTCTGGGCGCGCGGCGAGCAGCACATTAAGCTGCGCCTCCCGTTCTTCGAGACCTAGGTTCCATGACCCTGCGCCAGACCATCCTCGCTCCCCGCATTTCCAGCCATCCGCGGGTGGAGCGTACGGCCGTGGAAATCCTCGGCTGGCTCGCCGCCGCTGGCGTGGTCCGGGCCGAGGCCTCGCCCTGCCTGCCCAGCCGCGGTCGACGCGGCCATGCACCGGGGCCCCGGCTGACCGAGGTGCTGCGGCTGACGCCGGGCATGGACGATCCGCGCGACTATCCCGACGGCGGTCTGGAGATCGTCACCGAGCGCTGCATCTTCACCCCGCTGGACGGCTTCGAGGGCCGGGCGCGCTGCCCTGCCTGTCGCCGCGAGATCGGCGAAGCGCTGTTCGAGCACCTGGAGGTGTGGATGCCGGCGGAGAGCGACAACTTCGCCTGTCCGGAATGCGACCACGAAGACGACATCAACGGCTTCGACTTCCCGCAGCCCTGCGCCTTTTCCGACCTGGGCTTCATCTTCAACCACTGGCCGGCGCGGGCCTTCGCTCCAAGCTTCCTGGAGGAATTCCGGAGGAGGCTGGGGCAGCCGTTGGCGGTGGTGGAGGTGTAGGGGCGGTTCATTGCAGCGCTTGCATGCCCTATCGCGGCCATGGGCCGCTCCTACAGGACTCTGACGTACCCGTAGGAGCGGCCCATGGCCGCGATTTCTGGATACGCCCGTAGATCCGTAGCGTGGAAAACCGCGCAGCGTTTTCCACTGGACGGCGCGGTATGACAGTGGACAAGGCTGCGCCGTCGTCCACGCTACAAGCTACGCCTTGAGCTTGCGCAACCACTCCAACCCGGCCGAGGTGTCACCCCGCGGACGGTACTCGCAGCCGATCCAGCCGTCGTAGCCGAGGGCGTCGAAGCGTTCGAACAGATAGGGGTAGTGCAATTCCCCCAGGTCCGGTTCGTGGCGGTCGGGCACCCCGGCGATCTGCACGTGGCCGATACCGGCGAAGTCGCGCTCGAAGGTCTTGCTGACGTCGCCCTCGACGATCTGGCAGTGGTAGCAGTCGAATTGCACCTTGAGATTGTCAGCGCCGATGGCCTGGCGGATGGCCTGGGCGTCGTCCTGGCGATTGAGGAAGTAGCCGGGCATGTCGCGCGGGTTGATGGGCTCTATGAGGATCGTCACCCCGGCCTTGGCCGCCTGCTCGGCAGCATGGGCCAGGTTGCCCAGGTAGGTATCGCGGGCGCGGGCCCGGTCGACCTCGGCGGGCAGCAGGCCGGCCATGACGTGCACCAGGCGATTGCCCAGTACCGCGGCGTACTCCAGGGCGAGGTCGATGCCGGCGCGGCACTCGGCTTCGCGACCGGGCAGGGCGGCCAGGCCGCGTTCGCCGGCCGCCCAGTCGCCGGGCGGGGCGTTGAACAGCACCTGGGTCAGGCCGGCGGCGTCCAGGCGCGTCTTGATCTCGGCGGCGGAGTGCTCATAGGGAAAGAGGTATTCCACGGCCTGGAAGCCGTCCGCCGCAGCGGCGGCGAAGCGGTCGAGGAAGGCATGCTCGGGGTAGAGCATGCTGAGGTTGGCGGCGAAGCGGGGCATGGCTTGTCTCCCAGATCAGACGAAGGGCCAGAGCAGCAGGGTGATGGCGAAGCCCAGGCACCCCAGCAGGGTGGTCAGGACGGTCCAGGTACGCAAGCCGTCGGCGACGCTCAGCCCGACCAGCTTGGTGAAGATCCAGTAGCCAGCGTCGTTGATGTGCGACACGGCCAGGCCGCCGGCGCCCATGGCCAGGCACAGCAGGGCCATGTGGTTGGCCGAGAGGTCCAGGGTGGCGATCAGCGGGCCGAGGATGCCGGCGGTGGTGACCAGAGCCACGGTGGTGGAGCCCTGTACCGCGCGCAGCAGCAGGGTCAGCACGAAGCCCAGCGCCAGCACCGGCAGGCCGGTGGCGCGCAGCAGCTCCGAGACCACCGCACCGATGCCGGTGTCCACCAGCACCTTGCCGAAGACGCCGCCGGCACCGGCGATGAGGATGACCATGGCGACGCCGGGCAGCGCCGAGCCGATGACATCCGAGACCTGCTCGCGCGACCAGCCGCGGCGGAAGCCCAGCACATAGGCGCACAGCAGGGTGTCGATCAGCAGGGCCACCAGGGGCGCGCCGACCACGGTGAGGATGTCGCGCAGCAGGTTGCCGGCGGGCAGCCAACTGGTGGCCAGGGTGCCCAGCAGGATCAGCACGATGGGCAGCAGGATCAGGGTCACCACCAGGCCGAAGCCGGGGGCCGGGGCGGGCGGCAGACCGGCGGCGAGGCCGGCCGGGGTCTCGTCGACCTTGACCGCGGCGGCGCCGAGGCTGGGCAGCCCGGGGGCCATGTCCTGGCCGCGGCCCCACTGCTGCAGGTGGGTGTCGGTGATCTGCGGACCATAGACGTCGCTACGGATGTCGTCGGTCATGGGGTAGTGACGACGGTTCATGCGCCCGGCCACCCACCAGCCGATCAGGGCCAGCACGGCGGTGATCGGCAGGCCGAACAGCAGCACCCGACCCAGGTCGGCGCCCAGTTGGCCGGCGGCGGCCACGGCGCCCGGGTGGGGCGGCAGCATGGCGTGCACCGTGAGCATGGTGGCGCACATCGGCAGGGCAAAGACGATCAGTGGCTTGCGCGCGGTGCGGGCGATGCCATAGGCCAGCGGCATCAGCACGATGACCCCGACCTCGAAGAACACCGGGATACCGACCAGGAAGCCGGCCAGGGTCAGCGCCAGCGGCGTACGTCTGTTGCCGAAGCGCTCGATCAGCGTCTTGGCCAGGGCCTCGGCGCCGCCGGAGAGTTCGATGATGCGACCGATCATGGCGCCCAGGGCGATGATGATGGCGATGTGGCCAAGGATCTTGCCCATGCCGCCTTCGATGGTGGCCACCAGCTTGGAGGGCTCCACGCCGGCGGCCAGGGCCACCAGGATGCTCACCAGCATCAGCGCCACGAAGGGCTGGAACTTGTACTTGAGGACCAGGAACAGCAGCAGGGCGATCCCCGCCGCGGCGATGAGGACCAGCAGCAACGGACTCATGAGCGGTGCTCCGGGCGGGTAGGGCTGACGACGTGGGACATGGCACTTTCCTCGCTATTGTTGTTGTTCAGGGCAAGCCGATCCCGCGACGGCCAACGGCGGCCATCGTGGGCGGGTATTTCAGGGGGCGGGCTTCAGGTCACCAGACGGCGCCGAAGGTCTCCGCCAGTTCGGCCAGCGCGGCGGCATCGAGCGGCGCCGGGCGCGGCTCGCTGAGCAGCCACAGCCGCGCGGTTTCTTCCAGCTCCTCCAGGGCGAAGCTGGCCTTGCTCACGCTGCTCTCCCAGACCACCGGGCCGAGGCGTTCGAGCATCACCCCGCGGACCTGGTTGGCCAGTTGCGCTACCTGCTCGGCGACGCTCGCAGCGCCCGGGCGGGCATAGGGAATCAGCGGGATATGGCCGACCTTCATCACCTGGTAGGGGGTGATCGGCGGCAGGATGTCGTCCGGGCGCCAGACGCCCGCCAGGGTCAGGGCCACCAGGTGGGTGGAATGGGTGTGCACCACCCCGCCCACCCCGGGATTGCGGTCATAGACCTGGCGATGCAGGGCCAGGGTCTTGGACGGCTTGTCGCCGGAGACCCAGTCGCCGTCCAGGCCGACCTTGGCGATGGCCGCCGGATCGAGGCGACCCAGGCAGGCATCGGTGGGGGTGATCAGCCAGCCGTCTTCCAGGCGGGCGCTGATGTTGCCGGCGCTGCCCACGGTGTAACCGCGGGCATAGAGACTGGCGCCGACGGTGCAGATCTCTTCGCGTAGCCGGGCTTCGGCGCTCATGGCTGTTCTCCCGCCAGCTGGCGCAGGGCCTTGGCGAAGAAGTCACGGCTGCCGAAGTTGCCGGACTTGAGCGCCAGGGCCAGGGGTTCGCCCGCGACCTGGCCGAGGGTGGCCGGCACGCCCGGATCGATCTGGGCGCCGATGCGCAGGGTCCGTACGCCCAGGGCCTGGACCACGGCGCCGGAGGTCTCGCCGCCGGCCACCACCAGGCGGCGCACGCCTTGATCGAACAGGCCCCGGGCGATCAGGCCGAGGGCACGCTCCACCAGTTCACCGGCGCGGGCCACGCCCAGCTCGCGCTGGATGCCCTTGACCTCGTCGGCGGGGCTGGTGGCATAGATGAGCACGGCCTGGCCCTGGTCACGGGCCCAGGCGAGGGCGGCGTCGATGGACTCGTCACCCTGGGCCAGGGCCAGCGGATCGAGGCGCAGGGCGGGGCGACCGGCTTCCAGCCAGGCGGCGACCTGGCCGTTGGTGGCCTGGGAGGCACTGCCGGCCAGGACCGCCTCGCCACCGGCGGGCAGGTCGAGGGCGGCGGCGTCGTGCGCCTGGAGCAGGCCGGCGCGGCGGAAATTCTCCGGCAGGCCCTGGGCGATGCCCGAACCGCCGGTGACCAGGGGTAGCTCGGCACAGGCCGCGCCCAGGGTGTGCAGATCGGCGTCGGACAGGGCATCGGCGATGGCCAGTCGATGACCTGACTCGCGCAGCTCGGCGATGGCCTGGCGCACGGCCTCGGGGCCCTTGGCGACCTGATCGTAGCGCAGCAGGCCGACGGTGCCGCGGCTCTGCGCCTGCAGCACCCGCACCAGGTTGGCGTCGCCCATGGGCGTCAGCGGGTGGTGCTGCATGCCGGACTCGCTGAGCAACAGATCCTGGACGAACAGATGGCCGCGGAACAGGGTGCGCCCGGTCTCCGGGAAGGCTGGGCAGGCCAGGGTGAAGTCGCAATCCAGCGCCTCCTGCAGGGCCTCGGCTACCGGGCCGATGTTGCCCGCGGCGGTGGAGTCGAAGGTGGAGCAGTACTTGAAGAAGAATTGCCGGCAACCGCGCTGGCGCAGCCAGGCGAGGGCGGCCAGGGATTCGCTCACCGCCTCGGCGGCCGGCGTGGTGCGGGATTTCAGCGCCACTACCACGGCGTCGGCGGCGTCGAGTACGGCGTCGGCCGCGGGCACGCCGATCACCTGCACGGTGCGCATGCCACCGCGCACCAGCATGTTGGCGAGATCGGTGGCGCCGGTGAAGTCGTCGGCGATGCAGCCCAGCAGCGGGCGGGTCTCGGTCGCGCTCATCGGTCTCACTCCGCGGCCTTGGGCAGCTCGATGCCCGGGAAGATCTTGATCACCGCCGAGTCGTCTTCACGACCATGGCCCGCGGTGGAGGCCTGCATGAACATCTGGTGGGCGGTGGCCGACAGCGGCAGCGGGAATTTCGAGGTGCGCGCGGTATCCAGCACCAGGCCCAGGTCCTTGACGAAGATGTCCACGGCGGACAGCGGGGTGTAGTCGGCCTTGAGGATATGCGGCACGCGATTCTCGAACATCCAGGAATTGCCGGCGCTATGGGTGATGACTTCGTAGAGGGCGTCCGGATCGACACCTTCGCGCAGGCCCAGGGCCATGGCCTCGGCGGAGGCGGCGATGTGCACCCCGGCCAAGAGCTGGTTGATGATCTTGACCTTGGAACCCTGGCCGGGCGCATCGCCCAGGCGATAGACCTTGCCGGCCATGGCGGCCAGCACCGCCTCGCCCTTGGCGTAGGCCGCGGCGGTGCCGGAGGTCATCATGGTCATCTCGCCACTGGCGGCCTTAGCGGCGCCACCGGAGAGCGGGGCGTCCAGCAGCAGGATGCCCCGCTCGCCCAGGCGCTCGCCCAGCTCGACGGCGTAGGCGGGGGCCACGGTGGCGCAGGCGATCACCAGGCTACCGGGACGCAGGGCGGCGACCGCACCGCCTTCGCCGAACAGCACGGCTTCGGTCTGCTCGGCGTTGACCACCACCGTGATGAGGATGTCGCAGCTGTCGGCCAGGGCCGCGGGCGAGGTGCAGGCCACCCCGCCTTCGCTGGCGAAGGACTCCAGCACGCTGGCGCGCACATCGCAGGCATGCACGGCGAAGCCGGCACGCAGCAGCGAACGGGCGACGCCCAGACCCATGGCCCCGAGGCCGATGACACCGACGTTGTCTTGCATCTTGTTGTTCTCCAGAAAAGGTCAGGCGAAGCCGGCCTGCCGTAGACGGCGGGCGGCGTTGTAGATGTGCTGGCGGGCGGCATTGGCGGCGGCCAGGGGATCGCCGAGGCGGATGGCGGCGACGATGGCCTGGTGCTCTTCGTGCACCTGGCGGGAGAAGTCCTCGCGCCGCGCCTCGTTGGTGCGGGTGATGCGGGTGGCCGTCTCCAGGTACTGGCTGACGAATTCCAGGGTCTTGATGAAGTAGGGGTTGCCGGCGGCCTGGGCGATGGTGCGATGGAAGGCCACGTCGGCGCGCACCCCGTCGTGACCGTCGGCGACGTCTTCGTCGATGGCCGCCAGGGCCTCGTCGATGGCGACCAGATCGGCCTCGCTACGGTTGATGGCAGCCTCGGAGGCGATCTCCGCCTCGATGGCGCGGCGCAGCGCCAGCAGATGGAAGACGCTGCCGGGCAGGCTGGCTTCGTCGGCGTCGATACGCAGTGGGCGGATGGTGGCATGGGCGGTGACGAAGATGCCGCGGCCCTGCTGGGGCTGCAGCACGCCTTCGTTCTTCAGCCGCGAGATGGCCTCGCGCACCACGGTGCGGCTGACCCCGAAGGCTTCGGAAAGCAGCGCTTCGCTGGGAATCTTGCTGCCGGGGGCGAACACACCGGCTTCGATCTTATCCAGCAGCTGCTGGGCGACGTTGTCGCTCAGGACATTGGCGGGGACCTTGGCGAACATGGAGACCTGCTTATGTGGTTGTAAGGTTGTCATACAGGTTGTGGTTTTACTTTCTCATAGCCTTTTGGCTTTGTGTAGTGGTTTTCGTCGAAGCACTACGAAATTTTGTGATGGTCTCGCTAGACGGATGAAGAAGAGAAAAACGTTACATAGATGTTATATTGTAACGTTTATGTCGATGAGAGCGTGATCATGACCCCCGAAGAACTTCTTGCCCAACCAGAGTCGGCCTACATGAACGAGGCCCAGCGCGCTTTCTTTCGCGAGCTGCTGCTCGGTCAGAGAGCGGATCTGCAGCGACTGATCGACGAGCAGGTGGAAGACCTGCGCGGCATGGAGGCCCATGGCGATCCGGCCGACGTCGGCAACGCCGAGCAGCAGCGCCAATGGCAACTGCGCCAACTGGAGCGCGAGAAGAAGCTGCTGGACAAGATCGACGAAGCCCTGGAGCGCCTGGCCCGCGATGAGTACGGCTGGTGCGAGGAAACCGGCGAACCCATCGGCCTGGCGCGCCTGCTGTTGCGGCCTACCGCGACCCTGAGCGTGGAGGCCAAGGAGCGCCAGGAGCAGCGCGAGCGGCATATGCAGTCGTCGTGAGGGGCGGTAGCTGGGCTTTCCCTCACCCTAGCCCTCTCCCGGGGGGAGAGGGGGCGGTATGGAGCAGGAAGGGATACCCGTAGGTTGGGTTGAGACAGCCCCATCGTCGAAGCCCAACAGGCAGGTAGGGTGGAAAACCGCGCAGCGTTTTCCACGCGCTCAAGGGCTCAGGCGTGAAGGGTTGCCCTCACCCCAGCCCGCTCCCGCGGGGAGAGGGGGCAAAGCGCACGCGTAGGTTGAGTTGAGACGGCTCCATCGTCGAAGCCCAACAGAGCCCGGCTCCGTTGGGCTTCGCTGGTGCTCAACCCAACCTACGCCAGCCGCCGCGCCTCGAACAGCTCGCCCGGATGCACGATCTGCTCGCGCGCGGCGATCAGCGGCAGGTCGCGGCTGCCGGGGCCGGTGCGGGCGACCAGGGCGTAGAGGGCGCTGACCGCATGGGATGCCGCGGCGGGCGTGGACTGGCCGTTGAGCAACTGGCCGAGCAGCACCGCGGAAAAGACGTCGCCCATGCCATTGGGCAGCGGTTGCAGATCCAGGTAGGGGGTCTGCACCAGCCAGGCGTCGTTCGTCTCCACCACCAGGGTGCTGAGGACGTCGGCGGGCAGGTCCGGGGTGCGCAGGCTGGTGATGACGATGGTCGCCGGACCCGGTTGGCCGGGGCGACCGAGCAGCAGTCGGGCAGCGGCTACGGCATCGGCAGTATCGACCAGCGGCTGGCCATGCAGCAGCTCGAATTCGTACTGGTTGGGGGTGATCAGGCTGGCCTGCTCGATGGCGCGGCGGCGCAGGAACTCGGGGATGCCGGGACGGACGAAGATGCCGCGGCCAACGTCGCCCATCACCGGGTCGCAGAGGTAGTGCAGGTCGCTGCGCTGGCGACGGATCTCCTGCACCACGCCGAGGATCACCTCGCCGATGGCGGCGTCGCCCAGGTAGCCGGAGAGCACCGCCACGCAGCGTTCCAGCACGCCCCGGGCGCGCAGGCCGTCGAGCACGTCGTGGATGTGTTCGGGCGGAAAGACCTGGCCCTTGAACTCGCCGTAACCGGTGTGATTGGAGAATTGCACGGTGTTGACCACCACTGGCTGCAGGCCGAGCAGTTGCAGCGGCAGGGTGGCGGCGGCATTGCCGACGTGGCCGTAGGCCACATGGGACTGGATGGATAGCACCAGCGGCGGCTGGGCGGGAGGGGTGGCGGGCATGGCGGTCACCTGGGCAGCGGGCTCGCGGTGTGAGCCGAAAAGAGGCAGCTTACCCTAGCCCTTCGGGCGAACCCTACCCCGGCTGTGGCGGTCTGCATCGGCAGTGCGGCTCGCTACCAGCGCCGAGGTCTTTGGCTGGTTACACTGGAGCGGCTGTCATCCATCCATGACCCCAAGGAGAAACGGGGAATGTCCGAGCTTCGCTTCGCACGTCTGGTGTTGGGTCTGCAGGCCCTGGTCTGGTTTGGACTCGCCTTGGCGCACTGGTTCTATCCCTACGAGATGGCCAACGCCCGCGGCATGGTATTGATGGATTCGGCCTCGGTGGCCGAGGCGCGGGTCTGGTATGGCGGCATGCAATTCGCCCTGGCGCTGTTCGCCGTGCTGGCCTTCCGCCGGGCGGAATGGTTGTCGGCCGGGCTGCTGTTGGTGGCCTTCGTGCAACTGACCCTTTTCGTGGTGCGACTGGTCAGCGGCGTACTGGGCGAGTCGGCCACCGCCGAGCTGGATCTCTACTCCCAGGGCTATCGCCTGGTGATCGGCATCCTGGCCCTGCTGGCCTTGCGTGCCCACCGTCGCCACGAGCAGCGGGAGCTGGAAAACCGGCGGATCTACGAAGGCCAGTGATCAGTCCAAGGGTCGAGGCCGCGCGGTGTCGATCTGATCGCTACGGTTCAGGCCCAGGGTCAGCTGCCGGCAGAGGTCGAGGAACTCCACCATGGCCCCGGTCTGGTACTTCTGCTTGTGCCAGATGAAGCAGAATTGCCGACGCAGATCAAGCGTCGGGGTGGCGATGGGCACCAGGGTGCCGCGGGCGAAGGCGTCGCGTAGCGCCAGGCGCGACAGGCAACCGATCCCTAGCCCCGACTCCACCGCGCGCAGGATGGCCTCGGTGTGCTCCAGCTCCAGGCGCACGTCCAGTGGCTGGGCGTGGTGGCGCATGGCTTGGTCGAAGGTCAGGCGGGTGCCCGAGCCCTGTTCGCGCAAGATCCAGGCCTGGGCTTCCAACTCGGCTTGGCTGGCGTTGGTCTGGGCCAGGCGATGCCCGGGCGCGCAGAACACCACCAGTTCGTCCTCGATCCAGGGCTGGACCTCCAGATCCGGATTCTGGCAGTCGCCTTCGATCAGGCCGAGGTCGATGTCATGATTGGCGACCCGTTGCACCACGCTGGCGGTGTTGTGCACGTGCAGGCGCACCCGGCAGTCGGGGTGGCGCTGCATGAAGTCGCCCAGCAGCAGGGTGGCCAGGTAGTTACCGATGGTCAGGGTGGCGCCGAGCTCCAGGGAACCGAAACCGGTCTTGCCACGCAGCAGGTTTTCCACCTCGGCACTGCGATCGAGCAGGGCCACCGCCTTGGGCAGCAGCTGACGACCCAGGGCGTTGAGCGTCAAACGCTTTCCCGCGCGGTCGAATACCCGGCAGTCGAATTGCCGTTCCAGTTCGCCCAGGGCGGTACTGGTGGCCGACTGCGACAGACTGAGCGCCTCGGCTGCCCGGGAAACGCTTTCCTGGCGGGCCACGGCGACGAATACCTCGAGTTGACGTAACGTAAATCGCATATCTGCCTTTTGGATAATCGATATTCGAATTATTCATTTCACGGATATTTTCCCCCTCTATAAACTGTCGCGCAATTTCTATCCAGCCCCGGGCTGTACCGATTTTTCCTGGAGTCATCGATGAGCAACCTGTACACCGAGCGCGTCCTGAGCGTTCATCACTGGAACGACACCCTGTTCAGCTTCAAGACCACCCGTAATCCGGGCCTGCGTTTCGAGAATGGTCAGTTCGTGATGATCGGCCTGGAAACCGAAGGCGGTCGCCCGCTGATGCGCGCCTACAGCATCGCCAGCCCCAACTACGAAGAACACCTGGAGTTCTTCAGCATCAAGGTGCCGGACGGCCCCCTGACCTCGCGCCTGCAGCACCTCAAGGAAGGCGACAACCTGATGGTCAGCCGCAAGCCCACCGGCACCCTGATCCTCAGTGACCTCAAGCCCGCCAAGCACCTCTACCTGCTGAGCACCGGCACCGGCATGGCGCCCTTCCTGAGTACCATCCAGGACCCGGAGACCTACGAGCGCTTCGAGAAGGTGATCCTGGTCCACGGCGTGCGCTACGTGAACGAATTGGCCTATGCCGACTTCATCACCAAGACCCTGCCCGAGCACGAGTTCATCGGTGACCTGGTACGCGAGAAGCTGATCTACTACCCCCTGGTCACCCGCGAGGAATTCCGCAACCAGGGTCGCCAGACCGATCTGATGCGCAGCGGCAAGCTGTTCGAGGACATCGGCCTGCCGCCGATCAATCCCCAGGACGACCGCGCCATGATCTGCGGCAGCCCGAGCATGCTGGACGAGACCAGCGCCGTGCTGAACGAATTCGGCCTGACCATCTCGCCGCGCATGGGCGATCCGGGCGACTACCTGATCGAGCGGGCCTTCGTCGAGAAGTAAGAACCTGTTCACGATCTGCTGCGCGTCGGCCAAACGGCGTTGAAACTGGCTTCGGAATGCTCATTTACCACTCGTAAACTCCGCTTCCTCAGCCATTTTCGCCTTGTTTGGCTCTAGCTCGCGAGATCGTGAACAGGCTCTAACGCCACCAGGCTCCCCGAAAACCCGCCCTCCGGCGGGTTTTTCGTCTGTGCGGCCAGGCGAGCTGAACTCACCCGGCGCCGGGCCGGTCGGTTTCTGCAAGGCGTGTCATGGCGACACGCCATTGCCAGGAGTCCCCATGAAGCCCTATGTGATCTGCCATATGATGTCGTCGGTCGATGGTCACGCCCTCACCGACGGCTGGGATCGTGCGGTCAAGAAACAGGCCGATGCGACCTACGAGCGCCTGGCCGAGCGCTTCGACTTCGACGCCTGGGCCTGTGGCCGGGTGACCATGGAAGAGATCGCCCACGGCGAGGGCTATCCCACCGGAGTGGCCCAGACGCCCATCCCGCGTACCCATCATTTCGCCCAGCGCGACGCCGCCAAGTACGCCATCGCCATCGATCCCCAGGGCAAGGTGGCCTGGAAAAAGAACGAGGCGCTGGATTCCCATGTGGTGGCGGTGCTCACCGAGGGCGTCAGCGACGACTACCTGGCCCACCTGCAGAATATCGGCGCTTCCTATGTCTTCGGTGGCAAGGACGCGCTGGATCTGGCCGCGGTGCTGGAATTGCTGAA
Source organism: Pseudomonas oryzihabitans (assembly GCF_032027545.1). Classification (GTDB taxonomy): domain Bacteria; phylum Pseudomonadota; class Gammaproteobacteria; order Pseudomonadales; family Pseudomonadaceae; genus Chryseomonas; species Chryseomonas oryzihabitans_F. The sequence continues at coordinate 389,959 of NZ_JAVSJB010000005.1, read as the reverse complement.
CGCCGAGCTGGGTATCGAGCGGCTGGTGGTGGAGGGCGGTCCCCACGTCAGCGGTTCCTTCGTCGCCGCCGGGTTGGTGGATGAGATCAGCGTGCTGATCATCCCCCTGGTGGACGGTCGCGGTGCCCATCCGGCGTCCTTCGAGATCGCCGAGCAGGCCTGGCAGCAGCCGCTCTACCTCAAGCTGGATTCGGCCGACGCCCAGGACGATGGCAGCGTCTGGCTGCGTTATCGGCGCGGCTAGCCGAGCGCCCTTGCCAGGGCCAGGGCATTGGCGTCGAGCTGGGCCTGGTCCTGCAGCGGGCAGACCCCGGTGGCATAGCGAGCGACCACCCCGGGCACCTGGTTCAGGGGCACCGGCCGGCTGATGTGATAGCCCTGGATGAAGTCGCAGCCCAGGGCGCAGAGCAGGCGGAGCTGCTCCAGGTGCTCGACGCCCTCGGCGGTGATCTTGAGCTTGAGTGGCCGGGCCATGCCGATGATGGCCTGGACGATCTGGTGGTCGGCGTTACCCTCGACCAGTCCGGTAACGAAGGAACGGTCGATCTTGAGGATGTCGATGGGCAACCGCTTGAGATAGGCCAGCGACGAATAGCCGGTGCCGAAGTCGTCGATGGAGACGGTCACGCCCAGGTCGCGGATGCGCTGCAGCAGCTCGGCGGTGGGCTGCACGTTCTTGACCAGGGCATTCTCGGTGACCTCCAGCTCCAGGCATCGCGGCGACAGCCGGTGTTCGTCCAGGCACCAGGCGATCTGGGCCGGCAGCGCCTCGTTGCTCAGGCTGAGCGCCGAGCAGTTGATGGCTATGCGCAGCTCGGGAAGGCCCGCAGCGGCCAGTTCGGCGAGATCGTGGCAGGCCCGGCGTAGCACCCAGGCATCCAGTTCCTCGATGAAACCATTGGCCTCGGCGACGCCGAGGAAGACGTTCGGCGCCAGCAGGCCGAGGCGGGGATGATCCCAGCGGATCAGCGCCTCGGCCTTGTCCAGCTGGCCGCTGGCCACGTCGAGGATCGGCTGGTAGTAGAGTTGCAGGCCGCGTTCCTCGACCAGGGCCTCGCGCAGTTCGGCCTCCAGCTCCAGCTGCAGCGAGATCTTCTCGCGCAGGGTCTCGTCGAAGAAGCTGAAGGTATTGCGGCCATTGCCCTTGGACAGGTAGAGCGCGAGATCGGCGCTCTTGAGTAGCTCTTCGCAACAGCCGCCGTCGCGGGGATAGAGGCTGATGCCGATGCTGGTGGTCATCACCAAGGTGCGACTGCCGATGGCGATGGGCTGGCGCAGCCGCTCGAGGATGCGCTGGGCCAGGTGACGCGCCTCGTCCGGGCCGGCGAGACTGGCGAGGATGCAGAATTCGTCGCCGCCGAAGCGGGCCACCAGATCGCCGTCGCGGACCGTCTCGCGAATGGTCTGGGCCATGGCGACCAACAACTGGTCGCCAGCGTCGTGGCCGAGGCTGTCGTTGATGCGCTTGAAGTGATCGATGTCGAGGAACATCACCGCCAGGTTGCGCCCCTGCTGGGCGTGCCGGGCGAGGGTGTCGGCGAAGGCCTGGTTGAAGGCACGGCGGTTGTGCAGGTCGGTGAGCGGATCGTAGTGCGCCGCCTGCTGCAGCGAAGCGCGGGCTTCGTCGAGCTGGCCGACCAGGGAGTTGACCCGCTCCAGATCGTTTTCCTTGCGTTGCAACTGGCGATCCGCCCAGGCCGCACCCAGGCCGCCCATCACCAGCAGCAGGGCGATGATGGCGATGCCCACGCCGAGCTGCCAGGAATTGCTGGCACCCTGCAGCGTGGTCTCGGATTGCACCGGGGCGATCAGCACCATGGACCACATGCCGGTGAAGTGCATGGCGGCGATGGCCAGGCCCATCACCAGGGCGGTAGCCATGCGCAGCCAGCGATAGATGCCGGTGTAATGGCGGCGGAAGATCTGGATCAACTGCAGCGCGGCGAAGCTGGCGCCCACGGCGATGAGGATCGACAGCAGGAAGGGGCCCGGGCGATAGAGCACCACCGCGTCGGTGTGCACGGCGCTCATGCCGGTGTAGTGCATGAGCACGATGCCCACACTCAGCACCACGCCGGCCTTGAGGCGCTGGCCGACGCTGAGGTCGGGCTGGCTCAGGGCTGGCATGGCCATGAGCCCGGCCAGCACCACGATCAGCAGCGAGGCCAGGGTGATCAGGAGGTCGTAGTGCACCTGGGTGGGCACGGTGTACGCCAGCATGGCGATGAAGTGCATGCCCCAGACACCGAAACCGAAGCTCAGGGCGCCCATCAGGCTCCAGGCCCGTCGCCGCGACAGGGTGCGGGTCTGGCCAATGCGCTCGGCGAACACCAGGGTGACGTAGCAGGCACTGACGGCGACCAGATAGGCGAGCGCTACCAGCCAGGCGTCGTGCTGGCCGTGCAGGTGGACCTGGTCGTGGGCGAGAGGGGCGACGAGGAAGTCGAGTCCCAGCCAGTTATTCATTCCGTGACCTCGGCAGGAAATCCGGCGTGACGGGGTGAAGCCGGTCCGACGGGATCTCCGCTTCGGTCAGCATTCGCCACAGCAGCCACCGCTTTGAGTTTAGCTTGCCTTGCCCTATCGGCGTGGTGAAGAGGGGCTTTAGCACGGAGACAGGCAGTTAGCGCGCGAGTTTTTTTTCCGAATGCGAGGTGAGCGAAAACGAAGCCATGATGTACCGAGCGGAACGCTCTGGATAGCTAGCTGGCGAATTCTTGATATTGGTTGGCCATCAATATGACCGTTCGTCGATCAGTAGCTTCGACGAACGGCCATTTAGGAGGAAAACCGGCCGAACAGGCCAGCGTGAAAGGATTCAGCTCACCACGCGATAGCAGGGCTCATAGGCCGCGCCGCCGGGAAGCTTCATGCGGTGCTGTTCGACGAAAGCCTGCAGCAGCTGGTCCAGCGGGCGCATGATGGCGGGTTCGCCATTGATCTCGTAGGGGCCATGCTCCTCGATCAGCTGGATGCCCTTGGCCTTGACGTTGCCGGCGACGATGCCGGAGAAGGCCCGGCGCAGGTTGGCGGCCAGCTCGTGGGGGGGCAGGGCATGGGTAAGTTCCAGCGCGGCCATGTTGGCATGGGTGGGATCGAAGGGACGCTGGAAGCCTTCCTCGATGCGCAGCAGCCAGTTGAAGTGGAAGGCGTCGTGGCGCTCGCGGCGGAACTGCTTGACCGCCTTGAGCCCCTGGGCCATCTGCCGGGCCACCTCGGCCGGATCGTTGACCACGATCTGGTAGTGGCGCTGGGCGGCCTCGCCCAGGGTGGCGCCGATGAAGGCGTGCAGCTGTTCCAGGTAGGGCGCGGCGCTCTGCGGGCCGGTGAGCACCACCGGGAGGGGGATGTCCCGGTTCTCCGGATGCATGAGGATGCCCAGCAGGTAGAGGAATTCCTCCGCCGTGCCGGCGCCGCCGGGGAAGATGATGATGCCGTGGCCGACGCGGACGAAGGCCTCCAGGCGCTTCTCGATGTCCGGCAGGATAACCAGTTCGTTGACGATGGGATTGGGCGCCTCGGCGGCGATGATGCCCGGCTCGGTGAGGCCCAGGTAACGGCCGCCCTGGATGCGCTGCTTGGCGTGGGCGATGGTGGCGCCCTTCATCGGGCCCTTCATCACGCCCGGACCGCAGCCGGTGCAGATGTTCAGGCTGCGCAGGCCCAACTCGTGGCCGACCTTCTTGGTGTACTTGTATTCCTCGGTGCTGATGGAGTGGCCACCCCAGCAGACCACCATCTTCGGCTCGACGCCAGCGCGCAGGGTACGGGCGTTGCGCAGCAGGTGGAAGACGTAGTCGGTGATGCCCTCGGAGCTGTCCAGATCGATGCGCAGGCTGCTCTGTTCACTCTCGGTGTAGACGATGTCCCTCAGGGCGCTGAACAGCATTTCGCGGGTGCTGGCGATCATCTCGCCGTCGACGAAGGCATCGGCCGGCGCGTTGACCAGTTCCAGACGCACGCCGCGGTCCTGCTGGTGGATACGGATCTCGAAGTCCTGGTAGGCCTCGAGAATGGTCTTGGCGTTGTCGCTGTGGGCGCCGGTGTTGAGGATGGCCAGGGCGCACTGGCGGAAGAGCTGGTAGAGGTTGCCCGAGCCGGCGGCGCTGAGCTGCTGGACCTCGCGCTGGGAAAGGGTCTCCAGGCTGCCCTTGGGGCTGACCTGAGCGTTGATGACCTGTCTGCTTGGAGCCATAGATGTTTCCCTAATCGGTGATACGGCCGAACGGCGACCGTAGCCGCGTGCGGATCGCCTCATGCGATCCGGCAGCCCCATTGTTGGGGCCTCGCGCGCCGGATTGCAAACCGCAGGGCGTCAGGTGGCCGGGGTGACGTCCAGGACGTGAAGGCTGGCGGGGGTGGGATAGTGCCAGTGCACCTCCACGTCCCACAGGCGTACCCCGTAGCGACGCTCCGGGGCCGGATGCTGGTAGGCCGGGCGCGGGTCCTGGGCCAGGCACTGCTCGATCAGCTCGACCAGGGGTTCGCCCAGGCGCTGGCCATGGACGTCGGCCTGGCGGCGCGCCGCGTCCGCCCAGCTCACCGCCAGAGCCGGTGGCGGTGCTTCGGCAATGGCGTTGTGGGCGCCCAATGGGCTGTCGGCGTAGGGCACATAGGGCTTGATGTCGAGCACCGGGGTACCGTCCAGCAGATCGATGCCCGACAGCAACAGCCGTCCCGGTTCGATGCCGTCCAGGCGGACCACCGACTGGCCGATGCCATTCGGCCGGTGGGTGGCGCGAGTGGCGAACACCCCCAGGTAGCGATTGCCGCCCAGGCGCGGCGGCCGCACGCGCAGGCGGGGTTCGCTTTCCAGTGCCTGGTGGAAGAGGAACAGCAACCAGACGTGGCTCACCTGTTCCAGCCCCTGGACGGCCTCGGGCCGGTCGAACGGCGGCAGCAGCTCCAGCACGCCGCGGGCGGCCGGCGCCAGGGCGGGCTGCCGGGGGATGGCGAATTTCTCCTTGAAGCAGGAGCGGACGTGGCCAATGGGGGTGACGCTGTGCTGCATGGCGATGGGCCGTCTGACACGGGGCTGGCCATTATGCCTGGCCCAGGCCTAGGGGAGCGTCGCCGCAGCGGCCTCCTGGGCATTGCGCCGCACGCCGCGCAGATTCATCGCCGCCAGCCCCAGTTGCAGCACGATCAGTGCATAGGCTTCGGCTTGCAGCCCCCAGGCGATCCATAGGCCGTTGCTGCACAGGAAGACCCAGAAACCCAGGTTACGTCGGCCTTGGCGCTGGGAAGCCACGAGCCAGGCGGCGAGCAGGGTGATGGCCATGGCCGGCCATTGCAGCAGGTCGAGCGCTTCCATGGAAAACCTTCGGTTGCATGATTCATGAAGGTGAGTTCCTGGGAGCGATCAGAGTTCCTGAGCCTGTCCTCAGAACCTGTTCACGATCTGCTGCGCGTCGGCCAAACCGCGTTGACAATGCCTTCGGAATGCTCATTTACCACTCGTAAACTCCGCTTCCTCAGCCCTTTTCGCTTTGTTTGGCTCTAGCTCGCGAGATCGTGAGCAGGTTCTCAGGGCGCCGGATGGCGTGCCCGGGCGTAGGCGATAAACCCCTCGATATCGTCGCTGCACAGGTGCGTGCCGGCGGCGAGGATGTCCGCTTCGGGCCAGTCCCACCAGGCGATGTCCAGCAAGGCCTGGCAGATCTCCTCGGAAAAGCGCCACTTGATGAAGCGCGCCGGATTGCCGCCCACCACCGCATAGGGCGGCACGTCGCGGGTCACCACGGCGCCGGCCGCCACTACCGCGCCGTGGCCGATGGTGACGCCGGGAGCAGCAGTGCAACGGTGCAGATCCAGCAGTCGCTGCCGATCACCACGTCGCCGCGGCTGCCGCCGTAGTCGGTGATGTGGGCCAGGTCGTCGACGAAGGCGGGGAAGGGATAGGTGGTGACCCAGTCCAGGCGATGCAGGCCGCCGAGCAGGATCTGCACGTCGCTGGCGATGGAGGTGTAGCAGCCGATCCTCAGGGTCGAGCCTTCCTGCAGATCCGAGACCTCGGGCATGCCGTAGGTGCCGGCGCCGATTTCGTAGTTCGGCAGGGCGTTGCGCAGCCGGATGGTGCGCTGATGGAGCTTTGGCAAGGCCTTGATGGCCTTGCGCTCGCGTTTCTTGCGGAGTCGGTCGAGAAAGCCCATGGGAGCGCCCTGGTGAAAAAGTATCGGCGAGGATACCGAGCGCTCCGGCCTCCCCTCAATCGACCTCAGAACCTGTTTACGATCTCCTGACCGTCAGCCATACGGCGTTAAAAACAGCTTCGGAATGCTCATTTACGACCTGTAAACTGCGCTTCCTCAGCTGTTTTTGCCTTGTCTGACTCTAGTCCAAAAGATCGTGAACAGGTTCTCAGGCCTCCGTAAGGTCCTCCGCATCGCTGGCGGGCAGGCCGAGCTGGTCGGCCAGGTCCTGCAGGTCGCTGGCCTCGAGGTCCCAGCCGCCGCGCGATACCTCGCCACCGGCAGGTCCCTTTTCCCGGGGGCGCTGGATGAAGGCGGTGGCCAGGCCCAGTTCCTGGGCAGCCTGCAGATCGCCGTTGTGGGCGGCGCAGAGCATCACCTGTTCGGGCTGCAGGTCGAGCAGGGCGCAGGCGCCGAGATAGACCTCCGCCGCCGGCTTGTAGCGCCGGAACAGATCGGCGCCGAACAGCATGTCCCAGGGCAGCCCGGCGTGGCGGGCCATGTCCAGCAGCAGGCTGACATTGCCATTGGACAGGGCGCACACCGGATAACCCCGGCGCAGACGCTGCAGCCCCGGCACCGCATCGGGCCAGGGCGCCAGCTGGTGCCAGCGGCGGTTGAGCCAGCTCACCTCGGCCGCGGTGAGCCCGGCCAGGCCGTGGCGCGGCAGCAACTCGTCCAGCGCCAGCCGATGGACCTCGTCGAGGGGCAGCCAGGGCAGGGTGCGGGCCTCGATCTGCGGCAGGATGGCCTCGTAGGCCTCGGCGCGCCAGGCGTCGGCCAGGGCCCCCCAGTCGGCCTGCACGCCGTGCTTGGCGGAGAGCTCCTGCAACTGCTCGACCAGGCTGCCGCGCCAGTCCACCACGGTGCCGAAGACATCGAAAAGCAGCGCACGAACGGTCGTCGTCATGGGTAGACTCCTGCAGAAGATTGTTTCCACCAGACGGAGCGCGCAGGACGAGGGTTCCCCCCGTGCGCCCGGAGGTCACCTTTTCCCCTGCAGGATACTGCCGATGACATTGCGCCAACGCAGCCACTGGGTGTTCGACCTGGACGGCACCCTGACCCTGGCCGTGCACGACTTCGCTGCCATTCGCCGCCACCTCGACATCCCCGAACAGGCCGACATCCTGCACCATCTGGCCGACCTCCCGGCCACCGAGCGCGCCGCCAAGCACGCCTGGCTATTCGAGCACGAGCGCGAGCTGGCCGTCGCCGCCCGCCCGGCGCCAGGCGCGGTGGAGCTCGTGCGCCACCTGCACGGGCGTGGCTACCAACTGGGCATCCTGACCCGCAACGCCCGCGACCTGGCGTTGCTGACCCTGGCCGCCATCGGCCTGGAAGACTGTTTCGCTCCCGCCACGGTGCTCGGCCGCGACGAAGCGGCACCCAAGCCCGATCCCGGCGGCTTGCTGCACCTGGCGGCGCTGTGGCAAGTGGCACCGACCAGCCTGGTGATGGTCGGCGATCATCGCTATGACCTGGAATGCGGGCGGGCCGCCGGATGCCGAACCCTGCAGGTCAACCAGCCCGGCGATCCCTGGCCCACGGCGCGGGACCGGCGTTTTGCGGACTGCCGCGAACTCCTGGCGGCACTCGGAGAGCCAGGCTAGCGGCCGAACAGCGCCCGGCGCCCTTCGGGTGAGGTGAAGATGGCATCGCCGTTATGCCCTACGCCTGGGACCTCGACCAGCTCTTGGGTCAGTCCCGGATGGCGGCCCTGCAGGTAGTGGTAGTAGTTCAGCCCTCGCGCCAGGCGATAGGGCCCCTGGGCCTCCGCGGCGCAGCTCTTGTCCAGCGCCGGATGATTGGGGTTGGTATCCTGGGCGCCGAGCAGATAGGTGATGGCTTGTTGGGCATAGTGACGTTCCAGCGCCGCGGCGTTGCGTCCCTGGGCATAGGCGGGTAGCCCCTGCATGCCGTACTTCCAGGTATCGAAGTCCGGGCAGCTGGCCGCGTCGGCGAAGGCCGCGGGACGGCCCTGGGCATCGGGCCGGCTGGCGTCGAAATAGGCATAGGACGACGGATTGGCGATCACGAATCTCAGACGAATGCCGCTGGCCGCCAGCGGGCGTTCGCCCTGGCCGAGGACGGCGTAGCGCTGCACCACCTGGCCACCGCCGGAGTGACCGGCGATCACCACCTCCTGCAGGTTGGGCAGCAGGCGGCGATCCGCCAGGCGGGCGAGGAGGGCGTCGAATACCGCGAAGCTGCTCAGCGGCTGCGGCCCCAGGGCGGGTTCGCCGCCCATCCAGGCGTTGCCTTGCCAGCGCAGCAGGTCAGCCGGCAGCTGATGGCGCTCTACGTCCTGGTCGTTGAGAAATTGCGGGGCGATCACCAGGGTGTCGGCGCTGGCACCCGCGGCCTGGGTGGCGGTCTCGCCGGAGCGGAAATAGGTCGCGGCATTGCGCAGCCGGCCATGGACGATCACCAGGGCACGGCGAATTTCCGGATGGGGCTGGTTCCAGTCGGCCGACAGTTGCAACGCGGCCTGGGCCGTGCCGATCGGCAAGCGATCGCTGACGATGCGGGCGACCCCCTCGTGCGGCGCCGCCAGGGCGGAGCCGCAGACCAGGGACAGGCATAGCGCGAGTAGGCGGCGCATCGAGGGACTCTCCTGCAGGTCAGAGTGCCTGCGTAGCGAAGGTGTTGCAGCTTTCCACCTTGCCGCTGTCGAAGCCGGTGCGGAACCATTTCACCCGCTGCGCCGAGCTGCCATGGGTAAAAGAATCCGGCACCACGTGCCCCTGGGCCTGGCGTTGCAGGCGATCATCACCGATGGCGTTGGCGGCGTTCAAGGCCTTCTCCAGGTCGCCCGGGTCCAGCCAGTTCAACCGTTGCTGGGCGTCGTTGGCCCAGACCCCGGCATAGCAGTCGGCCTGCAGCTCCAGCCGTACCGACAACCCGGTGGCGCCTTCGGTAGGGGTGCCGCGGCGGCGCGCTGCTTCCATCTTGCTGGTCGTGCCGGTGAGGTTCTGCACGTGATGGCCGACCTCGTGGGCGATGACGTAGGCGCGGGCGAAGTCGCCGTCGGCGCCGAAGCGTTGTTGCAATTCCTGGAAGAAGGTCAGGTCGAGGTAGACCTTGCCGTCCACCGGGCAATAGAAGGGACCGCTGGCCGCGGTGGCGCCGCCGCAACTGGATTGCACCTGGCCGTTGAACAGCACCAGCTTGGGCGGCTGGTACTGCTCGCCATGGGCCTGGAAGATGCGCGTCCAGGTGTTCTCGGTTTCGCCCAGTACCACCCGGACGAAGTCCACCTGGCGATTGTCGGCGGGGGCGGTGGTCTGCTGCTGGGTCGGGGCGCCCTGGCCGCTGAGGCTGATCAGGGTGCCGAGGATCTGCGTCGGGCTCTGGCCGCTGAGCAGGCCGAACACCACCACGATGGCCACGCCGCCGAGGCCCAGGCCACCGCCGATCTTCAGGCCGCGTCCGCCGCTGGCCTGTTCCACGTTGTCGCTACGTTGTCCCTTGTCCCATTGCATGGCGGCTGTCTCTTGGTTGTCGTCAACGCTAGGACCGCGAAGCCTAGCGAAAATGCGTTACCGGAAATGACAACGCCCGCGACGGGCGCGGGCGTTGTGGGTGGGGCGACGAACGCGGATCAGGCCGCGGTCTGGCCCTGCTTGAGGCTCTGCATGTCGATCACGAAGCGGTACTTCACGTCGCTCTTGAGCATGCGCTCGTAGGCCTGGTTGATGTCCTGGATGGCGATCTGCTCGATGTCCGAGACGATGCCGTGCTTGGCGCAGAAGTCCAGCATCTCCTGGGTCTCGCGGATGCCACCGATGAGCGAGCCGGCCAGTTGGCGGCGCTTCATCACCAGGTTGAACACGCTGGGGGCCGGGTGCGGCTCGGCGGGTACGCCGACCAGGGTCATGGTGCCGTCCCACTTCAGCAGGGTGAGGAAGGCGTCCAGATTGTGCGGCGCGGCCACGGTGTTGAGGATGAAGTCGAAGCTGCCCGCATGGGCGGCCATCTCGTCTTCGTTCTTCGACACCACCACCTCGTCGGCGCCCAGGCGCAGGGCGTCGTCCTTCTTGCCGGCGCTGGTGGTGAATAGCACCACGTGGGCACCCATGGCGTGGGCGATCTTCACGCCCATGTGGCCGAGGCCACCCAGGCCGACGATGCCAACCTTCTTGCCCGGACCGACCTTCCAGTGGGCCAGCGGCGAATAGGTGGTGATGCCGGCGCACAGCAGCGGCGCCACGGCGGCCAGGTTCTCGGTGTGGCTCACCTTGAGCACGAACTTCTCGTTGACCACGATGTGGTCGGAGTAGCCGCCCTGGGTGTTTTCGGCACCACCATAGAGGTTGCCGTTGTAGGTGCCGGTGAAGCCGTTCTCGCAATAGGATTCTTCGCCGGCGTCACAGGGGGCGCAGTGCTGGCAGCTGTCGACCATGCAGCCGACGCCGACGGTGTCGCCGATCTTGAAGTTCTGCACATGGGCACCGACCGCGGTCACCTTGCCGACGATCTCGTGGCCGGGCACGGAAGGATAGAGGGTGTTGTTCCACTCGTTGCGTGCGGTGTGCAGGTCCGAATGGCAGACGCCACAGAAGAGGATGTCGATCTGCACGTCGTGGGCGCCGGGTTCGCGCCGCTCGAAGGAGTAGGGCGCCAGGGGCTGGTCGGCGGACTGGGCAGCGTAGCCTTGGGCTTGGCTCATGAGATACCTCGTTCAGATGGTGGAACGGTACAGCCAGGTTGGCCTGGCCGAATGACAAACCGTCGATCCTGCGGAGCCGAAGCCCGGGTCGCCAATCGATCGTCTCGATAATCGTCATGTCGCCCATCGATGGAACTTGGCGAATGCGCAGGTACGACGTTTTACGACTAGGGTGGTGGGGGCGATGTTCCCGCGTCCCGAGGCCCGGCCAGAGGCGTTGGTCGACTGGCGAACGTCAGTGCGGAATCGTCGGCGCCACCGTGGCGAGCAACCGGCTGGCCAGATGGTCGAGCAGCACACGCACCCGGGGCAGGGTCTCCCGGCTGCGCGGCCACACCAGGTTGATCGGCAGGCCGTCGACGGCGAGATCGGGCAGGACGTCCACCAGGGCGCCACTGGCCAGGTGCTCGGCGATCAGCCAGGTCGGCAACTGGGCGATGCCATGACCGGCCAGTGCCGCCAGCACCTCGCCTTCGCCGTCGCCCACCGCCAGGCGGGGCTTGAACACCCAGCGTTCCAGGTCACCGGGCTGCTCGCCGCGCAGGTGCCAGGGGCTGACCAGGCCGTCGGCCTGCCGAAAGCCGATGCAGTGGTGGTCAGGAAGGTCGCTCGCGCCCTGTGGCCGACCCTGGCGGGCGAGATAGGCCGGCGCCGCGCAAAAGACCTGGCGCTGGGTGCCCAGGTAGCGATGGCCGAGGCTGGCTGGCCAGGCGTCGGAGCCCCCGATGCGCACCAGGATATCGATGCCTTCGTGGACGGGATCGACGAAGCGGTCCGAGAAGGACAGGTCGGGCTGCAGCAGCGGATAGCGCTGCAGCGCCTCCAGGAGCACCGGCAGCACGTGCAGGCGACCGTAGGAGGCGGGCAGGTCGATGCGCACCCGCCCGTGGGGTTCGCCCTCCTGGGTGGTCAGGCCCAGCTCGGCCTGCTCCAGCTCGGCCAGCACCGCCGTACAGGTGCGATAGAAGCTCGCGCCGGCTTCGGTCAGGGTCAGGCGGCGGGTGGTGCGCTGGAACAGCCGCACGCCCAGGCGCTCTTCCAGCCGGGCCACGCTCTTGCCGATGGCCGAACCGGTGAGGTTCAGGCGCTCGCCAGCGGCAGTGAAGCTACCGAGATCGGCCACGGTGACGAAGACGTCGAGACCCTTGAGGCGTTCCGAGGAATACAAAGCGGGCTCCTGATTGCGGAATTGGATTCCCGTCTGATGGGAAATTTTACCCAGGATACGCCGTTAATTCTCCAATAGGCTGGAGTCATCTTTCCTTCGCGACACTCCCTTATCCATGTGCCCGCCGTCATTGCGGGCTTTCATCGCTTTCTCCTGGAGGTTTCATGCGTAAAGGCACCGCTCTCATCGTCGGCGTGACCGGCATTTCCGGCTACAACCTGGCCCACACCCTGGTCGCCTCCGGCTGGACGGTCTACGGCCTGGCGCGCAAGCCGGTGGAGCAAGAAGGCGTCATCCCGGTCGCCGCCGATCTGCTGGATGCCGAAGCTACCCGCAAGGCCCTCGCCGGCCTGCCGATCAGCCATGTGTTCTTCTGCACCTGGACCCGTCGCGCCACCGAGAAGGAAAACGTCGAGGCCAATGGCGCCATGATGGACAACCTCTGCCAGGCCCTGGCCGGCGCGCCGCTGGAGCACCTGGCGCTGGTCACCGGCACCAAGCACTACCTGGGTTCCTTCGAGGAATACGGCAGCGGCAAGGCGGAAACACCCTTCCGCGAAAGCGAACCGCGCCAGCCCGGCGCGAACTTCTACTACACCCTGGAAGACATCCTCTTCGCCGCCGCCGAGCGCCATGGCTTCGGCTGGAGCGTGCACCGTTCCCACAGCATGATCGGCCAGGCCAAGGGCACCAACGCCATGAACATGGGCCTGACCCTGGCGGTCTACGCCTCCCTGTGCAAGGCCACCGGCCAGCCCTTCGTCTTCCCCGGTTCCCGGACCCAGTGGGACAGCCTCACCGACGTCACCGACGCCGGCCTGCTCGCCGAGCAACTGGAATGGGCCGCCCTGGCCCCGGCGGCGCGCAACCAGGCGTTCAATACCGTCAATGGCGACGTCTTCCGCTGGCGCTGGCTGTGGGGCGAGATCGCCGCCTTCTTCGAGCTGGAGCCGGCGCCCTATCCCGAGCAGCCCATGCCCCTGGAAGCGCGGATGAAGGACCAGGCCCCGGCGCTGTGGCGCCAGCTGGCCGAGGAGCATGGCCTGGTGGAAGCCGACGTCGACAAGCTCGCCTCCTGGTGGCACAGCGACGCCGACCTGGGCCGCGAGATCGAGTGCCTCAACGACATGACCAAGAGCCGCGACCTGGGCTTCTTCGGCTATCGCGACACCCGGGCGAGCTTTCTCGACCTCTTCACCCGGCTGCGGGCGCAACGCCTGATTCCCTGAGAACCTGCTCACGATCTTGCGAGCTAGCGACAAACAAGGCGAAAAGGGCTGAGGAAGCGGAGTTTACGAGTGGTAAGTGAGCATTCCGAAGGCATTGTCAACGCCGTTTGGCCGACGCGCAGCAGATCGTGAACAGGTTCTGAGGCGCTCTGGTTCGCCGGTCCGCGTGTGAGCAGAGGCCAGCGGTTTTCATCGGCCTCCTGAGGGGCGCAAAATGCGGCATCTTGTCGCAGGATGCGCCCCATGCTCGAATCCCTCGTTGCCCTGATTCCCGCCTTCGGCCCGCTCGATTGGCTGTTCATCGAGGCCATCGTGGTGCTGGCCTATCTGATCTTCGGGGTTGCCGGTTTCGGCAGCGCCCTGGTTGCCGGTCCCTTGCTCACCAGCTGGATGCCCCTGTCGCGCATCGTACCCTTGCTGGTGATGCTGGATTTCCTCGCCTCCTTTCACAACTGGCTGCCGGATCGGCGCGCCATCGCCGGGCGCGAACTCAAGCGACTGCTGCCCATGCTGCTGCTCGGCGCGGCCCTGGGCACCTATCTGCTGATGCGTACCGATGCGCGGTTGCTGATGCTCTGGCTGGGGCTGTTCGTGGTGGCCTATTCCACCTATAGCCTGCTCTCGCCCAAGGGCTTCCGCCAACTGGCGCCGGCCTGGTCGATCCCGGCGGGCGGGGTAGGGGGACTCTGCGGCGCCCTGTTCGGCAGCGGCGGCTTCCTCTATGCGCTGTATCTCAATGGGCGGCTGCAGGACAAGAACGCCATCCGCGGTACCCAAAGCTTTCTCATCGGCTGCAGCGCCGCCATCCGCATCGCCCTCCTGCTGATCGCCGGTGCCTACAGCGATGGCAGCCTCTTGCTGCTGGCGGTCTGCCTGCTGCCGGCCATGCTGCTCGGCGGCTGGATCGGGCGCCACCTGCAGCGCTGCCTGTCCCGCGAGCGCTTCACCCGACTGGTGACCTGGTTGGTGTTGGTGTCGGGGGTGACGCTGATCGGACGGTATCTGGCGGGGTAGCCAGTGAGGCCGGGCGCTCTGTGTTGGGCTTCGCTGCGCTCAACCTAACCTATTTCGCTGATCGCGGCTGATCGCGGCCATGGGCCGCTCCTACAAAGGCCGGCCGCTGTAGGAGCGGCCCATGGCCGCGATGCTCTCAGACGCCGTAGCCTGGTAGGGTGGAAAACCGCGCAGCGTTTTCCACGCGACGCTGCCAGGTCGGGAACTCCCTCCGTCCACACCGATCCGCTCTACAACGACCCCAGGCGGAGATCCCCCATGCTCACCTCCATCCAGGCCGGCGTACTGGACGTGGCCTACCAGGTCCAGGGGCCGGCAAATGGCCATCCGGTCCTGCTGCTGCACGGCTTTCCCTACGACATCCATGCCTATGACGAGGTGGCCGGCGAGTTGGCCGCCCATGGCTGCCGGGTCTATGTGCCCTATCTGCGGGGCTATGGCGCCACCCATTATCGGAGTGCCGATACCCCACGTTCCGGCCAGCAGGCCGCGCTGGCTCATGATGTCCTGGCGCTGCTCGACGCCCTCGGCCTGGAGCGTGCCACGCTGGCCGTCTACGACTGGGGTGGCCGGGCCGCCGGCATCGTCGCGGCACTCTGGCCGGAGCGGGTGAGCGGGCTGGTCCTAGGCGATGGCTATCCCATCCAGGACATCGCCCGCGCCGCGACCCAGCCGGCCGCGCCAGCGGCGGAGCTGCGCTATTGGTACCAGTACTATTTCCACGGCGAGCGCGGTCGCGCCGGTCTCACGGCGCAGCGCCGGGAATTCTGCCGGCTGCTCTGGTCGCTGTGGTCGCCCACCTGGCGTTTCAGCGACGCCACCTACGCCCTTACCGCGGCGGCCTTCGACAATCCCGACTTCGTCGCGACGGTGATCCACTCCTATCGCCACCGCTACGGCCTGGCGCCGGACGATCCGGCCTATGCCGAGACCGAAGCGCGTCTGGCGGCCCAGCCGCCGATCAGGGTATCGACCACGGTGCTGGCCGGGGCGGACGATGGGGTGAGCACCTTACAGGAGGAGGCTGCCATAGCACGGCATTTTCGCGGCCCCTTCCGTTACGAGGTGCTGCCGCTTTGCGGGCACAACCTGCCCCAGGAAGCACCCGCCGCCTTCGCCGCGGCGGTGCGGGAACGGCTGCCGTAGGTGGGCCATGCCAGGACAGTGGAAAACGCTGCGCGGTTTTCCACGCTACAAGGGTGCAAGCGTAGGGTGGATAACGGCGCAGCCTCATCCACGCGCAACAACGTCTACCGACCCAACACCTCTGGATTGGCGACGCCCGTGGGTTCGCCGGCGAAGAAGCCCACCAGGTTGGCGAAGGCCTCGCCGAAATAGAGCTCGTAGCTGTGCTTTTCCACGTAGCCCAGGTGCGGGGTGCAGAGCACCTGCGGGTGGGCGAGCAGGGGATCGTCCGGCGCCACGGGTTCCTGGTCGAAGACGTCCAGCGCCGCCTGGCCGGGATGGCCCAGTTCTAGGGCGGTGAGCAGGGCGCCGGGCTCGATCAGGCCGGCGCGGGCGGTGTTCACCAGCAGGGCGCTCTTCTTCATCCGCGCCAGGTCCTCGGCGCGCACGCAGCCGCGGCTGCGCTCGCTGTATCTCAGGTGCAGGCTGATGACATCGGCCTCGGCGAAAAAGGCCTCCTGGCTGGTCGCCGCGCGATGGCCGTCGGCTTCGGCGCGGGCGCGCGAGGCCTCGCTGCCCCAGACCAGCACCGGCATGCCGAAGGCGTGGCCGTAGCGCGCCAGGCGCTGGCCGATCTTGCCGTAGCCCCAGATGCCGAGGATCTGCCCATCCAGCCGCTCGCCCAGGTTGACCTGCCAACGGCCGGCATAGAGCGCATCGATGGCCGGCTTGAGCTTGCGGCGGGCCATCAGGATCAGCGTCCAGGTCAACTCGGCGGTGGAGACTGGCGAACCGCTGCCTTCGCAGACCGCTATCCCGCGGTGGGTGCAGGCGACCACGTCGAGATGGGCGGTAGCCTTGCCGGTCTGGCTGATCAGCTTGAGGCGCGGCAGGTGCGCCAGCAACTCGGCATCGATGCGGGTGCGCTCGCGGGTCAGCACCAGGGCATCGGCGTCGCGGAAGCGCTCCACCAGCACCCTGGGGTCCCGCTCGGCGTCGTGGTAGAGCGTCACCTGGTGCCCGGCGCGCTGGAGCAGGGGGTAGCAATCCAGGGTTTCGACGACGTGCTGGTAGTCGTCGGGGATGACGATGTGCATGGCGGGCTCCGTTGTTGTTCTAGGCAACCAGTGGAGCACGGCGGTCGGGCTTTGCAAAGTCGTCCGACAGGCTGATGGCGGACAAGGCTGCGCCGGTGTCCGCCCTACGCGTAGCCTGGAAAACCGCGCAGCGTTTTCCGGGGGGGCACCCTAGTAGGGAATCACCAGCGGCGTACCCGCCAGCGGATTCTCGATCACCGCGCACCTGAGGCCGTACAACGCCTCGATCAGCGCGGGGGTGATGATCTCCGCCGGTGGCCCTTCGGCGAGGATGCGCCCGGTGCGCAGGGCGATGATGTGGTCGGCGTAGCGACAGGCCTGGTTGAGGTCGTGCAGCACCGCCACCAGCGTCCGGCCGCCTTCGCGGTTGAGCCGGCAGAGCAGCTCCATCAGCTCCACCTGGTGGGCGATGTCCAGGAAGGTGGTGGGCTCGTCGAGCAGCAGCAGGGGCGTCTCCTGGGCCAGCGCCAGGGCGATCCACACCCGTTGGCGCTGGCCGCCGGACAGGCTGTCCACCGCGCGCTCGGCCAGCTCCAGGGTATTGGTGGCCTCCAGCGCGTGCTGCACCGCCCTCTCGTCGGCATCCGTCCAGCCGGCGAAGGCCTGGCGGTGCGGATGACGCCCGCGGGCCACCAGGTCGCTGACCAGGATGTCCTCCGGCGCCACCGCGCTCTGCGGCAGCAGGCCGATGCGTCGGGCTACCTCGCGGGTCGGCAGTTCCTGGATCAGTCGACCGTCCAGGCGCACCTCGCCGGCCGTGGGGCGGATAAGGCGTGCCAGGCTGCGCAGCAGGGTCGACTTGCCGCAGCCGTTGGGGCCGATGATGACGGTGAAGCGGCCATCGGGCAGGCGCACGTCGAGGTCGCTGCAGATCGGCTGGCCGCCGTAGCCCACGGTAAGGCCGCGGGCGGCCAGGCGGCTGGAAGAGGCGTCTTGGCTCATGAGGTCCGCCGCCATTCGCGGCTCAGCAGGAAGATCAGATAGAGCCCGCCCAGGGCGCCGGTCAGCAACCCGACCGGAATCTGGAAGGGTGCCAGCAGCCGCTGGGCCAGCAGATCCGCGAGCGCCGTGAGGCAGGCACCGAGCAAGGCGGGCGCGAGGATGCCGAGGTCGGTACTGCGGGTCAGGCGGCGGGCCAGTTGCGGCGCCGCCAGGGCGACGAAACCTATGGGCCCGGCGGTGGCGATGGCCAGGGCGGCCAGGGCCACCGCCACCGCCAGCAACAGGTTCTGGCTGCGCAGCACCGGCAGGCCCAGGGCGCGGGCCAGGTCGTCGCCGAGTTCCAGCAGCCGCAGGCGGCGGGCCAGCAGGGCGGCCAGGGGCAGGAGCAGCAGGCAGCCGGCGAGCAGGGTGAGGGTACGGCTCCAGGTCATGCCGTCCAGGCTGCCGAACAGCCAGAGCCGGGCCTCCTGGGCTTCGTCCAGCTCGGCACGGGTCAGCAGGTATTCGTTGAGCGAGGCGAGCAGGGCGCTGATGGCGATGCCGAGCAGGATCATCCGCTCGCCGCGGATGCCGGCCAGGCCAGCCAGTCCGGCCACCAGCACCGCCGCCAGCAGGCCACCGGTGAGGGCACCGAGCATCAGCGCCGCGCCGCCCAGTTGCAGCCACAGCAGGGTGATCAGGGCGCCGCTGGCCGAACCGACGGTAAAGCCCACCAGGTCCGGGCTGGCCAGAGGGTTGCGTGCCAGCCGCTGGAAAATGGCACCACTGGCCGCCAGCGCGGCGCCCACGCCAAAGGCCGCCAGCAGCCGCGGCAGGCGCAGGTCCAGCAGGATCAGGCTGGCCAGGGTGTCACCCTGGCCTAGCAGTGTGATGACCACCCGGTGGGGCGCCGGAGCGAAGGCGCCGCCGGTGAGGGTCAGGGCGCAGACACCGACCGCTGCCAGCAGGAGCAGCAGCAGGCAGGCCTTGAAGCGGGCCGAGCGCCGCGGGGCGAAGCGATGGCGACTCAAGGACGCACCCGCCGTGCGGAACGGATGACCAGCGCCAGCAGCACCGGGGTACCGAGCAGGGCGCAGACGATCCCGGCCTCCAGCTCGCCCGGCAGCGCCACGCGGCGTCCCAGGGTGTCGGCCAGCAGCAACAGGTTGGCGCCGGCCAGGGGCGCCAGCGCCAGGATCCAACGCCAGTCGGCGCCCACCAGTAGGCGCAGGGCATGGGGCACCACCAGGCCGAGGAAGCCGATGGGGCCGGCCACCGCCGTGGCAGCGCCACAGAGCAGCACGATGGCGACGAAGGCCAGCAGCCGCAGTTGTCCCGGTCGGACGCCGAGGGCGCGACCCAGGTCGTCGCCCAGGGCGAGGGCATTGAGGCGACCACCCAGGGGCAGGCCCAGCAGGAGGCCGATCAGCAGCAGCGGCAGGATAGCCAGCGCCCCTCCGGGCGTCTGGCCGCTGAGTGCGCCCACCGCCCAGAAGCGGTAGCTGTCGAACACGGCGCTGTCGAACAGGGTGATGATGCCGGTGCAGGCGTGGAGGCTGGCGCTCAGGGCGATGCCGGCGAGGATCAGCCGCAACGGCTGGCCCCGGGCCGGGGCGCTGGCGCCGAGCAGATAGACCAGGCCAGCGGCCAGGGTCGCGCCCAGCAGGGCGCAGGCCAGGCGCGTCGGCGCATCGTCCAGCCCTACCAGCGACAGCCCGGCGACCACGGCGAAGGCCGCGCCGGCATTGATTCCCAGCAGGCCAGGGTCGGCCAGGGGATTGCGCGTCAGCGCCTGCATCAGCGCGCCGGCCAGCCCCAGGGCGGCGCCCACCAGTAACCCGAGCAGGGTGCGCGGCAGGCGCAGGTCCCAGAGCACCACGGCTTCCGTGGAGCCGTCGGGGGCGAACAACAACTGGAGGATGCGTGGCGCCGACAGCGGCCGGGCGCCGATGCCGAGACTCGCCACCACCGCCAGCGCCAGGGCGATCAACAACAGCACCAGCACCAGGCCACCCCGGGCGAAGGAGGTGCTGCGTGCGACGGGCGCGGGGCAGGCCGGCTGGGTCATACCAACCCCAGGGCGGTGGCGACCGTGGCCACCACCTGGCGCGCGGCCACGGGACCGGCGTTGAGATAGAAGGCGTCGGTGTCCACCTGGATCGCCCGCGCCTGGCTCACCGCCTCCAGCCGTGGCCACAGCGGCTGCCGCGCCAGGCTGGCCAGGGCGGTGCCCTGTTCGGCGTAGAACAGCCAATCGGCATCCGCCAGGTCGAGCAGCTCGGCGCTCACATCGCGCGAGGTGCCCTTGAAGCGCTGGCCAGCCGGGCGGATCACGCCCATGGCCTGCAGCAGGCCGCCGGCGAAGGAGTCCACCCCCATCAGGCGTAGGCGGGCGCCACTGGAAAACAGCAGGGAGGCGGAGGGTGGTTGGGCTGCGAGGCGCTGCGCCATGCCAGCGAGCTGCCGGTCCAGCGCTGCAAGTTGCCCCTCGGCCTGTTGGCGCCGCCCGAGGGCGTCGGCCAGCAGCAGGAAATCCGGCCGCCAGTTGCCGCCGGTACCGCGGGCCACCACGGTGGGGGCTATGCGTGAGAACAGCTCGAAGCCACCCCCGCGCAGCACGGTACGATTGAGGATGATGAGATCCGGCGCCAGCCGCGCCAGGGCTTCCAGGTCCGGCGCCTGGCGACTGCCCAGGTCGACCATGGCCTCCAGCTCGCCAGCCCGGTCGGCGTAGGCCGCGCGCAGATAGGCCGGCGCCAGTTCCCGGTTGTCCACCCGACTGCTGCCCGCCGGGATCACGCCCAGGCTGAGGGCGGCGTCCAGCTGGCCGGTGGAGATCACCGCGATCCTCTGGGGCGCCCGCAGCAGGGTGGTGCTGCCCGCCATGTGCTCCACCTGGCGCGGAAACTCGCCGTCAGCGAGCACCGTACGCGCCAGCACCTGGCCAGGCAGCCCGGCGAGCAGTGCGGTGCAACCGGCGAATTGAAGGAAGGCGCGACGATCAAGCATGGATGGCGACTGCTGACTGGCAGGAAAAGGCCCGCCAGGCGGGCCGAGGCCCCTGGCGGGGCGGCTAGGATAGAGCATCGCCGCCTGGCTGGCACTCATCCGCTATCTCACTCGGAATACCGTGCTAGCCATCGAGCACCATTGCGCCCCCTCTCCCTGAGGGAGAGGGCTGGGGAGAGGGGATAGCGCAGCTGATCAGAAGCTGACGCTGGCACTCAGGCGCGCCGTGCGCGGCTCGCCCACGGACACCTGCAGCGGACTGTTGGCGCTCGACGGGTAGTACTGCTTGTCGAACAAGTTGTCGATGTTCAGCTGCAACCGGGTCTGGTAGCCGGTCACCGGCAGGTCCCAGCGCAGGAAGGCGTCGGCCACGGTGTAGCTGCTCATGTAGAAGCTGTTGGCCGGATCGCCGGCGCGTTCGCCGACGTAGCGGGCGCCGCCGCCGACATGCCAGCCGCCGAGGTTGGACGGTACCAGCAGGTGGTGCGTGAGGTAGAGGCTGCCACTGTGCTTGGGTGCCTGGGGCAGGCGATTGCCCTCGTTGGCCGGGTCGTCGAGCACCTCGGTGTGGTCATAGGCATAGGTGGCGACCATGTCCCACCGCTCGGCCAGGCGACCGGTAAGGTCGATCTCCAGGCCATGCGAACCCACCTTGCCGATGGCCTGGCTGACGTTAGCGACGGGGGTCGCCACTACCACGTCGGTCTTTTCGATGTCATAGAGGGCGACATTCAGGTTCAGACCCGGAGTGATGTCGTACTTGGCCCCCAGCTCGTAGCTCCGACCTTTCGTGGGATCGAACGTATTGCCCGAGGCATCGGGATCGTTCGGCACGAAGGAGCGGCTGTAGTTGCCATACAGCGACAGGGCATCGGTCGCCCGGAACACCACGCCTGCCAGGGGCACGGCGGCATGATCGCTTTTGTCCAGATTGACGACGTAATCGCGGCCCAGGCCCTGGTCGCTGTACTGGTCGAAGCTCTGGTAGCGTCCGCCCAGCACCAGGATCCAACGATCGTTCAGGTGCCAGTTGTCCTTGACGTAGAGCGAAGTGGATTTCAGGTTGCTGTCCTGGTCGCTCTGGGTCGTGCTCAGCTGGCTCGGCGGCGCCAGGTTGCCGTACACCGGCGCATTGATGTTGAGGTTGCGCCGCGAGAGGTTGTTGTTGCGGTAGGTGTTGCCGCGGAACTGGTCGTTGTCCTCGTGATCGACGCCCAGCAGCAGGTCATGGCGTTGGCCGAAGAGCTCCTGGCGACCGATGAAGTCCCAGCTGGCGTACGTCGTCTCGTAGTCGTAGTCGGCGCCATTGGCGACCCGCAGCAGGTTGCCGTTCGCGGCCAGGGAAACCGGCTGGGCGAAGTCGAGGCTGTACCTGTCATTGTTCCAGGCATAGATCAGCCGCGTCTTCCAGTCATCACTGAGCTGGTACTCGTAGCGCGCACTCGCCGTCTCAGTGATGCCTTTGGTCTGGGCCCATTTCTCGTCGAGACGCTTGTCGTAGCTGGCGCTGCTGGGATGCCCATTGACGAACACCGTCCCGCGATCCACCGGGCCGGTGTAATCGTTGTAGGAATAGGCCAGGGTCAGGCTGGCGCGCTCGCCGGTCCAGGATAGCGACGGCGCCACCAGGGTGTGCTGATCCACCCCGTAGTTGCGCCAATAGTCCTCGCTCTGGCGCTCGGCGATCAGCCGATAGGCGAAGCCGCTGTCACCCAGGGGGCCGGTGGTATCGACGCCGAGATTGCCGCCGCCCTCGCTGTAGGCCGAGCCGCTCAGGGTGGTAAGCGGCTGGTATTGCGGCTGCTTGCTGACCACGTTGATCAGCCCGCCCGGCTCCAGGGCGCCATAAAGAAGAGAAGCCGGGCCCTTCAGGACTTCTACGCGCTCGGCGGTGGCATCGAAGTTGTGCGACAGATTCGAGCGCACCCCGTCGCGGAAGATGGAGCCGTCGTTGTTGGTGCCGAAGCCGCGCTTGACGAAGGCATCCTTGGTGCCGGCCAGGGTGTTGGCCTGGGTCACGCCGCTGACGAACTTCGAGGCGTCATCCAGGGTGCGCACCTCGTAGTCCTGGATCAACTGCGGGGTCACCGTCTGCACCGATTGCGCCTCGTCCTTGAGCGGAACCTCGCTCTTGCTCGCCGTCGAGGCGGTGGTCGCCCGATAGCTGGCGTCTGCCTCGCTGGCCGTGGTGGAGATGTCCATCGGCGCGAGGCTGGTGCTCTCGGCTGCCAGCACGGCGGAACTGGTCGCCAGGGCCAGGGTGCTGAGGGCGAAGGGAACGAAGCGACGCAGGGCTCTGGGCTGGGTGTTCAAGGGCGGTCTCGGTGGATGGGAAGGGGAAGGGCGGCGATTCTAAGTTGATAGCCATTCTCAAGTAAATCGATTCCCGAACCGTTGGTGTCCTAGCGCGTTGCCGCCCATCACAAAGCACAGGTATAATGTCGCGCTCCTAAATTTTCCCGCCCGGGAGCGCCCGCCATGCTGCGCATCAGCCAAGAAGCCCTGACGTTCGACGACGTTCTCCTCATCCCCGGCTATTCGGATGTCCTGCCGAAAGACGTCAGTCTCAAGACCCGCCTGACCCGTGGCATAGAGCTGAACATTCCCCTGGTGTCCGCCGCCATGGACACCGTGACCGAGTCCCGCCTGGCCATCGCCATGGCCCAGGAAGGCGGCATCGGCATCATCCACAAGAACATGACCGTCGAGCAGCAGGCCGCGGAAGTCCGCAAGGTCAAGCGCTTCGAAGCCGGCGTGGTGAAGGACCCCATCACCATCGACGCCGACGCCAGCGTACGCGATCTGTTCGACCTGACCCGCCAGCACAACATCTCCGGTGTACCGGTGCTCTCCGGTCGTGACCTGGTCGGTATCGTCACCTCCCGCGACGTGCGCTTCGAGACCCGCCTGGACATCCCGGTGCGCGACGTCATGACCCCCAAGGATCGCCTGGTCATCGTGCGCGAAGGTGCCGACAAGCAGGAAGTCCGCGAGCTGCTGCACAAGCACCGCATCGAGAAGGTGCTGATCGTCGACGAGGCCTTCGCCCTTAAGGGCATGATGACCGTCAAGGACATCGAAAAGGCCAAGGCCTACCCCAACGCCAGCAAGGACGACGCCGGTAGCCTGCGCGTCGGCGCGGCCGTCGGTACCGGTGCCGAGACCCCCGAGCGAGTCGCCGCCCTGGTCGCCGCCGGTGTGGACGTCATCGTGGTCGACACCGCCCACGGTCACTCCAAGGGCGTGATCGAGCGCGTGCGCTGGGTCAAGGAGACCTACCCGCAGGTGCAGGTGATCGGCGGCAACATCGCCACCGCCGAAGCCGCCAAGGCCCTGGCCGATGCCGGCGCCGACGCGGTCAAGGTCGGCATCGGCCCGGGCTCCATCTGCACCACCCGCATCGTCGCTGGTGTCGGTGTGCCGCAGATCTCCGCCATCGCCAACGTCGCCGCTGCCCTCGAAGGCACCGGCGTGCCCCTGATCGCCGACGGTGGCATCCGCTTCTCCGGTGACCTGTCCAAGGCCATCGTCGCCGGTGGCTACTGCGTGATGATGGGCTCCATGTTCGCCGGTACCGAAGAGGCCCCGGGCGAGGTCGAGCTGTTCCAGGGCCGTTCCTACAAGTCCTACCGCGGCATGGGCTCCCTGGGTGCCATGTCCCAGACCCAGGGCTCCAGCGACCGCTACTTCCAGGACTCCGCCTCCGGCGCCGAGAAGCTGGTGCCGGAAGGCATCGAAGGCCGCGTCCCCTACAAGGGCCCGCTGGCGGCGATCATCCACCAGTTGATGGGCGGCCTGCGTGCCTCCATGGGCTACACCGGTTGCGCCACCATCGAGCAGATGCGTACCAAGCCGCAGTTCGTGCGCATCACCGGCGCCGGCATGGCCGAATCCCACGTCCACGACGTGCAGATCACCAAGGAAGCGCCCAACTACCGCGTTGGTTGATGCCTAAACTGTTTGTACTTCTACGTTGCGATTCGGGGCTGTCTAGACAGCCCCGAATCGTCTGAACCTAGCGCTCACCGAGACCTGGCCATGTCCCAAGACATCCACGCCCACCGCATCCTCATCCTCGACTTCGGTTCCCAGTACACCCAGCTCATCGCCCGCCGCGTGCGCGAACTGGGCGTCTACTGCGAACTGCACCCCTTCGACATGGACGACGCCGACATCCGCGCCTTCGCTCCGCGCGGCATCATCCTCGCCGGTGGTCCCGAGTCGGTCCATGAGGCCGGCAGCCCCCGCGCACCCAAGGCGGTGTTCGACCTGGGCGTCCCGCTGCTGGGCATCTGCTACGGCATGCAGACCATGGCCGAGCAACTCGGCGGCAAGGTCGAAGGCTCCAACATCCGTGAATTTGGCTACGCCAAGGTCGACGTGGTCGGCAAGAGCCGCCTGCTGCAGGGCATCGAAGACCACATCGACGACGACGGCGTGCTCGGCCTGGACGTCTGGATGAGCCACGGCGACAAGGTCGGCAAGCTGCCGGAAGGCTTCCACATCGTCGCCAGCACCCCCAGCTGCGCCATCGCCGCCATGGGTGACGACGAGCGCGGCTGGTACGGCGTGCAGTTCCACCCCGAGGTGACCCACACCAAGCAGGGCGGTCGTATCCTCTCGCGCTTCCTGAAAGAGATCTGCGGCTGCGAAGCCCTCTGGACCCCGGCCAACATCGTCGAGGATGCCATCGCCCAGGTGCGCGCCCAGGTCGGCAGTTCCAACGTGCTGCTGGGCCTCTCCGGCGGCGTCGACTCCTCCGTGGTCGCGGCCCTGCTGCACAAGGCCATCGGCGACCAGCTCACCTGCGTCTTCGTCGACAACGGACTCTTGCGCCTGCACGAGGGTGACCAGGTGATGGCCATGTTCGCCGAGAACATGGGCGTCAAGGTGATCCGCGCCAACGCCGAGCAGCGCTTCCTGACCAACCTGGAAGGCGAAGCCGACCCGGAGAAGAAGCGCAAGATCATCGGCCGCACCTTCATCGACGTCTTCGACGCCGAGGCCAGCAAGCTCGACAACATCAAGTTCCTGGCCCAGGGCACCATCTACCCCGACGTCATCGAGTCGGCCGGCGCCAAGACCGGCAAGGCCCACGTCATCAAGTCCCACCACAACGTCGGCGGCCTGCCCGAGGAGATGAACCTCAAGCTGGTCGAGCCGCTGCGCGAACTGTTCAAGGACGAGGTGCGCAAGATCGGCCTGGAGCTGGGCCTGCCCTACGACATGGTCTACCGCCATCCCTTTCCCGGTCCGGGCCTGGGCGTGCGCATCCTCGGCGAAGTGAAGAAGGAATACGCCGACCTGCTGCGTCGCGCCGACGACATCTTCATCAGCGAACTGCGCAAGGCCGACTGGTACCACAAGGTCAGCCAGGCCTTCGTCGTCTTCCAGCCGGTGAAATCCGTCGGCGTGGTCGGCGACGGCCGCCGCTACGCCTGGGTCGTCGCCCTGCGCGCGGTGGAAACCATCGACTTCATGACCGCCCGCTGGGCCCATCTGCCCTACGAGCTGCTGGAAAAGGTCTCCAACCGCATCATCAACGAAATCGACGGCATCTCCCGCGTCACCTACGACGTCTCGAGCAAGCCGCCGGCGACGATTGAGTGGGAGTGATGCTGCGGCTGGCGTAGGCCGGCAGCAAGTAGCGAGAAAAAACGGAAGCCCGCTTAAATGCGGGCTTTCGTTTTTGTGTCTGCCAACTTCAGACAGTGCTCGACATCAAAAGTATAGTGCTAATTTTTCAGGTTATAGATCTGGCCGGCAGGCTCGATTTTACTGAGGATAGATAAGCTCTCGCGCTTTTTAGTGAGCCAGTTAATAACTATGTTGAGGATGTATTTGCCAAGCTCAATACTGAGTCGGGATCAGGCAATCCAAAAAATAAATCTGTCCCATTTTTCTGAAGTTTATCTTGTTTTTCGGTGTTGAAGTTGAGGTGGCTACGGCGCAGAATGAAGCGCGCGCAAAGACCAAAAGATGAATTGAAACGAGAGTTAGGGGAATTCCGAATAACTCAGCGCAGGCCATCTGAGCTGTGCTGAAATAGGCGCACGCCCCCATCCCCACAAGCTTTGCCCATGAGCCAGATGAGTTTTTCCGATCTCGAATACGTCGTTAAGCGCAAGCAACCACGCCGTGAACGTTTCCTGGCCGAGATGGAGCAGGTCGTGCCATGGAGTGGCTTGGTCGCGTTGATCGAGCCGCATTGCCCGATGCGGGAGGCGGTCGCAAACCCTATCCATTGGACACCCTGCTGCGCATCCATCTGCTGCAGAACTGGTTTTCGCTGAGCGACCCGGCCATGGAAGAAGCGCTCTACGAGATCACCTCGATGCGCCAGTTTGCTCGACTGATGCTCAGTGCGCCGATTCCCGAAGATACGACGATCATGAATTTTCGGCACCTGCTGGAGAAGCATCAATTAGCGGCAGGCCTCTTGGCGATCATCAATGACCACCTGAGGAACCATGGCCTCTCGTTGCGCCAGGGCACGATTGTCGATGCCACGATCATCCACACGCCCGGCTCGACCAAGAACCCGGACGGCAAGCGCGATCCCGAGATGCACCAGACGAAGAAGGGCAACCAATACTATTTCGGCATGAAAGCCCATATCGGTGTCGACGCTGAGTCGGGGCTGGTGCACCACGTCCACGGTACGGCGGCGAATGTGGCCGACGTGACGACAGTTGCCCATCTGCTGCATAGCGAAGAGAACGTCGTCTGCGCCGATGCCGGCGTGGAGAAACGACCGGGGCATGAGGGGCGGTCCGTGATCTGGCAGATCGCGGACCGGCGTAGCTCGTACAAACACCTGGGCAATCACAGCGTGCTTTACAACGTCAGGCGCAAGATCGAGAGGGTCAAAGCGCAGAAGCGGGCAAAGGTCGAACATCCCTTTCGGGTCGTCAAACGCCAGTTGGGCTATGTGAAAACTCGCTTCCGTGGATTGGCCAAGAACACCGCTCAACTGACCACACTCTTTGTGCTATTGAATCTGTGGATGGCGCGCCGGCAATTATTGGGCACGGCAGGAGAGGTGCGTCTGTCGAGAGGGAAAACCAGAGCTGATCACGGGTTTCAACGTCATCTGCACTCATCTGCACTCATCTGCACTCATCTGCACCTAAAAATCTGATCCAAGGGGCGCGAGACTCCGTCTGTTGCAGGTTACTGAGCGACTTATTCGGAGTTTCCTTATGGTTTCCGTCAATAATTTGATTGGGCATTGAGAATGCATACAAAGACTTATGAGGTGATGGCTCCAACACTAGACAACCTGCTCACTGATGAACGACTGGCTAGGCTATTCACAACGGATAGCCGTGACTGCGCGCTTCAGTTGTGGATTTTGCAGGTCAAATACGATAGGTTAATTGAAAATCGTGTTGTTTACGGCCGTCTTCTTCCTTACAGTCATTCCAGTAATGGTTGGTCCTACACTAATAACGACGACTTCCAGAGCATTGGTCAAGTAAGGGCGAAAATCACTAGACTTAATCTTTATATTAAAAGTGGTCGTTGTGCGGAGCTTTTGCGGCTCTTTTGTGAGGGTAAGTCAATATCCAAAGTCAGCGAAGTGTTTAAGTTGACACTGCCAGATGGATTTGAAAAACAGTTTGGAACTGCATCGCTAGGGGATGGAAATAAAATTTATCGCCCAGTTGCCTACCTGCTAAACCGCGACGCATATGATCGGCGGGGACCGATCTCTAGCCCGCATGGCGCAGCTGGCGCATTTAGTGCCTCAATTACCCTGGCCAACAAGACGACATTATTTAGTCTAGGTGATGTCTACGATCCAGCCTTAGCAGCTATGGTGGTCAAGTGCCTTAATGCGGAAACCGGATTAGATTTCAGTGGGTCTGATATTGCGAGGTTTGGCGATCTTGAAATGCTGGTCTTTCCCACGCTAAATGATCACGAGCAGAGCTTGCTGAATGTGAGTTGGGAGGATTCTCCCTGTACTTTGGTTGCACGGTTCAATTCGCTACAGGTGCCGCATTTTGATGGTTTCCAATTTCGCCTGAGCATTAGCAATGATGGTCAGATCGTCTACTCAGGCTTGGCTATTGCTTTTAGGGATGAAGCTGGTGAGTTTGTGTATAAGTTTGAAGTAGGTGACCAGCTACGAGAGAGAGCCGATAGCGCCGAACTAGAAATATTTGGATTCCACAGCGATTGCGCAAGCATAGGCTTGTTGTGCTGCCGATGGCGGGTCGGATATATCCGGGAATTAAATTTCCTGGGGAAGCTTGTGGGCCACGGCGGCGGTCAGGTCAAGTTTGATTGGCTAGAAAAGACGGTTCGCCCGTCAGAGTCCGCGCGGGCAAAGGCTGCCCTGACCATTAATCGCGGCGATCATGGATTCGGCAATAGCATCGGCGGGCGTAAGGCGGACCCTTGGGTGCCAGTCAACCGAGACCTCGTATCCCTTTTCACGCGACTTCATCCACCAAAGTCAGAGGGGAATTTTCTGTTGCGCTGGGGTAAGGAAGATCCCGAGAGTCGACTGAAATTCATTGAATGGTTCAAGGCTATTCTGGCCAAGTACCAACAACACCAGATTGTCATCTTTGATCCTTACTTTGAGGATGCAGGATTAGGTCTGCTTTTAATCTGTGCAGCACAAAATACAAGCCATATTGTCTTCAGGTCATTGCCAAAGAAACTATCCAAAAAAATAGATCTTGAGTCGAGCACTTTTGAAGAGCATGGCCTGAACGGCATTAATAACTTGCTGAAAAATTGCGAGCATAATCGGCACCTGCTCAGACGTCTGAAGCTGCGCATCTACGGATTGAAAGAAGGTAGGCTGCATGATCGTTACATCTTGATTGTAGGAAGTGATGGTTTGCCAGTCGCGGGGTTTAATCTGTCTAACTCTTTTCAGAAAGCTGCAGAGAACTACCCATTGCTGATAACTCCGATCCCTGCGGATATTTTGCTTAATGTTGAAAGATATATGTTCGACCTCATGCAGGAGGCAGGGGCTACGGAAAGCAAAGACGAAATAGAAGATCCTTCTATACGGATTCTCTTCGACTCTATGGAATCACCAATGGTAGGGCAAAACTATGAGCCGCCACACTATCTTGACAATCACCAAGCAGGCGACGTTCTGAGCACGTGGATCGGTGATGAGTCCTTACAAGGCCTGAGCGGTGATCCGTTGAAGGAGCGAATGGCGGTATTAGGCCTACTTACTAATGAATCACTAGCTCTTTCAGAGACGACAGGTCTACACAATTGTCTGCTTCAGAACGCTGGTAACTTCACCGACTTCATGGCTGCCTGGGAAGTAATCGGTGACGTACTCGCTCATTCACACATAGAGGAATACCGCTTACGCGAACTCGAACCAGAGCCGGAACGTGGCTTTCTGGAGTTTCTGGCGCGATTTCTTGAGGCATCCTTCACCCGTGCTCATGACGAGTTGGGGAAGGAAGTGGCGGTGATAGAGGTCCGGTTTTTCAAGATGCCGATTGAAACGTTGTTACAAAGCTCTTATCACCCGCATCATTTATTCCATCCGATAAAATACACAGCCTTGAATTGGGCGGAGTACTACACAATTAAGTTTTTGTGGTGGTATGCCCCAGATGCTCTGCTGTCGATCGCTGAAGCGCAGATGGCTAGCGTACCCATGGAATCTCAGGGACCAGATACGGTGCGACTATCCCTATTGAGTCAGGTCGTGAGCGAGATTTCGTTGACGGTGCAGTTCGGCGCCAATGCGAGGCAGCGGGACCGACTCGTTGGAAGCTGCAGTGGCCTGCTGCAATGGATGGGATTGTGTGCGATTGAGACCCAACTGGGAGAGCCGGGAGGCTTCAATGCTGTGTTGCAGTTGGTAGCCACCTTTGACTACCCCGCACGGGTCCGTGCTCTCGGCTGGATGGTTCATCATATGGCAAGGAATCCGCAGAAGATCGATCTCTACAAAGGTCTAGTTGCGGCACTCCACGATACGTTGCCTTCGGACATCCCGGCCGAAGATCTAGGGCGCTTGGTCAACTCAATGCGTGGGCATATGCAGCAACTGGCTTGGGCTGAGCCATGGTTGTTTCAGGATGTGATCTTGCCTTTGTTGCAGAATAATCGCGCCCACTACGATGATGCCTCCGTCATATGGAGTCAGGAGCTGGCTAATATGTTGGAGCCCAAGCTGATTGATCAATCACTGTTGTTTGACCGAGCACGTGAGGGGCAGACAACGAACATCTCTGCGTTTCTCTTTGCCTACAGCAGCCCCACACGACAGCAAGCCATATTGAACGCAATGCAAGGCATCCTTAGACGGCAGCAGCGGGTTATGCAACAGCCTCTTGCAAGTACCTCGAACTGGACTCGTTGGGATCGCGCTCTTACAGTCTCACTATGGTTACTGGTCTTCTTCAGGTGGGGTGAATTCTATCTGCGCCAACGTTGCTCGACTGATCACAAGTTAGAGCAACTGTCTTCAACTGCACGAGCGCTGGTCATGGTTAGGCCGATGAGTGAATGGCGATTTGATGGGGCCGGGAAGCCGGGCGAGCTCGCTGCGTTTCTTGATCAAGTGGATGCGCTTTTAGGCGCATCCGATGGGCAGAAAGACGGCCTTCAATAAGCTAAATAGATACAAAAGCATGATATTTTTCATAGTATCAATGCGTGAAAATAGTGTAAATTATTGATTTTTAATGACTAAAAATCATGAATCATAAATTACAATCGAGAGGGCCCTGCAAATCAGAGCAAGGCACGGTGTTGTGGGATTACAGTCGCGAGGGGGGGTGAATCAGAGGAGTCGCCGGGAAATGAGCGCGAGTCGCACATTGCCCTGCTGGCAAATCAAACCGCCAACACCTCGGCCAGATGCTCGCTTTCGAGCCAGGCGCTGATGTCATGGGCGCGCATAGGCTTGGCGAACAGATAACCTTCGCCCTTGTACAGCCAAGATTCTTCAGCGCATCAAGTTCTGCTGCGGTCTCCACCCCCTCCACGATGCATTCCAGCTCCATGTCCTGGCACAGGGCGACCAGGGATCTGATGATCTTCAGGCTTGCCGGGTCGAGGTGGAGGTTGGTGACGAAGGTGCGGTCCACCTTGAGTTTGGTCAGGGGTAGGGCGTGGATCTGGCTCAGGCTGGAGTAGCCGGTGCCGAAGTCGTCGAGGGAGATGCCGCAGCCCAGTTCGCGAAAGCGGCTGATGGCGCGCTGGGTCTGGGGCAGGTCCTGGATGGCGGCGGTTTCGGTGATTTCCAGGTCGAGGCAGGCCGGGTCGAAGCCGCTGTGCTTGATCAGCTCGACGATCTGCTGGGCGGCGTCTTCCGAGCCGCAGTCGTGGGCGGAGAGGTTGAAGGCCAGGCGGATACCCGCCGGCCAGCGCGCGGCGGCGTGCAGGGCCTTGTTCAGCAAGGGCAGGGTGAGGCGATTGACCATGCCGACGCGCTCGGCGATGGGGATGAAATCACCGGGCGGGACGTGGCCCAGCTCGGGGCTTTCCCAGCGGGCCAGGGCTTCGAAGGCCACGGTCTGCTTGCCGTGAAGGTCCACGATGGGCTGGAACACCATATAGAACTCTCGCTCCAGATCGGCACGGCGCAGAGCCTGTTCGGTCAGGCCTGCGCGATGGAGCTGCTGGCGATGGGCGGCGCTGAACAGGCAGACGGTGCCGGGGCGGTGGCGCTTGCTCTGATAGAGGGCGTAGTCGGCGTACTCGTAGACGTCCGTGGCGGAGGCTGCCTGGTCCGGGAAGGTCGCGATGCCCAGGGAGCCACTGATCTGGATAGGGATGTCCACCAGCAGGAAGGGCTCCCGCAGGCTGGCGCAGAGCGTCTCGCCGAACGCCCGCAACTGGTCGTCGCTCAGGGCCTTGGTGATGATCAGGCTGAATTCGTCGCCGCCTAGGCGGGCCAGGTGCACCTCGTCGTCGAGCAGGCCACTGAGGCGCTGGCCCACCTGATGGAGCAGCCGGTCACCCACGCTATGGCCATAGAGATCGTTGACCGGCTTGAAGCCGTCGAGGTCGATCAGCCCCACGGCCAGGCGCGTCTCCTGCTTGCGGGCGCGAGACAGCAGCGTATCGAGGCGGGAAAAGAACTGCCGTCGGTTAGCCAGCCCGGTCAGGCTGTCCTGGTTGGCCAGCTTGAGGTTTTCCTCGCTAAGTTTGGCGGTGTGCGCCTGCATGTTCACCAGGCGGGTGAAGTCGCCGTACTGCGCCTTGAGGATGACCAGCATGGCGATGGACACCAGCAGGACGTCGATTGCCGTGGCCACGAAGGTGACGATGGTGGTGGAGGCGAAGAACACCACGAAGGCCGTGTTGACCACGGCGGTGGTGGCCAGGGCCGCGGGCAGCAGGTGCATCATGCAGAAGATGCAGCCGATGACGGTGATCGCCATATAGAAGCCGACATGCGCCTGGGTGTAGCTGTCGCCATAGGGAAACAGTGCCAGCGACCAGGCAGTGAACGCCGTGGCCACGAAGGGCGCGAGCCCATTGGTGCGCTTCAGGGCCGTCAGCATCTGCGCCGGGCTGCGCGGCCGATGGCGCGTGCGTATCCATTCCGTCGCACGCACCACG
Organism: Pseudomonas oryzihabitans; assembly: GCF_032027545.1. Lineage (GTDB taxonomy): Bacteria > Pseudomonadota > Gammaproteobacteria > Pseudomonadales > Pseudomonadaceae > Chryseomonas > Chryseomonas oryzihabitans_F. The sequence goes on along the minus strand of NZ_JAVSJB010000005.1, from coordinate 356,963 downwards.
CCGAACACCGTCATGATCAACGGGCAGTAGACCACCAGCCAGCGTGGCGCGACGGCATAGTGGGTGCCGGCCAGCAGCAGGGTGTTGGTCAGCAGGATGAAGTACATCATCGGCAATTGGCGCGAGAGCGCGAGGTATTGCGCCCTGACCAGGCCAGGATTGTCCTTGGGCACGGACAGCAGGGCTCGCACGCCGAGCAATAGTTTCTTCATCAGGCGACGCTCTGAAATACGACCAGGTAAACAACCGAACGGATGATCCTTTCCAGCCTGGGCGGAGCAGGGCTGGACGCTTCGCTTATGGGAGGATGTCGGCGGGTCCTTGGATTTCTGCAGTCTTTGCGACTGCTGGCACTCTGCCGTCCTTTGGCCGGCCGTACGTACCCAATAGGGATCAGGCCAGCGAGTTAGCACAGCGCCGAAAAGACCCTGCAAGCGGTTGATCCAGGGCTTTCTTGAGCTGGGTGAAGCCTTCGAACGTCCTGACCCCGACTGTCAGGATGGCTGTCCGGACCTCTGACCAGCGAGGTGCCTTCGGTGGCTTTGGTGTGGCGCAGGAGAGCAGGCCGAAGGGCTTGCCGGCTTGGGCGAAGGCTTCGAGCGGGGCGATGGCGTTGCCGGATTCGGCAAGATCCCAATTAGGCCGTGCCCTGTCTCTGGGATCTGTCGCACGAGCGGATGGAGAGGTCTCCCAGCGCCTCACTTACGAACTCAGCGCACGCTACGGGTGCTGATCGAGAGAGAGCTTACGTCTGGCGGAGAAGGGCATCGCCTAGCGCGAAACACCCCGAACGCCCGCCTGAGTGCAGGCTCTAGGCTTGGTAGGTTCTGCCGTCCAGCAGTCGCTGAGCGTCAAGGTGGCGGGCGAAGGCTCTTCTCCCGCCGGGCTCGGCTCAGGCCAGTGCCTGTTGCACCAACGCGGAGTCCACATATTGCTGCATCCGCACGATCCGGCCGTCACGCAGCTGGTAGAGATGGGCGAAGTGGGCGGTCATCGACTTGCCGGTGGCCTTGAAGGTGCCCGAGTAGACGCCGAAGGCCGCCACGCGGTCGCCGTCGGCCAGGTAGGTGTGGGCCTGGGCCTGGAAACCGTCCCATTCGGTCGCCAGGCGCTGGAAGACGCCCTGCATCAGGGCCTCAATGCCGACGTAGGTGCCGGCATAGGGAAAGCCCTCGGCTTCGGTCCATTCGACGTCGGGTGAGAGGGCGGCCAGAAGATGCCTGGTCCTATCCTCTGGGGACCCTTCGTAAGTCCGGCGGATGAGGTCGCGATTGCTGGTCATCTCAGCCCCACTGCATTTCGCCGGTGGCGACCTTGGCGCCGATGTCGAGGGCGACGCCCATGCCCAGGTTCGGGAAGCGCGCGGCCATGGCTGCCTTGAGCGCGGCGGCGTCCTGGGCTTTCGCCAGTTCTTCCTCGAAGGCCAGCAGGTAGGCCCGGGTGTGCGCGATGGCGGTCTGGTCGGTTGCGGCGGCGGGCGTCAGGTGGCCGGGCACCACGATGGCCGGCGCGCGGGCGGCGATGGCGTCGAGGGTAGCGACCCAGGCAGCCCGTTGCGCCTTGCTCTGGGTATCGGCGGTCCAGACATGCACGCCGGAGAACAGCAGGACGCCACCGAACACGGCGCGCAGCGACGGTACCCAGAGGTAGCGGCGATTGGCGAGCCCCTCGGCGGTGACGATTGCCACGGTTTCGCCATCCACCGTCAGCGTGGGGCCGTCGAAGGCCTCGGGCAGCACGATGTCGTCTAGCGTCTGCGGCCCATTGTCCTTGAGCTGCGGTCCCCAGACGGCGAGTTTCTTCGCGACGTTGGCCTGGACGGCGGCGAGGGTTTCAGGCGCGGCGATGACCTTGGCCTGGGGGAAGGCGTCGCGCACCGGCTTGAGGCTGAAGTAGTAATCTGGGTCCGACTGGCTGATGTAGATGGTCGTCAGGGTTTTGCCGGTGGCCTTGATGGCGTCCGCCAAGGCGTGGCCGTCGGGATAGGTGAAGCCGCCATCGATCAGCAGGGCTTCGGTCGGGCCGGTCAGCAGCACCGGGGCACGGAAGAAGCCATTCTCCCCGGCGGGGAAGTGGGCCCAGCTCAGGCGGGTGTTCTGGTTGGCGGTGGTCATGGGGTGTTCCTTGGCAAATAGGGGCGGGTGAGGAGCGGTGCGTTTCAGCCAGCGTGCAACTGGGCGTCCAGGGCTGCCGGGTCGCCGAACAGCACGCTGCTCGGCAGTAGGCGACTGCCCTTGGCGTCTTCGACGACGAGCGTCGGCACGCCCTGGGCGCCGAAGCGCGCCATTTCGCGCCGGGCTGCCGTGAGGCGCGCGTCATAGGCGTCGAGCAATTCGGCATCGGGCGCCAGGACACGGTGGGCGGCGGCGGCGAAACCGGCGCTGGACAGGACCTCGGCCACCACGGAGAGGAGGGCGTTATCCAGGCCGTCGACATAGCGCGCCTGTTGCAGTGCCTGCAGGGCTGCGAGTTCGCGCTCTGGCTCGCTCAGGCCCACGGCGACCACGCCGAGGGTCGCGGGCGTCGAGTCGAATCTTGCGGTGGTCGCCGCGAGTACCTGCCGTTGGTAGGCCGGGGAAAACACCTGCCCGGTGAGGCGTTGGATGCGCTGGTCGTTCTGCCAGGCATAGGCGGCGAAGTTCGCATCCATGGGGCGGGCATTCTGGCCGGCGAATAGGCCGGTGGGGGCGAGTTGCAGGGTGACGTCGGCGCGGCGCGAAAGGCGTTCCAGGGCCGGGCTGGCGCCGTAGCACCAACCGCAGAGGGGATCGAAGAGATAGGTAATGCACATGGTGGGTGGCTCCGGAAGAAGTGCAGCCACCTTAGCGAACCGGTACTGTTGGATAAATCCTGTGCAATGCTACAGTCTGTAAGTCATTGGCTTACAATTGGGTGGAGTCGCATGGACGCCGTCAATCTCAACCGACTGGCCTATTTCGCCGCCGTGGTGGACACGGGCTCCTTCACCCGGGCGGCCGAGCGGCTCGGTATCACCAAGACCGTCGTCAGCCAGCAGGTGGCCAAGCTCGAAGAAGAATTGAAGACGGCACTGCTGATGCGCACGACCCGGCGGGTCGAGCCCACCGAAGCCGGACGGCTGCTGCACGGACGCAGCGTGAGCATCCTGCGCCAGGCCGAGGATGCCATCGGCGAGGTGACCCGCGCCAGCACCGAGCCGAGCGGGGTGCTGCGGGTGGCGGCCTCCAACGACTACGGCACCTTCCGGATCGCGCCGCTGGCGGCGGCCTTTGCCCGGCGTTATCCGGCGTGCCAGGTCGAGCTGATCCTGTCCGATACCCGGATCGACCCGCTCGCCAACCAGATCGACCTGTCCATCCGGGTCGGTTGGCTCGAAGACTCCAGCCTGCATGCCCGGCGCCTGGGCGATTTCCGCCAGCTGCTGGTCGCTACCTCGGAGTTGGCTAGGAGCCTGACCCTCGGCGATCCGGATGAACTGGCGACCGCCCCCTTCATCGCCAACGGCGCCCTCAAAGACCCCCTGACCTGGCGCTTCGCCCGGGGCGCTGCCGAACAGCGCACGCTACGACTGCGTCCGGTGCTCTCGATCAACGCCACGCCAGCCGTGCTGGCGGCGACGCTGGCGGGTGGCGGGCTATCGATACTTCCGGACTTCCTGGTGGCGAACGCCCTGGCGACCGGGGAGCTGGTCACGCTGCTGCCGGCGTGGTCGCTGCCCATGGGAGGCATCCACGCCGTCTATCCCACGGCGCGCTTCCGTCCCTCCAAGGTCACCACCTTCGTCGAGATGCTGGTGGCGGAAGGGCGTATGTCACTGCCGTGACGGCCTTCCGCCGCGCGGAGGTTCAGATGGCGCTCCGGAGGACGCTCAACCCAGCTTGGTCAGGAGGGCATCCGCTGCGGCTTCCGAACTGGCCGGATTCTGGCCGGTGACCAGGTTGTCGTCCTCGAGGACGAATTCGCCCCAGTCCGGGCCCTTGCTGTAGTCGGCGCCGAGGCGCTTGAGCTCGTCCTCCACCAGGAAGGGCACCACGTCGGTGAGCTGCACACCGGCTTCTTCGCTGTTGCTGAAGCCGGTGACGGTGCGGCCCTTGACCAGCGGAGTGCCATCGGCGGCCTTGACGTGGCGCAGCACGCCCGGGGCGTGGCAAACCAGGGCGAAGGGTTTGTTGGACTGGGCGAAGGCTTCGAGCAGGGCGATGGAGTCGCGGGATTCGGCGAGGTCCCAGAGGGGGCCGTGGCCACCGGGATAGAAGAGCCCGTCGTAGTCATCGGCCTGCACTTCCGCGAGCGGGACGGTGTTGGCCAGGGCCTTCTGCGCCTCGGAGTCGTTCTTGAAGCGTTCGGTGGACTCGGTCTGGGCGTCGGGAGCGTCGCTCTTGGGGTCCAGGGGCGGTTGGCCACCAGCGGGTGAGGCCAGGGTGATCTGGGCGCCGGCGTCCTTGAAGACGTAGTAGGGGGCAGCGAATTCTTCCAGCCAGAAACCGGTTTTCTTGCCGGTGTCGCCGAGCTGGTCGTGGGAGGTCAGGACCATCAGGATCTTCATCGCGCGTTCCTCGAAGTCGAAGGAGTATCTCTAGAGAGACCCCGGGTCCTTGCCGCGAGTGCCCGGCTTCTTCGGCACGCCACACGAGTAGCGTACAGAAGCAGCCGCCCGACCCGTCATCCGGGACGACGGGTCGGGCGGCCCAGGCGGTGTCAGCGCGGATCAACCCCAGCCGAGCGTTCCGCCCGGCTCATAGCGCTCGCGGGCCGAGACGGTACCGGCCACGTCGTCGAGGTTGTGGATGCCCACCAGCTGGATCAGGGAGTCCTGGTTGTCGACCTGGCCTTCGGTGCCGGCGTCGCGGAAGACATAGGTGTCTTGGCCGTAGTGGAAGACGGCGGCGTTGACCAGGCCGGTGGTGGACTGGCTCACGGTGTTGAGCGCGGCGAACAGGCTGGTCGTCTTGGCCAGGGCAGCGTCCTGGACGGTGACCACGGCTTTTTCGTCGTATACCGCGAAGCCGAAGGTGATGCTGTCATCGCTGGCCTTGAAGTCGGTGACCGTCACATGGTTGGCCGCCAGCGAACGGTTGGCGGCGGCGCTGCTGCTGCCATCGAAGTTGACCAGGTTGGGGTCGACGACGGTGAGGTAATCGCGACCCTCGCCCAGGGTGACGGTGGCCCCGTGACCGAAGCTACCGCTCAGGTTGGCGTTGTGGGCGGCCACGCCTTTGGTGAACAGTAGGTCGACGAAGTCGTTGCCGGAGCCGGCATTGATGGTGACATCGGCCTGCTGGATGTGTGCGGCGACTTGGTCGTTGTTGGCGCCGCTGTCGACCGTGATGGTCTTGACCCGGGAATGGGCCAGCGAGGCGACGCTGTCCAGCTCCGGGGCGGCGATGGTGCTGACGCTCACCAGATCCTTGCCGCTGCCGGTGGTCACGCTCTTGAGGAAGGCACTCTGGCTGGCATAGCTGACGTCGTGGGTGTAGTCGTTGATGAAGTCGATGGACAGGCCGACGGTGGACTTGGAGCCATCGAAGGTCTGCAGGCCATCGAAGTTGTCCAGGGTGATGAGGTCACCTTCGTGGAATTGGTTGTCCGCGGTGTCGGTAAGGCTGACGGTGAGCTTGCTGATGCTCGAGTCGAGGGTCTGGTCGCTGGCGGTGGCGCCGCGGGTGTGGCCATCGAGGCGGGTGAGCTGGTGTTCGAAGTGGCCGGTCAGGACGAGTTCGTTGAGGGTCGAGGCGGCCGCATAGTGCGGGCCCTGGGCATCGAAGGTCTTGGCGAAGCCGACGTACTCGGGGGTGGCGTTGATGTCGAGGGTGAGACTGGGCTTGCTCTGGAAGGCGTAGTAGGTGACGCCATCGAAGGTGCCGGCAGGCTGGGCGGGCGTGGCGGCCAGGGGAGCCCTGGCGAACGTCGGGGCGGCAGCGAGGGTTTGGGCGAAGAGGGGGTGATCGGAGTCCAGCGCGTATTTCTTGTAGGTCATGACGGTCATCCTTAATGCATGCAGGCCGAGCGCTCGCTGGACGGCTCGCACACCGCGAGGCGTCTTGGCAGCCGAACGTCGCGCTGACATTGCCTACCTTTGCACAGGCCCACCGCGAACCATTCCGCAATTTCATCGGGCCACTAGTGGCACGCCGCCAAACGGTCGTTTGCTAAAAGTTCAGCAGGGCGCTGGCGAATACGACGAAGAGCGCAACCACCAGGGGCGACCCCTTCGTGCTCAGCAGCAGCGCCAGGGCGATCAGGGCCAGCAGCAGGTCGACGGGGCCGTGGATGGCACCGGTCCAGACCGGATCGTAGAGGGCGGCGAGCAGCAGGCCGACGACGCCGGCGTTGAGTCCGGCGAGGGCGCGCTGCCAGCCTTGGTGCCGGCGCAGGGTCTGCCAGAACGGCAGGGTCGCCAGCAGGACGAGGGCGCCGGGCAGGAAGATCAGTGCCGTCCAGACCAGGCCGTTCAGCCACGCCGGCAGCGCGCTGGGGACCAAGGCGCCGAGGTAGGCGGCGAAGGTGAACAGCGGGCCGGGCACTGCCTGGGCGAGGCCGTAGCCGGCCAGCACCTGGGCATCGCTGACCAGGCCGTTGGGCACCACCACTGCCTGCAGCAGCGGCAGCACCACGTGGCCGCCACCGAACACCAGGGCGCCGGCGCGGTAGACGCCTTCTGCCAAAGAGAGCCCAGGCGCGTCGGTGAGCGCCGTCCACAGCGGCAGAAGCAGCAGCGGCAGCGCGAAGAGCACCAGGGCCAGGCCGCCGTAATGGCGGGACAGGCCAGGGCTCTGGCCCAGGCCCGGCGGGGTGGTCGGCGCCGCCAGCAGGAAGCGCCCGACCAGGGCGGCCAGGGTCAGCCCCAGCAGCTGTCCGGCCACCCCGGGCAGCCCGAGCATCAGGCCGGCGACCATCAGCGCCAGGGCGCGGCGCCGGGCATCCGGGCACAGCGACCGCCCCATACTCCATACCGCCTGGGCCACCACCGCCACGGCGAACACCTTGAGGCCGTGGACGACGCCCGAGTCGGCCAGTTGTGGATACCGCGCCAGCCCCAGGGCGCAGCCGATCAGCAGCAGCGCGGAGGGCAGGGTGAAGCCGAGCCAGGCCGCCAGCAGGCCCCAGCCCCCGGCACGGCCCAGGCCCAGGGCCATGCCGACCTGGCTGCTGGTGGGGCCGGGCAGCAGTTGGCAGAGGGCGACCAGCTCGGCATAGGCCGCCTCGTCCAGCCAGCGGCGGCGGACGACGAACGCCTGGCGGAAGTAGCCGAGGTGGGCGATGGGGCCACCGAAGCTGGTGCAGCCCAGGCGCAGGAAGATCAGGAAGACCTGCCAGGGGCTGCCGTGGTCGCGAGGGGCCTGCTGCATGGCGGCCCGGCTCAGCTATGCGGCGTCACGGGAGGTACCACCACTTCGCCGTCTTCCTTGACGAAGGGGCCGCGCTGCGGATCGGGCAGGATCTCCAGTACCTGCTCCGAAGGACGGCAGAGTCGGGTGCCCAAGGGCGTCACCACGATGGGTCTGTTGATCAGGATGGGATGGCGCAGCATGGCGGCGATCAGCTCGGCATCGCTCAGGTGCGGATCGTCCAGCCCCAGCTCGGCATAGGGCGTGCCCTTCTGCCGCAGCAGGTCGCGCAGCGGAATGCCCAGGGCGACGATCAGCCGTTCCAGCTGCGCCCGGTCGGGTGGGGTCTCCAGGTAGTGGATGATCTCGGGCTCGACGCCGCTGTTGCGGATCAGGCCCAGCACGTTGCGCGAGGTGCCGCAGGCGGGGTTGTGGTAGATCGTGATGGCGCTGGTCATGACCGGTCTCGACGAGAGGAGGGAGCTCCGCCTTCGTACCAGGCGCGCGAGCCGTTCACCAGGCGCACGACCAGCAGCATCAGCGGTACCTCGATGAGGACGCCCACCACGGTAGCCAGGGCGGCGCCGGAGTGGAAGCCGAACAGGCTGATGGCGGCGGCCACGGCCAGTTCGAAGAAGTTGCTGGCGCCGATCAGCGCCGAGGGGCAGGCGACGCTGTGCGCCTCGCCCACCAGCCGATTCAGCCAGTAGGCCAGCGCCGAATTGAACAGCACCTGGATCAGGATGGGCACCGCCAACAGGGCGATGACCAGCGGCTGGGCCAGGATGGCCTCGCCCTGGAAGGCGAACAGCAGCACCAGGGTGGCGAGCAGCGCCGCCATGGAGAGCGGGCCCAGGCGCGCCAGGGTGCGCTCGAAGGTGGCCTGGCCCCGGCGCAGCAGGGCGCGGCGCCAGAGCTGGGCGAGGAGCACCGGCAGCACCAGGTAGAGGACCACCGAGAGCAGCAGGGTGGCCCAGGGTACCGCGATCGACGACAGCCCCAGCAGCAGGCCGACGATGGGGGCGAAGGCGAACACCATGAGGGTGTCGTTCAGGGCGACCTGCGACAGGGTGAACAGCGGGTCGCCCTGGGTGAGACGACTCCAGACGAAGACCATGGCGGTGCAGGGCGCCGCTGCCAGGAGGATGAGGCCGGCGATGTAGCTGTCCAGTTGGTCCGCCGGCAGCCAGGCGGCGAAGAGCTGGCGCACGAACAGCCAGGCCAGCAGCGCCATGGAGAAGGGCTTGACCGCCCAGTTGACGAAGAGGGTGACGCCGATCCCGCGCCAGTGCCGGCGGACCTGGCCCAGGGCGCCGAAGTCCACCTTGAGCAGCATGGGCACGATCATGATCCAGATCAGCAGCCCGACCGGCAGGTTGACCTGAGCCACTTCGAGCCGACCGATGGCGCGGAAGAGGCCTGGCGCCAACTGCCCGAGGGCGATGCCGGCCAGGATGCAGAGCGCGACCCAGAGGCTGAGGTAGCGCTCGAAGGTGTTCAGGTGGGGAGCTGCCGGTGGGCAGGCGGACGGACTGTTCATGATGGGCCTGGCGGTGGATTCGGTAGGCAGCGGTCGAAGGGGATCAGCAGCAACGCGCGGTGTCGCGGACCGCGCAGTCGGCGCCGGCGCAGCAATGTTCGGTGAGATAGCCGAGCAGCGCGTTCATCTGGTCATAGGCCGCGCGATAGATCAGGTTGCGCCCCTGTTGCTCCACGCTGACGAGACCGGCCGTGGCCAGCTCCTTGAGGTGGAAGGACAGGTTGCTGCGCGCGACCCCGAGCTGGTCGGCCAACTGGCTGGGCGTGAGGCCATCCACCCCGGCGACCACCAGGGCGCGAAAGACCCGCAGGCGCTGGGTGTGGGCGAGGGCGGCGAGGGCGGATACGGCGAGGGCTTCGTGCATGATTCGATAATACAAGGATCGTTGAATCATCGAAAGATACCGCAGCGTTGGTTCCCGGTCGAGCCCCGCTCAGTTGCGCAGTTGGCGCAGGGCCTCCAGCACCTGCTGCAGGGCACGGCTCAGGGGTTTGTCGCGGCGCAGCACCAGGGCGAGGGTGCGGGTCAGCGGCGGTGCCACGGGCTGGACGCGCAGGCCGTGGCGATGATGCTCGGTGGCCACGGCGATGCCCGGCACCAGGCTGTAGCCGAGGCCGGCGGCCACCAGTTCCTTGAGCGCCTCGATGCTGCCCAGCTCCATCACCGGGCGGCTGGCCTGGCCGGCGCGGCGGAACCAGTCATCGATCAATAAGCGGGTGCTGCTGCCGGTCTCGAAGGCCAGCAGCGGCGTCTCGGCCAGGTCCTGCGGGGCGAGGGGGCGCTGCGGCAGGGGGCTGGCCGGTGGCAGCAGGGCGACGAAGACGTCGTCCAGCAGCGACTCCACCTGGAGGTTGCGGCCGCTGGCGGGCAGGGTGACCAGGCCCAGGTCGAGGCGGTTGTCTTCCACCGCGCGCAGCACATCCAGGGTGTTGCCGGTGCTGACGCGCACGTCCAGCTGGGGGAAGCGCTGGCGCAACTGGCCCAGCAGTGGCGGCAATAGATGGATGCAGGCGGTGGCCCCGGTACCGATGGCGACCCGTCCGGTGATGGTCTCGCCGTGGCTGGCCAGGGCCTGCAGCGCCTGGTCCACGGTGCCCTGGATGCGCTCGGCATGGTCCAGCAGGATGGTACCGGCGGCGGTGGGCTTGAGGCTGCGGCCGAGACGCTCCAGCAGCTTGAGGCCGAGCCGCCGTTCCAGCTGGCGGATCTGCAGGCTCACCGCCGGCTGGCTCAGCCCCAGGCGATCAGCCGCGGCGGAAAAGCTGCCGGTGGCGACCACCTGGACGAAGGTCTGCAACTGAGTGAGATTGAGCTCGGCCATGCCAAGGTTTCACTTATACGAGGGATAACGGAGCATAGCTTTATCTTTGGCTACTCGTCCCGGCATGATCGCCTCTTCGACTCCCTGGATGGACAACCTTCGTGAACACCGCTCTGCAACTGCGCGACGCCACCCCCGCCGATCTCCCCGCCATCCAGGCCATCTACGCCCCCCACGTGCTGCACGGCTCGGCGAGCTTCGAGGTGGAGCCACCCGACGCGGCGGAACTGGGCCGGCGCCTGGCCGCCGTGCGCGCGGCCGGGTTGCCCTACCGGGTGGCGGTGCTGGACGGCGAGGTGGTGGGCTATGCCTGTGCCACGCTCTATCGACCGCGCCCGGCCTATCGCCACACGGCGGAAGATTCGGTGTACGTGCGTGACGGCCTGGGTGGGCAGGGCATCGGCCAGAGATTGCTGGCGCAGGTGATCGAAGGCTGCACGGCAGCGGGCTTTCGGCAGCTGGTGGCGGTGATCGGCGACAGCGCCAACCAGGCGTCCATCGCCTTGCACCGCCGCCTCGGCTTTCGCGCGGTGGGTACCTTCGAGGCGGTGGGCTTCAAGCACGGCCGCTGGCTCGATTCGGTGCTGATGCAGCTCAGCCTGGGCGAGGGTGATCGCACGCCGGGCAGCCGCTGATGACGCCGATGCCGAGCGACCGCGCCATCTGGCAGCTGGGCCTGATGCAGCTGCTGGCCTGGGGGCTGGCCTTCTACCTGCCGGGCGTGTACGGACCGGCGATGGCGGCGGGGCTGGGTTGGGACGCACGCTGGGTCTACGGCGGCTTCTCCCTGGCGATGCTGACCATGGGCTTGGTCTCGCCTTTCAGTGGTGCGCTGATCGAGCGGTTGGGTGGTTGCCGGACCCTGCAGCTCGGCCTGGTGCTGGATGCCCTGGGCTGCCTGGGGCTGGCCGCCGCGCACTCGGCGCCGCTCTTCTATCTGGCCTGGGTGGTCCTGGGCGTGGGCATGCGGCTGTCGCTCTACGACGCCGCCTTCGCTACCCTGGCGCGGTTGGCCGGTGAGCGCTCACGGGCGGTGATGGTACGCATCACCCTGCTCGGTGGCCTGGCCTCGGCGGTGTTCTGGCCACTGGGGCACTGGCTGTTGGAGACCCTGGGTTGGCGTCTGGGGCTGGTGGTCTACGCCGGTATCGCCCTGGCTGGTCTGGTGCTCCTGCTGCCGCTGCCCAATGTGCGCGGGCGACTGCCCAGTGCCGCGCTGCCCGCGTTGACGGGCGACGCCTCGCCACGCTTGGCGGGGGTGCTGTTCGCCACGGGTATGGCGCTGATCGGTTTTCTGTCGGCGGGCTTATCGGCCCATCTGCCGGCGCTGCTGGCCGAGCGCGGCGTGCCGGTGGGGGTGGCGGCGCTCTGGGGCATCGGCCAGGTCTGCGCGCGGCTGGCGGAGCTGGCCTCCGGGCAGCGGCTGGCGGCGCGTCAACTCAATCTGTTGCTGGGCCTGGGATTGCCGCTCAGCTTCGCCCTGGCCCTGGCGAGCGAAGGCCATCTCGGCCTCACTGCCGGTTTCGTCTTTCTCTACGGCGCCCTCAATGGCCTGGTGGCGGTGCTGCGCGCCAGCCTGCCGCTGGAGTTGTTCGACCGGGCCCTCTATGCCCGGCTGACCGGCAAGCTCCTGGCGCCGAGCTTCCTGCTCTCGGCGGCGGCGCCCTGGTGCTACGCCCTGGCCCGGGAACACTGGGGCGCTCGCGGCCTACTCGCCTTGTGCCTGCTGGTCAGCCTGGGGGTGACCCTGGCGGCCGTGGGACTGCTGGGACGACGGCACGCGGTGGTGGGCTAGCGACACCAGTCGGGGCGCTGGTCCTCGATCAGCGACAGCGCCGCCTGCCAGGCCAGGTCGATCAGGCCCTCGGCGCCATCGGCCTGGAATTGCGCGGCGGTGTGCCGGCAGACGGCTTCGCTGGGATGGTGCAGCGGCACCCCGCCGGCCAGGGCCTGGACCTGGGCCTGGCAGGCGCGCTCCAGGAAATAGATCTCGTGGAAGGCTTCCGCCGGGGTGGCGCCGCCCACCAGCAGGCCGTGATTGCGTAGGATCATCGCCTTGTGCGGGCCCAGATCGGCGACCAGACGGGCGCGTTCGTCCAGCGACAGGGCGATGCCCTCGTAGGTGTGGTAGGCCAGGTGGCCATAGAACTTCAGGGCATGCTGGGTGAGCGGCAGCAGGCCGTCGCGCTGGGCGGCCACCGCCATGCCGGCCGCGGTGTGGGTATGGATCACGCAGTGCAGGTCCGGGCGGGCGGCGTGGATCGCCGAGTGGATGACGAAGCCGGCGACGTTGACCAACTGGTCGCCGAAGGGCCCGGGCTGCGCCTGGCCATCCAGGTCGATCAGGGCCAGGTCGCTGGCGGTCATGCGTTCGAAGGGCACCCCGTAGCGGTTGATCAGGAAGAGGTCGCTCGTCCCCGGCAGGCGCAGGGTGATGTGGGTGTCGATCAGGTCGGTCATGCGGTAGTGGGCGATCAGCCGGTACAGCGCGGCCAGTTCGCAGCGCGCCTGCCATTCGCCGGGACGCAGCTCGGGGAGGCTCATGTCGGGATCTCCTCGGTGACGAGCGTCTCGGTGGCCGGGGCGGTCAGGCCCATGAACTGGCGGATGCGCGGATCGCAGTGGCCCTGACGGATCGCCTCGGGCGTGGCGTCGGTGTGGATTACGCCGTTTTCCATGAAGATCACCCGGTCGGCGATGGACAGGGCGAAGTCCATCTCGTGGGTGACGATCAGTAGGGTCATGCCTTCGTCGGCCAGGGTGCGGATCACCTTGAGCACCTCGCCCACCAGCTCCGGGTCCAGGGCCGAGGTGGGTTCGTCGAACAGCATGATGTCCGGCGCCATGGCCAGGGCGCGGGCGATGGCGACCCGCTGCTGCTGGCCGCCGGAGAGCTGGTGCGGATACTTGTGGGTATGGGCCAGCAGGCCGACCTTGTCCAGCAGCGCCAGGGCGCGCTGGCGTAGTTCGCCCGCCTGGGCGTCGCGCTGCTGGCGTGGCGCCAGGGTGACGTTGCCCAGCAGGGTCAGGTGTGGAAAGAGGTTGAAGCCCTGGAACACCATGCCCAGGTGCCGCAGCCCTTCGCGCAGCCGCCGCCGGGGCGTGCGCTCGCCGGCGCGGATGAAGCCTTCGCCGAACAGCAGTATCTCGCCGTCATCCAGGCTTTCCAGGCCGTTGAGGGTGCGGATCAGCGAGGTCTTGCCCGAGCCCGAGGGGCCGATCAGCGCCAGCACCTCGCCCCGGCCGACCTTGAGGTCGATGCCCTTGAGCACCTCCTGGGCGCCGTAGCGCTTGCGCACGCCGCGCAGCTCCAGCACCGGCGGATCGCCCGGGCGGGGGGCGGGGAAGCGTGGGCCGGCATCCTTGGGCAAGCCGGCCCTCAGGGCGGCTTCGGCGGGGCCGTCGAGGGTACCCGGGCGGCGCCGGCCGAGGTCCAGGTAGCGTTCCAGCGCCTGCAGCAGCCAGCCGAACAGGGTGACGATGAGCACGTAGTAGACGGCCACCGCGGCCAGGGTCTCCAGCACCAGGAAGTTGGCGGCATAGAGTTGCTGGCCGACCTTGAGGATCTCGGTCAGGGAGATCACCGAGATCAGCGAGGTCAGCTTGACCACGGTGATGTATTCGTTGATCAGGGTGGGCAGGGCGATGCGCAGGGCCTGGGGGATGACGATCAACCGCTGGATGTTCAGCGTCCCCAGGGCCAGGGCGCGCCCGGCTTCGCGTTGTCCCTTGGCCACGGCCAGCAGGCCGCCGCGATGGATCTCGGCCATGTAGGCGGTTTCGGTGAGCACCAGGGCCAGCAGGCCGGAGATGAAGGGATTCGACAGCAGCGGGCCGCTCATGGGCAGGAGCTGCGGCAGGTTGTAGACGAACACCACCAGCATCAGCAGGGGCACGCTGCGGAAGAACCAGATGTAGCCGCCCAGGGGCCAGCGTAGCCAGGCCGGTCCGTGCAGCCGCGCCGAGGCCACCAGGAAGCCCAGCGCCAGCCCGATCAGCCAGGCCAGACCGCTGAGCTGGACCACGGTGACGCAGGCCTTCCAGAAGGCCGGCAGGGAGAACAACGAGAAGAAGTAGGGCCAATCGAATTGCATGGGGATCACCAGGCGTCGCCGCCACGGCAGGGGCCGCGGCGGCTCGGCTCCTCGCTCAGTTCGCCGGGGCGTCTTCCAGGTTGTACTTCTTCAGCAGGGCAGCGTAGTCGCCGGAGGCCCGGACCTTGGCGAAGGCTTCCTCGAGGGCCTGCTTCAGGGCCTCGTTGTCCTTGCGCAGGTAGATGCCGAGGGTCTCCTTGTACACCAGCTCCGGCGAGGTGATGCGCACCCGGCCGCGGGAGCGCTCGACGATCTGGCTGGCGGCGCCGCCGATCTCCATTTGCGCATCCACGTTGCCGGCCAGCATGGCCTGGGTGGCTTCCGGCGCGGAGGGGAACTCGCTCACGGCGATGGCGCCCTTGCCCTGGGGCACGCAGGTGTCGGCGGAAAGCTTCTGCAGCTTGCCGACCCAGGTGGTGCCGCGCTGCAGGCCGACCTTCAGGCCGCAGAGGTCTTCCGGCACCTTGGGCGCCTGGGCGCCGCCGGCCTTGGTCATGATGGCCGCGCCGGTCCGCGCATAGGGGATCGCCAGGGCCTGGGCGGTGCGTTCCGGAGTGATGTACATGCCCGAGATCACCGTATCGAAGTGGTTGGACTTCAGGCCCAGGATCAGCCCGGCGAACTCGGTGTTGACGAAGTCGGCCTTGAGTCCCAGCTGCTTGGCCAGGTCAGTGGCGAAGTCCGGATCGGAGCCCACCACCTTGTCGCCGTCGAAGGATTCGAAGGGCGGATAGGTGATGTCCATGCCGACCTTCAGCACGCCGGGGGTGACGGTCTTGACCTCGGCCTGGGCCGCGCAGGCCAGGCTGCCCAACAGGATGACGCTCAGGGTTTTGCGCAGGATATTCATGGGGATGCTCCGGTGGTTGTCGTTATGGTCAGGCGTGATTCTTCAGGTGGCCGAAGCTGGACGTCTTGCGCGCCCGTTCCGGCAGGGCCAGCTCGCCGGCGGCGACCTTGGCGCGCAGGTAGCGGTAGGTCTGCAGCGCCTGGCTCCACATGTGCTCGCCGATGGCCAGGGCCTCGTAGCCCGCGGCACCCGCGGCGAACTGCGGCAGCGGGGCGATGCGGGTGTGGTAGTCGCAGGCGTAGAACAGCGGGAAGGAGTAGCGCTCGGCCTTGACCTTGCGCACCCGGTGCGCGGTGGCGACGAAGGCGCCGGCGGTCATCACCTCCAGCATGTCGCCGATGTTCACCACCAGGGCGCCGTCCAGCGGCGGGGCGTCGATCCACTGGCCGGCTTCGTTCATCACCTCCAGGCCCGGCTGGTCGGCCAGCAGGATGGTGAAGCACTCGTAGTCGGTGTGGGCACCGATGCCGGGGGCATCCTCGGCGCTGGCGTCGAAGGGATAGTGGATCAGCCGCAGCTTGGACGGCGGCCGGCTGACCAGGGGGTCGAAGGTGTCTTCCGGCAGGTCCAGCGCCAGGGCGAAGCCGCGGAACAGCTGGCGGCCGAGGGCGAAGGCCGCCGCGTAGTAGGCCTGGACACTCTCGCGGAAGCCAGGCAGGGTCGGCCAGGCGTTGGGGCCCAGCAGCGGGGTGCCGGCCAGCACCAGCGGATCGTCCGCCGCCACCTCGAAGCCGACGTCGAAGGCTTCCTTGTGGTCGGGCTTGCCAGTGCCGTAGATCTCCTCGCCCTCGGGCACGAAGCCCTTGTGCGACGCCGAGCTGCCGATGTAGTGGTCCATCTTGGCCGCCAGCGGCTGGGCGAAGTAGTCCCGCGCCGCCTGGCGCAGGCCGTCGATCAGCTCCGGGTCGAGGCCGTGGTTGCGGATGTAGAGAAAGCCCACTTCGCGGGCGGCCTGGCCCAGCTCGGCGGCGACGGCCTGGCGCTCGGCCAGGTCGGTGCTGAACAGGCCGGCGATGTCCACCACGGGGATGGTCTGGAAGGCGGCGTCTTGGACGTCTGGCATGGTGGGCTCCTTAGGCGTGGTGGAGAAAGCGCAGGAAGTGTTCGCGCTGGGTGTCGGCCATCCAGCGGTTGAGGTCCCAGAGATCGGCGATGGGCATGCCGGTGAAGGGCAGGCGGAAGGTGTAGCCGTCGGGGCCGAATTCGGGGGTGAGGGTGGTGACCGGATAGCCGCGCTCGCGCTGGCTCCGCCACACCGCTTCCCAGTGGCGCTGGTGGAAGGCCAGCTCGCGGGCGTATTCCGGCGCGGCGGGGTGGGGCACCTGGGGGCCCTGGTCGTAGCCGACCCGGGCCTGGATGTGGTGGACCCGGCTGATGAAGTCGGCGAGGTCGTCGGTGGGATCGTCCAGTAGCCGTTCGCAGCCCACCACCCAGTGGCTGATGTCGGTGGTGAACAGCAGCTCCGGCAGTTGGCGCGCGATCTCCAGGGTGACCCAGGGGGTGGCCAGGCAACGTGCGCGGTGGGTCTCGAAGCTGCACAGGTGACCACCGCGCCGGGCGATTTCCTGGGCCTGGCCGAGGAAGTCCAGTTGCTGCGCGGTGGACCAGCGATCGTTGCCGGCCAGCACGTTGACGAAGCGCGGTTCGAGTTCGGCGGATTGGTCGAGCTGGCGGTCCAGGTCGCGCAGGTGCTCGGCCGGGGTCAGGCCCTGGTCGGGCAGCACGCCACCGCCGGTGAAGAGGATGGCGATGTAGGCCAGGTCTTCGCCGGCGAGGAGGGTGCGCAGCGCGTGGCGTTCGGCCGAGGTCTGCGGCAACCGCGCCTCGATGCCGGTAAAGCCGGCGGCGCGGGCTTCGCGGCAGGCGCGGTCACGCTGTTCGGCGTGGCCCCAGAGGCTGCGGAAGAGGTCAAGTTTCATGCGGGCAACGGCCTCCCAGGTGGCGGGATCGAATGGGGCAGTTGCAAGGGACAGCGGAGGCCGCAGCTCTAGTGGCTAGGTGCCGTGAGCGATTCTGCGGGGGGCGGGACCGCCATTGAATAGGCGGCGGCAAAAACTTACTTCAGAGATTTCGTAACTGAAGGCGGGGCGGGGGGAGCCGCCACCGCCGCTGGGCGTCGGACTCAGTTCAGCCGACGGGCGAACTGGCCCACGGCACCGACCACGCGCTGGGCGCCGTCCTGGATCTCGGTGATACGGCTGCCGGCGGCGTTGGCCAGTTGCAGCCCCTGTTCCGCTTGGTGCTTGCTCGCCGCCATGTTGGCCACGGCGGTCTGCGCCAGCTGCTGGTTCTGCTGCACCACCCCGACGATTTCCTCGGTGGCCTTGCTGGTGCGGCCGGCCAGTTGGCGCACCTCGTCGGCCACCACGGCGAAGCCACGGCCCTGTTCGCCGGCCCGGGCGGCCTCGATGGCGGCGTTGAGCGCCAGCAGGTTGGTCTGTTCGGCGATGCCGCTGATGGTCTTGACGATGGTGCTGATCACCAGCGACTGCTCGCCGAGGGCCTCAATGCCGTTGGAGGCCACCTGCAGCTCTTCGGCGATCTTGCGCATCACCGCCACGGTGTCCTGTACCACCTCGGCGCCCTGGCGGGCACTCTCGTCGGTCTGCTGGGAGATGTCGAAGGCCACCTTGGCGGCCTCGGCCACGGCCTGCTCCTGCTCGACCTGCTCGGTGATGACGGTGGCGAACTTGACCACCTTGTACAGCTCGCCGCGGGTATTGAGCACCGGATTGTAGGAGGCTTCCAGCCAGACCGTGCGGCCATGGCTGTCGAGGCGTTTGAAGCGGCTGGCGATGAATTCACCCCGGTTCAGCCGCGCCCAGAACGCCTGGTACTCGGCGGAATGGGCTTCCTCGCTGGTGCAGAACATCCGGTGGTGCTTGCCCTGGATCTGCGCCAGGGAATAGCCCATGCCTTGCAGGAAGCGGTCGTTGGCGGTGAGCACCTCGCCGGCCAGGTTGAATTCGATGACCGCGGTGGAGCGCAGCAGGGCGTTGATCAGGCCGGCGTGCTCGGTGGCGGTTTCCACCTGTTCGGTGCGGTCGTTGGCGTAGCAGATGGTCTTGTGGATGCGGCCCTGGGCATCGCGCAGCGGCTGCCAGGTCGCATAGAGCCAGGCCTCTTCGCCGTTGGCCCGCAGCAGGCGGTACATGCCGCTGGTCTGGGTGCCGTGGTTGAGGGCGTTCTTGAGGTCGCGGTAGCAGGGCAACTGCTTCACGTAAGCGGGGATGAAGTCATCCAGCGGCCGTCCGGTGAGGGCTTCGGGGCGATAGCCCAGTTCCCGGCAGAAGCGTTCGTTGACGCGTTCGACGTTGCCCTGACCATCCAGGGTGAGGCTGAGCGCCTGGCTTTCGAAGCCGGCGTGCAACTGATGCAATTCGGCGACCTCGGCGCGCAGTTGGGCGAGCTCGGTCTTGAGGTGGCGATTGAACATGGCAGGGCACCGACAGAAGGAAAGGTAAGACTTCCACTACTTCGACGGCGCCGGGATTTTCTTAAGGGGGAGTGGAGCGACTTCCGACCGTGGTCTTGGCGGCTCAGCCCTGCTGGCTGGCGATGAAGCGGCGGAAGGCGGCCAGGGTGGCTTCGCTGACGTGGTGTTCCATGCCCTCGGCATCGCGCCGGGCGGTATCGGCGTCGACGCCGAGGCTCAGCAGGAAGGTCTCCACCACGTGGTGGCGCGCCCGGCTGGCTTCGGCCAGGGCCTCGCCTTCGGGGGTGAGGAAGACGCCACGATAGGGCCGCTGCACGATCAGGCCGGCGGTGGCCAGGCGCTTGAGCATCTTGGCCACGGTCGGTTGGGCCACGCCGATGCGCGCGGCGATGTCGACCTGGCGCGCTTCGCCACCGTCACGGATGAGGTCCGAGATGAGCTCGACGTAGTCTTCGATCAGCTCCTGGCGATGCGCCTCGCGGACCTGTTGAAAACCTTCCATGTGAATGGATGGATCGACCAACCGATTCAGCAGTTCGTCGTCCTTAGTCATGTTGCCCACCTGAATGACCTTCTCCGCAAGAGCAGTGCGACCCGACGGGCCGTTCGGGCGCCATTTTGACCGAGTTGCGGGCGAATACCAAAGTTTCCTTTACCAATGGGCGTTATGGAGAGACGAGATAGAGATTTTTTATTGCTGGATGTGTGAATTTTAGCCTAGGCTAAATTCTCCAAAGGGTAGTTACCTGTTGCCGCACGAGCCAGACATGAAAGAATCCGCCCGCTACGTCGAGCCCGCCTGGCAGGAGCCTTCCGCTCCCACCCGACCCAGTCTGGGGCGGATGAATGCCAGCGTGCCGGTGCCCAAGGATGGCTCCTGGTTCCGCCGGCTGCTGGCCTTCCTCGGGCCGGGCTACATGATTTCGGTGGGCTACATGGACCCGGGCAACTGGGCCACGGACCTGGCCGGCGGCGCGCAATTCGGCTACCTGCTGCTGTCGGTGATCCTGCTCTCCAACCTGATGGCCATCCTGCTGCAGGCCCTGGCCGCGCGCCTGGGCATCGCCACCGGGCTGGACCTGGCCCAGGCCTGCCGGGCCCGCTATTCGCGGCCAGTGAGCCTGCTGCTGTGGATCGCCTGCGAGATCGCCATCATCGCCTGCGACCTGGCCGAGGTGATCGGCACCGCCATCGCCCTCAACCTGCTGTTCGGCATCCCGCTGATGTGGGGCGCCATCCTCACCGCGCTGGACGTCTTCCTCATCCTGCTGCTGATGAATCGTGGCTTCCGTTGGCTGGAAGCCTTCGTCATCGCCCTGCTGACGCTGATCTTCGTCTGCTTCGGCGTCCAGATGGCGCTGGCCCAGCCGCCCCTCGCCGCGGTGCTCGACGGCTTCCTGCCCAAGGCGGAGATCGTCACCAACCCGGCCGCGCTGTACCTGGCCATCGGCATCATCGGCGCCACGGTGATGCCTCACAACCTCTACCTGCATTCCTCCATCGTGCAGACCCGCGCCTATCCGCGTACCGAGGAGGGCCGCCGCATGGGGCTGCGCTGGGCGGTCGCCGACAGCACCCTGGCGCTGATGCTGGCGCTGTTCGTCAACGCCGCCATCCTCATCACCGCGGCGGCGGTGTTCCACAGCGCCGGCCGGACCGATGTGGCCGAGATCCAGGACGCCTACCACCTGTTGTCGCCGATGCTGGGCGTCGGCATCGCCTCGCTGCTGTTCGCCGTGGCGCTGCTGGCCTCGGGCATCAATTCCACCGTCACCGCGACCCTGGCCGGGCAGATCGTCATGGAAGGCTTCCTCTCGCTGCGCATCCCGGATTGGGCACGACGGCTGATCACCCGCGGCATCGCCGTCATCCCGGTGGTGGTGGTGACCGGCCTCTATGGAGAAAGCGGCACGGCCAAGCTGCTGGTGCTGAGCCAGGTGGTGCTGTCCATGCAGTTGCCCTTCGCGGTGATTCCGCTGGTGCGCTTCGTGTCGGATCGCCAACTGATGGGCTCCTTCGTCATCGGCCGGATCACCGCGGTGCTGGCCTGGGCGGTGGCCGGCCTGATCGTGGTGCTGAACGTGAAACTGCTGCTGGATATCCTGCTGGGCAACTGAAAAGGCCTGGCAACGGCTCTGGGGTGCTGTTGTGGGAACTTGAGTGGAAGGGACGGACTCCATCCGTTACCACAATAAGTTTCCCCTGTCCCTTATGGAGCACCTGCCATGTCCTATGACGACCGTCCCTCTGCCGCCTACGTCGCCCCGGCTACCGCCACCGCGCCGCTGCTCAAGCGTATCTCCTGGAGTTCGATCATCGCTGGTGTGGTGATCGCCCTGACCGTTTCGCTGCTACTCAGCCTGCTGGGTACCGCCATCGGCTCGGCTTCCATCGATCCGCAGCAGGAAGCCAATCCGCTGGACGGCCTGGGCAAGGGCACCGGTATCTGGGTCGGCATCAGCGCCGCCATCTCGGTGTTCGTCGGTGCCTGGGTCGCCGGCCGCCTGGCCCAGCGCGAAGGCGCCCTGCACGGCATCCTGGTCTGGGCCAGCGTGACCCTGGTCAGCGTCTATCTGGTGTCCAGCGCCGTGAGTGGCGTGGTGCGTACCGGCCTCAACGTCGCCGGCAGTGGCCTGTCGATGATCGGCAGCGGCATCTCCCAGGCGGCCCCAGCCCTGACCAACCAGGTCCAGGATCAACTGCGCCAGCAGGGCATCGACCTGAACGATGTGCAGAACGAGCTGGAAACCGCGCTGCGCCAGACCGGCAAGCCGGAACTGCAGCCGGAGAATCTCCAGCAGCAGGCCCAGGGCGCCGAGCAGGATGCCAAGAACACCGCGCAGAACAGTGCCAACAACCCCCAGCAGACCGATGACCAGCTGACTGCCCTGTTGGATCGCCTGAAGCAGCGTGGCGACCAGGCCTGG
Organism: Pseudomonas oryzihabitans; assembly: GCF_032027545.1. Lineage (GTDB taxonomy): Bacteria > Pseudomonadota > Gammaproteobacteria > Pseudomonadales > Pseudomonadaceae > Chryseomonas > Chryseomonas oryzihabitans_F. The sequence continues at coordinate 335,488 of NZ_JAVSJB010000005.1, read as the reverse complement.
AACGCCGCCGACCGCCAGGCCCTGGTCAATCTGATCAAGGCCCGTACCGGCAAGAGCGACGCCGAGGCCAATGCCATCGTCGACAAGGCCCAGCAGACCTACCAGCAGGCCTATGCCAAGTACCAGGAGCTCAAGGCCCAGGCCGAGCAGAAGGCCCGTGAAGCCGCTGACGTGGCCGCTCGCAAGGTCTCCCAGGCCAGCTGGATCCTGCTGATCAGCCTGATCGTGGGCGGGGTCGTCGGCGCCCTCGGTGGGGCCCTGGGTCGTCGTACCCAGCCGGCCAACAAGGTGGTCGCTGTCTAACCGAGCGTTTCAGCCGCGCTGAACGAGCGAGGCGATGCCCGAACCGGAAGGCTCGGGCATCGTCGTTTCTTAGAGCCTGTTCAAAATCTCGCGAGCTAGAGCCAAACAAGGCGAAAATGGCTGAGGAAGCGGAGTTTACGAGTGGTAAATGAGCATTCCGAAGCCATTTTCAACGCCGTTTGGCCGACGTGCAGCAGATTTTGAACAGGCTCTTAGATATGGATTGGCGTTAGTCGTCCGGACGCAACGCTCGGGCGAGCAGGCTTTGGCACAGTTGGTGATCGGGGCGCTCGGCGCGAAACAGCGTCCGATAGACCAGTGGGGCGACCAGGCCATCCATCAGGGTATCCAGGCTAGGCACTGACTCGCCCCGCGCCTGGGCACGTTCGAGCATGAGTTCCAGGCGCTCCCGGGTCGGCTCGGTGCAACGCACCGCGCAGCCGGGGTCGGTCGCGGCCAGGGCATCCCTGAGCATGGCCTGGCCAGGCGTCGAGGCCATGTCGTCGACATAGTGTTCGAGCCAGCGCTCGAGATCGCCTCTCAGGCTGCCGGTATCCTCCGGTGGCTGATCCGGAAGCAGGCGCTGCAGCTCGACGTCGGCCAGCAGGCTGGGCAGATTGCCCCAGCGGCGGTAGAGCGTGGAAGGGGTAACTCCGGCGCGGGCGGCGATCAAGGGAACGGTCAGGGAGTCGCGCGGCTGTTCCTGCAACAGCGCCAGGACGGCGTCGTGGATGGCTTGCTGAACGCGGGCGCTGCGGCCGCCGGGGCGGGCTTGCTTGCTGGTCATACCGACAGGATACCGCTGTCCTAACGCAAACGCATTGCTTTTGCTGCCGGAAAGGCTCAGGCTTTAAAGCAATTAATTAGCTTTAAGGCAGAGGCCATGACTTTAGCGACAGCGTCTTCCGGGGCACGCCTGACTTTGCTCGGTGCCTTGCTCCTCACCTTTCTGGCCGCGTCCAGTGCGCCGACGCCGCTCTATGCCAGCTACCAGCACGCCTGGGGGTTCTCGACCTTCTGGCTGACCTGGGTATTCGCGGTCTATGCCTTCACCCTGTTGGCCGCCCTGCTGGTGGGTGGGCGGCTGTCCGACCACCTGGGACGGCGCCCGGTGATCCTGGGGGCGTTGGTGCTGGAAGCCGGGTCGATGTTGCTGTTCCATCAGGCACAGGGTCTAGCGGACCTGGTGCTCGCCCGGGCCGTGCAGGGGCTGGCGACCGGGATCGCCACCAGCGCCCTGGGCGCCGCCTTGCTCGACGTGGATCGCGAGCGCGGGCCCTGGCTGAACAGCCTGGCACCCTTGCTGGGCATGGCCGTTGGTGCCCTGGGCTGTGGCCTACTGGTGGAATTCGCGCCCGCACCGTTGCAACTGGTCTATCGCCTCTTCCTGCTGCTCTTCGTACTGCAAGGCCTGTTGCTGCTGCGCCTGCCCGATACGCTGGCGCCGCGACCAGGACTGCTCACCGCCTTGCGTCCGCGGCTGGCGGTACCCCCGCAAGCGCGCGCCATGCTATGGCGGGTGCTGCCGCTGGAGCTGGCGGTCTGGGCGGTGGGCGGTTTCTATCTGTCGCTGATGCCGGGGCTGATCAAGGCAGCCACCGGTACCACCTCGATCCTGGTCGGCGGCGGGGTGGTGGCCGGCCTGACCCTGACCGGTGCGGCCTGTCTGCATGGCCTGCGCGGCTGGCCGCCCGCCCGGCTGCTGCGCCTGGGCGCCGTTACCCTGGTAGCGGGGCCGGCATTGCTCTGGCTGGCGGTGGTCAGCGGCCAGCTCGGGCTCTTCGCCCTGGGGACCCTGGTCACCGGGGTCGGCTTCGGCAGCGGCTTTCTCGGCGCCACCCGCAGCCTGCTGCCCCTGGCCGAACCGGACCAGCGCGCCGGGCTGCTGGCGGCCTTCTATGTGCTCAGCTACCTGGCGTTCTGCCTGCCGGCCCTGGCGGTCAGCACCTTGGTACCTCGGCTCGGCCTGGCGGGCGCCGCCGAACTGTATCTGGCCGGGGTGATCCTGCTGGCGCTGCTGGGCGTGCGTAACAGCGCGCCGCGCCCATGCGTCCAACCCGGTTAGAGACGGATATCGGCCGGGCCGAAGATGGCCCGTTCGACCGGCTTGCCGGTGGCGCGCTCTTCGTTGGAAAAGCCGTCGTAGTCGGCCAGGGCGCCGAAATCGATGTCGGTCAACTGCTGGATGCGCAGCACGCTGCACTGGTAGGTGCGCAGCCGGCCGAAGGCGATGGACAGGGCGTCCAGCTCGCGGCGCTGGTCGATCAGGTAGGCGCTGGCGGAGGGCTTGCCGTCGTCGCCGAGAAAGGCCACCACCTTCCAGAAGGCTTCGGGAATCTGGACCTCGCGGTAGTGGCGGTCGTCCGCGCGCAACACCGGTCCGCTGAACACCGTCACCCGCGCCTGCCAGCGCTGGGTGTTGTCGAGGATGTAGTCCTCCAACTCCAGCCAGGTCTTCTGGTTGAAGGCAGCCATCTGTGGTGCGCAGTTGGTGAAGTGGAAGGTATCCCGGTTGGCCTGGGCGGCCTCGGTTCCCCAGTTGGGGTCCTGGCGGCGCACCAGATGGCCACGGTCGAGCAGGTTGTCGGCATAGAGGTCGTCGCCCAGTTGGGCGTCCAGCGGCACCCGGCCGTCGTAGGCCCAGGTATCGCGACTGCGCGGTACTTCCACCGGTTGGTCACCGTCGATGTTGACGCCCACCCACAGCGCCAGGCGTCGGCTGCGAGACAGGGTCACGGAAAAATGGGTGTAGTCCAGGCGGTCGGCAGTGGTGGGCAGCGGATAGACATCGGCGGCCAGGGCCGCGCTCGGCCGGGGCCAGGGGACGGGGAAGCCACCGAGGAAATCGGCGCTATAGCCCTGGCGATCCGCCAAGTCGGCGGCGGGGGTGATTCTTGGACCGCCACGCAGTCCGCTGGCCGCTTCGGGCAGGAGCGGACGCAGATCGGCGAGGCGAGGGCGGTAGGCGAGATCGACGACGGGGGCTTGGGCGGGCATGGCAGGTCTCGGTAGGCGAGAAAGGACGTTTCACCGGAGCATAGTCACATTGCTGAACGATGACAGGGGCAGCCAAGTGGTAGGCGAGGGCAACAGCTGGCAAACTCGTTCGTGACCTAACGATTTCAACGCTGAGATCCCGCGAGTGAGGTGCCCATGAAGCTGTCAATGTTTGCTCCTTTCGCCCGCCACGGTGCCTGGCTGCTGGGTATGCCCGGTCTGCTCTTCACCGGCGCCGCCCTGGCCAGCCAGCAGTCCGACGCCAAGGGCTTCGTCGAGGACGGCGACCTGACCCTGCTGCTGCGCAACTACTACTACCTGCGTCAGAACGAAGGCGACGGCCATGGCGCCGAACCGCGCAACAGCCGTGATCCGCGTAGCTGGACCCAGGCCTTCCTGCTCAACTACACCTCGGGCTTCACCCAGGGCACCGTCGGCGTTGGCGTGGATGCCTTCGGCTATCTGGGGCTCAAGCTGGATGGCGGCGATGGCCACGCCAACACACCCAACCTGCCGGTGGACGGCGACGGCAGCCAGCGCGACGAATTCAGCCGGGGCGGGGCGGCGGTCAAGCTGCGGGTCTCCAACACCGTGCTCAAGTACGGCGACCAGCAACCCACCGCGCCGGTACTGGCGGCGGGCGGCAACTGGCTGCTGCCCCAGACCGCCCGCGGCTGGAGCCTGGTGAGCCAGGAGGTCGATCACCTGCTGCTGGAGGGCGGCCATTTCACCGCCGGCACGGCGCCACGCATGACCAGCTCGGACGGGGGCATCTACGCGGGCTACGCCGGGGTCGAAGCCTCCTCCGCGAGCTACGCCGGTGGCGTCTACAAATTCAGCGATCACCTCAGTGCCTCGCTCTACACCGGGCACTTCGAAGATGTCTGGGACCAGTACTACGGCAACCTGAACTACGTGGTGCCCCTGGCCGCCGAACAGAGCCTGACCTTCGACGGCAACCTCTACCGCACCCTGGATGCCGGCAGCGCCAAGGCCGGCAGCATCGACAACACCGCCTGGTCGCTGGCCGCCGCCTTCCAGACCGGCGCCCATACCTTCACCCTGGTCCACCAGCGCGTCCACGGTGACGAACCCTTCGACTACGCGGTCTTCGGTGCGCCGGTACCGGGCTCCTTCGGCGATTCCATCCTGCTCGGCAACTCGATGCAATTCTCCGACTTCAACGGCCCGGGCGAGCGCAGCTGGCAGGCGCGCTACGACCTGAACCTGGAAAGCTACGGCGTGCCGGGCCTGAGCCTGATGGTGCGGCATACCCGCGGCAGTGGCATCGACGGCACCCACGTGGCCGCCGATTCGGCCTATGCCGGTCTCTATGGGGATGGCGAGAAGGAGCACGAGACCGACCTGGAGGCCAAGTACGTCCTGCAGAGCGGACCGGCCAAGGACCTCAGCTTCCGCCTGCGCCAGGCCTGGCATTCGGGTAGCCAGAGCACTGGCGGCACCGTGGCCGAGACGCGGCTGATCACCGAGTATCCGTTGAACATCCTTTGATGCCTGGAATTGTTGGGCTTCGGCGATGGAGCCTCAGCGTCAACCTACGAAAGCAGGCGTGCCGCGTAGGGTGGATAACGGCGCAGCCTTATCCACGTCTAGGTGCAGTTCATCAGTGGAAAACGCGGCGCGGTTTTCCACGCTACGGACGCCTTGGCATCGCGATACCAGGGGAAAAGCCACCCCCCACGCCGGACCCAACCGCCCCCTCTCCCGTGGGGAGAGGGCCGTGGTGAGGGTTACCACACACCAAGACATCCGACTCGCTACGCTCAACCTACGCACCACACCTTAGGTTGTCGTTGAGCGTAGCGAAGCCCAATAGGGAGCCACCTCAAACCTCCGCCCGTGACGCCTCCAGTAGCTTCTCGATCTCCCCGTGCAGCCGCTCGGTGGCGCCAGCGCGGTCGATCCACCATTCGGTGGACCAGACGCGCAGGAGCGTCCAGCCGAGTCCCTGGAGGATGGCGCTGCGGGTCTTGTCGCGGTCACGGGCGGTAGCGGCGCTGTGGTAGGTGGCGCCGTCGCATTCGATGCCCACCAGGTAGTCGCCCGGGCGATCGGGATGGACGATGCCCAGGTCGATGCGGAAACGCGACACGCCGATCTGCGGCACCACCTGCCAGCCCTTGGCCTCCAGCGCCTGGGCCACGGCTTCCTCGAAGGGCGAATCGTGCCCGCCCAGCGAACCCTTGACTGCGGCGGCCAGGGCCTGGGGGCCGCGCTGGGCGAATTCCAGGAACAGCTTGAGATCGCGCACCGCGCGGGCATTGGTGCGGTTGAGGTCGATCAATCCCGGATCGAAGGAGGAGAACACCAGCATCTCCCGTCGTGCCCGGGTCACGGCGACGTTGAGGCGGCGCCAGCCACCGTCCTTGTTCAAGGGACCGAAGTTCATCGACATCGTATTGGCGCCGGGCTCGGTGGGACCGAAGCCGATGCCGAGCATGATCAGGTCGCGCTCGTCGCCCTGGACCGTTTCCAGGTTCTTCACCACCACCGGCTCGGCCAGGTCTTCGGCGAAGTGCGCCTCGATCTCCGGGTGCTGCTGGCGCGCGCGGTCGAGCAGGTCGGTGACCAGGCGCTGCTGTTCACTGTTGAGGGTGATGATGCCCAGACTGAGGCCGGCAAAGGCCGGATCGAGCAGGCGCTTGACCGCCTCGGCGACCATGGCCTGGGCTTCCAGGGCATTGTGGCGCCCCTTGCCCTTGGCGTAGACGCCGTCCACCCGCCGCCACTCCACCGCGCTCGGGCGGATCTCCGGGGCGGGGAAGGTGATGAGCTGGCCGTCGTAGTAGTGGTGGTTGGAGAAGGCGATCAGGCTCTCGTGGCGACTGCGGTAGTGCCAGTTGAGGCTGTGGCTGTAGATGCCGGCGCCCAGGCATTCGTCGAGGATGCTTTCCAGGTCCTCGGCGGTGTCGTCCTCGCCGGCGGCACGGTCGAAGAAGCGCGTCGGCGGCATCTGCCGGGGGTCGCCGGCGATCACCACCTGCACGCCGCGGGCGATGGCGCCCACCGCGTCCCAGGGAGCGATCTGCGAGGCTTCGTCGAAGATCACCAGGTCGAACAGGCCACCGTCCGGCGGCAGGTACTGGGCGATGGACAGCGGACTCATCAGCATGCAGGGCGCCAGCCGGGCCAGGGCATCGCCCATTTCCAGGGCCAGTTGGCGCAGCGGCTTGTGCCGGCGCTGCTTCTGCAATTCGTGCTTGAGCACGGCGAAGCCGCCACCCTGGCGCGCCGCGTCGTTCTTCGGCGGTAGCTCGCCACAGAGGCGGGCGCGGATATGGCGCACGGCCAGGGTCTGCAGGCGGTCGTCCAGCCGGCGATAGGCCTGGATATCGCTCTCGTGCTCGGCGGGGACGAAGTCGCGCAGCAGCGGCTCGGCGTCCAGCGCGGTGGCGGCGAACCAGCGGGCATAGGCGGTCTCGAACAGGGCTGCCAGGTCCTCGACCGAAGCGGCCGTGGCGCGCGCGATCAGAGTGGCCAGACCGAGGGCCTCGGCTTCTTCGCGGACCCGCTGCCAGTCGCACCAGGCCTTGAGGCGACCCGGCTGACGCAGCAGCGCGGCAGCGGTACGCACCAGCTCGGCGGCGGTGTCACCGGCCAATCCCGCCTGCGCGGCGAATGCCTGGCGGGCGGCTTCGGCCGCGTCGAGGGCCTCGGCGAAGGCACCGCTGGCCGGGGCCAGGGTGGTGTCTTCCGGCTGGTCCTCGGGATGCTGCAACCGGCGCGCCGCCGCCTGGCGCAGGGCCAGCAGCTGTTCGGGGGTTTCCGCCAGGGTCGGCAGCGCCGCGCTCAGCCTTTCCGCCAGGGTGCGGCGGGCGAGCAGGGCCTCCAGGTCGCTGGTGACGCCCTGCCAGCCACCGATGCCGGCCAGGGTCGGCGCCAACTCGTCCAGTTCGGTGAGCAGAGCGCGCTGGCGGCGCAGCCGTGGTAGGTCGGCCGCCACATCGGGCTGGCCCTGAGTTTCGCCCTGGCGGGCGAGGTCCTGGGTGACCTGGCGCTGGGCGCGGCTGGCGAAGATCCAGAAGCGCTGCCCGGCGGCGTCCCAGGCCCCTTCCAACTGGGTGAGGGCGACGCGGCGACAGGCTTCGGCGGCATAGGGCACCGACAGCTCGCGCTCCAGTGCCTGGTAGTCGCGCAGCAACTCCAGGGCGCGGCCGAACTGACGCTGGCGCTCGCCGGCACCGTGGCCGAAGGCGAAGCCCAGGTCCTGGCCGGCGGCGCTCTGCAGCAGCTCGGCGAAGTCCAGCAGGCGCCGGGGCGCGACCTGTTCGGCCAGTGGCAGGCCAAGCACCTCGCGCAGCCGCTGGCGAGACTGTTGGAGTGTGTGCTGGGTCTCGCGCAGCCGTTCGGCGGCGCTGACCAGGGCATCCTGCCAGGCGTTGGACCAGGGATGGGCTGGCAGGAGGGCGAAATCCGTCGCCAGGCTGCGACCGGTCTCGGCGTGCAGGGCCAGGCGCCGCACGGCGTTGCGCAACTCGGCCAGGCCCTCGGCGTCGTGGGCGTCGGCCTGGGACCAGGCGAGGCGCGGGGTATCGGGGGCGGCGTCGCGCAGTACCCGACCGATGCTCTGTTGCAGGGTCAGGCCGTTGGGCCAGCGCCGATGCAGGCGCTCGACCACGGCATTGAGGCGATCGCGCAGGCGTTCCACCTCGGCGGCCTCGACCAGCCATTCCTCTTCGTCGAGGCCGTCGCGGGTATCCCAGGCGCGCTCCAGCTGCTTGAGCACCTCGGCCTTGGAGGCCTTGCTCGAATGCAGTTCCAGGCAGAACTCGCCAAGCCCCTGGGCCTCCAGGCGGCGATACACCACGTCCAGCGCCGCGCGCTTCTCGGCGACGAACAGCACCCGCCGACCCAGCGCCAGGTTGTGGGCGATCATGTTGGCGATGGTCTGGGACTTGCCGGTGCCGGGCGGGCCGTCGAGCACGAAATCCTGGCCACCGGCCGAGGCGAGCACCGCCGCCAGTTGCGATGAATCCGCCGGCAGCGGGGTGAAGAGCTCGGCCGGGGTGACCTGGCGATCCAGTTCGCGCTCGCGGGGAAAGCTGTCGCCGCTGAGGTAGGCGCCGGATTCCGTGGTGCGCTCCAGCAGGTGGCGCACCAACGGGCTTTCCAGGAGCTGGTCGCTGCGCTCGGTGAGGTCCTTCCACATCAGGTACTTGGCGAAGGAGAACTGGCCGAGCAGCAAGTCGCCGCTGACCTCGAAGCCGGGCAGGTCGCGCACCGCCCGCCGCACCTTGTTCCAGATGCCGTCCACGTCTATGCCGTTGCCATCACCGGGCAGCGGGCCGTCGAGCCCGGGGATGTCCAGGTCGAAGTCGTGGCGCAGGAGCTCCAGCAGGGTCAGGTTGAAGCGCGGCTCGTCCTCGAACAGGTGCAGGGTGATGCCGCTGGCGGCGCTCTGGCGTTCCAAGCGCACCGGCAGCAGGATCAACGGCGCGCGGTAGTGCTTGGGATCGTCGGCGGCCTTTTTCCAGCGCAGGAAGCCCAGCGCCAGGTAGAGGGTGTTGGCGCCGCCCTCGTCGAGATCGCTGCGGGCGCGGCGATAGAGTTCCACCAGGGCCGCGTCCAGCCTGGTCGCATCCAGGGGGGCGACCACCTCGCCACGCGCCAGGGCGCCGCGGGCGTATTCCTCTTGCAGATTCTCGTGTTCGCGGGCTTCGTGCAGCACGGCATCGCGCCCGCTCACCGCCAGGTCCGGCAGCGGCACCAGGCGTAGCGCGCGCCCCTCGGCCAGGCGATCCTCCAGCGCCGCCGGCTCGGGGCAGAGCAGGGGCACGCTGCGGGCGTTGTCCGGCACGTGCAGCAGGCGATTGCGGGTGGTGAGGTCGAGCAGCTTGCGCTGCCAGAGCGCCAGGCGGCCGACGGGGGTGGTGGGCGCCGCCTCGACGTCCACGTCGAAGGCCGGCAGCGGCGGCGCTTCCTCCAGCGCCTCGCCCGGCAGCAGTAGGCCATCCGCCGTACTGGCGGGCTGACCCGGCACCGCCAGCGGACGGATGCGTTGCAGGCGGGCACGGCGGACGTCCAGGGCCAGCACGAATGACTCGTCGTCCAGCTGCCGCTCGGCCAGTTGCATGGCCTGACTGAAGGACGGCGGCGGCGAGGCGGTGGCCTGGGTGGTCTCGAACACCAGCAGGTCCTTGAGCGCCACCCGCTTGCGCACCGGCTCGGCGTCGTCGGTGAGCAGCTGGGCGAATTCCTGGGGCTGCAGCCAGACCCCGGCGAAGGCATGGCCGTGGGTGATGACCAACAGCGGATTGAGGCCGGCCTGTTCCAGCGCCGCGCAGGCGAGCAGGGCGAGATCCAGGCAGGTGGCCAGGCCACCGTCGAGAATGCTGCCCGGCGTGCGGATCTTCTGGCCCTGGCGCTCGAAGCTGGCGGGCGGCACCGCGTAGGTCAGCTGCAGACCACACAGCGCCGACCATAGCGCCGAGCCCAGTTCCCAGACACGCCGCCGCGAGCCGCTCTCGTAGCCATCCAGCGCCGTGGGCTTGCCGGCGCGGCGCAAGACCTCGGCGGCGGCGCCCAGCAGGAGCTCCACCGCCGGATCGTTGGGCATGACGAAGGCCGCCGCCAGCTCGGGCATGCTGTCCACGCCGCCCCACTGGTTGCGCGCCAACAGCTCGACCGGATAACGCCGCGTCTGCAGGATCGTATCGCCCTGGCGCACCGTGAAGGTCAGTTGGGCGACCAGGCTTTCCTGCAGGCTGCCGAGCAGGGCGGCGTCGAATTCGAGGTCGCGATCGTCGAGATGGAGGGTGCCCTGGGGATCCAGGCGCTCCAGGTGCCAGGTGCGCGGCACCACGAAGGCCGGTTCCGCCGTCACCGTGAGACTGAGGTCGGCCAGGGGTTCGGGGCCGCTGTGGGTGAGGCGCAATTCACGCAGCACGGGCACCGCGTTCTGGCGCGCCGCGAAGCCGATCTTGCCGGCCAGCACCAGTTCGACATCCACGCTCATCGCCTACCACCCTTGCTTATTGCCTAAGGTAGATGAATGTACAGTAGTAGGCGTGTCGATGCAGCCCATAGCCGGCCCGGGCAAGCGGAAAAAGTCCTTTGTTGACGGGCGGTTGCGTGGTTTGAGGGGTAGGTCGCGGTTCAGCTTGCCGGATGCGGGAAGACCAGGCTGAAATGGATGCCCCGCGCGTCCTGCTCGACCTCGGCACGGCCACCGTGCAGGCGCATGATCGCCGCGACGATGGCCAGGCCCAGGCCGTTGGAATCATGGGGTTGATGACGGGACGGATCGGCGCGATAGAAGCGGTCGAACAGCCGCTGCAGATGCGCCGGTGCCAGGGCGGGCCCGGTATTGCTGACGCTTATCCGGCCGCCGTCCGCCTGCAGGCGAATCTCGCCATCCGGTTCGGCGTAGCGAATGGCGTTGGCCACCAGGTTGCTCAGGGCGCGGCGCAACAGCAGCGGATCGGCGACCACCTGGCCGCCACCGGCCACCACCAGGCGCAGGCCGCGCTCGTCGGCCGGGCCTTCGAAATAGTCGGCGATGCGCGCCAGCTCTTCGTCCAGCCGCAGCGGCTGCGGCGTCAGCACCGCCTGGGCATCGTCGGCGCGGGCGAGGAAGAGGATGCTTTCCACCAGCCGCGAGATGCGCTCCAGCTCCTCCAGGTTGGAGGCCAGCAGCGTCTGGTAGTCCTCGGCGCTGCGCACCTGGCGCAGGGCCACCTCGGTATGGCCCATGAGGGCATTGATCGGGGTACGGATCTCGTGGGCGAGGTCGGCGGAAAACTGCACCAGTCGGCCATAGCCGTCGGCCAGGCGCGCCAGCATGGCGTTGTAGTTTTCCACCAGCGGCTGCAGCTCGCGTGGGGCATCGGCCAATTCCAGGGGCGCGGCCAGCCGGGTCGGGGTGATGCCGCCGGCATGGCGGGCGATACGCCGCAGGGGTGCCAGCCCGCGCCGCAGCAGCAGATAGCCGAGTCCGGCGGTCGCCAGGAAGGCCAGGGTCACGGCGCCGATCAAGCCCAGCCGGAAATCCGCCAGGGTGGTGTCCTCGTTGCGCAGCACATGGGCGGCGGTGAGTTCCACCGGGCCTTCGGCGGTATTCACCGCGACCCGCGCCGCGCGCCAGCGGGTGCCGTCGGCCAGTTTGCCTTCGCGCAGGTCGGCCCGCGTCGGCCGCCGTGTCTGGGGTACCACGACCAGCTCGGGGAGGGCGATCTGCAGCGGATTGGAGGCGATCACCGGCTTGGTACCCGGCGTGCCGATGAGAAAGACATCCTGCTCGTTGCCCAGCATGTTGGCGAACAGCTGCGGACTGTGGCCGAGGGTCTCCAGCGACAGGTCGGTACTGAGCAGGCTGCGAAAATGCGCCAGGCGACCGAGCAGGGCGTAGTCGGCGCGCTCCAGCACGGTACGTTCCAGGTTGTGGTAGAGGAAGGCCCCCGCGCCGCCCACGGCGAGCAGCGCCACCAGGGCGAAACCCAGGGTGGCGCGCAGGATCAGCGAGGGTGAACGCGCGCTCACGGGCGGACCTCGCAGACGTAGCCGATGCCGCGCACGGTGTGGATCAGCTTGACCGGATAGGGGTTGTCGACCTTGGCGCGCAGCCGCTTGATGGCCACGTCCACCACATTGGTGTCGCTGTCGAAATTCATGTCCCAGACCTCGGCGGCGATCAGGGTGCGCGACAGCACCTCACCCTCGCGGCGCAGCAGCAGGTGCAGCAGGGCGAATTCCTTGTTGGTCAGCACGATGAGGTCGTCACCGCGGGTCACCCGCCGCCGCAGGAGGTCCAGTTGCAGATCGGCCAGGTGGAAGTGCTCGGGCTCGCGCACCACGCCACGGCGCAGCAGGGTGCGGATGCGCAACAGCAGCTCGACGAAGGAGAAGGGCTTGACCAGGTAGTCGTCGGCGCCCAGCTCCAGGCCGCGGATGCGATCCTGCAGGCCGTCGCGGGCGGTGAGAAAGAGCACCGGCACGTCGAGCTTCTTGCGCAGGACTTCCATGATCTGCCAACCGTCGATGCCGGGCAGCATCACGTCGAGGATGACCAGGTCGTAACGGCCGTCCAGCGCCAGGTGCAGGCCGTCGGCGCCGTGCTGGGTCCAGTCGACCGCGTAGCCGGATTCGCCGAGGCCCTTCTTCAGGTACTCGCCGGTCTTCTGGTCGTCTTCGATGAGGAGAATATGCATGACGTCATGGTAGGGCCTCCGGTCGCTTCGCTGGGTGACATTTTTGTCATTCGCCGGTCATCTTGCTGACCCCCCACGCGTCGCACTGTGGCGGGGCGATTCCCTATCCCAGGAGGTTTCATGCGTACCCAGACTCTGCTTCGCGGTTCCCTTGCCCTGCTGCTCGCCAGCAGCGCCCTGCTGGCCCAGGCCGCGCCCATGCCCACAGTCAAGCCCATGCGCGGCACCGTGGACAGCGTCCAGGGCGACACCCTGGCCTTCACCACCAGAAGCGGTGCCCACCAGACCCTGATGCTGGATGACAAGACCAGCTACCGCGCCGTGTCCAAGGCCAACCTGGATCGCATCGAAGCCAACAGCTTCATCGGTTCCGCCGCCACGCCCCAGCCCGACGGCACCCTCAAGGCGCTGGAAGTGACGGTGTTCGAGGCCAGCCTGCGTGGCTCCGGCGAAGGCCACTACGGTTGGGAAAATGCCGATGGCAGCACCGGCACCATGACCAACGGCACCGTGGGCGAACTCAAGAAGGCCAACGGCCGCACCCTGACCGTGCAGTACAAGGGCGGCGAGAAGCAGCTGGTGGTGCCGGAAGACGTACCCATCGCCTACGTCGAGAAGGGCGACCGCAGCCTGCTCAAGCCCGGCGCCAAGGTGGTGCTGTTCCCCGCCGAAGACGGCAAGCACGCCAAGGGCGTGGCGGTAGGCAAGGACGGTTTCACCCCGCCCATGTAAGAGCCTTTTTAAAGTCTGCTGCGGGTCGGCCAAACGGCGTTGAAAATGGCTTCGGAATGCTCATTTACCACTCGTAAACTCCGCTTCCTCAGCCCTTTTCGCCTTGTTTGTCTCTAGCTCGCGAGACTTTAAATAGACTCTAAGACCCGTGCGCGGTCGCCTGGCGACCGCGTTCAACGCTCTATGGAGGGGAACCCCATGACCACCTCGCGACGGCGCCTGGTGCACCGCTGGCCGGTGCGCCTCACCCATTGGCTCAATGCCCTGGCGATGCCCTGCATGTTCATGAGTGGCTGGGCGATCTATAACGCCTCGCCGCTGTTCCCCTTCACCTTTCCCACCTGGGCGACTCTCGGTGGTTGGCTGGGCGGGGCCATCGCCTGGCACCTGGCGGTACTCTGGGTGCTGGTGGCGAATGGCCTGATCTATCTGCTCTATGGCCTGTTCAGCGGCCACTTCCGGCGCGATTTCCTGCCGCTGTCGCCCCGCGCCATCGGCCGCGATTTCGTCGCCGCCGCACGCCTGCGCCTGGGTCATCGGCTGGGCACCTACAACGCCGTGCAACGCCTGCTCTACTGGGGCGTGCTGGCGCTCGGGGTACTGGTGGTGCTCTCGGGCCTGGCGATCTGGAAGCCGGTGCAGTTGCAGGGATTGGCCGTGCTGCTCGGCGGTTTCGACACCGCCCGCTATGTGCATTTCTTCGCCATGGCCGGCATCGGCGCCTTCGTCGTCGTGCACCTGGCCCTGGTCATCCTGGTACCCCGCACCCTGCCGCCGATGATTACCGGTCGGGCGCATGAGGAGGTGAACGATGAGTCGGCGTGAGCGTCTGCGCCTGGAACCGGCGCAACAGCGGCAGGTGGAAAATCTGCAACGGCGCTTGCTACTCAAGCAGGGCCTGACGGTGGGCGCCCTGGCCATGCTCAGCGGCTGCAACCTGCAGGACGGCGACAGCGTCGACAAGGTGCTCTGGTCGATGTCGCGCTTCAACGACCGGGTGCAGGCCTGGCTGTTCGGCCGCGAGCGCCTGGCGCCGACCTATGCCGCCAGCCAGATCACCAACCCCTTTCCCTTCAACGCCTTCTATCCCGAATACAACGTGCCGGAAATCGACCTCAGCGACTATCGCCTGGAAGTCTCCGGACTGGTCGCCAACAAGCAGCCCTGGACCCTCGAAGAGTTGCGCCGCCTGCCGCAGCGTGCCGACATCACCCGCTTCATCTGCATCGAAGGTTGGAGCGCCATTGGCCAGTGGGGCGGGGTGCCGCTGCGCACCTTCCTCGAACGCATCGGCGCCGACACCAGCGCCAAGTACGTCGGCTTCAAGTGCGCTGATCGCTACTACTCCAGCATCGACATGGCCTCGGCGCTGCATCCGCAGACCCTGCTGGCGCTGGACTTCGGCGAGGTGGCCCTGCCGCCGGACTACGGCTATCCGCTGCGGCTGCGGGTACCCACCAAGCTCGGCTTCAAGAATCCCAAGCACATCCAGGCGCTGTTCGTGACCAACGACTATCCCGGCGGCTACTGGGAGGATCAGGGCTACAACTGGTTCAGCGGGATCTAGGTACAACCGCTGCTGCGCGTCGGCCGAACTGCGTTGAAAAGACCTTTCGAATGCTCATTTACCACTCGTAAACTGCGCTGCCTCAGGTCTTCTCGCCTGGTCTGGCGCTAGCTCGCGAGACGTTGCCTAAGCTTCTGGTGGCGGAACCCCGGCCTGGAGGTGGAGTCGAGATACCACCATCCTCTACCGGGAGCTCCCCTCATGTCCGCGCATCCCTCGATCGGTTTCATCGGCTTCGGCGCCATGGCCCAGCGCATGGGCGCCAACCTGCGCGAGGCCGGCTATACGGTCAGCGCCTATGCCGAGCACCAGCAGGATGGCGAGCGCCACGGTACGCCGATGGAGTCCCTGGCGACCCTGCTGCCCCAAGCCGAGGCAGTGATCGTCTCCCTGCCCAACGACGCCATTCTCGAACAGGTGCTGCTCGGCCCCGACGGCGTCCTCGCCCGCCTGGAAAGCGGTCGGCTGCTGATCAATACCAGTACCAACTCGCCCGCGCTGTCGCTGCGTCTGGAAGCGGCCGGCCGGTCCCGCGGTATCGCCGTGGTCGAGGCGCCGGTCTCCGGTAGCACGCCCGAAGCGGAAAAGGCGCAGCTGGTAGTCCTGGCCGCCGGCGAGCCCGAAGCGGTCGATCGTGCCCGCCCCATCCTCGAAACCCTGGGCAAGGCGGTGCACCATGTCGGCCCGACCGGGCAGGGTGCGGCCATCAAGCTGGCCATCAACGGCCTGATGGGCGCCGGTCTCGCCGCCCTGGCCGAGGCGCTGGCCTACGCCACCCGCGCCGGGCTGGATGCCGAGGTGCTGTTCGAGGTGTTCGGCGACCTGGCGGTGCTCTCGCCCCATCACCAGCGCAAGCTGGCCGCCTTGCGCGAGGGCGACTTCGCCCCGCAGTTCCCGGCGGCGCTGATGCACAAGGACATGGGCCTCTTGCTGGCCGAACTCAACGCCACCTACCAGGGTGCTCCGACCCTGGCGGCCGCCGCGCAGCAACTGGCACTGGGCGCCGAACTGCATCCGGATGCCGACTACGCCATCACCGCCGATATCCTGCTGGAAGAAGCCGAAGACGCTGCCACCCACTGATGTCCTTGGCCGCACGCCCGCGCGTGCGGCCAAGGACGTCTCAGACGTCGACGATTCCGAGCACCTTTGCGGTTTCGCTACGGCTTTGCCGGCAAGCTGCGGCGTCGGTTTTCAGGTCGACCCCATAGGTCGGCAGGATGCGCCGCAACGCCGGCAGCCAGGCATCTTCGGTAAGACGCTTGGGGAAGCAGGTTTCCAACACCTCCAGGGCGATGGCCGCGGCCGTCGAGGCACCCGGGGAGGCGCCGAGCAGCGCGGCGATGGATCTGTCCGCGGCGCTTACCAGTTCGGTGCCGAATTCCAGTTCGCCCTTCTTGCTCAACAGGCCATGCTGGCCGGTGGGCTTGATGGTCTGCACCCGCTGCCCGGCCACCGCTTCCTGCCAGTCGCGCTTCTTCGCCACGGGGAAGAACTGCTGCAGCATGGCGAATTGCTGGCTGGAGCTCTGGAAGATCTGCCCGATCAGGTATTCGGTCAGGTCCAGGTTGTCCTTTGCCACGTTCAGCAGCGGCAGGATGTTGTCATGGCGCAGCGAGGTGAAGAGATCGGTCAGGGCGCCGTGCTTGAGGAAGCGCGAGGAGAAGCCCGCGTAGGGTCCGAACAGCAGCGAGCGCTGGCCGCCGACGATGCGGGTATCCAGGTGCGGTACCGACATGGGCGGCGAGCCCGAGGGCGCCTTGCCATAGACCTTGGCCTGGTGCCGCTCGGCCAGTGCCGGGACGTCGCAGCGCAGCCAGATGCCGGAGATGGGAAAACCGCCGAAACCGTGCCCTTCGGGGATGCCGGACTTCTGCAGCAGCGGCAGGGAGCCGCCACCGGCACCGATGAAGACGAACTTGGCGGTGACCTCCGTCCGGCTGCCGTGGTCGACGTCCTCCACCGTCACCCGCCAGCGACCGCCATCGGTGCGCGCCAGGTCGACCACCCGCTGGTGATAGTGCACGGCGAAGCCCGACTGCTGGCTGAGCTGGCGCACCAGCAGGTGGGTGAGGGCGCCATAGTCGACATCGGTGCCGGTGACCATGCGGGTCGCGGCTACTGGTTCGTCGGCGGTGCGCCCCTCCATGATCAGCGGCGCCCACTGGGCGATCTGCGCGCGGTCTTCGCTGTATTCCATGCCGTGATAGCAGTGATGGGCGCTCATGGTGCGGTAGCGCTCACGCAAGAAAGCGACGTTGTCCGCGCCCCAGACGAAACTCAGGTGGGGGCAGGCATGGATGAAGGCCTGCGGATCCGGGATGGCGCCCTTGCGGACCAGGTAGGCCCAGAGCTGGCGCGAGAGATCGAACTGGGTGTTCACCTTGAGCGCCTTGGTGATGTCGACGCTGCCGTCGTCGCGCTGCGGCGTGTAATTCAGTTCGCAGTTGGCGGCGTGGCCGGTACCGGCGTTGTTCCAGCCCTGGGAGCTTTCCTGCGCGCAGTCGTGCAGGCTCTCGAACAGGGTCACGCTCAGGCCGGGGTCGAGCTCCTTGAGCAGGGTACCCAGGGTGGCGCTCATGATGCCGGCGCCGATCAGGACGACGTCGGGTGAATCCGTGGAAGACAGGGACATGATGGGTTGCTCCAACTCAGGCGGCGGTATGGGGGACGAAGCGCAGGTCGGCGCTGGGATCGTAGATGACGTAGGCGCGGCGCCAGGGCTCGTCGCCGAGTAGCTTCCAGCGGTGCCCGGAGCCGGTGTCGTCCTGGGCCAGCAGCACGTCGCCGGGCCGCAGCACGAAGGTCTTGCCCGACTTGACCTCGAACTCCAGGGTGCCGCTCAGGGTGATGACGAATTGCGGCTGCGGGTCCTGGTGCCACGCGAAGGAGCCCCCCGCGGTGGTTTCCTGGAAGGACAGCTCGCTGACCGGGATCGGCAGGCCCGAGGCCTTGCCATGCAGGCCTTCACCCAATTCCAGGTGCCCTTCCTCGAACAGCGAATCACCCTCGCTGCCGGTCCAGAGCCGTACACATCGAATGGCCATTTCCGTCTCCTGAAACATCGGTGGGGTTGCTAGGGGGCGGGTTTGTCTGACGACTCAGGGCACCCGCCGGACCCTGACGCGCTGCAGCGCGCCGGCTGGCTACCAGCTGGCGGCCAGCACGATGCCCAGGGCGATGCACGGGATGGCGAGCAGGGTGCTGAACAACACGCTGCGCGCCGCGTCCTCTGTGTAGACGCCATGAGCCATCGCCAGGGTCGGTGCCGCCGTGGCGGCTGGTAGCACGCCGAGCAGGAACACCTGCCGGAGCAGCTCGCCCTGCAGCCCCACGGCCAGGCCGACGCCCAGCATCACCAGGGGTTGCAGCAGATTCTTCAGCACCACGTTGAGCAGGATGTCGCGATCCAGGCTCGGCCGGATGCCCGACAGGATCAGGCCCAGGGTGAACAAGGCGACGCCACCGGCCGCGCGGCCGATCTCGTCCGTCGCCGTCACCAGCAGGTGAGGCAGTCGGATACCCAGCAGCGCGCAGATCAACCCCAGCAGCGGCAGGATCACCAGCGGCTGGCGCAGCGCCTTGCCCAGCGCCTGGCGGGCGCCCCCGCCACTGAGCAGCAGCAGCGACAGCGGGATGACCACCAGGGTGAAGATCAGATTGCCGACGATCACCGCCAGCACGGCGGAGGGGCCGATGGCGGCGGTCAGCACCGGCGGCCCGCAGTAGGCCATGTTGGGAAAGGCCACCGTGATGCCCCGCATGGCTCCTTCGCGCCAGGTCTGTCCACCGCGGTAGCGACCGAGCAGCAGGCCCAGCAGCCAGACCCCGACCAGACCCGCGGCTAGGCTGGCCACATAGGGCAGATTGAGGATCTGCTCGGGGCGGGTATTGGCGGCGGCGAGGAACAGGGCGATAGGCAGGGCGAAAATGACCACGAAGGTCGCGAGGGTCTTGCTCGCCGCCTGGGGCAGGACGCCCCAGCGGCCGGCGCACCAGCCGAGGAGGGTGACGAACACGATGGGGGCGAGCGCCTGTCCGATGGTCTCGATCATGACCGTGGCCCCGCGAGCGCTGGGGATGCGCCAGGAAAATCGGGGAATGGCGTTGGATCGTCGAGTGAACTGCTGGACATCCGAAACTCCTGTGCCTGCCCGGTGCGGGTCCTCGATTGAGGAAGCGCTGTACTCTTCATGCCGAGCCTTCGCAACGCCTGTCGCTGCGCCTGAAAGGCTCTGCAATCGAGGTTTACTCCTTCTAAGAGGGTCGAGTGACATCTTTGTTTACAGGTCTATATGCGACATTTTGTCGCCTTTAGACCTTTGTCGGATTCCCTTCGTGGTTTCCCTGTGGGCGCGGAAAGGCCAGCGCTGTTGGGATGCACCGCCAGCTGCGTTGCTTTAAGCTGCCAAGGCAGGGCGGAGGCGGATTCCGGCGAATCCTTGCCCCAAGCGCTGCTTACCTCGTTAGGGAAAGGGCATGTTGCCGACCACTCCCCGTTTCTGGCGCGATCCCGCGCTACCCTTCCTGGAGGCACGGGCCATCGCCGATGGCCGCGGCCTCTGCTATGCGCCGCACTCCCACGAAACCTTTTCGGTAGGCGTGGTGCTGGGCGGCGAGAGCCGTTACGTCAACGGTCCCACCCGCGAATGGGTCGGTCGTGGCACCCTGGTGCTGATGAATCCGGGAGAGGTGCATGCCTGCAATCCGCGCGCAGACCGGGCCTGGCGCTATCTCATGCTGTACCTGGACCCTGCCTGGCTCGCCGCGGTGCAGGGCCGGGCGGATAGCGACTTCCAGCCGCTGGCTGCCCAGCTCGCGCGCGATCCTTGCCTGACGGTCGGATTGGTACGCCTCTATCGCCGCCTGCTGGATGCGGATGCCAGCCCCTTGGAGCGGCAGGGCCACGCCTGGGACTACGCGAGCACCCTGCTGGAGCGACTCGGCGCACCCCGCCCACCGCTCAGCGATGCCTCGGACCCGCCCCGCCTGCGCCTGGCCGCCGACTATCTGGCCGACCGCTGCGCCGAGGCCATCAGCCTGGACGACCTGAGCCAGGCGGTAGGCCTCTCGCCGACCCACCTGATCCGCAGCTTCAAGCGCCGCTACGGCCTCACGCCCCACGCCTACCTGATCGACCAGCGCATCCGCCTGGCACGTCAGCGCCTGCGCCAGGGCGAGGAGCTGGCCGAGGTCGCCCTGGCCACCGGCTTCGCCGACCAGGCCCATCTGCAGCGCACCTTCAAGCGCCTGGTGGCAGCTACGCCCGGCCAGTACCGCAGCGCCTCAGCCCTCCCACAGCAATGAGACGGCACAGAGCACCAGCAGGGCGGCGAGCCCGCGATTGAGCAGGCGCAGTCGTGCCGGCGCCAGGGCGCGTCCGCGCAGCCACTCGCCCGCTACCGCCCAGCAAGCCAGGGAGGCGAAACAGATCACCAGGTAGAGCCCGGCGAACAGCGCCAGGCGCAGGCGATCCTCACCGACGAACAGCGCCACCCCCGCCGCGGCGGCCAGCCAGGCCTTGGGATTGAGCCATTGCAGCAGGGCGCCATCGCGAAAGCCCGGGCAGTCATCCAGCGGCCGGCTGCCCAGGTCACCCGCCGCGCGGGCCAGCTTCCAGGCCAGGTAGAGCAGGAAGAGGGCGCCGGCCACGCGCAGGATGTCGAGCAGCCGTGGCCAGGCCGTCAGCAGCTCGTGCAGGCCGAAGCCTACCGCCAGCAGCAGCGCGACGAAGCCGAGGGTCGCCCCGGTGACGTGGCGCAAGGCCGGGCGCCAACCGTGGGTGAGTCCGGTATTGAAGCCCACCAGGTTGACCGGGCCAGGGGATAGGGAAGCCACCAGGGCGAAGGCGGCCATGGACAGGATCAGCGTCATCTCGAAGTCTCTCGCCAAGGGAGACCCGAACGCTAGCCGGCGGCGTCAGCGGCGGTATTGAAGAAAATCACCCTGCAGTGACCGACGGAAGGCGGGAATTCAAGGCGCTGCCAGGGCGTCCATTGTTGCGAGCCCAGCGCTCCCCCGGTGGTTTCAACGTCGCTGTCGGCCACCGGGGATTTTCTTTCCTAGTTCGCCAGCGGCAGGGTGAAGCTGAAGGTACTGCCCTGGCCGAGGGCACTGGTGACGGTCAGGGTGCCGCCGTGGGCCTCGACGATACCCTTGGCGATGTAGAGGCCCAGGCCGTGACCGGTGGGGTTGTCTTCCTGGACGTGCCAGAAGCGCTCGAACACCCGTGCCTGCTGCGCCTGGCTCATGCCGCGACCGTTGTCGCTCACGCTGATCTCGGCCATGTCGTCGAGGCGCCGCATGCTCAACTGCACCAGGCCACCCGGCGCGGTGAACTTGATGGCGTTGCCCAGCAGATTCATCAGCACCTGGAAGATGCGCTCGGCCTCCACCCGTACCTCGATGTCGGGATCGGCAGCGTACTCCAGGCTGATCGTCTTGCTATCCGCCAGGGGCCGCGACAGCAGGATGGGTTGGGCGCAAACGTCTACCAGCCGCGCCGCTTTCAGCTCCAGGCTCAGGCGTTCCGACTCGATCTTCGACAGGTCCAGCAGATCGCTGATCAGCGCATTCATGCGGTGGGCGGCCGTCTCTATCACCTCCAGCGAGCTGCCGAGCCGCTCGTCGTCCACGCTCAGCTTCTCCAGCAGGCGCTGCAGCATACCCACCTTCATCAGGATGATGGTGATGGGGCTGCGCAGGTCGTGGGAGACCGCCGCGACGATCTCGTCGCGCAGCCGCACGGCCTGGCGTTCGCGCTCCACCTGGCGCGCCAGGTCGATCTCGACGGCCGAGCGGCGCAGATCCTTGGCGGCGAACAGGTCGGAAGGGCGCCAGCGCTCCGAGCGTAGCCGCACCAGCTCTCTCCAGGCGTCGAAGGAACGCCGCGGATGGGGATAGTTGAGCCCCGTGCCCAGCGCCGGTAGGGCGATCTCCAGCTTGGCCGGATTACCGCTCCAGACCACCGTGGTCACGATTTCCGGGCGGAACCACAGCACCAGGTTGCGGACCGGCTTGGGCAGCGCCAGGGCGAGCAGGCCGCTGGCACGGTCGCTGTAGCACCGCGCCTCGGGCAATTCGTCGGCCAGGCAGCGCGTCGCATAGATGCCGGAGGCATCCATCTCGGCAGTGACCCAGGCGGCCAGGGTGCGAATGTCCTCGGGGCTCGGGCATTCGCCCAGCATGCAGAGCTCGTCTTCCACCAGCACCGCAGCGCCCGTGGCATTGACCAGTTCCAGCAGCTCCGCGGCGTGATCGCACAGCCCGCCGAGCACTTCGCCCCGGCTGTCGCACATGCCCTGGATCAGCGCCGCCAGCTGGGCTTCGCGCTCATCTATCTCGCGCTGCACCTGGCGATTGTCCAGCGCCCGAATCATCAGCGAGACCAGTACCCCCACGGAGCGACAGGCCATACGGGTGCGGAAGGGCAGGTACAGGGGCTCGCGGTGGCCACAGCTGATCAGGCCCCAGAGCTTGTCGTCGCTGATCAGGGAGACGCTCATCGAGGCCCGCAGACCCTGGTTGCGTACGTACTGGCAATGGATGGGCGACACACTGCGCAGCACGGCGTGGGTCAGGTCGATGGGGTCCTTCTCGGTGCCGTGCCGGAAGGCGGGCACCAGCGACACGGCCTCGTAGGCCGCATCGGGAATGTTGCGAATCCAGTTCTCGTGGTAGAGGGCCCTGGCCTGGGCCGGAATGTCGCTCGCCGGAAAATGCATGCCCAGGTAGCTGTCGATGTCCGCGACCCTATCCTCGGCGACCACCTGGCCGTCACCGCCATCGTCGAAGCGATAGACCACCACCCGGTCGAAACCGGTCAGGGCGCGTACCTCCCGCACTGCGCCTTCGCACAGCTCGACAAGGGTACGCGCCTGCTGCAGGCGGGCCAGGGCGCGCGCCAGGCCGGCTGGCTCCACGCTGCCGTAGTCGTCCGGCTCGAACTCCAGGAACACCAGGTCCTCACTGCGGTGCAGGATCACGTCCATGTCCCGCGTCGGCCGGCTCCAGCCGAGCGGATTGGCTTCCTCCAGATGCTCCAGCGTCAGCGCCCGCTGCACCTGCTCGAAGAGTCCTTCGGGCAGCACCTGTGCCACGGGCCGATCCAGCAGTTCGATCTCGGTCTTGCCCAGCAGCTCGGGCAGGTTGCGACTGATATGCCTGACCCGTCGCGTGGTCTCGTCGAATGCCAGGAGATAACCATGCGCCTGGATCGAGCCTGGAATGCGGATCGGCTCGCTTTCGCAGCTCTGCAGCGACTGAGCGGGGGGTGCAGCTATCATGCGACTGTCTCAGATGAACTCTTGAATGGGACCACGCGCCGCCGCGCCTGTTGACGTTATAGCGTCGAATCCGCACCTATGTGACGCAAATCACGTAGCATTTCAGCCTTATAGTCATTCTTTCATATGATTGCTTCGATAACGATTGTTGTGGTCATTCTCGTGGCGAAGTGTGTACCAGCGTTCGTGATTCCTCGCGGCTGGTCTCGGCCGACGAGGGCGGTATCATTGGCCTTTGTCCAGAGTTCAGCCATGGCCCGCTTTCGTCCGCTACCCATCATCGACCGCAGTCGAGATGACCTCTTCATGCGCGAAGCGCTCGTGCTGGCGGAGCAGGGCGCCCTGCAGGGCGAGGTGCCGGTCGGTGCCGTGGTGGTGGTGGATGGTGAAGTCATCGGCCGCGGCTTCAATCGCCCCATAGGTGCCCACGACCCCAGCGCCCACGCCGAGATGGAGGCCATTCGCGCCGCCGCCGCGTGCCTGGCCAACTACCGGCTTCCGGGCGCCACCCTCTACGTCACCCTGGAGCCCTGCAGCATGTGCGCCGGACTGATCGTGCACAGCCGCATCCAGCGCCTGGTCTACGGCGCCAGCGAGCCGCGTGCCGGCATGGCGCAGAGTCGCGGTCGCTTCTTCGAGCAGGATTTTCTCAACCACCGGGTGCTGGTGGAGGGCGGGGTGCTGGCCGAGGCCTGTGGCCAGGTGCTGACCGATTTCTTCCGTGCGCGGCGCAATCCGGTGGCCGGTGAAACCTAGGTCGCCAGTTCGCGCATCCGCGCAAGCACCGCATTCAGGCCGTTGCTGCGCGATTGCGACAGCTGCCGTTCCAGTCCGAGTTCGCTCAGCCAGCCGTGGATGTCGAGGCGGCCCAGCTCTTCGCGGGTCAGGCCATTGGCGCGCACCAGCACCACGGCGAGCAGCCCCTTGAGCACCCGGGATTCGCTGCTGGCGCGAAAGAAATGGCGATCGCCCTGGGCTTCATGGGTCAGGCGCACCCGGCTTTCGCAGCCCTGCACCAGGTCCTCGTCACGCTCTTCCAGTACCGCAGGCAAGCGCTCCGCCCACTGCAGCAACAGGCGCGAGCGTGCCTCCCAGCCCTTGGCGATGACGAAGGCGCGGCGCGCCTCCGCCGCATCGGGAAGCAGATTCATCGCAGCAGCTCCAGGGCATTGTCCAGCGCGGTAAAGAAGCGCTGCAGGTCGTCGGCATCGTTGTACAGCCCCAGGGAGACCCGCAGCGCGCCGGGCGCCTGCAGCGTCTGGAACAGCGGCATGGCGCAGTGCTGACCGGCACGCACGGCGATGCCCTGTTCACCCAGCAGGTGGGAAAGATCGCCGACCTCAACGCCCGCGACCCGGAAACTGGCCAGGGCGATCTGCGGCTCCCCGAGAATCCGCACTCCGTCGCGGGCGGCAAGACCGGCCAGCAACTTCAGACTCAGGGCTTGCTCGTGACTGCGGATGAGCGTCTCGTCCTGTCCCTGCAGCCAGTCGACCGCCGCGCCCAGGGCGATGGTCGCGCCGATGGGTGGCGTCCCCGCCTCGAAGCCCAGGGGCGCGGCATGGAACCGGGCGTCGCTGAAGGTGGTATGGCGCACCATCTCGCCACCGAACTGCCAGGGCTTGAGCTGCGCCAGGCAGTCGGCCTTGCCCCAGAGCACGCCGATGGCTTCCGGCGCATAGAGCTTGTGGCCGGAGAAGACATAGAAGTCGGCGTCGAAGTCGCTGGGTCGATGGCGGCCATGGACCGCGCCCTGGGCCCCATCCACCACCAGCCAGGCCGGCGAACGAGCCCGTACCAATTCGGCGAGTTCCGCCAGCGGCTGCCAGGTGCCGAGCACATTGGACAGCTGGCTCACCGCCACCAGTCGAGTCTTGGCGCCCAGCAACGCCTTGGCGGCGTCCAGATCCAGATGGCCGCTGGGTGTCAGGGGAATTACCTTCAGCTGCAAGCCCCGGCGCTGGGCCAACTGCTGCCAGGGCAGCAGATTGGCATGATGCTCCAGGGCACTGATCAGGATTTCGTCACCGGGAGCGAAGGCGTCTTCCAGCCCATAGGCCAGCAGATTGAGCGCCTCGGTCGCCCCCCGGGTCAGCACCACCTCCTGCGGCGAGGCCGCGCCCAGCCAGGCGGCAATCCGCCCTCGCGCGCCTTCGTAGGCAGCGGTGGCGCGCTCGGCCGCCCAGTGCTGGGCGCGGTGCACATTGGCCGCGCCCAGGCGGTAGCTGGCCAGCAGGGCATCCAGCACCACCTGGGGCTTCTGCGCCGTGGCGGCGCTGTCGAGGTAGGTGATGCCGTCGGCGGCGAAGGCGGTGAAGGCCGGAAATTCGGCTCTCCAGGGGGAGGGTAGCGACATGGCGGCAACTCCGGGGTAGCCCGCCCGGGGCGGGCTGCCCGGTGGTGGACTCAGTTGTGCGCGTGCAGCGCTTCGTTGAGTTCGATGGCGGTCTTGTTGGTCTTGCACTCCACCGCCCCGGTTTCCGAATTGCGGCGCAGCAGCAGATCGCTCTGACCGGCCAGCTCACGGGCCTTGACCACTCGCACCAGCTGGTTCTGGTCGTCCAGTACCGCCACCTTGGTGCCAGCGGTCACATAGAGACCGGACTCCACGGTACAGCGATCCCCCAGCGGGATGCCGATGCCGGCATTGGCGCCGATCAGGCAGCCTTCGCCAACGCTGATGATGATGTTGCCGCCGCCCGACAGGGTGCCCATGGTAGAGCAACCGCCGCCCAGGTCCGAGCCCTTGCCGACGAAGACGCCTGCGGAGACGCGGCCTTCGACCATGCCGGGACCGGCGGTGCCAGCATTGAAGTTGACGAAGCCTTCGTGCATCACCGTGGTGCCTTCACCCACGTAGGCACCCAGGCGCACGCGGGCGGTATCGGCGATGCGTACCCCGGCCGGCACCACGTAGTCGGTCATCTTGGGGAACTTGTCCACCGAGAAAACTTCCAGCAGCTTGCCACGCAGGCGGGCTTCCAGTTGCTCGGCCGGCAGTTCGACCAGGTCGACGGCGCCCTGGTTGGTCCAGGCCACGTTGGGCAGCAGGGCGAAGATGCCGCTGAGATTCAGGCCGTGCGGTTTCACCAGGCGATGGGACAACAGGTGCAGCTTCAGGTAGGCCTCGGGAGTGGAGGCGGGCGCTGCGTCTTCGGCCAGCAGGGTGGCCACCAGCGGCTTGGTGCTCTCGGCCAGGCGGGTCAGCAGTGCCGATTGCACCGGGTCGATGCCCTTGAGCGCCTCGGCCAGGCCACGGGCCTGGGCAGGAGCGAAGGCGATGGCCTGGTTGCCGCCCTGGTAGTCGAGCAGCGGCGCGACCGCCGCGACCAGCTCGGGAGAGGGATTCAGCAGGGGCTGTGCATAGAAGACTTCGAGCCAGGCATCCTGGCGATTCTGGGTGCCGACACCGAAGGCGATACTGAAGAGGGCATTCGACATAAGACTGTTCCTTTGCAAAGGCACCGATCCGGTCGGTGCAAGATGTTCGGTAATGAGGGTGGCCGCGGGGTCAGTTCAGGGCCGCGGCATAGAACTCGGGCTTGAAGCCCAGCAGGGTACGGTCGCCCAGATCGAGCACGGGTCTCTTGATCATCGAGGGCTGCGCCAGCATCAGGTCGATGGCCTTGGCGGTATCCAGGTCGGCCTTCTGGGCGTCGTCGAGCTTGCGGAAGGTGGTACCGGCGCGATTGAGCACCTTCTCCCAGCCGTGCTCCGCGCACCAGGCGACCAGTCGCTCGCGGTCGATGCCGCTCTGCTTGTAGTCATGGAAGTGATAGGCCTGGCCGTGCTCGTCGAGCCATTGGCGGGCCTTCTTCATGGTGTCACAGGCCTTGATGCCGTAGAGGCTCAGGCCACTGGCCGCTGCGGGCATGGCGTTCTCCTGCGAAAGACTGCAACCGCGGATTATGCCATGTCAGGCCGGAAAAGGGCCGGGCGTCGCAGCGCGACGGGGAAGGGTGGGAACAAGACGGCAAAAGGCCGGGCTAGGTCCGGCCTCAGGAATCAACCGCGGCTCTTCACGCCATAGGTCTCGTCGAGCGTGCCCGGCGTGCCGTCACCCTTGGGCGCGTAATCCTTGGGCGCCTCGGCCGGACCATCGATCCGCTCGCGGCTGGTGGGATAGCGCTGTTCGGCGCTGTGCAGCGACGCCAGCAGATGCTGCCGGGTCAGCTCGTCCTGCGCCAGGCGCTCGGCGCCTTCGGACAGATGGGTCTGCATGTCCTGGTAGGTCTGGGTGAGCTTGCGCACCAGGCCGGCCGTGGTGCTGAAGTGACTGGTAACCTCGTGCTGGTAGTCGTCGAACTTCTTCTGCAGATCATCCAGTTGGCGCTGAACCCGGTTCGGCGCGGCGCCTGGCAGCAGACGCGCCAGCAGAAAACCTATCCCGACCCCGATCAGCAGCGCGACCAGGGGCAACAACCAGGTAGTGAGCGACTGTTCCACGAAACTTCCTCTATGAGCGGCTTTGCTTTACGGTAACGGCAGACCGGCGAGCCTGTACACTGGGTTGCGTCTTCTGCCATTCGCTGGGCGTCATCATACCCCGCACTCAGGCATCGCGCAGGATCGACCCTATCAAAATCAATTCCTTGGATGAGCACTGTGCGTCCGGGGTCACGGAGTCAAACGTGTCAGCCCGTGAAGAATCCCTGCTGCTGGAGGGCCCCGCGGGCACTCTGGAAGCCCTGTACCAGCGTCCGGCCGAACCCCTCGGCGCTGTCCTCCTCTGTCATCCCCATCCGCTCCATGGGGGCACCATGCAGAACAAGGTGGTCGCCACTCTGCAGCGCATCGCCCGTGACGCCAACCAGGCTACCCTCAGATTCAACTTCCGTGGTGTCGGTGCCAGCACCGGTGTCCATGCCGGTGGCGAAGGCGAAATCGACGATGCCGCTGCCGCCGTGACCTGGCTGCGGGAGCGCCATCCCGACCTGCCGCTCACCCTCTGTGGCTTCTCCTTCGGCTCCTGTGTCGCGGCCTGCCTGGGCGGTCGCCTGGAAGGCGAGGGCGTCGCGGTGGCGCGGCTGTTCATGCTGGCGCCGCCGGTGGAGCGCTTCGCGGTCGACGGTCGTCTACCCGAGCGGGCGCAGCTGACAGTCATCCAGCCCGAAGCCGACGAGGTGGTCACCCCCGCGCGGGTCTACGCCTGGTCCGCCACCCTCGAACGGCCTCACGAACTGCTCCGCGTGCCCGAGTGCAGCCACTTCTTCCATGGCAAACTCGTCGAACTCAAGGAACTGGTCCTGCCACGCCTGCAGGCCTGACCTCTTCAGATAAGCCCTCGTCTCGGATTTCCAGCGCCTCCATGACCACTCGTATCCTCACTGGCATCACCACCACCGGTACCCCGCACCTGGGCAACTACGCCGGGGCCATCCGTCCCGCCATCCGCGCCAGCCTGGCTGCCGATGCCGATTCCTTCTATTTCCTCGCCGACTACCACGCCCTGATCAAGTGCGACGACCCGGCGCGTATCCAGCGCTCGCGCCTGGAGATCGCCGCCACCTGGCTGGCCAGCGGCCTGGACCCGGAGCGGGTGACCTTCTATCGCCAGTCCGACATCCCCGAGATTCCCGAACTGACCTGGCTGCTCACCTGCGTCGCCGGCAAGGGCCTGCTCAACCGCGCCCATGCCTACAAAGCCGCAGTGGACCGCAACCTGGAGCAGGGCGAGGACCCCGATGCCGGGGTGACCATGGGCCTCTACAGCTACCCGGTGCTGATGGCGGCGGACATCCTCATGTTCAACGCCCTGCGCGTACCGGTCGGTCGCGACCAGATCCAGCACGTGGAAATGGCCCGCGACATCGGCCAGCGCTTCAACCACCTGTTCGGCAACGGCCGTGACTACTTCGCCTTGCCCGAGGCGGTCATCGAGGAAAGCGTCTCTACCTTGCCCGGTCTCGATGGCCGCAAGATGTCCAAGAGCTACGACAACACCATCCCCTTGTTCGGCAGCGCCACGCAACTCAAGGACGCCATCGCCCGCATCGTCACCGACTCGCGCCTGCCTGGCGAGCCGAAGGACCCGGACAGCGCCCACCTCTTCACCCTCTACCAGGCCTTCGCCACGCCCGAGCAGAGCGCGGCCTTCCGCGCGGCCCTGCTGGGCGGCCTCGCCTGGGGCGAAGCCAAGGGCCAGCTCTTCGAACTGCTCGACACCGAACTGGGCGAGGCCCGCGAGCGCTACGCCACCCTGATCGCCCGCCCCGACGACCTGGAAGACATCCTGCTGGCCGGCGCCGCCAAGGCCCGCCGCTACGCCACGCCCTTCCTCGGCGAACTGCGCGAAGCCGTGGGCCTGCGCTCGCTCAAGACCCAGGTCGCCACTGGCGGCGCCAAGAAGAAGGCCAGCAAGACCGCCCGCTTCGTCAGCTTCCGTGAAGGTGACAGCTTCCGTTTCCGCCTGCTCGACGCCGACGCTACCGAACTGGCGCTGTCCATCCCCTTCGCCGAAGCCAAGACCGCCGGCATCACCAGCAAGCAACTGGTCACGACGCCGGCCAGTGTTGTAGCGGGCGAGGGCAATGGCTTCCAACTGCTGCTGGACGGCAAGGTGGTGGCCGAAGGCGTCGCCAGCGATTCGCCTGCCGCGCGCGATGCCCTCATCGAGCGGACCCGCAGCGCCCTGGCGCAATTGGCCGAAGCCTGACGGCACCCGCGGTCCCCGGCGTTGTCAACGCCAGGGACCGCCATTACAGTGACCACCTTTTTTCTACCCGACCAGAAGCCGCCATGACCCCCCTCGAGCGTTACCAGGCCGATCTCAAACGCCCGGAGTTTTTCTACGATGCCGCCCAGGAAGAGGCCGTCCGTCACCTGCAGCGGCTCTATGACGACCTGCTCGCCGAGCCCGCGTCCAAGGGCGGCCTGTTCGGCAAGCTGCTCGGGCGCAAGACGGTCACCCCGATCAAGGGGCTGTATTTCTGGGGTGGGGTAGGGCGCGGCAAGACCTACCTGGTCGACACCTTCTACGACGCCCTGCCGTTCAAGCAGAAGATGCGCACCCACTTCCACCGCTTCATGAAGCGCGTGCATGAAGAGCTACGTACCCTCAAGGGCGAGAAGAATCCCCTGACCATCATCGCCCGGCGCTTCGCCGACGAGGCGCGGGTGATCTGCTTCGACGAATTCTTCGTTTCCGACATCACCGACGCCATGATCCTGGCGACCCTGCTCGAAGAGCTGTTCAAGAACGGCGTGAGTCTGGTCGCTACCTCCAACATCGTGCCCGACGGTCTCTACAAGGACGGCCTGCAGCGCGCGCGCTTCCTGCCGGCCATCGCCCTGCTCAAGGAACACACCGAGATCGTCAACGTCGACAGCGGCGTGGACTATCGCCTGCGCGCCCTGGAGCAGGCCCAGCTCTATCACTATCCGCTCAGCGAAGAAGTCGAGACGGCGATGGCCAAGAGCTTCCGCTCGCTTACCGTCGAATGTGCCGAACTCTGCGAAGACGTGCCGCTGATGATCGAGAATCGCGAGATCCGCGCCCGGCGTACCTGCGATGACGTCGCCTGGTTCGACTTCCGCGCCCTCTGCGACGGTCCTCGCAGCCAGAACGACTACATCGAGCTGGGCAAGATCTTCCAGACCGTGCTGGTTTCCAATGTCGAGCGGATGGACGCGCTCAAGGACGACATGGCGCGGCGCTTCATCAACCTGGTCGATGAATTCTACGACCGCCAGGTCAAGCTGATCCTGTCCGCCGAGGTCGAGCTCAAGGACCTCTATTCCGGTGGTCGGCTGGAGTTCGAATTCCAGCGTACCCTCAGCCGCCTGCTGGAAATGCAGTCGCAAGAGTATCTGGCCCGTCCGCACAAGCCCTGAACCCTGCCTGGGTTGGAGGATCAATCCTTTGACTCAGATTCTTGGGAGCAGCTCGTGAATTCCGACCCCTTCGCCGACTGGGACGGCTCGCCCGCCCAGGCGCGCACTCTGCAGAAACAGCTGGCCAAGCAGGTTCGCCTGGAGGATGACTTCGGTTCGCCGCGGCGTTACGCCGGGGTCGACGTGGGCTTCGAGGAGGGCGGGGAGATCACCCGCGCGGTGGCCGTCCTGCTGGATGCCGAGACCCTGCAGCCGCTGGCCCATGCCATCGCCCGCATCCCCACCGTGATGCCCTATGTGCCGGGATTGCTATCCTTCCGCGAACTTCCGGCCTTGCTGCAGGCGTTGCAAGAATTGCCGGAAACCCCGGATCTGGTGTTCTGCGATGGCCACGGCATCGCCCATCCGCGGCGCCTGGGTATTGCCGCTCATCTGGGGGTGGTCACCGGTCTGCCGACCATCGGCGTCGCCAAGAAGATCCTCACCGGTCACCACGGCGAACTGGCCGAGGCCCGCGGCAGCCAAGTCGAGCTGCTGGATCGCGACGGTTCGGTGATAGGGACGGTCGTGCGCAGCAAGGATAGGGTGAAGCCGCTGATCGTTTCGCCCGGCCATCGTGTCAGCCTGGCCGCCGCGCCCGCACTGGTCATGGCCTGTGTCAGGCGCCATCGCCTGCCGGAACCGACACGGCTGGCCGACCACCTGGCCTCCCGACGACAAGGGTCGGTGGCTACCCAGGCGCTGTTTTCTTTCTAACTCGCGATTGCTTTTTCGTCCTGAACGGGTATCATGCCGCAGCTTTCTTGGCGGGGGATGCCTAAGCCTGCCGAGATCGCCGTAGCGGACGCCGACCCGAGCCCCCGAAGAGCGTCTGTTTCCGGCTGCCCCTGACTTGTCTGGGGTTGCACTGTTGTGTAGAATTTGCCGTCTTTTTACCAGGGCGGCCTCTGAGGCCATAGAGAATGAAAACTTTCACCGCAAAACCGGAAACCGTTAAGCGCGACTGGTACGTCGTCGACGCTGCTGGCCAGACTCTGGGTCGTCTGGCTACTGAAATCGCCACTCGCCTGCGTGGCAAGCACAAGCCCGAATACACCCCTCACGTTGACACCGGCGACTACATCG
Source organism: Pseudomonas oryzihabitans (assembly GCF_032027545.1). GTDB lineage: Bacteria > Pseudomonadota > Gammaproteobacteria > Pseudomonadales > Pseudomonadaceae > Chryseomonas > Chryseomonas oryzihabitans_F. Next base: position 303,479 of record NZ_JAVSJB010000005.1, on the reverse strand, counting down.
TCGTCATCAACGCCGAGCAGGTTCGTGTGACCGGTGCCAAGACTACCGACAAGATGTACTACCATCACTCCGGTTTCCCGGGTGGCATCAAGTCGATCAACTTCGAAAAGCTGATCGCCCGTGCTCCCGAGCGCGTCATCGAGACCGCCGTCAAGGGTATGCTGCCGAAGAACCCGCTGGGCCGCGACATGTATCGCAAGCTCAAGGTGTACAAGGGTGCGAACCATCCGCACACCGCTCAGCAGCCCCAAGAACTCAAGTTTTAATCGGGATAGTACAACATGTCGGCAACTCAAAATTACGGTACCGGCCGTCGTAAGACTGCCACCGCTCGTGTCTTCCTCCGTCCGGGCACTGGCAAGATCTCCATCAACGATCGCACCCTGGACACCTTCTTCGGTCGCGAGACCGCGCGCATGGTCGTGCGTCAGCCCCTCGAGCTGACCGAGACCCTGGAGAAGTTCGACATCTACGTTACCGTCGCTGGCGGTGGTGTAAGCGGTCAGGCCGGTGCCATCCGTCACGGCATCACCCGCGCCCTGATCGAGTACGACGAAGGCTACCGCAGCTCCCTGCGCAAAGCCGGCTACGTCACTCGTGACGCCCGTGAAGTCGAGCGTAAGAAAGTCGGTCTGCGCAAAGCGCGTAAGCGTCCGCAGTACTCCAAGCGTTAATCCCTCGGGATACGCTCGAAAACCCAGCCATACGGCTGGGTTTTTTTATGCCTGGAATTTTTCGAGCAACGATGGTGGGGCGTCAGCTCTAGCAGCTCGGCGGGTGCGAGTTGTCGAAAGGCTCGCGGTCATTCCGTCAGGGTTTTCTGCGGCTATGCTGCCCGGGGCTGAGGATGTGCCAGGGTGGTAGGTGCCGGCAGCGCGTTGATGTTGTGCTCGGTACCCGCCTGTGTCGGCGGTCTGGCGTGGCTGTGGGTCGAGGCGGTTTCGCTGTCGAAGTCCGGCAGGCATAGTCTGGGACGCAGGCTGCGCAGCAGGGCGTTGAGCCTCGCGAGGTTCAGTGACCAGGTCCCATAGGGCTGCCTGGGTAGCCTGGGTCGGGTAAGAGGTTGCTCCATTGCAGCAGCCCAACAGGTAGGTAGGGTGGGCCCTAGGCCGTGGTGCTCCGTAGTCCCTCTGCTCGCCACCTTGCCGTCTAAGGGCCTGGGGTGGCCGAGGCGCCCTTGGGGGTTGTAGGTCCAGCTCATGGATCTCGCTGGCGCCAGGCTCAGCCTTGAATCCCTGGCATGAAAAAGGGGCGCCTGAGCGCCCCTTTTTCATTTACGCCGTGAATCAGTTGGGATGATTTTCCCGCGATTCGTTGCGCTTACGCTCGAGCTCGGATTCCGCCTGCCTGGCTTCCTCTTCCTTCGATACGTCTGCCTTGGGCTCTTCCTGCGAGGTGACTTCCTCGGCAGGCGGAGCGACAGTGGCAGGTTCTTCCTGGGCGGCGCTGGGTGCGATTTCAGCGGGCTGCTCGATCACGACCGGAGCCGATTCCGCTTCAGCAGCAGGAACTTCCTCTTGAGCCGCAGGCGCTTCCTGCGGCTCCACGGTTCCTACCGCTGCGGTCGCGAAGGTTTCCTCGGTCTCGGCGATGGCGCCCAGGGTGGGGGCTTGAGCGTCCTGCTCAGCCTGCTTGGCGCGTGCAGCTTCGGCTTCGCGGGCCAGGCGTTCACGACGACGACGCTCGCGCGGGTCATTGGAGGCGCGACCGATGGCCGATTCGGTGGCTTCGGTCTCGACCGGGGCTGCGGGGATGGGCGCGGTGGTCGTCACGGGAGCGACCTGCTCGGCGACCGGAGTGGCGATCTCCACCTCCTGGTGCGGCGCACGCTCGTCCTGCAGTTGGCTCGCACTGGGCGTGAGGATTTCCGGTTGGGCAGGTGCCTCGGCAGTCGGCTGTTCTACCGGAGTCTCCGCGGAAGCTTCAACAGCGGGGGTGTCGGCCACGGTTGCCGATGCCTGCTGACGCGCTTCGCGTGCCTCTTCCTGGGTGGCGACGGCGGTCACGCTCTCGCTGACCACGACGGCGGTGCCCAGGGCGACTGCAGCGGGCGCGACAGCAGCATCGTTGCCTGCAGCGCTCTGCTCTTCGTCGTCGATGAAGTTGCCATTGGCATCGCGCTGGCGTTCGCGACGGTTGCTGCGGCGGCGCTGACCGCGGGACCGGCGACGCGGACGCTCTTCGCCTTCTTCCAGCTCGTCGTTACCTTCCAGTACTTCTTCTTCGTTCAGCTCTTCGGCGCTGGTCGCTACTTGACGCTCTTCGCGCGCCTTGCGCTCTTCGCGGGGCAGACGCTCTTCGCGAGGCTTGCGCTCTTCGCGAGGCTGACGCCCTTCGCGAGCCGGACGCTCTTCGGCGCTCACGAGCTCTTCGCCCGGTTGGCGCTCTTCGCGGGGCTGACGCTCTTCGCGAGCGGCGCGCTCTTCGCGAGGCTGACGCTCTTCGCGAGCGGGACGCTCTTCACGGGGTTGACGCTCTTCGCGAGTGGCTCGCTCTTCGCGCGGTTGACGCTCTTCACGCGGTTGGCGCTCTTCGCGGGGCTGACGCTCTTCGCGAGGCTGGCGCTCTTCGCGGCTGGCGCGCTCTTCACGGGGTTGACGATCCTCGCGAGGCTGACGCTCTTCACGTGGCTTGCGCTCTTCCCGAGCCGGGCGATCGCTACGCTCGCCACGGTCGGCGCGCGGCTGACGCTCTTCGCGGGGCTTGCGCTCGTCATCGCGGCGGCCTTCGCGGCGGCGATTCTGCTGGCGACCGTTACGGCGCTCGTCCTGGCGGCGCTGCTCGTCGCTGCTCTTGGCGGTTTCCGGCGCAGCGACGGCCTTGTCGGCCAGCGGCTGCTCCTCGGTCTTGCCGGCGAACAGGCTGACCAGGGATTTCACCAGGCCCTTGAACAGGTTGGGCTCGGCTGCTGGCTTGGCGGCAACTACAGTCGCCGGGGCGACGACCTCGGCGGTCACCGGCGTGGGGGCCGGGGCGCGCTCGGGTGCTACCTTGACCGCTGCTTCCTGGCGTACCAGGGTGCGGGTCGAGCTGACCGGCAGCACTTCTTCGGCTTCGGTATTGGCCATCTCGTAGCTGGACTGGCTATTCAGCAGCTCAGGGTTGTCGTCACGCAGACGCTGCACTTCGAAGTGCGGGGTCTCGATGTGGTCGTCCGGCAGGATGATGATGCGGACACGGGTGCGCAGCTCGATCTTGGTGATGCTGTTGCGCTTCTCGTTGAGCAGGAAGGAGGCGACCTGGATCGGCACGTGGGCGCGAACCTCGGCGGTGCGATCCTTCAGGGCTTCTTCTTCGATCAGGCGCAGGATCGCCAGCGACAGGGATTCCACGTCGCGGATGATGCCCTGGCCATTGCAGCGCGGGCAGACGATGCCGCTGGTCTCGCGCAGGGAAGGGCGCAGGCGCTGGCGGGACATTTCCAGCAGGCCGAAGCGGGAGATGCGACCGATCTGCACGCGGGCGCGGTCGGCTTCCAGGGCTTCACGGACGCGGTCTTCCACGGCGCGCTGGTTCTTCACCGGGGTCATGTCGATGAAGTCGATGACGATGAGGCCGCCGATGTCACGCAGACGCAGCTGGCGGGCGATTTCCTCGGCCGCTTCCAGGTTGGTCTGCAGCGCGGTTTCCTCGATGTCGCCGCCCTTGGTGGCGCGCGCCGAGTTGATGTCGATGGAAACCAGGGCTTCGGTGGGATCGATGACGATGGAGCCACCCGACGGCAGCTTCACTTCACGCTGGAAGGCGGTCTCGATCTGGCTTTCGATCTGGAAGCGATTGAACAGCGGAACGCTGTCCTGGTACAGCTTGATCTTGCTGGCGTACTGCGGCATCACCTGGCGGATGAAGCTCAGGGCTTCTTCCTGGGCTTCGACGCTGTCGACCAGGACCTCGCCGATGTCCTGGCGCAGGTAGTCGCGAATGGCGCGAATGATCACATTGCTTTCCTGGTAGATCAGGAAGGGGCCCTTGCGCTCGCCCGAGGCCTCGGTGATGGCCGACCAGAGTTGCAGCAGGTAGTCGAGGTCCCACTGCAGCTCTTCGGTGCTGCGGCCCAGGCCGGCGGTGCGCACGATCAGGCCCATGTCGCCGGGGGCGTCCAGGCCGTTCAGGGCTTCGCGCAGCTCGTTGCGCTCTTCACCCTCGATGCGGCGGGAGATGCCGCCCGCGCGGGGGTTGTTGGGCATCAGCACCAGGTAGCGGCCGGCGAGGCTGATGAAGGTGGTGAGGGCGGCGCCCTTGTTGCCGCGCTCTTCCTTTTCGACCTGGACGACTACTTCCTGGCCTTCGGAGAGCACTTCCTTGATGTTGACGCGGCCTTCCGGGTTCTTCTTGAAGTATTCCCGGGAGATTTCCTTCAGCGGAAGAAAGCCGTGGCGATCGGCACCGAAGTCGACGAAGGCGGCTTCCAGGCTGGGTTCGATGCGGGTGATGCGGCCTTTGTAGATGTTGGCCTTCTTCTGTTCGCGGGCACCGGACTCGATGTCCAGGTCGAACAGGCGTTGACCGTCGACCAGGGCAACCCGCAATTCCTCGGGTTGGGTCGCGTTGATGAGCATTCTTTTCATGTAATACCACTACGTTCCGGGCTCTCGGTCCGAGTGGTGGCAACAGGATTCGAAAGAAGGGTGCGCGGGGGTCGTATCGAAGCCGGGTAAAGCCGGCCTTCGTGTCCAGCAGCAGGCCCGGGGGCGTGCCGCGACTACGTCTCCTGCAGGCGCTCGAGCGACTGCCTTTGCAGCTCCACAGGAGGAGGAATCAACCAGGCATGGTGCGGGCGTGACAGCCGAAAGGCTCGGGCAGCCGGGTCGTCGCTGGATTCGTGTCAGGTGTCGCTCGGTTGGAGCATCGGCCGTTGGCCTTGAGGCTTCCACCTGCGATCGTCACCTTGGCCGAAGCTGGGCGCGAAGCGGGCTGCAGGCGTACTGTCAGGCTACGCGATACGCTGGTTGTGCATCTCCATCCTGCACACAATCTTCAGTAATCAGGTGCCGCCCGCAAGGTCCGGAGCGGTTGTCGTTTTACAGCTGGCACCCTGGGTGCCGCTGCCTTGGTTACCAGGCGGATCGCGGATCGCCACTCGCCCCCTTGGGTAGAATCGGCGACCCGCTGGACGGCCAGACGTCCAGTGACTATTGCATTTGCAGCTTCTAATCCGCGGGCGGAATCGACGGCCTCGCGAGCGGTGCCATCCAGACAGGACTGATAACCGCCTCCGGACTATAGCAGCAAGCTTTAAGTGCTTCAAATCAGGGAAAATTGCTATCATCCAACGATGACTAAGCCTCCCTCTCCCAGCACCGGCGTTCAGTTGCTCGACGTGCCCGCCGACTATGCCGGTCAGCGCATCGACAACTTCCTGCGTACCCAGCTCAAGGGCGCACCCAAGACCCTCATCTATCGCATCCTGCGCAAGGGCGAGGTACGGGTGAACAAGGGGCGCATCAAGCCCGATTACCGCCTGCAGGCGGGTGATCAGGTGCGGGTGCCCCCCTTGCGTCTTTCCGAGCCCGACGAGCCAGCGCCCCTGGCCAGGGGACTGCTCGAGCGGCTGGAAGGCTCCATCGTCCACGAAGACAAGACGCTCATCGTCATCAACAAGCCGGCGGGTATCGCCGTGCATGGTGGCAGCGGCCTGTCCGGCGGGGTCATCGAAGTCTTCCGGCAGTTGCGGCCCGAGGCGCGCGATATCGAACTGGTCCATCGCCTCGACCGGGATACCTCCGGGCTGCTGATGATCGCCAAGAAGCGCAGCATGCTGCGCTTCCTGCACGAAGCCCTGCGCGGCGATGGCGTGGACAAGCGCTATCACGCCCTGGTGCGCGGCCACTGGCCGGCGGCGAAGAAGAAGATCAACGCCCCGCTGCTGAAGAACACCCTCAGATCCGGCGAGCGCATGGTCGAGGTCAACGACGAGGGCAAGGATGCGCTCACCGAATTCCGCGTGCTGCGTCGCTATGGCGAGTTCGCCACCCTGGTGGAGGCACGTCCGGTGACCGGGCGGACCCACCAGATCCGCGTCCACGCCCGCCATGCCGGTCATGCCATCGCCGGCGATCCCAAGTACGGCGACGAAGACTTCTCCCTGGAGATTCGCGAGCTGGGCGGCAAGCGCCTGTTCCTGCATTCGGCGAGCCTGGTGATTCCGTTGCCCGAAGGCGGCGAGCTACGCCTGGAGGCGCCGGTCGACAGCACCTGGAGCCAGACGCTGGAGCGTCTGGATGCCTGATTACCAGCTGCTGATCTTCGACTGGGATGGCACCCTGGCCGACTCCATCGGCCGCATCGTCGAGGTGATGCACGTGGCGGCCGAGCGGTTGGGGCTGCCGCCCCGCAGCGACGCGGCCATCAAGGGCATCATCGGCCTGGAACTGGTCGCCGCCATCCAGACCCTCTATCCGCACCTGGTCACCCAGGCGCAGCTCGATGGCTTCCGCGACGCCTACAGTGCCGAGTTCGTCCGCCGTGAGCAGACGGCCTCGCCGCTGTTTCCCGGGGTGCTCAGCGGACTGCAGCGTTTTCGCGCCCAGGGCTATCAGTTGGCCGTGGCGACCGGGAAGAGCCGGCGAGGCCTGGCTCGCTCGCTGCAGCAGCATGGTTTGAGCGATTTCTTCGACATCACCCGCTGCGCCGACGAGGCCGCCGGCAAGCCTGATCCGCAGATGGTGCGGGAAATCCTCGCCCATTGCCGCGTGGCGCCGGAGCGTGCGCTGCTGGTGGGTGATGCGGTGTTCGATCTGGAAATGGCCCGGCGCGCCGGGGTCGATGCGGTAGGTGCCGGCTATGGTGCTCAGCCGGCCGAGGTGCTGAGGGATTTCGCGCCGCGGTTGGTGATCGAAGCTTTCGCGGACCTGGCGCTATGGCTGGGTGATAACGATATGGTCAGGAGAGAGGTCGGGCATGGCTGATGAATGGAAAGAAGAGCGCGGGCAGGTGCGCCCGTCTGACGACAAGACCTGGGCCCTGATCGAGAAGACCATGCTCGCCAGCGTGCAGGAGCAGCGGCGGGCGCGGCGCTGGGGCATCTTTTTCAAGCTGCTCACCTTCGCCTACCTGATTCTCATGTTGGTGCTGTTCACGCCGCTGCTGTCGCTGGGTAAGAAGGGTGGGGTGACCGAGTCCGGTGCCCATACCGCGCTCATCGAGCTCAAGGGCGTGATCGCCGACGACGAAAAGGCCAGTGCCGACAATGTGGTGACGGCGTTGCGCAAGGCCTTCGAGGACAGCAATACCCGTGGGGTGGTGCTGCGCATCAACAGTCCAGGCGGCAGTCCGGTGCAGTCCGGCTACATCTATGACGAGATCAAGCGGCTGCGCGGTCTGCATCCCGACATCAAGCTGTACGCGGTGATCGCCGACCTGGGCGCCTCGGGAGCCTACTACGTGGCCAGCGCGGCCGATGCCATCTATGCCGACAAGGCCAGCCTGGTCGGCTCCATCGGCGTGACGGCGGCTTCCTTCGGCTTCGTTGGCACCATGGATAAGCTGGGCGTGGAGCGCCGGGTCTATACCTCCGGCGAACACAAGGCCTTCCTCGATCCTTTCCAGCCGCAGAAGCCCGAGGAAACCCGCTTCTGGCAGCAGGTGCTGGACACCACGCACCAGCAGTTCATCGACAGCGTCAAGAAAGGCCGCGGTGATCGGCTCAAGGTCGAAGGCCATCCGGAGCTGTTCTCCGGGCTGGTCTGGTCCGGCGAGCAGGCACTCTCCCTGGGGCTGATCGATGGCCTCGGCAGCGCCAGCTACGTGGCGCGGGACGTGGTCAAGGAAGAGCGCCTGGTGGATTTCACCCAGGAAGACTCGCCCTTCGATCGCTTCGCCAAGCGCCTCGGGGCCAGCGTCGCGGAGCGGCTCGCGCTCTACATGGGCTGGCAGGGCCCTACGCTGCGCTGACAGGGCGCCTCTGCAGGTGACCTAGGGCACCTGCAGACCCGCTTCGCGCAGCAATGCGGCCAGGCGGATGAGGGGGAGGCCGATCAGGCTGGTCGGATCCTCGCCCTGCATGGCTTCGAAGAGGGCGATGCCGAGGCCCTCGGCCTTGAAGCTGCCGGCACAGTCGTAAGGTTGTTCCGCCAGCAGGTAGCGGTCGATGGTCGCACCATCCAGCTGGCGGAAGCGCACCTGGAAGTCCACGACTTCGCTGCGGCACTGACCGGTATGGCTGTCCAGCACGGCCAATCCGGTATGGAACACCAGGGTGCGCCCACTGGCCCGTGCCAATTGCTGGTGGGCCCGTTCGTGACTCAGGGGTTTGCCAAGAATCTCGCCGTCGATGGCGGTGGCCTGGTCCGAGCCGATGATGAGTGTGGCTTGCGGTTGATCGCCCAGGGCAGCGGCCTTGGTTCGAGCCAGGCGCTCCACCAGCGCTCTGGGGCTCTCGCCGGGCAGGGGTGTTTCATCGATGTCAGGCGACCGATGAGTGAAGGGCAGGCCGAGCCTTTCCAGCAATTGGCGGCGGTAAGGCGAGCTGGATGCGAGTAGAATACGGGGCATCAGTTTGTTCTCGGGCGAGGCCGACCAGAGGTCGGTCGGTGTCGCTTCGGGGTTAATTTCCTTTGACAGCCGTAAGGCCGTCCCTATAATGGCGCGCTTATGTTGAATGGGCCAATTCCACCTCAGGTCGATCCTCGCAAATTGGCGGATCGCGGCGTAACCCTCAAGGGTGAGCTGCCTCTCGCGAACATGCGGCGTGTCGGCGAGCAGCTCGTGAAGTCCGAAGGCGCGGTAGCCGTCGTCCTCGACTTCGGGCGTGATCAACAGCGGCAGTTCGTCATCCATGGTGTCCTCGATACCGCGGTCGAGATGATCTGCCAGCGTTGTCTGGAGCCGGCAATGATTCCCATCCACAGCGAATTCGATTTCGCCGTGCTCTGGGAAGGAAAGTCGGCCGATGCCTTGCCACAGGGTTACGATGCCCTGGAGGTTGGCGAAGATCCACTGGATCTGCATAGCCTGGTCGAAGAGGAGCTTTTGCTCGCACTGCCGATCATTCCTACGCATCCAGAAGGGGCTTGCCAGCATCCGGAAGGTTTCGAGGCGCCCGAAGAGCCGGCGGACGAGGAAAAGCGGCCCAATCCGTTCAGTGTACTTGCGCAGTTGAAGCGTGACCCAAACGTTTAGGAGTTAAATCATGGCTGTTCAGCAGAACAAAAAATCCCGTTCCGCTCGCGACATGCGTCGTTCGCACGACGCCCTCGAAGCGAACGCCCTGTCCGTGGAAAAGAGCACCGGTGAAGTTCACCTGCGCCACCACGTGTCGCCCGACGGTTTCTACCGCGGTCGCAAAGTGATCGACAAGGGTTCCGACGAGTAATCCTCGATCGAAACCGTCATCGCGATCGATGCAATGGGCGGGGACTTCGGTCCCCGCTGCGTTGTTCCTGCTTCACTAAGCGCCCTCGAGCGTTTCCCCGCGTTAAATCTTCTGCTCTGTGGCCAGCGCGACGCCCTGTCGGCCTGGTCCCCTCCCGCTTCACTCGCAACTCGTCTGCAGTTCGAATACGTCGACTCCGCCGTTGGTCCTGATGAGCGGCCGGCCAGTGTCGTGCGCAGCCGCACCCGCACCTCCATGCATGCTGCCCTGGAGGCCGTCCAGCAGGGGCGCGCCCACGGCTGCCTGAGCGCCGGCAACACCGGCGCCTGGATGGCGCTGGCGCGACTGCTGCTCGGCACCCTGCCAGACATCGATCGGCCCGCCATGATGTCGGCCTTGCCCGGCCGGAGTGAGCATCAGTCGCTGTTGCTCGATCTGGGCGCGAATCTCGATCCCTCCGCCGAACAGCTGGTGCAGTTCGCCTACCTGGGCGCCGGCGCGGCCCAGGCGCGCGGTCTCGCCAGGCCACGGGTCGCCTTGCTCAATGTCGGTCGCGAGCCGGGCAAGGGCACGCCGGTGATCCAGGAAGCGGCTCGACAGCTTGCCCAGAGTCAGGCCTTCGCCTTCATCGGCTTCGTCGAGGGCAGCGATCTTTATGATGCCGTTGCAGACGTGGTGGTCTGCGACGGCTTCACCGGCAATGCGGTGCTCAAGTCCGGCGAGGCTTTGCTGCGACTGGTGGTGGAGCGGTCCGGACGAGCGTCCTGGCTGGAACGTCGGCTGCTGCAGCCTTGGCTGGCCCGGCGTTTTCGCCACTGGGACCCGGAGCTGCGCAACGGGGCGAGCTTTCTGGGCTTGAACGCCGTGGTGGTGAAGAGCCACGGCGCAGCGAGCGAAGTCGGTCTCGTTCAGGCCATCGAGCGGGCGCTGCGCGATGTGGAGACTGATCTCCCGCAACGTATCCGGTTAAACTTGGCGGCCCTGAAAGCGGTGTGACCGACCGGTCGACACCGACATCTCAGTCTATCCGTGGCGGAACAGCGTGTTCGCCAGCAATGGACCCACAAGAGACCTGCCTATGTCTGCCTCTCTCGCTTTCGTCTTTCCCGGCCAGGGTTCCCAAGCCCTGGGCATGCTGGGCGAACTGGCCGCGCACCATGCGCTGATCGGCGAAACCTTCGCGGAAGCTTCCGCCGTGCTCGACTACGATCTCTGGGCGCTGACCCAGCAGGGCCCGCAGGAGTCGCTCAATCAGACCGACCGTACCCAGCCTGCCATTCTGACCGCCTCCATCGCGCTGTGGCGGCTGTGGCTGGCCGAGGGGGGCGCCAAGCCCGCCTACGTCGCCGGCCATAGCCTGGGCGAGTACTCCGCGCTGGTCGCGGCGGGCAGCCTGCCGTTCGCCGAAGCGGTACGCCTGGTAGCGCGTCGCGGTGAATTGATGCAGCAGGCCGTGCCTGCCGGGCAGGGCGGCATGGCCGCCATCCTCGGCCTGGAAGATGCCCAGGTCCAGGCGGCCTGCGCCGAAGCCGCGCAGGGCGAAGTGGTGAGTGCCGTCAATTTCAATGCGCCGGGTCAGGTGGTCATCGCTGGTGCCGCGGCTGCCGTGGAGCGTGCCATCGAGGCCTGCAAGGCACTGGGTGCCAAGCGCGCCGTCGCCCTGCCGGTGAGCGTGCCGTCCCACTGCGAACTGATGCGCCCGGCGGCCGAGCGCTTCGCCGAGGATGTGCGTGGCTGCACCTGGAGTCAGCCGGAGATTCCGGTCGTGCAGAACGTCAATGCCGGCGTGAACACCGACCTGGCCAGCGTGCAACAGGATCTGCTGGCCCAGCTGTACAGCCCGGTACGTTGGGTCGAGTCCGTGCAGTACCTGGCCGCCCAGGGCGTCACCCACCTGGTGGAGTGCGGCCCCGGCAAGGTGCTGGCCGGCCTGAACAAGAGATGCGTCAAGGGCGTGGAAACGCTGGCCCTGGACACCCCCGACGCCTTTGCCGCCGCGCGCGCGGCTTTTTGAATCCGAGGAAAACGAGATGAATCTGCAAGGTAAGGTCGCCCTGGTCACGGGTGCTACCCGTGGTATCGGTCAAGCCATCGCCCTGGAACTGGGTCGGCTTGGCGCTACCGTGATCGGTACCGCGACCAGCGAGGCGGGCGCCCAGCGCATCGCCGAGTCGCTCAAGGCCAATGGCATCGAGGGCACCGGCCTGGTGCTCAACGTGTCCGACAGCGCCTCCGTCGCCGCTGCCCTCGAGCAGGTCCAGGCGCAATTCGGCGCTCCGTCGATCCTGGTCAACAATGCCGGCATCACCCGCGACAACCTGATGCTGCGGATGAAGGACGATGAGTGGTTCGACGTGATCGATACCAACCTCAACAGCCTGTTCCGCCTGTCCAAGGCCGTGCTCAAGGGCATGACCAAGGGCCGCTGGGGTCGTATCGTCAGCATCGGCTCGGTGGTCGGTGCCATGGGCAACGCCGGTCAGGCCAACTACGCTGCCGCCAAGGCCGGTCTCGAGGGCTTCACCCGGGCCCTGGCCCGCGAGGTGGGTTCGCGCAACATCACCGTCAACGCGGTGGCCCCTGGTTTCATCGATACCGACATGACCCGTGAGCTGCCCGAAGCCCAGCGCGAAGCGCTACTGACCCAGATTCCTGCCGGTCGCCTCGGGCAGGCCGACGAAATCGCCAAGGTGGTTGGCTTCCTGGCGGGTGAGGGCGCGGCCTATGTGACCGGCGCCACGATCCCCGTGAACGGCGGAATGTACATGAGCTGACCGGCGTTACCCCGCGCGGCTATTGCGCTAAGCTGGTAAACTGTCGGACCAGCAATGGCCGCGCATACGTCTTGATGTCGCGTCAGCTTGAAATACGGAAATCCCTTTCTATACACTTACGCGCAATCCGTTGTGCGGATTTTTCCTTTAGGAGTGAGAACACGGTATGAGCACCATCGAAGAACGCGTTAAGAAGATCGTCGCTGAGCAGCTCGGCGTGAAGGAAGAGGAAGTTACCAACAGCGCTTCCTTCGTCGAGGATCTGGGCGCCGACTCCCTTGACACCGTCGAACTGGTGATGGCTCTGGAAGAGGAATTCGAGACCGAAATCCCGGACGAGCAGGCTGAGAAGATCACCACCGTCCAGGAAGCTATCGACTACATCGTTGCTCACCAGCAATAAGTAGTCGCCAGTTTCGGACACAAAAAGCCGCACGTCCTGTAGGGCGTGCGGCTTTTCTTTAGGTCCAGGGTTCTAACTCGTTGGAATCGGCTTTTTTCAAGAGGGGTGGCCGCCCCGGAAGGACAAGAGGAGTTGGGTGTGTCGCGTAGACGTGTCGTGATCACGGGTATGGGCATGGTATCGCCGCTTGGCGCGGACGTAGCCAGCAGCTGGGAAGGCATCCTTGCCGGCCGCAGTGGCATTGCGCCGATCGAGCATATGGACGTCTCTGCCTTCAGCACGCGGATCGGCGGATCGGTCAAGGGATTCGACGTGGAGCAGTATCTGTCCGCGAAGGAAGCCCGCAAGCTGGATCTGTTCATCCAATACGGTCTCGCTGCCAGCTTCCAGGCCATGCGTGACAGCGGCATCGAAGTCAACGAAGCCAATCGCGAACGCATCGGCGTCGCCATGGGTTCGGGCATCGGTGGCCTGACCAACATCGAGGCGAACTGCCAGTCGCTGCTCGAACAGGGTCCACGCCGTATCTCCCCCTTTTTCGTACCGGGTTCCATCATCAACATGGTGTCCGGTTTCCTGTCGATCCACCTGGGTCTGCAGGGCCCCAACTATGCCATCGCCACCGCCTGTACCACGGCGACGCATTGCATCGGCATGGCCGCGCGCAACATCGCCTACGGTGAGGCCGATGTGATGGTGGCCGGTGGTTCGGAAATGGCGACCTCGGGTCTGGGGCTGGGTGGCTTCGGCGCCGCCCGCGCCTTGTCGACCCGCAATGACGACCCGACCCGTGCCAGCCGTCCCTGGGATCGTGATCGTGACGGCTTCGTGCTGTCCGACGGTGCCGGTGCCCTGGTGCTGGAAGAATACGAGCATGCCAAGGCGCGTGGCGCCCGTATCTACGCCGAGCTGATCGGCTTCGGCATGAGCGCGGATGCTTATCACATGACTGCGCCTTCGGAAAACGGCGATGGTGCTGCGCGCTGCATGCGCGCCACCCTCAAGGATGCCGGCATCGCGCCCGAGGCGGTTGACTACGTCAACGCCCACGGCACCTCCACGCCGGCTGGCGACCTGGCCGAAGTGGCTGCCCTCAAGCAGGTGTTCGGCGACCAGGCCAAGCGCCTGAGCGTGAGTTCCACCAAGTCCATGACCGGTCACCTGCTGGGTGCTGCCGGCGCGGTGGAAGCCATCTTCACGGTACTGGCGCTCCGCGACCAGGTGGCGCCGCCCACCATCAACCTGGACAATCCCAGCGACGGCTGCGACTTGGACTTCGTGCCCCACGAGGCGCGGCAGCGGCCCATCGAAGTGGCTCTGTCCAATTCGTTCGGCTTCGGTGGCACCAACGGCAGTCTGGTGTTCCGGCGCTTCCACGCTTGATCCAGGACTGGCTCAACGGCCAACCGCTGGACGCCGGTCTGCAACGCGACCGGGGTCTGGCCTATGGCGATGGGCTGTTCGAGACCATTGCCGTGCGCCGTGGCCAGCCCCGGCTGCTGGAGCGCCATCTGCAGCGGCTGGTCACGGGCTGCCAGCGGTTGCGTATTCCCTGCGACATCGCCCAACTGGACGCCGAGATACGTGCCTACGCGGCGCGGCTGGGGGAGGGCGTCGCCAAATTGTTGCTCACCCGCGGCGATGGCCTGCGTGGGTACGCCCCGCCGGCCGAGCCCGACGTGCGACGGTTGTTGCTGGGGTCGCCCGCGCCGGCCTATCCCGCAGCTCATGCGGACGAGGGCATCGCCCTCTATCCCTGCGCGACGCGCCTGGCTTGCCAGCCGCTGCTGGCCGGACTCAAGCACCTCAATCGGCTCGAACAGGTACTGGCCCGCGGCGAGTGGAGCGGTACCGACTATGCCGAGGGCCTGATGCTGGATCAGGAGGGTCGACCGATCGAAGGCGTGTTCAGCAACCTGTTCCTGGTCCATGCCGGCCGGCTGCTGACTCCGGTGCTCGACCGTTGCGGTGTTGCCGGAGTGATGCGGGGTCTGATCCTGGACATCGCCGCTCGGGAAGGCTTCGAGGCCGAGGTCCTGCCGGTCTCCCTGGACGATCTGGTGCAGGCCGATGAGGTTTTCCTCTGCAACAGCCAGTTCGGTATCTGGCCCGTGCGCCGGTACGCAGCCGCGAACTGGTCCGTGGGGCCGCTGACCCGTAAACTGCAAGGTTCGATAAACGAGATTCTGGAATAGCCGATGCGCAAGGCGAGAGCTCTGCTGACGGCGCTGCTGGCAGTCGGCGGCCTGCTGGTGATCCTGGCCGGCTGGCGCCAGCATCAGGCGCTGGTCCAGCCGCTGAAGGTCGATGGCGAGCAACTGTTCGAGATCGGCAAGGGTGCCACTCCGGGTGGCAGCCTGCTGCGCCTCGAACAGGAGGGGGTGCTCAAGGGTGCCTTCTGGTTACGCCAATACTGGAACTTCAACCTCGCCGATCAGACGCTGCACAGCGGTGAGTATCGTCTGACGCCCGGTATGACGGTGCAGGATCTCTTGGCCCTGTGGCGCAAGGGCGAGGTCGTGCAATACGGCGTCACCCTGGTGGAAGGCTGGAACTTCCGCCAGGTCCGTGCCGCCCTGGCGCGGCAACCCAAGCTGGACCATGACACCGCCGACCTGGACGATGCTGCCCTGATGAAGCGCCTTGGCCTGGATGGCCAGTACCCCGAGGGACGCTTCTTCCCCGACACCTACCGCTACGTGAAGGGCCAGCGCGAATCGGACCTGCTGCGCCAGGCCAACCAGCGCCTGCAGGCTGTGCTCGATAAGGAATGGCAGGAGCGTGATCCCGCGGTTCCCTACCAGGACGCCTACCAGGCCCTGATCATGGCCTCGCTGGTGGAGAAGGAGACCGGCGTACCCGAGGAGCGCGACGAGATCGCCGGGGTGTTCGTTCGCCGTCTGGCGGCCGGGATGCTACTGCAGACCGATCCCACGGTGATCTACGGCATGGGCGAGCGCTACAGCGGTCGCATCACCCGTGCCGACCTGCGCGAGCCGTCGCCCTACAACACCTATCTGAATGCGGGGTTGCCGCCCACGCCCATCGCCATGCCCGGACGCGAGGCCATCCATGCTGCCCTGCATCCCAAGGAAGGCGACAGCCTCTACTTCGTCGCCCGGGGCGACGGCAGCCACGTCTTTTCCAAGTCACTCGACGAGCACAACCAGGCGGTGCGCGACTTCCAGCTCAAGCGGCGCGCCGATTACCGCTCCAGTCCCGCGCCCCAGACGCCTGAAACCAAGGAAACGCCATGACGGGAAACGGCCTGTTCATCACCCTCGAAGGCCCTGAGGGCGCCGGCAAGAGTACCAATCGCGACTATCTGGCCGAGTTGCTGGGCGCTGCCGGACGCGAGGTGGTCTTGACCCGCGAGCCAGGCGGTACGCCCCTGGCCGAGCGCATCCGCGAGATCCTGCTGACCCCGGCCGCCGAGCCCATGGCGGTGGATACCGAGCTGCTGCTGATGTTCGCGGCGCGGGCCCAGCACCTGGCCCAGGTCGTTCGTCCTGCGTTGGCGCGTGGTGCCCTGGTGCTCTGCGACCGCTTCGTCGATGCGACCTATGCCTATCAGGGCGGTGGTCGTGGCGTCCCCACGGCACGTATCGCCACCCTGGAAGCCTTCGTGCTGG
Organism: Pseudomonas oryzihabitans; assembly: GCF_032027545.1. GTDB lineage: Bacteria > Pseudomonadota > Gammaproteobacteria > Pseudomonadales > Pseudomonadaceae > Chryseomonas > Chryseomonas oryzihabitans_F. The sequence goes on along the minus strand of NZ_JAVSJB010000005.1, from coordinate 287,357 downwards.
GCGATCTGCAACCCGACCTGACCCTGGTATTCGACCTACCGGTGGAGATCGGCCTGGCCCGGGCTGCCCGTCGCGGCGCCCTGGACCGCTTCGAACAGGAGCAGCGGGCCTTCTTCGAGGCCGTGCGCCAGACCTACCTGGAGCGCGCCAAGGCGGTGCCGCAACGCTATCGCATCATCGATGCCTCGCGCAGCCTGGCCGAGGTACAGGCCGATCTGCGGGCGCTGGTCGCGCACCTGGAGCCGACGCTCGGTGGCTGACGTCTATCCCTGGCAGGAAGAGCTCTGGGCACGGATCTGGCCCCGGCGCCAGCACCCGCATGCCTATCTGCTGCACGGTCCGCGTGGCATCGGCAAGCGCGACCTTGCCGAACGCCTGGCCCAGTTGCTGCTGTGTCAGTCACCCCAGGGCGCGGCACCCTGTGGTCAATGCAAGGCCTGCGCCCTGCTCAAGGCCGGCACCCATCCGGATTACTGCGTGATCCAGCCGGAAGAGGCCGAGAAGCCGATCCGGGTCGACCAGATTCGCGCGCTGGTGGACTTCGTCACCCAGACCGCGCAACTCGGCGGGCGCAAGCTGATCCTGCTGGAGCCGGTCGAGGCGATGAACCTCAATGCCGCCAACGCCCTGCTCAAGAGTCTGGAGGAGCCCTCGGGCGCCACGGTGCTGCTGCTGGTCAGTCACCAGCCGAGCCGGCTGCTGCCCACCGTGCGCAGCCGTTGCGTGCAGCAGGCCTGCCCAGTCCCGACACGGGCGGAGAGTCTTGCCTGGCTGGCTGAACGCCTGCCGGAACTCGATGAGGAGGTGCGCATGCAACTGCTCGTGCTGGCCGGCGGTTCGCCACTGGCGGCGCTACGCTTGCATGGCGAGGAGGTACTCGCCCGGCGCGCCCTGGTAGTGGACGGGGTCAAGCGCCTGCTCAAGCGCCAGGCCGCGCCCAGCCAACTGGCCGAGAGCTGGAACGCCGTGCCCCTGCCGCTGCTGCTGGACTGGTTCTGCGAATGGACCCATGGCGTGCTGCGCCAGCAATGGGGTGGTGCGGATGCGGAAGCCGCACCGGACATGGCCAAGGTGCTCGGCTATCTGGCGGAGAAGACCACGGCGACCGAGGTCCTGGCCGTACAGGAGTGGCTGCACGCCAAGCGGCAGAAGGTGCTGGGCAAAGCCAACCTCAACCGCGTATTGTTGCTGGAGTCGCTGTTGATCCGCTGGGCTGGCCTGGTGCCTGGCCGCTAGCGATCCGCTCGTATCGCCCGTCTCGAGAGAACTTCATGAGTTTGCCGCAGAACCTGAGTCCGCGTAATGGCATCCTGTCGCTCACCATCAAGGACAAGTCGGTGCTCTACGCCGCCTATATGCCCTTCATTCGCAATGGTGGCCTGTTCATCCCGACCGGCAAGACCTACAAGCTGGGCGACGAGGTCTTCATGCTGCTGAACCTGATGGACGAACCGGACAAGATCCCGGTCGCCGGCAAGGTGGTGTGGATCACGCCCAAGGGTGCTCAGGGCAATCGGGCTGCCGGTGTCGGCGTCCAGTTCAACGATGGCGACAACACGGCACGCAACAAGATAGAAACCTATCTGGCCGGCTCCCTGAAGTCGGACCGTCCCACCCATACCATGTGATCAGCCGCCGTCCTGTTCGGGGCGGGGATGTTCTCTGTGATTCAAGGCTAGTTTCCCGTGCATTTCGTCGACTCCCACTGTCACCTGGATCGACTCGATCTTTCCCTTCACGATGGCTCCCTGGACGCAGCGCTGGACGCTGCGCGCGCCCGTGGCGTCAGCCAGTTCCTCTGCATCGGCGTCGATGCCAACAACGCGCCCACCGTGCAGGCCCTCGCCGAGCGCTATGCCGATGTCCATTGCGCGGTGGGTATCCACCCGCTGGATGCCGCCCAGGGCAGCCCCATCGATCTCGACTGGCTGCTGGAGCGACTGGCTCATCCCCGCGTCGCCGCCATCGGCGAGACCGGACTCGACTACCACTACCAACCGGATACCGCCGAGATCCAGCAGCGCTCCTTCGCCCTGCACCTCGAAGCGGCTCGGTGCACGACGCTGCCCCTGGTGATCCACACCCGCGAGGCACGGGCCGATACCCTGGCGATGCTGGCCGCCGCCGAGTTACCTGGCGCCGGGGTACTGCACTGCTTCACCGAGGACTGGGCGACGGCCAAGGCTGCGTTGGACCTGGGCTTCTACATCTCCTTCTCGGGCATCCTGACCTTCCGCAATGCCGCCGAGTTGCGCGAGGTGGCGCGCCAGGTGCCGGCCGATCGCCTGCTGGTGGAAACGGATTCACCTTACCTGGCGCCCGTGCCGCATCGGGGCAAGGCCAACCTGCCGCAATTCGTGGTGGAGGTGGCCCAGTGTCTGGCCGATGTCCGCGGCGTCACCCTCGAGATCCTCGCCGAGCAGACTACCGCCAACTTTCGTCGGCTGTTTCCCCGCGCGTCGCTTTAGGCAAAAAAATGGCCCGGATATCCTGGGATACCCGGGCCGGACCAACGGTTCGCCTAGACGGAGAGCCGCCTCCCTGGCTCGCGCCGCGGGGGTCGGCGCGACCAGTCACCTGAGTATTGGCCAGCCTGGGCAAAGGTCCAGTCTTGACTGGACATTTTTTAAACAGTTTTGGAATAGCCCTGCCGCGACACTGGCTATCTGGTGCCTTTCGGTCCGTTCAGAAGCGGGCCAGGGCCCGGATCAGGTCCAGCGTCTGCTCCAGCACATGCTCGCTGGTGTAGAAATGCGGCGACAGCCGGATGCCCGGTCCGCGCTGGGCACAGATGACATCGGCAGTCTTCAGGCGCTCGAACAGTTGGCGGTTGTCCCAGCCTTCGAGGGAAAAGGTGAGGATGCCGGAGCGTCGTGCGCCGTTCTCCGGCGAGTGCAGCACGGCGCCGGGCAGTTTGCGGATGTCGCCGTCCAGCAATTCGACCCGTGCCAGCAGCTCCTGGCCCACCTTGGCCATGCCGGCGTCTTCCAGCAGCGACAGGCTGGCCTCCAGCGCCACGGCGCCGAGCATGTTGGGGCTGCCACATTCGAAGCGCATGGCCGTCTTCGCCGGTTGCCAGTCGCGCTGGCCGTAGTCACCGGCGTTATCCAGCATGTGCCAGCCGTATTCGTGCAACTGCAGTTGTTCGCGCAGGTCGGCGCGGCAGTAGAAGACGCCCAGGCCTTCCGGGCCGAGCATCCACTTGTGGCCATCGGCCATGGCGAAGGCGCAGTTGCACGCCTGGACGTCGAAGGGCAGGGCACCCAGTTGCTGGATGGCATCGACGCAGAGCAGCACGCCCCTGGCCTCGCAGCCCTGGCCGAGCGTGGGCAAGTCCAGGCGCATTCCGCTGGCGTATTGCACGGCGCTGATGGCCATCAGACGGGTCCGCGGGCCGCAGGCGGCCAGCAGGTTGGCTTCGGGCATTTCTCCCAGGGTGACCTCCACCACCTCGACGCCGAAGCGCGCCAGGGCCTCCCAAACGATCCGGTTGGACGGAAATTCCTCGTCGCTGATCACCACCTGGTCGCCGCTCTGCCAGTCCAGGCCGAAGGCGACGAAGGAGAGCGCTTCGGAGGTGTTCTTCACCAGGGCGATGTCGCTGCTCGCCGGAGCATTGAGCAGGCGCGTCAGGCGATCGCGCAGGCGCTGCTCCAGGCCCAGCCAGGTCGGATAGTTGCGCGCGCCGTACTGGCAGTTCTCGGCGGCGAACTCGGTGACGGCCTGGGCCGCGCGCTTGGGCCAGGGCGCCACGGCCGCATGATTGAGGTAGCGCATGGCATACGCCTGGGGGAACTCGTGCTTCCAGGAAGACATTGACTCGATCCGTACAATCTGGGTGTGATGGGGCATAATAAGGGGCGCGCCGGCGCTGTTCACCGATCCCATCGGTCGAGCTCGCCAAAGGTGTGACGAAGTGCCGGTAAGCCGAGGGGTAGCCGGTGGTTCGAGGCCCTATCCCTTTGAAAACAACAAGTGGGCTGCTATGCAGAAAGAATCCCGCAAGGTCCGCGAGTTCCGTCGCCGTGAGCAGGAAATTCTCGATACCGCGCTGCAACTCTTCCTCAGTGAAGGTGAAGACAGCGTCACCGTCGAGATGATCGCCGAGGCCGTCGGCATCGGCAAAGGTACCATCTACAAGCACTTCAATTCGAAGGCCGAGATCTACCTGCGGCTGATGCTGGATTACGAACGGGACCTGGCCGAGCTGTTCCAGTCGGACAACGTCGCCCGTGATCGCGAGGCGCTCTCCCGCGCCTATTTCGAGTTCCGCATGAGCGATCCGCAGCGCTACCGGCTGTTCGACCGGCTCGAAGAAAAGGTGGTCAAGACGCGCCAGGTGCCCGAACTGGTCGAGCAGCTCCACAGCATCCGTACTTCCAACTTCCAGCGGCTGACCAGCCTGATCGAAGGGCGGATCGATGAAGGCAAGCTGGAAGACGTGCCCCCCTATTTCCACTACTGCGCCGCCTGGGCGCTGGTGCATGGCGCCGTGGCCCTTTACCATTCGCCCTTCTGGCGCGACGTGCTGGAGGATCAGGAGGGCTTCTTCCAGTTCCTCATGGACATCGGCGTGCGCATGGGCAACCGCCGCAAGCGAGACGTCGAAACGCCTGTCCGATCCTAGGGCTCTGTACGAAAAGTCGCCGAGCGAAGGTCAGGCGAGGCGAAAAAGGCTGAGGAAGCGGAGTTTACGAGCGGTAAATGAGCATTCCGAAGCCTTTTTCAACGACGCATCACCGAGCGCAGACACTTTTCGTACAGAGCCAGGGTCCGATAGAGGCGAGGGACGCCGATCAATCCCTTTTCTCTCGTAGCAGTGGAGTCCCCAACGATGATCGTCGACCGCCAGGGTAGGGCGTTTCGCAACCTGCGGATCAGCCTCACGGCGGCCTGCAACTATGCCTGTACGTATTGCGTGCCCAACGGCAAGCGACTCGTGGCCGCGCAGGACGAACTCAGCGCCGAAACCATGGCCCGTGGCGTGGAATACCTCATCGATGCCGCGGGCATCGAGCGCCTGCGCATCACCGGCGGCGAGCCCCTGGTGACGCCGCGCCTGGAGCCCTTTCTCGCCCGCGTTTCCCAGCTCGGCCTCAAGGACATCAGCCTGACCACCAACGGCCAGTTGCTGCCGCGCAAGCTGGACTTCCTCATCGACCATGGGATCCGTCGGCTGAACGTGTCCTTGGACACCCTCGACGCCGAAGCCTTCCCGCGCCTGGCGCGCGGGGGCGATCTGGCGACGGTGCTGGCCGGCCTCGAAGCGGCCCATGCCGCTGGGCTCAAGATCAAGCTCAACATGGTGCCGCTGCGCGGGCAGAATCTCGACCAGGTCCTGCCGTTGCTGGACTATTGTCTGGAGCGCGGATTCGAACTCAGGTTCATCGAGCTGATGCGCATGGGGCACCTGGCGAAGGATCCCAAGACCTTCAACAACCAGTTGGTGCCCCTGGCCGAGTTGCTGGACATCATCGGTTCGCGCCATGCCTATGTGCAGGCCGATGCGCCGGTGGATTCCACTGCCCTGCGCTACCGCGTGGAAGGCGGTGGTCACTTCGGCATCATCGCCAACGAGAGCGTGCCCTTCTGCCGTACCTGCTCGCGGCTGCGCCTGTCGTCCACTGGCTGGCTGCACGGCTGCCTGTCGTCGAGCAACCGCCACTACGTCGGCGACCTGCTGGACAAGCCGCGCCACCTGGCCCTGCCAGCGCTGCAGCGACTCTTGGTCAAGGCACTTGGCGACAAGCAGGACGTGGCCTTTTCCGGCGGTATCACGGTGATGAAGATCATTGGCGGCTAGCAACTGGCGCGAAAGCTGCTAAAGCCCCTGCATCGACGGCAACTTGGCGCCGGACAGGGGTTTTCCATGGTTAAAGTGCGTTTTCTGATGGTGGCCGTGTTGTTGGCCTGTCTGGGCGGCTGCATGAACGTCAGCGACATGGCGTCGGGCGTCGAGTATCACCTGCGCGATGCCGGGCTGCTCGATCACAGCAGGACCCAGCGGCTGAACAACTTTCGGCTGCAGGCCGACTCCTACATCTACATAGCCCAAGGCGCCTTCGTCCCCATCGGACATCCCTATGCCCGTCCGAACGTGGTGGCAGAGGAGGCCTTCAAAGGCTTCGTGGAATACTTTCCGCGAGTGCGACGGGCGGACAAGCCCGAGGGCTTCGACGATGCCATGGCCAAGGCGCGGCAACTGGGTGCCCACTACCTGCTCTACACCCGTTTCGCCGGCGCGGACGACCGCATCGGTACCTGGGAGGAGTTCGAGGACCAGGATGACATCGGGCGAGTGGGACGTGACCGCAGCGTGGTGCAGATGATGTTGGTGGAGGTCGCCACCTTTCGCCTGGTGGATACGGCCAGTATTCGCAGCCGTGGCGGCTTCTTGACGTTCTACGACGAGCGCCCGGAAGACCTGCTGGGACCGGCACTCAATGAATACGCCCAACGCCTCCTGGGGTTGAGCGGTCGCTAGCGTGGTGTTTCAGAAGTTAACTGCACAATTTTGGCAGCGCTTTTTTTGCCCGGGCGGCGTTGCCACTCCTCGCCATAGCCCTGCTATGACTCGTCGCGGCGCCTGGCCCGAGCAAAAAAATCACTCGCCAATTCTTGCGCGAACTTCTGAAACACCACCCAAGAGGAGAAGAGTGTGAGCCAGGTTGACGTGACACGGAATCTGCTGGCGCAATTGCCAGCCACCGGAGAGGGTCGCCTGCCGCCCGTGGAGCTCTGGCATCCGCCGTTCTGTGGCGACATCGACATGCGCATCGCCCGCGACGGAACCTGGTATCACCAGGGTACGCCCATCACCCGGCCGGCCATGGTGCGACTGTTCTCCACCATCCTGCGCCGTGATCCCGAGCGCTTTGTGCTGGTGACGCCGGTGGAGTGCGTGGGCATCCAGGTGGAGGACGTGCCCTTTGTCGCCGTGGACGTCGAATGGAGTGGCGGCGGTGCCGAACAAGCCCTGGATTTCCTCACCAATGTGGGCGATCGCGTCGCCGCCGGCGCCGAGCATCCGCTGCGCTTCGAGACACACGATGACCAGCCGGCGCCCTATCTGCGGGTGCGCGGCGGGCTGGAAGCTCGGCTCAATCGGGCGGTGTTCTATCGGCTGATGGAGAGGGTCGAGGAGGGCACCCACGAGGGCCGCTCCTGGCTCGGCCTCTGGAGTCGCGGCAGCTTCTTTCCCGTCGCGCCCGCTGAATAGCAAAAAGGGTCCCGGGAGGTAATGCCAGTCAGTTGAGGACTGATCGACACGGGGCCAGTGCCAGCCTTTTCGTGAATATCTGCTGGACCTTTACCGCTCAAGTCCTATCGCGGCCATGGGCCGCTCCTACGGGATAAATCGGTGCCTGTAGGAGCGGCCCAAGGCCGCGATAAGGCCCTCAGCGCAGCATCGGCGGGCGGCCAGGCTTCACTGTTGCCCACCACCCACTAGGCTGTTCCAGTACGCCATGCGAAGGCTTGGCTGATCGGCATTACTGCAAGGGGCCTGTTACTGGCTTACATATTGGGATAGTTGGGACCACCGCTGCCCTCCGGTGCCACCCAGGTGATGTTCTGCGCCGGGTCCTTGATGTCGCAGGTCTTACAGTGCACGCAGTTCTGGGCATTGATCTGGAAGCGCGGTTCGCCACCGTCGCGGACTACCTCGTAGACCCCTGCCGGGCAATAGCGCTGCGCCGGCTCGTCGTACAGCGGCAGGTTCTGGGCGATGGGGATCGACGGGTCCCTGAGCTTCAGGTGAACCGGCTGGTCTTCCTCGTGGTTGGTGTTGGAGAGGAACACCGAGGACAGCTTGTCGAAGCTCAGCTTGCCATCCGGTTTGGGATAGGCGATGCGCGGCGCCTCGTCGGCCTTCTTCAGGCAGGTGTGGTCCATGCGCCGGTCATGCAGGGTGAAGGGCAGGGCGCCACCCAGCAGGTTGTGTTCGACGAAGGCGAAGGCTGGGCCGAGCAGCGGCCCGAACTTGTGCATGGCCGGGCCGAAGTTGCGGCTGGCATGGAGTTCTTCCTGCAGCCAGCTGCCCTTGAAGCCGTCGACGTAGCCTTGGAGTTCGTCACCCTCACGGCCCGCGGCCAGGGCCGCGACGATGGCATCGGCAGCGAGCATGCCGGACTTCATCGCGGTGTGGCTGCCCTTGATCTTGGCCGGATTGAGGGTGCCCAGGTCGCAACCGATCAGGGCGCCGCCCGGAAAGACCATCTTCGGCAGGGAGTTCAGGCCACCCTTGACCAGGGCGCGGGCACCATAGGAGACGCGCTTGCCGCCTTCCAGGTACCGGGCCACCACCGGGTGGTGCTTGTAGCGCTGGAATTCGTCGTAGGGCGACAGGTGCGGATTGCTGTAGGCCAGGTCGACGATCAGGCCGACCACCACCTGGTTGTCTTCCAGGTGATAGAGGAAGGAACCACCCGGATTCTCCTTGTCCAGCGGCCAGCCGGAGGTATGGATCACCAGGCCCTGCTCGTGCTTGGCCGGATCGATCTCCCACAGCTCCTTGATGCCGATGCCGTAGTGCTGCGGATCGGCGCCTTCGCCGAGCTTGAATCTCTGGCCGAGCTGCTTGCCCAGGTGGCCACGGCAGCCTTCGGCGAACAGGGTGTACTTGCCGCGCAGTTCCATGCCGGGGGTGTAGACCCCTTCCTTGGGCTGGCCTTCGCGATCCACGCCGAGGTCGCCGGTGATGATGCCGCGCACCACGCCCTGCTCATCGATCAGCGGTTCCTGGGCGGCGAATCCCGGATAGATCTCCACGCCCAGGGCTTCGGCCTGCTGGCCCAGCCAGCGGCAGAGGTTGCCCAGGGAGATGATGTAGTTGCCCTCGTTATGCATCGGCTTCGGCACGAAGAAGTTGGGCACCTTGGTCGCCTGGCGCTCGTCCTTGAGCAGGTAGATGTCGTCACGCTTGACCGGGGTGTTGAGTGGCGCGCCCAGCTCTTTCCAATTGGGGAAGAGTTCGTCCAGGGCGCGGGGCTCGAAGACCGCGCCGGAGAGGATGTGGGCGCCGACCTCGGAGCCTTTCTCCACAACACACACACTGATCTCCTGGCCGTTCTCGGCGGCCTGCTGCTTGAGGCGACAGGCCGCGGACAGGCCCGCGGGGCCGGCCCCGACGATCACCACGTCGAATTCCATGTATTCGCGTTCCACGGCTCACTTCTCCTCAGGCAAAACTCACGATCTGGTTATGTATGTAGGGGTGCAACAAAAGACTTCATTATATCCGGGGTGCTTCCTGCCACCCATTCAAACGTTTGTTTAAATTTTCTGCAAGCCTGTTAGACTCGGTAGCTGCCGGCCCCTGACGGACTGCCGCGTTGACCCCTGCTGCCATGGAGGTCAACATAGGAAGAATTTGCAACAAGGTGTGGGCCGACAGGGGTCGTGTCCAACGCAAGGCCGCCTTGGCGTCCTGTTTATTCACCAGAATAAATCGAGGGATTCATGAAGGTTCTCGTAGCTGTCAAACGCGTGGTGGACTACAACGTCAAGGTCCGCGTCAAGGCCGACCAGACCGGTGTCGACCTGGCCAACGTCAAGATGTCCATGAACCCCTTCTGCGAAATCGCCGTGGAAGAAGCGGTGCGCCTGAAGGAAAAGGGGATCGCCAGCGAGATCGTCGTGGTGACCGCCGGTCCCGCCCAGGCGCAGGAGCAACTGCGTACCGCCCTGGCCCTGGGTGCCGATCGCGCCGTGCTGATCGACACCGGCACCGCCGAGCTGTCGTCCCTGACCACCGCCAAGCTGCTCAAGGCGGTGGTGGACAGGGAACAGCCGCAGCTGGTGATCCTCGGTAAGCAGGCCATCGACAGCGACAACAACCAGACCGGCCAGATGCTGGCCGCCCTGACCGGCTTCGCCCAGGGCACCTTCGCCTCCAAGGTGGAGCAGGCCGGTGACGGCCTCAACGTGACTCGCGAGATCGACGGCGGCCTGCAGACCGTGGCGCTCAAGCTGCCGGCGGTGGTGACCACCGACCTGCGCCTGAACGAGCCGCGCTACGCCTCGCTGCCCAACATCATGAAGGCCAAGAAGAAGCCGCTGGAAACCCTGACCCCGGACGCCCTGGGCGTGGCGGTGCAAGCCTCCTACGAGGTGGTCAAGGTGGAAGCCCCGGCGGGTCGCCAGGCAGGCATCAAGGTCAAGTCCGTGGCCGAACTGGTCGAAAAACTCAAGAACGAAGCTAAGGTGATCTGATGGCCATTCTCGTCATTGCCGACCACGACAACGCCAACCTCTTCGGCGCCACCCTGAACACCGTCGCCGCGGCCCAGGCCATCGGCGGCGACATCCATGTGCTGGTCGCCGGCCAGAATGCCCAGCCGGTCGCCGACACCGCCGCCAAGCTCGCCGGTGTCAGCAAGGTGCTGCTGGCCGACAACGCCGCCTATGCCCACCAACTGCCGGAAAACATCGCACCGCTGGTGGTCGAGCTGGCCGCCAACTACAGCCACGTGCTGGCCGCGGCCAGCACCAACGGCAAGAACTTCCTGCCACGCGTCGCCGCCCTGCTGGACGTCGACCAGATCTCCGAGATCATCGCCGTCGAATCCGCCGACACCTTCAAGCGGCCGATCTATGCCGGTAACGCCATCGCCACCGTGCGCTCCAGCGCGCCGATCAAGGTGATCACCGTGCGCGCCACCGGTTTCGATCCGGTCGCCGCCGAGGGCGGTGCCGCCGCCATCGAAGCCGTGAGCCTGGTCAAGGACGCCGGACTCTCCAGCTTCGTCGGCGAAGAGCTGGCCAAGTCCGACCGCCCCGAGCTGGGCGCCGCCAAGGTGGTGGTCTCCGGTGGTCGCGGTCTGCAGAACGGCGACAACTTCAAGATCCTCTACGCCCTGGCCGACAAGCTGGGTGCGGCGGTGGGTGCCTCGCGCGCCGCGGTGGACGCCGGCTTCGTGCCCAACGACATGCAGGTCGGCCAGACCGGCAAGATCGTCGCGCCGCAGCTGTACATCGCCGTGGGCATCTCCGGGGCCATCCAGCATCTGGCGGGCATGAAGGATTCCAAGGTGATCGTCGCCATCAACAAGGACGAGGAAGCACCGATCTTCCAGGTGGCCGACTATGGCCTGGTGGGTGATTTGTTCGAATTGGTGCCGGAGCTGGAAAAGGCCATCTAGGGTTCCAGGTCTGCACAAGAAGCCCGCCGCCCGGCGGGCTTTTTCATGGGCGCGGCGAACGGCGGACCAGGGCGAGTGGCGTCAGTGTCCAGGTCACTGACTCTTTGTCGTTTTTGGACATTGCCCGCGCAGGAACGGACGCGCTAAGGTCAGGCTCATCTGTACCGGTCCACTTGAAAAGTAGTCTGCTACTGTTGCGCCTCGTCCAGGAAGACGCCCCATGACCAACCTGTTGCTCTATCAGCGTATCGCCCAGCAATTGGCGAACGACATCCGCAAGGGTGTCTACAAGCCCGGCGAGCGGGTGCCTTCGGTGCGCAAGCTGAGTCAGCAACTGGGGGTGAGCCATGCCAGCGTCCTGCAGGCCTACGCGACCCTGGAGGACCAAGGGCTGATCCGTGCCCGGCCGCAGTCCGGTTTCTATGTGCACCAGACGCCGGCGCTGACCGCGCCGACGCCGGACATCGCCACGGTGGAGCGCCCGAGCCTGGTGACCCGCGCCGGCATCATCAACCAGGTGCTGGCCGAATCGCGCCGCGAAGGGGTGGTGCCCCTGGGCATGGCGGTGCCCCAGACCGATTACCTGCCGTTGCGGGCGCTGCATCAGCAGCTGTCCAAGGTCACCCGCTTCCAGGCCCGCGCAGCCTTTTCCTATCTGCATAGCCCCGGCTTCGAACCCCTGCGGCGCCAGGTGGCGATCCGTCTGCGCGATGCCGGGGTAGTGGTGGGGCCGGAGGAGGTGGTGATCACCCATGGCTGCGTGGATGCCCTGCAGATGTCGCTGCGCGTGCTGACCAAGCCGGGTGATCTGATCGCCACCGAGTCGCCGTCCTACTATGGGCTGCTGCAACTGGCCGAGGTACTGGGGTTGAAGGTGATCGAGATCCCCTGCGATCCCGAGACCGGCCTCAGTGTCGAGGCCTTGCAGCTGGCGGCCAGCCAGTGGCCGGTCAAGGCGCTGGTGGTGACGGCCCGCCTGAGCAACCCCATGGGCAGCAGCATGCCGGAGGCACGGCAGAAGCAGCTGCTCAAGCTGGCGACCGAACGCAACATCGCCATCATCGAAGACGACATCTACGGCGAGCTGACCTACGAGAGCGGCTCCAAGGCGCTCAAGGCCCTCGACAAGCAGGGACGCGTCATCTATTGCTCAAGCTTTTCCAAGACCCTGTCGCCCGGGGTACGCATCGGCTGGGTGGTGGCCGGCCCCTACCAGGACGACATCCGGCGGCTGCAGACCTTCACCACCCATTCGGCCTGCAGCGTGACCCAGATGGGAGTCTCCGCCTACCTGGAGAACGGTGGCTACGACCGCCACCTCCGGGCTATCCGCCAGGAATACCGGCGCAACATGACGGCCTTCCAGCTGGCGATCCAGGAGCACTTCCCGGAAGGCACCCAGATGAGTCGACCCGGCGGCGGTTTCATCCTCTGGGTCAGCCTGCCGGTGCGGGTGGATACCCGGCTGCTGCACCAGCGCGCCCTCGACCAGGGGGTGAGCATCGCGCCGGGGATGATCTTCAGTAACACCGATCAGTTCAACCACTGCATCCGCCTCAACTGCGGCCTGCCCTGGGGGCGCGACGCCCAGCGGGCCCTGATGACGCTGGGCCTGCTCGCCCGTCAGCTGTGCCAGGAAACCCTGGCCGCCTAGCGGCATTTCTGGAACCCGCCGAGGAGCGCTGGGTCGGTTGTAGGGACTGATCCTGCCGTGCTCGCCAAGCGGTGAGCAACGGCCCTGGCTGGGTGGTGGATCCTATGCGCGGATATCTGGCTGCGGTGGCGACGACGGCGATCCTGTTCCTGGCCGGCTGCGATGGCGATTCTCCGCCGCCTGCAGCCAGGGCACCGGCCACTCCGGTATCGCCGGTCGCCAAGGCGCCGCCTGTGGCGAGTGATAACTCTAGCAGTGCTGCCGAGTTGCGCGCCCTGCGCCTGGACCCGCTGCCTGCCAAGGCCCTAGTCCTGCCGGAGCCGCCACCGAAGAAGCAGGACCTGGCGAAGAACACCCAGCTGAAAAAGCCCGCGCCGGCCAAGGAAACCCCGGTGATCCAGCGACCGCTGGATTTGAGCGTGCCTGGCGATCTCGACAAGCCTCAGGCCCTGACCTCCCACCGTGCCGTGGGCCATGCCGGGCAGACGGTGGCCGAGTCAGGTCTGCTGCCGCAGCTGTTTCGCAGTGACGACGACCCCGGTCGCTTCCAGCTGGGCGGGCGGGTCATCAGTCGCGATCGCAGCGACGACTTCGAGGGGGCAGAGGTGGAGTTGCGCTTCCGGCGCTGAGTGCGGCCGCTGCTGAAATCGCTGCCGGAACTTCATCGGCCCCGCGCTTGCCGACAGTTCAGGTGGCGGACACAACGTCTGCCTGGATTCGGGAGCGTTCCATGCCCAGTGCGACAGGCAAGATTCGTTATGCGGTGGTCGGTGGTGGTTGGATTTCCCAGGGCGCCTTCATGCCCGGGGTGAGCCAGACGGATAACTCCGAGATGACCGCTCTGGTCACCGGCGATCCGATCAAGGCGCGCGACCTGGCGGCCAAGTACGGCCTCAAAAGCTACAGCTACGAAGAATTTCCCACCCTGCTGGCGGCGGGCGAGATCGATGCGATTTACCTCGCCACCCCCAACTTCCGTCATCTGGAATTCGCCGTGCCGGCGCTGGACGCGGGCATCCACGTGTTGCTGGAAAAGCCGATGGCGATCAGCGAGGACGAGTGCCAGGCGATCAAGGCCGCGGCGGAGCGCTCCGGCGCCAAGTTGATGATCGCCTACCGACTGCACTGCGAACCGGGCACGGTGGACATGATCGAACGGGTGCGCCAGGGCGAGATCGGTGATCCACGACTGTTCACCTCGACCTTCGTCCAGCCGCTCGACACCGCCAACCATCGCGCGCAGAACGGTTTCTGGGCCGGTCCGGTCACCGACATGGGCCCCTATCCGCTCAACGCCGTGCGTTCGCTATTCGCTGACGAGCCCATCGAGGTGAGCGCCGTGGGCGCGCGGACGCCCGGACGTGATGTCACCACCTGGGATGCCGTGAGCGTGACCCTGCGTTTTCCGGAAGAGCGTCTGGCCACTTTCACCGTCAGCTTCAGCGGACCCAATACCGAGCGCTTCCAACTGGTGGGCAGCAAGGGGGAGATCGAGGCGTCGCCTTGCTTTGGCTTCGGCGAGGGCGTTGCCATCGGCTATCGCTTGACGGTGGATGGAGAGACGCAGGAGTTCAAGGCCCCGGTGGTCGATCACTTCGGCGGCGAGACGGCCTATTTTTCCGCCTGCATCCTGGAAGATCGTCAGCCGGAGATGGATGGGGAGGAGGGCTGGCGCGACGTGCGGGTGCTGGCGGCCATAGAGCGGGCGCTGGAGACGGGGCAGGCGCAACGCCTGGAGCCGCTGCCCAAGCGGCAGGGCCCGACCCGTGAGCAGGTGCGCAACCTGCCGCTGGCCAAGGTGCCGGAGTACGTCAACACCAAGGAGCCGCTGGAGTCCTGAGAGCCTGTTCATAATCTCGCGAGCTAGAGCCAAACAAGGCCTAGGCGGCCCCGCGAAAATAGCTGAGGAAGCGGATCGGACCCGCGCTCGGGTTTACGAGTGGTAAATGAGCATTGCGACGGGGCCGCCTAGGTGGGGCTGGCCTTCCAGGCCATTTTCAACGCGGTTTGGCCGACGCGCAGCAGATTTTGAACAGGCTCTGAGACGACGAGGCCCTGCGGCACCGATGTGCGGCAGGGCCTCACTCACGAAGTCAGGATACGTGCTCAGCGATCCTGCGCCTCCTTGGCGTCCATCTCGGCATTGCGCTGCCGAATCTTGGCTTTCTGTTCGTCGGTCAGGGGTACCTTGCGGGCGGTGTCCTTGAGCATGAATAGGCCGCCGACCACGGAGCCGATGGCGACCAGCAGGATCAACCAGGCATACCAGGGCATCTGTCTTCTCCTTGAGTGGCTATGGTCGTTCGACCACGGCGGAGCTTATCAGTGCGCCCGGCAGGGGGCGTTAGCGCGTTTGAGCCAGGCGGCGTAACCCAGGTCGTAGAGCCAGTTGAACGCCAGGGTGTAGGGCAGGAAGAACAGGATCAGCCCCAGGTCCAGCAACAGGGCCTGCCACAGGCCGATGGACAGCCACCAGGCGGCCAGCGGTACCAGCACCACGATCAGCCCCGCTTCGAAGGCGAGCGCATGCAGCAGACGCATCCCCAGCCCACGGTCGAAGCCAAGGCGCTGCTGCAGGCGGTCGAAAGCCAGGTTGAACACCAGGTTCCAGATCATGGCAATGGCGGAAAAGGCCGCGGTGAGCAGGCCCATGTGCGCCAGGGAACGGTCCAGCAGCCAGGCCAGGGTCGGTGCGCAGAGCAGAATGGCGATACCTTCGAACAACACGGCATGCAGCAGACGGGCACTGGCGGGACGCTGGGTCAGATGGATGGACATGAAAGCTTCTCCCTTGATGGACAGGCTTCCAGTCTCATCGGCTAAGCTAGGGAGATCAAAGTGGTATCCATAGGCTAGGCCGATATGTATCCCAATGCCGAGGCCCTCGAAGCCTTCGTCGAAGCCGCCGCGACGGGTTCCTTCAGTGCGGCAGCACGGGTGCTGGGCAAGCGCCAGTCCAGCATCAGCGAGAGCATCGCCCGACTGGAGGATGAGCTGGGGGTGGCGCTGTTCGACCGCCAGGGGCGCTATCCCGTGCTCACGGCTGCCGGCGAGCAACTGCTGGACCAGGCCCGCGCAGTGCTTTCGGCTCATGATCGCCTGGCTAATCGCGCCACCCAGCTGGCGGCTGGCGTGGAGCCACGGCTGACCCTGGTAATCTCCGATACCTACCAGCCCACGCGTTACGAAGCCCTGCTGACGGAGCTGGACCAGCGCTATCCCGATCTCGAATTCGAGTGCCTGATCGCCGAGGATGCCGATGTGCTCAGCCTGGTGCAGTGGCGGGCCAACCTGGGCCTGCTGGCCGCCCAGCCGCCCTATCCGGCAGACATCGAGGCGGCTACCCTGGACGGCCTGGTGACGCTGGGACTTTACGTAGCGAAGGATCATCCGCTGGCCGGGTGCCAGGGGCTCACCCAGGCTGACCTCGCGCCCTATCGGCTGTTGCGCCTGAGTACCGTGACGGAGGCGCCACCGCCGGCCTGCCGGCTGCCGGATACCCGCGGACGCTGCTGGTCGGCGCCCGACTACCTGCTGCTGCTGGAAATGGCCGTGCAGGGCTTCGGCTGGGCGGAGCTGCCGCATTGGCTGGTGGCGGGCTACGGCCAGGGGCGACTGGCGGAACTGGTCGTACCCGGCTGGCCGCAACAGGTGGCGGTGGACGTGGTCTGGTCGCGTCGGCGCCCGCTGGGACCGGCGGGCAACTGGCTGCGGGAACGCCTGCTCAAGCCCAGATGAGGCGCGGGTGGACCGCTGCGCCGAGACCCGGCCGGACAGCCGACAAGTGCCCGCGCCGCGCTTTTCTGCGAAAATGCCGGCCTTTGCCGTTTTGCCGAGAGCCTCCATGTCCGCCTGTACATCTCCCATCATCGTCGCCCTGGATTTCCCCTCGTCGTCCGCCGCCCTGGCGCTGGCCGACCGGCTCGACCCCGCCACCTGCCGGGTCAAGGTGGGCAAGGAGCTGTTCACCGCCAGCGCTGCCGGTGTGGTGGAGGCGCTGCGTACGCGCGGCTTCGAGGTCTTTCTCGATCTGAAATTCCACGACATTCCCAACACCACCGCCATGGCGGTCAAGGCAGCGGCGGAAATGGGCGTCTGGATGGTCAACGTCCACTGTTCGGGCGGCCTGCGCATGATGACCGCCTGTCGCGAGACCCTGGAAGTCTTCAACGGACCCAAGCCGCTGCTGATCGGTGTCACGGTGCTGACCAGCATGGAGCGCGAGGACCTGGCCGACATCGGCCTGGACGTCGATCCCCAGGAGCAGGTGCTGCGCCTGGCCGCTCTGGCCGCTCGCGCCGGCCTGGATGGCCTGGTCTGCTCGGCCCAGGAAGCGCCGGCGCTCAAGGCCGCGCAACCCGGGCTGCAACTGGTCACCCCCGGCATCCGTCCGGCCGGCAGTGCGCTGGACGACCAGCGTCGCATCCTCACCCCGCGCGAGGCCCTCGACGCCGGCTCCGACTACCTGGTGATCGGCCGTCCCATCGCGCGCGCCGCCGATCCGGCCCGCGCCGTGGAAGACATCCTCGCCACCCTGAAATAAGCGTTAAACCTCCGGCGCGAGGCTGCCGGCAGCAGGTGCTGCTATTCTCGTTCTGCAGGCCGACGCCTTCTCGCGTCGGCGCAAGGCGAGAGACCTCAGGGTATGCACGATAGGTTGAACGCCTGTCTCAAGGCGGTAGACGGCGTTTTGTTGGGCAAGGAAACCCAGGTCCGGCTCGCGCTGGCCTGCCTGCTGGCACGGGGGCACCTGCTGATCGAAGACCTGCCCGGCATGGGCAAGACCACCCTCAGCCATGCCCTGGCCAAGGTGCTGGGGTTGTCCTTCCAGCGTATCCAGTTCACCTCGGATCTGCTGCCCGGCGATATCCTCGGCACCTCGGTGTTCGATCGCGACAGCGGCCAGTTCGTCTTCCATCCCGGGCCGGTGTTCGCCGAGTTGCTGCTGGCCGACGAGATCAACCGCGCCACGCCCAAGAGCCAGAGCGCCCTGCTCGAAGCCATGGAGGAGGGCCAGGTGACCATCGAGGGCGCCACCCGGCCGCTGCCCGAGCCCTTCTTCGTCATCGCCACCCAGAATCCCATCTCCCAGGGCGGCACCTTCGCCCTGCCGGAGTCCCAGCTCGACCGCTTCCTGATGCGCCTGTCGCTCGGTTATCCGGGCCGCGCGGCGGAACGGGCGCTGCTGCTCGGCGGTTCCGGGCGCGAGCAGCTGCCGCGGCTGGAGCCCCTGCTGGACCACGCCCAGCTGCGGCTGATCCAGGCCGAGGTGCCGCGCATCCATGCCAGCGAGGCGGTGGTGGACTACGTCCTACGCCTGGTCGAGGCGACCCGCAGCCAGGCTACCTTCGCCCTGGGCCTGTCACCCCGTGGCAGCCTGGCGCTACTGGCCGCGGCGCGGGCCTGGGCACTGCTGGCGGGGCGCGACCATGTGCTACCCGAGGACGTCCAGACAGTGCTCCCGGCGGTGGCCGGGCATCGCCTGCGCGACATCGCCGATCCCGCCGGGCATGGGGGCGGCGCCCTGGTGCAGTGGCTGCTGCGCGAAGTCCCGGCGCTGTGACCGGCAGCGCCTGGCAGCGCTATCGAGACGGCTGGCTGGCCCGGCGAATTCCACCGGCCAATCGCATCACCCTCGATCAGCGGCGCATCTTCATCCTGCCCACTCGCCAGGGGGCGGCCTTCGGCCTGGCCCTGGCGCTGATGCTGCTGGCCGGCATCAACTACCAGAACAGCCTGGCCTATGGCCTGACCTTCCTGCTGTTCTCCCTGGCCCTGGTGACCATGCTGCACACCTATCGCAACCTGGCCGGCCTGCACCTGGCGGGTGGCGGTGCCAGCCCGGTGTTCGCTGGCGAGTCGGCGGGCTTTCGGGTGCGCCTGGAAAGCGAGCGAGGGGCGCACCAGGCCATCGGGCTGGGCTGGCGTGACCAGCCGCTGGTGCTGAGTGACGTGCCCGTGGGCGAGGGGGTGGCCCTGCAACTGTTCCACCCGGCGCCGACCCGTGGCTGGCTGCGGCCCGGGCGTCTGCGGGTGGAAAGCCGGTTTCCCCTGGGCCTGTTCGTCGCCTGGAGCTGGCTGGACCTGGACGTACGCGGTCTGGTCTATCCGTCGCCCCTGCTGAACGCACCCCTGCCGCGCAGCGGGCTGGACGCGGGTGGCGAGGAAGGGCAGCGCAGCGCCGGTCAGGGCGCCGATGACTTCCAGGGGCTGCGAGCCTACCAGCCGGGCGATTCCCGCCGCCGCCTCGACTGGAAGGCGTTTTCCCGCGGGCAGGGGCTGTTGGTGAAGGATTTCAGCGCCCTGGTGGGCAGCGAACTCTGGCTGGATTTCAGCGTGCTCGATGGCGATACCGAGACCCGGCTGTCCTGGCTGTGCCAGGCGGTGCTGGACTGCAGTGCCCGCCAGCTGCGCTTTGGCTTGCGCCTGCCCGGGCTGGAGCTGGCGCCCGCTAGCGGCGAGAGCCATCGCGATGCGGCGCTGCAGGCCCTGGCCCTGTTCGGGCGGCCGACATGAGCACCGCCGTGTCGCAACCCATTCCGCGCATCGCCCTGATCTGGCTGCTGGTGGCCCAGGCGCTGGTGATCCTACCGCACCTCACCCATCTGCCGCCCTGGGTCGGCTTGCTCTGGGCCTTCTGCGCCGGCTGGCGGGTGCTGCTGTTCCGCATGCAGGTGCGGGCGCCCACGCGGATCGAGAAGGGCGGCCTGCTGCTCTTGACCATGGGTGGCATCTGGTTGTCGCGCGGCTCCTTCATCGGCCTGGATGCCGGCGCCGTGCTGCTGTTGGTCACCTTCGCCTTGAAGCTGATCGAGATGCACAGCCGGCGCGATGCCCTGGTGGTGATCTACCTGGGCTTCTTCGCCGTGGTGATCGCCTACCTCTTCGAAGACGGCCTGCTCGCCGCGCTCTACAGCCTGCTGCCGGTGACCGCCCTGGTGGCGGCCTTGATCGGCCTGCAGCAGAGCGCCCTGGCCACGCGTCCGCTGGCAACCCTGGCGGTGGCCGCCAAGCTGCTGGTGCAGGCCGTGCCGCTGATGATAGTGCTGTTCCTGGTCTTCCCTCGGCTCGGCCCGCTCTGGTCGCTGCCACAGCCGGGCGACCAGGCGCGCACCGGGCTGGGCGAGAGCATGGCACCGGGGGAGATCGCCCAGCTTTCACAGTCCGCCGAGCGGGTGTTCCGGGTCAGTTTCGACGGCGAGCGTCCCGCCCAGCGCGACCTCTATTGGCGTGCCACCACCTACGAGCGCTTCGACGGGGCCCGCTGGTCGGTCGATCCCGACACGGCCTGGAGCCCCGAGCCGACCTGGACGCCCAGTGGCCCCAGTCTAGGCTACCAGATCATCATGGAGCCGAGTGGGCGTCCCTGGCTCTACGGCCTGGACGTGGCGCGCAGCGACCAGCGGGACGTGCGCCTGGCCAGCGACTTCCATCTGCAACGCCGGCGGCCGGTGGACCAGGCCCTGCGCTACCAGGTGACCAGCTGGCCGCAGGCGGTGCGCGAGGCGGGGCGGCTGTCCGCCTCCAGCCAGCGGCGGGCGCTGCAATTACCTGCAGGCGGTGAACCCCGTACCCGCGCCTGGGTGGCCCAGCTCAAGGCGCGCGATCCGCGGCCCGCGGCGCTGGCCGAGACGATCCTCGCCTATTTTCGCCAGCAGCCCTTCGTCTATACCCTGCAGCCGCCGACCGCCAGTGTCGATGCCATCGACGCCTTCCTGTTCGATAATCGCCGTGGGTTCTGCGCCCACTATGCCGGGGCCATGACCTTCGCGCTGCGGGTGGCGGGCATCCCGGCCCGGGTGGTGGCGGGCTACCAGGGGGGCGAGTTCAACGCTGCGGGCGGTTACCTGCTGGTGCAGCAATTCGATGCCCATGCCTGGGTGGAGTTCTGGCTGCGGGAGCGCGGCTGGGTCAGTGTCGACCCGACGGCACAGGTGGCGCCCACGCGAATCGAGCGGGGCTTGCAGGAAGCGCTGGCCGCCCAGGGCGCCGCCGACGAGTTCCTCGCCGACAATCCCTTCGCTGCCAACCGCTATCGCAACCTGGCCTGGCTCACCAGCCTGCGGCTGGGCTGGGACCGGATCAACTATGGCTGGCAGCGCTGGGTACTCAACTACGAAGGGGAGACCCAGGGCGACCTGTTCAAGCGGCTGCTGGGTGAAGGCGGCCTGCAGCGACTGGGCCTGGTGCTGGCACTGCTGGTGCTGGCGGTGCTCGGGCTCATGGCGCTGCTGGTGCTGCGGCCCTGGCAACGCACCCGCGATCCGCTGTTGGCGCGCTTCGGGCAGTTCGAGCGGCTGCTGGCGCACCAGGGCGTGCGGCGCCAGGGCGGCGAGGCGGCCGGGGCCTTCGCCCGGCGGGCGATGCAGTCCTTGCCGGCGGCGCAGGCGGAGATCGCGGCCTTCACCGAGGCCTTCCAGGCGCAGCGCTATGCCGGCCGCCCGCAGGACCTGGCGGTGCTGGAACGGGCGCTGAAACGGCTGCAGCGGCAGCTGCGCGCGGGCTAGGTCTACATAGGCAGGCCCGGGCCGCTAGGCGCGCAAGGATGCGCCCGCGGGCAAGCTGTCCGGCTCCTGCAGCGCGAAGGCCACCAGGCAGACCAGGCCGGCCAGGATCGAGGATTGCGGATGGGCACTGCCCAGGGCCTGGGCGACGCAACCCAGGCCCAGGAGCAGCAGGACGGCGGAGGTGAAGGTAGTGACCGAGCGCATGACGGGTCTCCGAAAAGGTGCGGGCATCTTGCCGCCTGTCGGGCAACCGTGCGAATGCGCTCTCGCTATGGGGGCTATAGGCGCAACTGGCGGATCGCCTGGTTCAGGGTGCCTGCAAGACCGGCCAGTTCGGTGCTGGTGGCGGCCGATTCCTGCGTGAGCAGCATGGTCCTTTCGGTGACGTCGCGGATGCCTACGACCGACCTGCTCATCTCTTCCGCCACCTGGGCTTGCTGTTCCGCGGCGACGGCGATCTGGGTGTTGCTGTCGCGCATCTGGGTCACGGCGGCGGTGATGTCGGCCAGGGCTTGCCCTGCGGCGCCGGCCTGGACCACGCAGTCGTCGGCCTTGAGCGAGCTGTCGCGCATGAACTCCACGGCGTCGCGGGTGCCGGCCTGGAGGCCGTCGACCATGCGGGTGATCTCGTCGGTGGAACCCTGGACGCGCTTGGCCAGATTGCGTACCTCGTCGGCCACCACGGCGAAGCCACGGCCGGCTTCACCGGCGCGGGCCGCCTCGATGGCGGCGTTGAGGGCCAGCAGGTTGGTCTGCTCGGCGATGCCGTGGATGACGTTGACCACGCTGGTGATGCGCTCGCTGTTCTCGGCCAGCTCCTGGATCATCACCGCGGTCTGCTGCACGCCCTGGGAGAGGTCGGCGATGGAATGGCTGACGCGCTCCACCGCCTGTTGGCCGGCATTGGCCAGGCGGTCGGCTTCCTGGGACTGGTCGCGGGTACCGGCGGCGTGTTCGGCGATCTGCTGCACCGTGGCGCTCATCTCGTTGATCGCCGTGGCGGCCTGATCGGTCTCCTGCTGCTGATCCTGCATGCCGCCACGCACACCCTGCATGCCGCTGACCAGGCGCCCGGCGCCTTCGTCCAGGCGGGCGGCGCTGGCGGCGACGGTGCCGACCACCCGGGTGTAGCTGTCCTGCATGGCGTTGAAGGCCTGGGTCATCTGCCCGACCTCGTCACGCCCGCGCACCTCGACCCGGGCGGTGAGATCACCGTCGCGTTCGACCCGCAGCATGGTGTCCTTGAGCCGTTGCAGATTGCCGAGGATGAAGCGGATCAGCAGTTGCGAGGCCACCAGCAGCACCAGCATCAGTACCCCCACGGCCAGGGCGTATTCCGGCGCCCGGGCCAGGAAGACGTCGCCGAAGGTCGGGGCGCTGAAATGGGCGGCGGCCTCACCCACGGCGGCCTTGACCGCCTTGAGTTGCTCGGCGCGGCCGGCGACTTCCAGCTGCATGGCGAACAGCACCAGCAACAGGCTGGTGACGAAGGCGACGGCATTCACCGCCCAGAACTTGTACTTGAGGGAGATATCACGCAGCCAGGCGAACATAGGGGGCATCCAGTCGGCGGGGCCGCACAGCCTGACAGGCCGGCGCGCCTCGAATCTTGACTGGCGTCAACGTCCTGCAGGGAGGAGGGCGACGCCGTGGAATAAGCCCTGAGGTTAACGGCCTGCGCGTTCGCGACTTTAGCGCAGCGGCGCCTGGTACCTAGTCGAATTCCTCGACCCGCTCTGGCACGGCGATTTCCGGCAGCTCGAAGAAGGCGCGGGCGGTGGCGGTGGTGTGCAGGGCGGTCTGCTCGGGCGTTTCGTGACGCAGACGGGCCACGGTGCGCAGGATCTCCGGCAGGAAGGCCGGCTCGTTGTGGCCGTGGCGCGGCTTGGGTCTGAGGGTACGTGGCAGCAGGTAGGGGGCGTCGGTCTCCAGCATCAGCCGGCCGACCGGGATCTGGCCGACCAGCTCGTGCAGGTGCAGGCCGCGGCGCTCGTCGCAGATCCAGCCGGTGATGCCCAGGTGCAGGTCCAGATCCAGATAGCCGTAGAGTGCCTTGCGCTCGCCGGTGAAGCAGTGCACCACCGCGGCGGGCAGGTGGTCGCGGTAGTCGCGCAGGATCGCCAGCATCCGCTCGCTGGCATCGCGCTCGTGGAGGAACACCGGGCGGCGCAGCTCGGCGGCCAGCGCCAGTTGTTCCTCGAAGCAGCGTTCCTGCTGCGGACGGGGCGTGAAGTCACGATTGAAATCCAGCCCGCATTCACCCAGGGCGCGCACCTTGGGCTGGCAGGCCAGGTCGCGCAGGGTCTGTGCGGCAGCGGCATTCCAGGTCGAGGCCTCGTGGGGATGGACCCCGGCGGTGCTGAACAGGGCGTCACCGGCATCCAGGCGCAGGCAGAGATTGAGGGCGTTCTCGCTGTCCTCCAGGGTGGTGCCGGTGAGCACCAATTGCACCACGCCGGCGGCCTGGGCCCGCTCGACCACCGCGTCCACCTCCTTGAGCAGGCTGGGGTGGGTGAGGTTGACGCCGATGTCGATCAGTTGCATGGTGCGGGCCTTCTACGAACTCTATTTCCCCATTCTATCCGTAGTCCGGGTGCTATCGGCGCTGTCCCGGCCAGGTCAGGAGTCCTGGATGCCGTTTCGATTCACCCTGGCCGTGCTCGGCTGCCTGCTCGCCGGTTCCGCCCAGGCCCGTCTGGGTGCCTTGCCGCCCGAAGCCCCGCGTCACGTCGCGGCGCGCGACCTGGCCGCCATCGAGCGCGCAGGGGAATTACGCGTGCTGGTCAACCAGAGCCGCCACAGCTCCGGTGAATGGAACGGCCAGGCACTGGGCATCGAGTATCGGCGGCTGCAAGCCTTCGCTCGCTATCTCCAGCATCAACCCGGTGGCCGGCCGCTGCGTCTGGTGTTCGTACCCAAGGCCAAGGAAGACCTGCTGCCGGCGCTGCAACGGGGCGAGGGCGATCTGGTGGCACCCGGGGAGACCCTGCTGCCGCCAGCGCATTCGGCCCTGATCGCCGCGCCGGTGGCGGCGCCCACCAATCTGGTGGTGGTCAGCGGTCGTGGCCAGCGCCTACCGCGGCATTTGGAGCTATTGGCGGGGCGGCGGGTGGTCCTGCCCCAGGGCAGCGAGGCCGGTTCGGCCTTGGCGCGGCTCAATACCCAGTTGGCAAGACGCAAGCTGAAACCGGTGCAGATCGAGTGGGCCGATCCCACCCTGGCGGTGGAAGACGTGCTGGAGCTGACCCAGGCTGGTATCTATCCGCTCACGGTGGTCGAATCCGGCCTGGCCCATCGCTGGGCGCGGGTACTGCCGCGCCTGCGGGTGGCTGATCGGCTGGTAGTTGCCCATGACCAGGTACAGCTCTGGTATCTGCGCGGCCCGGCGCAGCAACTCGCCGAACGGGTGCGCGCCTTTGCCCGACAACCCCAGGCACGCGACGACGACAAGGCTTTTCGCCAGGCGTCCGCCCGTCGCTACCAGGTGCGCGATCCACTGCAGGCCCATGACCGCAAGCGACTGGCCCAGGTGCGGCCGCTCCTGCAGCGCTATGCCAAGGCTTACGACTTCGACTGGCTGACCCTGGCTGCCATGGCCTACAAGGAATCCGGTCTCGATCCCCAAGCGCGGGGCGCCGGGCGTGCGGCGGGGCTACTGCAGATCACCCCGCGGGCAGCGCGCAGCGTCGGGGTGCACAACCTGCATTCCGCCGACGACAACGTCAAGGCCGCCACCCGCTATCTGGCGCGGCTGCGGCGGGAATTCTTCGCCAGTCCGCGGCTGACCGAGCGGGAACGTCGCGCCTTCACCCTGGCGGCCTACAACCTGGGTCCGGAACGTGTCCAGGCGCTGCGGGCCAAGGCGCGCCAGCAGGGGCTGGACGGCGACCGCTGGTTCTTCCAGGTCGAACGCATCGCCGCGGAGGAGGTGGGCATTGGGGTGGTCAACTACGTGGCCAGCGTCAACAAGTACCGGGTGGCCTTCAGTCGGGAGCGCGCGCGCCTGGAGGCGCCGGCCGTGGCGGCGACGGGCGCCAAGGATGCCAGGCACGAGGATGGTTGAAGCCCGCTTGACAGGGCCGCCGGGCCCTCCCTAGGATGATCCCGCGCCGATTTAAACAGCAACTTGCGGGGCGCTCCCAAATACCGCTAAAGCGCTGGACGGAACAGGCCTCGTACTACCGCCCAGCTGGATCTACGAGGCGGAATTTCGTCCCATGCTCCCTCTCCCGCTACGCCTTACCCCGCTGACCCAGGGCAAGCTCGCCTGCCATCCCGCCATTCTCCTCGGCGGTCCCGACCAGCCCACGCTGCTGCGCTATCTCGAAGGCTGGCCCAAGCGCTGGCCCCATAGCCGCACCCTGCAGATCCGCTTCGCCGATCAGGCCGAGCAACTGCGTGCCTTCGGCAACGACAGTTTCGACTTCGCCGTGGTGCAGTCGCCCGGCCAGGCCGGTCTCGAACCCCTGGTGCGGGAGCTGACCCGGGTGGCGCGCCAGGGTGTGATCACTCGGCGACGATAACCGTGGGGTGGGCCACCCGGAAGCCGCCCTTGCCAGCCAGTTTGGCGGTGTAGAGCGCCTGATCCGCCCGTGCCAGCAGGCTCGGGCCGTCTTCCAGGGGCTGCTGCAGGGCGATGCCGATGCTCGCGTTCATACCCTGCGCCGACAGGCGTTCGAGGATGCGCTGTGCCAGCTCCCGAGCGCCCTCTTCGGTGGCGTCCTGCATCACCAGCAGGAATTCATCGCCCCCCAGGCGTCCGGCGAAATCGCTTTGCCGCACGCTGCCGGACAACAGGGCGCCGCAGGCTCGCAGGACGCGATCGCCCGCGGCATGGCCCTGTGAGTCGTTCACGCCCTTGAAGCCATCCAGATCGAGATAGAAGACCGCCACGCTAGCGGACCATGAGCGGGGCCGGCGCAGGGCGCCTTCGAGCAGAGCGAGGATGCCGGCGCGGTTGTAGAGCCCGGTCAGGTCATCATGGGTGGCGTGCCAGCGGCTATCGGCCTCGGCGGTCAGCGACCGCAGCAGATTGCGGTTGAGATTGTTCAACAGGATCCAGTTGGCACTCAGGTAAAGCGGCGCCTGCAACAGGAACAACCGCAGCATCGGTTCGGGCTGGAACAGGGTGGCCAGTTTCATCGGCACGTCGGTCAGCAGGATCTGCAGGAAGGCGTAGCGCGGGATACCCTGGTTGCGCATGGTGATGGCGCCATTCATGGCCACCGCCGAGGTACAGCCCAGCACCTGCAGCACCGCATCGCCGCTGAGGATGCAGGCGGCCGTACCCATGCCCAGGGTGGCCGTCCAGAGCAGCCCGAGTATCAAAGATATTTCGCTGAGCAGCGGCGGCGCCAGCCCCCCCATCAGCTGGATGCAATGCACCAGTACCAGGCGCGCGAGCCAGATCAGGGTATCGAGAATCATCCAGCCGATGAACACCGGGGTGGGATTCAGGAAGGCACAGGTCCAACTGATCAGCAGGCTGTTCAGGGCGCCGGCGAAGAGGGCACTGCGTGAAGAGAACGGGCCGCCCAGCAGTTGCCGCAGCAGGTTTTCATCAAGCGGATCCCGATTGGTAACGAGCCAGCGCAAGCGGCGGTTGGTGGGCAAAGCGTAGAGCGTCGGCGCTCTCATGCAGCGAATCCTGCTTGGAGATGGCGGTCCTCCGCCGTTCATGCCGCAAACTTGCCTGATTTATGTGATTTGCATCACGTTTTTCTGACGGAAGTACCTGTCGAGGCGATCAATCATTGAGGTAGTCGATCTCGACGATATACCAGCGCTGCTCGCCGGCCGGCGTCTGCAACCGCACTTCCGCGTCCACTGCCTTGCCTACCAGGGCCCGCGCCAGGGGCGAGTCGATGCTGATGAGGTTCTGCTTGAGGTCCAGTTCGTCCGGGCCGACGATGCGATAGCGCGCCTCGCTGCCCTCGTCGTCCTCCAGGGTGACCCAGGCGCCGAAATAGACCTTGCCCGGATCGGCCGGGCGCTCGCGGATCACCTTGAGATTCTCCAGGCGCTTGCGCAGGAAGCGCACCCGGCTGTCGATCTCGCGCAGCATCTTCTTGCCGTAGATGTACTCGGCGTTTTCCGAACGATCGCCCAGCGCCGCCGCCTCGCTCACCGCCTGGGTGACCTGGGGCCGGCGCACGTTCCAGAGTTCATGGAGCTCGGCGCGCAGCCGCGCCTCGCCAGCGGGGGTGATCAGGGGGGTGCCGGCGGTGCGCGGTGGTCGGTAACGGCTCATGGATCAGCTTTCTCTCAGGATCAGTAACGGACTGGCGGTGATGGCCCGCCGCGTGCCCAGCAGGCCGGCCGTGCCCACCAGCAGGGCGCCCAGCACCGGCAGTAGGAGCAACCAGGGGTGGGGCTGCCAGTCCAGGTCGAAGGCCAGCCGATAGAGCAGGGCGCTGACGATCTCGCAACCGAGCGCGGCGAGCAAGCCGCTGGCGCCGCCGAGCAGGATGAATTCGGTGCGCCGTGCGCGTTGCAGCAGTTCGCGCCGGGCGCCCAGGGCGCGCAGCAGGGCACCCTGGCGGATGCGCTCGTCGAGGGTCGCCTGCAGGCCGGCCAGCAGCACGGCGATGCCGGCTGCGAGCACGAAGAGCAGCACGAACTCCACCGCCACGCTGACCTGGCGCAGGATGCTGCGCAGTTGGTCGAGCAGGGCATCGATGGGCAGCAGGGTCACCGCCGGGAATTGCCGCGCCAGCGCCAACAGCTCGCGATCGTGGCCGGGCGGCAGATAGAAGCTGCCCAGGTAAGTCACCGGCACGCCTTCCAGGGCGCCCGGGGCGAAGATGACGAAGAAGTTGGGTTGGAAGTTGTCCCAGCCGACCTGGCGCAGACTGGTGATCCGCGCCTCAATCTGGCGATCGCCGATGACGAAGCCCAGGGTGTCGCCGAGGCCCACCCCCAGGCTGCGCGCCAGCTCGCTTTCCAGCGAGACACCGGGCAGGTCGCCCGTCGGCATCGCATCCCACCACTGGCCGGCTTCCAGCCGATTGCCGGCCGGCAGCTCGGCCGACCAGGTCAGGTTGAGGTCGCGCCGGGTGGCGCGTCCGCCGCGGGAGTCGTCTTCCAGGCCTTCCTGGGCCGGATGCCCCTTCACGCTGACCAGGCGGCCCTGGACGATGGGGTAGAGCGGGCTGGCATGGGGCGAGAGACCGGCCACTGCCGTGGCGAAGGCCTGGCGTTCGTCCGGTAGCACATTGAGGGCGAAGTGGTTGGGCGCCTCGGCCGGCAGTTGCGCCTGCCATCGCTCCAGCAATTCGCCGCGCAGCAGCACCACCAGACTCATGGCCAGCAGGATCAGGCCGAAGGCCAGGGTCTGGCCTACCGCCGCCAGGGGATGACGGAGCAGCTGGCCCAGGCCCAGGCGCCAGGCCAAAGGCGCCCCCTGCATGACCCGGCGCAGGCTGCGCAGGGCCAGGTAGAGCAGGCTGCCGAACAACAGCCCGGCGATCAGGCCACCGACCAGCAGCGCCAGGGTCAGGCGCAGATCCAGCGACAGGCGCCACATGATCAGCCCGAGGGCGAGCAGGGCGCAGCCATAGACGGCCCAAGTCCGCAGGGGCACCGGTTGCAGATCGCTGCGTAGCACCCGCAAGGGCGGCACCCGGCCCAGGGCGGCCAGCGGTGGCAGGGCGAAGCCGACCAGGGCGACCAGCCCGGTGCCTATGCCGGCCAGTGCCGGGGCGAGCCCGGCCGGTGGCAGTCGCGTCGGCAGCAGGCCATGCAGCAGTTCGAACAGCACCAACTGCGCCAACCAGCCGAACAGCGCGCCGAGCAGACTGGCTACCAGGCCCAGCAGCCCCAGTTGCAGGCCGTAGAGCGTCAACGCATCGCGCCGCGTCAGGCCGAGGCAGCGCAGCAGGGCGCTGGCATCGAAGCGCCGGGTGGCGAAGCGATTGGCCGACAGGGCCACCGCCACGCCGGCCAGCAGCACCGCCACCAGGCTCGCCAGGCCCAGATAGCGTTGGGCGCGCTCCAGGGCGTTGCCCAGCTGCCGATTGCCGTCGCCCGGCCCTTCGAAGCGCTGGTTGGCGGCCAGCTGCGGCGTGAGGGCCTGCCGGTAGGCCGCCAGGGTCGCTGGTTCGCCGCGCCAGAGTTCGCGATAGCGCACCCGGCTGCCAGGCTGGATGACGCCGGTGGCGGCCACGTCGGCGAGATTGATCAGCACCCGTGGCGTCAGGCTGTAGAAGTCGCCGGCGCGATCCGGCTCGTAGGTGAGTACCCGGGTGATGGTCAGGGACTTGCGGCCGATGTCGAGGCGGTCGCCGACCTTGGCGTCCAGCGCCAGCAGCAGTCGGGGTTCCACCCAGGCCTCGCCACTTGCCGGAGCGCCGCCCGGTTGGTCGGGCGCGTCCGGCGCCGCGGCACTGCGCACCTCGCCGCGCAAGGGAAAGTTGGCCTGGACCGCCTTGACGCTGGCCAGCTGCAAGGCTTCGGCACCCGCGGCCATGGTGCTGAAATTGAGCGTCCGGCTGTGCTCCAGGCCCAGGCGCAGGCCGGCGTCCACCTGCTCGGGGCGCGCCGGTTCGCTGCCAAGCAGCACCAGGTCGGCGGCGAGGAATTCGCTGGCGCGATTTTCCATGCCGGCGCCCAGGCGCGCGGTGAAGTAGCCGATGGCGACGCTGGCGGCCACGGCCACCACCAGGGCCAGGCAGAGCAGGCGGATCTCGCCGGCGCGGATCTCGCGCAGGCTCTGCCGCCAGGCCAGCGCGAACAGCCGTGCGAACGGTAGACCGGTCGTCCTCATGCCGCGACCTGCCGGCCGCCTTCCAGGCGCAGTTGGCGGGCGCAACGGGCGGCCAGGCGTTCGTCGTGGGTCACCAGCACCAGGGTGGTGCCGCGCTCGCGGTTGAGCTCGAACAGCAGGTCGCAGATGTGGTTGCCGGTACGGCTGTCCAGATTGCCGGTGGGTTCGTCGGCGAAGAGGATGCTCGGCCGCGGCGCGAAGGCCCGTGCCAGGGCCACCCGCTGCTGCTCGCCCCCGGAGAGCTGGCGCGGATAGTGGCGCAGCCGCTCGCCCAGGCCGACTCTTTCCAGCAGGGCGCGGGCCTCCGCGCGGGCCTCGCGTGCGCCTTCCAGCTCCAGCGGCAACATCACGTTCTCCAGGGCGGTGAGGCTGTCGAGCAATTGGAAGGACTGGAAGACGAAGCCCACTCGCTCCGCGCGTAGCCGGGCGCGGGCGTCTTCGTCGAGAGCGTCCAGGCGCTGTCCGGCAAGATGCACCTCACCCGCGCTGGGCAGATCGAGTCCAGCCAGCAGGCCGAGCAGGGTGGACTTGCCGGAACCCGAACTGCCGACGATGGCCAAACTGTCGCCGGCCCGTACCTCCAGATCCAGCGCCTGGAGGATCGGCAGGGCGCCTTCCGCGCCCGTGACGACCTTGCTAAGGTTTCGCGCCATCAAGATGACTTCGCTCATGAGGTTTCCAATGCCGTATCCGAAAGGCCCGCAAACGGGCGGTTGTGGCGAGTTAGAGTCAAAAAACCGGGCGAAGTCCAGCGCGCCTTTGCGGCAAGGCATTGCCTGGCTGCTGGCGCTGCTCTGCCTGGTCATGATGCCGCTGGCCACGGCGCGCACCCTGCTGGTGGTGGGCGACAGCATCAGCGCTGGCTATGGCCTGGCCGATGGTCAGGGCTGGGTACGGCTGCTGGAGCAGCGCCTGGGAGCGCAGAAAAGTGACTACCAGGTGGTGAATGCCTCCATCAGCGGCGATACCACCGCCGGTGGCCTGGCACGACTGCCGCCACTGCTGGCCGAGCATCGACCGGACGTGGTGGCTATCGAACTGGGTGGCAACGACGGCCTGCGCGGCCAGCCGCTGGCCCAGTTCCAGCGCAACCTCACCGCCCTGGTGCAGCAGGCCAAACAGAGCGGCGCCCGGGTGCTGCTGCTGGGCATGCGCCTGCCACCCAACTACGGGCCGCGCTACACCGATGGCTTCGCCCAGGTCTATGTCGACGTGGCCAAGGCCGAAGGGGTGTCCCTGGTGCCCTTCCTGCTCGACGGGGTAGGGGGCGATCCGGCCTTCATGCAGCCGGACGGCATCCATCCGCGGGCCAATGCCCAGCAGCGCCTGCTGGACAACGCCTGGCCGGAACTGCAGCGCCTGCTGCGCGACTGAACGCCGGACTTTTCCCCGGCGGGCCTTTCCGCTAAGGTTGCGCGCCCCCGCCGGTCCGGCCGATCGACCGCCCGGCGGAACCGCCCCTGGAGTATCCCGATGTCCCGCCTTTCCCGGTCCATGCATGGCTATCAGCTGATCCAGCCCGATGCCCAGCTCGACCTGTTCGCCTGCCGCGAGGGCCGGGTCCATATCGTCGCCCGCCAACTGGAGCTGGGCTCGCCCACCGACCGCACCCTGTGCGGCACCCTGCTGCCGGCGCGGCCCCGTCTGCATCCGCTGGATCGTCGCGCACTCGGCCTCAAGACCCTGTGCCCGGCCTGCGTGGAGCGTTTGCAGGGCGCCAAACGCGGCCTGCCCAATCCGTTACAGGCTTTTTGAGACCCTGCCGGACGCGGATCGGGGCGTGTACAATCCGCGCCTTCACCTCACTGCTCCTTGCAAGGATTCATCCCATGCCCGCGCGCGTTTCGACCCTGGTCGGTTCCCTCTCGCTGTTTGGTCTGTTGAGCGCGGGTACGGCGCAGGCATTGGAATTGCCGCTGCCGCCGCCCGGCGAAGACCTGGTCGGCGAGGTTCAGGTCATCAAGGCCGCCTACGAAGACACCTTCGCCGACCTCGGCCAGAAGTACGACCTGGGCTACAACGAGATGGTCGCCGCCAACCCGGGCGTGGATGCCTGGCTGCCGGGCGCCGGCACCGAGATCGTGCTGCCGACGCGCTTCATCCTGCCGCCGGGGCCGCGTGAAGGCATCGTCATCAACATTGCCGAATACCGGATGTACTACTACCCCAAGGGTGGCCACACGGTGTTCACCTATCCGCTGGGTATCGGCCGTGAAGGCTGGGGCTCGCCGGTCGGGGTCGCCAAGGTGGTGGACAAGATCAAGGACCCGGCCTGGTATCCGCCGGAGTCGATTCGCGCCGAACACGCCGCCGAAGGCGATCCGCTGCCCAAGGTGGTACCGCCCGGTCCGGA
Source organism: Pseudomonas oryzihabitans (assembly GCF_032027545.1). Taxonomy (GTDB): domain Bacteria; phylum Pseudomonadota; class Gammaproteobacteria; order Pseudomonadales; family Pseudomonadaceae; genus Chryseomonas; species Chryseomonas oryzihabitans_F. The sequence goes on along the minus strand of NZ_JAVSJB010000005.1, from coordinate 254,938 downwards.
CAATCCCCTGGGACCCTACAAGATCCGTCTGACCATGCCGGGTTACCTGATCCATGGTTCGGACCGGAAGTTCGGTATCGGTACCCAGACCAGCCACGGCTGCTTCCGCATGTACAACTTCAATGTCACCGAGCTGGTGGGCATGCTGCCGATCGGCACCCCGGTGCGGATCATCGACGAGCCCTACAAGTTCGGCGTGAGCCAGGGCAAGCTCTACCTGGAAGCTCACCAGCCGGTGAACCTCAAGGGCGACCCGACCGAGATCGACCGCCAGGCCGCGGTGGTCAACGCGTTGATCAAGCGTGACGACCTGCTGCAAGCCAACAGCGCGGTGAACTGGAATACCGTGCGTGACGTGGTGCAGGGCCAGGACGGCCTGCCGGTGGAAATCGCCGACCTGCCCGCCGGGGTGGCTCCGGGAACGGTGGCCAAGGCGCCTGCCAAGACCCTGTGATCCAGGCCGGAGGCGCCTAGCGCGGCGCCTTCGAGCAGCCAAACAAAAAGCCCGCCATGAAATGGCGGGCTTTTTGTTTGCTCCGTGAAAGGCGACTGTTGCCACTCGCCTCCCAGCCGGGGCGCTTACTTGCGGCTGGCTTTTTCCAGCATACGCAGGGCGCGCTCGTTGGCTTCGTCAGCGGTCTGCTGAGCTTTCTGAGCGGCGGCCAGGGCCTCGTCAGCGTGACGGTAGGCTTCGTCAGCACGAGCCTGAGCGCGGGCAGCGGCGTCTTCGGTAGCGGTCAGGCGAGCTTCGCTTTCCTTGTTAGCGGTGCTGCAACCAGTGGCCAGAGCAGCGGCCAGAGCCAGGGCGGCGAATTTCAGAGCATTGTTCATCGTAAACCCCTTGAGGTAGACATCCTGTTTTAAGGTCAATTTTCCAAGTGGAAAATTGCGGCTACATACTACTCATTACCGGTCGTAAGTAAACTGAACGAACCCGTTGAAGGAGGAATTTTTGCGGAAATTCTTCTCTCAGGCTCCGCGCGCTCGCCAAGCAGGCTTGCGACCGGTATCAGCCACAGCTTTGAGGGCGGAAAGCCTCGAACGTTTCAAAACGTTAGAGGATGGACGAAAGATGTCAAGCGGGTAGAGGCTACGTCCGGGCGAAGGCGCCTGTTATAGTCGGTTTTTACGGTGCGACAGCTGGTTAGAACCTGTCTCTTCCGTGGGGGTCTGACGCGCTGTGGCTCAGTCCTGCACAGGAAGGGTGCGTTCTCGTCTTCGGGTATCATCGATAACAATGGATAAGGCGGAGCCAAACCGCCAAGGAGTAGTCATGAACGAGTCCCTGCACGTGGAGCACGATGAGGCCAATCATCAATTCCACCTTTCTGTCGACGGCCAGCGCGCCTATCTTGCCTACATGGATCTGGGCAAGCAGACCATGGATTTCTATCGCACCTTCGTCCCCGATGCCCTGCGTGGGCGCGGCCTGGCAGCGCGGCTGACCGAGCACGCGCTGAACTACGCCGAGAGCCGCGGCTACAGCGTCATTCCCTCCTGCTCCTACGTCGAGCACTACCTCGAACGTCGCGGCCAGGTGACGCCGCTGGCCTGAAGTAGAACGCAAAAAAACGCCGGGCTTGGCCCGGCGTTTTCGTCTGTACCGTCGATCAGTCGCGCGCGCGACGCGGCAGCACGTCCTTGAGCTTGCGGTGCATGTCGAGAATGCTCTTCTCGGTCATGGCCCAGTCGATGCAGGCATCGGTCACCGAGACGCCGTACTCCAGCTGCGACAGGTCCGCCGGGATCGGCTGGTTGCCGAAGCCCAGGTGGCTTTCCACCATCAGGCCGACGATGGAGGTGTTGCCCTCGACGATCTGGTTGGCGACGTTGTCCATCACCAGCGGCTGCAGGGCGGCGTCCTTGTTGGAGTTGGCGTGGCTGCAGTCGACCATGATGTTGGGCTTGACCTTGGCCTTCACCAGCGCCTGTTCGCAGAGGGTGACGCTGACCGAGTCGTAGTTCGGCTTGCCGTTGCCACCGCGCAGCACCACATGGCCGTAGGGGTTGCCCTTGGTCATCACCACCGAGACCTGGCCGCGCTGGTCGATGCCGAGGAAACGGTGCGGGCTGGAGACCGACTGCAGGGCGTTGATGGCGACCGTGAGGCTGCCGTCGGTGCCGTTCTTGAAGCCGACCGCGGAGGAGAGGCCCGAGGCCATCTCGCGGTGGGTCTGGGATTCGGTGGTGCGGGCGCCGATGGCCGACCAACTGATCAGGTCCTGCAGGTACTGGGGGGAGATCGGGTCCAGGGCCTCGGTGGCGGTGGGCAGGCCCTTTTCCGCCAGGTCCAGCAGCAGTTGGCGACCGATGTGCAGGCCGTCCTGGATCTTGAAGGAGTCGTCCAGGTAGGGATCGTTGATCAGGCCCTTCCAGCCCACGGTGGTGCGGGGCTTCTCGAAGTAGACGCGCATGACCAGGTAGAGGGTGTCGCTGACCGTGGCCGCCAGGGTCTTGAGCCGCTCGGCGTATTCGTGGGCGGCCTTGATGTCGTGGATCGAGCAGGGGCCGATCACCACGAAGAGGCGATGGTCCTTGCCGTCGAGGATGTCGCGGATGACCTGGCGACCCTGGGCGACGGTGTCGGCGGCGAGATCGCTCAGCGGGATCTCCTGCTTGAGCTGCTCGGGGGTGATCAGCGGCTCGTTGGCTTCGATGTTGAGGTCGTTAAGGCGGGGCTGTGCGGCCATGGTGCTACTCGTCGGTCACGGCGCTGCGACAGGTCGGGGCCCGTGCAGGCAAAATGCAGAAGGAAGGGTGGGGCACCTTAACGCTTGTACCGCCCGCTCACAATGGCTACGACGCGATTGGCAGCGCCAATGGCGTGCTTTGGCGATGATCGCACCGGGGTTGGCGATGGAACTGGATGATGGGACGGCGGATGCCGTGTTGCTGGCGGCGCCGGGGCGCTCCTTGCTGATCTTCACCAGTGTCGGCTGCGCCAGCTGCCGTGTGGCGCGCCAGGTGCTGCCGGCCGCGCGGCTACCGGTGGAGCGACTGTACTGGGTGGATGCCGAACGCAGCGGCGGCCTGGTGCAGCGCTATGGCGTCTTTCACCTGCCAGCGCTGTTCCTGGTGCGCGACGGCGACTTCCTCGGCCCGGTGCAGGCGCCGCTGCGGGAGCCGGCGCTGGTGGCAGCCATCGAGGTGGCTGCAGGCCGCGAGCCGGAGGAACTGCCCTGAGCGGCTGCCTCGGTTCGGGGGTTGGCCGGACCGCGATAGCCCTTGACCGACGAGCGCCCGAGGGCCTCTAGGGCGTGGCTCCCGGCGAAACTGGCAATAGGCTGCTAGGCTGAAAGAGCTATCCCGCGTCGGACCGGTCAGGTTGGGTGACCTTGCCAGGAGGAATCGTGATCCGTTCCCTGCTCTACGCCACGGACCTGGGCCTGTGTTCGTCCTATGTCTTCCAGCACGCGTTGAACCTGGCTCGCATCCACCAGGCGCGGCTGTATGTCGTCCATGTGGTGGAGCCCCTTGGTCTGCTGGCCTCCACCCTGCTGCAACAGCACCTGGACGGGGAATCCCTGGATCGCCTGCGCAATGGCGGCCTGGACCTGGTGCTGGAGACCATCGAGCAGCAGGTCTTCGAATCCCTGCGCCAGGACCTCCTGGAGACCCCGGCGACCCTGGGCCTGGTGCGGGCCGTGCGGGTACTCCAGGGGGATCCGCCGGTGATCATCCTCAAGCAGGCCCAGGACTTCGCCGCCGATCTGCTGGTGATCGGCAGTCGCAGCCAGGGCGACGATCAGGTCGCGCCGCTGGGGCGGACGGCCAGCCGCCTGTTGCAGACGGCCCGTATCCCTATCTACCTGGTGCCGCTGCGTCAGGGCTGATCGGTGGGCGGTCGCTCATGCCTGTATGCGACTTAATTCGATTTCGGTCTAGAAAAAGCTGAAGGGCTGCATTACTGTTATATGCTTGCGCACGGGTTAGCGAGGAGCCGGCATGAAGCTGCAACAGTTGCGATACATCTGGGAAGTCGCCCACCACGATCTGAATGTTTCCGCCACCGCCCAGAGTCTCTATACCTCGCAGCCCGGCATCAGCAAGCAGATCCGCCTGCTCGAGGACGAACTGGGCGTCGAGGTGTTCGCCCGCAGCGGCAAGCACCTGACGCGGGTGACGCCCGCGGGCGAGCGGATCATCCAGACCGCCGGTGAGATCCTGCGCAAGTGCGAGAGCATCAAGCAGATCGCCCAGGAATTCTCCAACGAGCGCAAGGGCACCCTGTCCATCGCCACTACCCACACCCAGGCGCGTTACGCCCTGCCGGACGTGATCAGCGAATTCATCAAGCAGTACCCGGACGTGGCCCTGCACATGCACCAGGGTTCGCCAACCCAGATCGCCGAGATGGCCGCCGATGGTACCGTGGACTTCGCCATCGCCACCGAAGGCCTGGAGCGCTTCAACGACCTGGTGATGATGCCCTGCTATCGCTGGAACCGTTGCGTGATCGTGCCGCAGGGCCATCCGCTGGCGAAGGTGGAGAACCTGACCCTGGAGCAGCTTGCCGAGCAGCCACTGGTGACCTATGTCTTCGGCTTCACCGGTCGTTCCAAGCTCGACGAGGCCTTCGCCCGCCACGGCCTGGAGCCCAACGTGGTGCTGACCGCCGCGGATGCCGACGTCATCAAGACCTACGTACGCCTGGGCCTGGGCGTGGGGATCGTCGCCGACATGGCGGTGGATCTCAAGGCCGATGCCGACCTGGTCTGCCTGGATGCCAGCCATCTCTTCGAAGCCAGCGTGACCAAGATCGGCCTGCGCCGCGGCACCTTCCTGCGCGGTTTCATGTGCGACTTCATCGGCCGCTTCGCGCCGCACCTGACCCGTGACGTCCTCACCGAGGCCATGCAGACACCGTCGCGGCAGGAGCTGGAGACCCTGTTCCATGGGGTGACGTTGCCGACGTATTGAGTTTTTCCCTCGCTGGTATCGCGGCCATGGGCCGCTCCTACAGGGCCTGATGCTTTTACCTAACCACCTCACCTTCCATCCGCCATTGCTGCAGCAGCAACTGCGCCGCCGCCGACAGTCCCGCGCCCTGGCGCACCAGGATCGAATAGGGTTCGTTGCGGGTGCGTTGCACCACTGGCAGGCGCTTGAGCAGGCCGTGTCTTTCGCCGAACTGGGCGATGTCGCTGGGCAGCATGGCCACCTGATTGGCGTCTTCCTGCAGCAGGCCAAGCAGGGTGAAGGTGGAGGAGGTCTCTACCGGATAGCGCGGGAACTCCAGTTCCGCCGCGCGAAATTCCCGTTCCAGGGTCAGGCGCATGGGCAGGTTGGCCGGATAGACGATCCAGCGACTGTCGACCAGCTCGGCCAGCCCCAGCGTCTCCGACTCCGCCAGCGGATGACGGGGATGGCAGACGATCTCCAGCCGCTCTTCGCGCACCTCCAGGCAGTCATAGGCATCCGGCCGGCGGCTGACGCTGCTGCGGCAGATGGCCACCTCGATGCGGCCGGCGTCGAGCAGGTCGAGCAGCCGCACACTGGTGTCCTCGATGATCTCGATCCCCAGCTGGGGTTGCGCCGCACCCAGGCGCGACACCGCGGCGATCAGGCGGGGCACGGCGCCCATGATCACCCCTACCGCCAGCCGGCCCCCTTCGCCCTGGAGAATGCCGAGCATCTCTTCGCGCAGATGGGCCAGGTCGCTCTCGATCAGCCGCGCATAGCGGATCACGCAGCGGCCCAGGTCATTGGGCTGCAGGCCCTGATGGGTGCGCAGGAAGAGGGTGGCGCCCAGGGTACTCTCGATTTCGTGCAGGGCCTTGGTGGCGCCGGGCTGGGAAATGGCGATGCGCTCGGCGGCCTTGTGCAGCGAGCCTTCCTCGTCGAGGGCGATCAGCAGGCGCAGTTGCCGCAGGCGCAGACGGGAGGCGATGGAGCCCAGGGATGGCAGCATGGGAATAACCGTTGGTTATCGCGGGATAGGGAGCTCTCATTAGGCAGGCCCTATAGCGCCGAGTAAAGTCTCCTTCAGGCGATAACCAACAAGGAGAATGCCATGCACCTGATTCAGTTCGAAGACCAACAGGGCCAGCGCTGCGTCGGCGTGGTCGAGCGCGGCGAGGTCCAGCAGGTCCGCGGTGCCACCAGCACCCGGACCCTGGCGCTGCAGGCCATCCGTGCCGGCGTTTCGCTGGAGTCTCAGGTGCAGACCCTGGGCCTGGAGCCCGGCCCGGCCTACGCCGAGCTGGTCGATGGCGGTCGGCTGTTGCCGCCGCTGGACCACGAGGATCCGGCGCACTGCCTGGTCACCGGGACCGGTCTGACCCACCTGGGTAGCGCCGCTACCCGTGACAAGATGCACCAGCAGAACAGCCAGGAGGAGGCCAAGCTGACCGACTCCATGCGCATGTTCAAATGGGGCGTGGAGGGCGGTCGGCCCGCGACCGGCACGGCCGGTGCCCAGCCGGAATGGTTCTACAAGGGCGACGGCGGCATCCTGGTGCGTCCCGGTGCCGACATCCCGCTGCCGGAATTCGCCGAAGACGCCGGCGAAGAGCCCGAGCTGACCGGTCTCTATGTGATCGGCGACGACGGCAAGCCCTATCGGCTGGGTTATGCGGTGGGCAATGAATTCTCCGACCACGTGATGGAACGCAAGAACTATCTCTACCTGGCCCATTCCAAACTACGCTACTGCAGCTTCGGTCCGGCGCTGCGCACCGGTGAGCTGCCGCGTCATCTGGCAGGCACCAGCCGTATCCGTCGCGGCGAACAGGTGCTCTGGGAAAAGGAATTCCTCTCCGGCGAGGACAACATGTGCCACAGCCTGGAGAACCTTGAGTATCACCACTTCAAGTACGCCCAGTTCCTGCGGCCGGGTGATGTCCATGTGCATTTCTTCGGCACGGCGACGCTGTCCTTCGCCGACGGTGTGCGCGTCGAGCCGGGCGACAGATTCGAGATCGCGGTGCCGGAATTCGGCGAGCCGCTGAGCAATGGCGTCAAGGCCGGCACGGCAGCCTTTCAGCCCGGGCAGGTCCGGCAACTCTGATAGTTGTATGATGACTGCTGACTATGCGAATGCTAGAGTGGGTATCGCACAGGCTGGCCCGGCTGCTCGGACACTGAGCGTGCCACCCTTTCGAAGACCTCCCCTTGGCGGGTGGTCTTCCCTGAACCCCTAGGTATAAGGAGTCGAGAACAATGCAGATCCAAGGCAAGAACTACATCGGTGGCGCTCGCAGCGGCGAGGGCGAGGTGCGGGTCTACAGCATCGACGCCACGACCGGCGAGAAACTGCCCTACGAATTCTTCCAGGCGTCCGCGGCCGAGGTCGATGCCGCCGCCCGCGCCGCCGAGCAGGCCGCGCCCCTGTACCGCAAGCTGAGCGCCGAAAAGCGCGCGGCCTTCCTCGATGCCATCGCCGACGAACTGGATGGCCTGGGCGAGGACTTCGTCCAGCTGGTCTGCCAGGAAACCGCGCTGCCGGCTGGTCGCATCCAGGGTGAGCGCGGCCGTACCAGCGGCCAGATGCGCCTGTTCGCCAAGGTGCTGCGCCGCGGTGACTTCCACGGTGCACGCATCGACACCGCGCTGCCCGAGCGCAAGCCGCTGCCGCGTCCTGACCTGCGTCAGTACCGCATCGGTCTGGGTCCGGTGGCCGTGTTCGGCGCCAGCAACTTCCCGCTGGCCTTCTCCACTGCCGGTGGCGACACCGCCGCGGCCCTGGCCGCCGGTTGCCCGGTGGTGTTCAAGGCCCACAGCGGCCACATGGTCACCGCCGAATACGTGGCCGACGCGGTGATCCGCGCCGCGGAGAAGACCGGCATGCCCAAGGGCGTGTTCAACATGATCTATGGCGGTGGCGTGGGTGAGCAGCTGGTCAAGCACCCGGCCATCCAGGCAGTGGGCTTCACCGGCTCGCTGCGCGGCGGTCGTGCCCTGTGCGACATGGCCGCGGCTCGTCCGCAGCCGATCCCGGTGTTCGCCGAGATGTCCAGCATCAACCCGGTGGTGATCCTGCCCGAGGCGCTCAAGGCCCGTGGCGAGGCCATCACCGGCGAACTCGCGGCGTCCGTGGTCCTGGGCTGCGGCCAGTTCTGTACCAATCCGGGCCTGGTCATCGGCGTGCGTTCGCCCGAGTTCAGCAGCTTCCTCGAGCGCCTGGCCGGTGCCATGAACGAGCAGGCGCCCCAGACCATGCTCAATCCGGGCACCCTGAAGAGCTACGAGAAGGGCGTCGCGGCGCTGCTGGCCCATTCCGGTGTGCAGCACCTGGCCGGTGCCAACCAGGAAGGCAACCAGGCGCGTCCGCAGCTGTTCAAGGCTGATGTGAGCCTGCTGCTGGAAAACGACGAGCTGCTGCAGGAAGAAGTTTTCGGTCCTACCACCGTAGTGGTCGAGGTGGCTGACGAAGCTCAGCTGCAGCAGGCGCTGCAAGGCCTGCACGGCCAGCTGACCGCCACCCTGCTGGCCGAGCCGGCCGATCTGCAGCGCTTCGAGGCCATCATTGGCCTGCTGGAGCAGAAAGCCGGTCGCCTGTTGCTCAACGGCTATCCCACCGGCGTGGAAGTCTGCGATGCCATGGTCCATGGCGGTCCCTATCCGGCAACCTCCGATGCCCGCGGCACCTCGGTCGGTACCCTGGCCATCGACCGCTTCCTGCGTCCGGTGTGCTACCAGAACTACCCGGACGCCTTCCTCCCGGAAGCCCTGCAGAACGCCAATCCGCTGGGCATCCAGCGTCTGGTGAACGGCGAGAACACCAAGGCGGCGATCTGATCGCGGGGTCTTGAGCTGTGGGAAGACCCGGCGTCGCGAGACGCCGGGTTTTTTATTGGGTGGTGGAAAGGGCCAATGGCAGGACAGTGGAAAAGGCTGCGCCGTTTTCCACGCTACGGGCTGTTCGAAGACCCGGCGTCGTGAGGTGCCGGTTTTTTATTGGGCGGTGGAAAGGGGCAGGTGGCAGGACAGTGGAAAAGGCTGCGCCGTTTTCCACGCTACGGACTGTTCGAAGACCCGGCGTCGTAACGTGCCGGGTTTTTTATCGGGTGGTGGAAGGCGCGGTGCAGGACAGTGGAAAAGGCTGCGCCGTTTTCCACGCTACGGGCTGTTCGAAGACCCGGCGTCGTGAGGTGCCGGTTTTTTATTGGGCGTTGGAAAGGGGCAGGTGGCAGAACAGTGGAAAAGGCTGCGCCGTTTTCCACGCTACGGGGCTCAAGCACGCTCCGAATCGCCTCCCTCTGGGAGAGGGTTGGGGTGAGGGAAACGGGGCGACCAAAATCCAAAGGCCGCTCCTGAGGGCGGCCTTCTTCACAAGAGCCAGGCAGCCCTATTTGGCAGAGAACTTGAAGATCGTTGTCTGGGTGTAGGTCTGGCCAGGGTCCAGGCGGGTGGTGGGGAAGTTCGGCTGGTTGGGCGCATCCGGGTAGTGCTGGGTTTCCAGGGTGAAGGCACCCCAGTGGCCGTAGGTCTTGCCGGCCTTGCCCTTGATGTTCCCTTCCAGGAAGTTGCCGGTATAGAACTGCACGCCCGGTTCGGTGGTGTAGAGGGTCAGGGTGCGACCGGAGCCCGGGTCGGTCACCACGGCGGCGGCTTTCTCGAGATCGCCAGCGGTGTTGAGCACCCAGTTGAAGTCATAGCCACCCTGCTTGGGTTCGGCGTACTTCAGTTGCTGGTTGTCGTCGGCGATGTGCTTGCCGATGGCGGTGGGCTTGCGGAAGTCCATCGGCGTGCCGGCCACGGGCGGCAACTCGCCGGTGGGGATCAGCTTGGCGGTCACTGGCGTGTATTTGTCGGCATTGAGCATCGCCACCTGCTTGAGCACGGTGCCGCTGCCGGCGCCCGCTAGGTTGAAGTAGCTGTGGTTGGTCAGGTTGAGCACCGTCGGCTTGTCGGTGGTGGCGCGGTACTTGAGGGTCAGCTGGTTGTGTTCGTCCAGCTGGTAGGTCACCTGGGTGGTGAGGGTACCGGGAAAGCCCATCTCGCCATCCGGGGAGACATAGCTCAGGGTTACCCCAACCCAACCGTCGCCCTTGGCTGGCTCGGCCTTCCACACCTTGGTGTTGAAGCCCTGGGGCCCGCCGTGCAGGGCGTTGGTCTTGTCGTTCTGCGGAATCTGGTAGCTCTTGCCGTCGAGGCTGAAGCGGCCCTCGGCGATGCGGTTGCCGAAGCGGCCGATGGTGGCGCCAAAGAACACGGTGGGGTTGTCGAGATAGCCCTGGACGTCATCGAAGCCCAGGACCACGTCTTCGCTGTGGCCCTTGCGGTCGGGTACCTTGAGCGCTTGCAGCACGCCACCGTAGGTGATGACGGTGGCCTGCATGCCGTGGCTGTTGGTCAGGACGAACTTCTCGATGGGGGTGCCATCGGGCAGCTTGCCGAAGCTCGACTGCTGGCTGCTGAGGCCTGCCGCCTGGGCGGTAAGGGTGCTGATCATGAGTGACAGTCCAAGTCCGGTGAGGGCTAACGTGCGTTTCATCTCGACCACCTTTTCGGTTTGTTGTTGTGCAAGAGTGGGTCAGGCGACCCGGGAGCCGGAGGAGGGGCGGTAAAGACCCCTCACCCCAACCCTCTCCCGGAGGAGAGGGGGTGGAAGCCGATCAGTGGGAGTGCCGCGGTACCTCGGCGCCGCGGCAGCCGACCAGGAAGTCGAAGTCGCAGCCTTCGTCGGCCTGCAGCACGTGGTTGACGTAGAGGCGGCGATACCCGCCGGCCAGCAGTTGGTCGGCCGGCGGTTGCCAGTCGGCCAGGCGCGCCGCCAGTTCTTCGTCGGGGATGTCCAGGTGCAGGCGGCCGGAGGCGCAGTCCAGTTCGATCATGTCGCCTTCGCGGACCACCGCCAGCGGGCCACCGGCCGAGGCCTCGGGTGCCACGTGCAGCACCACGGTGCCGTAGGCGGTGCCGCTCATGCGGGCGTCGGAGATGCGCACCATGTCGGTGATGCCCTTGGCCAGCAGCTTGGCCGGCAGGCCCATGTTGCCGACCTCGGCCATGCCCGGATACCCCTTGGGTCCGCAGTTCTTCAGCACCATCACGCAGGTCTCGTCGATGTCCAGGTCCGGATCGACGATGCGTGCCTTGTAGTCTTCCAGGTTCTCGAACACCACGGCGCGACCGCGGTGCTGCATGAGCGCCGGGGTGGCGGCCGAGGGCTTGAGCACCGCGCCCTTGGGCGCCAGGTTGCCGCGCAGCACGCAGATGCCGCCGTCGGCGCGCAGCGGGTTGTCCAGGGCGCGGATGACCTCGTCGTCGCCGTAGATGGGCGCCTCGACGCAGTTGGCCCAGAGGCTCTTGCCGTTGGCGGTCAGGGCCTCGGGGTGAGGCAGCAGCTTGGCTTCGCCCAGGCGGCGGATCACCGCCGGCAGGCCGCCGGCATAGTAGAACTCTTCCATCAGGAAGCGGCCGGAGGGCTGCAGATCGACGATCGTGGGGGTGCCGCGGCCGACCCGGGTCCAGTCATCCAGCTCCAGGTCCACGCCGATGCGGCCGGCGATGGCCTTGAGATGGATCACCGCGTTGGTGGAGCCGCCGATGGCGGCGTTGACGCGAATGGCGTTCTCGAAGGCTTCCTTGGTGAGGATCTTCGACAGTCGCAGATCTTCTTCCACCATCTCGACGATGCGCATGCCGGACAGGTGCGCCAGCACGTAGCGCCGCGAATCCACCGCCGGAATGGCCGCGTTGTGCGGCAGCGAGGTGCCTAGGGCCTCGGCCATGCAGGCCATGGTCGAGGCGGTGCCCATTGTGTTGCAGGTACCGGCCGAGCGCGACATCCCGGCTTCGGCGGAGAGGAATTCGTTGAGGTCGATGGCGCCTGCCTTGTAGGCCTCGTGCATCTGCCAGACGATGGTGCCGGCGCCGATGTCGCGGCCATGGTGCTTGCCGTTGAGCATGGGGCCGCCGGTGACGACGATGGCCGGCACGTCGCAGCTGGCGGCGCCCATCAGCAGCGCCGGCGTGGTCTTGTCGCAGCCGGTGAGCAGCACCACGGCGTCCACCGGGTTGCCGCGGATGGCTTCTTCCACGTCCATGCTGGCCAGGTTGCGGGTCAGCATGGCGGTGGGCCTGAGGTTGGATTCGCCGTTGGAGAATACCGGGAATTCCACCGGGAAGCCGCCGGCTTCGTAGATGCCGCGCTTGACGTGTTCGGCGATCTTGCGGAAGTGGGCGTTGCAGGGGGTCAGCTCGGACCAGGTGTTGCAGATGCCGATGACGGGCTTGCCCTGGAATTCGTGGTCCGGGATGCCCTGATTCTTCATCCAGCTGCGGTACATGAAGCCGTTCTTGTCGTTGCTGCCAAACCACTGGGCGGAGCGGAGCGGGCGTTTGGGTGTGGTCATTGTCTTGTCCTCGGGCATTTCACGGGCAAAGCGGTCCCCGGCACGGCGCGCCTGGCGCCGTGGGGGCTGTCTCGGTTGCTGGAATTAGCGCTGCTTGAAGCGGTCGATGACCACCGCCAGCAGCAGGATGGTTCCGCGGATGACGTACTGGTAGAAGGTGTCGATGTTCTTCAGGTTCATGGCGTTCTCGATGATCGCCAGGATCAGCACGCCGGCGATCACGTGGCGGATCATGCCGATGCCGCCGGCCAGGGAAACCCCGCCCAGCACGCAGGCGGAGATCACCGTGAGTTCGAAGCCCTGGCCGATCATCGGCTGGCCGGAGGTCATGCGCGAGGCCAGCACCACGCCGGCCAGGGCGCCGATCACCCCGTGCATGGCGAAGATGATGATCTTGGTACGATCGACGTGGACGCCGGCCAGCAGCGCGGCTTCCTCGTTGCCACCGATGGCCATGGTGTTGCGGCCGAAGGTGGTGTAGTTGAGCAGCCAGCCGAAGAACAGGATGCACAGCAGGGTGATGACGATGGGCACCGGCAGGCCGAACAGCTGGCCATTGCCGAACACGAAGAACTGCTCCTGGGAGACGCCCACTGCCTTGCCGTCGGAGAAGATGTAGCCCAGGCCGCGCACGATCTGCATCGTCGCCAGGGTGGTGATCAGGGCATTGATTTTCAGCTTGGCGATCACCAGGCCGTTGATCAGGCCTACCACCAGGCCCATGGCCAGGGCGGCCATGACGCCGAGGAAGACGCTGTCGAAGTCCCGCATCACCACCGCCGCGACCACGCCGGCGCAGGCGATGACCGACCCTACCGAGAGGTCGAAGTGCCCGGACGCCAGACAGAACAGCATGGTGCAGGCGGCGATGCCGACGGTGGAGATCGCCAGCCCCAGCCCGCGCATGTTCAGCGGCGAGAGGAAGTTCTGCACGAACAGCGCGCAGAGGGTGAAGATGACGACGGCGGCCAGCATCATGGCCCAGTCGTCGAGGAAGCGACGCATGTCGAAGCCGCGGCGCGGCGGGGTCAGGCTGTGGGGTTGGGCGGACATGGGCTGGACCTCTGTTCTTGTCTTGTTGTCAGGCCGTTCAGGCACGGGTACGGGGCAGGGCGAGCTGCAGCAGGCGCTCGTCGTTGAACTCGGCGCGGGCCACCTCGCCGGTGATGGCGCCTTCGCTCATCACCAGGATGCGATCGGCCACGCCCATGACTTCCATCAGGTCGCTGGACACCACCACCACGGCGATGCCGCGGGCGGCGAGGTCATGGATGATGGCGTAGATCTCCGACTTGGCGCCCACGTCGATGCCGCGGGTGGGTTCGTCAAGCAGGAGCACCTGCATGGGCATCGACAGCCAGCGACCGAGGATGGCCTTCTGCTGGTTGCCGCCGGAAAGATTCTTGATCTTCTGCCCGGCGTGGGGCGTCTTCACGTTCAGTGCGCGAATCTGCTTTTCAGCGTTGGCCTTTTCCCAGCGACCCTGGATCAGGCAGCCGAGGCTGGCGTGATGGGCGCGAGCGCTGATGTTGATGTTCTCGGCCACGCTGGCCAGGGGCACGATGCCTTCCTTCTTGCGATCTTCCGGGCAGAGCAGGATGCCGGCGGCGATGGCGTCACGCGGCGACCTGAGGCTGACCGGGGCGCCCTTGAGGCTGAGGTTGCCGGCCTTGTGCTTTTCCAGGCCGGCCAGCAGGCGCAAGAGTTCGGTGCGACCGGCGCCGACCAGGCCGAACAGGCCGAGGATCTCGCCCTGGCAGACCTCGAAGCTCACCGGTTGGTGCAGGCCCTGGCCGAGCAGGCCTTCGACCTTGAGGCAGCCACCACCGACCGCGCGCGGGCGGTAGTCGTAGATGTCGGCGAGATCGCGGCCGACCATCAGGGTGATCAGCTGGTCGGGGGTGATGTCGGCCAGGCGCTCGATGGTGCGCACGTGGCGGCCATCCTTGAACACCGTCACCGCGTCGCAGATGCGGAAGACCTCTTCCATGCGGTGGGAGACATAGAGCACCACCCGGCCTTCGTCGCGCAGCCGGGCGATGATGGTCATCAGCCGGTCCGTCTCGCGGGCGGACAGCGAGCTGGTGGGCTCGTCGAAGGCGATGACGCGGGCGCCGCGGGAGAGCGCCTTGGCGATCTCGACCAGCTGGCGCTGACCGAGCGACAGGCGCCCGACCTTGGTGTTGGGGTCGATCTCTTCGGCCAGGCCCTTGAGCAGCTCCAGGGCCTGGCGGCGCAGGTGGCCGCGATTGACGATGCCGTAGCGCGCCGGCAGGTGCCCGAGAAAGAGGTTTTCGGCGACGGTCATCTCCGGCACCAGCTGCAGTTCCTGTTGGATCACGGCGACGCCGGCACGGATGGCTTCGGCGGTGCTCTTGAACACCAGTTCCTGGCCGTCGATGTTGAGGTGGCCGGTGGTGGGGGCGTGGTAGCCGCTGAGGATCTTCAACAGGGTCGACTTGCCGGCGCCGTTCTCGCCCATGAGGGCGTGCACCGAGCCGGGACGAACCTTGAAGGAGATGTCGGCGAGCGCCTTGACGCCGGGAAAGGTCTTGCCGATGCCGACGAAACCGAGGCTGTCGGCGCTCTGGGCGGTGGTTTGTTCCAGGGCTGCCATGAGGAGGCCACTCCTGTCAGAAAGAAGAGGGTGGCGGCGCCAGCACGGGCGCCGCCGGGGTCATCACTTCCAGAGGCCGATCTTTTCCAGCTCTTGCTGGAAATTGGCGCGGGTGATGAGGGTGACCTTGTTCATCGCGGTGTACTTGGGCGGTTCCTTACCGGTAGTCACCCACTCGTACATCATGCTGGCGGTCTGGTAGCCCTCTTCGTGGGGGCTGGGCAGCATGGAGCCGAAGAAGCCACTGTTGGGTTTCTTCAGTTCGCCGATGGCATCGGTGCCGTTGATGCCGATGCCGATCACCTGCTCGGCCTTGAAGCCGGCGCTTTCGGTGGCGCGGACGCCGCCCAGCACGGTGTTGTCGTTCATGCCGCCGATGATCAGGTGCTTGGCGCCCGACGGCAGCTTGACCAGGGCGGAGGTAGTGGAGTCCATGCTGCCGGGCACGTCCAGGGTCTTCTGCGGCGCGAAGATGATGTGGTCGGCGGGTAGGCCGGCCTTCTTCAGGGCTTCCACCGAACCGTCGGTGCGCATCTTGCCGGTATCCAGCTCGTTGTAGGTGTTGATCACCGCGTAGGTGTCATCCCACTTCCAGCCACGCTTCTCGGCTTCGGCGGCCATGGCGGCGCCCTGCTGCTGGCCGACCTCGAAGGCGGCCATGCCCAGGTAGGGCACGTCTTCCATGAACTTGCCCTTGGCGTCGACGAAGCGGTCGTCCACGGCCATGACCTTGAGGTCGTTGAGCTTGGCCTTGGCCACGATGGCCGGGCCGAGGGAGACGTCGGGCGGGCAGATCACGAAGCCCTTGGCGCCGTTGGCGGCCAGGCTGTCGATGGCGGCGAGGGTCTTCTCGCCATCCGGCACGGCGATCTTGAGCAGCGTGAAGCCCTTGTCCTTGGCGGCTTTCTCGGCGAAGGCCCACTCGGTCTGGAACCAGGGCTCCTCGGGTTGCTTGACCAGGAAACCGATCTTGACCGGATCGGCGGCGAAGGCGGAAAGAGACAGGCTGACGGCACCGGCGGCGAGGGCGGCACGCAGCAGGGAACGAACTCCCGGGACGCGGAACATAGCTGGAACTCCTTGTTTTTATTGGTGTGGCCAGGCAATGCGAGGCGGCGGGCCGTCGTGGTGGAGGTCAGACGACGCCGCTGTTCATTGATATTATGATTGGATGGGGGCGGACGCAAGGAAAAGGTGACTAAGTTTTTCGTCACCTCTGTCACCGCTTGGTTACAATGGATCGGAGCCAGGAGCGGCGCTTGGCCGCGCCTGGCTCGGTACGATGAATCAGCCGGCGAAGCGGTGGCAGGGCATGCCGGAAACCGGCGCGGTGGCCATTAGCACGGCGCCGTCGAGGGCGCCATCGGCGGCGGCACTTGTGACGAACAGGGTGCGCAGGTCCGGTCCACCGAAGACGCAACTGGTGGGACGCTGCACCGGCAGTTCGATGATCTCCAGCAGGTCGCCGTCCGGCGAGAAGCGCAGCAGGCAGTTGCCGTCCCAGCGCGCGTTCCACACACAGCCTTCGCTGTCGATGGCCGAGCCGTCCGGCGAGCCGCGTTCGTGGGGGCCGGCCCAGACGCTGGGTTCACCGAGGTTGCCGGCGGTATCCAGTGGGTAGCGGTAGAGGGTGTCCTTCAGGGTGTCGGCGCTGATGACATGGTTTTCCGCTGCGCTCCACACCAGGGTATTGGCAATCCCCAGGCCACTCGCGTGACGGGTGACGCTGCCATCGGGATCGATGCGAAACAGACCACCCGAGTGCCGGTCGATGGCCACGTCGCCGCCCTGGGCATCGAGGTTGTTCTGCATGGTGCCCAGCCACAGACGCCCCTGGGCGTCACAGCGGGCCTCGTTGCCGCGATTGCCCGGATCGGGATCGGCGACGCAGAAGAGTTCCAGGGCGGGACGCTCTGGCGGGGAATCGAGATCCAGGCGAAAGACGCCGTCCGGTAAGGTCACCAGGGCATCGCCGCGTACCGTCGGCACGAAGGCCGAGCAGGGGCGATCCAGTTGCCATTCCTGATAACGCTCGCCGTGCAGACGGCAGGCCTTGAAGCGGGCGATGTCCACCCAATAGAGCGCCTTGCTCTGCTGATCCCAAAAGGGACCCTCGGCCAATTTGTAGCGTTGGGGAAGCAGCGGCTGCCAGTCCATCGTTCACCTCTCTTGTTGTGGCAGGGCGGGAAATCCAGGCATAGGAACCTGGATGAACGGGGAGGTTGCGTCGCGCGGAAGGTCAGTCGGTGTAACGCGCCAGGGTCACGGCCGCGCTGTCGATCAGCATCATGCAGGCCCAGACGGCGCGGGCAGAATCGCGGGAGGCGATGCCGTTGGCCAGGTCCTTGTGCAGGGGGAGGGTGCGCCGCAATTCGGCAGGATCGGCGGACGACAGGGTGAAGGAGGCGGCCAGCAGGGCGCCGAGTGCGGGCACCATCTGCTCGATGAACTGGTTGTGGCTGGCGGCCAGGACGCATTCGTGGAAGCGTTGGTCGGCGGTGTTGTAGTCGCCGCCGTCGAGGGAGGCCTCCAGGTGCTGGTAGGCGACCTGGATCGCCTGGACCTGCTCGGGCGTGGCTCTTTCGCAGGCCCAGCGCACGGCGGCCGGTTCGATGGCGTGGCGCAGGTCCAGCAGGTCCTTGACGAAATGGGCGGGCAGGCCGCCCGTGGCCAGCCAGGCCACCACCTGGGTGTCGAACAGATTCCAGCGACTCAGCGGCAGCACGCGGGTGCCGACCTTGGGGCCGACTTCCAGCATGCCCTTGGCCGCCAGGGTCTTGATGGCTTCGCGCAGGATGGTACGGCTCACGCCGAGTTCCTGGCAAAGATCCGCCTCTACCTTGAGCGCGCTACCCGGAGGAAACTGCCCGGCCGCGAGACGCTGGCCGAGCTGTTCGACGGTAGAGGCATGGTAGCTGCTGGACATGAGGTCGTACCGCTAGAGGATTCTTTCCTCAATGATCATACGAAACATCGTCCTTGGACAAGGGCTCCGACCGCATGACCTCGGTGACCAGGTTGTCCACCCCAGCCAGCTGGGCGATGGCGGCATGGCGGGCGCAGAGCGGATCGCGGTGCTGGATGGCCGTGAGGATCGCCTTGTGCCGAGGAACCAGCAGACTCAGGGCGTCCTTGTCGAACATCGTCGCAGAATTCTCGAGGTAGTCGCGCACCGGCAGTAGCAGGACGCAATAGAGGTGGATCAGCAGCTCGTTGTGCGTCGCGTTGGCGATGGCCATGTGGAAGTCCATGTCCGGTTCGGCCATGCCGACCAGGTCTTCCGCGAGCTCCATCCGGGCGTAGGCCTCTTCGATGGTCGCGATGTCTTCCGGCCGGGCATTGGCAGCGGCCATGGCCGCGACTTCCGGCTCGACGATGTTGCGTACCTTGATCAGGGTTTCATAGAAGCTGTGCCGCGAATCGCTCTGCAACAGCCAATGCAGGACGTCCGGGTCGAGCAGGTGCCACTCGTGGCGAGGCTTCACGACGGTGCCGACCTTGGGTTTGGATCTCACCAATCCCTTGGCAACCAGCACTCGAGTGGCCTCCCGCAAGACGGGGCGGCTGACGTCGTAATCGGCGCACAGTTGAGCCTCGGGGGGCAGACGCTGCTCGGGCTGGAAGCGGCCCGAGACGATCTGGGTTCCCAGCTCATTGACGATGCGGGCGTGTCGGCTTTTACGCGGCAACGGGGTCTGGTAATTCATCGAAAGGCATCCGAATCATCGTGCCATCACTATAACACCATCAGCGCGATAACCGTTGGCGTGGAGGGCTGGACGGCTCTGGAATGGGGATTAGCGGATGTAAAGATGTATGATTTCCTAATTCGTAACTCTATTTTTGTCGTATCAAAGCTGCGAAATTTGGCAGTAATTGGCGATAGAAGGCCATTCCATACCTTAATGATATTACGTTAGTCTTTTCCTGGTATCGCTCTTGTCCGCATAAAAACAACAAGTCGGAGACCGCCATGCGCCCTGAGTCCGTCCTCATCCGTCGGATCACCTCGAAGCTGATCCCCTTCCTCGTACTGCTCTATCTCGTCGCCTACATCGACCGCTCTGCCGTCGGCTTCGCCAAGCTGCACATGGGCGCCGATGTCGGCATCGGCGATGCCGCCTACGGCCTCGGTGCCGGCCTGTTCTTCATCGGCTACTTCCTCTTCGAGGTACCCAGCAACCTGCTGCTGGAGCGGTTCGGCGCGCGCCGCTGGTTCGCCCGGATCCTGGTGACCTGGGGTGCCATCACCATGGGCATGGCCTTCGTCCAGGGACCCACCAGCTTCTATGTCATGCGCTTCCTGCTGGGCGTGGCCGAAGCCGGCTTCTTTCCCGGGGTGCTCTACTACCTCACCCAGTGGTTCCCGGTCCGGCATCGCGGCAAGATCATGGGCCTGTTCATCCTCTCCCAGCCCATCGCCATGCTGGTGACGGGGCCGCTGTCGGGCATGCTGCTGCAACTGGACGGGGCGCTCGGCCTGCACGGCTGGCAGTGGCTGTTCCTCTGCATCGGCGCGCCCGCGGTGCTCTTGGCCTGGCCGACCTTGACCCGGTTGCCGGACGGCCCGCAGCAGGTTGCCTGGCTGGACGCCGACGAGAAGCGCTGGCTGGCCACGGAGCTGGAGAAGGACCTGCACCTGTTCGACCAGACCCGCCACGGCAATCCGCTGCATGCGCTCAAGGATCGCCGCGTCCTGTTGCTGGCGCTCTACTACCTGCCGGTGACCCTGAGCATCTATGGGCTGGGCCTGTGGCTGCCGACGCTGATCCACCAGTTCGGCGGCAGCGATCTCACCACCGGCTTCATCTCGGCGATCCCCTATGCCTTCGGCATCCTCGGCCTGCTCATCGTGCCGCGCAGTTCGGATCGCCTGGGCGATCGCTATGGGCACCTGGCGGTGCTCTATGCCGTAGGCGCCCTGGCCATGGCCGGCAGTGCCTGGTTCGGCACTGCGGTGCTGCAGCTGGCGGCGCTGTCGGTGGTGGCCTTCTGTCTGTTTTCCCTCACCGCGCTGTTCTGGACCCTGCCCGGACGCTTCTTCGCCGGGGCCAGCGCTGCCGCCGGCATCGCCCTGATCAACTCGGTGGGCAATCTCGGCGGTTATCTCGGCCCCTATGGCATCGGTGCGCTCAAGGCGGCCACCGGTACCCTGGCGTCGGGCCTCTATCTATTGGCAGCGGTCCTGCTGTTTGGCCTGCTGCTCACTGGCATCGTCTACACACGGCTCGAACGCCAGAGCCGCCGTGACGAGGTTTACACGGCGGAACGTTCCGCCGGCTGACGACCCGGACAGGTCTCGGCGGCGAACCAGGCGGCGCCGAGACAGACCAGGTTGGCCACCAGCAGATAGGCGGCCGGTGCCATGCGATCCCCGGTGGCACCGAGCAGCCAGGTCACCACGATCTGGGCGGTACCGCCGAAAACCGCTACCCCCACGGCATAGACCAGCGAGAAACCGGTGGCCCGGACGCGCTGGGGAAAGCTTTCCACCAGCAGCACGATCAGCGCGGCGCCGCTCATGCCGTGCAAGCCGGACATCACCGCCAGGGTCAGCAGGAAGGTGCCCGTGCCAGGCGCCTTGGTGATGAGTTCCAGCGCCGGATAGAGCAGCACCAGCAGCAGCAATCGCGGCAGGATGAGCACGATGCGTCGACCGTAGCGATCGCTGAGCACACCGCCCAGGATCGAGCAGACCGCCATGGCCGCGCCCATCACCAGGGTGGCGAGCATGGCGATCCCGGCGGGCAGCTTCAGCTCCACCAAGGCGAAGGTGGTCATGTAGTTGAGGAAATACTGGGTGATGGTGCTGCCGGAGAGGATCAGCAGCCCCAGCAGCAGTGGGCGCCGCTGGGTGGCCAGCACCTCGCCCAGCACCGCTCCGGTACCCCGGGTTTCGCCGACGTGGGTATCCACCAGGCCACGCCGGATATAGAGGCCGATGGGCAGGATCGCCAGGCCCAGCAGGAAGGGCAGGCGCCAGCCCCAGGCCAGCAGTTGCTCGGGCGTCAGCCAGAGGGTCAGGCCGTAGCCGATCAGCCCGGCGGCCACCGCGGCGAGCCCCTGGGCCACCACCTGCCAGCAGGCATAGGTGCCGCGCTTGTGCAGGGGCGCGACTTCGAGGATGTAGGTGGTCGCCGGCCCCGCTTCGCCGCCCCAGGCCAGACCCTGCAGCAGCCGCGTCAGCACCAGCAGGATGGGCGCGGCGATGCCGATCTGCTCGTACCCCGGCAGCACGGCGATGCCGCCGGTGCCCAGGGCCATCAGCACCATGGTCAGCAGCATCGCCGGCTTGCGCCCGACACGGTCGGCCCAGGCGCCGATGAGGATGGCGCCCAGGGGCCGGACGACGAAACCGACGCCGAAGGTGATGACGCTGGCCATCAGGCTGGCGAAGGCGTTCTCCGAGGGAAAGAACACCTGGCCGATGAGCACGGCGAAGGTGGCGTAGACGCCGAAGTCGAAGAATTCGACGGCGTTGCCGAGCACCACGGCGAAGACACCCTTGCGGGCGTGGAGCGGGCGGGAAGTGGTCATGGGCAGGGTATCAGGCAGCGCGCGCGCCCGGAGCTGGGCGCGCGAGGGATCGACTCAGTGGGCGAGGTGCAGGCCGCACTCGCGATTCTCGTCACCCTTGGTGGGGTCGAAGTAGTCGAATTCGTTGGGCAGGTCGTGGGCGGTCAGGTACTGATAGAGGTCCTTGGAGGTCCAGTGCAGCAGCGGCGCCACCTTGATCAGGCCGTCCGGGTTGACGCTGACCGGGTCCATCTGGGCGCGCACGGCGGTGTCGGTGGCGCGCAGGGCGGTGAACCAGACCTCGGGTGCGGTCTCGCGCAGGGCGCGGGCGAAGGGCTCCAGCTTGACCTCTTCGGTGAAGGCGGCGTGGCGCGGATCGTCCAGCCCCGGCACCGGACCGTCGATGGCCTCGCGGTGGGCGCGCGAGCGCTTGGGCAGGTAGGTCACCAGGTTGAGCTTGAGCTTGCGTACGATCTCGTCGGCGCAGCGATAGGTCGCGGGAGTGTTGTAGCCACTGTCCATCCAGACCACCGGGATGTCCGGCTTGACCTGGCTGACCAGGTGCAGGATCACCGCCTCGAAGGGGCGGAAGTTGGTGGTGACGATGGCGCTTTTACCCAGCCCCAGGGCCCAGGCGACGAGTTTTTCGGGGTCGCGGCCGAGGTCGGCGTTGATGCGGGCGAGATCGAGGGACATGGCGGGCTCCAGCCGGCGAGAGGATGACCCCATGGTAGCAAAGCCGGATCAGCTGTGGGCTTCCAGCGTTTCCAGCAGCACCCGCACCTTGGCCAGGGACTCGGCGTATTCGTCGGCCCAGTGGGAATCCATGACGATGCCGCCGCCGCCCCAGCAACTGAGCATGCCGTCTTCGGCGAGCAGGCTGCGGATCAGGATGGAGCTGTCGCTCTCGCCGCGCACGTCCAGGTAGAGCAAGGAACCGCAGTAGGGGCCGCGGCGGGTCTCTTCCAGCTCGTCGATGAGCTGCATGGCGCGGATCTTCGGCGCGCCGGTGATGGAGCCGCCGGGAAAGCTGCCGGCCAGGAGGTCCAGGGCATCCAGTCCCGCGGCCAGTTCGCCGGTGACGGCGCTGACCAGGTGATGGACGTTGGGGTAGCTTTCCAGGGCGAAGAGTTCGGGCACCCGCACCGAGCCGATCCGGCAGCTGCGCCCCAGGTCGTTGCGCAGCAGGTCGACGATCATCAGGTTCTCGGCGCGATCCTTGGAACTGGCCAGCAGCGCTTTGGCTTCGGCGACATCGGCGGCGGGATCGGTGCGGCGCGGGCGGGTGCCCTTGATCGGCCGGGTCTCCACCTGGCCGCGGCTCACCCGCAGGAAGCGCTCCGGCGAATGGCTGAGCAGGGCGCCGCGCTCCAGCGCCAGGTAGCCGGAGAAGGGCGTCGGGCAGGCCGCGCGCAGGGCCCGGTAGGCACTCCAGGGCGACCCCTGGAAGGGCGCGCGAAAGCGCTGGGCAAAGTTGACCTGATAGCAGTCGCCCGCGGCGATATAGGCCTGGATGGCCTCGATGCGCTGGCGGTAGGTGTGCTCGTCGATGTCTGCGGCGAAGGGCGCGGTCAGGCTAAAGGCGTCGGCCTTGGGCAGTGGCTCCGCTTCGAACAGCGCGATCAGCCGTTGGCGTTCCGCCTCGTCCAGCGCGGGGTGGCAGACCAACTGGCTGGTGCGTGCCTGGTGATCGCTGACCAGCGCCCAGGCATAGAGGCCCAGGCGGGCATCGGGCAGTTGCAGGTCGGCCCGCGCGCCTTCCGGCAGGCGTTCCAGGCGCCGGCCGAAGTCGTAGCCCAGATAGCCCAGCAGGCCACCGGCGAAGGGTAGCTCTGTCCGCTCCGGCAATTCCGCGCGGCCCAGGCTGGCTAGGGCCGCGCGGGCGCGGGCGAAGAAGGCGCGGCCGTCCTCGCCCACGTCCGGCTGCAGCACCTGCAGCGGCCAGGCTGCCATCAGGTCGTAGCGACCGCGCTCGGCCAGCGGGCGCCCCGAGTCCAGCAGCACCGCGCCCGTCTCGCCGTGCAGCAGGGCGAAACGCGCCGTGGGATCGGCGTGGTAGGGCAGCGGATGAAGGTGGCAGAAGGGCATGGCGAGGTTGGCTGGGTGGGCGGCGCGCTAGTGTAGCGAACCGCCGAGGGCGACGGCGAGATACTGGCTGTCACAGGTGGATTGTCGACAAGTGTTGACTAATAAGGCGTTCAGGGGTAGTTATTCAGCCCATAAACACAAAAGGTGTCGACAATGATCGATAGCCCCCTCCAGACCGCAGCGCCCGAGACCGACAGCGGGACCCTCTCCGAGCAGGTGTTCCGCCGGATCCGCGAGGCCATCGTCCGTGGCGACGTGGCGCCGGGCAGCAAGATTTCCGAGCCGGAGCTGGCCCGGACCTACGGCATCAGCCGGGGTCCGCTGCGCGAAGCCATCCACCGGCTGGAGGGTCAGCGCCTGGTGGTGCGGGTGCCCCATGCCGGCGCCCGGGTCGCCGCCCTGAGCCTGGCCGAGCTGGTCGAACTCTACGAAATCCGCGAATCCCTCGAAGGCATGGCCTGCCGCCTGGCCGCCGAGCGCCTCACGCCCCAGGGCATCGACGAGTTGCGCCAGCTGCTGGACACCCACGAGCGCGATCCGGCGTTCCAGGCCGGCACCGGCTACTACCTGCAGGAAGGCGATCACGACTTCCACTACCGCATCATCCAGGCCAGCGGCAACGGCATGCTGGTACGGCTGCTCTGCGGCGAGCTCTATCACCTGGTGCGCATGTACCGGCTCAAGGTCTCCGCCACCCCCAACCGGCCGCGCCAGGCCTTCGCCGAGCACCACCGCATCCTCGATGCCCTGGCCGAGGGCGACGGCGAGCTGGCCGAACTGCTGATGCGCCGCCACATCGCCGCTTCCAAGCGCAATCTGCAGCACCATCCCCTAGTCCAAGCCCTGCCGAGGTAAAGCCATGCCTGTCGTCAGTCCCGGCCAGAAATTCCGCGCCGCCGTCGCCGTCGAACGCCCGTTGCAGGTGGTCGGCACCCTCAATGCCAATCACGCGCTGCTGGCCAAGCGCGCCGGCTTCCAGGCCATCTACCTGTCCGGCGGTGGCGTCGCGGCCGGTTCCCTGGGGCTGCCGGACCTGGGTATCAGTGGCCTGGAAGACGTGCTGATCGATGTCCGCCGCATCACCGATGTCTGCGACCTGCCGCTGCTGGTGGATGTCGACACCGGCTTCGGCGCCTCGGCCTTCAACGTGGCCCGCACCACCCGCTCGCTGATCAAGGCCGGCGCCGCTGCCATGCACATCGAGGATCAGGTGGGCGCCAAGCGCTGCGGCCATCGGCCGGGCAAGGAGATCGTCAGCCAGCAGGAGATGGTCGACCGTATCAAGGCGGCGGTGGATGCCCGTACCGATCCCGACTTCGTCATCATGGCGCGTACCGATGCCCTGGCCGTGGAGGGCCTGCAGGCCGCCATCGACCGCGCCTGCGCCTGCGTCGAGGCCGGTGCCGACATGATCTTTCCCGAGGCCATGACCGAGTTGCCCATGTACCGCCAGTTCGCCCAGGCGGTGGGGGTGCCGATCCTGGCCAACATCACCGAATTCGGTGCCACCCCGCTGTTCACCACCGAAGAACTGGCCGGCGCCGACGTCGGCCTGGTGCTCTACCCGCTGTCGGCCTTCCGCGCGGCCAATCGCGCGGCCGAAAACGTCTACACGGCGATCCGCCGCGATGGCACCCAGCAGGCGGTGGTCGACACCATGCAGACCCGCGCCGAGCTCTACGACCGCATCGATTACCACCGCTACGAGGACCAGCTGGATCGCCTGTTCCAACAACAGAAACACTGACGCTCCACCCTGAACGCCCACTTTTTCGCCTAACAAATCCAAGAGGAGCGAGACGATGGCAGACAGCAAATCCCTCGGCGGCGCCGGCCTGCGTGGCCAGGTCGCCGGCCGTACCGCGCTTTGCACCGTCGGCAAGACCGGCGCCGGCCTCACCTATCGGGGCTACGACATCCGCGACTTGGCCGCCGGGGCCGACTTCGAGGAAGTGGCCCACCTGTTGCTCTATGGCGAGCTGCCTACGCAGGCGCAACTGGACGCCTATCGCCAGCGGCTGGCGGCCCTGCGCGACCTGCCGCAGCCGCTCAAGGAAGGCCTGGAGCGCATTCCTGCCAGTGCCCACCCCATGGATGTGATGCGTACCGGCGCCTCGCTGCTCGGCACCCTGGAGCCGGAACGCAGCTTCGCCGATCAGCAGCTGGTGGCCGACCGCCTGCTCGGCGCCTTTCCGGCGATCCTGCTCTACTGGCATCACTTCAGCCAGCGCGGCACCCGCATCGACTGCAGCAGTGACGCCCCGGACATCGCCAGTCACTTCCTGACCCTGTTGCACGGCCAGGCGCCCAGCGAATTGCACGCGCGGGTAATGAATGTCTCGCTGATCCTCTATGCCGAGCACGAATTCAACGCCTCCACCTTTACCGCCCGGGTCTGCGCCTCGACGCTGTCCGACCTCTATTCCTGCGTCACCGGCGCCATCGGCTCCCTGCGCGGCCCGCTGCATGGCGGCGCCAACGAGGCGGCCATGGCGCTGATCGAGCGCTTCGCCTCACCCGAGGATGCGGTCACCGGCCTCAAGCAGCTGCTCGAGCGCAAGGAAAAGGTGATGGGCTTCGGCCACGCCATCTACCGCGACAGCGATCCGCGCAACGAGGTGATCAAGGACTACGCCCGGCAACTGGCGGCGGAGGTGGGCGACCGCGTGCTGTTCCCGGTGTCGGAAGCCATCGACCGCACCATGAAGGAAGAGAAGGGGCTATTCCCCAACGCCGACTTCTACCATGCCTCGGCCTATCACTTCCTCGGTATCCCGACGCCGCTGTTCACCCCGATCTTCGTCTGCTCGCGCACGGCCGGCTGGTGCGCCCACGTCTTCGAGCAGCGCGCCGACAACCGCATCATCCGCCCCAGCGCGGACTACATCGGTGTCGAGCAGCGACCCTTCACACCGATTGCTAATCGTTGATCGCGGCCATGGGCCGCTCCTACTGGAGCACCCGTGGCAGTCCGTAGGAGCGGCCCATGGCCGCGATATAAAGGAAACCCCATGAGCGCCAACGTCGATCTAAACAACCGGCCCGACTACGACCCCGTCATCCAGGACCTGGCCGATTACGTGCTGACCTACCAGGTCACCTCCCGCGAGGCCCTGGACACCGCCCGCAACTGCCTGATGGACACCCTCGGCTGCGGCCTGCTGTCCCTGCGCTTCCCCGAGTGCACCAAGCTGCTCGGCCCCCAGGTGGAGGGCACCGTGGTGCCCCAGGGTGCGCGGGTGCCGGGCACCAGCTATCGCCTGGACCCGGTCAAGGCGGCCTGGGACATCGGCTGCATCATTCGCTGGCTGGACTACAACGACACCTGGCTGGCCGCCGAGTGGGGCCATCCTTCCGACAACCTCGGTGCCATCCTGGCGGTGGCCGACCATCTCTCCCAGCGTCGCGTGGCCCAGGGTGAAGCGCCTCTGACCATGCGCCAGGTGCTGGAAGCCATGGTCATGGCCCACGAGATCCAGGGCGTCTTCGCCCTGGAGAACTCCTTCAACCGCGTCGGTCTCGACCACGTCTTCCTGGTCAAGCTGGCCTCCACCGCGGTCAGCGCCAAGCTGATGGGCGCCAACCGCGAGCAACTGCTGGCGGCGCTGTCCCACGCCTTCGTCGATGGCCAGGCGTTGCGCACCTATCGCCATGCGCCCAATGCCGGCAGCCGCAAGTCCTGGGCCGCCGGTGACGCCTCCAGTCGCGGCGTGCGCCTGGCCGATATCGCCCTGCGCGGCGAGATGGGCATCCCCGGCGTGCTCAGCGCACCCCAGTGGGGCTTCTACGACGTGCTCTTCAGCCACACCAACAAGGACCTCGCCACCAAGCCCGCCGACCAGCGCCAGTTCCGCTTTCCGCAGGGCTTCGGCAGCTACGTGATGGAACACGTGCTGTTCAAGATCAGCTTCCCGGCGGAATTCCATGCCCAGACCGCTGCCGAGGCCGCGGTGATCCTGCATCCCCAGGTGCGTGACCGGGTGGATGAGATCGAGAAGATCGTGGTGACCACCCACGAATCGGCCATCCGTATCATCTCCAAGCAGGGTCCCCTGGCCAACGCGGCCGACCGCGATCACTGCCTGCAATACATGATCGCCGTGCCGCTGCTGTTCGGCGACCTGGTCGCCGAGCATTACGAGGATGCCTTCCACCAGGCCCATCCGCGCATCGACCAGCTGCGCGAGAAGATGGAGATCGTCGAGGACGAGCGCTACAGCCGCGAGTACCTGGAAGCCGACAAGAGGTCCATCGCCAACGCCCTGCAGGTGTTCTTCACCGACGGCAGCAGCACCGAGAAGATCGCCGTGGAATATCCCATCGGCCATCGCCGGCGCCGCGAGGAGGGTATTCCGCTGCTGGAGCGCAAATTCCAGAGCAACCTGGCGACGCGCTTCCCGGCCGGTCGCTGCGCCCAGATCTTCGAGCTGTGCAAGGACCAGGCGGGACTGGAAGCCACCCCGGTGCATCGCTTCGTCGATCTGTTCGTCCTATAAAGAGAAGAGGTGACTCGCATGGCCCTGCAGGGCCATGCAGGATCAGGCGAGTCACCTCATAGGTGGGGCAGGCGCGTCGGGTGGTCAACTACCCGGCGCGCCCTTTTTCATGGCTAGCAGTAGCGATCCACATAGGCCGGCTGTTGCTGCCGACCGGCCAGGCGCCAGTGTTCCTGCAGGGCGGCGTGGACGCTCCTGATGAAGTTATCGTCCGCCGCCGCTGACTTGCCGACGTAGCCGCCGCCCTTGTTGTAGGTCTTGAAGCGGATGCGCAGGCTGGGGTGGCGCTCCTCGAACTGCTCGGGCGTCTCGCCGCCAGGCAGGCGGTCGATATGCACCGCGCCGCTCTCGCAGACCCAGAGGATATGGGTGTGGTTCTTGTCCTTGAGCCGGGCGAAGAGTTGCTTGAGATCGTCCAGGCTGGGGTTGTCGTTCAGGTTCATGAGCGTGTCCTCCACAGTGGCCGTGATCAATGGAACTGGTTCATGGTGTTGTCCTTGCCCGCCGCCTTGAGCGCGGCTTCCCCGGCAAAGTATTCCTTGTGGTCGTCGCCCAGGTCCGAGCCGGCCATGTTCTGGTGCTTGACGCAGGCGATGCCCTGGCGGATCTCCTGGCGCTGCACGCCCTTGACGTAGGCCAGCATGCCTTCCTCGGCGAAGTAGCCCTTGGCTAGGTTGTCGGTGGACAGGGCTGCGGTGTGGTAGGTGGGCAGGGTGATCAGGTGATGGAAGATGCCCGCCTCTCGTGCTGCATCGCGCTGGAAGCTCTGGATGCGTGCGTCGGCCAGGCGACCCAGTTCGGTGTCGTCGTAGTCCACGCTCATCAGCTTGGCGCGGTCGTAGGCGGAGACGTCCTTGCCCTCGGCCTGCAGGGCGTCGAACACCTGCTGGCGGAAACTCAGGGTCCAGTTGAAGGAGGGGCTGTTGTTGTAGACCAGCTTGGCGTTGGGCACGACTTCGCGGATGCGGTCGACCATGGCCTTGATCTGGCCGACGTGGGGCTTCTCGGTCTCGATCCACAGCAGGTCGGCGCCGTTCTGCAGCGAGGTGATGCAGTCCAGTACCACCCGGTCCACGCCGCTGCCGGCGCGGAACTGGAACAGGCCGCTGGGCAGGCGTTTGGGCCGCAGCAGCTTGCCGCCGCGGCTGATCAGGACATCGCCGTTGCCCAGTTGGCTGGCGTCCACCTCGTCGCAATCGAGGAAGCCGTTGTACTGGTCGCCCAGGTCGCCCGGCTGCTTGCTCACGGCGATCTGCTTGGTCAGGCCGGCGCCCAGGGAGTCGGTACGGGCGACGATGACGCCCTCGTCCACGCCCAGCTCGAGGAAGGCGTAGCGCACGGCATTGATCTTGGCCAGGAAGTCCTCGTGGGGCACCGTGACCTTGCCGTCCTGGTGGCCGCACTGCTTCTCGTCGGAGACCTGGTTTTCCAGCTGGATGCAGCAGGCTCCGGCTTCGATCATCTTCTTGGCCAGCAGGTAGGTGGCCTCGGCGTTGCCGAAACCGGCGTCGATGTCGGCGATGATCGGTACCACGTGGGTCTCGTAATTATCGATCCTGGCCTGGAGGGCGGCGGCCTTGGCGTTCTCGTCGGCGGCACGGGCGGCGTCCAGCTCGCGGAACAGCATGGCCAGTTCGCGGGCGTCGGCCTGGCGCAGGAAGGTGTAGAGCTCTTCGATCAGCGCCGGCACGCTGGTCTTCTCGTGCATGGACTGATCGGGCAGCGGGCCGAATTCCGAACGCAGTGCGGCGATCATCCAGCCGGACAGGTAGAGGTAGCGGCCCTGGGTGCTGCCCAGGTGCTTCTTGATGGCGATCAGCTTCTGCTGGCCGATGAAGCCGTGCCAGCAGCCCAGCGACTGGGTGTAGGCGCTGCTATCGGCGTCGTAGGCGGCCATGTCCCGGCGCATGATGGCCGCGCAGTGGCGGGCGATGTCGAGACCGGTCTTGAAGCGATTCTGCAAGCGCATCCGGGCGGCGTATTCCGGATTGATGGCGCTCCAG
Source organism: Pseudomonas oryzihabitans (assembly GCF_032027545.1). Taxonomy (GTDB): domain Bacteria; phylum Pseudomonadota; class Gammaproteobacteria; order Pseudomonadales; family Pseudomonadaceae; genus Chryseomonas; species Chryseomonas oryzihabitans_F. Next base: position 224,919 of record NZ_JAVSJB010000005.1, on the reverse strand, counting down.
TGATTGCCGGGGGTGGTCTTGAGGGCGGCGATGGCCTGAACGTCGTTCTGGTAAGCGGACATGAGTCGATCCTTCTCGATGAGGTTGGCTTGGGTACCAGTCTTTTCCCAACGCCTGGCAACGAGGTGGCGGTTGCCACCGGGGTGCCAGTCGCGAAGGCGAGCGGTGGGCCCAGCTGTCGAGTCATGTCGCCGTGCGTGCCTGCATGGATCCGGACGTCACCTCTGGCGACGCTGCCTCGAGCAGCGCGGCGTTCCAGTCGTCTTCTCTTGTAGTGAATTTTTGAAATCACTACGCAAGACGGCCCGAGGGTCACCCGGAGCCCAGGCGAGACCCGTATGGATAGGGGGTTCACGTCTGGTGCAGCTAAAGATTTGCAGGAGATCGAGGGGGCGTCAATGGTGTTTTGTAGTGCTTTCGTATAGTCACTACAAAAGTCGTAGGCCGCACGGAGAGTGGGTTTTGGGCGTCTATTGCTGACTCTTCGGTCGCGGCGCCGGGCAAAAGACGGCCGCAAGCCACGGCGTTGGCCGTGACCCTGCGGTCAGAGGAGGGGTGTTTCCCGCGCCGCCGGTGCTGCGCCCAGGTCGCTATCGCCAGCCGCGCGAGTCAGGCGACTGGCCGGTCGGTGCCGACGAACGGTGGTGACAGCGGATGCTGCCGGCGAGGGGATTCACGTGGAAAAGGATGTTCGGTACCCCACCGAGGACGAGTGTGGTGTTGCAGAAGTTAACTACACAATTTTGGCGGCGCTTTTTCGGCCGCAGCGGCGGACCGTCTGGGCGGCGTTGCCACTCCTCGCCATAGCCCTGCTATGACTTGTCGCGGCGCCTGGTCCAGTCGGAACGCCGAACCGCCAAACAATCACTCGCCAATTCTTGCGCGAACTTCTGAAACACCACACTAGGCGTCGTCGGACTGACCATGCGCGGCGAACAGTTCCGCGCCGGTCAGTTGACGGGTCTGGTTGGCGAAGCAGTACCAGGCCGGCTTCTCTTCGATGAAGACCTCGCTGGCCAGGCTCCAGTCCCCGCCGTCGAGCAGGCCCACCGGAATGGCGTAATGCGGCTCGGCCTTGAGCCGGTAGAACAGATGGGTCCCGCAGTGGATGCAGAAGCCGCGCTCCGCCCAGTCCGACGAGGCGTGGATACCCAGGGCATCGCCGCCGCCGATCACCGGCGGCTGGGCACATTCCACCGCAAGCAGCGGACCACCGCCCCAACGGCGACAGGTCTGGCAATGGCAGGCCGATACCTCAAGGCTATCGAGGCGGCAAGCGAGATGAACGGAGCCGCACAGGCACTGGCCGTGACGTTCGAGGGGAAGGGACATGGCGCTATCCTCGCGAGGGCAGGGGGGAGGCTGCAGGATAGCCGGGAATGCGGAGCAGGACAGTGACGACGCTCCCGCACGGGGCGGGAGCGCCCGCGGGATCAATCCTCGCGGCTGGTGACTTCCACCAGGTGGTAACCGAATTGGGTCTTCACCGGACCCTGGACCTGGTGCAGCGGGGCGCTGAACACCACGGTGTCGAATTCCTTGACCATCTGGCCCGGGCGGAAGGTACCCAGGTCACCGCCCTGGCGGCTGGAGGGGCAGCTGGAGTTGTCCTTGGCCACCTGGGCGAAGTCGGCGCCCCCTTCGATGGCGGCTTTGAGTTCGTTGCACTTGGCTTCGCTGGAAACCAGGATGTGGCGGGCAGAGGCTTTGGCCATGGGATGACTCCTGTTGAATTGACCGGCGAGCCTACCCCAATCCCCCGGGCAAGCAAACTGCCGTCCGTTCCTCGGTTGGCGAGATGTCTGGCTTGCGCCTCGGGATCAGGCCGGGTACATAGCGCTTCCCTGTTCCCGGATCGGCTCGTGCATGTCTCGTCTCCTCGCGGTTTCCCTGCTGCTCACCACTGGCCTGCTGGCCGATGCCGCCCTGGCGGCCACGCCCGAAGAGGCGCGCCTGCTCGAGCTGATCAATGCCTATCGCGCCGCGCCCCAGGGCTGTCCCGGTACGCGCGCCGCCGCACCGCTGGCCGCTGATAACCGCCTGGCAGCCGTTCGCCTGACGGGTAGGGATCGCCTGCAGGGCGACCTGCGCGCCGCGGGCTACCAGGCTGCCGCCGTACAGGTGATCCTGCTGGCAGGTGCGCCCACCGCCCAGGCGGCCATGGCCGGCTTGCGCCAGCAGTATTGCCGCCCGTTGGCCGGCGCCGACTACGCCCAGATCGGCGTGACCCAGCAGGGGCCACGTTGGCAACTGGTGCTGGCGCGGCCGGTGGTGAGCGCCGGCCTGGGCGACTGGCAGACGGCGGGCAAGGCCGTGCTGGCCGAGGTCAATCGCGCCCGCGCCCAGGGACGCACCTGCGGTACCCGCCGCTTTGCTGCCACCGCGCCGCTGCGCTGGAATCTAGCCCTGGCAAACGCTGCCCTGGCCCACAGCCAGGACATGGCCAGCCGCAATTACTTCGCCCATAGCGCCCCAGGTGGCGGCAGCGTGGCCGAGCGGGTGGCCAAGCAGGGTTACGGCTGGACGGGTATCGGCGAGAACATCGCCGCGGGTGCGGGCTCGGTCAGCCAGGCCATGCAAGGCTGGTTGGCCAGCCCCGGTCACTGTGCCAACCTGATGAATCCGGAGTTCACCGAGATGGGCGCGGCCTATGCCCTGAATCCGCGCAGCACCCATAGCCTCTACTGGACCCAGGTGTTCGGCCGGCCGCGCTAGCCCCAAACAGGCCATAGGGAATCAGGATCGGTACTCGGCTATCTCGATCAGGTTCAGATCCGGATCCCGCACATAGACCGAGCGGATCGGCCCCGTGGCACCGGTACGGTCCACCGGCCCCTCTACGATCGGCCAGCCTTCACGCTGGAGATGGGCGATCACCGCCTCCAGGGGCTGGGATGCGATGAAACAAAGGTCGAGGGCGCCCGGCACCGGCAGGTGCGCCTTGGGTTCGAATTCCCGGCCTCGCTCGTGCAGATTGATCTTCTGGTTGCCGTACCTCAGTGCCTTGCGTCCGGCGCCGAACTCTTCCAGGCGCATGCCCAGCACCCGGGTGTAGAAGTCCTCGCAGGCGGCGAGGTCCACGGTGGTCAGGACGAGATGATCCAGATGGTCGATCAGCATGATGACGAGTTCTGCGACAGGACTGGCCTTGCACTGTGCCAGTCCCGCTCACCCTCGGCCACTACTTGCCGTGGGCCTTGATCCAGCGCTTGAGCTGATCGATCTCTTTCTGCTGGGCCTGGATGATGTTCTCGGCCAGCTTGCGCATCTCCGGGTCCTTGCCATGCTCGAGCTCGTAGCGGGCCATGTCGATGGCGCCTTCGTGGTGGGCCAGCATGCCCTTGGCGAAGCCCAGATCCGGATCCTTGGCCTTGAGGCCTTCCGCCATGCCCTGGTGCATGGCGTCCATGCTCTTTTGCATGTCCTGATGGGCTTGGTGAGTGTCTTCGGCAGCGTTGGCGACACCGCTCGCCAGCAGGGTAAGGGCGAGCAGGGTGGTGGAGAGGGCGATACGCATGGGGGGAGGCTCCTGGACTAAGCTGACGATATCGAGGCTAGGCTCTATACGAAAAGTGCCTGCGCTCGGTGATGCTTCGCTGAAAAAGGCTTCGGAATGCTCATTTACCGCTCGTAAACTCCGCTTCCTCAGCCTTTTTCGCCTCGCCTGACCGTCGCTCGGCGACTTTTCGTACAGAACCTAGAGCTTGCCCCTGGGGCAAGGTCAACCGCTATGCTCTCTCCTGTGCGAGCCTGTGACGGCTAAAAGGTTTCGCGATGTTTTGTCGCAGCTCAAAGAGTTTGGCATGGCCTTTGGCTGACCGAAAAAGCGTGGCTAGTCAGCAGCTTGACTGACGATTGCGAAATCCTGACCGCCTGTGGGGCACCGCGCGGCGGTTGTGGTGGTCCGAATCGGCAGCGTAGAATTTTTACTACATCCAATACCAATCCAGACCTACGGCAGCCTTCTCGCTCGCGACCTTCTCGTCGCAGGCGGGCCAAGTCTTTGCTCGTGGGTTTTCGTCGTCGACTGCGCGCCGCGGAGTCGCTGCCCATCCATCCCGCTCTGGAGTAGAAGACCTTCCATGGATGCTACCGCCGAAGCCCGGAAACCCAGCTGGTCGGGCGTCATCGCCCTGGCCCTGGCCGCCTTCATCTTCAACACCACGGAATTCGTCCCGGTGGCGCTGCTCAGCGACATCGGCCGCAGCTTCGACATGCGTCCGGCGCAGGTCGGGCTGATGCTGACCATCTATGCCTGGGTGGTCGCCCTGATGTCCTTGCCGATGATGCTCGCTACCCGCGCCATCGAGCGCCGGCGCCTGCTGGTGTTCGTCTTCGTGGTGTTCATCGCCTGCCATGGGCTGTCGGGGGTGGCCTGGAGCTTCGAGGTGCTGGTGGCCAGTCGCGTCGGCATCGCCTTCGCCCATGCGGTGTTCTGGTCGATCACCGCCTCGCTGGCCGTGCGCATCGCCCCGCCCGGCAAGCAGACCCAGGCCCTCGGCCTGCTGGCCACCGGCACCTGCCTGGCCATGGTGCTGGGCATCCCGCTGGGCCGGGTGCTCGGCGAATTGCTCGGCTGGCGCTACACCTTCCTCGCCATCGCCGCGGTAGCCGTGGGCACGGTGCTCTGGCTGGCGCGCAATCTGCCGCTGTTGCCCAGCGAGAACTCCGGCTCCCTGGCCAGCCTGCCGGTGCTGTTCAAGCGGCCGGCCCTGTTGTGCATCTACCTGCTCACGGTGCTGGTGGTGACCGCCCACTTCACCGGCTACAGCTACATCGAGCCTTTCGCCGTGGAAGTGGCGGGCATGAGCGGCATGATGATCACCGCGCTGCTGCTGCTGTTCGGCGGCTCTGGCGTCATCGGCTCGCTGCTGTTCAGCCGCTACAGCCTGAGATTCCCCAACGGCTTCCTGGTCGTGGCCATCGGCGGTATCGCCCTCTCCCTGCTCCTGCTGCTGCCGTTCGCCTGGAAGGGCTACCTGCTCGAAGGCCTGAGCGTGGTCTGGGGCATCGCCATCATGAGCTTCGGCCTGGCGCTGCAGGCCAAGGTGCTGGCGCTGGCGAAGGACGCCACTGACGTGGCCATGGCGCTGTTCTCCGGCATCTACAACGTCGGCATCGGCGGTGGCGCCCTGCTGGGCAGCGTGGTGGGCACCCATGTCGGCATGCCTTACATCGGCCTCGTCGGCGGCAGCCTGGCAGTGGCCGGCCTGCTGTTCGCGATCTTCATGACCCGTCGCTACGCCGAGCAGCTCAACGCCAATCCGCTCTGATCCAGTCGGCGTCTCGGCATCGTCGAGACGCCGACGGTCGCGCGACCCAGGGGTCGCGAACTGTCTGCCCAGCCGCCTCCCCGAGCCATGGAGTGGCCCGGAATGACGCGCTAAGCTGCGGTACACCTGGCGCCTCAGCCAGGCTGCCGGAAGCGCTCGCCATGAATCGACTGCTGTTCAATCTCTTCGTCTGGACCAAGGTGCCCATCGCCAAGCTCGCCGGCCTGCGCCTGCGTCAGCTGGACGCCTCCGGCTGCCAGATGCAGGTCACCCATGGCTGGCTGAACCAGAATCCCTTCAAGAGCATGTTCTGGGCGGTGGAAGGCATGGCGGCTGAATTCTCCACCGGCATCCTCGCCGACTGGCACATCCGTCGCTCCGGCCAGCGCTACGCCATGCTGGTGGTGGCCCTGAGCGCGAGCTTCACCAAGAAGGCGGTAGGCACCATCGTCTTTCGTTGCGACCAGGGCGAGGCCATCGCCGCCGCCCTGGTGCTGGCCCGGGAGACCGGCGAGCCCCAGCAGGTCGAGCTGCGCAGTGTCGGCACCGACGAAAGCGGCGAGCAGGTGGCGGAATTCTTCTTCACCTGGAGCTTCAAGGCGCGGGTGCCGCTGGCGAAGTCCCTGTAGGAGCGGCAGGGGTTGACGCCTTGGTGGACCAGCCTGCCGCCTCACCGTAGCGTGGAAAACCGCGCAGCGTTTTACACTGGCCGGCTGCCTCGACCGGTGGATAAGGCTTCGCCGTTATCCAGGCCACGCGGCTGATCGCGACCATGGGCCGCTCCTACGGTTACCGCGGTGCCTGGGGCGGCTTGACCGCGATGCCTGCGCTCACCGTAGCGTGGAAAACCGCGCAGCGTTTTCCACTGGCCGGCTGCTTCGACCGGTGGAAGGCTTCGCCGTTATCCAGGCCACGCGGCTGATCGCGGCCATGGGCCGCTCCTACGGTTAGCGCGGTGCCTGCGGCGGCTTGACCGCGATGCCTGCAATCACCGTAGCGTGGAAAACCGAGCAGCGTTTTCCACTGGCCGGCTGCCCCGACCGGTGGATAAGGCTTCGCCGTTATCCAGGCTACGCGGCTGATCGCGGCCATGGGCCGCTCCTACGGTTACCGCGGTGCCTGTGGCGGTTTGACCGCGATGCCTGCGCTCACCGTAGCGTGGAAAGCCGCGCAGCGTTTTCCACTGGCCGACTGCCTCGACCGGTGGATAAGGCTTCGCCGTTATCCAGGCTACGTGGCTGATCGCGGCCATGGGCCGCTCCTACGGTTACCGCGGTGCCTGGGGCGGCTTGACCGCGCGGGCTAGCGGCCGAAGCGTCCGCCGCGGCGTTCGCTCCGTCCCTGGCGGCGTTCGCCCTTGCCTTTGCCCTGGCCTTGCTCCTGGCTACGTGGCCGCCGCCGGCGTGACAACTCGCGGGTGATGGCTTCGTTGAGCAGGCTGCGATGCTCTTCACCGCGGGCCAGAGCCGGAAACAGCTCGGGCAGGCTGCGCGCCAGGTGCAGGTAGGTCTCCACCACGTGCAGGGCGCTTTCCAGGCCGGCGAGATCGGTGCCCAGGGGAATGCGCGGCAGGTCCACCGGTTCGCCGCGGGCGACGCTGCGCAGCCAGCGTTGCGCCTGTCCGCTGGCCGGGCCTTCCAGGCCGCCACGGATCGGCGTGCAGGCGAAGATCCAGCGCAGTTGGAAGTCGATACCGGGCAGGTCGATCAGTTTGATCCATTCCGCCAACTCGTCCGGCAGCACCGAGACGAAGGCATCGCCGTAGTTGATGTTGCGGTTGAAGGTCAGCCAGCTGCGCAGCAGGCTGGGCTCCTGCATGAAGTCCGAGAGGGCGCGCAGGTGTTCCAGGCTCGGCCGCACCTGGAACTGGTGCAGGTCCACCGGATCGTCCGGGCTATGGAACAGCCGCTTGATGTTGCGCAGCACATGAGGCGCCAGGGCGGTGATCTCGCCCTCGGCATGGTGGCCGAAGCGGCCGGCGCGGCCGCCGATCTGCTTGACCTCCTGCACCCGCAGCGGTCGGTTCTCTACCCCGTCGAATTTCTCGTCGGTGTAGAAGCACAGGGTATGGGCGGGCAGGTTGAGGCCCATGCCCACGGCATCGGTGGCGACCATGATCTCGGTCTCGCCTTCGCGGAAGCGCCGGGCCTGTTCGCGGCGGACCTCCGGCGAAAGGGCACCGTAGACCACCGACACCCGGCGCCCGGCCATTTCCAGCATGCCCTTGAGTTCCAGCACCACGCGGCGGCTGAAGGCCACCAGCAGCGAGCCCGGCTCCAGTCGCTCCAGGGTGGTGGCATGGCGAGCCACCGTCACCGGCGACAGGCGCTTGGTGGGCCTGATTTCCAGGCGGTCCTCGCACAGTGCGCAGAGGGTGCGCAGCGAGGGTTCGATCAACGCCGGGCCGGTCATCAGCAGGCGCTTGGTCTGGGCGCTGACCAGGGCGTCGACCCAGGCCCAGCCGCGTTGCGGATCGGCCAGCATCTGTACCTCGTCGACCACCACCACCTCCCACTGCTGGCGTCGGAAGCGGGCGAACTCCTCCACGGTGCAGCAGAAGTGGGTGGCGCCAGGGCGGATGATCTCTTCCTCGCCGGTGACCAGGGAGCAGGGCACCCCGAGGGATTCCAGGCGCTCCTGGTTTTCCAGTGCCATCAGCCGCAAGGGCGACAGGTAGATGGCATGGGTGACCGCCGCCATGGCCTCGATGGACCTGTGGGTCTTGCCGCTGTTGGTCGGGCCGAGCAGGGCGGTCCAGGTACGGGTGAGGCGCCGGGCCGGATAGTTCTGGTGATACTGGCCGAAGCGCGGGTTGTGTTCCAGAAGTACGGCGAAGGCCATCTTCTCGCGCTGCTGCTCCACCGCCTGGCGTAGCGCGCGGCGCAATTTGTCGGTCTCAAGGCGCAACAACTCCTGCAGGCGGGGTGTGCCCAGCTGGTGCAGGTCGAAGTCCAGGGCATCGGCTTCGCCCACCAGCACGGTGAAGCGGGCGCGTAGCTCCTGCTCCGCGTCGGCCTTGAGCGCCACCACATCGGCCTCGCTGAGCAAACGCCCCTGGTTCGCCGCCAGGCGCCGGGGAATCTCCAGGCGAATGTCGTCGTGAACCAGCACCACGCTGAATCTCAGCTCGTGGCAGGTTTCGTTGAGGACGTCCGTCACCCGCGACAGGAAGTCGTCCAGCCGGATCAGCGCCTGGGGCACCCGTTCCAGCACGCGCTGGCGATCCTCGTCCACCATCTCGGCGAAGGGCTGCTGCAATACCTTGAGGCGTTCGCGCACGGCTTCGCCCAGGCGCTGCTGGACCGCTGTCTCGAAGGCGGTGGGCGAGTCGCTGTCGGCCAGCCCCAATGCCCAATGAGGCTCGAGCAATTCACTCGCCGCGCCGCCGGTGAAGAGCTTGGTGCCGCCGAAGACGTCCACTGCATAGCCGAAGGTCTTGCCGGCGCCGAGCAGGGCTTGGCCGAGCAGGCTGTCCGGATCGGGCGCGCTGCCGGCAGCTACCGCGGCGGGCTCGTCGAGGCCCAGCCAGAAGGCCTTGGCGATCCGCCCAAGGTGCGGCAGGGGATAGCCCGCATAGGGCTTGATCCACTGTTCCTGGTGCTGTTGCTTGGCGACGAACGCCGGATGGGTACGGCTGGCCCAGTCGAGGAAACGCTGCAGACGGTCGAGACGGCGTTGCTTGCGGAGGCGGTGATCGCTCATGCGTGAGAAGGCTTTCCTGGGGAGCTATAGGGCATGGGACCCCAGCCGGGGCTCCGGGGTCACTGCCGGGCGCACCATTCGGCAGACCGGGGGCACCGCGGCGGCATTGCCGCAGTCTCCATCATGAGAGTGGCGTTCGTCACTCGCTCTTCGTCTTTCGTTCTGGATCACGCGCTCTCATGACTTTTCTCGTCTGGGTTGGGGTCTTGGGATCGCTGTTGATGATCCTCGCCCTGACCTCTGCCTACCTGCGCTGGCTGCCGGTGACCACCTCGGTGGTCTGCCTGGGCTTCGGCATGCTCATCAGCCCCATCGGCCTGGGGTTGGCCGAGGTCAATTTTCAGGCCTCGGCGACCTGGATTGGCCACCTCACCGAGGTAGCGGTGCTCTTCTCGCTGTTCGTCAGCGGCCTCAAGCTGCGCCTGTCTTTCCATCGTTCCTCCTGGCATGGCGCCTATCTGCTGGCCGGACCGGTGATGGTCCTCAGCATTGCCGGTGTTTGCCTGGTCGCCCATTACCTGCTCGGCCTGCCGTGGGGCGTGGCCCTGTTGATCGGTGCCATCCTGGCACCTACCGATCCGGTGCTGGCCGGGCTGGTGCAGGTCAACCACGCCCAGGATTTCGACCGGGTGCGCTTCGGCCTCTCCGGCGAGGCCGGGCTCAACGACGGCACTGCCTTTCCCTTCGTGCTGCTCGGCCTACTGCTCCTGCAGCACGGTGAACTGCAGTGGGGCTGGACCCTGGAGTGGTTCCTGAAGAGCGTGGTCTGGGGCGTGCCAGCGGGTCTGCTGCTGGGCTATGCCATGGGCAAGGGCGTAGGCCGGTTGATGATCTACCTGCGCACCCGCCATGGCGACAGCACCATTTCCCCCAACGATTTCCTCGCCCTGGCGCTGATCGCCCTGTCCTATGTGCTGGCCGACGAGATCGGTGCCTTCGGCTTTCTCGCGGTCTTCGCCGCCGGCCTCGGCCTGCGTCAGGCGGAGGTCCAGACCTCGGGCCATGCGGAAACGCCTTCCGAGCACCTGGCGCAACCGGTAATCGGTCATCTCACCGGGTCGCCGGAGCGCGCCACCGTGGCCAAGGCGGAAGACATCGAAGAACCGCGGATGGCCGCCGGGGTGATGATGGGCGACATGCTCGCCTTCGGCAGCCTGGTGGAGCGCTCCTTCGAGGTGCTGCTGGTGACCCTGCTCGGTGTGGTGCTCATCACCCACTGGGACAGCCGCGCGCTGCTGCTGGGCGCCTTGCTGTTCGTGGTGATCCGCCCGCTGGGGGTGGCGACCATGCTGCCCTTCACCCGTATCGATCGTCATCAGGGGGCGCTGATCGGCTGGTTCGGCATCCGCGGCATCGGTAGCCTGTATTATCTGTGCTACGCGCTCACGCACCAGGTCACCGCCGACTGGGCCGGGACCATCGTCGACCTGACCCTGTCGGTGGTCGCCCTGAGCATCGCGGTCCATGGCGTGTCCATCCAACCGCTGCTCGACCACTACGAGCGCCTCACCGCCCGTCGCGAGCGCTCGGCCAGACCCTGAGTCGGCCCTTGCGCCCTCGGTCAGGCTCAGTACGAGAGGTGACTACGCGCGGTGATGTTTCCTTGGAAAACCACCCGGATCGCCAGCCCGGCCTGGGCGCCCCGGTCGCAATGGTCATCTACCGCTCGTAAACTCGCAGGCGAGCGCGGTCCGTTACGCTTCCTCAGCGTTTGCTGCGCTGGCACTCGCCCTGCGGGCAAGGCTTCGGCTGTTGCTCCCGTTGGTCGTCATGCCGCGCCTGACCTTCGCTCATCGACTTCTCATCCACAACCCAAGGAGGACGCATGTACCACGGCGAACGGCTCAATGCCTGGACCCATCTCATCGGCGCCCTGCTGGCCCTGGCCGGCGCCATCACCCTGGTGGTACTGGCCAGCCTGCAGGGTGATCCCTGGCGCATCGTCAGCGTCACCATCTACGGGGCGGCGCTGGTGATCCTCTATAGCGTTTCGACGCTCTATCACAGCGTGAAGGGGCGGGCTAAACGCCTGCTGCAGAAGCTCGATCACCTGTCGATCTACCTGCTGATCGCCGGCAGCTACACGCCGTTCTGCCTGGTGACCCTGCGCGGCCCCTGGGGCTGGACGCTGTTCGGCATCGTCTGGGGGCTGGCGCTGATCGGCATGCTGCAGGAGATAAAGCCGCGCTCCGAGGCGCGCGTCCTGTCGCTGGTGATCTACGCCACCATGGGCTGGATCGTGCTGGTGGCGGTCGGTCCGCTCAAGGCCCAGCTGGGGGAGGTCGGCTTCGCCTGGCTGGCGGCGGGCGGAGTGCTCTACACCGTCGGCATCCTGTTCTTCGTCTTCGACGACCGCTTTCGCCACTGGCATGGCATCTGGCATGGCTTCGTCATGGCCGGCAGCGCCCTGCATTTCGTGGCCATCCTCAAGTACGTGCTGCCAGCGCGCTGACCTGGGCGTGAGGCGTGCATCACAGATGGGAAGGCCATTGGCCAGCTCCGCCGAACCTCTCGGCGCCTGGCCCGCTCAGAGCTAGACGCTCGACCCCCTGCGTTGCCTCCCCAGAACGAAGAAGAAGAGGAAGGTGAAACGTGCTCCTCCGTTCCCGCTATCTGATGTTGCTGCTGGTGCTCGCCTGCACCGCCTGCCAGGAAAAGGACGCCAAGACCGTCGCGGCACCCGTGAAGAAGGAAGCGAGCTTCGAACAGCGCGGCAAGGCGTCCTTCTATGCGCGCAAGTTCCATGGCAAGGAAACCGCCAGCGGCGAGACCTTCAACAACAACGAGTTGGTCGCCGCCCACAAGACCCTGCCGCTCGGTACCAAGGTCAAGGTGACCAACCTGGAGAATGATCGCGCCGTCATCGTACGTATCAACGACCGCGGGCCCTACATCCGCGGGCGCATCATCGACCTTTCCCGTGCCGCCGCACGGCGGGTGGACATGGTCGAGGACGGCACCACCCCGGTGAAGGTAGAGAAGCTGGAGTAGGGTGCCTCAGGAAGACCAGACGACCCTGTCCTTGCCCTGGCGCTTGGCCTGATAGAGGGCTTCGTCCGAGCGGCGCATCAGCTCGGTGATGGGTTCGCCCGGATGCGCCTGCGTCACCCCCGCGCTGAAGGTGATGGCCTGTCGTGGGCGGCGTGCCAGGCGCGTGCGCAACTCGTCCAGCAATCCGTCCAGTCGCGCCTGGTCGACACCCTGGGCGAGGATGCCGAACTCCTCGCCGCCGAGCCGGCCCACGCTGAGCACGGGATCGAGGTGGCTGATTTCATCGGCCAGGGCGATCAGGACTTCGTCACCGGTCTGATGGCCCCAGAGGTCGTTGATGGCCTTGAAGTTGTCGATGTCGAGCATGGCGAAATGGCAGGGCGAGTCGCGGCTGATACGCACCGCTTCCTCCAGCTGCGCCAGCAACTTGCGCCGGTTGGCGATGCCCGTGAGGGCGTCCGTTTCCGCCATCAGGCGGTAGCGCTCCTTGAGGGAGAAGGTGCGCCGCATCCAATGGCTGTTGACATAGTTGTAGGCGATACCGATCGCCAGTGTCACTCCGACCAGGATGGCGACCAGCTGTCCAGGCATGGTGGCCGGCGCCAGTCGATCCAGGCCGATGAACAGGATCAGCCAGGATCCGGCCAGGGTGATGAGATAGGCGCTGATGCGATAGGTCATGCCGCAGGTGCCCAGGGTGATGAGCAGGGCGATCGGCAGATTCCAGTAGTGGCCGAGTGGACCGCAATCGTTGATCTGGACGCGAAAGGCGAAGGCGATCACCCAGATGTTGCCGGTGAAGGCCAGGCTCATCAGCCGCGCGCTACGCGCTCTGGCGAGCAGGAGGACGGAGCACAGCAGGAGCACCAGTATCCCAAGGTAGCGCAACTGGTAGGGATCGGCGATGAGGGGATTGCTCACCAGGCTGAGCGGCCAGATCACCAGCAGCAGCGGCTGCAGCACCAGCAGGGGTATGCGGAATACCCTCTTGACGTGGCGCTCGTAACGGATTTCGTCGTCCATGGAAATCTCTGATACCGCTCGTGAAAGGTTTGACCGTGCGGGGCTGGGTGACCAAGGCTATCGACGCCCCCAGCCATTTCTTTAGTGGCTAGAAGCCATTATTGCCATTTTCTTCGCCGCGTATGCACTGATCTAGAGCGGTTTTTGTCGGCCGCTTCAGGCTGTATGGGTGCCTGGACGCCACGCTGTATCTGGTCCGCGGGAGGGCCTGCGCGGAGAATCCGGGCTTTCCTGTCGCGGAGCCATGCCATGCACCTCGCCATCCTCACCTTCGACGGCTTCAACGAACTGGATTCGCTGATCGCCCTGGGCATCCTCAATCGCATCAAGCGCCCGGGCTGGCGGGTCTCGCTGATGGCACCGACGCCCTGCGTGACCTCCATGAATGGCGTACGCCTGGAACGCCAGGCCGGCTTCGACCAGTTGGCGGATTGCGCTGCGGTGCTGGTGGGCAGCGGTGTCCGTACCCGTGAATTCGCCCAGGACAGGACGCTGCTGGAGCAACTGGCAGTGCTCGATCCCAAACGTCAGCTCATCGGCGCCCAGTGCTCCGGCACGCTGCTCTTGGCGCGGCTCGGCCTGCTCGACGGGGTACCCGGCTGTACCGATCTCACCACCAAGCCCTGGGTGCAGGAGGCTGGCATCGAGGTGCTGGCGCAGCCGTTCTTCGCCCGCGGCAACCTGGCCACGGCCGGTGGCTGCCTGGCTTCCAGCTACCTCGCCGCCTGGGCCATCGCCCGCCTGGTAGGACGCGAGGCCGCGGCTGAGGCCCTGCACTACGTGGCGCCGGTAGGGGAAAAGGAAGACTATGTGCAGCGGGCGCTTGGCAATATCGAGCCCTATCTCGTCCACCCACCGCTGGAGGTCGCCTCGGCATGCTGAAGATTCTCGGTCGCGTCTCTTCGATCAATGTCCGCAAGGCGCTCTGGTGCCTCGACGAACTGGGCCTGGGCTATGAGCGCGAGGATTGGGGCGCCGGCTTTCGCTCGGCGCAATCCGCGGAGTACCTGCAGTGGAATCCCAATGGCCAGATCCCGGTGCTGCTGGACGGCGACTTCGTGCTCTGGGAGTCCAACAGCATCCTGCGCTACCTGGCCAACGCCCACGGTGGCGAGGCGCTGTATCCCACCGCACCGCGCGCGCGGGCGCGGGTCGATCAGTGGCTGGACTGGCAGGCCAGCGAACTCAATCCGGCCTGGAGCTATGCCTATCTGGCCCTGGTGAAACAGCAGCCACCAGAGCCCGATCCGCAGCGTCTGGCGCAAGGCATCGCCGCCTGGAACGGACGCATCGCCATTCTGGAAGCGCACCTGGCGCAGCACGGCCCCTACGTGGCCGGCGAACACTTCAGCCTGGCCGATATCGTCCTCGGCCTGTCGCTGCACCGCTGGCGCAGCACCCCGATGGAGCGCATCGCGGCGTCGGCCATCGAGGCCTATCTCGAACGCCTGGCCACCCGGCCGGCCTGGGCCTGCTATGCGAGTGATGCCACGCCTTGAGCAGCCCGCCGGCGAGTACCGGCAGGCATCGCTTTCAGATCAGGCGAAGACGAAATACTTGCGCACCGTCTCGACCACTTCCCAGGTGCCCTTCATGCCGGGTTCGACGACGAAGATGTCGCCGGCCTTGAGGTGAATGGGTTCCTGGCCATCGGGGGTGATGATGCAGTAGCCCTCCTGGAAGTGGCAGTACTCCCACTTCACGTAGTCGACGCGCCATTTGCCGGGGGTGCAGATCCAGGTGCCCATGATCTTGCTGCCGTCATCGGAGGTGTAGGCATTGAGGTTGACGGTATGGGGCTCGCCTTCGATGCGCTCCCATTTGCAGGCATCGACCACGGGCAGGGGTTGGGTGTCGCGCAGAACGGTGATGGGCGGGTTGGCCATGGCGGCTCTCCTGGTGATGGAAGCCGCCAAGGGTGAGGGGTCGCCCCGGACCGGAGTTGTCCAGGGTCGACATCCAGCGGTGCGTTTGCGCTGTTCGAGCGACTAGCGCTCCACCTGCCGGTTCCAGCGCGCATTCCACTGCGGCCGCACCTTGTTGACCTCGTCCCAGTCGATGGTCACGGCGGTCTTCAGGTAGTTCTGCATGGCCTCCACCTGGCCGCGGGTCTTGTCGGTGGTGGGGGTGTTGGGATTGGACGGGATCTGGTCGCCCAGTTCCAGCGCCGGCGCCTGGGCCTCGGGGGTCAGCAGGTATTCCGCCAGTTGCTGGGCGAGCTCGGGCTGGTCGTTGTTGGCGGTCACGCATTCGGCCACGTTGAGCACCACGGCGCCTTCCTTGGGCGGCGCGTATTCCACCGGGATGCCCTTGAGCTTGAGCGCGGTGACCTGGGTGGGCGTGAGCGGGAACAGCGCCGCCTCGTCGGTCTGCACCATCTCCGAGAGCTTGGCCGAACTGGGGATGTACTCCAGCACATTGGGGCCGACGGTGGTGGGCCAGGCCTTGAAGCCGGGGTCGACGTCCTGCTCGGTGCCGCCCTTGAGGCGGTTGAACATCAGGAAGCCGTGCAGGCCGAAGGTCGAGGAGGACAGCGATTGGAACACCACCTTGCCCTTGTACTTGGGATCGGCGAGGTCCGCCCAGGAGGTCGGCGCTGCCCAGCCCTTGTCCTTGAACAGCCGGCTGTTGTAGGCCAGACCGGTCACGCCCAGGCTGACGGCGACGGCCTGGTCCTTGATCTTGGCCTTGTCGGGGATCTGCGCCAGGCTCGCGCTGGGCTTGAGCGGGCTGCACAGATTCATGCCGATGGCGCGGTACATGATGCCGTCGTCGAGAAACATCACGTGGATCGGCGGTTTCTGCGGACTGGCCTGGACCTTGGCGAGGATGTCCGCCGAGGTGCCGGGCACGATCACCACCTTGACGTTGTGCGCCTTCTCGAAGGCGGGCAGCACGCTGTCGGCATAGAGACGCTCCATGGTGCCGCCATTCATGCCGAGGTAGAGCGTCGGTTCGGCCAGGGCGGCCAGCGGCAGGCCGGCAAGGGCCACGAGCAGGGCAGGGGTCAAGCGCATGGGTGGGATCTCCTGGACTGGGAAGGGAAACGGGCGATGGAAAAGGCCTGCAGGCTGTGCCGGGGCGCGCCGTGCAGGATGCATTCGGCCAGGGCTTCACCCGCCGCCGGCCCGATCTGGAAGCCCGCGCCGGCAAAGCCGAAGCCATGCAGCAGGCCGGGGGTGGTGAGGCTAGGACCGAGCACCGGCTGGTGATCCGGCAGATAGCCCTCGACGCCGCT
Source organism: Pseudomonas oryzihabitans (assembly GCF_032027545.1). Lineage (GTDB taxonomy): Bacteria > Pseudomonadota > Gammaproteobacteria > Pseudomonadales > Pseudomonadaceae > Chryseomonas > Chryseomonas oryzihabitans_F. Next base: position 208,692 of record NZ_JAVSJB010000005.1, on the reverse strand, counting down.
CCAGGTGCGGATCGCCTGGGCACCGGCAAGGGCCGGATAGAGTTCGGCGGCGTTTCTGAGGATGTCGAGGATGGCCAACTGGCCGGGGCGGGCGCGGTCGGCGTCGAGGGCGAAACCGCGCCCGCCGCCCAGCACGCAATTGCCGCGCGCCACCTGGCGGGCATAGATGCCGCCGCCTTCCACGCCGGTGCTGGCGGTCATGAATAGGGGCAGCGGTTCGGTCACCAGCATGGCCGGGTGGGCCGCGGTGAGGGGCACCGGCTCGCCGAAGCGGGCGGCCAGCTCCGCGGCCCAGGCGCCGGCGCAATTCAGCAGCCAGGGCGCGCTCAAGGTCAGGCCGTTGTCGGTGCGGAGCTGGAAGCGCTGACCGTCGTGCTCGACGGCGGTCACGGCGGTACGCTCGAAAATCTGCGCGCCGGCGCGCGCGGCGGCTCGGGCGAAGGCCGGGGAGACCAGCCGCGGATTGGCGTGGCCGTCCTCCGGGCAGAAGGAGGCGCCCACGGCGATGTCGCCGACCCAGGGAAAGCGCCGGCGCAATTCGCTCCGGTCGAGCAGTTGCAGGTCGAGGTCGAAGCCCTGGCTGGCCTGGGCATAGGCCTGCAGGGAGGCGAAGTCGGTGTCGCTGCGGGCCAGCTTGAGGTGGCCGGATCTCAGGTACTCGCCATCGGTGCCCAGCAATTCCTGCAGACCACCCCAGATGTGGTGCGCGCGACTGGACAGCGGCAATTGCACCAGCGGGCGTCCCTGGCGGCGTACCCCGCCATAGTTGACGCCACTGGCCTGGGCGCCGCAGAAGTTGCGTTCCAGCAGGGCGACGCGCTGGCCGCCCTGAGCCAGGAACAGCGCCGCGCTGCTGCCGACGATGCCGCCGCCGATGATCAGGACATCCACGTCCAACCGGCTCATGGCGCCAGCTCCACGCCGAAGGGCAGCGGCTTGATCGGCGCCTGGGCGCGCAACCGGCCGATCTGGTCCAGCGGCCGACCACTGGCGCGGGCGATCAGCTCGGCCGCCGCCGCGCCGCATATGCGGCCCTGACAGCGGCCCATGCCGACCCGGCAGGTGGCCTTGACTCTGTTGATCTCCCAATGGCCCTGGGCCACGGCGGCGCGGATCTCGCCGGCGCTGACCTGTTCGCAGCGACAGACCATCAGCTCATCCGGCGCCTTGGCGGCCCAATCAGTGGGGAAGGGGAAGGCGCGCTCCAGGCCCTGGCGAAAGACCTCTAAGCGGGCCAGGCGTGCTTGCAAGGCTTCGACCCGCGCCGCATCCACCGCCACGCCTCGGTCAGCCAGCAGACTCAGGGCCGCCAGCTCGCCCGCCAGTTCGGCGGCGTCGGCGCCTTGGATACCGGCACCGTCGCCAGCCAGGTAGACCCCGGGCTGGCTGCTGCGACCGCCATTGTCCCGCACCGGCAGCCAGGCGCGATTGAGCGGATTCCATTCGAAGTCACAGCCCAGCAGATCGGCCAGCTGGGTCTCGCTGCGCAGTGTCTGGCCGAAACCAAGGGCGTCGCACGCCAGTCGGTGCTCTTCGCCATCGGCAGCGCGCCAGCGCACGGTATGCACCCGGCGTTCGCCTTCGACGGCCAGAAGTTCGGCGCCCTGGTGCACGGGTACGCCGTGCAGCGCCAGCCAGCTGCGGTAGTAGAGGCCCTTGGCGAAGGTGGCCGGTTGACCGAGCAGGGCCGGGGTGGCCGCGGCCTGGTCGCGGAAGGGCGCGCTGTCCAGCACCGCCAGCGGCTTGGCCCCGGCCTTGGCGTATTGATAGGCGACGAGATAGAGCAGCGGACCGGTACCGGCCAGCACCGGGCGGCTGCCGATGGCGCAGCCCTGGAACTTGAGCGCTACCTGGGCGGCGCCCAGGCTGTAGACGCCAGGCAGGGTCCAACCCGGCACTGGCAGGATGCGGTCGGTGGCGCCGGTGGCGACGATCACCTGGTCGAAGGCCAGGCGATCGATATAGCGGCCCTGGCTGAGCGTATCCAGGGCGCTTTGCTCGGCATTCCACACCAGGGTGTCAGGCCGATAGTCCAGCGTCGTCTGCATCTCGGTCAAAGCGCCGTGCAGCGCCTGGGCCTTGCCCGCTTCGAAGCCGTACAGCGCCTTGCTCGGACGCTGGAAATTGCCCGGTTGCTGGCGATAGATCTGGCCGCCGCCGCGGGCGCTTTCGTCCAGCAGCACCGGCTCCAGGCCATGGGCGACCAGGGTCTGGGCCGCGCGAATGCCCGCCGGTCCGGCACCCACCACCACGACGGCGCTCACAGCGGCCGCCCTGGATCGCGGCTGACCTGCTGGCCCGCTTCGAGAAAGGTGGCGCAGGCACGCACCCGGCGGCCGTCGGCCAGGCGCACCCAGCAGTCCTGGCAGGCGCCCATCAGACAGAAGCCGGCGCGGGGTTCGCCGCCGAAGTCGCTGCCGCGCAGGTGATCGCTCTGGGTGAGGATGGCGGTGAGCAGGGTGTCGCCCTGCAGGCCCTCGGCCGGCTGGCCGTCGAGGGTGAAGGCCAGGGTCGGGCGGTCGCGTTCGGCCACCCGCTTGAGCAGTGCCATGGACGGGTCTCGGCTGTTCATTGTTTGCCCACCAGCACGCGATCCAGGCCATAGATGCGGTCGAGCAGGATCATGGTGGCCGCGGTCAGGGCGATCACCAGGGCCGACACCGCCGCCATCATCGGATCGATGGATTCGGTGGCGTAGACGTACATCCGCACCGGCAGGGTCTGGGTCGCCGGAGAGGTGACGAAGATCGACAGGGTGACCTCGTCGAAGCTGTTGATGAAGGCCAGCAGCCAGCCGCCGGCCACCCCGGGCAGGATCATCGGCAGGGTGATGCGGCAGAACAGCGTCGTGCGACTGGCGCCCAGGCTCTCGGCGGCCTGTTCGGCGCTGCGGTCGATGCCGATGGCGGCGGCGATCACCAGGCGCAGCACATAGGGGGTGATCACCACCACGTGGGCCAGCACCAGCCAGCTGAAGCTGCCATTCACCCCCAGCAGGGCGAATAGCCGCAGCATGGCCACGCCCAGCACCAGGTGCGGGATGATGATTGGCGAGAGGAACAGGCCATTGAGAATGCCCTGGCCGGGAAAGCGGTAGCGGGTGATGGCCAGCCCCGCCGGCACCGCGATCAGCGTCGCCAGGGTGGCCGACAGCGCCGCCAGCTGCAGGCTGTTGTAGAAGGCGGTGAGGAAATCCGCCCGCTCGAACACGGCAGCGAACCAGCGCAGCGAGAAGCCGGAAGTGGGTAGGCTGAGGGTGTTTTCCGGGGTGAAGGCCACCAGGCAGACCACCACCAGCGGCGCCAGCATGAAGATCATCACCAGGGTATGGAAGGCGAGCCCGAGCGGGCCGTTGCGGGTCATGAGGTCAGACTCCCAGGGCACGTTTGTAGCGGCGTTCCACCAGGCGATTCCAGCCCAGCATCACCAGCAGGTTGAGCAGCAGCAGGGCCACCGCCAGGGTGGCGCCCATTGGCCAGTTGAGTTCGGCCAGGTACTGGTCGTAGATCAGGGTGGCGACCATCTTCAGCCGGCGTCCGCCCAGCAGACCGGGAATGGCGAAGGAGCTGGCGGCCAGGCCGAAGACGATCAGCGTTCCCGACAGCACCCCGGGCATCACCTGGGGCAGCACGATGCGCCGCAGCACCGTCAGGTGACTGGCGCCCAGGGACAGCGCGGCCTGTTCGGCGGCGGGATCGAGCTTTTGCAGCGAGGTCCAGACCGGGATGATCATGAAGGGCAGCATCACGTGGACCAGGCCGACGATCACCGCGAAGGGGGTGTAGAGCAGCTTCAGCGGCCGGCCGCCCAGGGCCACGATGGCCTGGTTGACCAGCCCGTCGGCGCCCAGCAGCAGACTCCAGCCAAAGGCGCGCACCACCACCGAGATCAGCAGCGGCGTCAGCACCAGGATCAGGAAGATCGAGCGCCAGGGCGCGCCCATGCGACTGAGGACGATGGCCTCAGGCACCCCGATCAGTACGCAGAGCAGGGTGACCAGGGCGCTGATCCAGAAGGTGCGCAGGAAGATCTCGTAGAAATAGGGATCACCCAGCAGGCTCAGGTAGTGCGCCAGGGTGTAGCTGCCTTCCTTGATCCCGGTTTCGTAGTCGAAGACGTTGAAGGACAGCGCCAGGGTCAGCGCCAGGGGCGCCAGCAGTAGTCCGGCGAACAGCACTAGGGCCGGGGCGCTGAGCAGATAGGCGCGACCGGTGCCGCGCAGCAGGGTGCTCATGCTGCGGCCTCCGCGGCTTCCAGTCGCCGCAGCAGACCGTCGTCCCAGTGCAGCCCGACGCGCTGCCCTTCGTCCAGTGGCGGCAGCCCATCGTTGCTGCGCAGCACCGACACCTCGCCCAGCGCCGTCTCCAGGCGATACAGCCACTGGCTGCCGAGGAAGAAGCGGGTCAGCACCCGTCCTTGCAGACGCCCCTCACCGGCGGGGCGCAACTCGATCTTTTCCGGCCGCAGCGAGATCGCCAGGGCGCCGCCCGCGGTGATCTGTGGCCGACCCTGGGCATCCAGGCTGCCGGGCAGCAGATTGGCCTTGCCGACGAAGTCGGAGATGAATCTGTTGCGCGGGTGTTCGTAGAGCCGATAGGGCGCATCGACCTGGGTGATGCGCCCGGCCTCCATCACCACCACCCGGTCGCTGATGGACAGCGCCTCGGACTGGTCGTGGGTCACCATCAGGGTGGTGATGCCCACCTCGCGCTGGATGCGGCGGATCTCGAACTGCATCTCCTCGCGCAGATGGGCGTCCAGGTTGGACAGCGGCTCGTCCAGCAGCAGCACCGGCGGTGCTATCACCAGCGCCCGCGCCAGGGCGACCCGCTGGCGCTGGCCACCGGAGAGTTCGCGGGGATAGCGCTCGGCGTGCTGACCCAGGTGCACCAGGCCCAGGGCCTCCTCGACGCGCCGTGCCAGTTCGGCGCCCGCCACCTTGCGCATGCGCAGGCCGAAGGCGACGTTGTCGCGCACCGTCATGTGGGGAAACAGCGCATAGCTCTGGAAGACCACCCCGAGGCCGCGACTGGCCGGTTTGGCCTGGGTGATGTCCTGGCCGTCGAGCAGGATGCGCCCGCTGCTGACGTCGACGAAGCCGGCGATCATCTGCAGGGTGGTGGTCTTGCCGCAGCCGGAGGGGCCGAGCAGGGAGACAAATTCGCCGCGCTCGATGGCCAGGGTCGAACCGGCCACCGCGTAGCTGTCGCCGTAGCGCTTGCTGAGATTGTCGAGAGTCAGGAAAGCCATGGCCGCAATGCTCCTCCGGTCGCGCCCACGGGAGAGGTGGGCAAGGTTTTGGCAGGGCGAAAGACAGCCTGGATCTGGGACGTTGGCGCTCGCTCGACTGGCGGCGTCCGGTGATTGTGAGTATCGCCCTATGGACCTGAAGGTAAGGGCGACCTAGGATGCGGGACAAGCAGGTTTTTCACTGAATGAACTCTTTTTTAAGATTTATTCACTCAGTGAAATATTTTGGAGCGCGGTAGATGGAAGATTCCAGTGAAAGAAAGGCAGCGGCAGCTGAGGTAGGCGTCGGCGCCATCAGCCGGGTGTTCGCCGTGGTGCGTGCCCTGGGTGAGGGTGATCCCGAAGGGGAAAAGGTCACCCGCCTGGCCGAGCGCGTGGGCCTGTCGCAACCCACCACCCACCGGCTGCTGCGGGGCCTGGTGGAAGAGGGCATGGTCGAGCAGTGCGCCCGCAGCAAGAGATACCGCCTGAGCCTGGATTTCTTCGCCCTGGCGGCCCGCGCCGGCCAGGTCGGCAATCTGCGCGACCTGGCGCGGCCGAGTCTGCTGCGGCTGTCGGCCTCTCTGGGCGATTCGCTGTTCCTGCTGGCGCGCAGCGGCTTCGACGCCATGTGCCTGGACCGCAGCGAGGGGCCCTATCCGATCCGTACCTTCACCGGCGACATCGGCGGTCGCGTGCCCCTGGGCGGCGGCCAGGGCGCCCTGGCGATCCTGGCCTTCCTGCCCGAGGAAGAGCGCGACGAGGTGATCCGCTACAACCTGCCGCGGCTGCGCGATGCCCATCATTACGATGAGGTGCTGTTGCGCGCCGAGATCGACAACGTCCGCCAGCAGGGCTATGCCGCGCGCAACACCGGGGTGCTGGCCGGCATGGCGGGCCTCGCCGTCCCCATCCTCGACCGTAACGGCCGGGCGGTGGCCGCCCTGAGCGTGGGCACCCTGAGCGAACGCCTCAACCCCCAGCGCCTGCCCACGGTGATCGAACTGCTCCGCCGCGAAGCTGGGGTGATCGCCGCGCGCATCAACCCCTTCGATCCGGTCTTGCGCCGGCCGACCCAAGGGTTTGGCTAACAGCGTTAGAACAGCGGGCCGGAGCGGGTGTTATTGCCCTTCGCCAGGCGGTCATAGAGCACGACGTTGACCGTGGCCGCCAGATTCATGCAGCCCTGGGTGGGGATGTACACCACGTCCTCGCACCAGTCGCGCAGCTCCTGGCTCAGCGAACCGTCCTCCGCGCCGAACAGATAGAGCGCGCGATCGGGATGGGTGTATTCGGGCAGCGGCCGGGCGCCCTCCACCAGCTCCACCGCCACCGGTACGCACCCCAGCGGCAGGATGCGGCGCAGGTCGTCGATGTTGATCAGCGGGATGTCCTGGTGGACCTTCTTGGTGTCGGTGACGAAGTCCTTGGCGCGGTCGTAGCGGGTGCCGGTATAGAACACCGAGGCCACCCCGTAGCAACCCGCCGCCCTCATGATGGACCCGACGTTGGACGGCGACTTGGGGTTGCTCAGGCCGATGCAGGCGTATCTCTTGTTGCTCACGTCAGGGGACTCTCGGGAAAACCGCCAGTATAAGGGTCGGTGATGGCGAAAACCGACTAAGATGCGCGCCCGCGCCTCCAGCCCCGAGCCCCTGCGATGTCCGCCACCGCCCTCTACACCGACCTGTCGGCCTACTACGATCTGCTCTGCGCCGACATCGACTACCGGGCCCAGAGCCAGGCGGTGCTGCGCCTGCAGCGCCTGTTCGGCAACGGCGGCACCCGCCATCTGGACCTCGCCTGCGGCACCGGCCCCCATGTGCGGCATTTCCTCGATGCCGGCTTCCAGAGCAGCGGGCTGGACCTCAATCCGCCGATGCTGGCCCAGGCCGCGCTGCGTTGCCCCGAGGCCCAGTTCTCCTGCCAGGACATGTGCGCCTTCGAACTGGAGCAGCCGGTAGACCTGATCACCTGCTTTCTCTACTCCCTGCACTACAGCGGCAGCCTTGTACGGCTCCAGGCCTGCCTGACGCAGGTCCAGGCGGCCCTGACCGCCGGCGGCCTGTTCTGCTTCAACGCCGTCGACAAGCGCCGTATCGACAATGGCTCCAGCGTCGGCCACAGCATCGAGCGGGCCGATGGCCACTTCAGCTTCGCCTCCGCCTGGCACTACCCCGGCGAGGGCGAGCACCAGCAACTCCGGCTGCGCATCGAACGCCGCCACGCCGGCGAGCAGCAGACCTGGCAGGACGAACACCCCATGGTGGCGGTGGACTTCCCCGAGCTACAGGCGCTGTTGGAGCCACTCTTCGACGTCGAGATGTTGGAGCACGACTACCAGCGCATCGAGCCCTGGGCCGGCGAGGCGGGCAATGCGCTGTTCGTCTGCGTCAGGCGCTAGAGTCTGTTCAAAGTCTCGCGAGCTAGAGCCAAACAAGGCGAAAAGGCCTGAGGAAGCGGAGTTTACGAGTGGTAAATGAGCATTCCGAAGGCCTTTTCAACGCAGTTTGGCCGACGCGCAGCAGACTCTGTACAGAGTCTTAGTGGGCATGGGCATGCATCCCGCCGTCCACCGCGATCACATCACCCGTGAGGTAGCGCGCCAGCGGTGAGGCGAGAAAGGCCACCAGATGCCCCACGTCCTCCGGCTCGCCGAAATAGCCGATGGGAATGTGTCGGACGATAAAGGCCTGGCGCGCCTCGGGTGTCGGATGCAGCCGCTGCAGGATCTGCTCGGAATTGATCCGCCCGGGGGCGATGGTATTGACCGTGATGCCCTCGGCCGCCAGCTGACTCGCCAGCCCCTTGGACCAGAACTGGATCGCCGCCTTGGCCGCGCCGGCCGCGTTGATCTCGCGTGGCTCCATGCTTCCGCTGAAATTCACGATCCGTCCCCAGCGTCTTTCGCGCATCCCTCCCAGCAGCGCCTGGGTCAGGCGGCGGGCGGAGGCGAAGTTCAGGGCGAAAGCTTCCTCCCAGAGATCGTCACCCGCATCCAGGGGGAGGCTGCGATGGCCGCCTGCGGTGTTGACCAGGATATCCACCCGGCCCAGCCCTTCCTCGGCTTCCCGCGCCAGGCGCTGGACGTCCTCGGCATCGGCGATATCCGCCGCGATCACCAGCGGCTTTGGATGACCCGCTGCGGCAATCTCTTCGGCCAATTCTTCCAGGGCTTCCCGCCGGCGCGCGGTGATCGCCAGCCGAACGCCTTCGGCCGCCAGGATACGGGCGATGCCCACGCCTATGCCCATGCTGGCGCCGGTCACCAAGGCGGTACGGTCGTGCAGTTGCAGGTCCATGATCGATTCTCCAAGTCAGGGTCGTAGGGTGGAAAACGGCGCAGCCTTTTCCACGCGGTTGGCTGAGTACCGGAGCCCACCACTCCGCCACCTCATCCACGCCACTAGCCTCACCCACCACCCAAATGAGATAAACGCCCTCCCAATGCGAGGATTCCTTAGCAGGAGTGTGGAATGGATCTGCTCGACAGCATGCAGGTGTTCGTCGCCGTGGTGGAGCGCGGCAGCCTGGCCGCAGCGGCCCAGGCGCAAGGCATCTCGCCGACCATGGCCGGCAACCACCTGCGCGCCCTGGAACAGCGTCTGGGCTTGCAGCTCCTGGTGCGCACTACCCGACGGCAGCGGCTGACTACTTTTGGCGAGGGCTACTACGCCCGTTGCCGCGAGATCCTCGCCCTGGTCGCCGACACCGACCGCCAGGCCGAAACCCAGCGTCTGGCGCCCGCCGGCATCCTGCGCGTCTCGGCGCCGGTATCCTTCGGCACCTATGGCCTCACGCCGCGACTCGGCGAATACCTGGAGCGGCATCCCCAGGTTACCCTCGATCTGGTATTGAGCGACCGGGTGCAGGATCTGGTGGAGGAGGGCATCGACATCGCCATCCGTATCGGCGAACTGGCCGACTCCTCCCTGGTGGCTCGACCGCTGGCACCCTATGTGGTGTGGTGCTGCGCCGCGCCGGATTATCTGGCGCGCCACGGTACGCCCGAAGGCGTGGCCGATCTGCACAGCCACGACTGTCTCGGCATGGACCCCCGCGCCCTGGCCCAGTGGCGTACCCAGACCGGCGCCACCTTCGGCCCGCTGCCACCCGGCCGCCTGCACCTCAGCAACGGCCCTGCCCTGCGCCTGGCCGCCCTGCAGGGCCTCGGCATCATCCTCCAGCCGGCTTTCCTACTGCAGGACGACGTCGCCGCCGGCCACCTGGTGCGCCTCTTCCAGGGCCAGGAACTCACCCGGCCGCTGCATGCGCTCTATCCCCAGACGAGATGGCGCTCGGTGACGGTGAGAAGCTTCGTGGAATTCCTGTTGGCGGAATTCACCCCGTAGCGTGGAAAACGGCGCAGCCTTTTCCACCGACCACTCCAAGCTCCACCCCGTATCCACGTGGACAAGCTTTGCGTTGTCCACTCTACGCCCGCCTCCGGCTGCCTCCGTAGCATGGAAAACGGCGATAGCCTTTTCCGCGGGCTACTCTCCCCAACGTCCCGTCTCCACCACGAAATCCCCACCCCAATCCTCTGGATACAGTCCCTCCCGCACCGCTCGATGAAAGCTCGAATAAGGCCAGTCCTTCACCGCGTCGACGTGGCCATGCCTGACCGGATTGAAGTGGATGTAATCCAGATGACACTGGTAGTCCCGCTCGTCCCGTAGGAGATGCTCCCAATACCGTCGCTGCCACACCCCGCGCTCACCTCGTGCCCGCTGCGTCGGTGTACGAGCTTCATCTGCCGGCAAGCGTTTGGAAAACCCAAACTTGATCACCTTCCAACGCAGCGCAAAATCGGCATCTCCTTCCGGCAAGGTCCAGACGCAATGCAGATGGTCGGGCAGGGTCACCCAGGCATCGATATGGAAGGGATGGCGCAGCCGCGTCGCGTGCACCGTGTCGCGAAGCAGATCGATATGACGAGTCAGAAGATCGCTACGCCGATCCGCGAGGACGACAGTGAAGAAATAGGAGGCACCCGGTATACGGGCACGACGATAACGAGACATGGCAGCTCTTCCTTGAGCGAATGCAGAGACAGTAGCTCATTGCCCGTAGCATGGAAAACGACGCAGCCTTTTCCACTCATGTCTGCCAACGCGTTACCCGCTACTTCCGCGTGGACAAGCTTCGCGTTGTCCACCCTACGGTGTAGGCATCTGTAGCTTGGAAAACGGCGTCAGCCTTTTCCACTCGCACCCATGAAAGCCAGCCAAGTACAAACTCCGTATTATCCATCCTGTAGTGCCAACCGTTTCTCCATGAACACACTCAAGGGATCATCCCGATACCCACCAAAAGGTCCGCGCCGTTCGTAGCCCGCTGCCCTATACAACGCCAGCGCCTCAGGTTGGTAAGGACCAGTCTCCAGCATCGCCCGCTTGCATCCTGTCGTGACCGCCTCAGCCTCCAGCCCAGCGAGCAAACGCCTACCCAACCCCTGACCCCGCCCCGAGGGGCTCACGTACATCCGCTTGATCTCCCCGTAGCCCTCGTTGAGCACCATGGCGGCGCAGCCAAGCGCTCTCCCACGCTCGTCACGCGCCACCAGGAACAGCACCTTCGGCTGCATCAAGGATGCGAGATCCAAGGCATGACGACTCTCGGGTGGATAGAGCCCGTCCTGATAGGCGTCCAGTTCGGCGATCAGGGCGATCACCTCGGGCTGGTCGGGCGATTCGAGGGCGATGGGCATGGCGACTCCGCCCAGGCAATCGCTCAAGCCTAAGCGATCATCCCGTCGCCCTTCACCCCTTACTCAGCCGCACCCCATCGCGTCCGCCGCGCTTGGCCTCGTACAGCGCCCGATCACCCTGGGCCAGCAGGTCCGCCAGGCTCCGCGGTGGCTGATCGAACAGCACCGCGCCGATGCTCAGGGTGACCCGCTCGGGGGTGGCGAGGCGCTGGGTCGCCAGCAGGCTGAAGCGCTCGCGCAGGCCGTCCGCCAGGGCTACCACCTCGGCATGGCCCATGCCGCCCAGCAGCGCCACGAATTCATCGCCGCCCAGCCGCGCCGCCAGCGAATGACGGGGCAGGGCGCTGCGCAGCAGTTCGCTCAGGGCGATCAGCAGGCCGTCGCCCGCCGCATGGCCATGCAGGTCGTTGGCCAGCTTGAAGTTGTCCAGGTCGATCAGCAGCAGGGCGCCCGGGCACGCGGGCGTCGCCATGCCGAGCAGCCGGGGCGCCTCCGTCTCCAGGGCGCGCCGGTTGTGCAGCCCGGTCAGCGGATCGCTGCCCGCCAGGCGCTCGATGCGCTGCTCGCGGCGATAGCGCACCGTGCCGGTCATCGACAGGGCGATCAGCATCACCGCCATCACCCCCTCCACCAGGGACACCTGGATGATCGCCCCGCGATAGGACTCCAGGTTGAGCAGGGCGCCGGGCATCAGCGGCGGGATCATCTTGGCGAAATAGAACGAGCCGTGGCCCAGCAGCACATAGCGCAGTTGCCGCTCGCCGGCATGGCGCCGTCGCAGCAGCAGGCCCGCCCGTACCGCCAGGGTGCCGATCAGCGCCGACTGCACCACCAGCAGCACCTTGGACCACCAGGGCTCGTTCGGCAGCAGCAACAGCCCCAGCCAGAGCAGCGCGAAGGCCCACCAGCCCAGGCTCAGGCGGCGCCCGGTGAAGCGTGCGACACCGAGGAGAAACAGCCCATGGACGAAGACCAGCAGGCCGTTGGCGAACCAAATCCCCACCAGCAGGAATCCCTGGCTGCGCAACAGGGCGAGCACGCAGCCCACGCCGATGAGGGCGAACCCGGTGCCCCAGTAGACCAACGCGGACTCGCGCACCGAGCGCCATTCGATGGCCAGGTAGCCAGCCGCTGCCGCCGCCAGGGCGATGGTGATGGTCAGGAGAGTAGGGGCATCGAGGGCCATGGGGGAGGCGGACCTTTGCAGCGTGCAACGAATACCGGAGCCTGCCCGACGTGCCGTCGAGCACGTAGCGGACAAGGAGAGACCTGGCGCAGGCTGCCAGTTTACCGCGGTCGGGCGCCCTGTCTGACGTCCGATAGGCTAAGATGCCCCGTGGAAAGCCACCAGGGGGCAGGTTGCAAGCGCAGCCGCTGAAGGTTATCGGCCAGACCGATCCTGTCTTGAGGGCAGCAGCAAGAACGCGCCGTCGCCGAGACGACACCCGTGCGCTGGGTGATCGGCAGTTCGAGCAAGGTCCCAGCCGCGGGGTGAGGACTCCGCTCAATACCCCCGGTTGAGCCGCAAGCGCGGTCCGATCGCCTCCGCGACGTCGGCGAGCTTCACCCAGTACTGGTCACGCCAGCACAGCCGGCTCAGCGGCTGGCCGTCCAGCAGCAGCCGGCCTTCGCCGGGCTGCAGGAGGCGGCCGAGGAACAGCTTCAGGCAGTCGCGCCTGAGCCAGTCCTCGAACGGCCCGGCGCGCTCGCTGGTGCTGCCGATCAGCAGGCGCAGGGTGTTGGGGAGATCGATCAGCAGGGTTGGCCGCTCGCCGAGCCCCTGGTGCACGCCGTCGCGCTTGCAGTGACGGCGCACGGCTTCCAGTGGGTCCGGGTAATCCAGCAGCTTGGCGACATCGCGGCAATCGAACCACAGCTGCCCATCGAAGAACTGATAGACCCGCAGGGGACGACCCGCGAAATGCAAAAGATGGGGCGTGGACATTCCCTGATCTCCGTCTCTAGGCACCATCGCTGGGAACGCAGCCACCGAGCGGCCGCTGCCCACCACAGGACCCTCATGGTCCTCCTACCGCCTGGATGAAATCATGAATTTCAATTTTTCCGCAATCGAATGTTCAGTCCAGGCTGGAAGCGGACTTTAACGTCCGCCCCATGAACGACAAACTCGACTTCGCCCAGCGTCTGCGCTCCGCCATGCTCGCGGCCGGCTACCCTGACCGGCCCGCGGTGTTGGAGCGCGAGTTCAACTCCCGTTACTGGGGACGCTCCGTCACCTTCCAGGCGGTGTCCCGCTGGCTGGGTGGCAAGTCCATTCCCGCTCAGGACAAGTTGCAGGTACTGGCCCAGTGGCTGCACATCGAACCCCAGGTCCTGCGCTACGGCGAACAGGCCGTGGCGAACGTGCGCGAGCCAAGGGGCAACTGGGCGAAGCCCGAGCACTATCCCGAGCGCGAAGCCATCGAGGCCTTCCTCAACCTGCCCGACGAACAGCGCAAGGTGGTACGCGACGTCATCCTCGCCTTCGTCAAGGCCGGCCCCAGCCAGCCGAACGCCAAGGGTGGCAAAGGGAAAGAGTGATCCCGCGCCACCGTGCCGCGCCGCCTTCAACGATAGGCTCCCACGACAACCTGCCCACACCGCAACGGCACCGGCCGGGCCTCCTAGGCGAGTGACGGGAGCGCTCTCCCGTAGCGTGGAAAACGGCGCAGCCTTTTCCACTCGCACCCAGTCCCGCGTGGCCAAGCTGCGCGTTGTCCACCCTACGCCCGCTCAAGCCGCTCGCTGAACGCTCTCGCCCGCCCCTGGCCGAGGGCTCAAGCCTTCACTCTCACGTCGGCAAGGGCTGGACCTGGATTCCTCTAGGGCTTCACCAACGCCCGAATCGCCGTGGCCGGCAACCGCGCCGTGCCGCCATCCGCCAGCCGCAGCACGAAGGCCTCTCCTAACGACCAGACCACCTGCACATCCTGCAGCACGCATTGGTCGTTCGTAGGCAGCACCTTGGCCTGTTCCTTGGCGCAATAGGACGCATCCAGCACGATGGCCTTGGCCTGGTAGTTGCCCAGGCCCAGCGTCTTGACCATGGTTTCGGGCAGGGTGGTAAGCACCCCGCTATAGCCGGCTAGAAAGAGCGCGAAGAACAGGGAAAACATCAACGCTGCATTCCAGCCGGCGATGAAGATCATGGAGGTCATCGTCACGACGAAAGCAATGGCGAGGGGCGCGGCGCAAAGCGTCGCCCATTTGGTGAAGAGAGGCCACTCGTTCACCAGTGGATAGGCCTTGCCTAGCATCCATACGATGAAGTAGCCGACGGCCATAACGGGAACATACGCCTGCCAGACGAACTTCAAGAAGCTGAAAGACTGCAGCTTGAAAAGCCACTGGACGACGATACCTGCCAGTAGCGTGATAAGTACGGGAGCCAACAGAGAAACGCCTGGGAATAGCTCTGGGTCAATGAAGAATAGAATAATTGCATCGCTCAGCCCTATTAGTAGATAAGGCACAAAGAACACCAGTGCCATCAATAGCATGAGTTTGCGAAAGCGTCCTTCACCGCGATAGGGAAGTGCATAGTTGATGTCTTCCTTAATCGCCGGCGTATTGATGAATCCGTAATAGACCCAGGCGCCTGGCAGGAAGAGTGCAGCAACGAAGGCGCCAATGGTCAGGAAGCCCAGGCAGGCGGCCGCCAGCAGCAGCGACGAGAACTGGAAGAGATCGAAGCTGGGATAGAAGTGGTTACGGGCGAAATAGGCCAGGAACATCCCGAAGCCGAGAGTTGGCGGTAGCACCTTGGCCAGCAGCGAAGCATGACGCCGCAGGAAGGTACCGGAGAACTCGAGGATGAAATCGAAGACGGCATCCGTGTCGGTGGCGGGTTGGTCGGTCCAAAGGGGCATGGGTCGTCCTTGAGTCCAGTAACACCTGTAGCGAGGTATCAGACTTAAATTAGGGTAGAAAATGGAGCAGCCTTTTCCATGTAAGAGCCGAGGCCAACACTTAGGGGCAAAGCCTCTGTTGGATAGTCTCTGGGTTGGCCAATATTCTTATATAAATAATTTCTGCGAATGTTCAGGTTGCGTGGTTAAGAGTCAAGAAAATTCGTCTATAGATTGTTGGGTGCTCGGATACTGAAAAGATTATTCAATAAGTGATTTTTGCTCTATAGGGAGCTTTGGCTCTTTGAATGCAGTTTGCCATTCACAAAAGTTAGTACAAGGTATATATAAGTAGCGTTTCCCCATGTGTAAGTTTCTACGTTATTAGACATCGCGCTCTGCGTGCCGGGGATCTTTATTATTTCTAAAGTCTCTGCGTAGGTCATGCCTGGTTTAAGTGCATTGTATTGATCTAGTGTTATGTTGGGCTTGTTCTTGCGTATTGCTTCTGGGTTAAAATTTAGCCCTCCATAATTTATAGTGTTTCCGTTTCCATTTACCGCGGGACTGTAATTGCCTGTGGTCGATTGCGCACTGGTGGATTGCGTTAGAAATGAAAGGCATGTAGCGATGGCGCCAATTATTCCAGTCCAAAGCGATATGGTTTTTATGCTTTTTTTCATGGTTTACCTCAAGGTTTGCTATATGGGATTTACCAAGATTTTAATTTTAATATTTCTTCGGAGCTATTGTAGGCAAATTTATGGAAGAGATCAATTTGGTCCTGATTGTGGCTTATGAATTCAAAATTTATATGTTTTAGTATGGAGTATTTTTCCACGAAGTATTTCAATCCCCGCCCTTTTTGAGTAAGGCAGTTAAAAAATATTACTTCAAGCTCTGGCTGTTGAAGCTGTGCTCTCAGCATGCTTGCGTATCTTCTTTTTTCAAAATACATTGTTTTTGGTTCGTTCATGTGCCTATTTCTTTTCTGGCTTTGTGTGGATTTTCTTCCATAGTTATCTATTGTTTTTAATATCTGAAACATGTTTCTGAAGTAGTGATCGAATGCGCCGCCGTTATCCTTTTTTAGGATGTTCTCGGCGCAAGATATCATATGGGCTTTAATGTTGGCTCTCTCGTGAGAATCATAAAGTTCTTTGATGAACTTTTGTTGTTCTATGTTATTTTCGAATTGGTCGCCAAAAATAGCTGATAGCTTATCTTTTACTGGTGTGGTCGATGTGCTGTTTTTAATTTGTTGTTTTATAAGGTGGCTGGTTTTTTTGAATTGGCAGTTTCTGTTGTTGCCGAATCCTCGTAGTTCATCAGCTACAAGCTTATGTATTTCCATAAGTCTAAAAAGCACCGATTCAAAATTTTGCCTTTCAAAGACTTCGGTCTGATAGGCTTGTATTTTATTGGCTGCCTTATATTCTTCTCTTGTTTCATTAAGCTCTTTTCGTTGTAGTCTTACCGTATAGAGTACTGCCATTAGCGCTATGAAACTTAGCAGTGGGTTTAGAAAGCCCCCAAAGAAATCTCCTGCTTGCCCCATTTTTTCTGGGTCTATCGATTTTCCTTCCAGCCATTGGCTTGCCAGATAGGGCTTAAATTCTATATATAATATTGTTGTAGCTGAGATTACGGCTGCGATGCTGAATGTGAATATGGCTAAAGAAGGATTTAGATGCCTTTTGTAATCTTTTATCTTTATTTCGGCAAGTTTGGCTCGGTATTTTGCACGTTTTTTAAGTTCCAAAGCTAAGTGCTGTAGTCTTAGTTTTGCGTTTTGCATTTTTTATCCATAAAAAATTGCCCCGCGGTGCGAGGCAAAGTACTAGCTTTTATTCCGATAGATATCTATCTGATACTTCATTCCGTATCAATGAGCTGACTGTTTTAGTCCCAGCTCAACGCCCCACCCGTTTGATACTCGATCACTCGCGTCTCGAAGAAGTTCTTCTCCTTCTTCAGGTCCATGATCTCGCTCATCCAGGGGAAGGGGTTGGTGGCGCCCGGGTATTCTTCCTTGAGGCCGATCTGGGTCAGGCGGCGGTTGGCGATGAACTTGAGGTAGTCCTCCATCATCGCCGCGTTCATGCCCAGCACGCCGCGGGGCATGGTGTCGCGGGCGTATTCGATCTCCAGCTGGGTGCCCTGGAGGATCATCTGGGTGGCCTCGTCCTTCATCTGGGCATCCCACAGCTGCGGGTTCTCGATCTTGATCTGGTTGATCATGTCGATGCCGAAGTTCAGGTGCATGGACTCGTCACGCAGGATGTACTGGAACTGCTCGGCGGTGCCGGTCATCTTGTTGCGGCGACCCATGGAGAGGATCTGGGTGAAGCCGCAATAGAAGAAGATGCCTTCCAGCACGCAGTAGTAGGCGATCAGGTTCTTGAGGAACTGGCGATCGGTCTCCGGGGTGCCGGTCTTGAACTCGGGGTCGGAGATGGAGCGGGTGTACTTGAGGCCCCAGCTTGCCTTTTTCGCGACGCTCGGGATCTCGTGGTACATGTTGAAGATCTCGCCTTCATCCATGCCCAGCGACTCGATGCAGTACTGGTAGGCGTGGGTGTGGATCGCCTCTTCGAAGGCCTGGCGCAGGATGTACTGGCGGCACTCGGGGTTGGTGATCAGGCGGTAGACGGCCAAGACCAGGTTGTTGGCGACCAGGGAGTCGGCGGTGGAGAAGAAGCCGAGGTTGCGCTTGACGATGCGGCGCTCGTCCTCGGTGAGGCCGTCCGCGCTCTTCCAGGTCGCGATGTCGGCGTTCATGTTCACTTCCTGGGGCATCCAGTGGTTGGCGCAACCATCCAGATACTTCTGCCAGGCCCAGTCGTACTTGAAGGGCACGAGTTGGTTGAGATCGGCGCGGGCGTTGATCATCTGCTTGTCGCCGACGTGCACGCGCGCGGAAGAGCCTTCCAGGTCGTCCAGGCCTTCCTGGATGTCCAGTTCGTTCAGCGCGGCCTTGGCGCGGGCCACGGCGTCGGAGTCGTCGGCGGACAGGGCGCGGGCGTCATGGACCAGGGCGTCGCCCTCGGAGTCCAGGCGCTCGGTCTGGGCGGGGGCCTGGCCGGCCGCTTGGGCGGGCTTGGCGGTGGTGGTGTCGTCGTCTTTGTCGAATTCTTCCCAGTTCAGCATGGGGTGTCTCCTGGGTGGGCCCCGTCTTGGCGGCAGGGCGGATAGAAGGGATCGCGGCCATGGGCCGCTCCTACAGAAAGCGTAGGAGCGGCGGCGCGGGGGTTACTGGCAGGCTTCGCACTCGGGATCGTCGAGGCTGCAGGCCTTGGGCACCGGAGCCGGAGCGGCGGCCGGGGCGGCTTCGACCTTCTGGGCCGGGGCGGGCGCTGCACTGGCCTGGACGCCGGTGATGGGATCGGCGCTCACGGCGTTCAGCTTGCCGGTGTTGATGGTGGACTTCTCGGTGCTGGTGGCGGCCAGGGCACGGAGGTAGTAGGTGGTCTTCAGGCCGCGGAACCAGGCCATGCGGTAGGTCACGTCGAGCTTCTTGCCCGAGGCGCCGGCGATGTACAGGTTCAGCGACTGCGCCTGGTCGATCCACTTCTGGCGCCGGCTGGCGGCCTCGACGATCCACTTGGTCTCCACTTCGAAGGCGGTGGCGTAGAGGTCCTTCAGATCCTGCGGGATGCGCTCGATCTGCTGCACGGAGCCGTCGTAGTACTTGAGGTCGTTGACCATCACCGAATCCCACAGGCCGCGCGCCTTGAGGTCGCGCACCAGGTAGGGGTTGATGACGGTGAATTCGCCCGAGAGGTTCGACTTCACATAGAGGTTCTGGTAGGTCGGCTCGATCGACTGGGACACGCCGGTGATGTTGGCGATGGTCGCCGTCGGCGCGATGGCCATGATGTTGGAGTTGCGGATGCCCTTCTTGGCCCGCTCGCGCAGCGGGGCCCAGTCCAGGGTCTCGGACAGGTCGACCTCGATGTACTTGGCGCCGCGCTCTTCGATCAGGCGCTTCTCGGAATCGATCGGCAGGATGCCCTGGGACCACAGCGAACCCTGGAAGCTGGAGTAGCTGCCACGCTCTTCGGCCAGGTCACAGGAGGCCTGGATGGCGTAGTAGCTGATCACTTCCATGGAGGTGTCGGCGAACTGCACGGCGGCATCGGAGCCGTAGGCGATGTGCTGCAGGTACAGCGCGTCCTGGAAGCCCATGATGCCCATGCCCACCGGACGGTGCTTGAGGTTGGAGTTCTCCGCCTGGGGCACCGAGTAGTAGTTGATGTCGATGACGTTGTCGAGCATGCGCACGGCGGTCTTCACGGTGCGGGCGACCTTGGCCACGTCCAGCTTGCCGTCGACGATGTGGTTCACCAGGTTCACCGAACCCAGGTTGCACACGGCGATCTCGTCCTTGTTGGTGTTCAGGGTGATCTCGGTGCAGAGGTTGGAGCTGTGCACCACGCCCACGTGCTGCTGCGGGCTGCGCAGGTTGCACGGGTCCTTGAAGGTCAGCCACGGGTGGCCGGTCTCGAACAGCATGGACAGCATCTTGCGCCAGAGGTCCTTGGCCTTGATGGTCTTGTGCAGCTTGAGCTTGCCGTACTCGGTCAGGGCTTCGTAGTACTCGTAGCGCTCTTCGAAGGCCTTGCCGTAGAGGTCGTGCAGGTCGGGCACGTCGGCGGGGGAGAACAGGGTCCAGTTGCCATCCTCGAAGACGCGCTTCATGAACAGGTCGGGGATCCAGTTGGCGGTGTTCATGTCGTGGGTACGCCGACGGTCGTCACCGGTGTTCTTGCGCAGCTCGAGGAATTCCTCGATGTCCAGGTGCCAGGTTTCCAGGTAGGCGCAGACCGCGCCCTTGCGCTTGCCGCCCTGGTTGACCGCCACGGCGGTGTCGTTGACCACCTTGAGGAAGGGCACGACGCCCTGGCTCTTGCCGTTGGTGCCCTTGATGTAGGAGCCCAGCGCACGCACCGGGGTCCAGTCGTTGCCCAGGCCGCCGGCGAACTTCGACAGCATGGCGTTATCGTGGATGGCGCCATAGATGCCGGACAGGTCGTCGGGCACGGTGGTCAGGTAGCAGCTGGACAGCTGCGGACGCAGGGTGCCGGCGTTGAACAGGGTCGGGGTGGACGCCATGTAGTCGAAGCTGGCCAGCAGGTTGTAGAACTCGATGGCGCGGGCTTCCTTGTCTTTCTCCATGTGCGCCAGGCCCATGGCCACGCGCATGAAGAACAGCTGCGGCAGCTCGAAGCGGGTGCCGTGGCTGTGCAGGAAGTAGCGGTCGTACAGGGTCTGCAGACCCAGGTAGGTGAACTGCTGGTCGCGCTCGTGATCGATGGCGGCGCCGAGGCGCTCCAGGTCGAAGCTGGCCAGTTTCGGGTCCAGCAGCTCCAGCTCCACGCCCTTGGCGACATAGGCGGGCAGGGCCTTGGCGTACAGCTCGGCCATCTCGTGATGGGTGGCGGACTCGGCCACGCCGAGGAAGCTCAGGCCTTCGGCGCGCAGGCTGTCCATCAGCAGGCGGGCGGTGACGTAGGAATAGTTCGGCTCGCGCTCGACCAGGGTGCGGGCGGTCATCACCAGGGCGGTGTTGACGTCCTTCTCGGCCACGCCGTCGTACAGGTTCTTCAGGGTTTCCTTCTGGATCAGCTCGCCGTTCACCTCTTCCAGGCCTTCGCAGGCTTCGCTGATGATGGTGTTCAGGCGGCCCATGTCCAGCGGCTGGGTGGTGCCGTCGGCCTTGGTCACGCGGATGCTCGGGTGCGGCTCGGCGATGTCGCTGGCGGCGCCCTGCTTGCGCTCCTGGCTGCGGGCTTCACGGTAGATCACGTAGCTGCGGGCGACCTTCTGCTCGCCAGCGCGCATCAGGGCCAGTTCGACCTGGTCCTGGATTTCCTCGATGTGGATGGTGCCACCGGAGGGCATGCGGCGCTTGAAGGTGCTGCTGACCTGGTCGGTGAGCTGCTTGACGGTGGTGTGGATGCGCGAAGAAGCCGCGGCGGTACCGCCTTCCACGGCGAGGAAAGCCTTGCTGATGGCCACGGTGATCTTGTCGTCGGTGTAGGGGACGACGGTACCGTTGCGCTTGATGACGCGCAGTTGGCCGGGGGCGGTGGCGCCCAGGTCCTGGCTGGCCTCTTGCGCCGGGCGGCCCTGCTGGGCTTGCTCGCGGGTCAGGTCGGTGTGCATGCGGATCTCCCTTGATCTGAAATAGGGGACCGGCGGCGAGCCGACGGTCCGGAAGAGGGTTGGCCCAGGGCCTGCGCGACGCGGACGTCACGCGACTACCAATGAAGATTCCCACGAAAAGCCGTGCCGACGCCGACTCCCGAAGGTGTCGACGGGCGGGGTCCAGGACCCTGGAAATTCATAATTCGGACGACAGGATAAGCCCTCCTCGCAAGGAGAGACAGTCTTGACAGGGGGGTGTTTCGCCGTCCCAGCCACCACCGACGAACTGCTATATATGGTGGTGCGATGCGCTACTGGCCACTAGATGTCGCGTTTATCACGTTTTCGGCTGTGGATAACGAGTGGATAAGCTGTTCGGTACTGGGGGGTATCCTGGGGGTAGGCCCAGGCCAGCCCTCGCGAACTCCGGTCTCAGAGCCTGCTGGTCAAATAACGTACAGGCGCCGCCCCTGTCGCATCCAGCAAAGTGGCGGGATATACCGGTTCGCTATGAGCGTCCCAGCCGACATAAGAAAACGATAGATAGACGGTGCGACCTTCCGCCTCGGTGCCGTTTCCCTCCTGCCCACGGTCGCCTTCCTTATATAGCTAGAGAAACGTAGCCATGGTCCTGGGCGCGCACCGCCAGTAGCGTCAGCAGCCGCTGCTCGTCATCCAGCTGGAAGTGACCACTCAGCTCGGCTCCAGCGCTCCAGCGCGGGGACAGGTCGCTGAGCAGGCGGATGGCGAAGCGACCGGACGCTCGATCCCAGGCGAGGATCTCGGCGTCCTGGAAGAAGAACATCCGCTGCACCTGGGGATGGAGCGCCTTGAACAGACTTTC
Source organism: Pseudomonas oryzihabitans (assembly GCF_032027545.1). Lineage (GTDB taxonomy): Bacteria > Pseudomonadota > Gammaproteobacteria > Pseudomonadales > Pseudomonadaceae > Chryseomonas > Chryseomonas oryzihabitans_F. The sequence continues at coordinate 186,911 of NZ_JAVSJB010000005.1, read as the reverse complement.
CTTGGCCGAAAAGGCCAGGGTGATGGCGAAGGCCTGCTCGCTTTCGTCGAGAGGATGCAGGCGCGCGAGTTCGGCCGGGGTGAGGATCTGGTCGACCAGGCGCAGGGCCTTGGCGGGTTCGAGCAGCGACTCGGCGTCCAGGCCTATGCCCAGGTACTCCTGCTGCCGACCCACCGCCGCCGCGGCCCAGCCGTGGCTATGGGTGATGGCCCCCACCTGGCCCGCCGGCCAGGCCGGGCCGCGGTCCTGGCTGCGGTGTCCCGGGACCTGGGCGCTGCCGGTCAGGCGCCGCAGGGCTTCCCGGGCGCAGAGACGCCCCGCGAGGTATTCGGCCTGGCGTTTGGCCACGGCGCGCCAGAGGTTGTCCGGTGGCTGCACGCCAAGGCGCGAGGTATCGCGCTCGAAGTCGACCTGGGTGGCATCGAAGCGGCAGCAGAAGACTTCCAGCGACGCCAGGTCTTCGCCCAGGGGGGCGAGGGGGGCGGGCAGGGTGCAGCAGCCCGGTAGATCCTTCACTTGCATGGTGGGTACGGTGGCAGGGTGATCCCGGCATTCTACTTGGCCGGGGAGGTGGCGGTTCATACCGCGGTCCCGCGAAAGGCTGCCGAGGATAGCCGACTACCGATCCTCATGGGCGGAAAACCGCCTGGGACGATGGGGGATTTCCGCCCACTTTCGTCGGGTGGCGGAGTCCCGCCCCGGTTTCGCCACTAGACTTTCGACTGAAAGGTGCATGAAAGCTGGCCATTTGATTGCGCAGGCAAAAGTGGAACGGCTATTGCTTAGCTACAGGCAGATACCGGTGTCACCGTCGCGCGGCCATCGGGTCCACAACAAAAAGCTCTCAGGATGAGAGAGCCACTTTCAGTCAGGTGCCCACTCGAGACAGGACGTCAGGTAGTGGCCACAAGGGAAAGAGCCATGACAGCAACCGTCGACACAACAACTACTACCGCTCCCGCGCCCAAGCTGCCCGTCAAACGACCCCTCTACAAGAGTCTGTACTTCCAGGTGATCGTCGCCATCATCCTGGGTGTGCTGCTCGGCCACTTCTATCCCCAGACCGGCGCCGCCATGAAGCCGCTGGGCGACGGTTTCATCAAGCTGATCAAGATGGTCATCGCGCCCATCATCTTCTGCACCGTGGTGACGGGTATCGCCGGCATGCAGAACATGAAGGCGGTCGGCAAGACCGGCGGCATGGCCCTGCTGTACTTCGAAATCTTCTCCACCATCGCCCTGCTGATCGGCCTGATCGTGGTCAACGTCGTCCAACCGGGCGCCGGCATGAACGTCGACGTCAGCACCCTGGACACCAAGGGCATCGCGGCCTACGCTGCGGCTGGCGAGAAGCAGAGCACCATCGACTTCCTGCTGAACATCATCCCGTCGACGGTGGTCAACGCCTTCGCTACCGGTGAGATCCTCCAGGTGCTGTTCTTCGCCGTGCTGTTCGGCTACGCCCTGCATCGCCTGGGCGAGACCGGCCAACTGGTGTTCAACTTCATCGACCGTATCTCCCACGTCTTCTTCAACATCATCAACGTCATCATGAAGCTCGCCCCCATCGGCGCCTTCGGTGCCATGGCGTTCACCATCGGCAAGTACGGCGTCGGCACCCTGGTGCAGCTGGGCTACCTGATGGCCTGCTTCTACATCACCTGCCTGCTGTTCGTGCTGGTGGTGCTGGGTGCCGTAGCCCGCTTCCACGGCTTCAGCATCCTCAAGTTCATCAGGTACATCCGTGAAGAACTGCTGATCGTGCTGGGTACCTCGTCCTCCGAGTCCGCCCTGCCGCGCATGCTGACCAAGATGCAGAAGCTGGGCGCCGAAAAGTCGGTGGTTGGCCTGGTGATCCCCACCGGCTACTCCTTCAACCTCGACGGTACTTCCATCTACCTGACCATGGCCGCGGTGTTCATCGCCCAGGCCACCAACACCCAGATGGACATCACCCACCAGATCACCCTGCTGCTGGTGCTGCTGATCTCCTCCAAGGGCGCTGCGGGCGTCACCGGTAGCGGCTTCATCGTGCTGGCCGCCACCCTGTCTGCCGTCGGTCACGTACCGGTCGCTGGCTTGGCGCTGATCCTGGGTATCGACCGCTTCATGTCCGAGGCTCGCGCCCTGACCAATCTGGTCGGCAACGGCGTGGCCTCCATCGTGGTCGCCAAATGGTGCGGCCAGCTGGACGAGCAGACTCTGAAGACCGAACTCGCTCGTGGCCCGAACTTCGTCGAGATCGAGGAAGCACGTCAGACCGCCTGAGCCTAGCCGAGGGCCGCTCCCCGAGCCGCTCTCCCGCAACACCGAAACGCCCGTGTCGAGAGATGCGGGCGTTTTCTTTTGTGCGCGATTTGGCCGGGGCAGGGGCGATGGGGTTGTGGCGGGCCTCAGGCTCCGGGTGCTCGGCTGGCTCCGGCACGGCCCTGCCGGAGGCTGCGTTGGCTGCTGCTGAGTGCCAGCGAGAGGGCTTACGGGCCCGCGGGCAATCGCAGGACGCAAGGCGAGGACACCAGGCGTTATCGCACCGCGGGCCAGGGTGTGGCTGAAGGGATGGGCAGTGACGTCAGGCAGGCGAGGGCAGCGCGCCATCCGGGGGGTGACAGGTCGGTTGCGGAAGCGCGAAGCGGGGGAAGAAACGGGAGGGGCAGGAGGAGGGGTGAAGCGCTGGCGGGGCGCCAGCGCTTCGGGGTGGATCAGCGACGCAGGGTGGGGCGGTAGCCCATCACGCCGTAGAACAGGATGTAGACGTAGCAGAGCAGGGGGATGACGAAGGAGGGCAGCAGGCCGATGGTGTCGGCGAAGTAGCCCTGGATGGCCGGCACCAGGGCGCCGCCGACGATACCCATGCACAGCAGGCCCGAACCCTTGGAGGTGAACTTGCCCAGACCCTTGAGCGCCAGGGAGAAGATGGTCGGGAACATGATGGAGTTGAAGAAGCCGATGGCCAGCAGGGACCACATGGCGACCTTGCCGCCCTGCAGCACGGCCACGGCCAGCAGCACGCCGATGGCGATGGCGTTGCAGCTCAGCACCAGGTTCGGCCGCACCTTGGTCATGATCACACCGCCGATGAAGCGACCGACCATGGCGCCACCCCAGTAGAGGGACAGGTACTTGGCGGCGGTGGCGGCATCCAGGCTGGCCACGTCCGGGCTCTCCATCAGGCTCACCAGATAGCTGCCGATGGACACTTCCGCGCCCACGTACATGAAGATGCCGACCACGCCGAGCAGCAGGTGGCGATAGGCCCAGACGCTGTTGGCGGTCAGGGCGTTCTCGTCGGTGGCGTTGTCCTGTTCGGTGTCCTTGATCTGCGGCAGGCGGAACAGGCCGATGATGACGGCCAGGGCGACCAGCATGCCGGCCAGGATCAGGTAGGGCAACTGCACCGAATGGGCGGCGGAGTCTTCACCCACCAGGGCCAGGATGGTCACCGCGCCGACCAGCGGGCCGACGGTGGTGCCCAGGGAGTTGAAGGCCTGGGTGAGGTTGAGGCGCGAGGCCGCGGTTTCCGGCTTGCCGAGGATGGTGACGTAGGGATTGGCCGCCACCTGCAGTACGGTGATACCGGCCGCCAGAACGAACAGGGCGGTCAGGAAGAAGCCGTAGGAGTGGGCTCCAGCCGCGGGATAGAACAGCACGCAACCGACGCCGGCGGTGAGCAGGCCGACGATGATGCCCTTCTTGTAGCCCAGGCTCTCCACCAGGCGACCCGCCGGAAAGGAGACGATGAAGTAGGCGGTGAAGAAGCAGAATTGGATCAGCGAGGCCTGCAGATAGCTGAGGGTGAAGACCGCCTTGAGGTGGGGGATGAGGATGTCGTTCAGCGAGGTGATCAGCCCCCACATGAAGAACAGCAGGGTGAGGACGATCAGGGGTCCGCGGTAGCTCTGGTTTTGATTGTGCATTGGGGCTCCATGGGTACGACGGTTTCTTGTGTCTGCCCGATCTACTCGGACAGCGCTGTCTATGGCAGCTGTGCGGGCACAGCGAAGCGGCGCGAGATTAAGCTATTCGCGCTGCTGAATCCATTCTTCCTGGAGGTTCGCAGGCGAAGCGCTGGCGCCTTCGACCGTGGGGCTCATGACCGGTTCAGCCGGTCCGCGAGCAGAAATGAAAAACGGCGCCAGAGGCGCCGTTTGGATCACACGAGCGAGGCCTGTCAGCCCTGCCAGCGCTTGAGGACCAGGGTAGCGTTGGTGCCGCCGAAGCCGAAGCTGTTGCTCATGATGAGGTTCAGCTGGGCGTCTTCCTTGGTCTCGCGCAGGATCGGCATGTCAGCGACTTCCGGGTCCAGCTCGTCGATGTTGGCCGAGCCGGCGATGAAGTTGCCTTCCATCATCAGCATGCAGTAGATGGCCTCGTGCACACCGGCAGCACCCAGGGAGTGACCGGACAGGCTCTTGGTGGAGCTGATGACCGGTGCCTTGTCGCCGAACACGGCGCGAACGCCCTTGATCTCGGCCACGTCGCCCACCGGGGTGGAAGTACCGTGGGTGTTCAGGTAGTCGATCTCGCCATCGACGGTGGACAGCGCCTGCTGCATGCAGCGGATGGCGCCTTCGCCGCTCGGGGCGACCATGTCGTAACCGTCGGAGGTCGCGCCATAGCCGACGATCTCGGCATAGATCTTGGCGCCGCGGGCCAGGGCGTGCTCGAGTTCTTCGACCACCACCATGCCGCCGCCGCCGGCGATGACGAAACCGTCACGCTTGCTGTCGTAGGCACGGGAGGCCTTTTCCGGCGTCTCGTTGTAGTCGCTGGAGAGCGCGCCCATGGCATCGAACAGCATGCTCTGGGTCCAGTGCTCTTCCTCGCCGCCGCCGGCGAAGACCACGTCCTGCTTGCCGAGCTGGATCTGCTCCATGGCCAGGCCGATGCAGTGGGCGCTGGTGGCGCAGGCCGAGGCCACGGAGTAGTTCAGGCCCTTGATCTTGAAGGGGGTGGCCAGGCAGGCGGAGACCGTGCTGCTCATGGTCCGGGTCACGCGGTAGGGACCGACGCGCTTGACGCCCTTCTCGCGCAGGATGTCCAGGGCTTCCATCTGGTTGAAGGTGGAAGCGCCACCGGAACCGGCGATCAGGCCGGTACGGGGGTTGGACACCTGCTCTTCGGACAGGCCGGAATCCTTGATCGCCTGCTCCATCGCCAGGTAGGCGTAGGCGGCGGCATCGCCGACGAAGCGCTTGACCTTGCGGTCGATCAATTCTTCGAGATTCAGGTCGATGGAACCGGAAACCTGACTGCGCAGACCCATCTCGGCGTATTCCGGGTTGTGACGGATGCCGGCACGGCCCGCGCGCAGGTTGGCGGAAACGGTGTCTTTATCATTGCCCAGGCACGAAACGATACCCAGACCGGTAATGACGACGCGACGCATGCGAAAAGCCCTTAGAAGCTATCGGTGGAAGTGAACAGGCCGACGCGCAGACCTTCGGCGGAGTAGATCTCGCGGCCGTCCACGCTTACGGTGCCATCGGCGATGGCCAGGATCAGCGACCTGTTGATAGTGCGCTTGATATGGATATTGTAGGTGACCTTCTTGGCGGTCGGCAGTACCTGGCCGAAGAACTTCACTTCGCCGGAGCCCAGGGCGCGACCGCGACCCGGATTGCCCTGCCAGCCGAGGTAGAAGCCGACCAGTTGCCACATGGCGTCCAGGCCCAGGCAGCCCGGCATCACCGGATCACCTTCGAAGTGGCAACCGAAGAACCAGAGATCGGGACGGATATCGAGTTCCGCCACCAGTTCGCCCTTGCCGTATTTCCCGCCTACCTCGCTGATATGCACGATCCGATCGATCATCAGCATGTTCGGCGCGGGTAATTGGGCGTTGCCCGGCCCGAAGAGCTCGCCACGGCTGCAGCGCAGCAAGTCTTCGTAGGTAAAGGCGTGTTGTTTGGTCATGCAAGCTCCTGTAGCTGGCCTAGGTCCAGGCTCTGGCGACTCCAAAGGTCGCTCTGGGTATGGCTTCGTGTAGCAGTAGACTGCCGGGGCATGGGGAAAGTCACAGGCCAGCGCCCCGCTCGTTAACGGACCATTGTGCACTTTCCTCAGTCAATTCTCCATCCTGTGAGCCTGTTCAGGATCTCGCGAGCGAGAGCCTGACAAGGCGCAGCGACCAACGGGAGTAACAGCCGAAGGCTGGCCCGAAGGGTGAGCGCAAGCGAATCAAAGGCCTGAGGAAGCGGAGTTTACGAGTGGTAAATGAGCATTCCGAAGGCCTTTTCAACGCCGTTTGGCCGACGCGCAGCAGATCATGAACAGGCTCTGATCCGCGCGAGCGGCTACCGTATACTGGCGACGAGGCCGCGCGATCGCGGTGAAGACGAGAGTTTCGATGACAGTCCAATCCCCCATCGCCGTCCTGGGTGGCGGCAGTTTCGGTACCGCCCTGGCCAATCTGGTCGCCGAGAACGGGCTGCCGGTGCGCCTGTGGATGCGTGATCCGCAACAGGCCGAGACCATCCGTCGCGAGCGCGAGAATCCCCGCTATCTGAAGGGTATCAAGGTGCACGCCGCGGTCGAGGCGACCAGCGACCTGCAGGGCGCCATCGCGGACTGCGAACTGGTGCTGGTGGCGCTGCCGTCGAGCGCACTACGCCATGCCCTGGCGCCCATCGCGACGCAGCTGGAGGGCCGCTTCCTGGTCAGTACCACCAAGGGCATCGAGGCACATTCCTTCATGCTGATGAGCGAGATCCTCGCGGAGATCGTGCCGCGGGCACGCATCGGCATCATTTCCGGCCCCAATCTCGCCCGCGAGATCGCCGAGCACCAGCTCACCGCCACCGTGGTGGCGAGCGAGGACGAAGCCGTCTGCCGCCGGGTGCAGGCCGCGCTGCATGGCCGCACCTTCCGCGTCTATGCCAGTGCCGATCGCCTGGGCGTGGAGCTGGCCGGCGCCCTGAAGAACGTCTACGCCATCATCGCCGGCATGGCCGCGGCGCTGGAAATGGGCGAGAACACCCGCAGCATGCTGATCACCCGTGCCCTGGCGGAGATGACCCGCTTCGCCGTGCAGCGTGGTGCCAACCCCATCACCTACCTGGGCCTGGCCGGGGTAGGGGACCTGATCGTGACCTGCTCGTCGGAGAAGAGTCGCAACTACCGGGTGGGCCATGCCCTGGGTCGTGGGCTGAGCCTGGACGAAGCGGTGGCCCAGATCGGCGAGACCGCCGAGGGCGTCAATACCCTGCGGGTGCTCAAGGAAAAGGCGGACGAGCTGGGCGTCTACATGCCCCTGGTCAATGGCCTCTATGCCATCCTGTTCCAGGGCCGCAGCCTGGGGCAGGTAATCGAGGCCCTGATGGGCGGCGAGCCCAAGACGGATGTCGATGTCGCGGACGCCACTTTCGGCTGAGAGCCTGTTCATGATCTGCTGCGCGTCGGCCAAACTGCGTTGAAAATGCCTTGTTTGGCTCTAGCGCGCGAGATCCTGAACAGGCTCTGAGCCGCTACACTGTTCGAAAAGAGGAATTCCCATGTCTGACCCCCTGCATTCCCGCGAGCTGCTTGGCCTGCGCCTGATCTGGATGCTGTTGTTCCTGTTCGTCTGGCTGGGTGCCCAGTACCTGCTGGCGGTGGTGGTGCTGGTGCAGTTGGTGGTGCGCCTGATCAAGGGTGAACCCCATCCGGGCCTGACCGGTTTCGGCGCCGCGCTGGCGACCTATCTGGGGCAGATCGTGCGTTTCGGCACCTTCGCCAGCGAGTCAAAACCCTGGCCCTTCGCCGAATGGCCGGCCGAGGATCGGCCCGAAGACCGCTCCGCTACTGCGCCATGAAGCTCTGGCTGCTCAGGCATGGCGAGGCCGGGACGCGGGCGGCGAGCGACGAGCTGCGCGAGCTGACCACGGCAGGGCAGCGGGCTGTCCTGCGTAGCGCCGGCCAGTTGCAGGATGCCGATCTGCAGCTGATCCTCGCCAGCCCCTATGTGCGGGCACGGCAGACGGCGGCGCTGGTACAGCGGCAGTTGGCCTGGACCGGCGAGCTGCTCAGCGCCCCCTGGGCGACCCCGGAAGGCCAGCCCGAGCGGGCGTTGCAGGAGCTGGAGCGCCTGGGCGTGGAACGCCTGCTGCTTGTAACCCACAATCCCTTCGTCGGCGAGCTGGCCGGTTGGTTGCTGCATGGACACCGGCAGGCGCCGGTGCCCATGGGTACCGCCTGCCTGCTCTGTCTGGAAGCGCCGCTCCCACTGGCGGGCGGCTTCGATCTGGTCAGCCGTTTCGACGCCTGACGACCTTCGAGGAAGCGACATGACGATCTGGCACACCCCTCCGGACCCCGAGGCCTTGACCCGGCTGCTCGACGATACCCTCGGCCAGCACCTGGACATGCGCATCGAGGCCTGGGACGACGACAGCCTCACCGCCAGCATGGTGGTGGATCGGCGCACCCACCAGCCCATGGGGCTGCTGCATGGCGGTGCCTCGGTGGCCCTGGCCGAGACCGTCGGATCGGTGGCCAGCATGCTCTGTGTCGATCGCTCGCGCTTCTATTGCGTGGGCCAGGAGATCAATGCCAATCACCTGCGTGGCGTACGCTCCGGCCGGGTGACCGCGGTCGCTCGCCCCCTGCACCTGGGACGCAGCAGTCATGTTTGGGACATCCGTCTGAGTGACGAGGGGGGGCGCCTGACCTGCGTGTCCCGCCTGACCGTCGCCGTGGTGCCCCTGCAGCGGGACGCCTCCTGAGCATGGCCGGCTGTCCGGGACACCGTTCATGACGGCTCATGTCCAGGAGTTGCGGCTGGAGTTGCCCCATGTGGAGCTGAGCGCGCGGGTAAGTGGCCCCGAGGATGGCTATCCGGTACTGGCGCTGCATGGCTGGCTGGACAATGCCATGACCTTCGCCCGTCTCGCCCCACGGCTGACAGGGCTGCGCATCGTCGCGCTGGACCTGCCCGGGCACGGACTGTCGGCCCATCGCCCGGCTGGCGTCGGCTACGCCATCCAGGACTATGGGCTGGACGTGCTGGCCGCGGCCGACCAACTGGGTTGGACGCGCTTCGGGCTGCTCGGCCATTCCATGGGCGCCATCGTCGGCATGATCACTGCGGCCGCCGTGCCGGAGCGGATCGAGCGGCTGGCCTTGATCGATGGCCTGTTGCCCTACACCACGCCGGCGGACGAGGTGCCCGAGAAGCTAGGCAAGGCGCTGCTGGCGGAGCGGGAGCTGCCCAACCGCCGCAAGCCGGTCTATGCCCAGGTGGAAGATGCCGTGGCGGCGCGCCTGAAGGGCGCCCTGACCGTGAGTCGGGAAGCCGCGGAGCTGCTCGCCGAGCGTGGCCTGATGGCGGTGCCGGGCGGCTATACCTGGCGCTCCGATCCCTCGCTACGCCTGCCCAGCCGGCTGAGATTCACCCCGGAACAGGCCCGCGCCTGCGTGCGTGCCGTGCGTTGCCCGACAGCGCTGGTGATCGCCGCTGACGGTCTGCTCGCACCCCATGCCGAAGCCATGGCGCTGGCCCGAGAGCAGCCTTCCTTTGCGCTGTGCGAGCTGCCAGGTGGCCATCATCTGCACCTCGACGATGAGGAGGGTGCCGCGGCCGTCGCAGATTGTTTCAATGCCTTCTTTGCCGCCACGGGCGGGCTGCCTGAATAATGCGGCATGCCTAGCCGTCATTGTGATCCATCTCTCATCCTTATCCGCCGTGTGCTGCTGGTGGGCCTGTTGTCGTCCCTGGGCGGGGTACAGGCTGCCGTGATGGCCGAACTCGAACCTTTCGACCACGCGCAGCTCGTCCGCGAGAGCGGACCGGCCGTGACGGAGCGCCTCTATCCGCTGGGGCCGGCCAGCCGCATCGGCGGCCGGCTGCGGCTGGAGGATTCGCTGCAGGTCGAGGGCGAACTGCAGGCCCAGACGTTCGAGCTGGCCAGCGGTCACCCGCCGCTGGCGCGCCTCGATACCGAGCGCCAACGCCTCCAGCAGCACGGCGCGACGCTGCTCTATTGGTGCGAAGGGCGCGACTGCGGTGCCAGCAACGTCATCGCCAACAGCATCCTTGGTGAGGCCATGCTCTATGGCCCCGATGATCAGCAAGGGCTGCTGGTGCTGCAGTTGGCCGAACCTCAGACGGTGCTGACGCTCTATGGCATCACCCGCGGCAATAGACGCGGCTACCTGCATGCCGAGCGCCTGCAGTCCGCGCAGCCGTTACCCGCGCTGCTGCCCAGCGCCAGTACCCTGCTCAAGGAGTTGCAGCGTGACGGTCAACTGCTGCTGCCGATACTGGCCACCGCGCCGGAGCAGGCCTGGGTGGCGCGGCTGGCCGCGGCCCTGGCACTCAATGGCGACGTGGCCGTGATCCTGGGCGGTGCCCAGGCCGAGGCCTGGCAGGATGCCCTGCGCCAGGCGGGCATTCGCGCTGCGCGGCTGCAGAGCGATGCGAGCCGGCCGGCCGGTCTCTATCGGCGGTCCTAGTGTGGTGTTTCAGACGTTATCTACACGATGTTGACGGCGCTTTTTGAGCGTGGGCGGCGTTGCCACTCATCGCCATCGCCCCGCTATGACTCGTCGCGGCGCCTAGCCCAGTCGGAACGCCGAACCGCCAAAAAATCACTCGCCAATTCTTGCGCGAACGTCTGAAACACCACACTAGACGTCGTTGACGTAGCGGGTGCGCCCGGCGCCCAGGCCGCACAGCGTAGCCAGCACGGCGATCAGGGTGAAGAGCATGCCCATGGGCGCCCAGCTCTGGGTGGCGTCGTGGAGGATGCCGACCAGCAGTGGACCGAGGGACGCCAGGCTGTAACCCGCGCCCTGAGCCATGCCGGAAAGCCGTCCGGCGGTCTCGGCATCACGGGAGCGCAGCACCAGCAGGGCAAGGGCCAGGCTGAAGGTGCCGCCCTGGCCCAGTCCCAGCACCACGGCCCAGAGCCATAGCGTGTTCAAGGGCGCATAGAGGCAACCCAGCAGACCCGCGAGGGTAGCGGCCATGACCAGGACTATGGCCAGGCGTTGGTCTCGTCCACGGGTCGCGAGCCAGGGTGCGGTCAAGGCGCTGACCAGTTGGGTCAGTATCGAGCCCGACAGCATCACGCCGGCTTGCACGGTGCCGAGGCCACGATCCATCAGCAGGGTGGGCAGCCAGCCGAACACGATGTAGGCCAGCGACGACTGCAGCCCCATGTAGAGGGTGATCTGCCAGGCCAGGCGGTTGCGCCACAGGGAGACCCCGTTACCCCGATGCGACGTCGCTGTCGGCGGCTGGCGCAGTTGCGGCAGCCACACCAGCAGGGCGACCAGGGCGACCGTCGCCCAGGTCGCCAGGGCGGGTTGCCAGCGCCCGTCGAAGGCCTCGGCCAGCGGGGCGGTGGCACCGGCGGCCAGGGCGGCGCCGATGCACAGCATCATGGTGTAGAGGCCCATGAGCTGGCCGGCCTGGGCGGGGAAGTCGCGCTTGACCAGGGCCGGCAGGAGGACGCCGAGGATGCCGATGCAGGCCCCGGCGATCAGGCTGCCGAGGAACAGGCCCGTGGGCGGCAGCAGGCTGCGCAGGACGATACCGCCTGCCAGCAGCGCCAGGATGGCGCCGAGGGCGCGTTCGCTGCCCCAGCGGCGGGCCAGGCGCGGCGCCAGGGGCGCGAACAGGCCCAGGCAGAGGACGGGCAGGGTGGTGAGCAACCCGATGGCGCTGCTGGAGAGACCGGTGCTGCTTTCGATCTGGCGCAACAGGGGCGCCAGGCTCGACAGCGCCGGGCGCAGGTTGAGGGCGATGAGCATGAGGCTGGCGAGCAGCAGACCGCGTTGCCACGGCGAACGGCAGGAAAGGTTGGAAGAGGACATGCGGAAGGTTGCGATGACGGAAACCGCCAATGCTAGCTCAGTCTGGCCATAACGCACGGCGCCTTCGACCGCCACCCTGCACGGAAAAAAAATAGTCGGAGGGGCGGCTAAAAAATCGCCAGATCGTTCATCGCCGCATCCCCGCTCGCTTGTCCGGGGTCGGTCGGAGGTTTTCCACGAGGTTATCCACAGCAACTGTGGATTACCGCCGAAAAACAGGCCTTTTGCTTTGTCCGGCGATCTGCTAGGCGTGGCCCTCGCCGCCGCTGGGCGGGCTTTTGCTACTATGACGACCCTTCGCGCTGCTCGTCGACCGAGTGCCACGCTGATCCGGAGTACCCATGTCCCATCCCATTCGCCTTACCCAATACAGCCACGGCGCCGGTTGTGGTTGCAAGATCGCTCCCAAGACCCTGGAGACCATCCTGGCGGGGAGCGGTGCCCAGCACCTGGACCCGCGCCTCTGGGTCGGCAACGCCTCGCGCGACGATGCCGCGGTGTACGGCCTGGACGAGGAGCGGGGCGTGGTGTCCACCACCGATTTCTTCATGCCCATCGTCGACGATCCCTTCGACTTCGGCCGCATCGCCGCCACCAATGCGATCAGCGACATCTATGCCATGGGCGGCGATCCCCTGCTGGCCATCGCCATCCTCGGCTGGCCGGTCAACCTGCTGCCGCCCGAGGTGGCCCGTGAGGTCATCGCCGGCGGGCGCCGGGTGTGCGACGACGCGGGCATCCCACTGGCGGGCGGACATTCCATCGATGCCCCCGAGCCGATCTTCGGCCTGGCGGTCACCGGTATCGTCGAAAAGCGCCATCTCAAGCGCAACGACACCGCGACCCTGGGCAGCCGTCTCTACCTGACCAAGCCGCTGGGCATCGGCATCCTCACCACCGCCGAGAAGCGGGCCCTGCTGCGGCCGGCCGACCAGCACCTGGCGCGTGACACCATGTGCCAGCTCAACCGTCCCGGCAGCCGCTTCGGGCGCCTGGCGGGGGTCACGGCGATGACCGACGTCACCGGCTTCGGCCTGCTCGGCCACCTGGTGGAAATGGCCGATGGCAGCGGCCTGACCGCGGAGCTCGACTGCGCCGCCATCCCCCAGTTGCCGGGGGTGGACTTCTATCTCGACCAGGGCTGCGTCCCCGGCGGGACGGAGCGCAACTTCGACAGCTACGGCGCCCGCATCGCCCCGCTCGACGAGCGCCGTCGCCAGCTGCTGTGCGATCCCCAGACCAGCGGCGGCCTGCTGGTGGCCGTCGCGCCCGAGGGTGAGGCGGAGTTCCAGGCGGTGGCTGCCGAGCAGGGCCTGGCCCTACGGCCCATCGGCCGGCTGGTGGCCCGGCGCGCCCATGCGGTCGAGGTGGCCTGATGACCCAGCGTGAGGATGCCCGTGACCTGCGGGCGCTGTTCCTGAGCGAGGTGCCGCTGATCGATGTGCGCGCCCCGGTGGAGTTCGCCAAGGGCGCCTTTCCCATGGCCACCAACCTGCCATTGATGAACGACCTGGAGCGCCAGCGCGTCGGCACCCGCTACAAGCAGCAGGGCCAGCAGGCAGCGCTGGAGCTGGGTCATCAACTGGTGTCCGGCGCGGTGAAAGAGCAGCGTATCCAGGCCTGGGCCGCCTTCGCCCAGGCCCATCCGGAGGGTTATCTGTATTGCTTCCGTGGCGGCCTGCGCTCGCAGATCAGCCAGCAGTGGCTGCGCAGCGAGGGCGGCATCGCCTATCCACGGGTGGTGGGTGGCTACAAGGCTATGCGGACCTTCCTGATCGAGACGCTGCAACAGGCGCTCGCCGAGTGTCGCTTCGTCGTGGTGGGCGGCATGACCGGCACCGGCAAGACCGAGGTAGTCGCCCAGCTCGCCAATGCCGTCGATCTCGAAGGCCACGCCAATCACCGCGGCTCCAGTTTCGGCAAGCGCGCCACGCCGCAGCCGGGGCAGATCGATTTCGAGAATCGCCTGGCCATCGACCTGCTGCGGCGCCGCCATGCCGGACAGACGTCGTTCGTCTTGGAGGACGAATCGCGCCTGGTCGGCCGCTGCTCGCTGCCGCTGGAACTGCATCAGGGCATGCAGCAGTTCCCGCTGGTCTGGCTGGAAGACAGTCGGGAGAATCGCGTCGAACGCATCCTGCGCGACTACGTCGTCGACCTGGCGGCGGAGTTCATTGCCCTGCACGGACCGGAGCAGGGCTTCGCACTGTTCGCCGAGCAGTTGCGCAAGAGTCTCTCCGGCATCGCCAAGCGGCTGGGTGGCGAACGCTTCCAGCGACTGGCGGCCATCCTGGAGGCGGCCCTGGTCGAGCAGGAACGCTCGGGCGACGTGGCCGCGCATCGCGGCTGGATCGAGGGCCTGCTGGCGGAATACTACGACCCCATGTACGCCTACCAGCGCGAGAGCAAGGCCTCCCGCGTGGTGTTCAGTGGCGATCAGGCCGCGGTGGTCGACTATCTGCGCCGCGCCGGCTGAACAGCGCCGCGCGAAAGCGGTCTACGCAGCGACTATCCGGCGCTTTCGGCTAGTCGCCTCAGCTCGCAAGGAGAAGAAGATGAAGTCGAAACTGGTCCCCGTGGTGTCTGCCGCCCTGGCACTCGCCGTGCTCGCCGGCTGTTCGGGCAAGGTGGTCAATCGTGACAGCTGTGCCAGCCAGACCCGTTCCGCCTGGCAGGAACTGGACCTGGCCAAGGCCGAGGGGTTTTCCGGCACGGTGAGCTATTCCAAGGCGCTCGCGCTGCTGTCCACGGCCAAGACGCAGCAGCAGGTCGAGGCCTACGATGGCTGCGTGAAGAATGCGGAAAAGGCGCGTTTCTACATTCGGGAGTCCCGCGCCGGGCGATAAAAGTCAGACAGATAGCCTAGTGCCAGCATCGAAAGCGACTCGTACTTAACCGCTCGCGACGGATAGCGGCGTTTTGGTCTGCCAGCGCCTCAAGAATCAGTCTCCCCTGGCGAAAGTCAGTGTAGAACTGATTCTTTTGGAGGGGGCCTTATGGACGGGATGGCGAGGTATCGGCTGGCCAACTGGCTCACCGCGACGAAACTGGCGGTCGGCTTCGGACTGGTCCTGCTGCTGACCCTGGTGGTCGCCATCCAGGGCGGTCTCGCCCTCAAGGATGTCGAGCACCGCTTCGGCTCTCTCAAGGACATGGCGGCGATCAATCGCCAGATGATGCAGGTCCGGGCGCTGGAGCAGGGCTTTCGCCTCACCGGCGACAAGGCGCTTTCAGAGCATTTGCAAAAGGCCCTGCCCGGCGTCCTCGAAGGGCTCGCCAAGCTCTCCGGCGAGGTGAGCGGCGCCGACGCGGCAGGCGTCAACGCCGCCATGGAGACCATCAAGGCCTACGGCGCGGCCTTCACCGAATTCGAAAGACTCAACACCTCGCGGCGCCTGGCCATGGAGGGGGCGACCTTCCTCGTCGAGGGCGCGGCCAACAGCCTGGACATCCTGCAGTCCGGCCTGCTGGATGACGGCACCTACGCCCTGCGCGACTCCCAGGGCAAGCAGGGCGCCGAGTTGCTCGCACTCTCCCAGCAGGTGGGCGAACTCTATCGGTTGATGCTCAAGAGCCTGGACGAGGCCCAGGCCCGGGCGAGCAAGTCCGCCGTGGACGACTCGCCGCTGCCCTCGGCCGCGGCTGCCCTGGCGCAACTGGCCAAGGTGGAGCCCCAACTGACCGATCCGGCCTATTCCTCGGTCATCCAGGACGTCTCCACCAACATCAAGGAATTCACCGCTCGCCTGGGCGACTACGCCGCTGTACTGGCCAAGGAGCAAACTGCCGGCGCGGGCATCACCACCCTGGCCGACACCGCCGTGCAGCGCGTCGATGCCCTCTATGGGCAGCAGGAAGCCGAACTGCAGGCGATGATGGCCAAGCGCATGCTGGCCATCGCCGGTATCGCACTGCTGGCGCTGGTCGTCGGGACGCTCGCGGCGGTTTTCATCACGCTGGCCATCGTGCGGCCACTGCGCAAGGTGATTGCCGCCGCCGAGCGGATCGCCGAGGGCGAGCTGGATGTCGACCTGAAGGTGGATCGCGGCGACGAGATCGGCCAATTGCAGCGCTCCAGCGCCAGCATGGTAGCCGCCTTGCGCGGCATGGTCCTGCAGTTGCAGAGCGGCATCGCTCGTCTCGGCCAGGCCGCCGAGGCGCTGGCCGAGCAGGCGCGCGAGGCCCAGCTGGGCATGACGCGTCAGCGCGAGGAAACCGACCAGGTGGCCGCCGCCATGGCGCAACTGGCCGCGACCGCCCATAGCGTCGCCGAGGATGCCGAAGGCGCCGCGGGCGCCGTGGACCAGGCCGAGCGTCGGGTGAACGATGGCCAGGCCGTGGTGGGCAGGAGTCTGGCTGGCATCGAGACGCTGGGGGTGGACGTGCGCGCGGCTGCTGAAAGCCTGCAGGCTGTCTCCCGTGACAGCCAGGCGATCAGCGCCGTGCTCGACGTGATCAAGGCCGTGGCCGAACAGACCAACCTACTGGCGCTGAACGCCGCCATCGAAGCCGCCCGTGCCGGTGACCAGGGGCGTGGGTTCGCCGTGGTCGCCGACGAGGTGCGCGCCCTGGCGAAGCGGACGCAGCAATCCAGCATCGAGATCGAACAGCTCATCTCCGTGCTGCAGCGGGGCAGCAACGAGGCAGTCGATCGGATGCAGCAGAGCGAGCAGCTACTGTCCGGTACCGTAACCAATGCAACCGATACCCGGCAGGCGTTCGACGAGATCGCCACGGCGGTGGCCAGCATCCAGCAGAAGAATCAGCAGATTGCCGCCGCGGCCGTACAGCAGAGCGCGGTGGCGGAAGAGGTCGCGGTCAACGTGACGCGGATTCGCGACGGTGCCGATCAAACCAGCGAGGTGATGGCGGCGACCGCCTTGGCCAGTCGCGAACTGGCCGATTTGGGCGACGAGCTCACCAAGCTGGTCCGTCGCTTCCGCGTCTAGCAGGGCGGCATCACTGGGCGTTGAGTGCCTGCCCGGTGGTGCCGCGACTCGCGGAACCGAGCAAGTAGAGATAGACCGGCAAGATGGCCTCTGGCGCGGGCACTCGGGCAGGATCCTCCGCGGGATAGGCCGCTGCCCGCATGGCGGTACGGGTACCGCCCGGGTTGACGCTGTTGACCCGAATGCCGGCGTCCGCCAGCTCCTCGGCCCAGACCTGCATCAGGCATTCGGTGGCGAACTTGGATACCGAATAGGCGCCCCAGCCGGCCCGCCCCTTGCGCCCGACACTGCTCGACGTGAAGATCACCGAGGCGTCGGCTGACGCCCTGAGCAATGGCAGCAGCGCCTGGGTGAGGGCGAAACCGGCGTGCACATTGACCTGCATGACCTGCGCCAGCGCCGCTGGGGACGTACTTTCCAGCGGCACGCGCGGGCCGAGCAGACCGGCATTGTGCACCAGGCCGTCGAGCCGACCGAATTCCGCTTGCAGCCGCTGGGCTACCGTGGCGTAGGTGGTCGCCTCGGCTTGCTCGAGGTCCAGCACCAGCGTTGCGGCGGCCGGGCCACCGCTGGCGAGGATGTCATCGCGCACCCGATCCAGGGCCGCGGCATCGCGCCCCTGGAGGATGACTCGTGCACCGAGCGTGGCACAGCCCTTGGCCAGGGCCGCCCCTATGCCGCGGTTGGCCCCGGTGATCAGGATGATGCGATCTCGGAGCAGGTCGGCTGGGGCGTGGTAGTCGAACATGGAATTTCCTAGCAACCGCACAGGGCGCGATCGAGCAGGGGGCGCAAGTCCAGCGGGTGGTCGATGATGGCATCGGCGCCCCAATGCTCCGGACGGTCATCGGGGTGGATGTAGCCGTAGCGCGCCGCGACCGTCTTGCTGCCCGCCGCGCGACCGGACTCGATGTCGCGCAGGTCGTCGCCGATGAAGAGGGCGGCCTGGGGGGCGACCTCCAGTTGCTGGCAAGCCAGCAGCACCATCTCCGGGTCCGGCTTGCTGCGGGTGACGTGATCCGGGCAGACCAGGCAGGCCGAGCGCTCGGCCAGGCCCAGGCGCTGCATGATCGGCTCGGCGAAGCGCACCGGCTTGTTGGTCACCACGCCCCAGCGCAGCCGGGCGGACTCCAGATCGCGCAGGATCTCGTCCATGCCCTCGAATAGCCGGGTATGGACCGCGCAGTGCTCCTGGTAGCGCTCGAGGAATTCCAGGCGCAGAGGTTCTAGCTCGGCACCCAGGGGATCAACCTCGAAGCCAGCCAGGATCATGGCCTTGGCGCCGCCGGAGATGACGCCGCGCAGGCGGGCTTCATCGGCAGGTGGGAGACCCTGGTCCTGGCGCATGGCCTGGAGGATGGCGATGAAATCCGGCGCCGTGTCCAGCAGGGTGCCGTCCATGTCGAAGAGGACCGCTTGCAGACGCATGGATCAATCCTCGCGCTGGGTGCGCACCATGTAGTTCACCGTCACGTCGCCTTCCAGCTTGTATCTCTTGGTCAGCGGGTTGTAGGTGAGGCCGATGATGTCGCGCACATTGAGGCCGGCGGCGCGCGCCCAGGCGCCCAGTTCCGAGGGGCGGATGAACTTGCGGAAGTCGTGGGTGCCGCGTGGCAGCAGGCGCAGCACGTATTCGGCGCCGACGATGGCGAACAGGTAGGCCTTGGGATTGCGATTGATGGTGGAGAAGAACACCTGGCCGCCCGGCTTGACCAGGTCGTGGCAGGCCTGGATCACCGAGGCGGGGTCCGGCACGTGTTCGAGCATCTCCAGGCAGGTCACCACGTCATAGGTGCCGGCGTGCTTGCGCGCGTGGTCCTCGGTGGTTTCCTGGATGTACTCCACCGGCACGCCGGACTCCAGCTGGTGCAGGCGAGCCACGGCGAGGGGGGCCTCGGCCATGTCGATGCCGGTCACCTGGGCGCCGCGCTGGGCCATGGCCTCGCTGAGGATGCCGCCACCGCAGCCGACGTCCAGCACCTTCTTGCCGGCGAGGCCCGCGTGCTGGTCGATCCAGTTGACGCGCAGCGGGTTGATGTCGTGTAGCGGCTTGAATTCGCTCTCGCGGTCCCACCAGCGGTAGGCGAGGGCCTCGAACTTGGCGATCTCGGCGTTATCGACGTTGGACATGGGATTCTCCAGAGGCAAGGGGAGCGGGGCGCGTCAGGCGCCCTGCTGGATACGGGTGGCCCACTGCTGCGCATTGGCTATGAGTTCGGCCTCGTCCAGGCGGACGAGTTCGCCCTGGCGCAGCAGCGGTACGCCACCGACCCAGACGTCGCTGACGCGGTCCCGGCCAGTGGCGTAGATGAGTTGCGAGACGGGGTCGTAGAGCGGTTGCTGGGCGAGACCGCTGAGGTCGACGGCGGTCAGGTCGGCCGCCTTGCCCACTTCCAGCGACCCCAGGCAGCGCTCCAGGCCCAGGGCGCGGGCGCCATTGAGGGTGGCCATGCGCAGGGCGCCATGGGCGTCCAGGGCGGTGGCCGAGCCGGCGACCGCCTTGGCCAGCAGAGCGGCGGTGCGAGTCTCGCCGAGCAGGTCGAGGTCGTTATTGCTGGCGGCGCCGTCGGTACCGATGGCGACGTTGACGCCGGCCTGCCGGAGGCGCTCCACCGGGCAGAAGCCGCTGGCCAGCTTGAGATTGGATTCCGGGCTGTGGATGACGTGGCTGTTGGTCTCGACGAGATTTTCCAGATCCTCGTCGTCCACCTGGGTCATGTGCACGGCCTGGAAACGCGGGCCGAGCAGGCCCAGGCGTCGTAGCCGGCTGAGCGGCCGCTCGCCGGTCTGCTGCAGCGCCTGCTCCACTTCGAAGGCGGTCTCGTGGACGTGCATCTGGATCGGCGCCTGCAACTGCTCGGCCAGCACCAGGATCTCCTCGAGCTTGGCATCGCCCACGGTGTAGGGCGCATGGGGACCGAAGGCCACGCTGATGCGCTCGTGCAGCTTCATGTCGTCGAACAGCTCCAGGCCGCGACGGATCATGTCGTCGGCGGTACGGGCGCCGGGAATCGGGAAGTCGAGGATCGGCAGGCAGACCTGGGCGCGCACCCCGGTGCGATGGATCGCCTCGCAGGCCACCTGGGGATAGAAGTACATGTCCGAGAAGCAGGTGATGCCGCCGCGGATCTGCTCGGCGATGGCCAGGGTGGTACCGTCGCGGACGAAGTCCTCGTCGACCCAGCGACCCTCGGCGGGCCAGATGTGGTCCTGCAGCCAGGTCTGCAGCGGCAGGTCGTCGGCCAGGCCGCGGAAGAGCGTCATGGCGGCATGGCCGTGGGCGTTGATCAGTCCGGGGATCAGCACCTTGCCGGGCAGCTCCCGGGTTTCCTTGGCTGGATGACGCAAGGCGTCGGCACGCGGGGCGAGCAGGGCGATGCAGCCATCGCGCACGCCCAGGGCATAGTCGCGCAGGACCACTCCCGCGGGTTCTACCGGCACTATCCAGCTGGGGAGCAACAACAGGTCCAGGGGCGCGGGGGTGGGCATCTGCGGCGGTTCCGTGAGGGGCGAACCGGCAGTATAGCGGTCCTTGCGGCGCTACCGCTAAATCCGCGCGCCGATGCCGGTATACTGGCGGGCTACAGATTCAGGTCGAGGAGAGATCATGCGAGAGCGTCTGCTGGCGGCGGAAAAGGTCAAGGCGATCGACTGGCGGGACGGTGCCCTGCACCTGCTCGACCAGCGCCTGTTGCCGCTGCGCGAACACTGGGTCGCCTGTCATGGCGCCGCCGAGGTGGCCCAGGCCATCCGCGACATGCTGGTACGAGGCGCGCCCGCCATCGGCATCAGCGCCGCCTATGGCGTGGTGCTGGGCGCGCGGCAACGTGCGGCGGCCGGTGAAGACTGGGAAGAGACCTTGAGCGCCGACTTCGAATTGCTGGCGGCTTCGCGTCCCACCGCCGTCAATCTGTTCTGGGCGCTCAACCGCATGCGTGAGCGACTGGCGCGGGCGTCCGGCGCAGGGGCCTTGGCGGCACTCGAGGCGGAAGCCGTGGCCATCCACCTGAGCGATCGCGAAGCCAACCTGACCATGGCCCAGTTGGGGGTGGAACTGATCCGCAAGCATGACACCAGCAAGCAGACCTTCCTTACCCACTGCAACACCGGCGCCCTCGCCACCGGCGGCTTCGGCACCGCCCTGGGCGTGCTGCGCGCGGCGCACCTGGATGGCCTGGTGGAATGCGTCCACGCCGACGAGACCCGCCCCTGGCTGCAGGGCTCGCGTCTGACCGCCTGGGAGTTGGCCGGGGAGGGCATCCCGGTCAGCCTCAACGCCGACGCCGCCGCGGCGCACCTGATGAAGACGCGCAACGTCGCCTGGGTGATCGTCGGTGCCGATCGCATCACTGCCAACGGCGACGTGGCCAACAAGATCGGCACCTACAACCTGGCGGTCATCGCCATGCACCACGGGGTGCGCTTCATGGTGGTGGCGCCCAGTTCCACCATCGATATGAAACTCGCGTCCGGTGACGACATCCCCATCGAGGAGCGCGCCGGTCATGAGCTGCTGGAAGTGGGTGGGCAACGCATCGCCGCCGGCGTGGAGGCCTTCAATCCGGTGTTCGACGTCACCCCGGCCGATCTCATCGACGCCATCGTCACCGAGCGCGGCGTGGTGGAGCGGCCGGATGCCAAGAAGATGGCCGAGCTGATGAATCGCCGACGCCTGCATTGAGATGATCGCCAGGGGCGGATACATCCCTGAATGTGTTAGAATTTCGCTCTTTGCACAGGCTTCGTTCGAAAGCCCTCGGCAGGCGGTGATGCAGTGCTGGAAACCGGTCGGAGCGCCCTTTGCGCCGCCGGTGGCAGGTGCCGCCAGACGGGCTTTCGCCTCTCCTATATCAGGCTCGGCCGATGTGCGGACGAGCTCTAGCGCTTTTCAGATCAGAAGGAACCAGGCTTCTCATGGGTGAACTGGCCAAAGAAATCCTCCCGGTCAATATCGAAGACGAATTGCGACAGTCGTACCTCGACTACGCGATGAGCGTCATCGTCGGCCGGGCCCTGCCGGATGTGCGCGACGGCCTCAAGCCGGTGCACCGGCGTGTGCTCTACGCCATGAGCGAGCTGGGCAACGACTGGAACAAGCCGTACAAGAAATCCGCCCGTGTGGTGGGTGACGTGATCGGTAAATACCACCCCCACGGCGACACCGCCGTCTACGACACCATCGTGCGGATGGCGCAGCCCTTCTCGCTGCGCTACATGCTGGTGGATGGCCAGGGCAACTTCGGTTCGGTGGACGGCGACAACGCCGCGGCCATGCGTTACACCGAAGTGCGGATGTCCAAGCTCGCCCACGAGCTGCTGGCCGACCTGGACAAGGAAACCGTCGACTGGGTGCCCAACTACGACGGCACCGAGCAGATCCCGGCGGTGATGCCCACGCGCATCCCCAACCTGCTGGTCAACGGTTCCAGCGGCATCGCGGTCGGCATGGCCACCAACATCCCGCCGCACAACCTAGGCGAGGTGATCGACGGCTGCCTGGCGCTGATCGAGAACAGCGAGCTGACCGTCGACGACCTGATGCAGTACATCCCCGGTCCGGACTTCCCCACCGCGGGCATCATCAACGGTCGCGCCGGCATCATCGAGGCCTACCGTACCGGCCGTGGCCGCATCTATGTGCGGGCCCGCGCCGAGGTCGAGGACATCGACAAGAGCGCCAATCGCCAGCAGATCGTCATCACCGAGCTGCCCTACCAGCTCAACAAGGCGCGGCTGATCGAAAAGATCGCCGAGCTGGTGAAAGAGAAGAAGATCGAAGGCATCACCGAGCTGCGCGACGAGTCCGACAAGGACGGTATGCGCGTGGTCATCGAGTTGCGTCGCGGCGAGACCCCCGAGGTGGTGCTCAACAACCTCTACGCCCAGACCCAGCTGCAGACGGTGTTCGGCATCAACGTGGTGGCCCTGCTCGACGGCCAGCCGCGCACCCTGAACCTCAAGGAACTGCTGGAAGCCTTCATTCGCCACCGTCGCGAAGTGGTGACCCGGCGGACCGTCTACGAATTGCGCAAGGCGCGCGAGCGTGGCCACATCCTCGAAGGCCAGGCGGTCGCCCTGTCCAACATCGATCCGGTCATCGAGCTGATCAAGACCTCGCCCACGCCGGCCGAAGCCAAGGAACGCCTGATCGCCACGCCCTGGGAGTCCAGTGCGGTCCGCGAGATGGTCGAGCGCGCCGGGGCCGATTCCTGCCGCCCGGACGAGCTGCCGGAGCAGTACGGCCTGCACGAGGGCAAGTATCACCTCTCGCCCGAACAGGCCCAGGCCATCCTCGACCTGCGCCTGCATCGCCTGACCGGCCTGGAGCACGAGAAGCTCATCGCCGAGTACCAGGAGATCCTGCAGCAGATCGGCGAGCTGATCCGCATCCTCACCAACCCCGAGCGGCTGATGGAAGTCATCCGTGAGGAGCTGGAGAAGGTCAAGGCCGAGTTCGGCGACAAGCGTCGTACCGAGATCGTCGCCTCCCACGTGGACCTGACCATCGCCGACCTCATCACCGAGGAAGACCGCGTCGTCACCATCTCCCATGGCGGCTACGCCAAGTCCCAGCCGCTGCACGCCTACCAGGCCCAGCGCCGCGGCGGTCGCGGCCGCTCGGCCTCGGCGGTCAAGGACGAGGACTACATCGAACACCTGCTGGTCGCCAACAGCCACACCACCCTGCTGTTGTTCTCCAGCCTGGGCAAGGTCTACTGGAAGCGTACCTACGAGATCCCCGAGGCCTCCCGTGTTGCCCGCGGCCGTCCGCTGGTCAACCTGCTGCCGCTGGCCGAAGGCGAGCGCATCACCGCCATGCTGCCGGTGGACCTTGAGGCCGTGCGCCAGCAGGCGCCCGCGGGTGACGAGGACCTGGGCGAGCAGGACGACAACCTGGACATCGAAGACGCCGTGCTGGTGGAAGACGACGTCGAGGCCGAGGTCGAAGGCGAAGAGGGCGAGCTCCTCGAGGCGGGCCAGGACGAGCCCACCGGGGCCTATATCTTCATGGCGACCCGCAACGGCACCGTGAAGAAGACCCCGCTGGTGCAGTTCAGCCGCCCGCGCAGCAACGGCCTGATCGCGCTGAAGCTGGAAGAGGGCGACAGCCTGATCGCCGCTGCCATCACCGATGGCGCCCGCGAAGTCATGCTGTTTTCCGACGGTGGCAAGGTCATCCGCTTCAAGGAGCGCCATGTGCGCACCATGGGCCGTACCGCCCGCGGCGTGCGCGGCATGCGCCTGGCCGAAGGCCAGCGGCTGATCTCCATGCTGATCCCCGAGCCGGGCGCCGAGATCCTCACCGCCAGCCTCAACGGTTTCGGCAAGCGCACCGCCATGGCCGAATACCCGCAGCGTGGCCGCGGAGGCCAGGGCGTGATCGCCATGGTCATCAACGAGCGTAACGGCCCGCTGATCGGCGCCATCCAGGTGCTCGAGGGCGAGGAGATCATGCTCATCTCCGACCAGGGCACCCTGGTGCGGACGCCGGTCGAAGGCATCTCCCGCACCGGGCGCAACACCCAGGGCGTGACCCTGATCAAGCTCGGCAACGGTGAGAAACTGGTCGGCCTGGAGCGGGTGCAGGAGCCTTCGGTGGACGAGGAGCTGCTGGACCACGAAGCCGAACTGGACGGCGAGGTGCTGGACAAGGAATTGCCCGTCGACAGCCACGAGCCGGACCAGGACGATGTCCTGCCCGGCGCCAGCGACGTGCCGAGCGATGACCTTCCCGACGAGGATGACGAGCGATGAGCAAGCGTGCCTACAACTTCTGCGCCGGTCCGGCGGCCCTGCCCGAAGCGGTGCTGCGCCAGGCTCAGGCCGATCTGCTGGATTGGCAGGGGCGTGGCCTGTCGGTGATGGAGATGAGCCACCGCGGTGAGGACTTCACCGCCATCTCGAGCCAGGCCGAAGTCGACCTGCGCGAGTTGCTGGTCATCCCCAGCGACTACAAGGTGCTGTTCCTCCAGGGCGGCGCCAGCCTGCAGTTCGCCCAGTTGGCGATGAACCTGATGCCAGAGGGCGGCAAGGCCGACTACATCGACACCGGCATCTGGTCGCGCAAGGCCATCGAGCAGGCGCAGCACTATGGCGCCGTCAACGTCGCCGCCAGCGCCAAGCACTACGACTACTTCGCCATTCCCGGGCAGAACGAATGGCAGCTGTCCAAGGACGCCGCCTACGTCCACTACACGCCCAACGAGACCATCGGCGGCCTGGAGTTCGACTGGATTCCCGAGGTCGGTGACGTGCCCCTGGTGGCGGATGCCTCTTCCGATATCCTGTCGCGCCCGCTGGACGTCTCGCGCTTCGGCCTGATCTACGCCGGTGCCCAGAAGAACATCGGCCCCAGCGGCCTGGTGGTGGTGATCGTCCGCGAGGACCTGCTGGGTCGCGCCCGCGCCGCCTGTCCGACGCTCTTGGACTACAAGGTCGAAGCCGACAACGGCTCCATGTACAACACCCCGGCGACCTTCTCCTGGTACCTGTCTGGCTTGGTGTTCAAGTGGCTCAAGGAACAGGGCGGACTGCCCGCCATGGAGCGCCTGAATCGCCAGAAGAAGGACCTGCTGTACGGCTTCATCGATGCCAGCGACTTCTACAGCAACCCCATCGCCAAGAACGACCGCTCCTGGATGAACGTGCCCTTCCGCCTGGCCGACGAACGCCTGGACAAGGCCTTCCTCAAGGGCGCCGACGAGCGCGGACTGCTGTATCTTCAGGGACACCGTTCGGTGGGTGGCATGCGTGCCTCCATCTACAATGCCGTCACCCTGGAGGCCGTCCAGGCCCTGGTGACCTATCTGGCCGAATTCGAGAAGGAGCACGGCTGACGATGTCGGAACACGAGCTCAAGGCCCTGCGCCTGCGGATCGACAGTCTGGACGAACGCATCCAGGAGCTGATCAGCGAACGCGCCCGCTGCGCCCAGGACGTGGCACGGGTCAAGATGAAGACGCTGGCGGAGGGCGAGAAGCCCGTGTTCTATCGACCCGAGCGCGAGGCCCAGGTCCTCAAGCGGGTGATGGAGCGTAACAGCGGTCCGGTGGGCAACGAGGACATGGCGCGGCTGTTTCGCGAGATCATGTCCTGCTGCCTGGCCCTGGAAGAGCCGCTGCACGTGGCCTACCTCGGCCCGGAAGGCACCTTCTCCCAGGCCGCTGCGCTCAAGCACTTCGGCAAGGCCGTGGTGACGCGGCCCATGGCCGCGATCGACGAGGTGTTCCGCGAGGTCGCCGCCGGCGCCTCCCAGTTCGGCGTGGTGCCGGTGGAGAATTCCACCGAGGGCGCGGTCAACCACACCTTGGATAGCTTCCTCGAACACAACCTGTCCATCTGCGGCGAGGTGGAGCTGCGCATCCACCACCACCTGCTGATCGGCGAGAACACCAAGGCCGACAGCATCACCCGCATCTATTCCCATGCCCAGTCGCTGGCCCAGTGCCGCAAGTGGCTGGATTCCTACTACCCGAGCGTCGAGCGGGTGGCGGTGGCCAGCAACGCCGAAGCGGCGCGGCGGGTGAAAGGGGAGTGGAACAGCGCGGCCATCGCCGGCGACATGGCGGCCTCGCTCTACGGCCTGACCCCGGTACAGCAGAAGATCGAGGATCGGCCGGACAACTCAACGCGCTTCCTCATCATCGGCAACCAGGACGTGCCGCCCAGTGGCGACGACAAGACCTCCATCATCGTCTCCATGCAGAACAAGCCGGGCGCCCTGCACGAGCTGCTGCTGCCGTTCCACGCCAACAACATCGACCTGAGTCGCATCGAGACGCGCCCTTCGCGCAGCGGCAAGTGGACCTATGTCTTCTTCATCGACTTCGTCGGCCACCAGGCCGATCCGTTGATCCGCGACGTCCTGGAGCGACTATCTGCCAGCGCCGTCGCGCTCAAGGTCCTCGGCTCCTATCCTCGCGCCGTGCTCTGACGCGTCCCGAGCGGTTGCGTGCGTCAGCGCCGACGCACGCAGCCGTGCTCGTCGAAGGTCACCAGACGCGAGCGCTCCTTGCGCTGGCGCGCCTCGTAGTGATAGCGAGTCAGGGTATCCAACTGGGAGATCCGTTGTGGTTGGCCCAGGGCGTTCTCCACGTCCGCGCGGCTCATGCCGGCCTTCACCTGCCCCCGAATGATCGCCTGGCGCCTTTCGCTGGCGCTGAGCAGGTCACCGCACCCATCCGTCTTGGCGGCGACTACCGTCGGCTCCTGTGCCTTGCGCTTGCGGGGCGCGGCTTTCGGTTTCGCCATCAGGGTGGGCTTGGCGCCGCCCGGACGAGGATTGTCCGCACGCTGCAGGTTGCTATCGCTGTCCGGGGCGCAGCCCGTGGCGGAAAAGGTGACATGGCCGGCGGCATCTTCGCAGCGATACACCGTGGCCGCTGGCGCGGTGGTGCAGCCCAGCAACAGGCCGAGTACGAGCAGCTTCTTCATGGGACGTCCTCCTTGACGTAGGGGCTCAAGCTTAGCGGAGCGGGGGGCTCGCGACGAGGGGTGGGGCACTGTGTTCACACCCGCCTGGAGCCTTGCAAATAGCTGTTTTGAAAACCTTTTGCCTTCGCACCCGTAAGCGGTCCGGTGTATCATCCCCGCCGTCAGCCCCGCCGGGGCAGTGGTCATCCCCCTTATGGACTTACCCAGTCAACACTCAATCGCCTTTTTCGTCCCGTTGTTGAGATAGGGTTCGTCGGTGTGCTCCGCCGGCGGGCCGGAGTGCGCTATGACCGTAGTGAACGAAGCAGAGATCAGAAAGCCCCACGAGACGCTGCAAGAGCGGCTCGCCCAGGTCGTCGAGTTGCTGGAGCGCTACGACCTCGCCGTCGAGGCGCGTGAAGACCAGGACCGCGGCCCCGTATCCCCCGCCGATATTCCCGAGGAAGGCCTCGAAGAGCTGCGCGCGCGCCTGGACGAGCTGCACCCGGCCGACGTCGCCTTCATCCTGGAAGCCTTGCCGCAGGAAGATCGGCTGACCGTCTGGGGGCTGGTCAAGACCGAACGCGACGGCGAGATCCTGCTCGAAGTCTCGGACGCGGTCCGCGAGACCCTGATCGCCGACATGGACGATCAGGAGATCCTGGCGGTGGCCGGCCAGCTCGATGCCGACGAGCTCGCCGACCTGGCGCCGGACCTGCCGCGCGATGTGGTCCATGAGCTCATGGAAGCCCTCGACGCCCAGCAGCGCGAGCGCGTGCGTTCCGCCCTGTCCTACGACGAGGACCAGGTCGGTGCCCTGATGGACTTCGAGATGGTGACCATCCGTGACGACGTCGCCCTGGAAGTGGTGCTGCGCTACCTGCGGCGGCTCAAGGAGCTGCCCGACCACACCGACAAGCTGTTCGTCGTCGACAATGACAGCATCCTCAAGGGCGTCCTGCCGATCAAGCGCCTGCTGGTCAACGATCCGGAAAAGCTGGTGGCCGACGTCATGGCCAAGGAGGCGGTGGCCTTCCATCCCGACGGGGATGCCTACGACGCTGCCCAGGCGTTCGAGCGCTACGACTTGGTCTCCGCGCCCGTGGTGGACAAGAACGGCAAGCTGATCGGGCGTCTCACCATCGACGAGATGGTCGACCTGATCCGCGAGGAGAGCGAGAGCGAAGTTCTCAACATGGCCGGTCTGCGCGAAGACGAGGATGTCTTCGCCTCGGTGTGGAAATCGGTGGGCAACCGCTGGACCTGGCTCGCCACCAATCTCATCACCGCCTTCATCGCTTCGCGGGTCATCGGCCTGTTCGAAGGTTCGATCGAGAAGCTGGTGGCCCTGGCCGCGCTCATGCCCATCGTGGCCGGGATCGGTGGCAATTCGGGCAACCAGGCCATCACCATGATCGTCAGGGCCATGGCCCTGGGGCAGATCAGCGTGACCAGCACCGCGCGCCTACTGCGCAAGGAAATGGGCGTGGCGCTGTGCAATGGGGTGATCTGGGGTGGGGTGATCGGCCTGGTGGCCTTCTATCTCTACAGCAGCTGGTCGCTGGGGCTGGTCATGATGGGGGCCATGACCCTGAATCTGCTGCTCGCCGCCTTCATGGGCGTGCTCATTCCCATGACGCTGCAGCGCTTCGGCCGTGATCCGGCGATGGGGTCCAGCGTACTGATCACTGCGGTGACCGACAGCGGTGGCTTCTTCATCTTCCTGGGACTCGCCACCCTGTTCCTGATGTAGGCCAGGGGCTGGCTGCCACGGGCTGCCCGATCACCGGGCAGCCTGGCCATGGCTAGGAAGCGGCGTCTATGTCGTGGGCAATGAGGGAGATCAGCGCGTTCTGCTGTCGGCCGGACAGCTGGCGAAAGCGCTGCAGCAGCTCCCGCTCGTTGGCGTTGATCTCCGGGCTGTCCAGGCGTAAGCCTGGTTCGTCGCCCAGGGCGCCTTCCTGCTGCAGGCTCTGCTCGAGACGCGCGATGATCTCGGAGTTCATGCTGCGGTGATGGTTGCGGGCCACATCCGCTATGCGCTCTCGCATGCCCTCGGGCAGGCGCACGACGAATTTGTCAGCGGTACGGCTTGAGTAGGATCTAATGGCCTGGGTCATTGAGGTACTTCATCTGGAGTCAAAAATCAGTGAAGGCGTGAGCCCTCGTTCGTTCCGCTAGCACTCACGGGCACCTGGGACGCTGAGAACACCCTTCCCTAGGTAACTGTTTTTATTGACGTCAATTTACCGACGTACTGCCTAAATTGCAAAACTATAAGCTCGAACGGCAAGGCAGCCGACGTTCCAGCGCGTCTGGTCGGCATCAGTGGAGGCATGACAAACCTCCTGGTGATCGTTACCATGGTCGCCCTTTCCTGTCCCAGTAGCTCAATTGGATAGAGCATCCCCCTCCTAAGGGGAAGGTTGGTGGTTCGACCCCACTCTGGGACACCAGATTCCTTTCCGTTCTTCTTCTTCTCGGCTTTCAGCCGACCCTATCGCCTTGCCGAACCGATACAGCAGTTCGGCAGCATAGGATAAAAACAGCGACACTGTCCGACTTCCAGGCTCTTCAGATACCGATTTGTGGCTATGGTCACAGCGTAGCGCAGCAGAATAAAACCTGACGAATTTATCTGTACTCTCCGATGGCTAACCGTCTGCATTGCATGAATCTGGAACACCTCTGGAGGTTCGCGTCATGGCCTTTTATCCCGTCCTACTTTCAGTCGTGTTCGTCGTTCGTAATCAGGCAACTGAGCTGCAGAGCGCCTTGGAGCGTGCCGCGGCTGTCGTCGGTCCTCTGGTAAGTGACTACGAACTTATCATCGTCGATAACGCGTCCGCTGATGACAGCGTAGCTCGATTAAAGCAACTGACCAGTGTTGATGGACTTCCCAATCTGCAGGTATATGCCCTCACCAAGGAAGTGGACTCCGATACCGCTGCCTGGGTAGGCCTGGAGAACGCGCTGGGTGACTTCGCGGTAGTTATAGATCCCGAAACGGATGACATCGGCTTCCTGCCCGACATGCTGAGTCGTGCCGCCGAAGGTACCGACGTGGTGTTCGCCAATAACCAGCAGAAAGTTCGGCAGACACTCTCGTACAGCCTCTGCGCCAAGGGCTTCAACAGCCTCTACAAGAGATTCAATGGGGTCGATCTCGCCAAGGATGCGCCCCAGTACCGCATGCTCAGCAAGAAGGTCATCAACTACATCCTGCGCCATCCGGCGCCGGCGCTGACCTATCGTCACCTGCCTGCCACCGCGGGCTTCTCCCGCAGCAACCTGGAATACAGCGTGCCGCCGCGCAATGTCCGGCCCAAGCGGCTGTCCGGCAGTTTCGACCGGGGCGCGCGGTTGCTGGTGTCGTCCACGCGCAAGCCGATGCGGATGGTCAGCTTCCTGTCCATCGTCGGCGCCTTGTCGAACCTGCTCTATTCCGTTTACGTGATCGCCATAGGATTGTTCAAGGATGACGTGGCTCCAGGTTGGGTGACGATTTCGTTGCAGCAGTCGGGCATGTTCTTCCTTATATCGCTGGTGTTGCTGGTCCTGGGCGAATATGTCCTGCAATTGACCCACAGGGCCAATGAAGGTCCGCTGTATCACGTGGCCCAGGAGTTCACCAGCGCGGTCATGACCCGTCGGGACAAGCTCAATGTGGAAGTAGTGCAGGGCGGTAGCGCGAGACCTATCACCCAGACCGGCGTGGCCTGAGGACGATCATGAAAGACGCGATCGTCATAGGGGGCGGATTCTATGGGGCCATGACCGCCCTGTATCTGATGCGGGTAAGAGGCTTCGCCAAAGTCACCTTGATCGAACGCGAGCAGGGTTTGTTGAAGCGTGCTTCTTATCACAATCAGGCACGGGTCCATAATGGTTACCACTATCCGCGAAGTTTCGTCACGGCCTTTCGCAGCCGGGTCAACTTGCCGCGCTTTCTGCAGGACTATCCCGATGTCGTGGTGAAGGACTTCACCAAGTTGTACGCCATCGCCCGCAACAACTCCAAGGTCACTGCCAAGCAGTTCGAACGCTTCTGCCAAGGTATCGAGGCGTCGCTGCAGCCGGCGCCGGAAGAGTTCTCCCGGCTCTTCGATGACCGACTCATAGAAGCCGTTTATCTGACCGAGGAATACGCCTTCAACTCGGCCATCCTCGCCGCCGAAGTGGGGCGTGAACTCGAGTCCGCCGGCGTCGAGCTGCTGTTCGACAGCCGGGTCACGGCCATCCATGGCACGGCCGATGGCCTGAGTGTCGAGGTGGTGGGGAAGGGCGGCGCCCAGCAGGAACGGCACGGCCGCTATCTGTTCAACTGCACCTACAGCGGCCTCAACCAGTATGGCGGGGATTTCCCCGGTACGGCCACCCGCCTGCGCCACGAGATCACCGAGATGGCGCTGGTGCAGATGCCGCCGGAGCTGTGCAATCTCGGCGTTACCGTGATGGACGGCCCCTTCTTCTCGATGATGCCGTTCCCGGCACGGGGCCTGCACACCCTGTCCCACGTGCGCTACACGCCGCACCTGAACTGGGAGGATGTCAACGGCACGGATCCCTATGGGCTGCTCGACGACTACGATCGTGCCTCCCGGGTCGACTGGATGGTGCGTGACGTGTCGCGCTACATGGCGGATGTGGCACGAGTGGAGTACCGCGATTCGCTGTTCGAGGTGAAGACCATCCTGATGAAGAACGAGGGGGACGATGGCCGTCCCATCCTCTTCGAACAGCACCCGCAATTGCCCGGCTGCTATTCGATGCTGGGCGGCAAGATCGACAACATTTTCGATGCCTTGGAGCGCCTCGATGCGGAACCCTTCCACTGAAGCGGCGCCCAGGGGGGCGTCCAGCGTTGCCGGTTTCATCACCGTCCTGGTCTTTTCCGTCATCAACTTCTTTCTGTTCGGCAAGGGCGTCATCCTCGATCCCTTCCATCAGGGCGAATACTTCGCCACCTTGCCGACCCTGCTGCACAGCCAGCCGGGTGCCCATGCCTTCACCATCCATGGTGGATTGGACTTCGTTCCGGTGTGGCTGGCGCAGAGCTGGTTCGGGCCGCAGCACACCTTCCTGGTGACGCAGCTCCTCTATGGCCTGTGCAATACCGCCGCAGCCTTGCTGCTCTGGGGGACGGCGCTGTTGCTCTGCCCGCTGCCGAACGGCCGCGGCCGGCTGATCCTGCTGGTTGCCGTGGGAGCGCTGGCCACCCAGGTGGTGGGCTACCGCGATCTCTTCCTGCTGCTGTCGCTGTTCCTGTTCTGCCTGCACCGCAAGGTGGAAACCCCCACGGCACGACTGCTCTGCGAGCTGCTGCTGGGCCTTGCCGCCGGCTTCAACCTGTTCTGGTCCTACGATCGCGGTATCGCCGGGGTACTGGCGATCGGTTCGGCGGTATTGCTGACGCTGCTGCTGCAGCGTCGCCACCTGCTGTCGATCCTGACCTTCGGCGTGACCGTCGCCTGGCTGGGGCTGGGGACCGACTTCTTCGCGCTGACCGACTACGTGAAGAACCTGACCTTCCTGCTCGAAACCTCTTCCCAGTGGGGCTATGGGCTGAGCGCCCGTCCGCTGGCGCTCAGCCTGCTGCTGGCGGTGCCGACGGCGCTGGCGGCCTTTGCCCTGATCCGCTGCCTGCCCTGGCCGTGGCGCTGGAGCGAGGATCTGCCGCTGATCGGTGCCCTGGCGGTACTGCTCGCGATCTTCTTCAAGATCGGGGTCAACCGTGCGGACTTCCAGCATATCCAGATGGGCTTCTGGGTACCCCTGCTGAGCCTGCTCTACGCCGCGCGCCGTCAGCGCCTGGCGCGCAACGGCGGCTGGGACCTCTCGGCCCATCCGCGCGCTGCCTACGCCTTCGTCGCGGCAGCGGTGCTGCTCGGGCTGGTAGGGCTCAATCCGTCACCTTTCTTCGCCGTGTTGCTGGGGGGGGCGCTCCTGGCCTTCACCCGGCGTCTGCTGCTGCCGGCGCTGGCGGCCCTGGTGCTGCTGCTGGCGGCGTTCAATCTCTACAAGTCGCCGGTCGAGCGGGTCTGGTCCCAGGGACTCGCCTGGGTCCCCGAGCTGGCTGCCATGCCGGACGATGCGGCGCTGGCGACGCCCGGCGTGCAGTGGGCCGCGCAGCGGTTGCTGGACAGCGGCGCCCAGTGCGTGTTCGACCTCGCCAACAATGGCGTGATCAATGGCGTGACGGACCTGCCGGCCTGCACCAAGTACATCTATCCGGTCTATGCCACGCCGCCCTATGAAGCGGACCTGCTCAGCGATCTGCAGCGGGCCGATCCGCCGGCGGTGGTGTATTCCACGACATTCTGGTCGTTCAACCTGAACAACCTGTCCATGCACGACAAGTTTCCACGACTCAAGGCCTACCTGGACGAGCATTACCCCGTCGAGGAGTGCCAACCGGACTATTGCCTGAGATTCAAGACCAAGGGGTGAGCAACATGAAGACCGACGCGTTGATAGGGTACAGCGGCTTCGTGGGGTCGACGCTGCTCAAGCAGAAGGCCTTCGGTGCGCTGTTTCGCTCCACCAATATCGATCAGATCGGCGACCAGCCCTATGGCCAGGTCATCTGCGCCGGTGCGCCCGCGCAGAAGTGGATCGCCAACCGTGATCCCGAGGCGGATCGCCAGAAGATCGATGGGCTGATCGCCCACCTTTCGCGCATCCAGTGCGATTCCTTCGTGCTGATCAGCACCGTGGACGTCTTCAAGCACCCGCTCGGCGTGGACGAAACCACCCCGGTGGACGAAGAGGGCCTGCATGCCTATGGTGCCAATCGCTATCGCCTCGAACAGTTCGTGCGCGAGCACTTCGCCAAGGCCCTGATCGTGCGCCTGCCTGGCCTGGTCGGCCCGGGGCTGCGCAAGAACGTGATCTACGACCTGCTCAACGACAACAACCTGCAGGCGGTGGAAAGCCGGGGCGTGTTCCAGTTCTATCCCATGGTCAATCTCGGCTACGACATCCAGACCGCCCAGGCGGCCGGTCTGGAACTCGTCCACCTGACCGCCGAGCCCATCAGCGTGGCGGACATCGCCAGCCAGGGATTCGGTCGGGAATTCGGCAACACCCTGGAAGGGACGCCGGCGCGCTACGACTTCCGCAGTGTCCATGCGGAAGTGTTCGGCGGCCGTACCGGCTACCAGTACAGCGCCCGCGACACCCTGCTGGCGGTCCGTGCCTATGCGCAGTCGGAACCGCCGGTGATCAAGGCGGAGGGCCAGTGATGCGCGTCGCCATTTCCAACATCGCCTGGGAGACCGCCGACGACGCCATGGTCGCCGAGATCCTGCAGCAATACCGGGTGGACGCCATCGACATCGCGCCCGGCAAGTATTTCGCCGATCCCAAGACCGCGACCGCCGAGGAGATCCAACAGGTACGACTGGCGTGGCAGGCGCGGGGCATCGAGATCACCGGCATGCAGGCCCTGCTATTCGGTACCTCGGGGCTCAACGTGTTCGGCGACGCTGACGTCCAGCAGGCCTTGCTCGCGCATCTGGAGGGTGTCTGCCGGGTCGCCGAAGGCCTCGGCGCCACGCGCCTGGTGTTCGGCTCGCCACGCAATCGGGACCGCTCCGGCCTGGGCGACGACCAGGCGCTGGCCCAGGCCAGCGCCTTCTTCCGTCGTCTGGGCGAGGTAGCCGCGGCCCGCGGTGTGCTGATCTGCCTGGAG
Source organism: Pseudomonas oryzihabitans (assembly GCF_032027545.1). GTDB lineage: Bacteria > Pseudomonadota > Gammaproteobacteria > Pseudomonadales > Pseudomonadaceae > Chryseomonas > Chryseomonas oryzihabitans_F. Next base: position 152,063 of record NZ_JAVSJB010000005.1, on the reverse strand, counting down.
CCCAATCCACCGCGTTATGGCGCCAACTTCATGATCGACAGCGACTCCACTGCCGCCGTGGTACGGGCGGTGGATCACCCGGCGATCCGCATGCAGCTGGATACCGGCGCCCTGACCATCAACGAGGAAGATGCCGCTCGGGTACTGGAAGAGCACGCCGAGCTGATCGGCCATGTCCATGCCAGCGAGCCGGACCTGGTGACCCTGGGGGAGGGCGGAACCAACCATGAGGGGATCGCCTTCGCCCTGACCCGGCGCCTGCCGGAGCAGGTCGTCAGTATCGAGATGCTGCCGGCCAAGCAGGGTTCCAACCTGGCAGCGCTGGAGCGTGGGGTGCAGGTGGCGATCCGCGCCTACCGCGATCTGCCGGAGACAGCCGCATGAAGTGGCTGATCCTGATTCTTGGCATCGCTTCGAACGCTTCCGCCAGCGTGCTGGTCAAGCTTGCCATGCTGCCGCCGCGGCGCTTTCCTAGCCTGAGCGATCCCCTGGGCGCCCTGGCCAACTGGCCCTTCTGGCTCGGCCTGTTCATGTATGGCCTGGCCTTCCTGTTGTACGCCGCGGCCCTGGCGAAGCTGCCCCTGAACGTCGCGCACCCGGTCCTTACCGCCGGGGCCATCGCCAGCGTCGCCCTGCTGTCGGTGGTGATCTTCCGCGAAGCCTTTCCCTGGACCACGGCGGCGGGGATCGTGCTGATCATCGCCGGTGTGGCGCTCATCACGGCCCGTGTCGGTTGACCCTGGAGGATCCATGACTACTCAAATTCCCGCCGCCGAGCGTGCCCTCTGGCAGGTACCCAGCTACAAGACGACCTTCTGGAATGGCCGTAGCCGCCCGCATTGCGTGGTGATTCCGGTCATCAACGAAGGCGACCGCATCCTCAACCTCTTGCGGCGCATGGCGGCGATAGACATCGCCGCCATCGCCGATGTCATCATTATCGACGGCGGCAGCACCGATGGCTCTCTGGAACCCCAGCGCCTGCAGGAGCTGGGCGTACGGGGTCTGCTGGTGAAGACGGCACCCGGCAAGCTCAGCGCCCAGTTGCGCTGCGCCTATGCCTTCGTGCTCGACGAGGGTTACACCGGCATCGTCACCATCGACGGTAACGACAAGGACGATCCCGATGCGATCCCCCGCTTCATCACGGCCATCGAGCAGGGCTACGACTTCGTGCAGGCCTCGCGTTTCCTCGCTGGCGGCGTGGCGGAGAACACCCCCAAGTCCCGCGACTTCGCCATCCGCTTCATCCATGCGCCCATGCTGAGCCTGGCGTCGGGCTTCCACTGGACCGATACCACCCAGGGTTTCCGCGCCTACAGCCGGGCCATGTTGCTGGATCCCCGGGTCGCACCGTTCCGTGACGAATTCACCACCTACGAGCTGCTCGCCTATCTGTCCTATCGCGTGCCGAAATTAGGTTACCGCTGCGTGGAACTCCCCACCGTGCGCCGCTATCCGAAGGGCGAGGTACCGACCAAGATCAGTAGCGTGAGAGGTAATCTCTCGGTACTGCAGGTACTGATGAAGGCCTGTGCGGGGCAGTACAATCCACGCCTGGGCGCAGATGCCCAGATGGCGGCGCAACGACGAAGCTGATCCCGTCGCGCTCGCCCGGTGCGGAAGAAGCTGTTCACGATCTACTGTGCGTCGGCCAAACGGCGTTGAGAAAGCCCAGGAAGGCTAGCCCCGCTTAGGCGGCCCCCGTCGAAATGCTCGTTTACCATTCGTAAACTGGGCTTTCTCGGGCGTTTCGCGGGGCCACCCAGGCCTTGTCTGGCTCTAGCTCGCGAGATCGTAAACAGCTTCCAAGAGACGATGGAGTAGGTGATGGGGCGTGTGCTGTCGGCGTTTCGTGGACTTTATTTCGCGACGCTGTTGATGTTGATCGGAACCGGTCTCTTGAGCACCTACCTGGGGCTGCGGCTGGCCGCGGAGCAGGTGCAGGGACTCTGGGTAGGTGCCCTGACTGCCGCCTATTACCTGGGACTGGTGATCGGCGGCAAGCTGGGACACCGACTGATCGCCAAGGTCGGCCATATCCGCGCCTATGTCACCTGCGCCGGGGTCGCGGGCGCCGCGGTGCTCGGCATTGGCCTGCTGCCCTGGTTGCCGGTCTGGGTCGCGCTCAGGATCCTCATCGGCATGGGCATGATGTGCCAGTACATGGTGCTGGAAAGCTGGCTGAACGAGCAGGCCGGCCCTGGCGAGCGGGGCAAGGTGTTCTCCGGCTACATGACCGCCTCCTATCTCGGCCTCGCGCTGGGCCAACTGGTGCTGATGGCCTCGCCCGATCTTGGCGTCGACAAGGTGATGCTGGTCGCCATCTGCTATGCCCTGTGCCTGGTGCCGGTGGCCGTGACCGGCAAGATCCACCCGGCGCCGCTCAAACCGGCGCCGCTGGAGCCGGCCTTCTTCATTCGGCGTATTCCACAGTCCCTGACCACCACCCTGGTGGCCGGACTGGTGATCGGGGCCTTCTACGGCCTGGCACCGCTCTACGCCAGCGCCCAGGGTCTGCCGACCGAACGCATCGGTCTGTTCATGGCCTGCTGCATCTTCGCCGGTCTGATCGCCCAGTGGCCGATCGGCTGGCTTTCGGATCGTCATGATCGCAGCTGGCTGATCCGGATGGTCGCTATCGCCCTTACCGTGGCGGCCCTGCCGCTGGCGGTGCTGCCCCATGTCCCGCCGGTGGTGTTGCTGCCGCTGGGCCTGATCGCCAGCCTGCTGCAATTCGTGCTCTACCCCCTGGCGGTGGCCCTGTCCAATGACCATATCGAGGGGGAGCGGCGGGTATCCCTGAGCGCCATGCTGCTGGTGACCTTTGGCTTGGGGGCCTGTATCGGTCCGCTGGTGGTGGGCGCCCTGATGAATCTGGTCGGCCCGAACATGCTCTATGCCTTCGTCGTACTCTGCGGCGGCATCCTCATCTGGCGCATTCGGCCCGATGCCGTCACGGGCAAGCACCTGGTGGACGAGGCGCCGCTGAACCACGTGCCCATGCCCGAGGGCTCCACCAGCTCGCCCCTGGCCGCCGCCCTGGATCCGCGGGTGGACACCCAGGTAGTGCAGGAGCAGATGCAAGGCGAACCTGTAGCGACGGAAGCTGCGGTGGAAGAGGCGACAGTGCCTACCGCGACGGAAGAGGGGCACGACGAGACGCCAGCCAAGCCGGCGACGTCGTGATCGCGATGCGCCCGGATCGACCGGGCGCGCTGCCGTCATTCATTCGAAGCGGCGATTTTCCCGCTGCAGCTGATAGACGAAGCGCTCGATCTGGCGCTGGTCCGCGCCACTGAGATTATCGAAGCTGACGCCCACGTCGCTGTACTCCAGGCGACTCAGGCAGGCCACGTGACGGATGTTCACCGCAGCTTCTATGGTGCCTATGGGTAGCTCGGCGGTGAAGCGCTGGATCAACTGGCCGGGTTGCAACAGATGGGTGATGTTGCCGGGGAAGCGCAGCTTGCAGCCAGTGGCCGACAGATCGATCAGCTGTCCCTGGAGTTGCAGCTGATCACCGCCCTGGAGCAGCTTGGCCTTCGCCGGACGATTGAGCAGCAGCTTGACGCGGTACGCATTGCGCCGTTGATGGTAGGTGAGGGCGCTGGGCAGCGCGATCCAATAGCAGCGCGTGCCATTGAGATCTCCCCGTCGCGCGGGCTGTTCGCTGCGCCAGGTCACCTTGATGCCATCGTGGAAGCTGTCCACCAGGAAGGGCAGGCCTTGCTCCAGCATGCGTTCGCCATCGCTAGGGACGAATTCGTCCAGGGCGATCAGTCCCTTGGCCTCGTCGAGCTGGACGATGAAGCTCTGGAATTGCGGACCTTGCTGGCCGAAGGTGATGCGCAGGGGCAGATGTTGTTCGACGGCCGGGCGCAGGCACATCAGGATCTCTCCCATGGAGCGGTATACCTGGGGCGGCTGGGGCGCGTTGTCGCTGACGGAAGAGCCTCGCACCTGGGAACTCCTGTAAATGGCGGTACGCAAGGATAATGGCTACCTGCCAGCAATGCAGCTAAAACGCAGTAGCAGACGAACGACGGTCGTCAGGCCGAGCTCAATGGTCGCTGATAGCCGCTACGGGTTTGATTGCCGCGGCTATTATAGAGGGTAGGTGTCGCGCTGCTGCCTTGTAGCAGGTTGAGCACGCGCGATGTACCGACCTGGCTAGCCTGGATGATCTGGCCATTACGCACGTTGAGCTGCTTGCAGGCGTCGATCAGTTCGCCCAGTCGTGCGGAAGCCGCCAGTAGATCCTGTCCTTCCTCCTGACCGCTCGCGTACTGCTGCAGCCCACTGAGATCATTGCTGAAGCCCGCCGCACGGAGCAGGCTGGAGCGGTGCTGGGCGTGCTGGTCGAGCTGCTTGAGGATGATCTGCTTGCCGCCGAGCAGATTTTCCAGAGCGACGAGTTCGCGTTGAGCGAGCGCCTGAAACTCGTCCTCCAGGAGTACGAGCAACTGTTCGGCGAGCTCAACGTCGGTAAGAGTAATGGTAAGGAGAGGAGTAGCGGGCATGGCTCTGGATCTCTTGATTTAGGTTTTCACCAGGTACACCCGTCGCTTCTGTCTCAGGACTCGAGGGCGATCAGCTTGTCGGCGACCTTCTGGCTGTCGACCTTGTAGGAGCCATCGGCGATGGCCTGTTTCAGGCGGCTGACCTTGTCGCTGTCGACCACCGGCAAATCCTTGAGCCCTGCCGTCAGGGAACTCAGTTGCTGGGCCTGGGCGCTCAAGCTGACCGACTCGCCGGAGGCGGTGCTGGTGGTAGCTTTGACATCGCTGGTCTGAGCCGGAGCCGCTTCCTTGTTGCTTGCAGCCTTGGTGCCGCCCATGCCGGAAGTGGAGGACGGATTCAGGCGATTGATATCTAGAGCCATGAGTGAAAATCCTCGTGTAGTCTCGTTCGCATACCCGGCTTATCGGCGTGATAGACCGAAACTTTAGCCATAGACCTGTGCGGCGGTTCACATCCTTCGACAGGATGTTACGCAGAGGTTCAGGGTGCGGACGCTCCAAGGTACTCCTTTTGGCTCTGTGACTAAAGCGCTACCTCCACCTGTCCCTGATCGACCACGCGACCCCGGATCACCCGGTTCGAGCTGAGGTTGCGCACGCGGATCTCTTCATCCTTGGCGCCGTCGGCCAGGGCCTCGCCCTGCATGCGTATATTGAAGGAGGCGCTGCGCGCGTTGATGACCACCTGCTCACCCTTGCGGATCAGCTCGGCCTGTTCGATGAAGGCCGGGGCGAGTATCTGCTCGTTGACCACCTGGCGCTTGAGCTTGGTTCCCACCACCTGTTGCAGGCTGGTCAGGTAGCCCTGGGTCAAAGTCCCGACATCCCGTTCCATGAGCGCCACGTTCTGGTCGTCCAGCACCGTTCCGCGTAACAATGGCTGGACGGCGACCACCACGGGGCGGTATAGCTTCACCTGCACCGGCACGAATACCGTCCAGGGGCTGCTGCCTTCGCACCGCACCTTGATGCTGATTCGACCCACCGGCGTGGGGGTACCTTGCTGTGACAGCGTCAGCGGCTTGTCGCATGCAGCGAGGCGCAGCCGTGGGTCCAGGGCATTGATCTGATTTTCGTGGCGGGCGTTGAAACCCGCTTCCAGCAAATATTCCTGCACACGCTCCTCAAGAAAACTTTCGACAGCGCCGATAAGTTCGTCAGATGAGGTGTAGTCGTCTTCTGCAAAGGCCTTTCCGCCCAGGCATGCCAGGATCAATAAGAGATTCGCTGCCCAACGGCTGGAGGTTTTCATAGGTCGGAAACACGTCGCTTCGGTCTTCATGATTTAACCTAAGCAAGCCCTGTGCCGAGTTTTCCGACCGGCTCGCGGCAACGAGAGGAGTCGCCAAATGGCTGGTGTATTGGACGCCGTCAACCAACGTACCCAACTGGTGGGCCAGAACCGTCTGGAGCTGCTGCTGTTCCGCCTGGATGGCTCGCAGCTCTATGGCATCAACGTCTTCAAGGTGAAGGAGGTGCTGCAGTGCCCCAAACTCACCGTGATGCCGAAATCCAGTCCGGTCGTACGGGGCGTGGCCAGCATCCGTGGCGGCACCTTTCCTATCATCGACCTGGCCATGGCCACCGGTCGCCGTGGACTGGAAGACATCAACAACTGCTTCGTGATCATCACCGAGTACAACACCAAGGTGCAGGGTTTCCTGGTGCGTTCGGTGGAGCGGATCGTGAACATGAACTGGGAAGGCATCAACCCGCCGCCCAAGGGTACCGGCCGTGACCATTACCTGACCGCGGTCACCCGGGTCGACAACCAACTGGTCGAGATCATCGACGTGGAGAAGATCCTCTCCGAAGTCGCCCCATCCGTGGAAACCGTCTCGGCTGGCGTGATCAGCGAGGTGGTGCAGGCCAAGGCCGTCACCAAGCGGGTACTGATCGTCGACGACTCCTCGGTGGCGCGCAAGCAGGTCAGCCGCTGCCTGGAAACCGTCGGCGTGGAGGTCATAGCGCTCAACGATGGCCGGCAGGCGCTGAACTATCTGCAGACGATGGTCAGTGAGGGCAAGCGTCCGGAAGACGAGCTGCTGATGATCATTTCCGACATCGAGATGCCGGAAATGGATGGCTACACCCTCACGGCGGAAATCCGTCATGATTCGCGGATGCAGAAAGTGCATATACTGCTGCATACCTCCTTGTCCGGTGTCTTCAACCAGGCGATGGTCAAGAAGGTTGGAGCGGATGACTTCCTGGCCAAGTTCCGCCCCGATGATCTCGCCTCCCGGGTGGTCGAACGCATCAACGCGGTCGACAGTCACTAGGTGAAGGCGTCTCCATACCGGTATCCAGAAGGCGGAGCGGCAGTGTCAGCAGTCAACGCGGATTTTGTGCTTTTTCGCGATTTCCTCGAGAAATCCAGCGGGATCCTGCTCGGCGACAACAAGCAGTACCTGGTCTCCAGTCGGCTGAACAAGCTGATGGAGACCGAGGGAATCAAGACGTTGTCTGAGCTGGTCCAACGCATCCAGATGCAACCCCGTGGTGGCCTGCGGGAGAAGGTCATCGATGCGATGACGACCAACGAAACCCTCTGGTTCCGCGATACCTACCCCTTCGAGGTGCTGAAGAACCGCCTGCTGCCGGAATTGACCAAGAACACCTTCGGCCAGCGCCTGCGCGTCTGGTCGGCGGCCTGTTCGTCCGGGCAGGAACCCTATTCGCTGTCCATGACCATGGACGAGTTCGAGCGCAATGCGCCGGGGCAGGGCCGTGGGGGCATGCAGATCGTGGCGACCGACCTGTCGGGTGCCATTCTCACCGCCGCCAAGTCGGGCGAGTACGATTCGCTGGCCATCGGTCGAGGGCTTTCCCAGGAGCGACTGCAGCGTTATTTCGATGTCCTCCAGCCGGGGCGCTGGGCGGTGAAGCCGGCGATCCGCAGCCGCATCGAGTTCCGCGCGCTGAATCTGCTCGACAGCTACGCCAGCCTCGGCAAGTTCGACATGGTGTTCTGCCGCAACGTGCTGATCTACTTCTCCGCCGACGTGAAGAAGGACATCCTGACGCGCATCCATGGCACCCTCAAGCCGGGTGGCTATCTGTTCCTCGGCGCGTCCGAGGCACTCAACGGGCTGCCGGATCTCTATCAGATGGTGCAGTGCAATCCAGGCATCATCTACAAGGCCAAGTGAGCCGGCTCAAGGGATGACAAGGCAGACTTCGGTCTGCCTTTCTTTTGCGCCAAAGTTTTGCCACATGGCGCGCCCCGGCCGGCAAGGACGGCGGAAAAACCTTGCCGCTTGCCGCCTTTCCGTCTGCCCTTTTGCCCTAACTCCTTGATCTTGAAGGGTGAGAGAGTCTGGCATGAGGCTTGCTAAGAGTCAGGCAAGCCACGTCAAAGGTCTCTCGACATGAGCATCAGTTTCGATAAAGCACTCGGATTGCACGAGCAGGCGCTGAACTTCCGCTCGCAGCGCGCCGAGGTGTTGGGCAACAACCTGGCCAACGCCGATACCCCTGGCTACAAGGCGCGGGATCTTGATTTCAGCGCGGTGCTGGCGGAGCAGGCTGCCAAGGGGGCGTCTGGCGCGTCGGGCCACTATCAGCTGGAAACCACCAACAGCAGGCACATAGCCGCCGAGGGTTTCGACATGGGCATGGGCGATGCGGCGCTCAAGTACCGCATCCCCACCCAGCCCTCGGTGGACCAGAACACCGTGGATGCCCAGGTGGAGCAGGCCAACTATGCCGAGAACGCCATGAATTTCCAGGCCAGCTTCACCTTGCTCAATAGCAAGTTCAAAGGGCTGATGTCGGCCATCAAGGGAGAATAGCCATGTCCCTAAGTTCCTTGTTCAACATCGCCGGCAGCGCGATGAGCGCCCAGAACGTTCGTCTCAATACCGTGGCCAGCAACATGGCCAACGCCGAGTCGGTCGCTTCCAGCGTCGACCAGACCTACAAGGCCCGCCATCCGGTGTTTGCCACCCAGCTCAGTGACGCTCAGGGCGGTTCCTCGCTGTTCGATGACCAAGGCCAGGCCGGGGTCGGAGTGGAAGTGAAGGGTATCGTCGAGGATCAGAGCGAGGTCCAGAAGCGCTACGAGCCCAACCACCCCATGGCGGACAAGGACGGCTATGTCTACTACCCGAATGTGAATGTGGTGGAGGAAATGGCCGACATGATCTCGGCCAGTCGTGCCTTCCAGACCAATGCGGAAATGATGAATACCGCCAAACAGATGATGCAGAAGGTGCTGACCCTGGGTCAGTGATCGCTAGGGAGTCGACATGACTACTACCTCTTCCACCACTAGTAGCAGCGCGCTGCTGTCGTCGGTGCTGTCCAACAGTACCGTATCGAGCAGCTCGGCGACGTCCAGCGGCGCGACGACGTCGGGAAGCACCACCAGTAGTCTTGGGAAGAATGACTTCCTGAAGCTGTTGGTTACCCAACTCAACAACCAGAACCCATTGAATCCGCAGGACAATACCGAGTTCGTCGCACAACTGGCGCAGTTCAGCAGCGTCGAGTCCTTGCAGAACCTCAACACCTCGGTGGATTCCATTCTCAGCAACTACAGCTCTTCTCAAGCGCTGCAGGCTTCTTCGCTGGTGGGGCGTTCGGTGATCGCCGCTGGCAACACCGCGGTGGTCGATACCACCACCGGCATGACCGGCAGCGTTGTGCTGCCGTCATCGGGCAGTGATCTCTCGGTGGGCGTCTACAACAGTGCCGGCTCGCTAGTCGACACCATACCCCTGGAAGCCACCAGCGCCGGCAGCCATTCCTTCAGCTGGGATGGCAAGGACAGCTCCGGCCAGACGCTGGCCTCCGGGACCTACACCTTCAAAGCCACGGCCGCCATCGGTGGCACCTCCACGGCGCTGACGACCTACCTGCCGAACACCGTGAGCAGCGTGACCCTGGGTACCAGCGGCAGCGACATGACCCTCAACCTCGCCGACGGCACCAGCGTCGCCTTGGCGAACGTCAAGACCATAGGCCAGTGAGCCGGCCCCGCCGGACAGGAGTACAACCATGAGCTTCAATGTCGGCCTCAGTGGCCTCAATGCCGCCGCCACCGATCTCAGCGTGACCGGCAACAACATCGCCAACGTGGGCACCACGGGCTTCAAGTCCTCGCGCGCCGAGTTCGCCGATGTCTATTCCAGCTCCATGTACCTGGGGTCGAGTTCCAACCAGCCCGGCGCCGGCGTGCGAACCGCGGCCGTGGCCCAGCAATTCACCCAGGGCAACGTGACCAGCACCGGCAACGCCCTGGACATGGCGATCAACGGTGGCGGCTTCTTCGTCATGAACAACAACGGCTCCAATCTCTATTCGCGGGACGGGACCTTCAAGACCGACGCCAATGGCTTCGTGGTCAACAACTCCGGCTACAACCTCCGCGGCTACGCGGCGGATAGCGATGGCAACGTGATCAGCGGTATCGCCACCAACCTGAAGATCGACACCACCAACCAGGCGCCGAAGGCCACGACCAAGGACACCGAGGTGCTGAGTCTCAACTCGTCGGCGACCATTCCCACCACGACCACCTTCAACCCCAGCGATGCCACGAGCTTCAACAACTCGACATCCACCAGCATCTATGACTCCCAGGGTAACGCCCATACCTTGACGTACTACTTTGCCAAGACCGGCACCAACACCTGGAACATGTACAGCCTGGTCGACGGTCGCAACCCGGCCGACCCGACGTCCACCACTCCCCTGAGCAATACCCTGACGTTCGATAGCACCGGCAAGCTGAGTGCCACTGGCGGCACGGGCCTCACCGTCACCAGCACCGGCAAGTTCGCGCTGAACACCTGGGTGCCGGCCACCGTGACCAACGCGTCCACCACCCCCCAGACCTATGGGGCCAACGGCGCGTCCGCGTCCACCACCGGCATTGCCATCGACCTGAGCAGCACCACGCAGACCGCGACCCCCTTCGCGGTCACCAGCAAATCCCAGGATGGCTACACCACTGGCCAGCTGTCGGGTCTGTCCATCGATACTGAAGGCAAGCTCTACGCGAGCTTCACCAATAGCCAGTCCAAGGTGATCGGCCAGGTGATCCTGGCCAGTTTCGCCAACAACCAGGGTCTGACGCCGCTGGGCAGCAACACCTTCGCCCAGTCGTCCACCTCCGGCCAGGCCGTAGTGGGGACCCCATCCTCCGGGACTCTTGGTACCCTGACCTCGGGATCCCTGGAAGCGTCCAACGTCGATCTCAGTACCCAGCTGGTCAACCTGATCGTGGCCCAGCGTAATTACCAGGCCAACGCCAAGACCATCGAGACGGAAAACACGTTGTCGCAGACCATCATCCAGATCCGCTAACGGTTCTTTGACGGTCGCTGTGAAAAAGCCCTCCTTGCGAGGGCTTTTTTCTTTTAGATCAATGTGTTGGGAAGAGTGGCACGTGCCTTGCTGAGTGGGTTTGGACAGTTTCAGATCCCTGGCGATACCGATCGCCCTGCGAGGACCCTATGGACCGATTGCTATATCTCGCCATGACCGGCGCCAGCCAGAACACCATGGCCATCCAGGCGCACTCAAACAACCTCGCCAACATCTCCACCAGTGGTTTTCGCCGGGATTTCGAGCAGGCGCGCTCTATGCAGACCTTTGGCGAAAGCTACCCGTCGCGGGTGTATTCCATGAGTGAGCGTCCGGGAACCGACTTCACCCCAGGTACCCTGCAGGAAACCGGTCGGGACCTCGATGTCGCCATCCAAGGCAACGGTTGGATGGCGGTGCAGGGGGCCGATGGCAAGGAAGCCTATGTCCGTACCGGCAGTCTCAAAGTGGATGCCCTGGGCATGCTGCGCACCGGCAACGACTTGCCGGTGCTCGGCAATGGTGGGCCGATCGCCGTGCCGCCCAATCAGCAGATCGAGATCGGTCAGGATGGCTCCATCACCGTCCGCGGTGCTGGGGAAAACACCAATGCCCTGGCCGTCATCGATCGCATCAAGTTGGTCAATCCGGACCCCAAGAATCTCGAGAAGGGCCTGGACGGCACCATCCGGACCAAGGATGGCAAGCCTGCGGCGGCTGACGCCGCTGTCCAGGTTGTCTCCGGTTTCACCGAGTCGAGCAACGTCAGTGCGGTGGAGGAGATGACCTCGATCCTCTCGCTTTCGAAGCAGTTCGAATTGCAGATCAAGATGATGAAGTCCGCCGAGGACAATGACGCCGCCATGGCAAAGGTTTTGCAATTCAGCTGATTGAACGCTGTTGACGCCTAATTCCTGGCGCCGAAGGAGAAAAAACTATGATGTCCGCCCTCTATGTCGCCAAGACCGGCCTGGCCGCTCAGGACACCAACCTGACGACCATTTCCAACAACCTGGCCAACGTCTCGACCACCGGCTTCAAGCGTGATCGAGCCGAATTCCAGGATCTGCTCTATCAGATCCGTCGCCAGCCAGGTGCGCAGTCCACCCAGGACAGTGAATTGCCCTCGGGTCTGCAACTGGGTACCGGTGTGCGTATCGTCGGTACTCAGAAGACCTTTACCCAAGGCTCACTGCAAACCACCGAGCAGCCCCTGGACATGGCCGTCAACGGTCATGGTTTCTTTCAGGTGCAGATGCCTGATGGCACCACCAACTATACCCGCGACGGCTCCTTCCACCTGGATGCCAACGGGCAGATCGTAACCGCCAATGGCTTTCCGGTGCAGCCGGCCATCACGGTACCGGCTGATACCCAAACCTTCACCGTGGGGCAGGACGGTACCGTTTCCGTGACTCAGGCCGGTTCCTCCACCGTGACCACCATCGGCACCATTCAGACTGCCCAGTTCGTCAATCCGGGCGGCCTGCAGGCCATGGGCAACAACCTGTTCGCCGAGACGACCAGCAGCGGCGCGCCTCAGGTCGGTACGCCGGGCAGCAACGGGCTGGGCACCATCCAGCAGAACACCCTGGAAACCTCAAACGTCAGCACCGTGGAAGAGATGGTGAACATGATCACCACCCAGCGCGCCTACGAGATGAATTCCAAGGTCATTTCCACCGCCGATCAGATGCTCGGCTTCGTGACCCAGAACCTGTAATAGCAGCACCTGCGAGGTAGCGCTCCATGAATCGTTCTTTTGCCGTCGCTTCCCTGATCGGAACGCTCTTTCTCGCAGGATGCATGGCTCCGGCTCCCAAGCCGGACGACCCCTATTATTCTCCGGTGTTGCCGCGCACCCCGGTGCCCGCCGCACAGAACAATGGTGCCATCTTCCAGTCGGGCTTCGAGCAGAACCTCTATACCGATCGCAAGGCCTTTCGCGTAGGCGACATCATCACCGTCACGCTGCAGGAAAAGACCCAGGCGAGCAAGAACGCCAGCTCCGACATTGCTAAGAATACCAAGAGTTCGCTGGGTCTGACCTCGTTGTTCGGTGCCAAGCCTGCGGTCAACAACCCGCTGGGGTCCGGAGACCTGAGCCTGGATGCCGGTTTCTCCGGCAACCGTTCCAATACCGGCAAGTCCACGGCAGCCCAGGGCAACAGCCTCACCGGCTCCCTGACCGTGACCATCGCCGAGGTGCTACCCAACGGTGTCCTGGCGGTGCGCGGGGAAAAATGGTTGACGCTCAACACTGGCAAGGAGCTGATGCGCATTCAAGGGCTGGTGCGGGCCGACGACATCGCTACCGACAATACGGTGCTTTCCACGCGAGTGGCGGATGCCCGCATTACCTACTCCGGCACCGGGGCGTTCGCCGATGCCAGCGAGCCGGGTTGGCTCAGTCAATTTTTCGGCAGTGCTCTGTTCCCCTTCTGAGATGATGACCATGTGGAAGACTTTCGTGGCTGCGCTGGTACTGCTGCTGTTCACGGCAGAGGTCCAGGCCGATCGGCTCAAGGATATCGCCTCTATCCAAGGCGTACGGACCAACCAACTGATCGGCTATGGCCTGGTGGTGGGGCTGCCGGGCACGGGTGACCAGACCACCCAGACTCCGTTCACTATCCAGACCTTCAACAACATGCTGGCGCAATTCGGCATCAAGGTGCCTGCGGGTACCTCTTCTGCGCAGCTGAAGAACGTCGCCGCGGTCTCCATCCATGCCGACCTCCCGGCGTTCGCCAAGCCCGGTCAGACCATCGATATAACGGTATCTTCCATCGGGAACTCGAAAAGCCTCAGAGGTGGCAGTCTTTTGCTGACACCGCTCAAGGGTATCGATGGGCAGGTCTATGCCGTCGCTCAGGGCAATCTCGTAGTAGGGGGATTCGACGCGGAAGGTCGCGACGGCTCCAAGATCACCGTCAATGTTCCGTCGTCGGGCCGCATTCCCAATGGTGCCACCGTCGAGCGCCCGGTACCGAGCGGCTTCGATCAAGGTAACAGCATCACCCTGGACCTCAATCGTAGCGACTTCACCACCGCCAAACGTATTGTCGACAAGATCAACGAGACTCTTGGCGCGGGTGTTGCATCCGCTCTTGATGCGGGGTCGATTCGCGTCACCGCGCCGGTGGATCCCAGCCAGCGCGTCGACTACATCTCGATCCTGGAGAACATGGAAGTGGACCCGGGGCAGGCGGTGGCCAAGGTCATCGTCAACTCCCGGACCGGCACCATCGTCATCGGCCAGAACGTCAAGGTGTCGCCGGCGGCGGTGACCCAGGGCAGCCTGACCGTGACCATCAGCGAGGACCCCCAGGTGAGCCAGCCTAATCCCTTGTCGGGCGGGCAAACGGTGGTGACGCCCCAGTCGACCGTCAAGGCCAAGCAGGAGGCCAAGCCGATGTTCAAGTTCGGTCCGGGAACCACTCTGGACGAGATCGTGAGAGCGGTGAATCAGGTGGGCGCTGCGCCTAGCGACCTGGTGGCCATTCTCGAAGCGTTGAAACAGGCCGGCGCGCTGCAGGCCGACCTGATCGTGATCTGATGGAGTAATGGCGATGACTGCACGCCTGGGCGGGACTTTCGATTCGGTGGATTCCGGTGCCTATACCGACCTGAACCGCTTGAACAACCTCAAGAACGGGGCCGATCGCGACAGTGAAGGCAACGTCCGCAAGGTTGCCCAGGAGTTCGAGTCGGTGTTCCTGAACCAGATGCTCAAGTCGATGCGCTCGGCCAACGAGGTCGTCGCCCAGGACAGTCCGTTCAACAGCCAGACCACCAAGCAGTTCCAGGACATGTACGACCAGCAGCTGTCGGTCAACCTCGCCAAGAACGGCGGCGGCATCGGCCTGGCGGACATGATGACCCGGAGCATGCTCAAGGATGCCGGCAAGACCCCGTCGACCGAGATCGCGGCCACCAAGACCGCCGCCCCGGTGACCGCCAGCACCGCTCAGGCAGGTGCCGGCGTGGCGATGGACATGCGTCGCGCCCTCTGGGATGGCAAGGCTTCGCAAGCAGCGGCGGTTGCCAGCTCGAACGGTAGTGCCAGTGCCAGCGAGCGCAAGGACGTGTCGGCGCTGCTGAACTCCCGCCGTCTGGCCATGCCCAGCAAGGCCAGCGCGGCCCAGAGCCAGGAGGCCCTGCTGGCCGCGGCGGCCAATGCCGCCAGTGCCAATGGCAACAGCGCGACGGCGGCCAATGCCACCAACTGGAAGGCCGTGCAGCAGTTGGGCACCCCGGCCACGGCCAGCGTGAGCGGTAGCGCCCGGCTGAATGGCGGCAGTGTCGCCCCCCTGGGGCAGACCGCGGGCAAGTCGGTGTTCCGGACGCGTCAGGAGTTCGTCGACACCATGCTGCCCATGGCCCAGGAAGCGGCGAAGAAGATCGGCGTGGATGCCCATTACCTGGTGGCTCAAGCCGCCCTGGAAACCGGCTGGGGCAAGTCCATCATCCGCGAGCGGGATGGCAGCACCAGCAACAACCTGTTCGGCATCAAGGCCCATTCGAGCTGGGGCGGCGACGTTGCAACCACCATGACTACCGAGTACCGCAACGGCAAGGCGAGCAAGGAAGCCGCGGATTTTCGTTCCTACGATTCCTTCAAGCAGAGTTTCGACGACTACGTGAGTTTCCTGCAAAGCAACGATCGCTACGGCAAGGCGCTGGCCAAGGGCGGCGACTCCAGCCAGTTCATGCACGAGCTGCAACGTGCCGGCTACGCCAGCGATCCGCAGTACGCACGCAAGGTCAGTCAGATCGCACGGCAAATGAAGAGTACCTACGAAAACATCGCTGCGGTCGATACTTCGGTAAAGCGTACCTAAGGAAAATCCATGGCCAGTCTCATTTCCATCGGTCTCTCGGGTATCCAGGCCAGCCAGTCGGCGCTCAGCACGACCGGCAACAACATCACCAACGTCGATACCGCCGGCTATTCCCGTCAGGCGACGGAGCAGCACGCGGCAGCGGCGCAGAACGTCGGCGTCGCCTACATCGGCAACGGCACGACCCTGGCGGACGTGCGTCGCTCCTACAGCCAGTACCTGACGACCCAGTTGCAGACCAGCACTGCGCTGGACAACGAAGCCCAGACCTTTTCCACCGCCGCGAGCTCGGTGGACTCCCTGCTGGCCGACAGCACCACGGGAGTCAGCACCGCCCTGAGCAAGTTCTTCTCGGCGCTGCAGACGGCGTCGGCGACGCCCACCGACAGCGCCTCGCGTTCCCTTGTGCTGACCAGCAGCTCGACGCTGAGCCAGAGATTCAATTCGCTCGCCAGTCAGCTCTCCGACCAGAGCAACTACATCAATACCCAACTGAGCGCGTCGGCGACCCAGGTCAATACCCTGGCGAACAAGATCGCCCAGTACAACCAGGCCATCACCGTGGCCTCTGCCGGCGGCACTACCCCCAACTCGCTGCTGGATGCGCGAGACCAGGCCATCAACGACATGTCCAAGCTGGTCGGGGTAAGCGTGGTCAACCAGGACGGCAACTACAACGTCTACATCGGCTCCGGCCAGCCGCTGGTGGTGGGGGGCTCGGTGAGTTCGCTCAGTGCCCAGTCCAGTACCCTGGATCCCTCGCAATACGCCCTGACGCTGACGATGCCCAGCGGGATCGCGGTGGATGTCACCCAGTCGATATCCGGCGGCTCCATGACCGGCCTGGTGCGGTATCGCGATGAAGTGGTGAATCCATCGCTCAACAGCCTGGGGCGGCTGGCCCTGGTGGCCTCGGATTCGATCAACAAGCAGCAGGCCCAGGGGCTGGATCTGAAGGGCAATTTCGGCAGCAAGGTATTCAACGACATCAACAGCGCCACGGCCATCGCCTCGCGCAGCATCGGGCGCTCCACCAACAGCGATGTCAACGCTAACCTCAATGTCACCATCGCCGACAGCAGCGACCTGACCGTCAGCGACTACCGCGTGGTTTTCACCAGCGCCACCCAGTACAGCGTTACCCGCCTGTCCGATGGCCAGGATCTGGGTAGCCACAGTCTCACCGCCTCGCCGGCGGACGAGATCGACGGCCTGCAGCTTGGCCTGAGGACGGGCAGTGTGACGGCGGGCGACACTTTCACCGTGCAGCCCACGCGCCTGGCTGCCAGCCAGGCATCGGTCACCATGACCGATGCCCAGGACCTGGCGTTCGCCTCGCCGTTGAAGGCGGCGAGCAGTGCCGCCAACATCGGCACCGGTACCGTGAGCGCACCGACCCTGGTCACCCAGCGCAGCATCTACGACAGTGCCTCGGCCAGCAGCCTGGCGACCAGCGTCCAGAATGCCATGCCGGTGAAACTGCAGTTCGGGGCCGCGGCCAGTGATGGTAGCCAGAGCTACACCATCTACGACGCGGGCGGTAACAGCCTCGGCACCGGCTCCATCGTCGCCGGTCAGAGCAACACGGTGAACGTCAATATCGCGGCCAACGCCCCCACGGTACCGAGTGCCTTCACCTTCCAGCTGACGCTGGCGGGCAAGCCCTCCAGCGGGGATACCTTCAGCGTCTCCTTCGGAGCCGCCGGCAGTACCGACAACACCAACGCCCTGGGCTTGCTGAACCTGCAGACGTCGGCCACCGTTGGCAACGCGAGCATGAACAACACCTACAGCAGCCTGGTGGAAACGGTCGGCGCCAAGACCAACCAGGCCAGCCTGGATGCCAGCGCGACGTCGGCGATCCTCAAGCAGGCGCAGGCGAGCCAATCCTCGCTGTCGGGTGTCAACCTCGACGAAGAGGCGGCCAACCTGATCAAGTACCAGCAGTACTACAGTGCCTCGGCGAAGATCATCGAAATCTCGCAGACCGTCTTCAATACACTGATTCAAGCCTTCTAAGGGATGCTGGCCATGCGTATCTCCACACCCCAGATGTTCTCGTCCAGTACCCAGGGCTACTCCGATGGCTATTCCAGCCTGACCAAGACCATGGAGCAGATCTCCAGCGGGGTGCGCATCCAGACGCCGGCGGACGATCCGGTCGGTTCGGCGCGGCTGCTGCAGCTGGATCAGCAGAAGACGCTGCTGACCCAGTACAGCGGCAACATGACCACCGCCAACAATGCGCTGACCAACGAGGAGTCGGTGCTGACCACCATCACCAACGTGCTGCAGAACGCGCGGGCGCTGGCTGTGCAAGCCGGCAATGGCTCCTATACCGATGCCAACCGGAACGCCATCAGTGACCAGCTGGGCGATATCCAGGATCAGCTGTTCTCGCTGATGAACAGCAAGGATGCCAACGGCAACTACATTTTTGCCGGCAGCAATGGCACGGTGCAGCCTTTCGTCAAGAATCCCGATGGTAGCTACAGCTACAAGGGTGACCAGAGCTCGCTGTCGGTACAGGTGTCCGACACCCTCAACCTGGCCATCAGCGACGACGGCTGGAGCACCTTCCAGAGCGCCAAGAATGCCGACCTGACCACCTCGAGCCTGACCAACAATCCCAACGCCGACGGGACCCAGCGCGTCTTCCTTTCCCAGGGCACCGTGACCGACGACAACAGCTTCAACAGCAGCTTCCGCAGCGGCGCGCCCTACAAGCTTCAGGTGCTCAGCAGCACCCAGTTCAAGATCTTTGACGCCAGCAACAACGATGTGACCAGTGAAGTCAGCGGCAATGGCTCCTACCAGACGACCACGGGTGACGCGGTAACCGTCAATTTCCGCGGCGCGCAGCTGGCACTCGACGTCTCCTTGAAGTCCAGCGACGACCCCACGGCCATCAATTCGCTGGTATCCGGCTACAGCTTCAGCTTCGGGGTCAAGCCGGAAACCTTCGACATCACCCGGACCGCGTCCAATACCTCGACCGCCCAGCTCAGTGGCGGCACCGTCACCAACGCCACCACCTACAGCACCACCTTTCCCAACAACGGCGTCCTGCTGAAATTCAGCTCGGCTACCGACTATTCGGTTTATGCGCTGCCGACCACCACCAGCAGCACCCCGCTGTCCACCGGTACCCTAAGCGGCACCTACCCAGCCGCTATCACCATCAGCGGCGCCCAGTTCAGCATCAATTCGGCCGCGGCCAGCGGTGACCAGTTCACCGTGGCCGGCAGCAGCAACCAGACGCAGAACATCCTCGACACCATCAAGAACCTGCGCACCGCCCTGGATACGCCGACGACCAACAATCCCCAGGCGGAGCTGGATATCCGCAATGCCGTGGCCTCGGCCATCACCAACCTCGACAACGGCATGAACCAGGTCTACAAGGTCACCTCATCGCTAGGGGCCCGGCAGCAGACCATCGACACCCTCACCACCGAGAGTCAGAGCCTGTCGCTGTCCAACGCCACCAACCAGTCGTCCATCCGCGACACCGACATGTCCGAGGCCACCTCGAAGCTCACCTTGCAGCAGACCATGTTGCAGGCCGCCCAGGCCGCCTTTGCCAAGGTTTCCCAGCTAAGCTTGTTCGACAAGATCTGAAGGGGAAGCCAGCCGTCATGAGCCAGCCATTCGACACGGCCAACATCGAGATCAAGAAGCTCTTCGTCACGCCCTTGGCACAGCTCGTCCATCCCGACGCCGGGCGGCTCAATGCCGAACTCAGCGCGGTGATCCTGGCACGCCGCGAACAGGACGCCGGGACCCGCCATAGCAACGAAGGCGGGTGGCAATCCAGCCATGACTTCGACAGCTGGGCAGGTTCCCCGGGCGCAGAGCTCGCCGCCTTCGCCCGGGCCTTCGCGACCCAGCTCACTGCCGTCCACTCCGCGGAGCACGGCCTCATCGAGCCGACCTTCGAGTGGCGCCACAATGCCTGGGCCAACGTCAATGAAGCCGGGCAGGGTAACGCCCTGCATGGTCACCCCGGGGCCTTCTGGTCGGGCGTCTATTGGGTGGACGATGGTGGCGCCCAGGATGCAGATTGTGCCGGCGAGCTCGAATTCGTCGACCCCCGCGGGCTGATGCCCTCGGTCTACAATCCCGAGCTGCGCATGCGCATCGAGGGCTGCCTGACCGCCGGCTACTCGACCACCGTCATACCATCCAGCGGCACCTTCGTGATGTTCCCGTCATGGCTGATGCACGCGGTGCGTCGATTCAAGGGGCAGAGACCGCGCATTTCGGTGGCGTTTAATTTTGGGATTTGATTCACGAACCGGTTGTTGGAGAACAGAGGTTGCTAGACTAACCCGATAACCAGAAGAGCTGCGGAGAACGACAGGTGAAGGCAGTGATCCTCGCGGGGGGACTGGGCACGCGCATCAGCGAGGAATCCCACCTCAAGCCCAAGCCCATGATCGAGATCGGCGGCAAGCCGATCATCTGGCACATCATGAAGATCTACTCCCATTACGGTATCAACGACTTCGTGATCTGCCTGGGTTACAAGGGCTACGTCATCAAGGAGTACTTCGCCAACTACTTCCTGCACATGTCGGACGTCACCTTCGACATGGCGGAAAATCGCATGCATATCCACGAGCGCCACGCCGAACCCTGGCGTGTCACCCTGGTGGACACCGGTGAGCACACGGCGACCGGTGGGCGGCTAAAGCGGGTTCGCCATTATCTGGATGAAGAGACGTTCTGCTTCACCTATGGCGATGGCGTGGCGGACATCGATGTTGGTCGGCTGATCGCCTTCCATCGTAGTGCTGGACGTTTGGCGACCGTTACCGCGGTGCAGCCGCCAGGACGCTATGGCGCCTTGGAAATTGACGCAGGACAGGTGACGGGATTTCAGGAGAAGCCCCAGGGCGACGGCGGCTGGATCAATGGCGGCTTTTTCGTGCTTGAGCCCAGTGTTCTGGATTTCATCTCTGGCGATGACATGCCCTGGGAGAGCGATCCCATGCGGGACCTTGCAGCGGCTGGTCACCTGGGCAGCTATCTGCACAGCGGTTTCTGGCAGCCCATGGACACGCTACGCGACCGCATGGCGCTGGAGGATCGCTGGCAGAGCGGGACGGCGGAATGGAAGCTATGGCCCTAGATCCTACCTTCTGGCGTGAGCGTCGGGTCTTCCTGACTGGCCACACCGGTTTCAAGGGCGGTTGGCTACTGGCCTGGCTGCATGCCCTGGGCGCTCGGGTGAGCGGCTACGCGCTGCCTGCCGAGACATCGCCCTCGCTCTGGCAGAGCGCGCGCCTGGAAGGCTGTCTCGAGCGGCACGAACTGGCGGACATCCGCGATGCCCAGACGCTACGCCAGGCGCTGGAGCGCAGCGGCGCCGAGATCGTCCTGCACCTCGCTGCCCAGCCGCTGGTACGGCGTTCCTACCAGGCGCCGGCCGAAACCTATGCGACCAACGTGATGGGTACCGTCAATCTGCTGGAGGCTGTGCGCCAAGTGGAGGGCGTGCGGGCCGTGGTGGTGGTGACCACCGACAAGAGCTACGAGAATCGTGAATGGCCGTGGCCCTACCGGGAAACCGATCGGCTGGGTGGCCATGATCCCTACAGCAACAGCAAGGCGTGCGCGGAGCTGGTCTGCGCGGCCTACCGCGACTCCTTTCTCGCTGCTCGCTATGTTGGCCTGGCCACTGCCCGGGCGGGCAACGTTATCGGTGGCGGCGACTGGTCGGCCGATCGCCTGCTGCCCGATCTATTCCGTGCCTGGGCGCGGGGCGAGCGTGTCGAGCTGCGCTATCCTCAGGCGACGCGTCCCTGGCAGCACGTTCTGGAACCCTTGGCCGGCTATTTGCTTCTGGCCCAGAGCCTGGCGATGAATGGCCGGGATTTTGGCACGGCCTGGAATTTCGGCCCCCCGCCCGACAGCGTGCAGAGCGTGGAGACCGTGGTACGCCGGCTGGCGGCCCGTTGGTCGGAGCCGGTCGCCTGGACGGTGACGTCGGAAGCCCAGCCCCACGAGGCCGGTGTTCTCGCCCTGGATTCCAGCCTAGCCCGCCAGCGGCTGGGGTGGCAGCCGCGCTGGAGTCTCGACGAGGCGCTGGCGCAGACGAGCGCCTGGCAGACCGCCTGGGCGGCCGGGCAGGACATGCGTCAGGTGACCCTGGATCAAATCAATCTCTATCAAGGCTTGGATAATGAGTGACGAGCGTCTGCGTGGTCTCCGCGCGCAAATCGACCAACTGGTCGGTGAATACGCCGAGTTGGCCTTCGCCACACGCCCCTTTCGTGCGGGGCAGGATGCCGTGCCGCCCTCTGGCAAGGTCATAGGCGCGGGCGAACTGCGCCTCATGACCGAGGCGGTCCTGGATGGCTGGCTCACCACCGGCCGTTTCAACCAGGCCTTCGAGCGCCGCCTGGCCGCCTTTCTCGAACAGCGCTGCGTGCTGACCACCAACTCCGGCTCCTCGGCCAATCTGCTGGCCTTTTCGGCGCTGACCTCGCCGCGCCTGGGCGAGCGGGCCATCCGTCCGGGCGACGAGGTGATCGGCGTGGCGGCGGGCTTTCCCACCACGGTCAATCCGATCCTGCAATTCGGTGCGGTACCGGTGTTCGTCGACGTCGAGCTACCCACCTACAACATCGATCCGGCCCGCATCGAGGCCGCGATCGGGCCCAAGACCAAGGCCATCATGCTGGCCCACACCCTGGGCAACCCCTTCGACCTGGGTACCGTCCGTGCGCTGTGCGATAAGTACGGCCTGTGGCTGATCGAGGACTGCTGCGATGCCCTCGGCTCGACCTACGCCGGGCGCAAGGTCGGCCAGTTCGGCGACATCGGCACCCTGAGCTTCTACCCCGCGCACCACATCACCATGGGCGAGGGCGGCGCCGTCTTTACCCAGAGTCCCAAGCTGCGGCGGATCTTGGAGTCCTTCCGCGACTGGGGGCGCGATTGCTATTGCGCGCCCGGCGAGGACAACACCTGCGGCAAGCGCTTCGGCTGGCAACTGGGCGATCTGCCGGCCGGCTACGACCACAAGTACACCTACTCGCACCTCGGCTACAACCTCAAGATCACCGACATGCAGGCGGCCTGCGCCCTGGCGCAGATGGAGCGTCTCGAGGACTTCATCGCCGCGCGCAAGGCCAACTTCGCCTGGTTGCACGAGCGCCTGCGGCGCTGCGAGGAGCACCTGATCCTGCCCGCGGCCACGCAGGGAAGCGATCCGTCCTGGTTCGGCTTTCCGCTGACCCTGCGTGATGGCCGACGGCACTCGCGCGTCGAGTTGCTGCGTCACCTGGATGCCCAGGGCATAGGCACGCGCCTGCTGTTCGCCGGCAACCTGACCCGGCAACCCTACATGGCCAACCAGCGCTACCGTATCAGCGAGTCCTTGGACACCACCGACCGGATCATGCGCGACACCTTCTGGGTCGGCCTCTGGCCGGGCCTGGGGGAGCCCCAACTGACGCACCTGGCGGATCAACTCGAAGGTTGGTTCGGCGGTGCCTCTTGACCTTTCACAAGCACAGCGAGTTCGTCATGCAGAACGTCTTTCCGCTGCCATTGTTCGTTCTGGAAATGGCCAACAACCACATGGGCGATCTGGAGCACGGGCTCAAGGTCATCCGTGCCTTCGGCGACGTCTGCCGCAAGTTTCCCTTCACCTTCGCCTTCAAGCTGCAGTATCGAGACCTGGACACCTTCGTCCATCCGGCGATGCGTGGCCGTGACGACGTCAAGTACGTCAAGCGCTTCAACGAGACCCGCCTGAGCCGCGCGCAGTTCGACACCCTAGTGGCGGAGATCCGCGCCAATGGCTTCCTCTGCCTGGCCACGCCCTTCGACGAGGCCTCGGTGGCGCTGATCGAGGAGCAGGGGTTGGACGCCATCAAGATCGCCAGTTGCTCCATGACCGACTGGCCGCTACTCGAGCGCGTGGTACGCAGCGACAAGCCGATCATCGTCTCCACCGCCGGCTCCAGCACCGAGGACATGGATCGGGTGATCAGCTTCCTGACCCACCGGCAGAAGCCATTCGCCATCCTGCACTGCGTGGGCGAGTACCCGACGCCGGACGCCAATCTGCATCTGTCGCAGGTGGACTTCCTCCAGCGGCGCTATCCCGGCGTGCTGGTGGGTTTCTCCACCCACGAGGATCCCGAGCATACCGACGTGGTCAAGATTGCCCTGGCCAAGGGGGCCCGCATCTTCGAGAAGCACGTGGGAGTGCCGACCTCGGACTATCCGCTGAATGCCTATTCGGCCAGTCCCGAGCAGGTGGAGCGCTGGCTGGAGGCGGCGCAGCGGACCCTGCTGCTGTGCGGCGAGGGCGAGCAGCGCCTGCCGGTCAATCCCGCCGAACGGGCCAGCCTGGACTCGCTGCGGCGGGGTGTCTTCGCCCGTCGTGCCATTCGGCGTGGCGAACTGGTGCAGGCGCAGGACGTCTACTTCGCCTTTCCGCCCGCGACCGGGCAGTACACCGCTAACGACTGGTCGAAGTACGCCCATTTCACCGCTCGCGAGGACATCGCGGCCGATGCGGCGCTGACCCCCGAGAACAGCCAGCGGCAAGACGTCCGCGACCGGGTCTGGAGTATTGTGCAACGCGTCAAGGCGCGGCTGGCGGAAAGCCACGTGGTCGTTCCGGGGCGGGTCGACCTGGAGATCTCCCATCACTACGGGCTGGAACGTTTTGACGAGGTGGGGCTGACCATGCTGACCATCGTCAATCGCGGCTACTGCAAGAAGCTGCTGCTGCTGCTGCCGGGCCAGCACCATCCGGAGCAATACCATCGACAAAAGGAAGAAACCTTCCATGTCCTCGAAGGGGAGTTGCTGCTGAGCCTGAACGGTGTGGAGCAGCGCTATGGCCCGGGTGAGGTGATCACCGTCGAACCGGAGGTGCGGCACGCCTTCCATTCGCCCACCGGTGCCATCATCGAGGAACTATCTTCCACCCATAGGCACGATGACTCCTTCTATACCGATCCGGCGATCACCGCCAATCGAGAGCGCAAGACCCTACTCAGTTACTGGATGGATTGACGTGCAGAACTCCTATCGAGTCGCCGACTACATTGCCGACTTCATCGCCGACCAGGGGGTGGGCCACGTGTTCCTACTGCCCGGCGGCGGTGCCATGTTCCTCAACGACGCCGTCGGCAAGCATCCGCGTCTGGAGGTGGTCGCCTGCCTGCACGAACAGGCTGCGGCCATCGCCGCTGAGGCCTATTGCCGCATCAACGAGAACCTGGGCGTCGCCATGGTGACCACCGGGCCGGGCGCCACCAACGCGGTGACCGCCGTCGCCGGGGCTTGGATCGAGTCGGTGCCGCTGCTGATCGTGTCTGGCCAGGTGAAGCGCCCGGATCTGCTGCGCCGCGCCCCGCTGCGGCAACGTGGCGTGCAGGAAGTGGATATCGTCAGCGTGGTCAAGCCGATCACCAAGTACGCGGTGACGGTGGAACGTCCGGAAGACATCCGCCGTGAGCTGGAGCGGGCCGTGCACCTGGCTCGTGAGGGCCGCGCCGGTCCGGTGTGGCTCGACGTGCCGCTGGACGTCCAGGGCGCGCCCGTGGATCCCACGGCGCTGCCGGGCTGGACCCCGCCGGAGGAGGCGCCGCTGCCGACGGTACTGGCGCAGCAGCTCGACGCCATCCGCGAATTGCTGCAAGGGGCCCGGCGCCCGCTGATCCTGGCCGGCCACGGCGTGCGGCTGAGCGGTGGTGCCAAGGTATTCCGTGAGGTCGTCGAAGCCCTCGGCGTGCCGGTGGTGATGACCTGGAACGCCATGGACCTGCTGCCCTGGGATCACCCCCTCTATGTCGGCCGGCCCGGCGTGGTGGCCCTGCGGGCACCTAACTTCGCCGTGCAGAGCGCCGACCTGCTGATCACCCTGGGTTGTCGGCTGGACAACGTGGTCACCGCCTATGCCCCGCGCGATTTCGCGCGCCAGGCCACCAAGGTGGTGGTGGACGTCGATGCCCACGAATTGGACAAGCTGGACATGGACATCGCCATCCCGGTGGTCAGCGATGCCGCAGCCTTCCTCGAAGCCCTGCGCCCAGGCTGCGCTGGCCTGCCGTCGTACCGGGAATGGGTGGAGCGCTGCAACGACTGGAAGCGGCGCTATCCGGTCAACGACGGCCGACCCTTCGCCACCGACGGTGAGATCAGCCATTTCCAATTCGCCGATGCGCTGTCCGAGGCCATCCCGGCGGATACCCTGATCAGTACCGGCAGTTCGGGCCTGGCGGTGGAGGTCTTCTACACGGTGTTTCGCAACCGCCCCGGACAACGCATCTTCCTCACCTCCGGCCTGGGGGCCATGGGCTATGGGCTGCCTGCGGCGATTGGCGCCTGCTTCGCCAACGGCCTGAAGCCCATGGTGGCGGTGGAAAGCGATGGCAGTCTGCAGCTCAATATCCAGGAGCTGGCCACGCTGCGCGCCTTCGATCTGCCGATCTGCCTGGTGGTGATGAACAACGGTGGCTATGCCTCCATCCGCAATACCCAGCGCAACTACTTCGCGGCTCGCTATGTCGGTACCGGTCCCGAGGCTGGTCTCTGGTTGCCGGATCTCGAGGAAATCGCCCGTGCCTACGAATTGCCCTTCGTACGCCTGGCAGCGCCCGAGGACCTGGCGATGCGTCTACAGGAGGCTGTCTCCCAGGCGCGACCGCTGATCGTCGAGGTGATGCTGATGAAGGACGAGGCCCTGGCACCCAAGGTTGCGGCGGTACCCCAGAAGGACGGTTCCATGCTCTCCATGCCGCTCGAAGACATGAGTCCGCTGCTGCCCCTGGCGGTGCTGGAAGCCGAGATGGACGGCGCGCTAAGCGACGTCTCCCGGCGTTCCCGCCGTTGAGCGCGAGTCGTCCATGCATGTCTTGCTGACCGGCGCCACGGGGTTCTTCGGCAGCCACCTGGTACGACGTTTCCAGGCCGATGGTCATCGGGTCAGCGTCCTGGTGCGTGGCGACCTGGCTGGCTCCCGGTTGGCTGGCAGTCGTGCCGCCCTAGAGGTGCTGGACGCCCAGGCGGCGCTGGCGCCGCAGGTGGCCGCCGCCGGACCTGACGTGGTGGTACATGCCGCCACCTGCTACGGACGGCGCGGGGAGGGCGACCAGGAGTTGCTGCAGGTGAACGTCCAGTGGGCGCTGGAGTTGCTGCTCGCCTGCGGGGCGGCCAGGGTCCCGGTATTCGTCAACCTGGATACCAGCCTGCCGCATGGCATCAATGCCTATGCCCTGTCCAAGCATCATTTTCGCGACTGGTTGCGCTTGCGCTGTGCGACCGCCGCTCCCCGTGTGCTCAACATCCGGCTCGAATCGCTCTATGGGCCGGGAGACGATGCGAGCAAGTTTGCTACTGGCCTGATCCGCGCCCTGCTCGCCGGAAGGCCCGACTTCCCGCTCACCGCCGGCCTGCAACGACGGGATTTCATCCATGTCGAGGACGCGGTGGTGGCCTTTGGGCTACTGCTGGAGGATTTCCTCGGCCACACGGCGGTGTTCCGCGAAGCCGCGGTGGGCACCGGGCAGGCGGTGACCATCCGCGAGTTCGCCGAGACCGCCAAGCGGCTCAGCGATAGCGCGACCCGGCTGGCGTTCGGCGCCTTGCCCTATCGCCCGCAGGAACTCATGTGCACCGCGGCCGACACCACCGAATTGCAACGCCTGGGCTGGGCCGGCGCGCGCGATCTCGCGACCGGTCTGGCGCAGACCATCGACCAGGAACGGCGGAATCACCCATGCGACTACTGATCACTGGCGGCTGCGGCTTCCTGGGGAGCAATCTGGCGGCCGAAGCGCTCAGGCGCGGTTGGGAGTTGACTGTCTTCGACAACCTGTCGCGGGTCGGCGCCGAGCGGAATCGGCAATGGCTGGAGGCCTTGGGCAATTTTCACTTCGTCGCTGGCGACGTCGCCGATGCCGAGGCGGTCGAGCGCTGCGTGGGCGACTGGGCGCCCGAGGCGATCTTCCACCTCGCCGGCCAGGTGGCCATGACCTCGTCGCTGCGCGATCCGCGGCGCGACTTCCTGACCAATGCCCAGGGCTCGCTCAACGTGCTCGAAGCCGTACGGCGTCTCGCCCCCCGCTGCGCCGTGCTCTATTCCTCGACCAACAAGGTCTACGGCGATCTCGAACAGTTCGATTACGAGACCACCGGACAGCGCTATCGCTGCGTCCAGCGACCGGAAGGCTTCGACGAGCATACGCCGCTCGACTTCCAGTCGCCCTATGGCTGCTCGAAGGGCAGCGCGGACCAGTACATGCTGGACTATGCACGGATGTTCGGCCTCAGGACCCTGGTGTTCCGGCATTCCTCCATGTATGGCGGGCGGCAGTTCGCCACGGCGGATCAGGGCTGGATCGGCTGGTTCTGCAGCGAGGCCCAGGCCCTGGCACGGGGCGAGCGGCGCGAGCTGAGCATCGCCGGCAACGGCCTGCAGGTACGCGACGTGCTGCATGCCGACGACATGGTCGCCCTCTATTTCAAGGCATGTGAGCGACTCGACGTCGTCGCCGGCCAAGCCTTCAACATCGGTGGAGGCATGGCCAACAGCCTGTCGCTGCTGGAACTGTTCCAGCACCTGGAGCAGGCCTTGCGGGTCAAGCTGCCGGTGCAGCATGGCCCGGTACGCCACAGCGACCAGAAGGTCTTCGTCGCCGACCTGACCAAGGCCCGAGCCTTGCTCGACTGGCAACCGCAGGTTTCCACCGAGGCCGGCCTCGCCGCCATGCTCGCCTGGACCCAGGGGCTGGAGGCACAGGCATGAGGCTGTCGATCTGCATTCCCACTTACAATCGGGCGGAGTTCCTGTCTGCGACCCTGGACAGCATCGTCGCCCAGTGGACCGAAGGGCTAGAGATCACCATTGCCGACAACGCATCCACCGACGCCACGCCCGCCATCGTGGAGGCCTATCGTCAGCGACTCGGTCCGGCGGCGATTCGTTACGCCCGCTCGGACACCAACCGCGGCGCGGATGCCAACTACCTCAAGGCCGTCGAACTGGCGACCGGCGACTACTGCTGGATCCTCGGCAGCGACGATCCCCTGGTGCCCGGCGCCATCCGGCATTTGCTAGCGGTACTTCGTGACGAGACGCCGACCCTGGTGCTGTTCAACCGGCTGCTGTGCAACAAAGCTCTCGCGCCGATTCGCGAGGATCGCTTCTTCGAGCTGGGCCAGGCCCGCAGCCGGACCTTCGCCTTCGAGCGTCCCGGAGTTTTGCGGGACTATCTGCGGGAAGCCCGCTCGCTCTGCGCGGCCTTTTCCTACCTGAGCTCGATGGCGTTCCGCAAGTCGGCCTGGGACGCTGCGACCGAGCACCAGGAGTTCATCGGTGGCGCCTACGTGCACGCCTACAAGCTGCTCACCGCCTGTGCGCGTGGAGCGCGCCTGACCTATCTGAATGAAGCGCTGGTGTACTGCCGGCTGGGCAACGACTCCTTTCGGGATCAGGGGCTGGCACGGCGTGTCCTGCTCGACCTGGAGGGCTACACCCTGCTGGCCGAGCGGTGCCTGGCGGGGCGCCACTCGGCGGAGGGACGGGCATTGCTGGCGATCCTGCGCCATGAGTATTCCCTGGCCCGGATCATGCGCTACCAGAAAGTCCTCGGGCAGGATCCGGTATGGCCGACGATCCTCGAGCTGCTCGCCGAGCGGGCGGGCTATGCGCGCTGGATGCTCGGAGCGGCCACCTTGCTGGGCCGTAGCCGCTGGCTGGTGGATTGCTCCTTCCGCTGGCGGGATCACCGGCAGGCGCAGCTCGGCCGGCGCGAAGCCCAGGCGCGGCGGGTGAAAGTGAACTAGCCACCCGCCTGGTCGGCCAGTGCCTTCGCTCGAGCGGTGTAGGCCACTGTCTCGTAGGCCAGACCGGTGTAGTGGCGTAGCCCGATGGCGCTGTCACCCAGCAGACCAAGCACTGCAGGGACATCCACTAGATCACCCGCCCGGTGATAGGCCGCGATCGCGCCCAGTGCGCCCGCGGCCAGGGTCCTTTGCGCGCCTGCCAGTGCCGCCGCCTCGTTACCTTCCACATCGAGCTTGAGCATCACCTGACCATCCGGTAACGCCTGTACGACCTCGTCGATGGCGACCAGCGGCACCTCGATACCTGCTTCGTCCGGCCTGGCCAGTGCCCCACTCATACCCTCGACTGTCACAAAGCGCGCGCTGCCAGTGTGGGCACCGACGGCGGCCTGGATCACCTCGGCGGAGCACCCACGCAGGTTGACGCGTGCCCGGGCCGCCAGGCGCGGATCGGGCTCGATGGCGATCACGCGACCATCCGGTACAGCCGCCAGGTAGGCGAGGGCAGTGTCGCCATCGAAGCCACCACAATCGATCAGCAGCCGGGTCGCGGTCTCGAGGTAGTCGGGATCGAACCACTGCTGCTGAGTGCTACGCACCTGCCAAAGGGCAGTGTCCTCCAAGGTCCGGCGGAACCTGAGCAGCCCGGTCAGCACCCGCAGCGATTCCACGCCGTCGAGCCGGCCGCCCAGCGCCAGGTAGTGGCCTGGGCGGAGGAGGGCATCGGCCTGCCACTGGTGCTCCGGTTCGCGTGTTTCACCCGTCGCCCAATGCAGCGTGGACAGGCCATAGGCAGTGCTACCCCGCGCCGCGAGCCAGAGCTCGCCGAGTACTTGGGCCGCGCCTGCAGCCAGCACCACCGGAGCCTGGGGCGCGGTGGGCGGCGTGTAAACAGGTAGGCCATCCTGGTAGGCGTCGGTCCCAGGTGCCTGGCTGTCCACCCAGAAACTCGTGGTCAGGCCGTGCCGCTCGGCGCAGGCCCGGGCGGCACGGCCGACCATGCCGCGGCCATAGAGACCGATGCCGCCTGCCGCATGGGCCTCGGCGAGCAGGCGTTCGGCTCGTTGCGCGGCGCTCCAGCGATGTGTGTCCTGGTAGGCGCGACACTCTTCGAGCCATTCGAGCACCCCGGGGATGGTGCAGGAGGGCGGGCCCATCCGCCAGGCCGGGGCCCAGCGTCCTGCCGGCTGCTGCAAGGCCGCATTGAAGCCCAGGGCGCCGGGCGGCAGGTCGGCATCGAGGTGGTCGGCCAGTACCATCAGCCGAGAGGTCTCGACCACGGGGAGGGCAGCGGCCGCTTCGAGCTGTTGACGCTGCTGCCCCGAGAGGTGCGCCCGGGCGGCGGCGGAAAGGCGATAGTCGAGACGGTGCCCGGCTAGGCGCCAGGCGTTCAGGGCCTCGTTCCAGGCCGACAGCCGGGCTCCGGCGGTGGCTTCGTCAAGTACCAGGCGCAATGTCCAGACCTTACTCATGGCTGCTGCTCCAGGCAGGCGGCCAGGCGCCACGCCTGTTCGGCGCCGAGCGGCACGGGGCATTCCTTGTCGCACCAGACGCGATCGGCGAGTACCCGGTCGACGACGGCCGCCTGCGCCGCCGTCAGATTGCCGGAGGCGGCGAGGCGCGCCAGCGCTGCGGCGAGCTGAGCGCGACTGCCGGCGCGTCCCAGCAGCTCCTGCCACCCGTCGAGGACCTCGGCGAAGGTGGCGAAGCCCATGGTCCGGGCCAGCTCGGCCTGTTGCGCGCGTCCAGTTTCGCTCGCAGCCGTCTGCTGTAGGCCTTCGCGCAGGAACAGCCAGAGCGTCTGGGCGTGGCTGACGCCCTCCAGCCACTCCAAGGCCGCTCCTCCGGCTTCATGGACATGGCCGGTACGGGCATTGGAGATGGCGGTCCCCGCCAAGGAGGCGGCGACCAGCAGCTCGGTCGCCTGGTCGGCGTCCAGTGCGCCACCTGCGAGCAACAGGCGCAAGGTCTGGCCGATTACCTGGAGTGCTTCCCGGCACAGAGCGCGAGTGAGGAGATTGGCCTCGCCACGGCAGGAAAAGGATTCGCAGGCATGCACGAAGGCATCGAATGCCGGCTCCACCACCACCCTAGGCGGCGCCCCCACCAATAACTGGCCATCGAGCAGGGTGACGTCCGCCGTCAGCTGCCAGCTCTTGCCATGCACCTTGGTCCAGTGCGCGCCACGCTTGTCGTAGGTCACCAGGTAGCGACTGCTGTCGGCACCACTGCCGGCCGTGGAGGGCACCGCGATGAATAGCGGTTTCACCCGTTCCGGTCGGGCCGCTTCGCCGCGCCTGCTACCCAGGCCGATGCCGGCATAGCCCTCGGCGAACAGATAGTCCCCGAGCAGGGCCTTGGCACTGTCCAGGGCACTGCCGCCGCCGATGGCGACGATCGCCGCCAGCGCCGACCAGTCGAGCGTGGCGGCAGTCTCGCGCAGGGCCACGGCATCCGGCAGTGGTGCCGCGGTCAGCACCTGGGCGCGCGTGCCGAGCCGGGTCAGCAGGGCTCGTACGAGCCGATGTTCCACCAGTGCGGCGTCGAGCATCACCAGCACCTGGCCGGTGAAGCCCTCGGTCAATCGCCGCAAGTGCCCGTCGGCGCAATCGGCGCCCCACAACAGGCGTGT
Source organism: Pseudomonas oryzihabitans (assembly GCF_032027545.1). Taxonomy (GTDB): domain Bacteria; phylum Pseudomonadota; class Gammaproteobacteria; order Pseudomonadales; family Pseudomonadaceae; genus Chryseomonas; species Chryseomonas oryzihabitans_F. Next base: position 119,934 of record NZ_JAVSJB010000005.1, on the reverse strand, counting down.
CGGACTGTAGAAGCCAGCCGCGTCGCGTTGGCCGAAGAAAAGCTCCAGATCCAGCCAGGCGGCCTGTCGTGCCCTTTGCTGCACGCTCGTCATAGGGATCGCTCCTGTCGTTCGATCGGGACGCCACGCGGGGCGCCATTATCCGTCATGATGAAACGGGTTGCGCCGCGACGCCACTCGCGTATCTTGAGGACGCGTCGAATCCCGGCTGGGGCGGTGCTCCAGGCGTGTCCGTGGCAGGACCCGACAGGCTTCGACCAGCCGCCCCGGGTGCTGCCTGCGAGGCGTGCTTGCCGGGTGTACCAGACACTCGGAGTTCGCCTGCGTGACCCAGCCGCCGCTACATCTCGACCATCCCGTCATCGCCACCGCCTTCACCCGCCTGGCCGCGCCGCTCGCCAACTGCCGGCTGGAGCGCCTGGCCGGCCGGCACCTGCTGCTGACCGGAGCCACCGGTTTCTTCGGCAAATGGGTGCTGGTGCTATGCGATTGGCTGAATCGCCAGGGCATAGCGCTGCAGGTCAGCGCCACGTCACGGGCACCGGAACGCTTTTTGCGCGACCTTCCGTACTATGCAAGCTGTCCCTGGCTGACTTGGCAAACCGTCGACCTAGGGCGCGCCTGCCCCGACACTCGCGGTATCGATTACCTGCTGCACTGTGCCACCGACAGTTCGGCCACGGTGCAGGCACGGCGCCTGGAGTTTTTCAGCGACCTGCTGAGGACCACGGAAAACGTCCTCGCCGCGGCGGCAGCCGGTGGTGTTGCCAGAAGTCTGCTGGTGGGTTCCGGAGCTCAGTACGGCGTCCTCGAACAGGGCTGTCCGGTGGCCGAGGATAGGCGGCAGGCCTGTCTCAGCAACCGCGCTCAGGACGCCTATGCGGAAGGCAAGCGGGTACAGGAAATGCTCGGGGTGCTGCATGCCGAGCAGCATGGGCTGGAGGTCGTGTTCGCCCGGGCCTTCGCCTTTCTCGGACCAGGCTTGCCCCTGGACGGCCATTTCGCGGCAGGCAACTTCCTCCGCGACGCCCTGTTGGGCGAGGCGATCGTACTGCAGAGCCAGGGGACGGCGGTACGTTCCTACCTCTATGGTGCGGACCTGGCGATCTGGCTGTTGGTCCTGCTACTGGACGGCGAGTCGGGACAGGCCTACAACGTCGGTTCCGACGAGGGCATCCGGCTGTTCGATCTGGCCTTGCGCATGCGTGATCTACTGGCGCCGCGCAAGGCCGTGCAGCGACCGGCGGCCAGCGCGGACGGCGAGCGAGGCTCTTTCTACGTTCCGGCTCTCGCCAAGAGCCGGGCATTGGGCCTTGATATCTGGACTACGCTGGATCAGGCGATCCTCGAAAGCGCTCGCTGGCAGTCGAGCGCGCTCTAGCCTTTCAAAAGACCCGACCGGTATCGGTCACAAGGACAAGTTCTCGGAGGTTTCGATGCGTTCGCTGTACGCCCCTCGGCCGGCTCCCTACTACATCTATGCTTACGACTATCGCCGTACCTCGGCCGGCGTACGCATCATGCACATGCTGGCCGATACGCTCAATCGCTCTGGGCACGAGGCCTATGTGTTCGCCAATACGGTCAGTCCGGAACTGCTGACGCCACGCCTGACGATGGATGTCGTCAACCTCCACCGCACCCTGAACATCGAACCTATCGTGGTCTATGCCGAGGTTGCCGAGGGCAATCCGTTGAACGGCAACGTGGTGGTGCGCTACCTGCTGAACAAGCCCGGCTTCCTCTTCGGCTCGGGAAAGTATGGCGCGGACGACATCCTGTTCGCCTTCGCCCGGGAGTTGATTCAGGACGGCATGCCGGACGATCAATGGTTGCACCTGCCGGCCTTGGATCTGCAAATCTTCCAGCCACCGGCCGATCCTGCGACCCGAGTGGCGGGGCGAACCTGCTATTACCAGGGACGCGATGGGGCGGCGAAGATAGACCCGGCGCTGCTGTCGCCCGATGCCGTCGAGATCACCCAGTCGTTTCCCAGCTCCTGGGAGGAGTTGGCGGAGATTTTCCAAAGCTGTGAAATCTTCTATAGCGGTACCGCCTCCGCCCTCTGCGCCGAGGCGGTGCTCTGCGGTTGCCTGGCCGTGGTCATTCCCAGCGAGTGGGCTCCGGACCCCATCGCCAGGGATACCACCGGCTCCTATGGCTGCGCCTGGGGAATGGAGGTCGAGGAGCTGGCCCGTGCCAAACGCACCCTGCCGCAGGCGCGCGAGCGTTATCGGCAGCTCGAAGTCCAGTTCTGGCAGCAACTGGACCACTTCATCGACGTGACGCAGGCGGCGGCCAAGCGCCTTCAGCACGAACGGCAGCACAACCTGGCGATCGCCCTGGGTTCGCCAATGGCGCCGTTGCCGCTGGCCGCACTGCGCCTGCGACGCTTGAACGCCATCGAGGACACTCGGCACTACCGGGCCAACATGGTCGTCCAGACGCCCGTGCGCCGCGAAGGTGAAGAGGCCGTGCTCGGTGTCGTCCTGCATGTGACCGATCTGAGCCTGTGCCAGGATATCCTGGTGAGCCTGGGCCAGTTGGGACAACCCCTGCATCTCTATGTCAGTTGCCAAGATCGGCTGCTGCTTTCCGTCGCCTATCTGCTCCAGGAAAGCGAATTGCCGCATTCGCTGATGCGTGCCGATGGGCGCGGCCGTGATCTCCTACCTTTCCTCAAGCTGCTGCCACTGCTGCAGGAAGACGGTATCCACAACGTGCTCAAGCTGCATACCGATGTGGAGCAGGGGCACACCGCCGAGCAGTTGCGCGAGCGTATCGCGGGCCTGGCCTTCGGCGAAGGCGCTCGTCAGGCCGTCGAGCGACTGGAGCGTGGCGAGGCCCATATCCTTGCCTCCCAGGCGGCGCATTCACGGCTATCGGTCATGCAGCAGGTCGGCGAGGCCCGGGCCGCCCTTCTGGCTCTGGCGCCGAGGGCGGGATTGTCCGAGGGCAGTGTCCTGGCCAGCGACTTCATCGTCGACGGCATGTTCTACGTACGGCTCGAAGCGCTCGGTTGCCTGGAAGCCCTGCAGCTCAGCGACGATGAGTTCGAAGACAATGACCGGCCATACGGTGGCAGCTTCACCCGCGCGTTGGCGATGTTCCTCAGCGTCTTGGTCGAGGCGCGCAACGGTAGCGACCTGGCGCTTTCCTACCGTAGCTGGTTGGATCGTCACTCCTTCCCTGAAGAGCGATTCCCGGCCTTGCAGGGCCGCGTCGACTCCTGGACGCGACAGGCAACCATCCTGGTGCTGATCCTCGATCCCCATGGGCAGTTGGAGGAAGTGCAGCGGACCCTGAGTCGACTGCAAGGCCAGCTTTACAGTGCAGCGGCGATCGTGGTCTTGTCGAGTGCCTCGCCCGAGGGCGTGGCGGCTGCCGACAACCTGCTCTGGCAGTTGATCGAGGGTTCCTGGCTCGACCAGCTCAACGACCTCGTCGCGCAGATCGAGGTGGACTGGATATATCTACTGGGCGCAGGCGACGAGTTGGAGCCGCATAGCCTGTTGCTGCTCGCCGAGCGCATCGATGCCTTCGACCAATGGACCGTCTGCTATAGCGATGAGGATTCGCGGCTCGGCGACGTCTATCAGGCGCCGGTGTTCAAGCCGGACTTCAATCTGGATCTCTTGCGCAGTTATCCCTACATCGGCGGTACCTTGGCCTTCGCCCGCCAAGCCCTGCTGGATACGGGAGGCTTTGACGGTCGGTTTGCTGGACTGGCGCCCGTTGACGCAGCGTGGCGTCTGCTTGAGACGCATGGCGTCGGTACTCTTGGCCATATCGACGAGATCATGGTGCACAAGCGGGAGAGCCTGGGCGAATGGCTGGTAAGAGCGGACGTGGCGCCCTATATCGCAGCCGTCACACGGGCGCATTTGAACCGCCTGGGTGTTGCTCACGAGGTGCGGCGTGGCGTCCTCGACGTTGTCAATAGGGTTCACTACCGGCATGAGAGGCTGCCGCGCGTATCCATCGTGATTCCAACCAAGGACCAACTGCGCCTGCTTCGCCGCTGTGTAGAGTCGCTGGTCGAGGTAACCCGCTACCCCAATTACGAATTGCTGATCGTCGACAATAACAGCGAACAGGCCGATACCAAGGCTTGGCTCGCCAATCTGGCGGAGCGGGGCGGCGAAAACATTCGGGTAGTGCGTTACCCACATCCTTTCAACTATTCGGCCATCAACAACACCGCCATCGCCCAGGCCCGCGGTGAATATGTGGTGCTTCTGAACAATGACACCGCCGTGAATCAGGCCGACTGGATTGAGGCCATGCTCAATCACGCTCAGCGCCCCGAGGTCGGCATCGTCGGGGCAAAACTGCTGTATCCCGATGGCCGTATCCAGCATGGCGGTGTCGTTCTAGGTCTACGCGGACCGGCCGATCACCCGTTTGCCGGCGAGGAGGCGAACGCACCGGGTTACATGCATCGATTGCATGTCGATCAGAATTACAGCGCGGTAACCGCTGCTTGTCTGATGATCCGTAAGGCTGTCTATGACGAAGTGGGCGGGATGGACGAGGAGCGCTTCAAGGTCTCCTTCAACGACGTGGACCTGTGCCTGAAGGTAGGTGCCGCCGGTTACCTGACGGTATGGACGCCCTATGCCGTTTTGCTCCATGAAGGCAACGCCAGCCAAAACACCGTGGATACGACGGCCTTCGATGCCAAGGTGGTTCGCTTCCAGGGTGAGCAGGCCCACATGTACGAAAGTTGGCTACCCAAGATCGCCCGCGATCCGGCCTACAACAAGAACCTGGTGCTGGAGGGGACCGGCTTCGCGTTCAGCAGCACATCGGTCACGCCTTGGTACCCCTTCGTTCAGCGTGCGCAGCCCTATGTGCTCTGTCATCAGGCCGACCCCTACGGCTGCGGTCACTATCGCGTACTGAAGCCACTGCAGGCTATGCAGTCTGCCCAGCTGGTCGAGGGCGCCTCGACTGAGATGCTGCTGACTCCGGTCGAAACGGAGCGACTCTTGCCGGATTCCATTGTTTTTCAGCGCCAGCTTTCCGAAGTGCAGCTAGGCGTCCTGCGCAACACTCGACGTTTTTCCAAGGCGTTCAAGGTGTATGAGCTGGATGACTATATCGTCGATCTACCACACAAGAGTCTGCACCGCTCGCAAATGCCCAAGGATGTCGTCCAGCAACTGGGCAAGGCGGTAGGTCTCTGCGATCGCCTTGTGGTTTCGACATCTGCCCTGGCAAACGCCCTGGGCCATCTACATACCGATATTCGCGTCGTCGAGAATCGTCTGCCAATTGACTGGTGGAGTGGATTGCAGGGTCGCCGCCGTGCCGGACGCAAGCCTCGGGTCGGCTGGGCGGGCGGTTCCAGTCACAGTGGTGACTTGGAGCTCATCTCTGAGGTCGTGAAAGCACTGGCGAGTGAGGTCGAGTGGATTTTCATGGGCATGTGCCTCGAGGAGATCCGGCCCTATCTGCACGAGTTCCATGCGGGAGTACCTATCGATACCTACCCGGCCAAGCTAGCCAGCCTGGACTTGGACCTCGCACTGGCACCCTTGGAGTTCAATCTCTTCAACGAGTGCAAGAGCAACCTGCGCCTGCTGGAGTACGGCGCCTGCGGTTTCCCGGTGATCTGTACGGACATCGAGTGTTACCGCGGCGCCCTGCCTGTCACCTTGGTAGGCAATCGTCCCGAGGATTGGATAAAGGCTATCCGCGCCCACCTGAGCGACCTGGATGGCACCGCGCGGATGGGCGACGCGCTGCGTGAAGCGGTGCTGCGGAACTGGATGCTCGAGGGCGAACACCTGGCACGGTGGAAACAGGCTTGGCTGGCGGATTGAGCCAGCATTCGCCCAGCCTCGCGCATGACAGGATCTAAAGATTTTGGAGATCGGCCGATAGGTTATTTGCGGAAAGCATTTCTTGCCAAAAGGAAAGCTCTTTTTGAGAACCCAGCAAAAAGAGCTAAAGAAATCCCAAGGCAAGACGATAACCATATCGAAGGTTCTCCAGGTCACATCGGGCGGTCCCCTTGGCCGGGAGCTAAAGCAGTATCCTAATCCACGAGGTTCTCCATCATGATGACCGTCAATACCAACATCGCTTCCTTGACTGTTCAGAAGAACCTGAACAATGCCTCGGGCAACCTGACCACCGCCATGACCCGCCTGTCCACCGGCCTGAAGATCAACAGTGCCAAGGACGATGCGGCCGGCCTGCAGATCTCCAACCGTCTGACCAGCCAGGTCAAAGGCCTGGACCAAGCCGTATCCAACGCCAACGATGCCAACGCCATCGCCCAAACCGCCGAAGGCGCTCTGCAGGAATCCACCAACATTCTGCAGCGTATGCGTGTCCTCGCCGTCCAGTCCTCCAGCGGCAGCAACAGCACCGAAGACCGGACCTCGCTGAACCAGGAATTCGAGTCCCTGACCTCGGAATTGACCCGTATCTCCAGCACCACCACCTACGGCGGTGGCAGCAGCGGCATCAACCTGCTCGATGGCACTGCCGGTACCAATGGCACCCTGACCTTCCAGGTCGGCGCCAACGCCAACCAGACCGTCAGCTTCACCCTGAGCAACATGAGCGCCAGCAGCCTGTCGGGCTCCTCCTCGGTGGCCACCGGTGGTCTCGACCTGAGCAGCCTGGGTGTCTCGGCATCGGGCGGTACCACCAGCGCCAGCGGCACCCTGAGCATCGCCGGTCAGACCGTGACCTACGCCTCCGGCGCCAGCTTCAACGACATCGTCAGTGCCATCAACAACAACATCAGTGGTGTGTCGGCTACCGCCGCTACCTCGGGTAGCTCCACCATCAACCTCAGCTCCGCCAAAACTATTGCGATCGGTGCTGGTACTGGTGGCGCCACCGGCGTATCCAGCGGCTCCTACGCAGTGGTCACCAGCACCGGCAGCGTCCAGTCGCTGGACATCACCACGGCGGCCAACGCCCAGAGCGCGATGCAGGTCATCGACGGTGCCCTGAAGCAGATCGATACCCAGCGTTCCACTCTCGGTGCCGTGCAGAACCGTCTGGACTCCACCATCTCCAACCTGCAGAACATCTCGGAAAACGCCACCGCAGCCCGCAGTACCATCCAGGATGCGGACTTCGCGGCGGAAACCGCCGAGATGACCAAGCAGCAGACCTTGCAGTCGGCAGCGACCTCGGTACTGGCCCAGGCCAACCAGCAGCCCGCCTCCGTACTGAAACTGCTCCAGTAATTCTGATCAGGGAAAGGGGAGGGCGCTGCGGCGCCCTTTCCGCGTTGCTAGGTTTTTGGGGAGGGTGAAAAATGAGTATCAACTTGAGTTCGGTCGTCCCGGGAAGTGGCACTACTACTCCATTGGCAGAGACGAAATCAGGCAATGTCGCTGACGTCGCTTCCGCGATGGCTAACGCTGTTGATGCTGGCGCGGCGCATGCTGACCACAAGGGGGCAGCACCTGTGTCGCCCAGTCGAGAAGAGCTCGAAAAGACCGTCAAGGATTTGAATTCCAGCGCTCAGGACTCACACCGCAATCTCGAGTTTTCCGTGGATCAGGATTCCGGTGTCACGGTGGTCAAGGTAGTGAACAGCGCCAACGGTGAGCTGATCCGACAAATCCCTTCGGAGGTCGTGGTCAAGCTCGCCGCGGACTTCAAAAAATCCAGTAACCTGCTAAGTGAAAAGGCCTAGTTGGTGCGTCTTTTGCTTCAAAGACCCGAAAGCAGCTGGATCGTCAAAGTTTTGAGGACAGATCATGACCACTATCTCGTCAACTTCTTCGACTAGTTCGACCACCTCAAGCAGTTCGACTAGCTCGACGACGAGCAATTCTGCGTCCAGTGCCTCCGCTACCTCTGGGGCGATCAAGTCATCCACCGGTCTCGGTTCCGGGATCAACATCGGTTCGATCGTCGAGGTGCTGGTCAACGCGCAAACCGCTGGAAAGCAGCAGCAGATCACGACCCTGCAGAATTCGGCGCAGAATCGTCTGACTGCGGTAGGCACCCTGACGTCGGCGTTGAACGACTTCCAGTTGGCCGTGGCCAATCTGAACACCACCACCTCCTTCGCCGGACTGACCGCGACCTCCAGTACGGCAGCGACGGCGACGGCGACGGTGGATTCCACCGCAGTGGCAGGGACCTATGCCCTGGATGTCAAGCAATTGGCGACGGCATCGAAGGTCGGGTCTCAGTACATTTCATCTGGCACCACCTTCGGCTCCGGTAGCCTGACGCTGAGCCAGAATGGCAAGAGCTACAACATCAGTGTGAGCGATGGCGCCAGCCTGTCCAACATCCGCGACAGCATCAACAAGCAAAGCTCCACCTCTGGCATCTCGGCCAACGTCGTCACCGATTCGACGGGCTCGCGTTTGGTTTTGAGCTCCACCACCACGGGGGCCAACTCGACGATCAGTGTTTCCTCCACCGGCAGCAGTTCCCTGTCGTCTTTAGCTATCGATGGCACCAAGGCCTATTCGACTTCCGGTGGCGGCTATCTGGTGCAGGGTGCTGACGCCCAGTACACCCTGGATGGTCTGAGCATGACCAGCTCCAGCAATACCCTGGATACCGCGGTCACCGGCGTGACCTTCACGCTAGCCGCGACGGGGCAGACCAATGTCACCGTGGGTGCCAATACCACCGGACTGCAGACCAACATCCAGACGTTCGTCGACGCCTATAATACCCTGGTCAACACCATTGGCACCCTGACCAAGGTCAGTACCACGACGGGAGAGGATGGATCGTCCAGTACCACCTCCGGAGCCTTGACCAGTGATGCCATGACCCGCACGCTGACGAGAAGCCTGCAGAGTGCGGTGTTCGGCACGTCCACCAGCAGCGGCAACCTGAAGAACCTGACCCAGCTGGGTATTTCCATGAACAACTCGGGAAACCTAACGCTGAATACCTCGACCTTGTCCACCGCCCTCGCGACCAATGCCGGCGATGTGCAGAACTTCTTCTCCGCCAAGTCTGGCCTGCTGAACAACATGAACAAGCTGGTCAATACCTATACCCAGAGTGGTACAGGCCTGATTGCCCAGGAAAAGTCGACGATCCAGTCCAGCCTGACGGATCTGAAGACTCAACAGAGTACGCTCACCGCACGCCAAGCCAAGCTCACCGATATCCTCACCGCCAAATACAACGCCATGGACAGCCTGGTAGCCAAGTTGAACAGCACCAGCAGCAGTGTGCTGACCACCCTGAACGTACTGAACAAGAACTCGTCGTCGAGTTGATCCTGGCCGTTGATTACGGCTAAAGATTGTAGGGCGCGCGCCGATAGCTTGGATATCCAACACAGCATCACCTGTTGAATTCAAGGTAGCGAAATCATGTACGCACAATCTGCAGCGCTGCGCCAATATCAGAATATTGGTGTTCAATCCGGGGTCTTCGAAGCGTCGCCGCATCGCCTGATCCAGATGTTGCTGGAGGGTGGCTTGAGCCGCATCGCCCAGGCCAAGGGTGCGATGCAGAATCAGAAATACCTGTTGAAAGGCCAACTGATCGGCAAGGCACTGGGTATCATCGCCGGACTGCGCGACGCCCTGAACTTCGAAGCGGGCGAACTGGCCTATCGGCTCGATGCCCTGTACGGTTACATGGCTACCCGTTTGGCCGAGGCCAACCGGACCAACGATACGCGCATTCTCGACGAGGTCGCTCAGCTGCTGCGTAATATCAAAGAAGGCTGGGATGGCATAACGGCTGCCTGACCTGGAGGACGATAGCCATGGCTACCATCGTTGTTCGTATCAATCAGCTGCGCGGTCAGCTGGAGCAGGCCCTCGTCGAGCAGGACTGGGAGGCCATCGGCCGTCTCGATCTGGATTGCCGCCTGGCGGTCGATGTCGCCATGCAAGAAGCGCCGGTTGGCGAGACCGAGCTGACGTTCGCCTTGCAGAATCTGCTCAAGACCTACAAGACCCTGATCGCCGCCACCACGGCCGAGCGCTCTGCCATTGCGGTCGAGCTGACCCAGGCGCAACGCGCCGACAAGGCCGCCAAGGTCTACCAGCTGTTCGGTTGATCGTCGTCCGCCAGACGGTAGTTCAAAGTTTCTACAATCCACCGCCATAAAATTGACCCCGCGTCGCATTTTGTCTTAACTTGCGCAAGATGCCGACCAGTTGGCACTTGGATGCAGGCGACACCTGCGCGTAGCGAACCGACTAGCCGGATGGGGCAGGGACATGTGGCGTGAAACCAAGATCCTTCTGATCGACGATGAAACCGAGCGGTGCAAGGCCGTCTCCATCATCCTCGATTTTCTCGGCGAAACTCATCTCGCCTGTAGCAGTGCCACCTGGCAAGCCTCCCTCGAAGCTCTCGATAGCAGCCGGCAGATCAGCTGCGTGCTGGTCGGGCGCGTCGATAGCCGCGGCAACAGCGTCGAGCTGCTCAAGCAGGTCGTGGCCTGGGACGAGATGGTGCCCTTGTTGTTGCTGGGCGAGACGGCCCAGCCGGAGTGGCCGGACGATGTACGTCGTCGCGTGCTGGTCTCCCTTGAATACCCGCTGGCCTATAACAAGCTGTTGGATTCCCTACATCGGGCCCAGGTCTATCGCGAGATGTACGACCAGGCTCGAGATCGGGGTCGCCAGCGCGAACCCGAGCTGTTCCGCAGCCTGGTCGGTACCAGCCGGGCCATCCAGGGCGTGCGCAAGATGATGCAGCAGGTGGCCGATACCGAGGCCACGGTGCTCATCCTCGGCGAGTCCGGGACCGGCAAGGAAGTGGTGGCGCGTAACCTGCACTTTCACTCCAAGCGGCGCGAAGCGCCCTTCGTACCGGTCAATTGCGGTGCCATCCCGGCCGAGCTGCTGGAGAGCGAGCTGTTCGGCCACGAGAAAGGTGCCTTCACCGGTGCCATCACCAGTCGCGCCGGGCGTTTCGAGCTGGCCAACACCGGCACCCTGTTCCTCGACGAGATCGGCGACATGCCGCTGCCCATGCAGGTCAAGCTGCTGCGGGTGCTGCAGGAGCGGACCTACGAGCGGGTGGGTAGCAACAAGACCCAGAGCGTGGACGTACGCATCATCGCCGCGACCCACAAGAACCTCGAGCAGATGATCGCCGCGGGCACCTTCCGCGAGGATCTCTACTACCGCCTCAACGTCTTCCCCATCGACATGGCGCCTTTGCGCGAGCGGGGCGAAGACATCCCGCTGCTGATCAACGAACTGATCGCCCGGATGGAACACGAGAAGCGTGGCTCCATTCGCTTCAACTCGGCGGCCATCATGTCGCTATGTCGCCACGAATGGCCGGGCAACGTGCGGGAGCTGGCCAACCTGGTGGAGCGCATGGCGATCATGCATCCCTATGGCGTCATCGGCGTAGCCGAGTTGCCGCTCAAGTTCCGCTATGTGGAAGACGAAGCCGATCCCATGGTGGAGTCCCTGCGCGAGGAGTTGCAGGAGCGCGAAGCCATGGCCGGGATCGGAACCGTTGAGGTCTCGTCCTCGGCTTTACTGCCCAGCGAAGGCCTGGATCTCAAGGACTATCTGGCCAATCTGGAAAAGAGCTTTATCCAGCAGGCACTGGACGATGCCGGTGGCGTCGTGGCGCGTGCTGCCGAGCGGTTGCGCATCCGCCGGACCACCTTGGTCGAGAAGATGCGCAAGTACGGCATGGGCCGTCGCGACGACGAGTTCGACGAAGAGATCTAGAGTCTGTCTGAAAGTCGTACTTGTTAGTCTGAGTCTGTGATAACCGCGGAGGCAAGCATGGCGGGCGTTACGACCTTTCGAATAAGTGCTGGGCGTTGATCGAAGAGATCGTTTCCTCACCCAGGAGAGGGGACGCCTATGCCGTGAGGGTCGGCAGATGCTCCATAGCATCTTCTGGATCCTATGCCTGGGCGCCAGATGGCGTGGTCTACTCGAGCGCGATGGCCTTTGGATGGCGGTACCGCCGGTACTTCGAGCAATGGCGCGATGACGGTACCTTCGAGCGCCTCCTGGCGCATCTGCATCTGAAGCTACGTCAGGATTGCTATCTGGATCTGGGCACCTGGATGATTCCAGTACGATACGTGCCACACGGGCTGCCTCGGGGGCAAAAAAAGAGACCCGGACGAACCGCGAGATCATGCGTTGGGCTGTAGCCGTTACGGACTAGGTACCAAGCTCCATCTGCTCTGTGTGATGTCCAATGGTGTCCGCTGACCTTCAGGTTATTGCCGGGCAGCAGGCGCTGGCTCGCAGCGCTTCATTCCCCTGCTCGAACAGGTGCGGCCGCGAGGTGCCAAAGGTAGGCCACCCAAACGCTGCCAGCGTATTGTGGCCGATAAGGGATATGACAGCGAAGTGTTCCGGCATCATTGCGACCGCGTCGGTATTCAACCTGTCATTGCCCGACGCAGGATGCGTCGTAATCCGCGTCCAGGCTCGCCTCGGCTTTTCGATCAATCCACGTACTACCAGCGCAATGCGCTCGAACGCCTATTCAACTGGCTTGAGGAAAAACGCCGCCTCTGAACTCGGTTTGACAAGCGGGCCAGCAGCTTCGAGGCAATGGTCACTCTGGTCGGTATGGACCGCTGTTCGCGCGTCGACTTTTCAAACAAAGCCTAGGCGCTTTGAATCAAGCATCAACTTAACGTGGTACCTGACAAGAGCTAGTTCAGAATCGAAGTCTCACCTACTCCGGGGATCGGCGAGACTCAGAGCGGCTAACAAAACTACTGCGCGTCCGCCATGCGGGCGCGTGCAGTGCTCGGAATCCTCGTGTACCGCTCGTACACTCGCGCGCGAGCCCGGTGCCGTTCCTGCGCGCCGCGCGCGCCCATCTGACAATCGCTCGCTACGTTTTGCCAGCCCCTCTTAGGCTCATGCCGCGCTCAACGCGATGAATCCATAGTCCGTTTGCGTCAAGGCCGAAGCGATCAGCGCGCCGGTCGCCTCGAGCTGCTCCGCTAATTCGCGGTGCGATACGTGAAGCGCCCAGCCTGTGGCCGCATCCATCGGCGGGCTGGTCATCACCTGCTCAGTCGCCGCCAAGAAGTCTGGACCGGAAGGTCGGTAGGCGGTGAAGCCATCGCCTTTGAGTGCCGATGTGCGAATGCCCAAGGCCGTGCAGATCGCCGCCTTTCGACCTATTTCATCGCGATCCGCCTGTCGTGACCGCTCGATGAGCGCGATCAGCTCCTGGTCCTGCAAACGCCCACCATGAATCAACTCCGGCCCCTGTTCCCAGGCGTGCGGCGGGCAATCTTTCATATGGGGTCGTAGGGGAAGATGCGGATTGATCTCCATGGGATAGATACGGCAGACCAAGGGCCGCTCGTCATAGATCGAGCAGCGGTTGTCGGCATCCAGTCGCATACAACGCCCGACGTTATAGGCGGCGAAGGTAATGGCGACATAGGCACGCGTCTCCCCGCACCACACCGGCAAGGAGCGCTGCTCGGCATGCTCGCGCTGCACCTGCGAGATGCCTTGACCGTCCTCGAGAAAGGCTTCGACCAGGACGATCAACTCACCCTGCTGTTGAACCCAGTGGATCGCCTCGCTCAACGTTAGCGGGATATGGTGCGAGGTACAGCATTTGCCGCATCCTACGCAGGAAAAATGAGTGGACATGGGCATAGCCTCTAGTCTGCAGGGAAACTAACGAACGGCTGAAAAATGTCGCCATCGGTCTGGAATAAGATCCATAGCAAGTCTTGCGCCAGCTATGCCCGGCGCGAAGGTAACGTGTGGGTTTGCTGACTAACACATACTACTTTTCAGACAAATCCTAGTGCGGTGTTTCAGAAGTTCGCGCAAGAATTGGCGAGTGATTTTTGGGCGGTTCGGCGTTCCGACTGGCTAGGCGCCGCGACGAGCCATAGCAGAGCTATGGCGAAGAGTGGCAACGTTACCAGCGCCGACTTTTTCTGTCGGGCTTCGATGATAGAAGGCTCTCAGCCCAAGCTGCGCCTGGCAACTCCCTACCGGACCGATGACGGCACAACCCGTCCGCTTCTATTTTTGTGGCGCTCCAAAAAAGGCTGTACCGATTCCAGGCTCCGGTGCCTTAGTGCCAGGCCGGCATGGGTCTTGCTCCACCTCGGATAATGTCAATTGTCCGTCGCGAGCCGAAGCCTATGCCTGCTCAAGCACTAGCCCCCTCCGTTGCCGCCGAAGCGCCTGCGGACGCCTCCGCCTCGGCGCAGGCCCGTGAGGCCCTGGGGCAGATGTCGCGCCAGCTGAGCGAATCCTTCCAGTTGCTGGAAGCACGGATGAATTCGCTACAGGGCGAGCTGGAGTGGGTGTCTGCCCAACGTCTGCAGGAGCTGGCCGAAAAGGAGCGCCTGGCCAGTCGGCTGCAGAATCTCCTGGACGTGATGCCGGCCGGCATCGTGGTGGTGGATGGCGGCGGCCGGGTACGGGATGTCAATCCAGTGGCTAGCGCCTTGCTGGGCGGGCCGCTGGTGGGAGAGCTGTGGCGTACGGTGATTGCCCGGGCTTTCGCCCCACGCCATGACGATGGCCACGAGGTATCCCTGCGCGATGGCCGCCGGGTCTCTATCGCTACCCGCTCGCTCGACGGCGAGCCGGGTCAACTGGTGCTGCTCAACGACCTCACCGAAACCCGTCATTTGCAGGGCGAGCTGGCACGGCATGAGCGGCTGTCCGCGCTGGGGCGCACCATGGCGTCCCTGGCCCACCAGATCCGCACGCCGCTGACCGCTGCCTTGCTCTATGCCAGTCATCTGGAGGAGGGCGGTCTGGCGGTGGAGCAGCAACAGCGCTTCGCCGGTCGGCTGAAGGAACGGCTGCACGAACTGGAGAACCAGGTCCGTGACATGCTGGTGTTCGCCCGTGGCGAGCTGCCGTTGCAGGACCGCCTGACGCCGGCGGCGCTGTTCGCGGCCTTGCGCGAGGCGGCGGCGCCCCATCTGGGGAGTTGCCTGGTGCGCTGGCAGGACGATGCCGCTGCCGGTCTGCTCGCCTGCAACCGCGACATGCTGGTGGGCGCGGTGCTCAACCTGATCCACAACGCCCTGCAGGCCCTGGCCGGCAGTGGTCGTCCGGGACGGCTCAAGGTGCATCTCTATCGCCGCGACGCCGAGTTGCGCCTGAGCATCAGCGATACCGGCCCCGGTATTCCCCCGGCCGTGCAGCAGCGCCTGGGCGAACCCTTCCTCAGTACCAAGACCACCGGCACCGGCCTCGGACTACCCGTTGCCCTGGCGATGGCCAAGGCCCATGGCGGTCGGCTGGTGGTGCGCTCCCGGCTGGGTCGCGGCACGGTGGTGACCTTCAGCCTGCCGCTGTTATCGACCCTGGAGACCCCGGCATGACCCTGCCCATCCTCTTGGTGGAAGACGATCGCGCCCTGCGCGAGGCCTTGGCCGATACCCTCGAGATCGGCGGCTATGCCTATCGTGCCGTGGACAGCGGTGAAGCCGCCTTGCTGGCCCTGGCAGAGCAGCCCTTCGCCCTGGTGGTCAGCGACGTCAACATGCCGGGCATCGACGGTCATCAGTTGCTGGCCAGCATTCGCCTGCGCGATCCGAGCTTACCGGTATTGTTGATGACCGCCTTCGGCAGCATCGAGCGCGCCGTGGCGGCCATGCGTGGCGGCGCGGCGGACTACCTGGTCAAGCCCTTCGAACCGCGGCTGCTGTTGGAGGCGCTGGCGCGCTTCGCCCCCCAGGGGCGGCGGCAGCCCGATGCCCGCCAGCCGGTCGCCGTCGATCCCCAGAGCCGCCAACTGCTGGAGCTGGCCCGCCGCGTGGCCCAGAGCGAGGCCACGGTGCTGATCACCGGCGAGTCCGGTACCGGCAAGGAGGTACTGGCGCGCTTCATCCACGACGAGTCGGCGCGGGCGGACGGCCCCTTCGTGGCGGTCAATTGCGCGGCCATTCCCGATCACCTGCTCGAAGCCATCCTCTTCGGTCACGAGAAGGGTGCCTTCACCGGTGCCATCGCCGCCCAGCCCGGCAAGTTCGAGCTGGCCCAGGGCGGCACGCTGCTCTTGGACGAGATTTCCGAGATGCCGCTGGGCCTGCAGGCCAAGCTGCTGCGGGTATTGCAGGAGCGCGAGGTGGAGCGGGTCGGCGCGCGCAAGCCGCTGGCCTTGGACATCCGCGTGGTGGCTACCAGCAACCGCAAGCTGGCGGAGGAAGTGGCCGCCGGGCGTTTCCGCGAAGACCTCTTCTATCGGCTGTCGGTGTTTCCCCTGGCCTGGCTCCCGCTGCGCGACCGGCCGGCCGACATCGCGCCCCTCGCCGAGCGCCTGCTGGCGGTACAGGCCGCGCGGATGAATCGACCCGTGCCGACCCTGAGCGCCGCCGCGCGCCAGGCCCTGGCCGAGCACCCCTGGCCGGGCAACGTGCGGGAATTGGACAATGCCGTGCAGCGGGCGCTGATCCTGCAAGCGGGGCACGAGGTGCAGCCCGAGGATTTCGGCCTGCAATGGCTGGCGATGGGCCTTTCGCTTGCGCCTGCTGCAACCACTACGGCGTCCACCCTGGCGCAGCCGACGAACCTCGAAGCGCCGCGCCCCTTGGACGCCGATCTGCGTGACCGGGAGTTCCAGGTGATCCTCGACACCCTGAAGGCCGAGCGCGGTCGCCGCAAGGAGACCGCCGAACGCCTGGGCATCAGCGCCCGCACCCTGAGATACAAGCTGGCGCAGATGCGTGATGCCGGGCTGGACGTGGAGCAGGAATTGCTCGCCGGTTGATGAGTGCGCAAGTCGATAGCCGGCTATCTACCCAGAGGGAACCAACCGTCTAAGGCGCTGTTCTAGAGAAAGGATCGCGACTGCTGCGTGGGGTCGCAGAGGAAGCTCGCCCCCGCCGCCCCGGACTCGCTCCGGCCGCTTTGCCTTCTTCTCTTGGGCGTTGCCTCAGTTGAAAACGGTTTCACGGACGGTGCATTCCGTTTTCGTCGCGGGTGGCGCTCCTGCCAGCACGAGGATGCTTGCCATGGGTTCCACCGCACCTTCCAGCTCCAACGCCGATCAACTGACCATCGATACCATCCGCACCCTGTCCATGGACGCGGTGCAGAAGGCCAATTCGGGCCATCCCGGCACCCCGATGGCCCTGGCTCCGGTCGGCCATACGCTGTGGAGCCGCTTCCTGCGCTATCACCCGGAGCACCCGGACTGGCCCAACCGCGACCGCTTCGTGCTGTCGGTCGGCCACGCCTCCATGCTGCTCTATTCGCTGCTGCACCTGGCGGGGGTGAAGGAAATCGACGAGCACGGCACCGCCACCGGCAAGGAGGCGGTCAGCCTCGAGGACATCAAGCAGTTCCGCCAGCTGGATTCCAAGACCCCCGGTCACCCCGAGTACCGCATGACCACCGGCGTCGAGACCACCACTGGGCCCCTGGGGCAGGGCTGCGGCAACAGCGTGGGCATGGCGCTGGCGCAGAAGTGGCTGGCGGCGCGCTTCAATCGCCCCGACGTGACCCTGTTCGACTATGACGTCTACGTCCTCTGCGGCGATGGCGACATGATGGAGGGCGTGTCCGGTGAGGCCGCTTCCGTGGCCGGTCACCTGGGCCTGGACAACCTCTGCTGGATCTACGACAACAACACCATCAGCATCGAGGGCCACACCGAGCTGGCCTTCAGCGAAGACGTGGCCGAGCGCTTCCGTGGCTATGGCTGGCACACCCTGCACGTCAAGGATGCCAACGATGCCGAGGCGCTGGCCGCGGCCCTGCATCGCTTCAAGGGCAACACCGGCAAGCCGACGCTGATCGTGGTCGACAGCCTCATCGGCTATGGTGCGCCCAACAAGCAGAACACCGCCGCCGCCCATGGCGAGCCCCTGGGCGCCGACGAGATCAAGCTGGCGAAGAAGGCCTATGGCTGGTCCGAGGACGCCGACTTCCTGGTGCCGGACGCAGCCCGTCATCACCTGCGCGATGCCCTGCTGGAACGCGCGAGCGGTCTCTACGAAAGCTGGAATCGCGCCTTCGAGCGCCTGCGCCAAGACGATCCGACCCGTGCCGACGAACTCCAGCGCATGCGCGCCGGCGAGATGCCGGATGGTTGGGACGCCAAGCTGCCGAGCTTCGAGCCCGACGCCAAGGGCGTGGCCTCCCGTGAATCCGGGGGCAAGGCGCTCAATGCCTTCGCCCAGCAGATTCCCTGGCTGATCGGCGGTGCGGCGGACCTGGCGCCGTCCACCAAGACCAATCTCAAGTTCGACGGCGCGGGCAGCTTCTCGGCGCGTGAGCCATCCGGGCGCAATATGCACTTCGGCATTCGCGAGCACGCCATGGGCTCCATCGCCAACGGCATGGCGCTCTGCTACCTACGCAGCTTCACCGCCACCTTCCTGGTGTTCAGCGACTACATGAAGCCGCCGATCCGCCTGGCCTCGATCATGGAGCTGCCGGTGGTGTTCGTCTTCACCCACGACTCCATCGGTGTCGGCGAGGACGGCCCCACCCACCAGCCCATCGAGCACCTGGCGCAACTGCGCGCTACGCCGGGTCTGCTGACCCTAAGGCCGGGCGATGCCAATGAAGCCGTGCAGGCCTGGAAGATCGCCCTGCAGCAGACCAACAGACCCTCCTGCATGGTGCTGTCCCGGCAGCCGTTGCCGACCCTGGATCGCTCGAAGTACGGGAGTGCCGAAGGGGTCGCCCAGGGTGCCTACGTGGTGGCCGACGCCGAAGGTGGCAAGCCCCAGGTTATCCTCATGGCCACCGGCAGCGAGCTGGGCCTGGCGATGCAGGCCTATGAGCAGCTGCAGGGCGAAGGGGTGAAGGCGCGGGTCGTCTCCATGCCGTGCTGGGAGCTGTTCGAGGAGCAGGACGAGGCCTACAAGCAGTCCGTGCTGCCCGACGAGGTCCTGGGCCGCGTTGCCATCGAGCAGGCCGGTCCCCTGGGCTGGGAACGCTACATAGGTCGCAAGGGCGCCTCGGTGACCATGAGTACCTTTGGCGCCTCCGCTCCCATCGGCAAGCTGCAGGCCAAATACGGCTACACCGTGGAGAACGTCGTCAAACTGGCCAAGGAGCAGGCACAACGCTCCGGGAGCGCCGCATGAGCAATCCCCTCAAACAGCTGACGGAACAGGGCCAGGCGGTCTGGCTCGACTTCGTCAGCCGTGAATTCCTCGCCAAGGGCGAATTGCAGACGCTGATCGAGCGTGATGGCCTGACCGGCGTTACCTCCAACCCCTCGATCTTCGAGAAGGCCATGGGCCACGGCAGTGACTACGATGCCAGCCTCGAGGCCTTTCTCGAAAAAGCCGATGCCGAGCCCGTGGACGTCTATGAATACCTGGCTATCGAGGACATCCAGCAGGCGGCCGACATCCTGCGACCGGTCTATGACCGCCTCGAAGGGCGTGACGGCTACGTGAGCCTGGAAGTCTCGCCCTATCTGGCCCTGGATACCCGTGCCACCCTGGAGGAGGCGCGCCGCCTCTGGCAGGCGGTGGATCGGCCCAACCTGATGGTCAAGGTACCCGGTACGCCCGAAGGCGCCGCGGCCATCCGCACGCTGATCGAGGAGGGGATCAACGTCAACGTGACCCTGCTGTTCGATCGCGACGCCTACATGGCGGTGGCGGAGGCCTATATCTCCGGTCTGGAGGCGCGGTTGCACCAGGGCCAGGACATCGGCCGCCTGGCCAGCGTGGCCAGCTTCTTCATCAGCCGGGTCGACGGCGTGCTGGACAAGCGCATCGACGAGCGTAAGGGTAGCGACAGCGCGCTGGCCCAGCTGCGCGGCAAGATCGCCATCGCCAATGCCAAGCTGGCCTATCAGGACTATCGGCGGCTGATCGAGTCGCCGCGCTGGAAGGTGCTGGAAGCCAAGGGTGCCCGTCCGCAGCGGCTGCTGTGGGCATCGACTGGCTCCAAGGACCCGGCCTATCCCGATACCCTCTATGTGGATCAATTGATCGGGGCTGAGACCGTCAACACCATGCCGCCCAAGACGATGGACGCCTTCCGTGAACATGGCACCGTGGCGTCTTCGTTGGACATGGGGATCGAGGCGGCGCAGCAGGTGATCGATCAGGCCGCGCGGTTCGGTCTGGATCTGGCGGGCGTGGCCAAGCAACTGGTCAAGGATGGCGCCCGGCAGTTCGAGGATGCCGCCGATGCCTTGCTGGGCGCGGTGGGACAGAAGCGTCTCGATTTCCTCGGGGAGCGGCTGAATACCGCTGAGTATCGTTTGCCCGCGGCGTTGAGCGAGGCGGTGGAGACACGCCTCGACGAAGCCCGTCGTGAAGGCTGGTCACGCCGCCTGTGGCAGGGCGACGCCTCGCTCTGGACCGGTCGTGACGAAGACCAGTGGGTCGGTTGGCTGGCCGCGGCTCAGGGGCGCCAGGCCGATCCCGCGGCGCTCGAAGCCCTGGCCGAAGCCGTTCGCCAGGAAGGCTTGGATACCGTGGTGCTGCTGGGCATGGGCGGTTCGAGTCTGGGGCCGGAGGTGCTGGCCAATACCCTGGGGACTACCGCCACCGGCCTGACCCTCAAGGTACTCGATTCCACCGATCCGGCACAGATCGCCGCGTTGGCAGACCAGTTGGACCTCGCCAAGACGCTGTTCCTGGTCTCCAGCAAATCCGGCTCCACCCTGGAGCCAGAGATCCTGCGCGCCTATTTCCACCAGGCCGCGGAGCGGGCGCTGGGCGCAGACGAGGCGCAGCGGCGCTTCGTCGCCATCACCGACCCCGGCTCCAAGCTCGAGGCCAGTGCCACCACCGAGGGCTACCGTGCGATTTTCCAGGGCGACCCCCATATCGGCGGGCGCTACTCGGTACTGTCGGTGTTCGGCATGGTGCCCCTGGCGCTGCTCGGCCATTCGGTGGCCGACTTCTTCAAGCTGACCCAGCCCATGGTGCTGGCCTGCAGCTCCAGTGCACCGCCGGCCATCAACCCTGGCATTCGACTAGGCGTAGTGCTCGGCGAGGCGGTTCGCGCAGGGCGTGACAAGGTCACCCTGATCGCCTCGCCGGGGGTGGCGAGCCTCGGTGCCTGGCTGGAACAGCTGCTGGCGGAGAGCACCGGCAAGCAGGGCAAGGGCATCATCCCGGTGGACCTGGAGCCGCTTGGCGACCCTGCTGTCTATGGCGCGGATCGTGTCTTTGTCAGCCTGGTACTGGCCGGCGAGGAAGATGCCGAGCGCGACGCTCGCCTGCAGGCCCTGGCCGCGGCCGGACACCCAGTGGTGGGCATCCGCCTCGCCCGTGCCGAGCTGATCGGCCAGGAATTCTTCCGTTGGGAGGTGGCCACCGAGGTGGCCGGCGCCGTCATCGGCATCAACCCCTTCGACCAGCCGGATGTGGAGGCCAGCAAGGTCAAGACCCGCGCCCTCACCGATGGCTACGAGCGCGAAGGCCGGCTGGCCGGGGACGAGCCGCTGCTGGAGGAGGGTGATCTCGCCCTGTTCGGCGATGCCGACCTGCAGGGGCAGGACACCGCCCGCGCGGCGCTCAAGGCGCACCTGGCGCGGTTGCAGCCCGGCGATTACCTGGCGGTGCTGGCCTATCTCGAGCGCAATGCCGTGCACGAGGAGGCCTTGGGCGCCATGCGTGATAGCATTCGCGACAGCAAGCGCGTAGCGACCGTCGGCGGCTTCGGCCCCCGCTTTCTGCACTCCACCGGGCAGGCCTACAAGGGCGGCCCCAACTCGGGTGTGTTCATTCAGATTACCGCCGATGCCCAGAACGACCTGGAGATTCCAGGGCGCAGCCTGAGCTTTGGTGTCGTCGAGGCCGCCCAGGCCAAGGGCGACCTCGAGGTGCTGGCCGAACGGGGACGGCGCTACCTGCGCGTGCATATCAAGGGCGGCGACATCGATGCCGGCCTGCAACAAATCGTCGAACTGGTCGAGGCGGCGGTCGCCTGACCTCAAGGAGTCATCAGCATGCAATTGGGAATCATCGGACTGGGCCGCATGGGCGGCAACATCGCACGGCGTTTGATGAAGCATGGGCATGAAGTCGCGGTCTACGACCGCAGTGCCGAAACCGTGGCCGGCCTCGGCCAGGAAGGCGCCATCGCCACCGACGGCCTGGACGGCGTCATCGCCGCCCTGGCGCAGCCCCGTGCCATCTGGGTCATGCTGCCCGCGGGCGAGCCGACCGAGCAGACCATCGCCGAGCTGGCCGACCGCCTGGCTCCGGGCGACGTCATCATCGATGGCGGCAACAGCTACTACAAGGACGACATCCGGCGCGCCAAGACCCTGGCCGAAAAGGGCATCGACTATGTCGACGTCGGAACCTCCGGCGGTGTCTGGGGCCTGGAGCGCGGCTACTGCATGATGATCGGTGGCAAGTCCGCCGCCGTCGAACGCCTGGAGCCCATCTTCGAAGCCCTGGCTCCCGGCTATGGCAGCATCGAGCGCACCAAGGGTCGCAACGCCCCGGACGAGCGGGCCGAGCGGGGCTACATCTTCACCGGCCCGGCCGGTTCCGGTCACTTCGTCAAGATGGTGCACAACGGCATCGAGTACGGGCTGATGCAGGCCTATGCCGAAGGCTTCGACATCCTCAAGATGAAGAACAGCGACAAGCTGCCGGAAGACGAGCGCTTCGACCTGGACCTCGCCGACATCGCCGAGGTGTGGCGTCGTGGCAGCGTGGTGTCCTCCTGGCTGCTGGACCTGACCGCCCAGGCCCTGGCCGGCGACGTCGCCCTGGAGAAATTCTCCGGCTCGGTGGCCGACAGCGGCGAAGGTCGCTGGACCATCGAAGCGGCCATCGAGGAGGCGGTGCCGGTCAATGTCCTGTCCGCCGCCCTCTATGCGCGCTTCCGTTCCCGCCAGCAAGCCACCTATGCCGACAAGCTCTTGTCGGCCATGAGATTCGGCTTTGGCGGTCACGTCGAAATCCCGCAATAAACCCCCGGCCGTTCCCCTGTGGAGCGGCCACGGGCCGCGTCTCGGGGGACGGTATCAGCCGCCCTCGTGGCTAAGGCCCTGTCATGACCGACTCTCCTGCCGTCACTCCCAGTACCGCTCCCCAGGAACGACGTTCCTGCACGAAAGCCCCCACCGCACCGCCGGCCACGCTCTTCCTGTTCGGGGCCAATGGCGATCTGGTGAAGCGGTTGCTGATCCCCTCGCTATACAACCTCCTGCGCGATGGGCTGCTCGACGATCGCACCCAGATCATCGGCGTCGACCATAATCCCAACACCGACGAAGGCTTCGCCGACCGGTTGGAGACCTTCATCCGCGACCAGGCCGAGGCCAAGGGCAAGTCCCGCGACGAGGCCCTGGATGCCGATCTCTGGGGACAACTACGCAGCCGTATCCACTACCTGCAGGGTGACTTCCTCGAAGACGCCACCTACCAGGCGGTAGGCGAGCGCATCGCCCGGGCGGGGACCGACAATGCCGTCTTCTACCTGGCCACCGCCGCGCGCTTCTTCGGTGACGTAGCCGAGCGCCTCGGCCGGGCCGGGTTGCTCGAGGAAGGCGAGGACGCCTATCGCCGGCTGGTGGTGGAAAAGCCCTTCGGCGCCGACCTGGCCAGTGCCCAGGCGCTCAACCAGCGGCTGCTGGCGAACATGGAGGAAAAGCAGATCTATCGGATCGACCACTACCTGGGCAAGGAGACGGTCCAGAACATCCTGGTCAGCCGGTTCTCCAACGCCCTGTTCGAGTCGTTCTGGAACAACCACTACATCGATCACGTGCAGATCACCGCGGCCGAGACCGTGGGCGTGGAGTCGCGGGGCGACTTCTACGAGAAGACCGGCACCCTGAGGGACATGGTGCCCAACCACCTGTTCCAGCTCTTGGCCATGGTCGCCATGGAGCCGCCGGCTTCCTTCAACGCCACCTCGGTGCGCGATGAAAAGGCCAAGGTGGTCGGCGCCATCCGCCCCCAGACCACCGAGGAAGCCCTGGCCAACTCGGTACGCGGCCAATACGCCGCCGGCACCCTGAACGGCAAGCCGGTGCCGGGCTATCGCGAGGAGGAGCGGGTCGATCCCGAGAGCCAGACCGAAACCTACGTGGCGCTCAAGCTGTTCGTCGACAACTGGCGCTGGGCCGGCGTGCCCTTCTACCTGCGCACCGGCAAGCGCCTGACCGCGCGCGACACCGAGATCGCCATCTGCTTCAAGCACGCGCCCTATGCCCAGTTCCGCGACACCAAGATCGACCGGATGAGACCCAACTACCTGATCATCCAGATCCAGCCCGACGAAGGCATGTGGTTCGACTTCCACGCCAAGCGCCCCGGGCCGCTGGTGGAACTGGAGAACATCCGCATGGGCTTCGCCTACGGCGATTTCTTCGAGATGCAGCCGTCCACTGGCTACGAAACCCTGATCTATGATTCCCTGATCGGCGACCAGACCCTGTTCCAGCGTGCCGACAACATCGAGAACGGCTGGCGCGCCGTGCAACCCTTCCTCGACGCCTGGAAACAGGGTGGCGCGGTGGAAAGCTACGCCGCGGGCAGCGCTGGTCCTGCCGGTGCCGATGAACTGCTGCAGAAGGACGGCCGCTCATGGCATCCGCTGACCTGATCCCCATCGACCTGCTGGTGTCGGACATCGACGGCACCCTGGTGCGTGACGACAAGAGCCTGAGCGAGGCGGTGATCGCTGCCGTTGGCCGCCTGCAGGCAGCCGGCAAGGCCATCACCCTGGTCAGCAGCCGCCCGCCGCGGGCGCTGCTGCCGCTGGTGCAACGGCTCGGTATCCGCCAGCCGGTGGCCGGCTTCAACGGTGGCAACCTGGTGGAGGCGGACGGGACGCTGATCCGCGCCCACCGCCTGGCCGAGCAGGTGACGCGCCAGGTGCTGGAAAGACTGGAGCGCGAAGCCTTCGAGGTCTGGCTGTTCGCCGATGACCTCTGGCTGACCCGCGATCCCCAGGGACCCTATGTGCCACGGGAAACCCGGGCGCTGGGTTATGGGCCGACGGTGGTGGAATCCTTCGACCCCTACCTGGATCGGGTCGACAAGATCGTCGCCGCTGGCAGCGACCACGCGGGCCTCGAAGCCCTGGAAGGCGAGCTGGCCGAGCGACTGGGGGAGGGCGCCACGGTGCTGCGTTCGCAGCTCTACTACCTGGACATCACCCATCCCAAGGCCAACAAGGGCGACGCCCTGCTCGAGCTGGCCCAGGCCGCGGGCGTACCCGTAGCCCGCACGGCGGCCATCGGTGATGGCAGCAACGACGTTCCCATGTTCCGCCAGGCCGGCCTCGCCATCGCCATGGGGCAGGCCGCTGCGGCGGTTCGCGAAGCCGCCGACCAGGTCACCGCCAGCAACCAGCAAGACGGTGTTGCGGTAGCCATCGACCGGTGGATTTTGGGGAGCTGAGGGGCCTTGCCTGTTGGGCTTCGCTGCGCTCAGCCCAAGCTACAGGACACGTAGGTTGGGCTGAGGCGGCTCCATCACCGAAGCCCAACATCGCCTGCCTTCTCATCAGGTGGAAAAGGCTTCGCCGTTTTCCACTCTACGCCTCAACTCATACGGTGTGTCCCCTCTCCTTCCGGGAGAGGGCCGGGGTGAGGGCCGCCCAAACTCCGGCCTACCCCTCGTTCTCCTCTCGATACCCCCGCACATGCTCCACCAGCGCCCGCAGCTTGGGCGCCAGGTTGTGCCGGCTCGGATAATAGAGATAGAAGCCGGGGAAGGGTGGCAGATAGTCCTCCAGTACCTGCTCAAGCTCGCCGCGTTCCAGATAGGGCCGGAAGGTGTCTTCCATGCCGAAGGTGATACCGCCACCGGCTAGCGCCGTACGGATCATCAGCAGCATGTCGTTGGTGGTGATCCGTGGCGAAACCGCCACGTCGAAGGCCCGACCTGCCTCGCTGAACTCCCAGCGCCAGGGCGCCACCTCCGGTGCTGGGCGCCAGCCGATGCAGCGGTGCTCGGCCAGTTCGCGGGGATGGGTCGGTCGGCCGTGACGGGCGAAGTAGGCCGGGGTCGCCACCGCCACTTCGCGCTGTGGACCGGTCACCGGGATGGCGACCATGTCCTGCTCGATCACCTCGCCCAGCCGTACCCCGGCATCGAAGCCCCGCTCGACGATATCGAATTCCTCGTCGGTGACGGTGATGTCGAGGGTCACCTCGGGATAGGCCTCGACGAAGCGTGCCAGCAGCGGGCCATCGAGAAAGCGTTCGGCGATGGAGGTGACCGCGACCCGCAAGAGACCACGGGGCGGCCCGGCGGGACTGGCGTCTTCCAGGGCCCCGAGTAGACCGCCCAGGGGCCCGGCGACCTGGCGATGCAGGCGTTCACCGGCCTCGGTGAGGCGCACGCTGCGCGTGGTGCGTTGGACCAGCGAACTGCCCAGCTCGTCTTCCAGGCGGCGGATCGCCTGGCTCACCGCCGAGCGACTGACGCCCAGGCGATCGGCCGCTACGCGAAAGTTCGCCGCCGTGGCGACCACCACGAAGACCTTGAGCAGATTCAAATCGGTTGGCATTGGTAAGGCTGGCTAACCATGGCGGTCAGAAGTGGGGGAATTATCACGACAATGGACGTTCGCTAAGGTGGTGGCAAGTCTTATCGCCACCTGCAGGAGCCTGTCATGAGCCCTTTCGCCACCTCCTACGACCTCTCCGGCAAGGTCGCCTTGGTCACCGGTGCCGCCCGCGGCATCGGCCTCGCCACCGCCGAGCTGCTGCGCAGTCGCGGCGCCTGCATCGTTGCCAGTGATCTGTCCGAGTTGGTGCTGCAACTGGCTGACGACGACGTCCTGGCCCTGGCGGGCGATGTCGCCGACGAGGCCTTCGCCGAGCGCTCGGTGGCGGCGGCCCTGGAGCGTTTCGGCCGGCTCGACATCCTGGTGACCAACGCCGGCCGTACTCTCAACCAATCGTTGGACGCCACCGCGCTCGCCGATTACGAGCGCATTCAGCAGAGCAATGCCCGTGGTGTCTTTCTCGCCGCCCGGGCGGCCCTGGCGCCAATGCGTGAGGCCGGCGGTGGGGCCATGGTCGCGGTGTCCTCGGTATCGGCGCGGGTCGGCTTCGCCACCCAGGCCGCCTATGCCGCCTCCAAGGCCGCTGCCGCCCAGCTCATGCGGGTGGTCGCGGTGGAACAGGGGCGTCATGGCATCCGGGCCAACGCCGTGCTGCCCGGGGTGATCGACACCGACATCCTGGACGGCGTGGCCGACGACGGCCGGGCCCTGCTGCGCAGCTATGGCCCGGCACATCCCCTCGGGCGCATCGGCCAACCGGAGGAGGTGGCCGAGGTCATCGCCTTTCTCGTCTCGCCCGCGGCGAGCTTCATCACCGGCGCCGAGGTGCTGGTGGACGGCGGCTACACCGCCCAGTAATCCCAACCCTGCAAGAGGAATATTTCATGGCTATCGACAAGGTCGTACTTATCACCGGTGCCTCCAGTGGCATAGGCGCGGGCATCGCCCGCGAACTGGGCGCGGCCGGCTGCAAGCTGTTGCTCGGCGCCCGTCGTAGTGAGCGGCTGGAGGCCCTGGCGGCCGAGATCAACGCCGCGGGTGGCGAGGCCGCCTGCCGCCGGCTGGACGTCACCGACAGCGCCGACGTGGCTGCCTTTGCCCAGGCGGCTCGGGAGCGTTGGGGCCGGGTGGATGTCATCGTCAACAATGCCGGCATCATGCCGCTGTCGCCCCTGGCGTCGCTCAAGACCGAAGAATGGATGCAGATGGTCGACGTCAACATCAAGGGCGTGCTCAACGGCATCGCCGCGGTGCTACCGGAATTCACCGCCCGTGGCGCCGGCCACGTCATCAACCTGGGCTCCATCGGCGCCCTGTCGGTGGTGCCCACGGCGGCGGTCTACTGCGCCACCAAGCATGCGGTGCGGGCGATCTCCGAAGGCCTGCGCCAGGAGCGGGACGATCTAAGGGTCACCTGCATCCATCCGGGCGTGGTGGAAAGCGAGTTGGCTTCCACCATCACCGATCCGGCGGCGCGGGCGATGATGGACGACTATCGCGCCATCGCCCTGCAACCCGACGCCATCGGCCGCGCGGTGCGCTATGCCATCGAGCAGCCGGACGACGTGGACATCAACGAGATCGTCGTCCGTCCGACCCGCAGCGCCAACTAGACGGTTTCCGCCAGGGCTTCGAGAAAGCGCTCCAGCACCAGGTTCGGTCGCCGGCCCTTGCGGGTGACGGCGGCGAGGGTGGTGTCGAAGTGGAAGCGCTCGGGATGCAGAGCGCGTAGCTGGCCCTGCGCTACCCAGGGCTGGGCGACGTGGTCGGGCAGGTAGCCGATGTAGCAGCCGGTGAGGATGAGAAAGGCCACGCCCTCACGATCCGAGGCGCGCGCCGTGCAATTCAGCGCGGCATGGCGGTCATGACCGTCCTGGTTGAGCAGGTGGTTGGGGCCGACGGCGTCCTGGGCGGCTAGGACGCTCTCGTCCAGCGCGGCATCGGCAATCTCGAACAGCGGATGGGCGCGGCTGCAATAGAGCAGGGCGCGCTCTTCGTAGAGCGGCAGGTATTCCAGACCGGCCAGGGCATTGATCAGCGGCAGCACGCCCAGGTGCAGGTGGCCGTCCAGCACCCCGGTCTCGATCTCGCCGGGCAAGGTCATGCCGATGTTGACCACTACCCCCGGCGCGGCGCGCTTGAGTGCGGCCAGGGCATGGGTGATGCGCATGCGCGTCTGGGTCACCAGGTTGTTGATGATGCCCAGGTTCAGTTCGCCACGCAGGTGCTGGTGCAGCTGATTGACCTCGCTGCGAAAGCCTTCCAAGGCGGCGAACAACGACTGGCTGGCCTTGAGCACCTCGCGGCCTTCGTCGGTCAGGGAGAAGCCGGCGCGCCCGCGCTGGCAGAGGCGCATGCCCAGGCGCTTCTCCAAGTCATTCATGTGCAGGCTGATGGCCGAGCGGGTAATGCCCAGTCGGCCTTCGGCGGCGGTGAAGCTGCCGCATTCCACCACCGTCTTGAACAACCGCAACAGACGGATCTCGAAGTCGCCGACCTGGGCGAGCAGAGCCTTGCGCGTCGCTTTCATGGATGGCACCGCAAATGCGGGACAGCATAAGGCGCCGCTTGGCACGGCGCCAGCGACCGCTTTCAGGCGCCGATCAACACCCGGCTGCGCTGATGGGTGACCTGCTTGACCAGCCAGACCGCGGCGACGCAGCAGAGCAGGGTGATCAGCGTCAGGCACAGGCGGGTGCCCAGGTACTGGGCGAAGTTCTGCTCACCCAGCAATCTGCCCAGTACCCGATAGGCGCCGGCGAGATAGCCGTGCAGGAAGTAGATGGCGAAGCTGTAGGCGCCCAGCAGGGCCATGCCCCTGGCCAAGCGGCCGTTGGCGCGCCCCGGCATCTTGACCTGCTGGCTGAAGACGGCGAAGAGCAGCAGGCACAGCGCCAGTTTCTGCAGCCCGTAGAAGGCGCTGTCGAGCACTGCCGCGCCACTCAGCAGCAGCAGGGCCGCCAGCAGCCAGTAACGCGCCTGGGGCCGTTGCAGCCGCTCGCGCTGTTCGCAGGCCAGCATGCCGCAGAGGTAGATCGGCAGGAAGTGCAGGGCCGCCAGCAGCGGATCGGCGTCATTGATCGGGCGATCGGACACCAGGAAATACAGCAGGCCGACCAGGGTCGCCGCCGGCAGCAGGCCACGCTTGACGATCCACTCCAGGGCCGGCGCGAGCAGGAAGATCAGCGTCAGCGCCGGAATGAACCACAGCGGACCCAAGTGGGCGCCAGTGGCCAGCAGCAGGGCGGTCTGGGCAAAGGGCGGCCAGTCATGGAAGGCGTTCATGTCGATCCACTCGTGCTCCTGCTTGAGCCCGGAGACATAGAGCAGCACGGCCGGGATCGAGATCAGCAGATAGGGCAGGATGACGTTCTGCAGCTTCTTGCCCAGATAGACCTGGTAGCTGTACTTGCCGAGGTTGTAGCGAAAGAAGAAGCCGGAAAGGGCGACGAAGATACAGGTGGTTTCCAGCGACAGCAGATTCAGGGCGATCTGCTGGTGCTCGGTGGTCTGGTAGCTGCCCACGGTCATGTGGTGGAAAACGATGAGAACGGCCGCCAGGCCGCGGATCCAGTTGAGCTGAATCAGCATGGGGAGGTTTCCTTTGAGGAATAGGTAAACCGCGCGCTCTGCCTCGGGAGAGGGGCACGGGTTAGCGAAAGTGGACAGGTTTGGATTCGCGGTAGAGACGGCGGACAGGCTACCGCGCCCGGCAGGACTACGTGCCGGGAGGAGAGATGAGGCAGGGGTGCCTCGGCGCCACGGGACTACGGTGGCCGGCGGCTAGCTTAAGATGTTTCAGGCAAGTCATTGATTAGTAATCATATTTATTCATTTCAGTATGTTTCGGTGGTGCGCTGGCCGGCTCTGGGCCGGACCTTTGGCGTCTGTCCGCCTGGCTGCCCGGTTGGTGTTGTCGGGCGAAGGGAGCACTGTGGGCGTTCGTTGGCTGCTCGTGGCTCCGGATCAGGGTGTTCATGAAGTCGACAGGACCTGGGTCCGCTCGCTGCCGATCGCCTTTGGCCGTGCGCCAGCAGGTTGGAGATAGTTGAGTTTTTAAAAACATAGGTGCAAGAAAAAACCTATTTAACTCACGCAAGACTCGGCGCACTCTGCAGGTTCAACGTCCCCGCCCGAGACCCCGTCATGAACCAGCCGCTGACCGTTTCCCCACCCGCCGCCGCCCAGCTCAACCTGCGTGCCCACTGGATGCCCTTCACCGCCAATCGCGCCTTCCAGAAGGATCCGCGTATCGTGGTGGCCGCCGAAGGCAGCTGGCTGATCGACGACCAGGGGCGGCGCATCTATGACAGCCTCTCCGGACTCTGGACCTGCGGCGCCGGTCACTCGCGCAAGGAAATACAGGAGGCCGTGGCGCGCCAACTGGGCACCCTCGACTATTCGCCGGGCTTCCAGTACGGCCATCCGCTGTCCTTCCAGCTGGCCGAAAAGATGGCCGAGCTGACCCCGGCTGGTCTCGACCACGTCTTCTTCACCGGCTCGGGCTCCGAGAGCGCCGACACCTCGGTCAAGCTGGCGCGGGCCTACTGGCGCATCAAGGGCCAGCCGGCCAAGACCAAGCTGATCGGCCGGGCGCGCGGCTACCACGGCGTCAACATCGCCGGCACCAGCCTGGGCGGCATCGGCGGCAACCGGAAGCTGTACGGCTCCTTCATGGACGTCGACCACCTGCCGCACACCTTGCAGCCTGGCCTGGCCTTCACCAAGGGCATGGCCGAGACCGGCGGGGTGGAACTGGCCAACGAACTGCTCAAGCTGATCGAGCTGCACGATGCTTCCAACATCGCTGCCGTCATCGTCGAACCCATGTCCGGTTCGGCCGGGGTGATCGTGCCGCCGGTAGGCTATCTCCAGCGCCTGCGCGAGATCTGCACCCAGCATGACATCCTCTTGATCTTCGACGAGGTCATCACCGCCTTCGGCCGCATGGGTCGCCACACCGGCGCCGAATACTTCGGCGTGACGCCGGACCTCATGAACGTGGCCAAGCAGGTCACCAACGGCGCCGTACCCCTGGGCGCGGTGATCGCCAGCAGCGCCATCTACGACACCTTCATGAACCAGGCCACGCCGGAGCACATGGTGGAGTTTCCCCATGGCTACACCTACTCGGCCCACCCGGTGGCCTGCGCCGCGGGCCTCGCCGCGCTGGAGCTGCTGGAGCGAGAAAATCTGGTGCAGCAGGCCGCCGAGCTGGCACCCAGGTTCGAAGCCGCGCTGCATGGCCTCAAGGGCGCCAAACACGTAGTGGACATCCGCAACTGCGGCCTGGCCGGCGCCCTCCAGCTCGCCCCGCGCGACGGCGATGCGGTGATTCGCCCCTTCGAGGCCGGCATCGCCCTGTGGAAGGCTGGCTTCTATGTCCGCTTCGGCGGCGACACCCTGCAATTCGGGCCCACCTTCAACGCCAGGATCGAAGACCTGGACCGCGTTTTCGCCGCGGTCGGCGACGTCCTCAACCGCCTCGATTGATCCCCTTCGGCGCTCCCTTGCGGAGCGCCTGTCTCTCGTACAAGGAGTCCCTTTCATGAGTCTCAAGCATCTCATCGGCGGCCAACTGGTCGATGGTGGCAGCCGTCGTGCGCCGGTCTTCAACCCCTCCACCGGCGCGGTGATCCGCGAAGTGCCCCTCGCCGATGCCGCCACCCTGCAGCAGGCCCTCGATGCTGCCCAAGCCGCCTTTCCGGCCTGGCGCAACACCCCGCCGGCCAAGCGTGCCCAGGTGCTGTTCCGCTTCAAGCAACTGCTGGAAAGCAACGAAGAGCGCCTGGTCCAGCTGATCAGCGAAGAGCATGGCAAGACCCTGGAAGACGCCGCTGGTGAACTGCGCCGTGGTATCGAGAACGTCGAATACGCCACCGCCGCGCCCGAGTTGCTCAAGGGCGATTACAACCGCAACGCCGGTCCGAGCATCGATACCTGGTCCGACTTCCAGCCCCTGGGCGTGGTTGCCGGCATCACCCCCTTCAACTTCCCGGCCATGGTGCCGCTGTGGATGTATCCGCTGGCCATCGCCTGCGGCAACACCTTCATCCTCAAGCCAAGCGAGCGCGATCCCAGCTCCACCCTGGCCATCGCCCAGCTGTTCGAGGAAGCCGGCCTGCCCAAGGGCGTGCTCAACGTGGTGCATGGCGACAAGGAAGCCGTGGACGGCCTGCTCGACGCCCCCGAGGTCAAGGCGCTGAGCTTCGTCGGCTCCACCCCCATCGCCGAGTACATCTATGCTCGCGGCACCGCCAAGGGCAAGCGCGTCCAGGCCCTGGGTGGCGCCAAGAACCATGCGGTGGTCATGCCCGACGCCGACCTCGGCAACACCGTCAATGCCCTGATGGGCGCCGCCTACGGCTCTTGCGGCGAGCGCTGCATGGCCATCTCGGTGGCGGTCTGTGTCGGTGACCAGGTCGCCGATGCCTTGATCGCCCGGCTGGTGCCGGAGATCGAGAAACTGAAGGTCGGCCCGGGCACCCAGTGCGGCCTGGACATGGGCCCGCTGGTTACCGGCGCGCACCTGGACAAGGTCACCGGCTATGTGGCCGACGGTGTGGCCGCCGGCGCCAAACTGGTGGTGGACGGCCGCAGCCTCAAGGTCGCCGACCACGCAGAGGGCTTCTTCCTCGGCGGCTGCCTGTTCGACCAGGTCACCCCGGAGATGCGCATCTACAAGGAGGAGATCTTCGGTCCGGTGCTCTGCGTGGTGCGCGTCAAGAGCCTGGAAGAAGGGATCGCCCTGATCAACGCCCACGAATACGGCAATGGCACCTGCATCTTCACCCGCGACGGTGAAGCGGCGCGGCTGTTCGCCGATCAGATCGAGGTGGGCATGGTCGGCATCAACGTGCCCCTGCCGGTGCCGGTGGCCTACCACAGCTTCGGCGGCTGGAAACGCTCGCTGTTCGGCGACCTCCATGCCTACGGCCCCGACGGCGTGCGCTTCTACACCCGCCGCAAGACCATCACCCAGCGCTGGCCGCAGCGCGAGGCCCAGGAGGCTTCGCAGTTTGCCTTCCCCAGCAACGGCTGAGCCTGTTCAAAAGCTGCTACGCGTCGGCCAAACGGCGTTGAAAATGGCTTCGGAATGCTCATTTACTACTTGTAAACTCCGCTTCCTCAGCCATTTTCGCCTTGTTTGTCGCTAGCTCGCGAGCCTTTGAATAGGCTCGAAAAGGTCCATTCCTTGGCCTGCCGCACAGCAGGCCGGCCAGGGAAGGCCTTACCCTTCGGCTGCCCCCAACCGCCGAAGCCCCCAATGCCTGCCTCCACCTTCACAGCCGTCGCCCGTCTCGGGTGTGTGATTGGCCTACTGCTGGCGAGCCTGACCGGCTGCACCAGTCAGTCCGCCCAGGACATCGCCCGCCAATTCGGCAAGACCCGCCCCAGCGAATTCCTGCAGACCAGCTCCGACCGCCTGGCCACCCTCGCCATGCAGGCCAATCTGCAGAGTCTCTATCTGCTGATGAACAAGCTCTACCTGCGCAACCCGGCCGAATGGAAGAAGACCGGGCTACCGGATGCCGCCAGTGCTGAGCGCGAGATTCGCACGGCCATCGAGCAGAGACGCAGCCTGCCGGCGCTGGGTGGACGCAAGGACGTGGCGGCCCTGAGCTATGTGCTGGGCGACGACTATCACGGCGACCGGGTCGGTGCCTTCATCTACGCCATCGGCAGCATGATCATCGCCGCCCATGGCAATCGCACCGAGTTCTACATCACCGACGTGGTCGATGCGCGCTTCGTCAACAATGCCGCGCGCAACATCGAGAAGGCCACCTGGCTGCTCAACCAGCGCAAGAACGCCGCGGGCGAGCCGCTGCTGTTCGCCAACGAGATCTCGGAGGAGGGTAGCAACCTCAGTTTCGCCACCGAGTTCGGCAAGATCGTTGCCCGGCTGGACCTGCTCGCCCAGTTGCTCGACGAGCGCTACCGGCGCATCGGCGTCAACTACGCCCAGAGCCTGCTGTTCATCAATTTCCTGCCGGTGCAGTAGCGCCTTCGGTCGCGTGCGCTTTAGAGTCGAGGGACCTCGATAACCACAACAAGGGGGTTCTTCCATGGTCGCTGCCTTGCGCATCGCTCTCATCGGTGCCGGCAACATGGGTCGCCAGCACCTGCACCACCTGCAGCACGTCTCCAGCGCCCAGCTGTGCGGCCTGGCCGATCCCGATCCGGCAGCGGCCGAGTTGGCCGCGCAATGGGCTGTGCCGTATTTCAGCGATCATCGCCAACTGCTCGAAAGGGTGCGCCCCGACGCGGTGATCGTCGCCAATCCCAACGCCCTGCACGTCGCGACCGCGCTCGATTGCCTGGCCCTTGGCATCCCGTTGCTGCTGGAAAAGCCCGTGGGGACCACGCCGGCAGAGGTGGCTCAGTTGCTGCAGGCCCAGCGTAACCTGCGGGTACCCCTGCTGGTAGGTCACCATCGTCGCCACAATCCGCTGATCGCGCGGACCCGCGAGCTGCTGCGCCAGGGCGCCATCGGCCGCCTGGTGACCGTCACCGCGCTCTGGCAACTGCAGAAGCCGGAGAGCTACTTCGAGAGTGCCTGGCGCCGCGAAGCCGGGGCTGGGATGCTGCTCACCAACCTGATCCATGACCTCGACCTGCTCCGCCATCTTTGCGGCGAGGTGCGCCAGGTGCAGGCCTTCACCGACAACGCCCTGCGCGGCTATGCCAATGCCGACAGCGCCGTGATCAATCTGCAATTCGAGAATGGCGCCCTGGGCAGCCTGACCGCCAGCGACGGTGCGGCGGCGCCCTGGAGCTGGGAACTCACCAGTGGCGAGAATCCGGTCTATCCCCACCAGCCGGACCAGCCGTGCTACCTGTTCGCCGGTAGCGAGGGCGCCCTGAGCGTGCCGCAGCTCCGCCTCTGGCGCTATGCCGAACGCGGCGCTGGCTGGCACCAACCCCTCGCTGCCCAAGTCCAGGCGTCGACCAGGGACGAGGCCCTGCGGCTGCAACTGGAGCATTTCGTGCGCGTCGCGCGCGGGGAGGAGACGCCACTGGTAGGCGCGGAGGATGCGGCCCGTACCCTGGCGCTGGTGGCCGCCGTGGAGCGGGCCGCCGAAAGCGGCACGGTGCAGCGACCGTAAGCACCCTGGCTGGGCTAGAAGGCTTACAGCGGCTTGGTCAGTTCCTTGGCGCGGTCGTAGGCCTTGGAAAAGCCCTTGAGCGACAGGCTCTCGCTGGCGGTCTCACCGTTGGCGACCGGAGTGGTCACGGTCAGGCGGCTGCCGCGCTGCATCTGCTTGAAGGCGTCGCCGACGAACTCCACCGGCACCACGCAGCCCTGGGGAATGCAGGTGTGGAAAGGACGACTTTCCAGGCTGCGCTTGTCCACCTGCAGGGAGATCGGCTTGGTCACCGCCACGCCGAAGGGCAGGACCAGGATGCCGTCCACGCCTTCGCGATTGGGCCGCAGCTCGGTGACCAGCATGCGCTGGCCCTTGGTGCTGTCTTTCTGCTGGGTGATGGAGCACAGCTGTGCCGAGCGCTCCCCATTACGGGCGATGCGGCAGATCACCTGCCAGTCGCCGTACTTTTCCGTGACCGAGGGCTGCGGCTCCTGCTGCGCGGGCGGCGCCGACTGGGCGAAGGCCTGGCCGGCGAGCAGTAGGGGCGCGAGAAACAGGGCCGGGCGGAGGAACCGATGAGACATGGAAAGTCCTTGGCGGGAGGGAAAGACGCCAAGGGTAGGCCATAGCTCCGCGAGGGAACACCCCGCCACGACGATCAGACCTTCTTGACGAACTCGGATTTGAGCTTCATCGCACCTATGCCATCGATCTTGCAATCGATGTCGTGATCGCCGTCGACCAGGCGGATGTTCTTCACCTTGGTGCCCACCTTGACCACCAGGGACGAGCCCTTGACCTTGAGGTCCTTGATCACGCTGACGGTGTCGCCATCCTGCAGGGTATTGCCGACGGCATCGCGGATCACCTTCGCCTCGTCGGCGGCGCCCGCTTCACCCGGCGTCCACTCATGGGCGCATTCCGGGCAGATCAGCTGGCTACCGTCCGCATAGGTGTATTCGGAAGCGCATTGGGGGCAGGGGGGCAGAGCGGTCATGAGGATGCACCTGGCTGGAAAAGCCGCGCATTGTATAGGGTTTTAGCCCGGGCGGGTGAGCCTCGCCAGCAACGCCCTAGGCGGCGAACTCCACCTCGATCACCGTGCCATTGTCGTTGCTGTAGAGCGCCTCGCCGCCGAGCTGCTCCGCCAGGCCATTGATGATCTTGAAACCCAGGCGCTGGCTGGTCCGCGGATTGAAATGCCGCGGCATGCCCTTGCCGTTGTCGGTGATGCGCAGCAACAGCCGCTGGGCATCGAGACGCTGCAAGCTGATGCTGATCAAGCCGCGCTGGTCGCCCTCGAAGGCGTGCTTGAGCGAATTGGTCACCACCTCGGCGACCAGCATCGACAGGGTCGTCAGGCGCGACAGATCGAAGTTCAGCGGTTCGGCACTGATGGTGCAAGACACCTGTCTGAGCCCCGTTGCGTCCAGCAGGTCGCTGGTCAGCAGGTGCAGGTGATGGGCCACCGGCTGGTCGGCGTCGGCTGGATCGTGCAGGCGGCGATGGATGCGCGAAATGCTCTCCAGCCGAGAGCGGGCCTCTTCCAGCGCCCGGGAGGCCTCGCTGTCGTCGGGCAGCTTGAGTTGCTGCAGCATCAACAGCGAAGCGATGAACTGGATGTTGTTGGCGACCCGGTGCTGCAGTTCCTGGAACATGGTGTTCTGCTGGCTGTAGAGACCATGGATCACCTGCTGCTCGGCGCGCAGCCGGGCGCTCGCCGTGTGCATGTAGTGGATCAGGGCGATGTCCACGCCGACGATGACCACGTAGAAGGCCAGCGCCAGCACCCCCTGACCATTGATCACGAAGGACCATTGGTCGGGGATGAAGAAGTACCAGGCGGCCAGCCCGGAAAGCGAGGCGCAGAGAATGCCGGCGCCGGTACCGCAGAAGAAGGCGGTGAGAATGACGGCGGGAAAGAAGGTGAGATAGGGAAAGCCCCGGGCCAGGATATCCACCAGGGCGAACCGAGCCGCCAGCGCCAGCGCGAACGCCAGGATGGCCAATCCGTACGCGAGCGTCTTCCGGGCTCTGATCGCACTGCTCAAATCGCTGATCCAGGCACGGCTAGGCGACGGCTTCAAGGCTCTAACCTGCAAGATAGAAGGCCGCCGGAGTCTAGCGTAAGGCCGTTCCGCTGGCGCTGGCTGGAGGGCCAGTGGCATCTTTATCGGAGCCGACGGCGGCGAACTGTACAACCATTGGACTCAACCAGCCGAGCGCCGCCCGCAACCGCCCTGGTCCGCGCATTTCTTGTACAAAGGGGACGCTTCGTCGTACAGGATGGGAGGGCGCGGCGGCGGTACGGTCGAAACTGTGCCTTCACCTAGACAGGACCTGCCCCAATGAATCGCCCGCGTGTGCTGGTCGCCGAAGACGAGCCTGTCCTACTGGGACTGTTGCAGGAATTGTTCGAAGATTGGGGCTGCGAGGTGTACGCCTTCCAGAGCGCCGATTCGGCCTGCAGCTTCATGCGCGACGCACGACCGCACCTGGATCTGCTCTTCACCGATGTCAGGATGCCCGGCGTGCTCAGCGGCATCGATCTGGCACTGCAGGCGCGCCGTTGGCAGGCGGGCTTGCCCATCGTCATCACCTCTGGCTATTACGACGAGCAACCGTCATCCGCCATTCAGGCCGTGTTCCTGCCCAAGCCCTGGGACCTGCAGACCCTGCTGGAGCGCTGTCCCGTGCCGGTCGGACAGCGGCGCTACGCCTGAGGGGCGAGCCGCTTTCTGAAAGAAACCTTCGGCGATACAAAGCAAAAAGCCCGTAGCAGGAGACCCGCTACGGGCTTTTCAGATTTTGGCTCCGCGACCTGGACTCGAACCAGGGACCCAATGATTAACAGTCATTTGCTCTACCGACTGAGCTATCGCGGAACAACGGAGCGCATCTTACTGATAACTAACAGGAAGTCAACCCTCGGCGGCACTGGAAAAAGGCGCCGCCGAGGAGGGCGCCGTCAGCCCTTGAGGACCGCTGCGATGGCCTGGATGGTCGGCTGCAGGTTGTGGCCGTTCAGGGCCGCCACGCAGATACGACCGGTGCTCACGGCGTAGATGCCGAAGTCGGTCTTCAAGCGCTCCACCTGCTCGGCGGTCAGGCCCGAGTAGGAGAACATGCCGCGTTGGGCGTTGACGAAGGCGAAGTCGCGGGTAGCGCCAGCCGCTGCCAGGCCTTCCACCAGGGCGTTGCGCATGGTACGGATGCGCTGGCGCATCTCGCCCAGTTCCGCTTCCCAGAGGGCGCGCAGTTCGGGATTGCCCAGCACGGTGGCGACGATGGTGGCGCCATGGGTCGGTGGGTTGGAATAGTTGGTGCGGATCACCCGCTTGACCTGCGACAGCACCCGCGCACTCTCCTCGCGGCTCTCGCTGACCAGGGTCAGGGCACCGACTCGCTCGCCATACAGCGAGAAGGACTTGGAGAAGGAGCTGGAGACCAGGAAGGTCAGGCCGGAATCAGCGAACAGGCGCACGGCCTGGGCGTCCTCGTCGATGCCATCGCCGAAGCCCTGGTAGGCGATGTCGAGGAAGGGCACCAGGTTGCGCGCCTTGACCACCTCCAGTACGGCCTGCCAATCGGCCGGCTGCAGGTCCACCCCGGTGGGGTTGTGGCAGCAGGCATGCAGCACCACCACCGAACGCTCCGGCAGCGCCTGGAGATCAGCCAGGAAGCCTTCGCGATTCAGGCCATTGCTGGCAGCGTCGTAGTAGCGGTAGGTCTGCACGGGAAAGCCGGCACCCTCGAACAGGGCGCGGTGGTTTTCCCAGCTCGGATCGCTGATGGCGACTACCGCCTCCGGCAGCAGGCGCTTGAGGAAGTCGGCACCGATCTTCAGGGCACCGGTGCCACCGACGGCCTGGACGGTGATGGCGCGGCCTTCGCGGACCAGGCTCGACTCGGTACCGAACAGCAGGTGTTGCACGGCCTGGTCGTAGGCGGCGATGCCCTCGATGGGCAGGTAGCCACGCGGCGCCTGGGCGGCTACGCGCTGCTTCTCGGCCTCGGCCACGGCGCGCAACAGCGGGATGCGGCCCTGCTCGTCGTAGTAGACCCCCACGCCCAGATTGACCTTGTGCGGACGGGCATCGGCGTTGTAGGCCTCGTTCAGGCCAAGGATGGGGTCGCGGGGTGCCATTTCGACGGCGGAGAACAAACTCATGGGGCAGGGGCTCGAATGAGGAGTGAAGGGAAGGGCGGAACGCCTGGAGCCAGGAGTATAGCCCCCTGCAACCGCCATCGCGACCCGACCTCAGTCGAGGATTTCCTGACGTGTGGCAGTGGCGGAAGATTGCAAAGAGAGGCTTGCGGCCTCATCTAGGGCGTTCCAGCATTTCCCTCGCTCGCTTTGCCTCGACGCCCACGTCGCGGCGATGACGTTCCTGCATTCCCGTGCTACTGAGGCAGCCATGTCCGCATTCCAGCTCTCCACCCGCTATACCCCGGCCGGCGACCAGCCCGAAGCCATTCGCCAGATGGTGGAAGGCCTGGAAGCGGGCCTGTCGCACCAGACCCTGCTCGGCGTGACCGGCTCGGGCAAGACCTTCAGCATCGCCAACGTCATCGCCCAGGTGCAGCGCCCGACCATGGTGCTGGCGCCGAACAAGACCCTGGCCGCCCAGCTCTACGGCGAATTCAAGGCCTTCTTCCCGAACAATTCGGTGGAGTACTTCGTCTCCTACTACGACTATTACCAGCCGGAAGCCTATGTGCCCTCGTCGGACACCTTCATCGAGAAGGACTCGTCCATCAACGACCACATCGAGCAGATGCGCCTGTCCGCCACCAAGGCGCTGCTGGAGCGCAAGGACGCCATCATCGTCGCCTCGGTGTCCTCGATCTACGGCCTGGGTAGTCCCGAAGCCTACTTGAAGATGGTCCTGCACCTGGATCGTGGTGAACGGATCGATCAGCGCACCATCCTGCGTCGGCTGGCCGAGTTGCAGTACAGCCGCAACGACATGGAATTCGCCCGCGCCACCTTCCGGGTGCGCGGCGATGTCATCGACGTCTTCCCGGCGGAATCCGACCTGGAGGCGGTGCGCATCGAGCTGTTCGACGACGAGGTGGAAAGCCTGTCGGCCTTCGATCCCCTCACCGGCGAGGTGATTCGCAAGCTGCCGCGCTTCACCTTCTATCCCAAGACCCACTACGCCACGCCGCGCGAGACCCTGCTGGGCGCCATCGAGAACATCAAGCTGGAACTCGCCGAACGCCTCGAATGGTTGCGCAGCCAGAATCGCCTGCTCGAAGCCCAGCGCCTGGAACAGCGTACCCGCTTCGACCTGGAGATGATCCTCGAACTGGGCTACTGCAACGGCATCGAGAACTACAGCCGCTACCTGTCCGGGCGCGGTCCGGGCGAGCCGCCACCCACGCTTTACGACTATCTGCCGAGCAACGCCCTGTTAGTGATCGACGAATCCCACGTCACCGTTCCGCAGATCGGCGCCATGTTCAAGGGCGACCGTTCGCGCAAGGAAACCCTGGTGGAATACGGCTTCCGTCTACCCTCGGCGCTGGACAACCGGCCGCTCAAGTTCGAGGAGTGGGAGGCCGGTGCGCCCCAGACCATCTTCGTCTCGGCCACCCCGGGCCCCTACGAGGAAGAGCACGCCGGTCGTGTGATCGAGCAGGTGGTACGACCCACCGGCCTGGTCGACCCGATCATCGAGATCCGTCCGGCCACCACCCAGGTGGACGACCTGCTCTCCGAGATCCGCCTACGGGTGGCCCAGGAAGAGCGAGTGCTCTGCACCACCCTGACCAAGCGCATGGCCGAGGACCTCACCGACTACCTGGCCGATCACGACGTGCGGGTGCGTTACCTGCACTCGGACATCGACACCGTGGAGCGGGTGGAGATCATCCGTGACCTGCGCCTGGGCACCTTCGACGTCCTGGTGGGCATCAACCTGCTGCGTGAGGGCTTGGACATGCCCGAGGTGTCCCTGGTGGCGGTGCTCGACGCCGACAAGGAAGGCTTTCTGCGCTCCGAGCGCTCGCTGATCCAGACCATCGGCCGGGCGGCGCGCAACCTCAACGGCAAGGCCATCCTCTATGCCGACAACATGACCGGTTCCATGCAGCGCGCCATCGACGAGACCGAACGGCGGCGCAACAAGCAGCTGGCGTTCAACGAAGAACACGGCATCGTCCCCCAGGGCATCAAGAAGGACATCCGCGACATCATGGAAGGCGCCGCGGCCCCTGGTGCCAAGGGCAAGCGCCGCGCTGCCAAGGTCGCCGAGGACCAGGGCGAATACGCCGCCGAGCTGCGCTCACCCAGCGAGATCGGCAAGCGCATCCGCCAGCTCGAAGAGAAGATGCTGCAACTGGCGCGCGATCTGCAGTTCGAGTCCGCTGCCCAGTTGCGTGACGAGATCCAGGCCTTGCGCGAGCGCCTGGTCCAGGTCTGAGAGCCTGTACACGTTCTGCTGCGCGTCGGCCAAGCTGCGTTGAAAATAGCCTGGGTCGCCAGCCCGGTCGGAATGCTCATTTACCACTCGTAAACTCCGCTTCCTCAGCTATTTTCGCCTTGCTTTGCTCTAGCTCGCGAGAACGTGAACAGGCTCTACCGACCCGTCAACTGGCAGCGCCAGGGCTGGCGCTGCTACCATTCCGCCTTTGTCCCTTCGCGTTTCTCGAGAAAGCCGATGACCACCGTTCGCACGCGCATCGCGCCGTCGCCCACTGGCGACCCGCATGTCGGTACCGCCTATATCGCCCTGTTCAACCTCTGCTTCGCCCGTCAGCACGGCGGTCAGTTCATCCTGCGCATCGAGGATACCGACCAGGTCCGCTCTACCCGCGAATCCGAACAGCAGATCTACGATGCCCTGCGCTGGCTGGGTATCGAGTGGGACGAGGGGCCGGACGTCGGTGGTCCCCATGGTCCCTACCGGCAGAGCGAGCGCGGCGAGATCTACTGGAAGTACGCTCGCGAACTGGTGGAGAAGGGCCATGCCTTCTACTGCTTTGCCACCCCGGAAGAACTCGACCAGATGCGCGCCGAACAGCAGGCGCGCGGCGAGACCCCGCGCTACGATGGTCGCGGCCTGCGCCTGACTCCGGAAGAGGTGCAGCAGCGCCTGGACGCTGGGCAGCCCTACGTTATCCGCATGAAGGTACCGGAGGAGGGCGTCTGCGTCGTCCCCGACCTGTTGCGCGGCGATGTCGAGATCCCCTGGGATCGCATGGACATGCAGGTGCTGATGAAGGCCGACGGCCTGCCCACCTATTTTCTGGCCAACGTGGTCGACGACCACCTGATGGGCATCACCCACGTCCTGCGTGGCGAGGAGTGGCTGCCCTCGGCGCCCAAGCTGATCAAGCTCTACGAGTACTTCGGCTGGGAGCAGCCCCAGCTCTGCTACATGCCGCTGCTGCGCAACCCCGACAAGAGCAAGCTCTCCAAGCGCAAGAATCCCACCTCGGTGACCTTCTACCAGCGTATGGGCTACCTGCCCGAGGCCATGCTCAACTATCTCGGTCGCATGGGCTGGTCCATGCCCGACGAGCGCGAGAAGTTCACCCTGGCCGAGATGATCGAGCATTTCGACCTGCAGCGCGTCTCCCTCGGGGGGCCCATCTTCGACGTCGAGAAACTGTCCTGGCTCAATGGCCAGTGGCTGCGCGAGCTGAGCCCGGAGCGCTTCGCCGCCGAGGTGCAGCAGTGGGCGCTCAATCCCGAGTACCTGCTCAAGATCGCCCCCCTGGTGCAGCAGCGCGTCGAGACCTTCAGCCAGATCGCCCCGCTGGCCGGTTTCTTCTTCAGCGGCGCCCTCAACCTGGATCCGGCGCTGTTCCAGCACAAGAAGCTGTCCGCCGACCAGGTCCGGCTGGTCATGCAACTGCTGCTGTGGAAGCTCGAAGCCCTGCGGACGTGGGACAAGGAGCGCATCACCGCGGTGATCCAGACGGTCGCCGAGCACCAGCAACTCAAGCTGCGTGATGTCATGCCGCTGCTTTTCGCCGCCATCACCGGCCAGGCCAGCTCGGTCTCGGTGCTGGATGCCATGGAGATCCTCGGTCCGGACCTCACTCGCTTCCGTCTGCGCCAGGCGGTCGAACTGCTGGGGGCGCCCTCCAAGAAAGAGACCAAGGAGTGGGAGAAGCTGCTGGCCGAGCTCGGCTGACAGAACCTTCCCGGCCGGCCCCGTCCCTGGGGCCGGCTCCCTTTCTCGCGCCAGGATGGCCGCATGACCTCCGTGACTCCCCAACGGCACAATCTGCTCGAAGATGTGCTGGCCCTGCTCAGCGCTACCTTGATGATCGCCCTGGCGGTCAACCTCTATCGCCACGCTGGCCTGCTCACCGGCGGTACCGCCGGGCTGGCCTTTCTCGCCCAGTACGGCACGCGGCTGTCCTTCGGCCAGGCGTTCTTCCTCATCAATCTACCCTTCTACTGGCTGGCCGTGCGGCGCATGGGCTGGGCCTTCACCCTACGCACCCTGGCGGCAGTGACCCTGGTCTCGCTGCTCACCGAGCTGACGCCGCGCTTCATCGGCTTCACCGCACTGCAGCCGCTCTACGCGGCGGTGCTCGGCGGCGTGCTGATGGGCGTGGGCCTGTTGATCCTGTTCCGCCACCAGGCCAGTCTCGGCGGCATCAACATCGCCGTGCTCTATCTGCAGCATCGCTACGGCTGGCGTGCGGGCAAGGTGCAGATGGGCATCGATTGCCTGATCGTCCTGCTGGCGCTGTTCGTCGTCGCGCCGGGCGCCATCCTCACCTCCATCCTCGGTGCCGTCATCCTCAATCTGACCCTGGCGATCAACCATCGCCCCGGTCGCTACAGCGCCATCAGCTAGAGGCTTTCCGTCGCGCCAGCGCAACTTCGATTGGTCCGCGACGCGCCTTGGCTTTAAGATGGCGCCCATTTTCGACGGCCACGGCTGTCGTCATCGCAAGTTGAAGAGGTTTCCATGAGCTGCGATTTCCTGGCACAAGCCCTTCCCGGCGTACAGAAACTCTCGCCCTACGTGCCCGGCAAGCCCGTCGATGAACTGGCCCGCGAACTGGGTATCGCACCAGCGAGCATCGTCAAGCTCGCCAGCAACGAGAACCCCCTCGGCCCCAGCACCAAGGCGCTCGAGGCCATCCGCGCCGAGCTGGCCGAGCTGACTCGCTACCCCGACGGCAACGCTTTCGACCTCAAGCAGGCCCTCAGCCAGCGGTTCGGCGTGGCGCCCAGCAGCATTACCCTGGGCAATGGCTCCAACGACATCCTCGAACTGGTCGCCCGCGCCTACCTGGCGCCCGGCTACAACGCCGTGTTCAGCGAGCATGCCTTCGCCGTCTACCCGCTGGTGACCCTGGCCATCGGCGCCGAGGGCCGCAGCGTCCCGGCCAAGGACTACGGTCATGACC
Source organism: Pseudomonas oryzihabitans (assembly GCF_032027545.1). Lineage (GTDB taxonomy): Bacteria > Pseudomonadota > Gammaproteobacteria > Pseudomonadales > Pseudomonadaceae > Chryseomonas > Chryseomonas oryzihabitans_F. The sequence goes on along the minus strand of NZ_JAVSJB010000005.1, from coordinate 75,092 downwards.
TCGACGCCATGCTCGCCGCCATTGATGCCGACACCCGCGTGGTCTTCGTCGCCAACCCCAACAACCCCACCGGCACCTGGTTCGACAGCGACGCCCTGGCGCGCTTCCTCGCCCGCGTCCCCGAGCAGGTGCTGGTGGTGCTGGACGAGGCTTACATCGAATACGCCGAGGGCGATGAGCTGCCGGACGGCCTGGCCTTCCTCGTGCAGTACCCGAACCTGATCGTGTCGCGGACCTTCTCCAAAGCCTATGGCCTGGCCGCCCTGCGGGTGGGCTACGCCTTCTCCTCGCCGACCGTGGCCGATGTGCTCAACCGGGTGCGCCAGCCGTTCAACGTCAACAGCCTGGCCCAGGCCGCCGCGTGCGCCGCCCTGGCCGACAGTGACTACCTGGCCCGCAGCCGCGCCCTCAACGACGCCGGCATGGCCCAACTGGAAGCCGGTTTCCGCGAACTGGACCTGCACTGGATTCCCTCGCGCGGTAATTTCATCGCCGTCGACCTGGGCCGCGATGCGGCGCCGATCAACCAGGGACTGCTGCAGGAAGGTGTCATCGTCCGTCCCGTCGCCGGTTACGGCATGCCGACCTTCCTGCGCGTCTCCATCGGCACCGAGGTGGAGAACGCCCGCTTCCTGGCGGCGCTGACCAAGGTCCTGGGTCGTGGCTGAGGTGGGCGCCCCGCTGATCGAGCGCCTCGTCGTCGTCGGCCTGGGGCTGATCGGCGGCTCCTTCGCCAAGGGTGCCCGCGCCAGTGGCCTCTGCCGTGAAGTGGTCGGAGTCGATCGCGATCCAGAGACCCGCCGCCTGGCGGTCGAGCTGGGCGTGGTCGACCGTTGCGTCGCCGAGTTGGCCGACGCCTGTCCGGGCGCCGACGTCATCCAACTGGCCGTGCCCATCCTGGCCATGGAGCGGGTGCTCGCCGAGCTGGCAGCGCTGCCCCTCGGCACGGCCATCCTCACTGACGTTGGCAGCGCCAAGGGCAACGTGGTGCGGGCCGCGCGCCAGGCCTTCGCCGGCCAGTCGCTGCGTTTCGTGCCGGGTCATCCCATTGCCGGTTCCGAGCGCAGTGGCGTCACGGCGGCCAACGCGGCCTTGTTCAATCGCCACAAGGTCATCCTCACGCCGCTGGACGAAACCCTGCCGGCCGACCTGGACAAGGTCGACCGCCTCTGGCGCGCCATGGGTGCCGACGTCGAGCACATGACCGTCGAGCATCACGACCAGGTCCTCGCCGCCACCAGCCACCTGCCGCACCTGCTGGCGTTCAACCTCGTGGACTCCCTGGCCAAGCGCAGCGAGAACCGCGAGATCTTCCACTACGCCGCCGGTGGTTTCCGCGACTTCACCCGCATCGCTGGCAGTGATCCGACCATGTGGCACGACATCTTCATCGCCAATCGCGAAGCCGTGCTGCAGGCGCTGGACACCTACCGCGCCGATCTCGACGAGCTGCGTGGCGCCATCCAGGCCGGCGATGGTCAGTTCCTCATGGAGGTGCTGACCCATGCGCGCGGCGCGCGCGAGTATTTCGGTCGCATCCTTGCCAGCCGTACCCAGGCCGGCGCCCAGGTCGCCGCCAATCATCCCATCACGGAGGGGCACTCATGAGCAGTACCGCACCCGTCATCACCCTCGACGGCCCAGGCGGTTCGGGGAAGGGCACCATCGCGGCGCTGGTCGCCCGTCAGCTCGGCTGGAATCTGCTGGATTCCGGGGCACTCTATCGCCTGCTGGCCTTCGCCGCCCGCAACCACGGCGTCGACTACACCAACGAGGAATCGCTCAAGCTCCTGGCGGCCCACCTGGACGTCCAGTTCCTCGCCGGCCATGAGCACGGTCAGCGCATCATCCTCGAGGGCGAAGACGTCACCGACGTCATCCGCACCGAGGAAGTCGGTGCCGGCGCCTCCCAGGTCGCCACCCTGCCAGTCGTGCGCGATGCGCTGTTGCAGCGCCAGCAGGCCTTCCGCGAGGCCCCTGGCCTGGTAGCCGATGGGCGTGACATGGGCACCGTGGTGTTTCCGGACGCCGAACTGAAGATCTTTCTGACCGCCGGTGCCGAGGAACGGGCACAGAGACGCTATCTTCAGTTGAAGCAGAAGGGCGAAAATGTTAGCTTGCCTGCCCTCCTGGAAGAGATCCGTGAGCGGGACGCCCGCGATAGTCAGCGTAGCGTTGCTCCGCTCAAGCCCGCCGACGATGCCGTCGAGCTGGATTCCACGCATCTCTCCATACAACAGGTATTGGAACGCATCCTGACCCTGGCCGCCGAGCGCGACCTGGCGGGATGAAGGCCGAGGCTCATCCGAGTCGTCGGTGAAAGCTGCCGGGAACCAGTCGCATCCCGGTAGCCGGATGGTAACCACTCACCCCGCATGGGCTGGTCATGCGGTAGCCGGATACATCGGGTATCCATACAACAGGTATAAACATGAGCGAAAGCTTCGCAGAACTCTTTGAAGAAAGTCTGAAATCCCTCGACATGCAACCGGGTGCCATCATCACGGGTACCGTGGTGTCCATCGATGGTGACTGGGTTGTGGTCGACACCGGCCTGAAATCCGAAGGCCTGGTTCCGCTCGAGCAGTTCTACAACGAACAAGGCGAGCTGACCATCAACGTGGGCGACGAAGTCCACGTGGCCCTGGATGCCGTTGAAGACGGTTTCGGCGAAACCAAAGTGTCTCGCGAAAAGGCCAAGCGCGCCGAGTCCTGGCTGGTCCTGGAAGCCGCGTTCAGCGCCGACGAAGTGGTCAAGGGCGTTATCAACGGCAAGGTCAAGGGCGGTTTCACCGTCGACGTCAGCGGCATCCGCGCGTTCCTGCCGGGCTCCCTGGTCGATGTCCGTCCGGTGCGTGACACCACCCACCTGGAAGGCAAGGAACTCGAGTTCAAGGTCATCAAGCTGGACCAGAAGCGCAACAACGTTGTCGTTTCCCGTCGTAGCGTCCTGGAAGCCGAGAACAGTGCCGAGCGCGAAGCCCTGCTGGAATCCCTGCAGGAAGGCCAGCAAGTCAAGGGTATCGTCAAGAACCTCACCGACTACGGTGCGTTCGTCGACCTGGGCGGCGTGGACGGCCTGCTGCACATCACCGACATGGCCTGGAAGCGCATCAAGCATCCGTCGGAAATCGTCAACGTCGGCGACGAGATCGACGTCAAGGTGCTGAAGTTCGACCGCGAGCGCAACCGCGTCTCCCTGGGTCTGAAGCAGCTGGGCGAAGATCCGTGGGTCGCCATTAAGGCCCGTTACCCGGAAGGCACCCGCGTTCAGGCGCGCGTCACCAACCTCACCGACTACGGCTGCTTCGCCGAGCTGGAAGAGGGCGTGGAAGGCCTGGTGCACGTGTCCGAAATGGACTGGACCAACAAGAACATCCACCCGTCCAAGGTCGTTCAGGTCGGCGACGAAGTGGAAGTCATGGTCCTGGATATCGACGAAGAGCGTCGTCGTATCTCCCTGGGCATCAAGCAGTGCCGTGCCAACCCGTGGGAAGAGTTCTCGGGTCAGTTCAACAAGGGCGACCGCATCTCCGGCACCATCAAGTCGATCACCGATTTCGGTATCTTCATTGGTCTGGAAGGCGGCATCGACGGCCTGGTACACCTGTCCGACATCTCCTGGAACGAAACCGGCGAAGAAGCCGTGCGTCGCTTCAAGAAGGGTGACGAGCTGGACACCGTGATCCTGTCCGTCGACCCCGAGCGCGAGCGCATCTCCCTGGGTATCAAGCAGCTGGAAGACGATCCGTTCTCCAACTACGCCTCCCTGAACGAGAAAGGCACCATCGTGCGCGGTACCGTCAAGGAAGTCGATGCCAAGGGCGCTGTCATCAGCCTGGGCAACGAGATCGAAGGCGTCCTGAAGGCGTCCGAAATCAGCCGTGACCGCGTCGAAGACGCTCGCAACGTGCTGAAGGAAGGCGACGAAGTCGAAGCCAAGATCATCAGCATCGATCGCAAGAGCCGCGTGATCAGCCTCTCCGTCAAGTCCAAGGACGTCGACGACGAGAAGGAAGCCATGAGCTCCCTGCGTAGCAAGCAAGAGCCTGCTGCTGGCCCCACCACCATCGGTGACCTGATCAAGGCCCAGATGGAGAGCCAGAACTAAGTTCTCGCTTGAATGAAAAGGCGACCTTCGGGTCGCCTTTTTCTTGCCCGGCGAAAAAGAGGCGGGCGGTAGTGGCAAGCAAAAAGCTGAGGGCGGCAAAGCCGGTCGCTTGACTTTTCAAAAATCGGCCAGCGTGCTAAAAGTGCTCGGAGGTGATCTAGCCGCTTGATAACGAAGGAAAAATCCATGACCAAGTCGGAGTTGATCGAGCGTATCGTTGCCTACCAGGGGCAGCTGTCGTCCAAGGACGTCGAGCTGGCGATCAAAACCATGCTGGAGCAGATGGCGCAGGCCCTTTCCACCGGTGATCGTATCGAGATCAGGGGATTCGGCAGCTTCTCCTTGCATTACCGTGCACCTCGCACCGGGCGCAATCCCAAGACGGGAGAGTCGGTCCTGCTGGATGGCAAGTTCGTGCCGCATTTCAAGCCCGGCAAGGAGCTGAGGGATCGGGTGAACGAGCTGGAGCCATAAAGTCGACGCTGAATTCAGCTCGTCCTTTCAAAATCCCGCAACTTTTTGATTTATCGATGCTTTTTAAGCTTGGCTGGCTCGTCAAAAAAGCGTTGTTGCTGTAAACGATATCGGTATTTTGACGTTTACAAAAAAAGTCAAGTCTTTTTGATATTTTTGTAGACGGGTTCCGTTTTTTGTATGAGACTTCGCTCACATAAGGTCCTGGTCGACCTAGTAGTCCACTCCGAGTGAGGAAGTTGTCATGCGCCATTATCTTTTCATCTGGATCGGTATCGCCGCCTGCTTCACCAGCATGCAACTCGGACATCCCTTCCTGGCGGTAGCCGCCCTGGCCGGCAGCTGGCTGGTTGCTCTCTTCCTGCAACCTACTCAGCGCGTCGAGACCTTCTCGCGCCACTACGTCGCCCAGCAGGTCGTCAACGTGCCTGTTGCCGCTAAGACGCTCTAAGCCAACTCGTTTTCATGGCCCACCAGGCCTGGCCTGGTGGGCTTTTTTATGGCCGGCGTTTTTGCATCGCTAGGTGCTCGTCGCGCAATGTCTTACCATGGTCGCCGACTTGGCTGGTGGAAGGGCGCTTGGCATCGATGGAACGCGGTATTCTGGTGACGGGGGCGGGAGGGTTCGTGGGTACTTCCCTGGTCCGGCATCTGCTTGACGAGGGTTATCCCGTAGTCGCTGCGCTACGTCAGGCCCCAACGGCCACTCCGAGAAGGAATCTTACCTTCGTGAGCCGGGAGCTCGTGGCCGATACCGATTGGTCGGCGGTGCTGGTGGGTGTCGATACCATCATCCATCTGGCCGCACGCGTCCATCAGCTGGGTGAGCAACCCGGCGCTCTCAGCGATCGGCAATATGACGAGGTGAATCGGGCCGCTACCTTGAAGCTGGCGCGGGATGCCGTCCTGGCGGGCGTCCGCCGTTTCATCTTCGTCAGCAGCATCAAGGTCAATGGCGACTGGACACTGCCGGGACGTCCCTTCCGTGCGGACGATCCGCCCGCTCCCACCGATGCCTACGCCCGCTCCAAGGCCGCCGCCGAGCAGCAGTTGCTGGCGCTCATGGAGGAGACCGGCCTGGAGGTAGTCATCATCCGACCACCACTGGTCTATGGCCCGGGCGTGAAAGCCAATGTCGCCCGCTTGCTGGATGTATTGGCTCGCGGCGTACCGCTGCCCCTGGGTGGGGTAAGGCACAACCGGCGCAGCCTGGTCTACGTAGAAAACCTGGTCGACCTGCTGACGCTGTGCATCTCGGCGCCGCAGGCGGTAGGCGCCACCTTGCTGGTCAGCGACGATGAGGATCTGTCTACCGTTGAATTGCTCGAGCTGCTGAGCGAGGGCTTGGGCAGGAAGGCCAGATTGATCCCGATTCCCAGCGTCTGGCTCGAAAGAGTCGCCCGGCTGCTGGGACGTGGCGAGCTGGCGCAGCGACTCTGTGGCTCGTTGCAGGTGGACATCCAGCCTACCAAGACCCTGCTGGATTGGCAGCCACCCTACTCGGCCCACAGCGCCCTGCGGGCGTTGGGCGCGCAACGGGCGGAGGCGGTGGCATGCTGATTCTGGTATTGATCGCGGCGCTGGTCGGCAGTTGGCTGGGGACGGCGGCGTTGCGCCGCTATGCCCTGTCCGGTGGTCTGCTCGACGAGCCCAATGCGCGTAGCTCGCATCAGGTGGCGACACCCCGCGGGGGCGGTCTGGCTTTCGTGGTGGTGTTCGTGATCGGTTGCCTCGCCTTGCAACTGCTGGGATGGCTCGATACGGCGACCGGCAGCGTCCTGATCGGGGCGGGGCTCCTGGTGGCGGTGCTGGGCTTCATCGACGATCATCGACATGTCGGCGCCGGCTGGCGCTTGCTCGGGCATTTCCTCGCGGCTTTCCTGGCCTTGCTGTGGCTCGGTGGGTATGGGGTGCTGCCCGAAAGCCTGGCGCAGGCGCTGGGTTTGTCGCGCGCGTTGATCCTGGCCCTTGGCGCGCTCTACCTGGTCTGGCTGTTGAATCTCTACAATTTCATGGACGGCATCGACGGCATCGCCGCGGTGGAGGCCTTGAGCGCCTGCCTGGGCATGGCACTGCTCTACGGTGTCGCGGGATATTCGCAGTTGCTGGGAGCCCCCCTGCTGCTGGCGGCGGCGGTCTCGGGATTCCTGCTGTGGAATTTCCCGCCTGCGCGGATCTTCATGGGCGACGTTGGCAGCGGCTTTCTTGGCCTCGTGCTGGGCATGCTGTCGCTGCAGGCGGCCCAGGTCGAGCTGTCGCTGTTCTGGGCCTGGGTGATCCTGCTGGGCGTCTTCATCGTCGACGCCACCTGGACCTTGCTGCGCCGTCTGACACGTGGCAAGAAGCCCTACGAGGCCCACCGTACCCATGCCTACCAGTGGGCCTCGCGGCGCCATCGCAGCCATAGGGCGGTGACCCTGGCGGTGCTCTGCATCAATCTGTTCTGGCTGCTGCCCATCGCTTTGCTGGTAGGCACTGGGCATTTAGCTGCCATACTGGGGCTGTTGCTTGCTTATGGACCTCTGTTGGGTCTGGCCCTTGGATACAATGCTGGGACCGATGAGATAGCCTCGGCTGTGCCGTCCACCGGGTTCAGGGAGTAGGAACACTGCTATGTTGCGTGACCGTCTGGTCAAGCTGAACCGGCGTACCAAGCGAGTCATCCAGGTCGCGGTCGATCTGGTATTGATCTGGATTTCACTGTGGCTCGCCTTCTATCTGCGGCTGGGCTCCACGCAGATGATCGAGCCCTTCAGTGGCCACGCCTGGTTGTTTCTCACCGCGCCGGCCATCGCCATCCCCCTGTTCATCCGCATCGGCATGTACCGCGCAGTCATGCGTTACCTGGGCAACGATGCGCTGATCGCCATCGCCAAGGCGGTGACGCTTTCGACCCTGCTGCTGTCCGTGGTCATCTACTGGTATCGCGACCTGCCGGAGATCGTGCCGCGTTCGATGATCTTCAACTACTGGATCGTCAGCCTGATCCTCATCGGCGGGTTGCGCCTGGCGCTGCGCCAGTACTTCCTGGGCGACTGGTATCGTGCCATCACCGTACCCTTCATCAAGCAGCCGGACGAATTGCCTCGTGTCGCCATCTATGGCGCCGGTTCGGCGGGCAATCAACTGATCGCGGCGCTGCGCATGGGGCGGGCGATGCGGCCGGTGGCCTTCATCGACGATGATAAGAGCATTGCCAATCGCATCATCGCGGGCCTCAAGGTCTACACCCCCAAGCACATCCAGCAGATGATCGAAGAGACCGGGGCCGAGGAAATCCTCCTGGCCATCCCGTCCGCCACCCGTGCCCGGCGCCGGGAGGTCCTGAGTCTGCTCGAGCCCTATCCCTTGCATGTCCGCACCGTCCCGCGGATCAGCGATCTTGCCTGTGGCAAGGTGCAGGTCGACGATCTGCAGGAAGTGGATATCGCCGACCTACTGGGGCGCGATCCGGTAGCGCCGCGGCCCGAACTGTTCAGTCGCTGCATCAGCCAGCAGGTGGTGATGGTGACGGGGGCGGGTGGCTCCATCGGTTCCGAACTGTGCCGGCAGATCATCGGGCAGAGACCGCGGGTGCTGATCCTGCTCGATCATGCCGAATTCAATCTCTACAGCATCCATCGGGAGCTGGACGCCCATATCCAGCGTGAAGCCCTGCCGATCACCCTGGTGCCCGTCCTGGGATCGATTCGCAACGCCGCGCTGCTGCTGCAGGTGATGCGTCACTGGAAGGTGGCGACCCTGTACCATGCGGCAGCCTACAAGCACGTGCCCATGGTCGAGCACAACATCGCCGAGGGATTCGGCAACAATGTGCTGGGTACGTTGAACGCCGCCCAGGCGGCGATCCAGGTCCAGGCGGGCGTCACCAGCTTCGTGCTGATTTCCACCGACAAGGCGGTTCGCCCGACCAACATCATGGGCAGTACCAAGCGCCTGGCCGAGATGGTCCTGCAGGCGCTCAGCCGCGAAGCGGCACCCATACTCCATGGCCAGGCCGAAGGCATTCACCAGGTCAATCGCACCCGCTTCACCATGGTCAGGTTCGGTAATGTCCTGGGGTCGTCCGGCTCGGTCATCCCCCTGTTCCGCGCCCAGATTCGCAAGGGTGGACCGGTTACCGTGACCCATCCCAAGATCACGCGGTTCTTCATGACCATCACCGAGGCGGCGCAACTGGTGATCCAGGCCGGGGCCATGGGTGAGGGGGGGATGTCTTCGTGCTGGACATGGGCGAGCCGGTGCGCATCGTCGAGCTGGCTGAACAGATGATCAAGCTGTCGGGCCTCAGCGTGCGTTCTCCTGCCAATCCCCATGGCGATGTGGCCATCGAATTTACCGGTCTGCGGCCTGGCGAGAAGCTCTACGAGGAATTGCTCATCGGTGATGACGTCAGTCCCACCTCGCATCCCAAGATCATGCGTGCCAGCGAAGACTTCCTTGCCTGGGACATCTTCCGGTCTGCCCTCGTCGAATTGAGTCGCTCGGTCGAGGCCGGCGACTATGTCCGGGTGCGCCAGCTGCTGCGCGACACCGTTGCCGGTTACACACCGGAAGGCGATATCGTTGACTGGTTGCACACCAACCGGTCCATCGATTGACCTTGGGCACTGTCTCAAATCCTGTATTTGAAGCCGAGCACAGAAGCGGCACCCTCTCGTCGCTGAGCTGAACTTTCCTTTTCTGCCACTGTTTAACTCAGGTCTTTGGGCGTGCGGCGTTGGCCGCGGCCCGAGCCAGGGATGGCTGCGCCGTCCTCCGATGTCCTGCGCGCCGGTTCGGGCAGGATGATGTGCAAATCGATATAGGCAGGATTCAGGATGAAGGTACTGGTAACGGGTGGCGCGGGTTTCATTGGTTCCGCCGTAGTACGTTTTCTTATCAACGAAACCCCATGCAAGGTCGCCAACGTCGACAAGCTGACCTACGCCGGTAATGTGGATTCACTGGCAGATGTCTCCGCGTCCGACCGCTATGAGTTTCACCAGGTGGACATCTGCGACTTCGGCGCGCTGCAGAAGGTGTTCGCCACCTTCCAGCCCGATGTGGTGATGCACCTGGCTGCCGAATCCCATGTGGATCGTTCCATCGAGGGGCCTGCCGACTTCATCCAGACCAACGTCGTCGGTACCGGCGTGATGCTGGAGGTCACCCGGGCGTACTGGAACGGCCTGGAGCCCGAGGCCAAGGCGGCCTTCCGCTTTCACCACATCTCCACCGATGAAGTCTATGGCGACCTGCATGGCACCGACGACCTCTTCACCGAGACCACCCCCTATGCGCCGAGCTCGCCCTATTCGGCCAGCAAGGCCGGCAGCGACCACCTGGTGCGCGCCTGGGGCCGGACCTACGGCCTGCCGGTGCTGGTGACCAACTGCTCGAACAACTACGGTCCCTATCACTTCCCCGAGAAGCTGATTCCCCACGTCATTCTCAATGCCATCCACGGCAAGCCGCTGCCGGTCTATGGCGACGGTTCCCAGGTGCGTGACTGGCTGTTCGTCGAAGACCATGCCCGTGCCCTCTACACCGTAGTGACCCAAGGCGAGGTCGGTGAGACCTACAACATCGGCGGTCACAACGAGAAGCGCAACCTGCAGGTCGTCGAGACCATCTGTGACCTGCTCGAAGAGCTGGCCCCGCAGAAGCCCGAGGGCGTCGAGCGCTATCGCGACCTGATCACCTTCGTCAAGGATCGTCCCGGCCACGACATGAGATATGCCATCGACGCCAGCAAGATCGGTCGCGAGCTGGGTTGGACGCCGGAAGAGACGTTCGAGACCGGCATGCGCAAGACTGTCACCTGGTACCTGAACAATCGTGAGTGGTGGCAGCGGGTACTGTCCGGTGCCTATCGCCTCGAGCGTCTCGGCGAAGCCGTCTAACGATCCTATCGCGGACACGCTCCTGAGGGTGTCCGACCGACAGCAACAGTCAATTTTCAGAGGACGATTGCCATGAGCAAATACAAGGGAATCCTGCTGGCCGGTGGATCCGGTACTCGTTTGCACCCCATTACCCTGGGCGTGTCCAAGCAGTCGCTGCCGATCTACGACAAGCCCATGATCTACTATCCGCTGTCCGTGCTGATGCTGGCCGGTATCCAGGAAGTGCTGATCATCTCGACGCCGGCCGATCTGCCGGGCTTCCAGCGCATGCTGGGTGACGGTAGCCACTTCGGCATGCAGCTGAGCTACGCCGAGCAGCCCAGCCCGGACGGCCTGGCCCAGGCCTTCATCATCGGTCGTGAATTCGTCGGCGATGACAACGTCTGCCTGGTGCTGGGCGACAACATCTTCTACGGCCAGCGCTTCAGCGAGACGCTGCTCAAGGCAGCGAGCGTGGAGAAGGGCGCCACCGTCTTCGGCTACTACGTCGCCGACCCCGAGCGTTTCGGCGTGGTCGAGTTCGACGAGCAGGGCAAGGCCCTGAGCATCGAAGAGAAGCCCAAGAAGCCGAAATCCAACTATGCCGTCACTGGTCTGTATTTCTACGACAACGACGTGCTGGACATCGCCGCCAACATCAAGCCGTCGCCCCGTGGCGAGCTGGAAATCACCGACGTCAACAACGAGTACCTGCGCCGCGGCTCGCTGAACGTTTCCTTGCTGGGCCGTGGTTTCGCCTGGCTGGATACCGGTACCCACGATGCCCTGCTGGAAGCCGGCCATTTCGTCCAGACCATCGAGAAGCGCCAAGGGCTGAAGGTTGCTTGTCTCGAAGAGATCGCCTTCCAGAAAGGCTGGATCACCTGCGAGCAGATGGCGTTGCAGGCGGAAGCCCTGAGCAAGACCGGTTATGGCCAGTACCTGGCGCGTCTGTGCAAGGAGCAGGACTGATGCAGGTCTTCGAAACGGCGATCCCGGACGTCAAGCTGATCGAGCCCAAGGTCTTCGGTGACGACCGCGGCTTCTTCCTGGAGTCCTTCCAGGCCGAGCGTTATGCCGAGCAGGCGGGGATCACCCTGCCGTTCGTGCAGGACAACCACTCGCGTTCCGCCCGGAACGTGCTGCGTGGTCTGCACTTCCAGCGCAACAAGCCCCAGGGCAAGCTGGTGCGGGTCGTGCGGGGCGAGGTGCTGGACGTGGCCGTCGACATTCGCCGAGGTTCGCCTACCTTCGGCAACGTGGTGGCCGAGATCCTTTCGGAAGAGAACAAGCGCCAGCTCTGGATACCGCCGGGTCTGGCCCATGGCTTCGTGGTGCTGTCCGAAACCGCTGATTTTGAATACAAGTGCACAGATTATTACGATCCCTCTGATGAAGGATCGTTGATCTGGAATGATCCGGATCTGAATATCGACTGGCGGGTAACGGATCCCATCCTGTCCGCCAAAGATGCACAAGGACTTCGATTGGCGGAGCTGTATAGATGAAGATACTGGTTACCGGAGCGAACGGTCAGGTCGGGCGTTGTCTGACCGACCGCCTTCAGCATTCAGAACTGGCATGGGAGGCCCATGGACGTGCCACTCTGGATATTGCTGACGAAGGTTCGGTAACCAGCCATCTCGCACGTTTTACCCCGGATGTCGTGATCAATGCGGCGGCCTATACGGCGGTGGACAAGGCCGAGCAGGAGCCGGAGATCGCCGCGCGCGGCAACATCGAAGGCCCTGCGGTGCTGGCCCAGGCCTGCGGTGCGGCGGGTATCGCCCTCCTGCACCTGTCTACCGACTACGTATTCGACGGTACGGCGACGGAGCCTTATCGAGTAGAGGATCCGGTCAGTCCCTCCGGGGTCTACGGCATGACCAAGTTGGAAGGCGAGAATCGTATTCTGGCTGCTTGCCCGCGTAGCGTTGTGCTGCGGACGGCCTGGGTGTTCAGTGAGCACTGCAACAACTTCCTCAAGACCATGCTGCGCCTGGCGGCCGATCGTGACGAACTACGGGTGGTGAGCGATCAGGTCGGCTGCCCCACCTACGCAGGGCACATTGCCGACGCCTTGTTAAGCATCGCTGCTCAAGTCCAGGCAAGCCCCGCGGATAAGGCGTACGGACTCTATCACTACGCCGGTGACAGCGGACTGAGCTGGTGCGACTTCGCGCGTTACATCATCGATGTTGGTCAGGAAGTCGGCATGCTGGAACGCGCGCCCCTCATCACCGGGATCGCCACCTCCGAGTTTCCCACCCTGGCCAAGCGACCCGCCTATTCGATGCTGGATTCGAGCGCGCTGCAGAGCGCCTTCGGCATCGCGCCGAGCGACTGGCGTCAAGGCGTGCGGCAGACCCTGGCCGCGCTCAAGACCGAGCGCGAGCGCGCCGGATCGTTGGTCAGTTGACAGCCTGACGGAGCGCGATAAGCTTTTCGCATGTCACGGTGGAACACGGAGGTTCCCCTATGAGATTCGTCTGGATCGTCCTTTTCCTCGTCGCCCTGCAGTCCTGGGTCAATGCCTGCGAACCTGCCGTCGGCACCCGAGCCAGGCCATCCGCCAGTGCCGTGCAGGCACCGCTGAACATCAATGTCGCCGATGTCACCGAGCTGCAGCGCTTGAGTGGTATCGGGGCGGTCAAGGCCCAGGCCATCGTCGATTATCGCCAGATTCACGGCGCCTTCGCTTCGGTTGACGAACTGCTCGAGGTAAAGGGCATCGGCAAGGGCCTTCTGCAACGCAATCGCGCGCTGCTGACCGTCGACTGATTCCTGTCGAACTTTAATCAGGTTTTCTTGGAAAATACTCAACTCCTTGTTTTTGTTAGAATTTTTAGTTCTGGCACAGGCATTGCTCTATCTCTGACACGAGTGGGTACGGCGTCAATTTCCCGTACCGGAGGAGCAGAGCAAATGGTTCAAGGTGTCGAGTTCAATCGGTTAATGCTGGAAATGCGTTCCATGCAGACCGAGGCCATGGCCCGGTCGAAAGCCGTGGTCGCGCCCGCCGGCACCGAACAGGTCCAGGGCCCGAGCTTCGCCGACATGCTCGGCAAGGCCGTGAACTCCGTTGCCGAGACCCAGCAGACCGCCGGCGAGATGGCCAAGGCCTTCGAACTGGGGCAGGGCGGGGTCGACCTCACTCAAGTCATGATCGCTTCGCAGAAGGCCAGCGTTTCCGTGCAGGCCTTGACCCAGGTACGCAACAAGTTCGTGCAGGCGTACCAAGACATCATGCAAATGTCGATTTGAGGACGGTCTAGACCATGGCTGACGCTCTTACCAACGCCCCCGTCCCCACTGCCCAGCCCGCGGCCGAGGACAAATCCAAGAAGCCCCTGCTGGGCCTGAGCTTCCTCGACAACCTGTCCGAGATGCCGCTGCTGCGCCAACTTGGCCTGCTCGTTGGCCTGGCGGCGAGTGTCGCCCTGGGTTTCGCCGTGGTGCTCTGGACCCAGCAGCCGGACTATCGGCCGCTGTACACCAGCATGAACGGCCTGGATGCCAACCAGGTGCTGCAGGCCCTGGGCGCTGCCGACATCGGCTACAAGGTCGACCCGAGCTCCGGTGCCTTGCTGGTCAAGGCCGATGACCTAGGGCGTGCGCGCATGAAGATGGCGGCTGCCGGCATCACCGCTTCCGACGGCAACGTCGGCTTCGAGCTGCTGGACAAGGAGCAGCCGCTGGGCACCAGCCAGTTCATGGAAGCGGCGAACTATCGGCGCAGCCTCGAAGGTGAACTGGCCCGTACCATTTCCAGCCTGAACAACATCAAGGGTGCCCGGGTGCACCTGGCGATTCCGAAAAGCTCCGTGTTCGTCCGTGACGAGCGCAAGCCGAGCGCGTCCGTGCTGGTGGAAATGTACCCCGGCCGTACCCTGGATGCCGGCCAGGTCATGGCCATCATCAACCTGGTCGCCACCAGCGTGCCTGAGCTGGATAAATCCCAGGTCACCATCGTCGACCAGAAAGGCCAGTTGCTGTCCGACCAGCAGAACATGTCCGAGCTGTCCATCGCCGGCAAGCAGTTGGATTACACCCGCAAGATGGAAGGCTCCCTGACCCAGCGCGTGCAGAACATCATGCAGCCGGTGGTAGGCAGCGGTCGCTTCAAGGCGGAAGTGGCGGCAGACGTCGACTTCAACGCGGTCGAGTCGACCTCCGAGCAGTTCAACCCCGACCAGCCGGCGCTGCGCAGCGAGCAGCAGAACAGCGAGCAGCGCCAGACGTCCGGCGGTGGCGCCCAGGGCGTCCCGGGTGCCCTGTCGAACCAGCCGCCCGGACCATCATCGACCCCGGAGAAAGCCGGTGCCCAGGGCGCTGGCGGTGCCAACTACATCGCTCCCGGCCAGCCGCTGCGGGATGCCAACGACCAGTACATCTACGACAGCAAGACCAGCCTTCCGGCCACCCTGCCGTACCCGACCGACAAGCGTGAGCAGAACACCCGCAACTACGAACTGGACCGCAGCATCAGCTACACCCGCCAGCAGCAGGGCCGCCTGCGCCGGCTTTCCGTCGCGGTGGTGCTGGATGACCAAGTCAAGGTCGATGCGGCTGGCAAGCTGACCCATACGCCCTGGTCCACCGAGGATCTGGCCCGCTTCACCCGCCTGGTGCAGGACGCCGTAGGCTTCGATGCCAGCCGCGGCGACAGCGTGAGCGTGATCAATGCGCCCTTCGCGCCGGTGCAGCCGGAAGAGATCGAGAGCATTCCCTTCTACCAGCAGCCGTGGTTCTGGGGTGTGGTGAAGCAGGCGCTGGGTGTGCTGTTCATCCTGGTGCTAGTCTTTGGGGTGCTGCGGCCGGTGCTGAAGAATCTGTCCGGTGGCAACGCCAAGGACGCCGCCGCGCTGGCCGCTGCCGGTGGTGCCGGCGCCCTGGGTGCGGGTGGTCTGGACGGCCTGTCGGACGACCTGGCCGACGACAAGGTGAGCCTGGGTGGCCCGGCACCGCTGCTGCTGCCGAGCCCGAGCGAGGGCTACGACGCCCAACTGACGGCCATCAAGCAACTGGTCAACGATGATCCGGGCCGTGTAGCCCAGGTAGTGAAGGATTGGATCAATGGCGACGAATGACGCGCAACTTTCCAAGGTCGAGAAGGCCGCCATCTTCCTCCTGTCGCTGGGCGAAGCCGATGCGGCGCAGATCCTCCGGCACATGGGGCCCAAGGAAGTGCAGAAGGTCGGCACGGCCATGGCGCAGATGCGCAACGTCAACCGCGAGCAGGTCGAGCGGGTGCTGGGCGACTTCATCGAGGTGGTCGGCGACCAGACCAGCCTGGGCGTCGGCGCCGATGGCTACATCCGCAAGATGCTCACCCAGGCGCTGGGCGAGGACAAGGCCAGCGGCCTGATCGACCGTATCCTGTTGGGCGGCAACACCAGTGGCCTGGACAGCCTCAAGTGGATGGAGCCGCGGGCGGTGGCGGACGTGATCCGCTACGAGCACCCGCAGATCCAGGCCATCGTGGTGGCCTACCTCGATCCCGACCAGGCGGCCGAGGTGCTCAGCCACTTCGACCACAAGGTGCGTCTCGACATCGTGCTGCGCGTCTCTTCGCTGAACACCGTGCAGCCGGCGGCCCTGAAGGAACTGAACCTGATCCTGGAGAAGCAGTTCTCCGGCAGCGCCAGCACCACCCGTACGGCCCTCGGCGGCGTCAAGCGCGCGGCCGATATCATGAACTACCTGGACAGCTCGGTCGAAGGGCCGCTCATGGATGCGATCCGCGATGCGGACCAGGATCTGTCGGGGCAGATCGAGGACCTGATGTTCGTCTTCGACAACCTCTCGGACGTGGACGACCGCGGCATTCAGGCACTGTTGCGCGAGGTATCCTCCGATGTGCTGGTGCTGGCGCTCAAGGGCGCCGACGAGGGCATCAAGGAGAAGTTCTTCCGCAACATGTCCAAGCGCGCGGCCGAGCTGCTGCGCGACGATCTGGAAGCCAAGGGGCCGGTCCGGCTGTCCGAGGTGGAAGGGGCGCAGAAGGAAGTCCTGGCGGCCGCCCGGCGCATGGCCGATGCTGGCGAGATCGTGCTGGGCGGCAAGGGCGGCGAGGAAATGGTCTGACCCTTCTCAGGGCCTTTTCAAAGTCTCGCGAGCTAGAGACAAACAAGGCCTAGGCGGCCCTGCGAAAATAGCTGACTTAAGCGGATCGGACCCGCGCTCGGGTTTACAGGTAGTAAATGAGCATTGCGACGGGGCCGCCCAGGTCGGGCTGGCGACCCAGGCCATTTTCAACGCCGTTTGGCCGACGCGCAGCAGCCTTTGAACAGGCTCTCAGGGGTTGGCCTGTGCTTTGCTAATGCTCTGTCAGTAGCGGTTTTCTGACGGATAGGTGATGAGCAAAGAATCGGCGAGCGAACTGATCAGGGCGCGTGACCTGGAAGCCTTCGACGTCTGGCGACTGCCGGCCTTCGACAGCTTCGACGAGCCTGCGCGGACGCCTGCGCCCGCACCCGAACCGGAGCCCCAGCCGGAGGCCTCGATCGAGGAGGTGCCGGTCGAGGAAGTCCAACCGATCACCCTCGAAGAACTGGAGGCGATCCGTCAGGAGGCCTACAACGAAGGCTTCGTGACCGGCGAGCGCGATGGCTATCACGCCGGTCAGCTCAAGGCGCGTCAGGAAGCCGAGGCCGCTCTGGGGGCCCGGCTGGCCAGTCTGGAGACCCTGATGGGGCATCTGTTCGATCCCATCGGCGAACAAGACCAGGCACTGGAAGCGGGGATGGTCCAGCTGGTACGTCACATCGCCCGCGAAGTCATCCAGCGTGAGCTCAAGCTCGATTCCAGCCAGCTCGCGCAGGTAGTACGGACCTCGCTCAAACTCCTGCCGATGGGTGCCGAGAACATCCGTATCCACGTCAGCCCCCAGGACTTCGAGCTGATGAAGGCCTTGCGGGATCGGCACGAGGAGAAATGGCGCATACTCGAAGACGAGGCGCTCATGCCCGGTGGCTGCCGGATCGAGACCGAGAGCAGTGTCATCGATGCCAGCATCGAGACACGTCTCGCCCAGGCGCTGACACAGTTGGCTGAACAGCAGCGCCAGCAGGCCACGCAGCCTCAAGACCCCGACCTGCACATCGATATCCAGGAGCCGCCCCATGCGTCTTGACCGCTTGAGTTTCGAACGGCGCCTGGGCGGCTATGAAGAAGCCATCCGGGTCGAGCGGCAGCCGGTGATAGAAGGCCGCCTGCTGCGCATGGTCGGCCTGACCCTGGAGGCCGAAGGCCTGCGCGCCGCCGTGGGCAGTCGGTGCCGCCTGATCAATGGCGGCGGCTACCAGCCGGTGGAAGTCGAGGCCGAGGTGATGGGCTTCAATGGCGACAAGACCTTTCTCATGCCGGTGGGCAGCCTGGCGGGCATAGCACCGGGGGCCCGGGTGGTACCCGTACCGGATACCGGGCGCCTGCCGATGGGCATGTCCATGCTCGGCCGCGTGCTGGATGGCCTGGGCAATGCCCTGGACGGCAAGGGCCGCATGCGCGCCGAAGACTGGGTGCCGATGGACGGTCCCACCATCAACCCGCTCAAGCGCGAACCCATTTCCGAGCCGCTGGACGTGGGTATTCGCAGCATCAACGGTTTGTTGACGGTGGGCCGCGGCCAGCGCCTCGGCCTGTTCGCCGGTACCGGCGTCGGCAAGAGCGTGCTACTCGGCATGATGACCCGCCTGACCAAGGCCGAGATCATCGTGGTCGGGCTGATCGGCGAGCGGGGTCGCGAGGTGAAGGAATTCATCGAGCACATCCTCGGCGAGGAGGGCATCAAGCGCGCGGTGGTCGTGGCCTCGCCAGCCGACGATGCGCCGCTGCTGCGCCTGCGGGCGGCCATGTACTGCACCCGGATCGCCGAATACTTTCGCGACAAGGGCAAGAACGTCCTGCTGCTGATGGATTCCCTGACCCGCTATGCCCAGGCCCAGCGCGAGATCGCCCTGGCCATCGGCGAGCCGCCGGCCACCAAGGGTTATCCGCCGTCGGTGTTCGCCAAGCTGCCGCGGCTGGTGGAACGGGCCGGCAATGCAGAAAAGGGTGGGGGTTCGATCACGGCGTTCTATACTGTATTGTCGGAAGGCGACGACCAGCAGGACCCCATCGCCGACTCGGCGCGGGGCGTGCTGGATGGTCACTTCGTGCTGTCGCGGCGGCTGGCCGAAGAGGGCCACTATCCCGCCATTGACATCGAGGCGTCCATCAGCCGGGTAATGCCCCAGGTCGTCAGTCCCGAGCATCTGCGCAATGCCCAGCGCGTCAAGCAGCTCTGGTCGCTCTACCAGCAGACCAAGGACCTGATCAGCGTCGGCGCCTACGTGCCCGGTGGTAATGCCGAAACCGACCTGGCGATCGCCCGCTACGCCCCCATGCAGCAGTTCCTGCGTCAGGGGTTGCGCGAAAGCGAGTCGCTGGAACAGAGCGCCGCCAATCTTCAAGCTGTATTGGGAGGCTGATAGATCATGAAAGGCAGAGCCGAACGCTTGGCACCCGTGGTGGACATGAGCGAGCGCGAGGAGCGCGACGCGGCCCAGCGCCTGGGGCAGTGCCAGCAGCAGCTGGCCCAGGCCGAATTCAAGCTCGGTGAGTTGCAGCGCTACCGCGAGGACTACCAGCAGCGTCTGGTGGTCAACGGCAGCCGCGGCGTCACCGGACAGTGGCTGATCGGCTATCAGCGCTTTCTCAGCCAGCTGGAAGAAGCCATCGGCCAGCAGGAGCGCAATGCCCAGTGGCATCGCGATGTGGTGGCCAAGGCCCGCACCCAGTGGCAGGAACGCTATGCGCGCCTGGAAGGCTTGCGCAAGCTGGTCGAGCGCTATCGGCAGGAGCAGCGGCTGGTGGAAGACAAGCGCGAACAGAAACAGATGGACGAGTACGCTCAACGCGCGCGCTCGGCCTATCTCTAGACGGGGCCGCTCGCGCTCCTCGCCCCCCGCTCAGTGAGACCCTGATGCTTTCCACTCATCTCGATCCGGACACGCTCGACACCTTGCGCGATTGCATGGAGGAGGAGTACGTCGGACTCATCGACACCTTCCTCGTCGATTGCGACGAGCGTATCGCGGCGCTCAAGCGCAGTGTGATCGGTGGCGACGCCGAGCAGGTTCGCCAGCTGGCCCACAGCTTCAAGGGCAGCGCTGGCAACATGGGCGCCGGGCCCCTGGCGCAACTGTGCAAGGACGTGGAGGAGGGCGCTCGCCGCCGTGCCCCGACGGCCGAGCTGGCCATGGGGCTGGCGGCGATCGAGCGCGAGTTCGCCATCGTGCGCATCCTCTTCAAGGTCGAGCGTCAGCGCTACGCGACCTGAGCCTCGTCAAAGCGCTGGCGTTTGCAGCTGGCGCGTAACTTGCAAAGTATCGGAAAACCCGTCATTCGGAGCATTCCATGGCCGTCGTGCCCGATTTTCTACTGAATACCGCGACTTCCTCCGCCACCTCCGGCAGGCCCGCGGTCAAGACTCCCCCTGTCCAGGATCGCCCCGTGGCGTCGGAGCGTTTTGCCGACGTCTTTGCCCAGGAACAGCCGCGTGAAGCGGCTCGCACTGAGAAGCCGCGCGATACCAACGACACCAAGTCCACCAGCCAGGCACGCAAGAACGAGCCGGCGCGGGCGCGTGAGGGGGATGATCGGGCGAAGCGCTCCGCCGACGATGACCGGACCGCCGATGCCAAGTCGACGGACCCGGCGGCAAAGACCGACGACCAGCCGGCAACCGCTGCCGACGGCGACGGCAAGACCTTGCCGGTCGCCCAGGAGCAGGACAGCCAGGAGCCAGGCGCCACGCAACTGGACCCGCTGTTCCTGCTCGGCATGACTGGCCAGTTCCCGACCCCTGCGGTGACCCCCGCCCCGACCACTCCGGCGGCGACGAGCACCCCGACGGCAGCCGCTCCGACCAATACGACTACCTCCCAGGGACTCGATCCGGCTGCCATTCTTGGCGCGGCGACCGCCCAGGGGACCCAGACAGCCGCCACGGGCCTGCCGAACGCGGCGCTGCCCGGCGCCGCCAAGCCCGGCGACACCGCGACCCAGGACAGAGGTCTGGCGCAGCTGCTTGGCCAGGCCCCGCAGCAGGGGCAGGGGGAGGCCAACAAGGCGGCAACCACCGCCAACAACCTGGCGGCGCAACTCAATACCCTGTTGCCGGACCCGTCCGCTCCGCTACCGGGTGCGGACCAGGCCGCCACGGCGGCCCTGGCTTCGACGCTGGATCAGGGGGACGCCAAGGATGCGGCTGTCCCGACCAAGGCCGATGCCTTCGCCGACAAGCTCACCGCGCTGTCGCAATCGCTGAGCGCGCCGGCGCAGACCGCTCGTCCGGTCAGCGCCACCGTTCCTGGCCAGGCGCTCAATCCCCAGGCCGGCAACTTCAGCGAGGCGGTGGTCGACAAGGTCATGTGGATGTCCAGCCAGAACCTCAAGACCGCCGACATCCAGATGGAGCCGGCGCAACTGGGCAAGCTGGAGGTACGCATCGACATGACCCAGGACCAGACCCAGGTGACCTTCGCCAGTCCCCATGCGGACGTGCGTGAGGCCCTGGACAACGGCAGCCAGCGGCTGCGCGAACTCTTCGCCCAGCAGGGCATGAACCTGGCCAACGTGAATGTATCCGACCAATCCTCCGGGCAGGCCTGGCAGCAGTCGCAACAGGGCGGCCAGAGCGATGGTTCGCGCCGTGGCCGCGGGGGGGCGGCGAACGGTGGCGAAGAGGAGCCGCTGGCGAACGTCGGCGAAACCCGTGGCTCCGCGATCCTGGCCGCGCGCAGCCTGGTCGACTACTACGCGTGATGACGGCCACCGGCCGGCAGGTGACAGCCTCGGCTGCACCTGCTATATCCCCTTCGCATCAATAAGTTAGCCGCGCTGCCCGGCAAGGGTGGCGCTCCGGACAAGGGTCGGTCGAGCGTATATGGCGAAGAAGCAGGCGCCTGCGGCAGAGGGTGCAGCCGCGGAAGGCAAGGGCAAGGGCAAGCTCAAACTCAAACTCATCATCATCATCGTCGTGGCCCTGCTGCTGGTGATCGGCGCCTCGGTGGGGGCGACCTGGTTCCTGCTCGGCAAGAAGAGCGCCGAGCCCGAGCACGCCGCGGCGGCCGCACCCGCGGCGCCGGTGCACCTGGCGGCGGTCTACCAGCCGTTGCTGCCGGCCTTCGTGGTCAACTACAACGCCGAGGGGCGGCAGCGCTACATGCAGGTGACGGTGACCCTGATGGGGCGCGACCAGGCGCAGATGGATGCGCTCAAGGCGCAGCTGCCGCAGGTGCGCAACCAATTGGTCATGCTGTTTTCCGGCCAGGACTTCGCTAGTCTGGTCACCCCGGTGGGCAAGGAGATGCTGCGCCAGCAGGCGACCAGCAAGGTTCAGGAGCTGGCGAAGAAACTGACCGGCCAGACCGTTATCGAACAGGTACTGTTCACCAATCTCGTCCTGCAATAGGTAACGCCATGGCCGTGCAAGATCTGCTCTCCCAGGATGAAATCGATGCCCTGCTGCACGGGGTCGACGATGGCATCGTCGAGACCGAGACCGATGTCGAGCCGGGGGCGATCAAGGGGTACGACCTCACCAGCCAGGACCGCATCGTCCGCGGCCGCATGCCGACCCTGGAGATGATCAACGAGCGCTTCGCCCGCTACACCCGGGTCAGCATGTTCAACCTGCTGCGGCGCTCGGCGGACGTGTCCGTGGGCGGCGTGCAGGTCACCAAGTTCGGCGAATACATCCATTCGCTGTACGTGCCCACCAGCCTGAACATGGTCAAGATGAAGCCGCTACGTGGCACGGCGCTGTTCATCCTCGACGCCCGGCTGGTGTTCAAGCTGGTGGACAACTTCTTCGGTGGCGATGGCCGCCATGCCAAGATCGAAGGCCGCGAATTCACCCCTACCGAGCTGCGGGTGGTGCGCATGGTGCTGGACCAGTGCTTCGTCGATCTCAAGGAGGCCTGGGGCGCCATGCTCGACTGCCAGTTCGAGTACATGAACTCGGAGGTCAACCCGGCCCTGGCCAACATCGTCAGCCCCAGCGAAGTGGTGGTGGTGAGCACCTTCAACATCGAGCTGGATGGTGGCGGCGGCGAGCTGCACGTGACCATGCCCTATTCGATGATCGAGCCGATCCGCGAGATGCTCGACGCGGGCTTCCAGTCCGATGTGGACGATCAGGACGAGCGCTGGGTCAAGGCCCTGCGCGAGGACCTGCTGGACGTGCGAGTGCCCCTGGAGGCGACGGTTGTCCGGCGCCAACTCAAACTCCGCGATATTCTCAATATGCAGCCCGGTGACGTGATCCCGGTGGAGATGCCCGAAGAGATGCTCATGAGAGCCAACGGCATGCCCACCTTCAAGGTCAAGATGGGCGCGCGCAAGGGCAACCTGGCCCTGCAGATTCTCGAACCGGTCAGCCGTAGCCGCTGAGCGATACCCGTTTTTCCCGTCCGGGCCGCGGCCCGGCGTTGCACGAGACACGAACGATGGCAGACAACCCCGAAGAACAAGCCCTGGCGGACGAGTGGGCCGCGGCCCTGGCCGAAGCCGGCGATGCCAGCCAGGACGACATCGATGCCCTGATGGCCCAGGGCACCTCACCGGCGGCACCCGAGGCGCCCAAGCCGCCCAAGGCTCCGGTCGAGGAATTCGGCCAGAGCAGTGGCGGTTTGATGGTGAGCGGCATGGAAGGGCCCAACCTGGATGTGATCCTCGACATCCCGGTAACCATTTCCATGGAGGTCGGCCATACCGACATCTCCATCCGCAACCTGCTGCAGCTCAACCAGGGTTCGGTCATCGAACTCGACCGCCTGGCTGGCGAGCCGCTGGACGTGCTGGTGAATGGTACCCTGATCGCCCACGGTGAAGTGGTGGTGGTGAACGAGAAGTTCGGGATCCGCCTGACCGACGTCATCAGCCCCACGGAACGCATCAAGAAGCTGCGGTGATCCATGAAGAGTCTGCTATTGCCGCTGGGTCTCCTGCCCCTGACCGCGAGCGCCGCCGAAGCCACTCATCCGGGGCTGGACGTAGGCGCCCAGCTCGGGCAGCTGTTGCTCGGCCTACTGCTGGTGATAGGCCTGATCCTCGGCCTGGCCTGGCTGGTGCGCCGGGTGCAACTGCAGGGGCCGCGTGGCCAGCAGGCGATCAAGGTGGTCTCGACCCAGCATCTGGGGCCGCGCGAGCGGCTGGTGTTGGTCCAGGTCGGCCAGGAGCAGATCCTGATCGGGGTCGCGGGCGGGCGCATCACGCCACTGCATACCCTGCGCGAGCCGGTACGACTGGGCGAGGCCGACCCGGCGGCGCCGGAATTCGCCCAGCGCCTGCTGGAACTCATCAGCCGCGATCCCAAGGCGAAACCATGACCAGGCTGCGACTACCGGCCGGTCTCGGGCGCACCCTGGGCTGGCTGCTGGGATTCGCCGTGCTGCTGTTCGCGCCCCTGGCGCTGGCGCAGCAGGCGGGACAGGGCAATCCACTGTCCGTCCCCGCCATCACCCTGAGCACCAACGCCCAGGGCCAGCAGGAATATTCGGTCAGCCTGCAGATTCTGCTGATCATGACGGCGCTGAGCTTCATCCCGGCGTTCGTCATGCTGATGACCAGCTTCACCCGCATCGTCATCGTCTTCGCCATCCTGCGCCAGGCGCTAGGGCTGCAGACCACGCCGTCCAACCAGGTGCTGGTGGGCATGGCGCTGTTCCTGACGTTGTTCATCATGGCGCCGGTGTTCGACCGTATCAATACCACCGCCGTGCAGCCCTATCTCAACGAGCAGCTCAGCGCCCAGGACGCCATCGGCCGGGCGCAGGTGCCGATGAAGGACTTCATGCTGGCGCAGACCCGGCAGTCCGACCTGGAGCTGTTCATGCGGCTGTCCAAGCGTACCGACATTCCCAGCGCCGACCAGGCGCCGCTGTCGATCCTGGTGCCGGCCTTCGTCACCTCCGAACTCAAGACCGCCTTCCAGATCGGCTTCATGATCTTCATTCCCTTCCTGGTCATCGACCTGGTGATCGCCAGTGTGCTGATGGCCATGGGGATGATGATGCTCTCGCCGATGATCATCTCGCTGCCGTTCAAGCTGATGCTGTTCGTGCTGGTGGATGGCTGGGCGCTGATCATGGGTACCCTGGCCAGCAGTTTCGGCACCGTCTAGCGGTGCTCCCTCGCGTGGAGAAGCGAAATGACCCCTGAAGTCGCCGTCGATCTGTTTCGCCAGGGTCTCTGGCTCACCGCGCTGCTGGTGACCGTGTTGGTGGTACCCAGTCTGATCGTCGGCCTGATCGTCTCCATCTTCCAGGCCGCGACCCAGATTAACGAACAGACCCTGAGCTTCCTGCCGCGCCTGATCGTCACCTTGCTGACGCTGATCGTGCTCGGGCCCTGGATGGTGCGGCAACTGATGGAGTTCATCCAGGTCTCGGTGACCAACATCCCGCGGCTGATCGGCTGAGCGATGCTCGAACTCAGCAACGCCCAGATCGGCGGCTGGGTCGGCAGCTTCCTCTTTCCGCTGTTCCGCATCGCCGCGCTGCTGATGACCATGCCGATCATCGGGACCACCCTGGTGCCGGTGCGGGTCCGCATGTATCTGGCGCTGGCCCTGAGCCTGGTGCTGGTCCCCACGCTGCCGCCCATGCCCCAGGTGGACGCCATCAGCGTCCAGGCCTTGCCGCTGATCGTCGAGCAGATCCTTATCGGGGCGGTGATGGGCTTCAGCCTGCAACTGTTCTTCCACGTCTTCGTGGTGGCGGGGCAGATCATCTCGACCCAGGCGGGCCTGAGCTTCGCGTCCATGATCGATCCGGTCAACGGCGCCTCGGCGCCAGTGATGGGGCAGTTCTTCACCATGCTGGTGACGCTGCTGTTTCTCGCCATGAACGGCCACCTGGTGGTGTTCGAGATCCTTGCGGAAAGCTTCGTGACCCTACCGGTGGGCGATACCCTGAGCGTCGAGCATTTCCGGCAGGTGGCCGGTCGGCTGGGCTGGGTGCTGGGCGCCGGCATCCTGTTGGTCTTGCCGGCGATCACCGCGTTGCTGGTGGTCAACATCGCCTTCGGCATCATGACCCGCGCGGCGCCCCAGCTGAACATCTTCTCCGTCGGCATGCCGCTGATCGTGGTGCTGGGCATGGTCATCGTCTGGCTCGGCACGGCGGATATCCTGTCTCATTACGAAAGCCTCGCGACCGAGGCGTTGCAGTGGCTGCGCGAGCTCGCGCAAGCCCGCTAGGAGATCTGCCCCATGGCTGAATCCGATGGCGAAGACCGCACAGAAGACCCAACCGACAAACGCAAGCGTGAGTCTCGGGAGGAAGGTCAGCTCCCGCGCTCACGCGAACTCGGTACGGTAGCCGTCATGCTTTCGGGCGTGGGCGGCCTGCTGATGTATGGCGCCTTCCTCGGCGGTAAGCTGCTGGAGGTGATGCGCGCCAACTTCTCCCTGCGCCGCGAAGAGGTGATGGACGAGCGCTTCATGGGTACCTTCCTGCTCGCCTCGGGCAAGGCGGCCATGGTGGGCATGGTGCCGATGATCGTCCTGGTGGTGATCGCCGCCATCGTCGGCCACATTGCCCTGGGCGGCTTCCTGTTCTCCGGCAAGGTTCTGGCGCCCAAGGCCAGCCGGATGAACCCGATGTCCGGCATCGCTCGGATGTTTTCCAAGAACTCCCTGGTTGAGTTGTTCAAGGCCCTGGGCAAGTTCTGCATCATCCTCGGTGTATCCGTGCTGGTGCTGATGAGCGAGCGCACGGCCCTGCTGCAGATCGCCAAGCTGCCGCTGGAGCAGGCGCTGCTGCACAGCATGCAGGTGGTGGGGCATGCCACCCTGCTGCTGGCCCTGGGGCTGCTGATCATCGCTGCCGTGGACGTGCCCTTCCAGATCTTCAGCAACCGCAAGAAGCTGATGATGACCAAGCAGGAGATCAAGGACGAGTACAAGGACGCCGAAGGCAAGCCGGAGGTCAAGGGCAAGATCCGTCAGATGCAGCGGCAGATGGCCCAGCGGCGGATGATGGCGGAGGTACCCAACGCCGACGTGGTGATCACCAACCCGACCCACTTCGCCGTGGCGCTGAAGTACGACGCGGCCAAGGGCGGGGCACCGATCCTGGTGGCCAAGGGCAGCGACTTCACCGCCCTGAAGATCCGCGAGATCGCTCAGGAGCACAAGGTGTCGCTGCTGGAGTCGCCGGGCCTGGCCCGAGCGGTGTACTTCTCCACGGAGGTGGACCAGGAGATCCCGGCCGGTCTCTACGTGGCCGTGGCCCAGGTACTGGCCTACGTCTACCAACTCAGGCAGTTCCGCGCCGGGCGCGGGCGCAAGCCCAAGCTGGCCGATCTGCCCATCCCGTCGGACCTGCGACGGGACGAGCAGGGCAAGCCGGCTACTTGATCACGCCGCAGGCGACGCGCGCGCCGCCACCGCCCAGGGGCTTGGGCTGGTCGGAGTAGTTGTCGCCACCGGCATGGACCATCAGGGCATGGCCCTTGAGCTCCTCGAGACGCTTCAGGCGCGGTGCCAGTACCGGTTGGGTGGCCTGGCCGTCGGCGGTCACGTAGAGCGCCGGCAGCTCACCCAGGTGGCCGTCGTCCGACCAGGGCGCGCTGTGCTTGCCGGTGTTGCGCGGATCGAGGTGGCCCCCCGCGGCGCCGCCAGCGGTCAGGGTGCCATTCACCTCGGCCGGACCGCAGTTGGGCTTGGTGTGCACATGGAAGCCATGGATGCCGGGCTCCAGGCCCTTGAGGTCGGGCGTGAAGACCAGGCCGTACTTGGAGCGGGTCACCAGTACGCTGCCGACGCTTTCACCCACGCCGTCGGTGGTGACCTTGTTCAGCGGGATGGTGAGGGATTCGGCGGCCTGGGCAGTGCCTGCCAGGCAGGTGGCCAACAGCGTCGCGGTCCAGATTGTTTTCATTGTCTCGTTCCTCGGATAGGCGCGCTAGCGCGGTCCCTAGACAGACCCATGCCTTTCTCGTGCGGTTCACCGCACTGTCCCGGCGATCCGTTACCAGTCCTGTCGACTCCTTGCGGAAAACCTCGCTTTTTCAAGGCGTTGAGCAGTTGGCCCGGAGCTTGCTGAAGCCCCTGCGAACAGTGCACTGCGTCAACTTTCCGTGACGACGGCACCGGCAAGCGAGGAATGGGCGTGAAAGTCGACAAATCCCTGATGATGGGCAACATGCGCGGTCTGGCACGCGGCAACCTGGGCGTGCCGCTGGCCGTCCTGGCGATGCTCGCCATGATGACCCTGCCGATGCCGCCGTTCCTGCTGGACGTGCTGTTCACCTTCAACATCGCCCTGTCGATCGTGGTCCTGCTGGTCAGCGTCTACGCCTTGCGGCCGCTGGATTTCGCCGTCTTCCCGACCATCCTGCTGGTCTCGACCCTGCTGCGCCTGGCACTGAACGTGGCCTCCAGCCGCGTGGTGCTGCTGCACGGCCAGGACGGCCACGACGCCGCGGGCAAGGTCATCCAGGCCTTCGGCGAGGTGGTGGTCGGCGGCAACTATGTGGTCGGTGCGGTGGTGTTCGCCATCCTCATGATCATCAACTTCGTGGTGGTGACCAAGGGTGCTGGCCGTATCTCCGAGGTATCGGCCCGTTTCACCCTGGACGCCATGCCCGGCAAGCAGATGGCCATCGACGCCGACCTCAACGCCGGCATCATCGACCAGGCCGAAGCCAAGAAGCGCCGGACCGAAGTGGGCCAGGAAGCCGACTTCTACGGCTCCATGGACGGTGCCAGCAAGTTCGTTCGCGGTGATGCCATCGCCGGCCTGCTGATCCTCTTCATCAACCTCATCGGCGGCATGGCCATCGGCATGGCCCAGCACGGCCTGCCGTTCGGCGAAGCGGCGCGCATCTACGCCCTGCTGACCATCGGTGACGGCCTGGTCGCCCAGGTCCCGTCGCTGCTGCTGTCGGTCGCCGCGGCCATCATGGTGACTCGCGTGTCTTCTTCCGAGGACATGGGTCAGCAGGTCAATCGTCAGATGTTTGCCTCGCCCAAGGCGCTGGCAGTCTCGGCCTTCATCATCATCGCCATGGGCCTGGTGCCGGGCATGCCGCACCTGCCGTTCCTCGGCCTGGGTGGCGCTGCCGCCGCCGGCGCCTGGCTGATCTACAAGCGTCAGCGCCAGGCCAAGCAGACTGCCGAGGTCGAAGCCAAGAAGCAGCAGGACCTGGCCCCCGTGCAGCGTCCCGCCGAAGCCAAGGAGCTGGGTTGGGACGACGTGACCCCGGTGGACATGGTCGGTCTGGAAGTCGGCTACCGCCTCATTCCCATGGTCGATCGCAACCAGGGTGGCCAGTTGCTGGCGCGGATCAAGGGCGTGCGCAAGAAGCTGTCCCAGGACCTGGGCTTCCTGATGCCCTCGGTCCACATTCGTGACAACCTGGATCTGCTGCCCAACGCCTATCGTCTGACTTTGATGGGCGTGAGCGTGGCCGAGGCCGAGATCTATCCCGACCGTGAGCTGGCCATCAACCCCGGTCAGGTCTATGGCACGCTCAATGGCGTGGCCGCCAAGGATCCGGCATTCGGTCTGGAGGCCGTCTGGATCGACGTCACCCAGCGCGATCAGGCCCAGTCCCTCGGCTACACCGTGGTGGACGCCAGCACCGTGGTCGCCACCCACCTCAACCAGATCCTCTTCAAGCACGCCCACGAGCTGATCGGCCACGAGGAAGTCCAGCAATTGCTGCAGGTACTGGCCAAGAGTTCGCCCAAGCTGGCCGAGGAACTGGTACCCGGCATCGTCTCCCTGTCGACCCTGCTCAAGATCCTTCAGCAACTGCTGCAGGAGCAGGTACCGGTCCGC
Source organism: Pseudomonas oryzihabitans (assembly GCF_032027545.1). Taxonomy (GTDB): domain Bacteria; phylum Pseudomonadota; class Gammaproteobacteria; order Pseudomonadales; family Pseudomonadaceae; genus Chryseomonas; species Chryseomonas oryzihabitans_F. The sequence goes on along the minus strand of NZ_JAVSJB010000005.1, from coordinate 45,804 downwards.
GACATCCGCACCATCGCCGAAGCCATCGCCAACGTCGGTCCGCGGAGTCAAGATCCCGCCGCGATCGCTGGTGCCGTACGGGTCGCGCTGTCCCGTGCAATCGTCCAGAACATCGTTGGAATGGACCCTGAGCTGCCTGTTATCACCCTTGAGCCAAGGTTGGAACAGATGTTGCTAAGTAGTATGCAGAAGGCCGGTCAAGGCGCTGAGGACGGCATGTTCCTCGAGCCTGGCATGGCGGAAAAACTGCAGCGTTCCCTCGTCGAGGCGGCGCAGCGTCAGGAAATGATGGGTAAGCCAGTGGTGCTGCTGGTGGCCGGTGCGATCCGCGGGATGATGTCCCGCTTCGCCCGGATGGCGGCACCGAACATGAGTGTACTGGCCTACCAGGAAATTCCGGACAACAAGCAGGTCACCATCGTCGCTACCGTTGGCCAGAATGGCTGAGGTCTAGATCATGCAAGTCAAACGTTTCTTCGCCGCCGATATGCGTCAAGCCATGAAGCTGGTACGCGACGAGCTGGGCCCGGACGCTGCCATCCTCAGCAACCGTCGGGTCGCCGGCGGGGTCGAGCTGACCGCCGCGCTGGACTACCAGGCCCCGGCACCGGCTGCGCCCAACGCCGAGTTGCAGGCGGAGCTGCGCAAGACCCATGCGAAGATCGCCCAGGCCCATGCCGACCTCAGCATCCGCGCGCCGGGGGTACCCACCACCGCGCCCAAGGACAAGCAGCTGCTCGGTGCCATCAGTGCCGCCGACAGCCGTCGCGAGCCGGTGATCGCGCCGCCGCGTCCCCCCCAGCCTGCAGCTGCCGCGCCGGCCGCCGCTGTTGCGCCGGAAGATCGTCGCGCCCTGGATGCCATGCGCAGCGAGCTCAGCGGCCTGCGTGAACTGCTGGAAGTCCAGCTCGGCTCCATGGCCTGGACCCAGGTGCAGTCCACCCGTCCGCAGCAGGCTGGCCTCTGGCGCCGTCTGCAGCGCATGGGCCTGCCGGCCGAACTGGCCCGTCACCTGCTCGACAGCGTGGCCAAGATCCAGGACCCGCGGCATGCCTGGCGCATGCTGCTGGCCAACTTCGCCCAACTGGCCAAGACCACCGATGCCAAGATCCTGGAGGAGGGCGGCATCGTCGCCTTCGTTGGTCCGGCCGGCATGGGCAAGACCACCTCCCTGGCCAAGCTCGCCGCCAGCTACGTGCTCAAGTACGGTCCGCAAAGCCTGGCGCTGGTCAGCATGGACAGCTTCCGCATCGGTGCCCAGGAGCAGATCAAGACGCTGGGCCGCATCCTCGACGTGCCGGTGACCCTGGTCGACCCAGGCCAGTCCCTGGCCCAGGCGCTGGCTCCGCTGGCGCGCAAGCGCCTGGTGCTGATCGATACCGCGGGCATGCCCGCCAACGATCCGGCGCTCAAGGTACAGCTCGAAGCGCTGGCAAACCGTCAGCTGAAGATTCGCAACTACCTGGTACTCGGCGTTACCAGCCAGAGCCAGGTACTTAAGGCGGCCTACCACAGTTATCGCCGGTGCGGTCTCAGCGGCTGCGTGCTGACCAAACTGGACGAAGCCGCCAGCCTCGGCGAAGCCCTGGGCCTGGCCATCAGCCAACGCCTGCCGGTGGCCTACATCGCCGACGGTCCGCGTATCCCGGACGACCTGCATCCGGCGCGCAGCCACCAACTGGTGAGCCGTGCGGTGAGTCTGCAGGCGCCCGAGGAGCCGAGCGAAGAAACCATGGCGGGCATGTTCGCCGGCCTGTATCAAAACGCCGCCCGCCGCGCCGGCTAGCGCAGACGAACGGTATACGTGCATCGCATGCCTGGGCACGCCAAATGCACTTGGTCTAAAGTGTGACGGATTTCAATCAAAGGTATCAGGCAATGGGTAGCATGCATCCCGTCCAAGTCATAGCGGTCACGGGCGGTAAAGGCGGTGTCGGCAAGACCAACGTGTCGGTCAACCTGGCCTTGGCCCTGGCCGATATCGGGCGGCGCGTCATGCTGCTCGACGCCGACCTGGGCCTTGCCAACATCGACGTTCTCCTGGGCCTGTCGCCCAAGCGCACCCTGGCCGATGTCATCTCCGGCGAGTGCGACCTGCGCGACGTGCTGCTGCAAGGTCCCGGTGGCATTCGCATCGTCCCGGCGGCCTCGGGCACCCAGGCGATGGTCAACCTCACGCCGGCCCAGCACGCCGGCCTGATCCAGGCCTTCAGCGACATCAGCGAGAACCTCGACGTGCTCATCGTCGATACCGCTGCCGGCATCGGCGACCAGGTGGTCAGCTTCGTTCGCGCCGCCCAGGAAGTCCTGGTGGTGGTGTGTGACGAACCCACCTCCATCACCGATGCCTACGCCCTGATCAAGCTGCTCAATCGCGACCATGGCGTCACCCGTTTCCGGGTGCTGGCGAACATGGCGCTCACGCCCCAGGAAGGTCGCAATCTCTTTGCTAAGCTGACCAAGGTGACCGACAGGTTCCTGGATGTCGCCCTGCAGTATGTGGGCGCCATTCCGTTCGACGAAGCGGTGCGCAAGGCCGTACAGAAACAGCGCCCCGTGTTCGAAGCGTTTCCCCGTGCCAAGGCCTCGCTGGCCTTCCGCGCGGTCGCACAGAAAGTCGATGGCTGGCCGCTGCCGGCCAACCCGCGCGGACACCTCGAGTTCTTCGTCGAGCGACTCGTGCAACCAGCCACCGGTACCCACGCATGACAGCATCCAGCGGGCTTCGCATGTACAGCAAAACTTCCGAACGGACCGAGCAGGAGCAGCTCATCAACCGCTACGCGCCGTTGGTGAAACGCATCGCCTACCATCTCCTGGCACGGTTGCCCGCCAGCGTGCAGGTCGAAGACCTGATGCAGGCCGGCATGATCGGCCTGCTGGAGGCTTCACGCAAATACGACTCCGGCAAGGGAGCGAGCTTCGAGACCTACGCCGGCATCCGCATCCGCGGCGCCATGCTCGACGAGGTGCGCAAGGGCGACTGGGCACCGCGTTCGGTCCACCGCAACACCCGCATGGTCACCGATGCCATTCGGGCGGTAGAAGCGCGCACCGGTCGCGACGCTAAAGATTCCGAAGTCGCGGCCGAACTTAAATTGAGTCTGGATGAGTACTACGGCATCCTTGGCGACACCATGGGGAGTCGCCTGTTCAGCTTCGACGACCTCATGGAGGGTGGTGAGCATGGGCTCGAGGAGAGCGGTTCGCATGAACTCGAACCCGGTCGCGGTCTGGAGGACGAGCGCTTCCGCAAGGCCCTGGCCGACGCCATCGCCAATCTTCCGGAGCGTGAACGCCTGGTGCTCTCGCTGTATTACGACGAGGAACTCAACCTCAAGGAAATCGGCGAGGTACTGGGAGTGAGCGAATCCCGGGTCTGTCAGCTCCACAGTCAATGCGCGGCGCGCCTGCGGGCTCGGCTGGCGGATTGGCGTTCGCGTTAACGGGCTGGTACTCAGGCTACTACGATTGCTTAGGCGCGCTTCACGGCGTGTGTGCGGATTAGGACGGAGGTCGACTTGGACAAGAACATGAAAATCCTCATCGTGGATGATTTTTCCACGATGAGACGGATCATCAAGAATTTGCTGCGTGATCTGGGATTCACCAATACCGCCGAAGCGGACGACGGCAACACCGCACTGCCGATGCTGCAGAGCGGCAACTTCGATTTTCTCGTCACCGACTGGAACATGCCCGGCATGACCGGTATCGATCTGCTGCGTCAGGTCCGCGCCGATGCGCGCCTGAAGACCCTGCCGGTGCTGATGGTAACCGCCGAAGCCAAGCGCGAGCAGATCATCGAAGCCGCTCAGGCCGGCGTGAACGGGTATGTAGTCAAGCCTTTCACCGCCCAGGTGCTGAAAGAAAAGATCGACAAGATCTTCGAGCGGGTGAACGGCTGAAGAAAGCCGCGGGGACGTTATGGATCAGCTTGGCAACAACAGCTTCAGCGACTTCGAGTCGGTTCTAAAACAGCATGCCCAAGAGCTGGTGAAATGCCTGGAAAGCGGCGACTTCGCCCAGGCCGTGCACGTCATCAATGAGCTCAACCAGATTCGCGATCGGGGTCTCTACCAGGAAGTCGGCAAGCTGACCCGCGAACTGCACAATGCCATCGTCAACTTCGAGATCGATCCGCGCGGCATGGCCGGCGAGGAAGTCTCCCAGATCAGCGATGCCACCGATCGTCTCTCCTACGTCGTGAAGATGACCGAGAACGCCGCCAACCGGACCATGGATCTGGTGGAGGAGAGCGCGCCGCTGGTGGGCAACTTCGGCGACGAGGCCCGGGCGGTCCACGCCGACTGGAAGAAATTCATGCGCCGTGAGATGGGCGCGGACGAATTCCGCGAGCTCGCCAAGCGCGTGGACGCCTTCCTCAGCCACAGCGAAAGCAGTGCCGGACAACTTTCGTCCAAGCTCAACGACATCCTCCTCGCGCAGGACTACCAGGATCTCACTGGGCAGGTGATCAAGCGGGTGGTCAATCTCGTCGGGCAGATCGAGAAAGACCTCGTCAAGCTGGTGATGATGGCCAGCCAGGTCGACCGCTACACCGGCTTCAGCCACGATCACAGCGCATTGATCGAACAAAACCGAAAAGAAAAGACGATGAAGGGTGAAGGTCCGCAGATTCATGCCGATAAGCGTGAAGACGTTGTGGCCGCTCAGGTCGACGTCGACGATCTTCTATCCAGTCTGGGCTTCTGACCCAGACCCTCTTGGGGAGTGCAGGAATGAGCTTCGACGCCGATGAAGAAATCCTCCAGGATTTCCTGGTTGAGGCCGGCGAGATTCTCGAACAGTTGTCTGAACAATTGGTCGAGCTGGAAAGCCGCCCGGACGACATGGATTTGCTGAACGCCATTTTCCGTGGCTTCCATACCGTCAAAGGCGGTGCCGGGTTCCTGCAGCTCCATACGCTGGTCGAGTGCTGCCATATCGCGGAAAACGTATTCGACATCCTGCGCAAGGGCGAACGCCGCGTGGATGCCGAGCTGATGGACGTGGTGCTGCAAGCCCTGGATTCCGTCAATGAAATGTTCGGTCGGGTGCGTGAGCGGGAGGAGCCCCAGCCGGCTTCGCCCGAGTTGCTCGCTGCCCTGGCCCGTCTGGCCGAGCCGGCGGGCAGTGCGCCCGCTGCCGCCCCTGCGCCTGAGCCGGTGGTCACCGCTCCCGTCGCGGCGCCGGTACCGCCGCCCGTGGCAGCCGAGGCTGCCGAGCCGGAACTGAGCGATGCCGACTTCCAGAATCTGCTCGACGCCCTGGGCGGCGAGTCGAGCGCCGAGCGTGCGCCCGACGTGGCAGCGCCCAGCGCCGCCGGTGGCGAAGACATCACCGACGATGAATTCGAAGCCCTGCTCGATCAATTGCACGGCAAGGGCAAGTTCAACGAAGCGCCGGCGCCTGCGCCTGCTGTGACCGCTGCCGCGCCGGCACCTGCTACTGCCGGTGGCGACGACATCTCCGACGACGAATTCGAAGCCCTGCTCGACGAGTTGCATGGCAAGGGCAAGTTCGCCGTTGCCGAGGCTGCACCCGTGGCCGCGGTTGCCCCGCCAGCCGTGGCTTCCGGTGACGAGATCACCGATGACGAATTCGAATCGCTGCTCGACGAATTGCACGGCAAGGGCAAGTTCAGCGGCCCTGCCGAGGCCGCCGAGCCGGTAGTGCCGGCCGCTGCGGCTGCCGCGCCCAAGCCGACGCCGGCTCCTGCGCCCGTTGCGAAACCGGCACCGGTGGCGGCCGAAGCCGCCCCGGCCCGCGCCGAGCCACCCAAGCCTGCTGCACCGGCGCCTGCCGCGGCGGCAGGGGAGCGTCCCACCAGCGAGGCGGAAACCACCGTCCGGGTCGATACCGCGCGGCTGGACGAGATCATGAACATGGTCGGCGAGCTGGTGCTGGTGCGTAACCGCCTGGTGCGCCTGGGCCTGAACAGTGGCGACGAGGCCATGGCCAAGGCCGTGTCCAACCTCGACGTGGTCACCGCCGATCTGCAGACCTCGGTCATGAAGACCCGGATGCAGCCGATCAAGAAGGTGTTCGGCCGCTTCCCGCGCCTGGTTCGCGACCTGGCGCGCAGCCTGAAGAAAGAGATCAACCTGGAACTGGTCGGGGAAGAGACCGACCTGGACAAGAACCTGGTCGAGGCCCTGGCCGATCCGCTGGTCCACCTGGTGCGCAACGCCGTCGACCACGGTATCGAGGACCCGGCCGAGCGCGAGCGCAACGGCAAGTCCCGCGCCGGTCGCGTGGTGCTCTCCGCCGAGCAGGAAGGCGATCACATCCTGCTGTCGATCTCCGACGACGGCAAGGGCATGGATGCGGACCTGCTGCGCAACAAGGCAGTGGAAAAGGGTCTGCTCGACCGCGACGCGGCCGATCGCCTGACCGAGACCGAGTGCTTCAACCTGATCTTCGCCCCGGGTTTCTCCACCAAGTCCGAGATTTCCGACATCTCCGGACGCGGTGTGGGCATGGACGTGGTCAAGACCAAGATCAGCCAGCTCAACGGCACCCTCAACGTCTACTCCACCAAGGGCCAGGGCTCCAAGATCGTCATCAAGGTCCCGCTGACGCTGGCGATCATGCCGACGCTGATGGTGATGCTGGGCAACCAGGCCTTCGCCTTCCCGCTGGTCAACGTCAACGAGATCTTCCACCTCGACCTGTCCCGCACCAACGTGGTGGATGGCCAGGAAGTGGTGGTGGTGCGCGACAAGGCGCTGCCGCTGTTCTACCTCAAGCGCTGGCTGGTGCCCGGTGCGGCCCACGTCGAGCAGGGCGAGGGACACGTGGTGATCCTCTCGGTCGGCACCCAGCGGATCGGCTTCGTGGTCGATCAGTTGGTGGGCCAGGAAGAGGTGGTCATCAAGCCGCTGGGCAAGATGCTGCAAGGCACGCCCGGCATGTCCGGTGCCACCATCACCGGCGACGGCCGCATCGCGCTCATCCTCGATGTGCCCAGCATGCTCAAGCGCTACGCCCGCCGCGGGCTCTGAGCCGACACGGCACGAGCGGCGCCGGTCCCTGAGGGCCGACGCCATCGGGCGGCCTGCGCCGCCCCAGGTTAGGAGTTTCAACGTATGCCGGTAAAAGTACTGGTGGTGGACGATTCCGGCTTCTTCCGGCGTCGGCTCAAGGAAATCCTGGCGGCCGACCCCAACATCTCGGTGGTGGGCACGGCCAGTAACGGACGTGAAGGGGTCGACCAGGCCCTGGCGCTACGCCCCGATGTCATCACCATGGACTACGAGATGCCGATGATGGATGGCATCACCGCCGTCCGCCACATCATGCAGAAGTGTCCGACGCCGGTACTGATGTTCTCCTCGCTCACCCACGAAGGCGCCCGGGTCACCCTGGATGCCCTGGATGCCGGCGCGGTGGACTACCTGCCGAAGAACTTCGAGGACATCTCGCGCAATCCGGCCAGCGTGCAGAAGCTGCTGTGCGAGAAGATCCACCACATCGCCCGTTCCAATCGGCGCTTCGCCGTGGCGCCCAGTGTCGCGCCCGTCACGCCGGCTCCGGCGGCGAACGCGCCGGCCGGCGCGCGTCCGGCCGCGCGTCCGGCACCGATTCCCGCGGGTGCCGCCCAGGCGCCCGCCAGTCCCGCGTCGCCCCCGCCCAAGCGCAAGCACTATCGGCTGGTGGCCATCGGTACCTCCACCGGTGGCCCGGTGGCGCTGCAACGGGTGCTCACGCAACTGCCAGCCAATTTCCCGGCTCCCCTGGTGCTCATCCAGCACATGCCGGCTGCCTTCACCAAGGCCTTCGCCGAACGCCTGGACAAGCTCTGTCGCATCAGCGTCAAGGAGGCCGAGGACGGCGACCAGCTGCGTCCGGGCCTGGCGCTCCTGGCACCCGGTGGCAAGCAGATGATGGTGGATGGTCGGGGCATGGTGAAGATCCTGCCCGGCGACGAACGCCTGAACTACAAACCCTGCGTCGACGTGACCTTCGGTTCCGCGGCCAAGGCCTACGCCGACAAGGTGCTGGCGGTGGTGCTCACCGGCATGGGCGCCGATGGCCGTGAGGGCGCGCGGATGCTCAAGCAGGCCGGCAGCCAGATCTGGGCCCAGGACGAAGCCAGTTGCGTCATCTACGGCATGCCCATGGCCATCGCCAAGGCCAACCTGGCCGACGCCATCTACGGCCTGGATGACATCGGCAAGTACCTGAGCGAGGCCTGTTCGTGACGGCAGGCCTGCGCTCGCGAGAAGGCGATTGAGCGTGGATGTGCTGAGTCTCATCGGCATCCTGCTGGCCTTCACCGCCATCATGGGTGGCAACCTGCTCGAAGGCGGGTCCTTCGGTGCCCTGGCCAATGGCCCGGCGGCGCTGATCGTGGTGGGTGGCACGCTGGGCGCGGTACTGCTGCAGACCCGTCTGCCGGTACTGCGCCGCGCCCTGACCATGCTGGTATGGGTGTTCACGCCACCACCCCTGGACATGACCGGCGGCATCCGCAAGGTGGTCAACTGGAGTACCGTGGCGCGCAAGGAAGGCCTGTTGGGGCTGGAGCCGCTGGTTGCTCGGGAAGGCGATCCCTACGCCGCCAAGGGCCTGCAATTGCTGGTGGACGGCACCGAGCCGGAAGCCCTGCGCAGCACCCTGGAAGTGGATCTCTACGGCCAGGAGGATCATGACCTCGCGGCCGCCAAGGTCTTCGAAGCCATGGGCGGCTATTCGCCCACCGTCGGCATCATCGGAGCGGTCATGGGGTTGATCCACGTCATGCAGAACCTGGCCGATCCTTCACAACTGGGCAGCGGCATCGCCGTGGCCTTCGTCGCTACCATCTACGGCGTCGGCTTCGCCAACCTGTTGCTGCTCCCCATCGGCAACAAGCTCAAGGCACTGACCCTGCAGCAGTCGCGCTATCGGGAAATGTTGCTGGAGGGACTGATGTCCATCGGCGAAGGCGAGAATCCCCGTTCCATCGAAATGAAGCTGCAAGGTTTCCTGGATTAGAGGACGTCGCATGCCTCGCCGCCGCCGTCACGAAGAGCACGAGAACCACGAACGCTGGCTGGTTTCGTATGCAGACTTCATCACCCTGTTGTTTGCCTTCTTCGTGGTGATGTATTCCATCTCCTCGCTGAACGAGAGCAAGTACAAGGTGCTCTCGGACAGCCTGTCGGGCATCTTCAGCCAGCCGGAGCGCTCGATCAAACCCATTCCCATCGGTGATCAGCGCCCAACCGGGGCGAGCCCCACGCCAGTGGAGACCAACGCTGAGCAAAGCGCCAGCAAATCGGCGGGCGATCCCCTGCAGCAGATCGCCGAAAGCATGCGCGCGACCTTCGGCGACCTCATCGCCGGTGATCAGCTGAACGTCAGGGCCAGCGAAATGTGGCTGGAGATCGAGCTCAGCTCCAACCTGCTCTTCGCCAGCGGCGATGCCTTGCCGAGCAATCCGGCCTTCGGCCTGCTGGAGAAGGTGGCCAAGATCCTGGCGCCCTTCAGCAATCCGATCCAGGTACAGGGCTATACCGACGACCGTCCCATAAGCACGACGCTCTATCCCACCAACTGGGAGCTTTCCGCAGCCCGGGCGGCCAGCATCGTGCGGCTGCTGATCGGCAACGGCATCGCCCCACAGCGGCTCGCCGTGGTGGGCTACGGCGCCTACCAGCCGGTGGTGGACAACAACAGTGAGGCTGGTCGGGCACGCAACCGGCGGGTGGTCCTGTTGATTTCGCGTAATCTCAACCTGTTCCGTCCGCAGAGCACCTTGCAAAATTCGTCGACTGGCACACAATCTGCAGCATCGCCTGGAGAATCGGCGCCGGTGGTGGCGCCCGTCAAATCTTCGTCGCCGGCCGCTAAGCCGGTACCTTGACCCGGCTGGCCGTGTCGTCGGGAGGAAGTCTGCACATGAGAGTCTGGGCTGTCGCCAATCAGAAGGGTGGGGTAGGCAAGACCACCACCACCGTTGCCCTCGCCGGGTTGCTCGGCGATGAGGGCAAGCGCGTCTTGCTGGTGGACCTCGATCCCCACGGTTCGTTGACCAGCTACTTCGGACAGGATCCGGATAGCCTCGAGCACAGTGCCTTCGATCTGTTCCTGCATGGTGGCCAGGTGCCCGAGGGGCTACCGAAGCGGCTGCTGCTGCCCACCAGTCATCCGCAGCTGTCGATGCTGCCGTCCAGTACCGCCCTGGCGACCCTGGAGCGTCAATCGCCTGGCCAGAGCGGCCTGGGCCTGGTGATCTCCAAGAGCCTGGCGCAGCTGTGGAACGACTTCGACCACGTGCTGATCGATAGCCCGCCGTTGCTCGGCGTGCTGATGGTCAATGCCCTGGCGGCAAGCCAGCACCTGGTGATCCCGACCCAGACCGAGTTCCTCGCGCTCAAGGGCCTGGAGCGCATGGTCAATACCCTGACCATGATCAACCGCTCGCGCAAGCAGGCGCTGCCGTACACCATCGTGCCGACCCTGTTCGACCGTCGTACCCAGGCGTCCATCGGAACCCTCAAGGTGCTGCGCAATACCTATCCGCAGCGGCTGTGGCAGGCATTCATTCCCATCGATACCCGCCTGCGCGATGCCAGTCGTTCCGGACAGGTACCGTCGCGTTACGAGGCCAACAGCCGAGGCGTGATCGCCTATCGAGCGCTGCTGCGGCATCTGCTCGATGGAGCGCCCAGTACCCAGGTCGCCTGATTCAAGTTTTCCCTCGTGCCGGCCGATAGGCTGGACAATCAACCCACGTAGATCGCCATGAGCCAACCGACGTCCCTTGACAACCGTCCTCAGCGTGTCCTCCAGGGCTATCTCGATGCCCTGCTGCTGGACGCGTTCCTGGAGCTGCCGACCGCCGAGAGCGTGCCGGTCGCGGCGCCCGTGATGGCGACCGCCGAGCCGGTCGTCAGCGTCAGCGAAGACGAATTCGCCGCGGCGGTACGCGAGGAGCTCGAACGCGATGCCGCGCGGCAGCCCCGGGTCGTGCCGCTGGCACCCCGTCGGCCCGCCGTTGCCCTGGCCGAGCGGAGTCTGCCGGACGTGGTGCTGCCTCCGGTCCTGCCCACCGTAGCGCCGGAGACCGACATCGAGCTGGACTGGCGCGTGCCTGAACTGGCGCCGGCAGTCGAACCGGCCCGTCCGGTGGTGGAGGGCATCCCCCTCGGTGTCGACGCGCCGGTTCAGCCCGCCCTGGCGGAGGGCCTGCCGCCTGACGCGGTGCGCCTGGACGAGCGTCCTGAGTGGGGCGAGGAGCCCTTCGAGTGCCTGCTGTTCGACGTGGCCGGTCTGACGCTGGCGGCTCCCCTGGTCTGCCTGGGCTCCATTTATCCGTTGACCGACGAAGAGTTGACGCCGCTGTTCGGTCAGCCAGACTGGTTCCTGGGGCTGCTGCCCTGCCAGGCCGGTAACCTGCGCGTGCTCGATACGGCGCGTTGGGTGATGCCCGAGCGCTATCGCGACGACTATCGCGAAGGCTTGAAATTCGTGATATCGCTGCAAGGCCTGGACTGGGGGCTGGCAGTGCATGGCGTCAGCCATTCGGTACGCCTGGACCCGGCCGAGGTCAAATGGCGGAACCAACGGACCAATCGCCCATGGCTGGCCGGTACGGTGATCGATCAGATGTGCGCGCTGCTGGATGTGGCGGCGCTCGCGGAACAGGTGGTTGGCAGCCGTCGGTAAGGTGCCTGCCAGCCGCAACTAACCAGCGGGTTCGCCCGCTTCGCCGCACGTGCGGTAATTGACGAGGCTAGGGAACATGAAAAAAACGTCCGCACAGGGTTCCGAAGATCCGGTCCTGCAATGGGTCACCTTCCGCCTGGACAACGAGACCTACGGCATCAACGTGATGCAGGTCCAGGAAGTCCTGCGCTACACCGAGATCGCCCCGGTCCCGGGTGCTCCTAGCTACGTGCTGGGCATCATCAACCTGCGCGGCAACGTGGTGACGGTGATCGACACCCGCCAGCGCTTCGGCCTGCTGCCCACCGAGGTCACCGATAACACCCGCATCGTCATCATCGAAGCCGACAAGCAGGTCGTGGGTATCCTGGTGGACAGCGTGGCCGAGGTGGTCTACCTGCGGCAATCCGAGATCGAGACCGCGCCGAGCGTGGGTAACGACGAGTCCGCCAAGTTCATCCAGGGCGTGTGCAACAAGAATGGCGAGCTGCTCATCCTGGTCGAGCTGGACAAGCTGATGACCGAAGAAGAGTGGTCGGAGCTGGAAAGCATCTGATGCTCGTCGGGCTCATCCTGCTCAGCGTCGCGCTGGGGCTGGCCTGTGCCGGTCTCGGCGGCTGTTGCTGGCTGCTCTGGCAACGCCAGCGCCAGCAACTGGCGAAACAGGCCGAGCGGGATGCCCTGGTCGACAAGCGCATGCAGATGCTGCTCAAGCGCCTGGAAACCTACCAGGCGGGGCAGGTGCGGATGGGGGAGCAGGTCCAGGGCCTGGCGCAGATGGTGGCGCCCTTGCCCGATCGCCTGACCCAGATCGAGCAAAGCGACCCTACCAGCCTGTCGTTCTCCCAGGCCGCCCGTCTGGTGGGACTCGGCGCCAGCGCCGACGATCTCACCCAGGCCTGCGGACTATCCCAGGCCGAGGCCGAGCTGGTGACGCGACTGCACAAGCAGCGCCAGCAGCGTTCGGGCTAAGCGCGACCAGCAGCGCTACCAAGCATCCGCCCGACAGGTGCGCCTGCAGTGCTCGGATGCCAACACCCTAGTGTGGTGTTTCAGAAGTTCGCGCAAGAATTGGCGAGTGATTTTTTGACCTGGGCTAGGCGCCGCGACGAGTCATAGCAGGGCTATGGCGAGGAGTGGCAACAACGCCTAGACGGTCCGCCGCTGCGGCCGAAAAAGCGCCGCCAAAATTGTGCAGGTAACTTCTGAAACACCACACCAGGTACGAGCCCGGTAACCTTCCGGCGCGCCGTGCGCACCCGCCGAACCATTCCTCGCTACGCTTCGTCAGCCTCTCGACATCTCTAGCGCAGGACCATCAGCCTCAGCTGACGATCCAGTGATACAGCGCGATCACCACCAGCACCGCCAGCACCGGCTTGGCGATGCGGTAGGCCTTGGGATGGCGCCGCTTGAATTTCTTCACGCCACCGCCGATGCGATCGCCGAATCTCTTGCTGAAGGCATAGGCCTGGTTGATGCCGCCGACGCGCTCGCCCTCGACGTTCTGTGGCGCCGTGGCGCTGCCGAGGAAGCGGCTCACCGCCTGGTTGACGCGGGTCAGGAAGCGGTTGCGCAGCGGCCGCTCGACGTCGCAGAAGAGGATGACGCGGGTCTGGTCGGTCTCGTTCTTCACCCAGTGCACATAGGTCTCGTCGAACATCACGTCCTCGCCGTCGCGCCAGGCGTACGGCTGGCCGTCGACATAGATGCGGCAGGCGTCCGAGTTGGGCGTGGCCAGGCCCAGGTGGTAGCGCAGCGAACCACCGAAGGGGTCGCGGTGCGGATTCAGATGGCTGCCGCCTGGCAGCAGGGCGAACATGGCGCCCTTGACGTTGGGTATCTGGCGCACCAGTTCCACGGTGCGGGGGCAGAGGGTCTGGGCGGAGGGCAGGGGTTCGCCGTACCAGGTCAGGTAGAAGCGCTTCCAGCCCTTCTTGAAGAAGGAGCCGAAGCCTGCATCGTTGTCCTTCTCCGCGGCGCGGATGTAGCCCTCGTCGAACAGGCGCAGCGCCTCGACGCGGATTTCCTGCCAGTTGTCCTTGAGCACGTCCAGCTCCGGGAAGCGGCTGCGATCCAGGTAGGGCTTGGAGGGCACACTGGAGAACAGGTACATCAGCGCGTTGTAGGGGGCGAAGACCGCCGAGTGGTTGACCAGCTGGCGCAGGAAGGGCAGCCGTGCGCGTCCGCGAAGGTGGACGAAGAGCACGCTGGCGACGAAGAGCAGGACGATCGCGAGAGTAATCATGGGCAGAATTCTGATCGGCAGCGCCCGAACCAGGGGCGGATAGGTAATGGGATCATTATTTCACCCCCGTGAAAGGCTTGCACTCGGTTCGTCGGCTGCGCAGGATGGACACCCTGGCGCGCGGCCGCTCCAAGGCTGCGTCCTCTTGGATGATCTAGACGAGTCGTATCGATGAGCATGTCCCTACGCGACCAGCTGCTGAAAGCCGGGCTGGTCAATGAAAAGCAGGCCAAGCAGGCCGTCAAGCAGAAGCAGAAGCAGAACCGCATGGAGCACCGCGGGCAGGCGGAAAAGGATCGCTCTCAGGAGTTGGCCGTCCAGCAGGCCCAGGCGGAAAAACTGGCCAAGGACCAGGAGCTCAATCGCGCCCAGGAAGACAAGAAGAAGCGCAAGGCCGAGCAGGCGCAGATCAAGCAGTTGATCGAGACGAGCCGACTGCCCAGGCTGACCACCGAGGATTACTACAACTTCGTCGACGACAAGAAGGTAAAGCGCCTGTCGGTCAACGTCATGATGAGAGACAAGCTCAGCAAGGGCAGCCTGGCCATCGTGCGCTACGAAGGGCGCTACGAGGTGGTGCCACGAGCGACTGCCGAGCGCATCCAGGAGCGCGATCCCAAGCGGGTGGTGCTGCTCAACGTGCAGAGCGGCGAGCCGGACCCGGACGATCCCTACGCCGCCTATCAGGTACCCGACGACCTGATGTGGTAACGCCGATCAGGTTTTGGGCCTGACCAGCATGTACACGCGATAGACGGCGATGCTGGGGATCAACTGCAGCAGGCCCGAGAGGGTCTGCAAGGCGATCTCCGGGATTGCTACCTTGGCGAAGTGCTGGGCGATCCAGGCGTCGATCAGCCAGGCCGGCAATACCGTGACCAGGATGCAGGCCAGCAGCGTGAAGAAATGGCCGCGGGTCATGCGCAGGCTGCCGCGCAAGGCGTCCAGCGGCGCGCGTCCTTCCAGCACCAGCAGGTTCTCGGCGAAGGCCAGCACGGTCATGATCAGGAAGCCGGGGACGATCAACAGCGAAAAGCCCAGCATCACCAGCCCCGAGGTCAGGGCGGCGAGGATGGCGAAGCGTGGCCAGAGCAGCAGGGCTGCCCCCCAGACGCCGCTCAGGCGCGGTGTGTTGCCCTGGGTACGCGCCTCCAGGAAGATCAGTAGCGAGGCGGTGTACAGCGGATAGCACAGCAGGCTGACCAGCATGTCCCAGAGGCCGTTGCTCACGCCGAAACGCTCCAGTACCTGGTAGCGCAGCAGGGATTCGAGCAACAGCCAGGGCAGGGTGAGGACGGCCAGGGGACGCAGGTTGCGAGCGAAGAAGACCAGCGAGTCGCGCAGGATATCGACGGGGTTCATGCAGCTATTCCAAACGGGCAGGGCGGCAGTCTAGCAGGCGGATCCACCTGCTCGCAGGCGTTCGAGTAGCGCGGCGGCAGTGGTGACGGTGGCGTATTCGCCGTGCAGGTTGGCCATGGCCATTGCGTGGACCTCCTCGGCGCTGCGGGCGCGTCCGGCGAAGTCGGCCTTGGCGAAGGTGTAGCAGGCGTCTTCCGC
Organism: Pseudomonas oryzihabitans; assembly: GCF_032027545.1. Taxonomy (GTDB): domain Bacteria; phylum Pseudomonadota; class Gammaproteobacteria; order Pseudomonadales; family Pseudomonadaceae; genus Chryseomonas; species Chryseomonas oryzihabitans_F. Next base: position 30,338 of record NZ_JAVSJB010000005.1, on the reverse strand, counting down.
CACCCAGGTGCGAAAGCCCAGGTTGCCGGCGCTGCGCGCCGTGGCCTCCACCGAGTTCTCGCTGGCCACGCCGCAGATGAACACCTCCTCGATGCCGCGTTGTAGCAACCAGCGCTCCAGACCGCTGTGGGCGAAGGCATCGGGCACCTGCTTGTCGAACACCGTCTCTCCAGGCAGGGGCGCCAGCTCCGGTTGGAACTCGACGCCTGGCCGACCGGGCCAGAACACCGAGCTCGGACTGCGCGACAGGTGCCGGACGTGAGCCAGCGGCGCTCGCGCCAGGCGCCAGGCCGCCAACAGTTCGGCCATGTGCCGTTCGGCGTCGGGATGGTTGCGCGGTCCCAGGTGTGGCGACCGGATGCCCTGTTGCTGGTCGATCAGGAGGAGCAGTGGCGGCATGGTCAGGCCTCGCGCAAAGTCGCCAGCGTCCCGCAGCGCTGGCCGATTGTCCAGCCGCGGCGGTGCTCAGGAACTCCCGCGAGCGCGCTCATTTCAGATGGGAGATGGACGCCGACCCGGGCCAGGCTGAATCCGCGCTGAACGCAGCGACGGTCGGCCTTGAAAAGGCTCTGGTCCGCCATTATCTGGAACAGCGGCGCCGGTGTATGCGCCTTTCGACATCCAGGCCGTTCCGCGAGAGGAACGCCGTCCAGTAGACCGTCTGCGGGAGGGTCACCATGCAACGCGAAGAAAGCCAGCTGATCGAGGGTCTGTTCGACCGTCTCAAGACCACGGAGGCCCAGACCGCACCCCGTGACCGGGAAGCCGAGGCGCTGATCCAGCAGCGCCTGCGCGAGCAGCCGGCCGCGCCCTACTACATGGCCCAGGCGATGCTGATCCAGGAGGCTGCCATCAAGCGGCTCGACCAGCGCGTCAAGGAGCTGGAGAGCCAGATGGCCCAGGTCCAGCAGAATCGGCCCAGCAGCGGTGGCTTTCTTTCCAGCCTGTTCGGTGGTGGCCAGTCCTCCAGCGCCCAGGCGCCTGCGAGTCCTGCGAGTAACGCCGCGCCGTCGCGTGGCTGGAACGACCCTGGTCCGGCAGCGCCTCGTCCCGGCTACGGCCAGCCCAACCCCGGTTATGCCCAGCCCGCACCCGGCTATGGCCAGCCGGCACCGGGTTATGCCGCACCCCAGGCCGCGCCGTCGCGCATGGGGGGGTTCATGGGGGGAGCGCTGCAGACCGCCGCTGGCGTAGCAGGCGGTGTGCTGGCCGCCCAGGCCATCTCGGGGCTGTTCCATCATTCCCAGCCCGAGGAGATCGTCAACGTCATCAACGAGACGCCAGCCACCGATCCTGGTCTCGCCGGCGGCGGTTCCCAGGATGCCTGGGCCGATAACGCCAGCTATGACAATGGCGGTGGTTTCCAGGATGCCGGCAATGTCCAGGACAACGGTGGCTTCCAGGATGCCGCCGATTATGGCGACACCGGCGGCGGTGGCTTCTTCGACGACAATGGCGACGACGACTCCTTCATCTGAGGCGTCGTGTCCGACCAGCCCTGGCACCGCGAGGTCAGGGCTTTTTCATGGGTGCGGTCAGCTAGACGCGGGCGGTAGCGGACGTTCGAAGGGCGTCGACAGCACCACCACGGTGTGACTCATGCCGAAGCTCATCAACTGGTCGAGCAGGGCCTCCAGCTCGACCATGTCGCGTACCGCTGCACGCAGCATGGCGCAGTCCTCGCCGGTGACCCGGTGGCAGGCGATCAGTTGCGGAATGGCCTCCAGCTTCTTGAACACCTGGCCGTGGCTGGTGCTGTGCAGTCGCAGTGAGATCAGGCACTCGGTACCGTAGCCCAGGGCGCGGCGGTCGATGCGCGCGCCGTAGCCGGTGATGATGCCGGCATCTTCCAGCTTGGCGACCCGCTCGGCGATGGCCGGGGCGGAGAGCCCCAGGCGCCGGCCCAGCTCGGCATAGCTGGCACGGCCATCGACCAGCAGCAGGTCGATGAGGCGTCGATCGATGTGGTCCACTCTCTGCTCCTTGGCCTTCGAATCGAAGGGCGTTTTCCTGAAATACCGCAGAACCCAAGCCCGCTGGGGCCCTTTCTCCGTTGACTCTATCTTAGTCGTCTCAGGGCGCACTTCTACAATGTCAGCCTGACACCCTGGGACCTTCTCGCACATGGACACCTCCGCTTTGCCCTCGACCGCCTCGCCCCGCCTGCCCACCTGGCTGCCCTTGCTCGCGTCCTTCTTCGCGCTCTATGTGATCTGGGGTTCCACCTACCTGGTGATCCGCCTCGGCGTGGCCCACTGGCCGCCACTGCTGATGGCCGGGCTTCGCTTCACCCTGGCCGGCGCCCTGTTGCTGGGCTGGCTGCGCTGGCGCGGCGCGGCCTGGCCAACGCGGCGCGAAACGCTGGCGGCTGGCGTGATCGGCGTGCTCCTGCTGGGGATCGGCAACGGTGGCGTGACCCTGGCCGAGCACTGGGGCGTGACCTCGGGAGTCGCGGCCCTGTCCATCGCCACGGTGCCCCTGTTCACCCTGTTGTTCGGCCTCTTCTGGGGCCACCGCAATACCGGACTGGAATGGGCCGGCATAGCCCTCGGCCTGCTCGGTATCGCCTTGCTAAACCTGGGCGAGACCATGAGCGCGACGCCCCTGGGCGCGGCGGTGATCCTGCTCGCGGCAGCGGCCTGGGCCTTCGGCTCGATCTGGAGCCGCTACCTGCCATTGCCCAAGGGCGCCATGGCCAGTGCCGTGGAGATGCTAGTGGCGGGCGCCGGACTGCTGCTGGTCAGCTGGCTCAGTGGCGAGCGCCTGCAGCATTGGCCGGCGCTGGGTGGTTGGCTGGCGCTGGGCTACCTGGTGGTGTTCGGCTCGCTGATCGCCTTCAGTGCCTATCTCTATCTGCTGGGCCGGGTGCGGCCGGCGGCGGCCACTAGTTACGCCTATGTCAATCCGGTGGTGGCGGTACTGCTGGGGACGCTGTTCGCCGGTGAGCGGATCGGCCTGGCGGAGCTGCTGGCGATGCTGGTCATCGTCGGTGCCGTAGTGCTGATCGGTCTGCCGCAGTGGCGACAGCGCTGAGGGCAGGCTAGGCTGGCGCGTCATCCTCGCGGAGTTCGCCATGAGCCAAGACGTCACCCCAGCCTTCGCCGAAGAACCGCTCGAGGTCGCCGAGATCCGCGTGCTCGGCAGCCTGATCGAAAAGCAGCTGACCACGCCGGAAACCTATCCCCTGACGCTCAATGCGCTGGCGCTGGCCTGCAACCAGAAGACCAGTCGCGAACCGGTGCTGAACCTCACCCCTGGCGAGGTGGGCCAGGCCCTGCGGCGCCTGGAAGAGCGCGGCCTGGCGCGCCTGGTCATGGGCAGTCGTGCCGATCGCTGGGAGCAGCGGCTGGACAAGGCCCTGGAGCTGCCACCGCCCCAGTGGGTGCTCTGTGCGCTGCTGTTCCTGCGCGGTCCCCAGACACTGGGTGAGTTGCTCGCCCGCAGCAACCGCCTGCACGCCTTCGACGATACCGAGCAGGTGCGCCATCACCTGGAGCGCCTGATCGCCCGGGGTCTGGCCACTGGCCTCGGGCGCCAACCCGGGCAGCGCGAGGAGCGCTATCTGCATCTGTTCGGTACGCTGGCGGAGCGCGATGCCCAGGTCGCCCAGCTGGGCAGTGCCAGTGAGGGCGGGGCGTCCGCGGGCGGTCGCGAAGGGCGGCTGGACGCACTGGAAGCCCGGATCGCGGCCCTCGAAGAGCGTCTGGCGCGCTTGGAGGAGGGCACTCAGCGCGGATAGAGCGGCGGCAGCTTGTCGTGGATGGCTTCGGGCGTCAGTGGCGGCAGGGCGTTGATCGCCTGCCAGAGCGTTTCGCCCTGCCAGCGCTGGCCGGCTTCGCTGTAGAGCGCGCCGTTTAGGTCGTCGAGGGCCGCGGCCAGGGGTTCGAAGCGGGCGCCCATGGCCGCCAGGGTCTCCGGCTGCTGCCGGGCCCAGGCGTCCAATGCATGGCGGGTGGCATGGGGATCGTTGCTCTGGCAGGCGCGGCGCAGTTCTTCGCGCTGCAGGCGGCTATCCACGTCCGGCACCGTCGGCAGTACCGCCGGTTGACGCCGGGCGCGCCACCAGAGGCCGAAGCCGAGCAGGGTGGTCAGGGCGAGGATGGCCGTCGCCAACTGCCAGCGCCACAGCCCGGACTCGACAGGACTGGCCTTGCCCGGGGGCGCCACCTTGGCGGTCTGCACGGCTGGGTCCTCCGCCACCGCCAGGGTCTGCGCCGGCAGGGTCGCCCGCTCCAAGGTGTCGGTCTCGGTGTTCCACCAGACGACTTCCACGGGTGGCAGTGCCTTGTCGCCCGGGGAGGTGGGGATCAGGGCGATGCGTTCCTCGCGCAGGCCGACCAGGCCACGGGCCTGGGTTTGCGTCGTGAGGCGTGGTTGCTCGGCATAGCGTTTGATGCCCTCCACCTCGGGCAGCACCAGGGGCGGCAACTGACTCGGCGCCAGGCCTTCGGCGCGGACCTGCAGCGTCCGGGTCAGGGCGCTGCCTTCGCGGGCACTGTCGGGTGCGGGATTCCACTGCTGGGTGAGGCTGAGGCTGCGCGCGGGAACCCAGGGTGTCTGCGGTGGATAGCTGGCGGGTTGCGGCTGGACGTCCAGGGTCAGCGGCGGGGTGCGCAGCTGGATCGGCTGGCCGGCCCTCGAGCTGTCGTCGATGCCGCCGGCGAGGGTCGCACTGAAGGTCTGGGGTGGCAGGACCACGGCGCCACTCTGCAGCGGATGGATGGCGTAGCGCCATTCGATCACTCCGTGCCGCACCCCGTCGACGTCGCGTTCGTAGACCTGGGGCGTACCCAGCAGGTCGACGCGGGCGTCGCTGGGATTGGGTGGCGTGAGCACATGGTCGTCGTAGAGCGCTACCGCATGGTAGAGACGAATGGTGAGGATGGTTTCCGCCTGGACGTACAGCCGCGGTCTGTCCACCGCCGCCTCCAGGTAGACGGGTTCGCGACTGTGGCGCTTGGCGGAAGGCGCTGCGACGGTAACGCTCAGGGGTTGGCTGCGGGCACCGTCGAGGGTCAGCGCGGGAATGGTCAGGGCGCCGCTGGTCTTGGGCTGCAGGGTCACGCTCCAGCGGGTGGTCACCCGTTCGCCGGGTGGCAGGCTGTTCTGGCGGACGCCCAGCACCTTGAAGTCCTGGTCCAGCGGGGCGAGGTCGGGCTTGCCGAACTGGGCGGGATCGGTGGTTTCCAGGATGAGTTCGAGGGTCTCGTTCTCGCTGAGCTGGCTGCGCTCCAGGCGGGCGCTGAGATCGGCGGCCTGGGCGAGCGGCGCCGTGAGGACGAGGGCGACGAGCAACGGATGGGACTTCATTGCAGCGCGGTCTCCTCGCGTTGTTGCTGCTGGTACCAGAATTTGCGGCGCAGCAGGTCGGCGGGATTGTCGGGTATCTCCCGCAACCATTGCTCGGCGGCCTGGCGCTGTTCTTCCTGCTGGGGATCGTCGACCGCGCTGGGGATGACCAGCCAGTCCGCGCCGGCCTGAGCCTGGAATTGGGGGCTGGCCGCGGCGGTCTCGGGTGTGCTGCTGCTGGCGCTGCTCGGTTCGTCGGCCTTGGCGTTGGTGGCGGTCGCCTGAGCTTTCTGGCGCCGCGCCGCCGCTTCGGCCTGGGCGGCTGCACGCTGGGCGAGCAGGCGCTCCAGGCGATTACGATTGCGCATGGCCGCCGCCAGGTCCGGGCGCAGCACCAGGGCAGCGGCATAGGCCTTCAGGGCTTCGTCGTAGCGACCGGCCATGGCCAGGGCGTTGCCGCGATTGTAGTGGCCGTCCGCCGACGGATCGTGGGCGAAAGCCGCGGCGGCGGCGGCGTAGTCGCCGCTGCGATAGAGCGCCACGCCGCGCCAGCGGTCATCGTTGAAACGTTCGGCGGCCACGGCAGCCTGGTCGTCGCTCAGCAACTGCATGGCCTGTTGGTCGCGTCGCTGCCAGAGGTCGTCCCAGCCACCGGCCTGGGCCGGTGGCGGCGTCAGCAGCAGGCAGAAGGGCAGGCAAAGCAGCCAGCCCCGCCGTGCCCCGCAGGCCACCAGCACCAGCAGCGGCAGGAGCAACAGGTAGCCCTGGTCGCGCCAGCCGGTGGGGCCCTGGCCGGCGCTGAGGCGGACCTCGTCGGGGCGGTCCAGCAGGCCCAGCCGGCGCAAGTCCTGGTCGTCGCGTTGCAGGCGCTGATAGCGCCCACCCAGTTCGCGGGCCAAGCCCTGCAACTGACCCTCGTCCAGGCGGGCGATGCGGATGCCGCCAGCGGCATCGCTCAGGTAATTGCCGGTCTCGGCGGCCACCGGGGCGCCCTGGGGTGTCCCGGGGCCGAGGATCGCCAGCTGGCGCAGGCGACCCTGCAACAGCCGTTCGATACCCTGGCGTTCGCGGCTGTCCAGTTCGCTGGCGATGAGCAACAGCCGGGCGCCGGCGCTCGGCGCCGGGCCGAGCAATTCCAGGGCCTGGGCGATGCCCAGGTCGGCGCGCTGGCCGGGCACCGGCATGATCGAGGGCCGCAGGGCCGTCAGCAGGTTGTCGATGGTCGGCAGGTCGTCGGTTAGGGGTACCAGGGTGTGGGCGCTGCCGGCGTAGACGACGATGGCGGTCTCGCCATCCTGGCGGGCCTTCAGCAGATCCTGCAGCTTGCGCTGCACGGCCAGCAGGCGGGTGGGCGGTACGTCCGTGGCGAGCAGGTCCGGGGTCAGCGCCAGCACCACCACCAGGGCGTCATCGCGGCGAAAGTTCTGCTGTTCACCTTCTTGCCAGCTGGGCCCGGCCAGGGCGAGGCAGGCCAGGACGCCCGTGGCGCCGAGCAGGCCGAGGCCGAGTGGCGAACGTTGCCGGTCGCTGTCGCTGAGCAGCCAGGGTTGCAGCGCCGGGGGCAGCAGGGCCTGCCAGTTGCCATGTCTATGGCGACGGCGGCGCAGCGCCCAGAGCGCCAGGGCGACCGGCAGCAGCGCCAGCAGCCAGGCCGGGCGGAGGAACAGCGGCAGCCAGTCGCTCATCGCCGGCGTCCCAGGCGGCGCCAGTGGTCGGGCAGGGGCAGGCGGGCAAGGGTCAGGGTCAGGCCGAGCAGCAGCGCCAGGGCCAGCGGCCAGGGGTAGAGTTCCTTGGTGGGGCGCGCGTGGTCGGGCTGCTGGCGGATGGGCTCGAGACGATCCAGCTGGCGCGACACCGCCGCGAGCTCTGCGCTGGAGCGCACTCGGAAGTAGGCGCCGTTGGTGAGTTCGGCGAGGTGCCGCAGCATGGGCTCGTCGAGATCGCTCGAAGTCGTGCCGCCGGCGAGGGTGTCGGGTTCGGCGCCGATGCCCAGGGTGTAGACCCGCACCCGCTCGCTCGCCGCCAGGGTGGCGGCCACCTCCGGCGTCACTACGCCACCGTTGCTGGCGCCATCGGTGACCAGGATCAGGGTACGGCTGTTGTCGGGACGCTTGCGCAGGTGCTTGACCGCCAGCCCTACGGCGTCGCCCACCGCGGTGTTGCGCCCGGCCAGCCCGATCTGGGCTTCTTCCAGCAGGGCATGCACGGTGCGGCGGTCGGCGGTCAGGGGTGCCTGCAGATAGGCCTGGGAGCCGAACAGGATGAGACCGACGCGGTCGCCCTGGCGACTGTCGATGAAGCGACCGAGCAGCTGCCTGACCAGCGTCAGGCGGCTGACGTTCTCGTCGCCCAGCTGCATGTCGGGAGTGTCCATGGAGCCGGAAACGTCCACCGCCAGCAGCAGGTCGCGGCCGCTCACGTCCAGCGGCTGGGGCGGTCCGACCCATTGCGGGCGTGCCGCCGCCGCCAGGATCAACAACCAGCCCAGCAGGAAGGGCAGCAGGCGACGTACGCCGGTCAGGCTACCGGGGCGGGTCGAGCGGCCGCCGAGGTGCTGGAGTTCGCCGAGGAAGTCCACGCGCAGCGCCGCCTGGCCGCTGTCGGCAACGGGCAGCAGTTGGCGCAGCAGCCAGGGCAGGGGCGCCAGCAGCCAGAGCCAGGGCCAGGCGAACTCAAACATGCTTGCGGATCCAGGTGGCGACCGCATCCTGCAGCCCGTCGATGGTACGGTCTTCCAGACGGCAGTCGGGGCGGTAGCCGCCGTCCACCAGGATCATGTAACGCGTCAGTCCTGCCGCCGGGCAGCGCGAGTCGAGAAAGGCCAGCCAATCGCGACCGCTCAGGGTCTGGCTGATCTGGTCCGGATAGCTGGCGCGGCACAGTCGCTTGAGCAGGGCGTTCAGCGCCTGCAACCAGGGGCCGGCTGGGGCCCCATAGGGGCGGGGCAGGCGGGCCAGCTCGGCCAGCGCGGTGGTACGCAGGTCCGCTTCGCTGGTCTGCTCGGCGACTGGTGCCGAAACCAGTGGGCGCCGGCCATGGCGATGGCGCAGGAAGAAGCCCAGGGCCAGTGCGACCAGCACCAGCAGCCACCAACCCGGTGCGGGTGGCCAGAAGGGCACCTCCGGCGGCAGCCGCAACGGCTCCAGATTGGCGACGCCGGGATTCACGAGGCATACCCCGGACGATGCTGGCGCAACTGGTGGCGCAGTTGCTCCACCAGGTCGTCGGCGGTGGACAAAGGAAGCAACGGAATGCCCAGGCGCAGGCTGAGTTCGGTCCAGCGCTCGCGGCGTTGCGCGGCCTGGTCGGCGTAGCCCTGGCGCACGTCCGCGCGATCGGTATCCAGTTCGACCTCGGCGCCGCCGCTGATGAAGCGCAGCAGCCCGGCCTGGGGTAGTTCGTGGTCGAGGGGGTCGGAGAGCGGCAGCAGCACCAGGTCGCTGTGCCGGGAAAGCAGGGTGAGATGCTGCTCGGTCGCCACGTCGAGGCTGCGCTCGTCGCAGATCACCAGGGCCAGACTGCCGGGGCGCAGTACCTCCCGGGCCCGCCGCAGCACCTGGTTGAAGGTGATACGTGGCACCTGGGCCAGCGCCGGGTCCTGCAGGGCCCGATTGGCGTTGATCAGATGATCGAAGAAGCGCAGCAGGTTCTGCTTGCTGCGCCTTGGACGTACCTCGTGCAATCGCTCGCCACCGAAGATCATGCCGCCGATGCGGTCGTTGTGCTCCAGCACCGCCCAGCCGATCAGGGCGGCCAGGCGCCCGCCCAGCACCGACTTGAATTGCTCGCGGGTGCCGAAGAAGGTGCGTGGACTCTGCTCCAGGAGCAGATAGACCGGTCGCTCCCGTTCTTCGTGGAACAGCTTGGTATGGGGCTCACGGGTACGGGCGGTGACGCGCCAGTCGATCGCCCGGACATCGTCGCCGGGCTGGTAGGCACGCACCTGGTCGAAGTCCACGCCCCGGCCGCGCAGGCGCGAGTGATGCAGGCCGATCAGCGGACTGCGGCGGCCGGCGGCGGAAAACAGCTGCACCTCGACCACCCGGTGGCGCATCTCGATGAGCTCGGCCAGGCCCAGGGTCACGCCACTGCGCTCGGGCATCTCAGGCCACGGCCACCAGGTCGAGGATGCGCTGCACCACCCGGTCGTGATCGATACCGGCGGCCTCCGCCTCGAAGGAGAGGATGATCCGGTGTCGCAGCACGTCGAAGACCACCGCCTGGATGTCTTCCGGGCTGACGAAATCCCGGCCGGCCAGCCAGGCATGGGCCCGGGCGCAGCGATCCAGGGCGATGGAGCCACGCGGGCTGGCGCCATAGGTGATCCAGTGCGCCATGTCCTGGTCGAAGCGGCCCGGCGTGCGGGTCGCCATGATCAGTTGCACCAGGTATTCCTCCACGGCATCGGCCATGTACAGCCCCAGTACCTCGCGGCGCGCCGCGGCGATGGCCGCCTGGCTGACCCGTTCGGTGGGCAGGGTCTCGCCGTCCAGGGCTTCGCCGCGGGCCTGGGCGAGGATGCGGCGCTCCACCGAGGCATCCGGGTAGCCGATCTTGACGTGCATCAGGAAGCGGTCGAGCTGGGCTTCGGGCAGGGGATAGGTGCCCTCCTGCTCGATGGGGTTCTGGGTGGCCATCACCAGGAACAGCTCGGGTAGCGCATAGGAGGTGCGGCCGATGCTCACCTGACGCTCGGCCATGGCTTCCAGCAGCGCCGACTGCACCTTGGCCGGGGCGCGGTTGATCTCGTCGGCCAGCACCAGGTTGTGGAAGATCGGCCCCTGCTGGAAGGAGAAGCTGGCGGTATCGGGGCGGTAGATCTCGGTGCCGGTGATGTCGGCCGGCAGCAGGTCGGGGGTGAACTGGATGCGATGGAAGTCCGCCTCCAGGCCTTCCGCCAGGTCCTTGATGGCCTTGGTCTTGGCCAGCCCCGGGGCGCCCTCCACCAGCAGATGCCCATCCGCCAGCACTGCGATGAGCAGCCGCTCCACCAGGGCTTCCTGGCCGAGGATCTGGCTGGTCAGATAGGTGCGAAGCACCTGCAGAGCGTCACGGTGATCCATGGGGCATCCTGAATACGGCGCGGGAGCGGTGAAAGGTGAGCAATTTTACTGCAAGCGGCGGCTGACGCCCATGCCTGCGCGGAGGTCGTTGCCAGGCAATGCCTTGACGAAAATTTGACGATGCCTGCGTCAGGCTGGGCGTTTGCCGGCGCGACTGTCGTCGCACTTCGCTCGTCAGGCACTCCTCGATGCTGACGCTGCGACAGCGGATGACTAAACTCCTCGGCCTGCCGACCGCGCCCAGGCCTCTGCGTGGGCGGTCCCGAGTCGCCGGCCATGCGCCGCGAATCCTCGCTTCCTTTGACAAGGTGTTTACATGTCGCAAATGGATGTCCCGCAATCCCCACGCCGCACCGGCCGCCGACCGCTGCCGACGTTGGGCAGCCACCTGAGCTTCCTGCTCGGCTGCGCCCTGGCGCTGATGGTCATGTTCACCCTGTTGCGCCTGGCGCTGCTGGGCTACAACACCGACCTGATCGGCAATTCGCCCTTCGCCACCTTTGCCGAAGCCTTCTTCAACGGTGCCCGCTTCGACCTGCGCCTGGTGGTCTATATCTGCGTGCCCTCGCTGCTCTGCCTGTTCAGCGCCAGGGCCATGGCCGCACGCCGGCTGCAGGCCGGCTGGTTCACCCTGGCCGCCAGCATTTGCCTGCTGCTGGGCGTTGGCGAGCTGAACTTCTACCGGGAATTTCACCAGCGCCTGAACAGCCTGGTCTTCCAATACATGCAGGAAGACCTGCATACCGTCACCAGCATGATCTGGAACGGCTTCCCGGTGGTGCGCCTGCTCTTGGCCTGGGCCGTGGCGACGCTGCTGCTGGGCCTGGTGTTTTTTGGCATCGAGCGGGCCACCCGCCGCTATGTCGAGTCGCGGCCGGTCGCCTGGTATCGCCGGGGCGCGGTGTTCATGCTCTGCCTGGTGGTGGCTGTCATCGCCGCCCGCGGCACCTTGAGATCTGGTCCGCCGCTGCGTTGGGGCGACGCCTACACCACCGATTCGATGTTCGCCAACCACCTCGGTCTGAACGGCACCCTGACCCTGATCAATGCCGCCGAGAACAGCTTCTCCGATCATCGCGACAACAGCTGGAAGGCGACCATGCCGGCCGCCGAGGCCCTGGCCGTGACCCGGCACATGCTGCTGACGTCGCGCGATGAGCTGATCGATGCCGACAAGGCCGCCATCCGGCGGATCTATACCCCGCCGGCCGAGAGTCAACTGCCCCAGGTGCGCAACGTGGTGGTCATCCTCATGGAAAGCATGGCCGGCCGCTACATTGGCGCCCTGGGCAACCAGGACGGCATCACCCCGAACTTCGATGCCCTGGCCAAGCAGGGCACCCTGTTCACTCGCTTCTTCTCCAACGGCACCCATACCCACCAGGGCATGTTCGCCACCATGGCCTGCTTCCCCAACCTGCCGGCCTTCGAGTACCTGATGCGCATGCCCGAGGGCGCCCACCAGTTCTCCGGTCTGCCGCAGCTGCTCAGCACCCGTGGCTTCGACGACGTCTACGTCTACAACGGCAACTTCCAGTGGGACAACCAGTCCGGCTTCTTCAGCAACCAGGGCATGACCCGCTTCGTCGGTCGTGAGGACTTCGTCAACCCGGTGTTCATGGACCCGACCTGGGGCGTCTCCGACCAGGACATGTTCGATCGCTCGGTACAGGAACTGGACAAGCTGGCCAAGGCGCCGGACGGCAAGCCCTTCTATGCACTGCTGCAGACGCTGTCCAACCATACGCCCTATGCGCTGCCCAAGGACCTGCCGGTCACGCCGGTCACCGGGCATGGCTCGCTTGACGAGCACCTCACCGCCATGCGCTACGCCGACTGGTCCCTAGGCCAGTTCTTCGCCAAGGTGAAGAACGAGCCCTGGTATCAGGACACCCTGTTCGTAATCGTCGGCGACCACGGCTTCGGCAACAACGAGCAGATCACCGAGATGGACCTGTCGCGCTTCAACGTGCCGCTGCTGCTGATCGGCCCGGGCGTCCAGGAAACCTTCGGTGCCCGCCGCGACACCGTCGGCAGCCAGATCGACGTGGTGCCCACCGTCCTGGCCCGCTTCGGCCAGCAGACCCAGCACCAGTGCTGGGGCCGCGATTTGCTCGGCCTGCCCCAGGGCGATCCTGGCGTGGCGGTGATCAAGCCGTCCGGCAGCGACCAGACCGTGGCCCTGGTCACCGGCGACCGCATCCTGGTCAAGCCGCGCGATCGCGACGCCGTGCTCTATCGCTATCACCTGGGCACCGAGGCCGGGGGCGAGGTGCTCAAGGGCGATGCCAGCGTGCCCGAGCTGCAGAAGCGCCTGGAGGCCTTCATCCAGACCGCCACCGCCAGCCTGCTGGGCAACACCACCGGCATGACCGACAGCAAGGCTGCCGCGGCCCAGCGGCAGTAATCCTCGCCCCATGAAAAAAGGCCGCCCAAGGGCGGCCTTTGCATTGGTCGGCAGCGATCAGGCGGCGATGACCACGTCTTCGGCCTGCAGGCCCTTGTCCCGCTGGATCACCGAGAACTCCACCCGCTGGCCTTCCATCAGGACCCGATGGCCTTCGCCACGGATCGCGCGGAAGTGCACGAAGATGTCGTCGCCGGTATCCCGGGAGATGAAGCCGAAGCCCTTGGAGGTGTTGAACCACTTCACCGTGCCCCGCTCGCGGTCATCGGCCAGCGGGCGTGCCGGCGCGGCGGCCGCGGCAGGGCGGGCGACCGGGCGCGGCCGGCTTTCCGTTTCGGTCGCGACAGCGCTGCCAGACGGCACGCGAAACTTCTCCGGCAGGCTGGCCAGGGCCGCGATCAGGGTCAGCCCCAGCGGCAGCAGTTCGGCGGGGACGCCGCCGATGTAAGAGAGCGGTGCGAGCAGGATGAATGTCTGCACCACGACGGCGATCACCAGCAGGGCGCTGGCGAATTTCTGGGCGCCGCTGCTGCGGCTACGGGAGAAGGGCGTGAAGAGGAGGGTGGCAAGACCCAGCAGGGCCAGATGGATGGACTCGGGTTGATCGAAGGAAGAGGTATCGGACTGCAGTCCGGGAATGGCCGATAACAGGAGCGCAGCAGCGCCCACCACGACATGGACAGTAGATAACGTGTTCAATGTGAAATCACCTTGGGGTCAAGAACTCGGATCTGCCGAAACTGCTGTGGCTATGCACGGCAGCGGCGTGACCCGGCGCGGAAGGCGCGTCCTTATTAAACCCAAAAGGTGAAGGTCGCTCAATCGTGGCACCGCCGCGGACGTGCACCCGCGGCGGAGTGTCGCCTCAGGCGGCCAGCAGGCTGCGCAGCATCCAGGCGGTCTTCTCGTGGATCTGCATGCGCTGTGTCAGCAGGTCGGCGGTAGGCTCGTCGCTGACCTTGTCCAGCAGCGGGAAGATACCCCGGGCGGTACGCACCACGGCTTCCTGGCCCTGCACCAGCAGGCGGATCATCTCCTGGGCGTCCGGGATGCCTTCCTCTTCCTTGATGCTCGACAGGCGGGCATAGGCGGCATAGGTGCCCGGCGCCGGGAAACCCAGGGCGCGGATGCGCTCGGCGATGTCGTCCACCGCCACGGCCAGCTCGGTGTACTGGGTCTCGAACATCAGGTGCAGGGTATTGAACATCGGCCCGGTCACGTTCCAGTGGAAGTTGTGGGTCTTCAGATACAGGGTGTAGGTATCGGCCAGCAGGCGCGACAGGCCCTCGGCGATCTGGGCACGATCCTGTTCGGCGATTCCGATGTTGATTTCCATGCTGACAGCTCCTTTGCGGTCGGTTGCGAAAGGCCCCGAGGCTACCACAGAACCGCTGGCCGTTTAGCCAGTGTTCACGTGTCGAGCTGCGTGGCCTGCTACGGTAAAATCGTGACGGATGATATAGAATCTCCCGTTCAGTCGAGCGCCCTGCCTTGCCGGCCTGGCGCCTCCACGCATTCAGCCTGTTCTAGAGAAGCGAAAACACCATCATGATGCGCAGCCACTATTGCGGCCAGTTGAACGAGAGCCTGGACGGCCAGGAAATCACCCTCTGCGGTTGGGTCCACCGCCGCCGTGACCACGGCGGGGTCATCTTCCTCGACATCCGTGATCGCGAAGGCCTGGCCCAGGTGGTGTTCGATCCGGATCGCGCCGAGACCTTCGCCAAGGCCGACCGCGTGCGCAGCGAATACGTGGTCAAGCTCACCGGCAAGGTACGTCTGCGTCCCGAGGGCGCGCGCAACGCCAACATGGCTTCCGGCGCCATCGAGGTACTGGGCTACGAGCTGGAGGTGCTCAACGAGGCTGAGACTCCGCCGTTCCCGCTCAACGAATACACCGATGTCGGCGAAGAGACCCGCCTGCGCTATCGCTTCATCGATCTGCGTCGTCCGGAGATGGCCGAGAAGCTGAAGCTGCGTTCACGCATCACCTCCAGTATCCGCCGCTATCTGGACGAAAACGGTTTCCTCGACGTGGAAACCCCGATCCTGACCCGTGCCACCCCCGAGGGTGCCCGCGACTACCTGGTGCCCAGCCGCACCCATCCCGGCAGCTTCTTCGCCCTGCCGCAGTCGCCCCAGCTGTTCAAGCAGCTGCTGATGGTCGCCGGCTTCGATCGCTACTACCAGATCGCCAAGTGCTTCCGTGACGAAGACCTGCGTGCCGACCGCCAGCCGGAATTCACCCAGATCGACATCGAGACCAGCTTCCTCGATGAAAAAGACATCATGGACATCACCGAGACCATGGTGCGCAACCTGTTCAAGGAAGTGCTGGACGTCGAATTCGGTACGCTTCCGCACATGACCCTGGCCGACGCCATGCGTCGCTTCGGTTCCGACAAGCCGGACCTGCGCATCCCGCTGGAGTTGGTGGATGTGGAAGACCAGCTCAAGGACGTCGACTTCAAGGTCTTCGCCGGTCCGGCCAACGATCCCAAGTGCCGCGTCGCCGCCCTGCGGGTGCCGGGCGGGGCGAGCATGCCGCGCAAGCAGATCGACGATTACACCAAGTTCGTCGGCATCTACGGCGCCAAGGGCCTGGCCTACATCAAGGTCAATGAGCGCGCCGCCGGCGTCGAGGGCCTGCAGTCGCCCATCGTCAAGAACATCCCGCTGGACAACATCAACGTCATCCTCGACCGCGTCGGCGCCGTGGATGGCGACATCGTCTTCTTCGGCGCGGACAAGACCAAGATCGTCTCCGAGGCCCTGGGCGCCCTGCGCATCAAGCTCGGCCACGACCTGAACCTGCTGACCTGCCAGTGGGCCCCGCTGTGGGTCGTCGACTTCCCGATGTTCGAGGAAAACGACGACGGCAGCCTGACTGCCATGCACCACCCCTTCACCTCGCCCAAGTGCAGCCCGCAAGAGCTCAAGGCCAACCCCGGTGCCGCGCTGTCGCGCGCCTACGACATGGTGCTCAACGGTACCGAGCTGGGCGGCGGTTCCATCCGTATCCACGACAAGAAGATGCAGCAGGCCGTCTTCGAGGTGCTGGGGATCAGCGCGGAGGAACAGGAAGAGAAGTTCGGCTTCCTGCTGGACGCCCTGAAGTTCGGCGCACCGCCCCATGGTGGCCTGGCCTTCGGCCTGGATCGCCTGGTGATGCTGATGACCGGCGCCTCGTCCATTCGTGAAGTCATCGCCTTCCCGAAAACCCAAAGCGCAGCCGACGTCATGACCCAGGCGCCCGGCGCGGTCGACGCCAAGGCCCTGCGCGAGCTGCACATCCGTCTGCGCGAGCAGCCCAAGGCGGAATAAGACCTACCGGAGGAGGGCGGCCGCTGCGGACGCCCTCCGTTATCTTCGTTTTCGCTGCGTCGCGGTCCTCGTCGCCGGGCGTAGTCATCGTCAAGACAGTGGAGTAGCTCATGGCCGGTCATTCCAAATGGGCCAACATCAAGCACCGCAAAGAACGCCAGGACGCCAAGAAAGGCAAGATCTTCACCAAGATCATCCGCGAGCTGACCGTGGCCGCGCGCCAGGGTGGCGGCGTCCCTGCCGACAACCCCCGCCTGCGTCTGGCGGTGGACAAGGCGCTCACCGCCAACATGACCCGCGACACCATCGACAGGGCCATCGCCCGCGGTGTGGGTGCCGGTGAAGGCGAGAACGTCGAGGAACTGACCTATGAAGGCTATGCCCCGAGCGGCGTTGCCATCATCGTCGAGGCCATGACCGACAACCGCAACCGCACCGCCGCCGAAGTCCGCCATGCCTTCAACAAGTGCGGCGGCAACCTGGGCACCGATGGTTCGGTGGCCTACCTGTTCGAGCGCAAGGGCCAGATCAGCTATGCGCCCGGCCTGGACGAAGACGCCCTGATGGAAGCGGCTCTGGAAGCAGGTGCCGATGACGTGGTCGCCAACGACGATGGCTCCATCGACGTCTTCACCAGCTTCGCCGACTTCATCGCCGTCAACGAGGCCCTGACCGCCGCTGGCTACAAGGCCGACGAAGCCGAGGTGACCATGATCCCCTCGACCTCCGCGACCCTGGACCTGGAGACCGCGCAGAAGGTACTCAAGCTGATCGACATGCTCGAAGACCTGGACGACGTACAGAACGTCTACTCCAACGCCGACATCCCCGACGACGTCATGGCGCAGCTCGGCTGATGTCCCTCTACGAGCGCCTGCCGCCCGATGCTCCCGGTACCCTGGTGCTGGGCATCGACCCGGGCTCCCGGCTGACCGGCTTCGGCGTGGTGCGCGACACCGGGCGCGGCTGCGAATACGTCGCCTCGGGCTGCATTCGCACCGGCAACGGTCCCTTGCCGGAGCGGTTGCAAATCGTCTATCGCGGCGTGCGCGATGTCATCGCCCAGTACGGGCCGGTGACCATGGGCATCGAGCAGGTGTTCATGGCGCGCAATGCCGACTCGGCGCTCAAGCTGGGTCAGGCGCGCGGGGCAGCCATCGTCGCGGGTGCCGAAGGTGGCCTGGAGATCTCCGAGTACACCGCGAGCCAGGTCAAGCAAGCGGTGGTCGGTAGCGGCGGCGCGGACAAGCAGCAGGTGATGCTGATGGTCATGCACCTGCTGCGACTGACCGAAAAACCCCAGATCGACGCCTCCGACGCCCTGGCCATCGCCCTGTGCCATGCCCACACCCGGCAGAGCCTGGTCCCCCATGGCTTGCTGGCGACCCGCCGCCGTGGCGGTCGTCTGCGGCTCTAGTGCTATCCGCTCAACCATCTCGCTCCAGCGTTAGGAAGGTATCCCTGTGATCGGTCGTCTACTTGGCACCCTGGCGGAAAAGCAGCCACCCCATCTCCTGCTCGACGTGGGTGGAGTCGGCTATGAGGTCGAGGTGCCCATGACGACCCTTTATCGGCTGCCGGCCCAAGGTGAAGTCGTCACATTGCATACCCACCTCGTGGTACGGGAAGATGCGCACCTGCTGTACGGGTTCGGCGAAAAACGCGAGCGTGAGCTGTTTCGCGAGCTGATCCGACTCAATGGTGTCGGCCCCAAGTTGGCCCTGGCGTTGATGTCCAGTCTCGAGGTGGATGAATTGGTTCGCTGTGTTCAGGCCCAGGACACCTCCGTCCTGGTCAAGGTGCCGGGCGTGGGCAAGAAGACCGCCGAGCGCCTGCTGGTCGAGCTCAAGGACAGATTCAAGGCCTGGGAAAACCTGCCCACCATCGCGCCCCTGGTCCTGCCGAACCAGGCGCCGGTTGTCGCCAGCGCCGAAGCCGATGCGGTCAGCGCCCTGGTCGCCCTGGGCTTCAAGCCCCAGGAAGCCAGTCGCGCCGTCGCTGCCGTGGAAGGGGAAGACCTTTCCAGCGAGGAACTCATCCGTCGCGCCCTGAAGGGCATGGTCTGATCCCATGATAGAAACCGATCGTCTCATCTCGGGCAGCGGCCGCGACCGTGAAGATTTTCAGGACCGCGCCATCCGTCCGGTGCGCCTGGCGGACTACATCGGCCAGCCGGTGGTGCGCGACCAGATGGGGCTGTTCATTCAGGCGGCGAGGGGCAGGGGAGAGGCGCTCGACCATACCCTGATCTTCGGCCCCCCCGGACTGGGCAAGACCACCCTGGCCAACATCATCGCCCAGGAAATGCAGGTTTCCCTGAAGAGCACCTCGGGGCCCGTGCTGGAGCGCCCGGGCGACCTTGCCGCGCTGCTGACCAACCTGGAAGCGGGCGATGTGCTCTTCATCGACGAGATCCATCGGCTGTCACCCATCGTCGAAGAGGTGCTCTATCCGGCGATGGAGGACTACCAGCTCGACATCATGATCGGCGAAGGCCCGGCGGCGCGCTCCATCAAGCTGGACCTGCCGCCCTTCACTCTGGTGGGTGCCACCACCCGGGCCGGCATGCTGACCAACCCGCTGCGTGACCGCTTCGGGATCGTCCAGCGCCTGGAGTTCTATGGCACCGCGGACCTGGCCACCATCGTCACCCGCTCCGCTGGCATCCTGGGACTGGCCATCGAAGCCGAAGGTGCCCTGGAAATCGCCCGTCGCGCGCGCGGTACGCCGCGGATCGCGAACCGGCTGCTGCGCCGGGTGCGCGACTTCGCCGAAGTGCGCGGGCAGGGGCACATCAGCCACGACATCGCTGGTCGAGCCCTGGACCTGCTGGACGTCGACGCCCAGGGCTTCGATCACCAGGATCGCCGGCTGCTATTGACCATGATCGACAAGTTCGACGGTGGGCCGGTGGGCGTGGACAGTCTTGCCGCCGCTATCAGCGAAGAGCGTCACACCATCGAAGACGTCCTGGAACCCTATCTGATCCAGCAAGGCTATATCATGCGCACGCCGCGCGGGCGGGTAGTGACCCGGCATGCCTATTTGCACTTCGGACTCAACCTGCCATCGCGCCTGGCCCAGGGTGGTACGCCCGATCTGTTCGAGGTCAATGGTAACTAAATGCAGTTGCGAACATTTCTGATTGGCAACGGCGAGGCTAGGTTCTAGAGTATGCACGCGCAACCGCGGAGCCCGTCGTCGCCCGTCCTCAGGTGTCGTGTCTATTACGAAGATACCGATGCCGGCGGCATCGTCTATTACGTCAACTACCTCAAATTCATGGAACGCGCCCGCACCGAGCGACTGCGCGCGCTGGGCTATGCCCAGTCCGAACTCGTCCAGGAAGGTCTGCTCTTCGTCGTCCACAGCAGCGAAGCGCGCTACCATGCGCCCGCGCGCCTGGATGACGAACTGCTGATCGGCGCGGAGGTGGTCGAAGCGAAGCGTGCCAGCCTCAGGTTTCACCAGGAGGTTCGGCGCGCGAAGGATGATGTCCTGCTCTGTGAGGGGTGGGTGACGGTCGCCTGCGTGCGTGCCGACAGCTTCAGGCCCAGGGCCATGCCCGAAGCCATGCGAACGGTTCTTGCCGGAAATCCGGCGTCAATTCAATCAGGAGATTAAGCGTGCAACCCAACGTCGACCATACGTCCATGTGGAGCCTCATCGCCAACGCCAGTCTGGTGGTACAACTGGTGATGCTCATCTTGGTCGCAGCCTCCGTCACGTCCTGGATCATGATCATCCAGCGCGGCAACGCCATGCGCGCCGCCAAGCGTGCGCTGGACGCCTTCGAAGAGAAATTCTGGTCGGGCATCGACCTGTCCAAGCTCTATCGCCAGGCCGGCAGCAACCCCGATCCGGATTCCGGCGTCGAGCAGATCTTCCGTGCCGGCTTCAAGGAGTTCTCCCGCCTGCGCCAGCAGCCCGGCGTCGATCCCGATGCCGTGATGGAAGGTGTAGCCCGTGCCATGCGCGTCGCCATCTCCCGTGAAGAAGAAAAGCTCGAGCAGGCCCTGCCGTTCCTGGCCACCGTCGGTTCCACCAGCCCCTACGTGGGTCTGTTCGGTACCGTCTGGGGCATCATGAACTCCTTCCGTGGTCTATCCACCGCCCAGCAGGCGACCCTGGCCACCGTAGCTCCCGGCATCGCCGAAGCCCTGATCGCCACCGCCATCGGTCTGTTCGCCGCCATTCCCGCCGTCGTGGCCTACAACCGCTTCGCCTCCCGCTCGGAAATGCTGATCAACCGCTACTACACCTTTGCGGACGAATTCCAGGCAATCCTGCACCGCAAAGTCCACACCAGCGACGAATAAAGAGGTATCCCATGGTCCCTCGCCGCCAGAAACGCAAGCCCGTCGCCGAGATGAACGTGGTGCCCTACATCGATGTGATGTTGGTGCTCCTCGTTATCTTCATGGTGACGGCGCCCATGCTCAACCAGGGCGTGAAGGTCGACCTGCCCAAGGTCGACAGCCAAGCCCTGCCGCAGGACAACGACAAGCAGATCCTCACCGTTTCGGTGAAGGCCGACGGCACCTACTACTGGAACGTCGGTTCCGAGGTGGATACCGATCAGAAAGCCAAGTCCGAGACTGCGGTATCCCTGTCACAACTGAGTCAGCAGGTCGGTGCCATCATGCGTCAACGTGCGGACACCCAGGTGTTCATCCGCGGTGACAAGGCCGCCAACTATGGGGTCGTCGCCGGCGCCATGGGGGCCTTGCAACAGGCCGGCGTACCCAACGTCGGGTTGATTACCGAGGCGCCTTGATGCGACACCGCGAGCCTTCGTCGTCCGAAAGTTATTTCTGGCCGGTCATCTGGGCGGTTGCCCTGCATGTGCTGATCTTCGGCCTGCTGTTTGTCAGCTTCGCCTTCACGCCTGAATTGCCCCAGTCCCGCCCGGTCGTCCAGGCGACCTTGGTCCAGCTCAAATCCAAGAGCTCGGCTCAGGTCCAGACCGAGCAGAAGCTGGCCGGCGAGGCGAAGAAGACCGCTGCCAAGCAGTACGAGCAGGAGCAACTGGAGCAGCGTCGCCAGCAACAGGAAGCCCAGCGTGAAGCAGCGGCCGCCAAGGCGGCCGAGCAGAAGGAAGCCCAGCAGCAGGCCGCGGAACAAAAGAAAGCCGACGACGCTCGAAAGGCGCAGCAAGCGGAAGCGGCGGCCAAGGCCGCCGAAGCCAAGGCCGAGGCCGAGAAACAGGCGGATGCCGCCAAGGCGACCGCGGAAGCCAAGCAGGCCGCCGAGCAGAAGAAGCAGGCGGACATCGCCAAGAAGAAAGCCGACGAAGCCGCCAAGCAAAAGGCAGCCGACGAAGCGGCCAAGGCTAAGGCAGCCGAGGCGGCCAAGCAGAAGGCCGCGGAAGAAGCCAAGCAGAAAGCGGCTGCCGATGCGGCCAAGAAGGAAGCCGCTGCGGAAGCGGCGAAGAAGAAGGCGGCTGACGACGCCAAGAAGAAGGCCGCCCAGGCGGCCGCGCGCAAGGCGGCGGAAGACAAGAAGGCCCAGGCCCTGGCCGAGCTGTTGTCGGAAGACACCCAGCGGCAACAGGCCCTGGCCGACGAGCAGGGCGATGAAGTGGCGTCCAGCTTCGATGACCTGATCGTGCGTCTGGTCAGCGAGCAGTGGACCCGTCCGCAATCGGCGCGCAACGGTATGAGCGTCGAGGTGCAGATCAACATGCTGCCGGATGGCACCATCACCGGCGCCACGGTGACCCGCTCCAGTGGCAACAAGGAATTCGATAATTCAGCGGTATCGGCCGTGCGTAACGTCGGTCGTATCCGCGAGCTGCAGCAGCTGGATCGCAAGACCTTCGATCAGCTGTACCGTCAGCGCCGCATGATCTTCAAACCGGAGGACCTGAGTCTGTGAACACCCTGATCCGTTACATCCTGCTGGGCCTGGTCCTGGTGGTGGGCTCCGCCCAGGCGGCCGATCCGCTGGTGATCTCCAGCGGTAGTGATCGCGCCATACCGATCGCCGTCGTGCCGTTCGGCTGGCAGGGTGGTCAGCCGCTACCGGAGGACATCGCCAACATCGTCAGCGACGACATGCGCAACTCCGGGGTGTTCTCGCCCATTCCGCGGCAGAACATGCTGAGCCAGCCGACCCAGGCCAGCGAAGTGATCTTCCGTGACTGGAAGGCCCTGGGTGCCAACTACGTGCTGGTCGGCAACGTCGTGCCCAATGGTGGTCGCCTGCAGATCACCTACGCCCTGTTCAATGTCTCCACCGAGCAGCAGGTCATGACCGGCAACGTCGGCGGGGGTACCGACCAGTTGCGCGACATGGCGCACTTCATCTCGGACCAGGCCTACGAGAAGCTGACCGGCGTCAAGGGTGCCTTCTCGACGCGTATTCTCTACGTGACCGCCGAGCGCTTCTCCGCCACCAACACCCGCTATACCCTGCAGCGCGCCGACTACGACGGTGCCCGTTCGGTGACCTTGCTGCAGTCCCGCGAGCCGATCCTGTCGCCGCGCTTCGCGCCGGATGGCAAGCGTATCGCCTACGTCTCCTTCGAGCAGCAGCGTCCGCGCATCTTTATGCAGTACATCGATACTGGTCGCCGTGAGCAACTGACCAACTTCGAAGGCCTGAATGGCGCCCCGGCGTTCTCGCCCGATGGCAATCGTCTGGCTTTCGTGCTATCCAAGGACGGTAACCCCGAGATCTACGTGATGGATCTGGGCTCCCGTGCCATTCGTCGCGTGACGAATGACTCGGCCATCGATACCGAGCCTTTCTGGGGCAAGGATGGCCAGACCATCTATTTCACCTCCGACCGCTCCGGCAAGCCGCAGATCTACAAGACCAGCGTCAATGGCGGTGGTGCTGAGCGCGTGACTTTCGTCGGCAACTACAATGCCAACCCGAAACTTTCGGCGGACGAAAAGACCCTGGTCATGGTGCATCGCCAGGAAGGTTTCACCAACTTCCAGATCGCTGCCCAAGACCTGCAACGCGGCTCTGTGCGGGTACTTTCCAACACCAGTCTGAACGACTCGCCCACTGTCGCGCCCAATGGCACCATGCTAATCTACGCCACCCGCCAGCAGGACCGAGGCGTACTGATGCTTGTCTCCATCAATGGTCGCGTCCGGATTCCTCTTCCCACCGCCCAGGGTGATGTGCGCGAGCCTTCCTGGTCTCCTTACCTGAACTGACGGCTAATTAGAAAAGTCCTTAGAAACACCAACATTGCGGTTCTTTTAGGAGTTACATGATGGAAATGCTGAAATTCGGCAAGTTCGCTGCACTGGCTCTGGCCATGGCTGTTGCCGTGGGCTGTTCCTCCAAGGGCGGCGACGCCTCCGGTGAAGGCGCTGGCGCTGGCGCCGGTGCTGTCGACCCGAACGCTGGCTATGGTGCCAACGCTGGTGCCGTCGACGGCAGCATGGGCGACGAAGCCGCTCTGCGCGCCATCACCACCTTCTACTTCGAGTACGACAGCTCCGACCTGAAGCCGGAAGCCATGCGTGCTCTGGACGTTCACGCTCGCGACCTGAAGGCCAGCGGCCAGCGTGTCGTTCTGGAAGGTCACACCGACGAGCGCGGCACCCGCGAGTACAACTTGGCTCTGGGTGAGCGTCGTGCCAAGGCCGTTCAGCGTTACCTGGTCCTGCAGGGCGTTTCCCCGGCTCAGCTGGAAGTGGTTTCCTACGGTAAAGAGCGTCCGGTTGCCGTCGGTCACGACGAAGCTTCCTGGGCTCAGAACCGTCGCGTTGAGCTGAAGAAGTAATAAACGATGTCCAAGCGCCTGCAGTTCTTGATCGCCCTGACCCTCGGTGTACCGGTTGTCGCCGGGGCTCAGGTTCCCGTACAGGATGGTAGCTATGCCCCTGCCCAGTCCGCTGGGCAGGGTTATGGCAACGCAGGCGTGGCCAGTGCCGGGAACGGGGCTCCCGTTTCCGGCATGGGTCAACTCTTCATGCAGTTGCAACAGATGCAGGACGATATCGCGCGCCTGCGGGGCCAGGTGGAGGTCCAGGAAAACGAAATCCGCCAGCTCAAGCAGGAAGGATTGGATCGTTACCAGGATCTGGATGGCCGCATTTCTCAGCTTTCTTCCGCTCCTGCCGCAGGTGCAGGTGCAGGTGCCACACAGAACGGCGCCATCGCCGCCAATAGCACGCCAACACCGCCCACTCCGGCCGGTGCTCCGGCTGCCAGCAACGAGCCGGGCGATCCGGCGAAGGAAAAGCTGTACTACGACGCTGCCTTCGACCTGATCAAAGCCAAGGATTTCGACAAGGCCAGTCAGGCATTCAATGCCTTCCTGCGCAAGTACCCGAACAGTCAGTACGCCGGCAATGCCCAGTACTGGCTGGGCGAAGTGAATCTGGCCAAGGGTGATCTGCAGGCCGCGGGTCAGGCTTTCGCCAGGGTCAGTCAGGCCTATCCCACCAGCAACAAGGTGCCGGATTCGCTATACAAATTGGGTGGGGTCGAGCAGAAGCTCGGCCATACCGATCGGGCCAAGGGGATGTACCAGCAGGTCATCAGCCAGTATCCCGGGACATCCGCTGCGCAGCTAGCGCAGCGGGATCTGAAAAGCCTGCCCTAGCGCAGGCTTTTTTCTTTCATCTACCGCAACGGAGGCGGATGGCCTGTTTAGCCGTCACGCCCGTGGCTTCCATGCAAAAAGATACCCTACGTCTTACCGAGATCTTCTATTCGCTGCAGGGCGAGGCGCGCACCGCCGGCCTGCCCACCGTCTTCGTTCGTCTGACTGGTTGCCCACTGCGCTGCCAGTACTGCGACACGGCCTATGCCTTCACCGGCGGTGAGATCCATCACCTCGACGGCATACTGGAGCAGGTAGCGAGTTATCGCCCGCGCCACATCTGCGTGACGGGGGGCGAACCCCTGGCACAACCCAATTGCCTCAAGCTGCTCGAGCGGCTGTGCGATGCCGGTTACCAGGTGTCCCTGGAAACCAGCGGCGCACTGGACGTCAGCGGTGTCGATTTGCGCGTCAGCAAGGTCGTCGATCTCAAGACGCCGGGATCGGGCGAGATGGGACGCAACCTCTACAGCAACATCGCCCATCTCACGCCCAACGATCAGGTGAAATTCGTCATCTGCTCCCGTGAGGACTACGACTGGGCTGTTTCCAAGCTGATCGAGTATCGCCTGGAGCAGCGGGCGGGTGAGGTGTTGTTCTCGCCCAGCCATGGCCAGGTCGTGCCGCGGGAGCTGGCGGAGTGGATCGTGGCCGACAATCTGTCGGTGCGCTTCCAGCTGCAGTTGCACAAGCTTCTCTGGAACGACGAACCAGGACACTGAGCATGAACCAGCCAAAAGCCGTCATCCTTCTTTCCGGCGGTCTCGATTCCGCCACCGTGGTCGCCATGGCCAGGGCCCAGGGCTTCGCCTGCTACTCCATGAGTTTCGACTACGGCCAACGCCATAGAGCCGAATTGCACGCCGCTGAACGTGTAGCGCGCCAGCTGGGCGTCGTCGAGCATAAGGTGATAGGCCTGAATCTCGACGGCATCGGTGGCTCGGCGCTCACCGATCCGAACATCGCCGTGCCGGAAGCGCCGGGGGAGGGCATTCCGGTCACCTATGTGCCCGCGCGCAATACGGTGTTCCTGTCCCTCGCCTTAGGTTGGGCCGAGGTGCTTGGCGCCAGGCATCTGTTCATCGGCGTGAATGCCGTGGACTACTCCGGCTACCCGGATTGCCGACCGGAGTTCGTCGAAGCCTTCGAGCGTCTGGCCAACCTCGCCACCAAGGCCGGCGTGGAAGGCGATACCTTCAAGATCGAGGCGCCCTTGCAGTTCATGTCCAAGGCCCAGATCGTCCAGGCCGGTACCCAACTGGGCGTCGACTATGGCCTGACGGTGTCCTGCTATCAGGCCAGCGACGAAGGCGAAGCCTGCGGCCGTTGCGACAGCTGCCGCCTGCGCGCCGACGGCTTCAAGGCCGCCGGAATCGCCGACCCGACTCGCTACCGGTAAAAAAATTAATCTAGGGTGTTGATTCTCCTGAGAAAATCGCTAGAATGGCGCCCACTAACGGGTCGTTAGCTCAGTCGGTAGAGCAGTTGGCTTTTAACCAATTGGTCGTAGGTTCGAATCCTACACGACCCACCATTTCATTCCTGGTGAGCCTTTTCCAATCAGAGAAGAGGTTTGCTGGGGAGAAGCAGATACAGCGCAGCGCAGACAGCAGCCGTCTGTCGCAAAACATAGCTGCGCATATTCTTGATGTCAATTCGCGATAGCGCACAGCCAAACCCGCATGGCTGTGCGCTTTTTCGCGTGCCCGTGCGGTAAATCCTCGGCACGGGCTATCGAACGCGGGCGATCCTAACTTGAGAGGCGCATCACGTTTCCCGACTGACGGTCAGGTCTGGCGTATCAGCCGTGAGGTTTAGCTTCCCCTAAGGGACTGGCTGGTGCGCATTCTCACCGGCTGTGGAGGGAGCCTGAGTGTAGTGACACCCTCTCTTGGACTTGTACCCCTGCTCCCAGAGTGTGCAGGTATAGGTACGCATACCCCTGACTGCGTCAGCTGATTAAGCAACGCAGACATTAAGGCCTGCATCGTAGCGAGATCGGGTCCGCCTGGTGGCGTATTGCCAGCGGAACCCCCTGATGCCTGTAAGGGTGTATCGGGTGATGCATGATGGAGGCTGTCACAGGCTGGGGGCAGGCGCTGTGTTAGCCGTTCGTTCGCATGCTGTAGGGCGAGCGTGGGATGATCAGCTCTGCCGTTTGGGAGCAGATGTAGTGGCTGGGCATCATTGCTCGGGGTGGCAAGTGCTTCCGCTGGCAGGCTGCGCGCCTGCTCTAACACCCTGCGACCGCCGCTTTCGTCGACCCTCGCCACCCTTCGACCTGCGCGAGCGCGTGACTCACGCTCGGTCAATACCTCGCGCATGATCTCGAAGTCGGTCTCGATATAGCCCATGGTGGTGGTGAGACTGGTGTGATTCAGAATGGTCTGAACAACGTTGATGTTGCGATCCGCCTCTTTCATGAGATCGGTGGCGAGGGTATGGCGAAAGCGATGAGGTGTCATGCGTACGCCTACTGCCGCGCTGAGCTTTTTGTAAAAGGCCTCGACCTGGTCGGGATCCATCACCTCTTTTTCGTAGTGATGCGAGAAGCGATTGACGTTGAAGAGCTGATCCCTAGGCCCGATACCAGAGATTTTCGCTGCCTCACACAGCCTTCGAATCAAGGGCTCCAATGATTCAGTGATCGGGACCTCGTATTGGCGGTAGGTCTTCTCGACCTCGCCCCGGACTACGATCTTCAACTCAGGCAGATTCACGTCCATGGGCCGGATGTGGAGCAGGGCGCTCAGACGCATGCCTGTGCTCCAGTACATTTCGAAAACACACCGCCAAAACCAGGCGGGCGTGGCTTTGGCCCGCTTGTGTGTCAGCTTCTCTTCACTCTCCAGTTGCTGTAGATACAGGCGGGCCTGCTCGATGGCGACGCGGGTAAGCGTCTTCTTTGGTTTGGTAATGAGCTTGACCGTTGTCTTGCGAAAGGGATTGCGCCTGAGGTTGAGGATCTCTTCGTCCATGGCAAGCTGGTAGATCGTTTTCATGTTGTTGGAATAGGTGTTCCAACTCTTTCGCTCCAGATTGCGATCTACCCGGTCTTTACGCCACTCAACCACCTGTTGATGCTCGATGGTGTCAGCCTCGACATCCTTGAAATGTTTGATCATGGCCTTGGTCGAGGCCCGCAGGCATCGCCTCGAGGCCTCCCGCAGGTCCGTCTGCACGCCGATGTACCATTCCGTGAGCTCACTCAGTCTCATGCGTCTGCCTCCGCGGTCTGGAGGCGCAGGCTGACGTTATCGAAAGGAGGCTGAGGGAAGATCAAGGTAGGATCCTGTAGCAGATAGCCCTTGAGGGACTTGGATTTGCGGGGACCTACGACGTCGCAGGTCCAGATGTTGAGGTTGTCCGAGGTCTTGCGGTTGATCTTGAGCTTTTCGAATGCGCGCTGAACCAGTTGCCAGGGTTCCAGGCTTCGCTCCTTAGCGTCTTTCTGCAGCTCTGGGTGTTCCAAGGCATAGCGTTTGAACAAGCCTGGGCTGACCAGAAACGCCGTCCCGTCGACCGTATGAATCATCGCCTTGGCATCGTTGATCACCAGCTTGTGTGCAAGCACGCCATGGCGCGTCCACTCCATGAAGGCCTGGCCCAATTCGCCTGTGCTCGATGAGGAAGGAGTTGGCGCTGGGAGTGGCTCTGGGTCTTCCTCTATCGCTACGGTCTGAAGTGTTTCAGGAGTCGGTTGCGTGATTGCGGTAATCACAGGCGAAGGAGCACTGCCGAGGAGTTCATCGGCCAGTGCGAGAGCGTCATCCATTGCGTCCAAACCGGTCTGGAATGCGGGCGGCGGCAGTGTTTCGGAAAGAGGCTGATTTGGGAAGACTGTGACATCGGTCACGGGTTGTGATATCGGCAATGCTGGCGAAGCAATATCGCTCGTTGCGTCAGGCCGCTGCTCTTCTGGCTCTATACCGTCCGTCTGCTCGAGCGTGAGCGTTCCGCTGAATGCAGGTGGGCGATCAGCTGCGTTCGGCCAGATCAGCGCAGGGGCAACCTTCAAGAAGGTAAACGTCTGACTCCACCCCTTGCCGTTGTCGACCTTCGCCTTCCAGATTGCCTTGTCCTGAGTATTGACCTGGATGATCGCCTGATCCTGAATCAGATTGAAGAACGGGGCGTTTGACGTGGGGATACCTTCCACGCCCTGAGAGAGCATCAATGCGCGTAGCTGGTCTGAGGCAGGCTTACTGACGAGCCATAGCGCATCCTGGGTCAGCCACCCATCCGACGGCCCATCTGGCTGGTTCAGCTTGAATTTCTCAATGACAAGGGTGCGCAACCCATCTGCCAGTTGACGCTGGATCGTATTCTTGGGGGCTTCCA
Source organism: Pseudomonas oryzihabitans (assembly GCF_032027545.1). GTDB lineage: Bacteria > Pseudomonadota > Gammaproteobacteria > Pseudomonadales > Pseudomonadaceae > Chryseomonas > Chryseomonas oryzihabitans_F. The sequence goes on along the minus strand of NZ_JAVSJB010000005.1, from coordinate 1,342 downwards.
TCGCACGTTGTGGGTTGGCGCCGAGCTCCTGGGCGACACTCGCCTGGTCGGCCTGGACGATCATCTCGCCCAGTACGCCGGCATGCTGGTATTGCCCGGCCAGGACGAAGATCAGCGATGACCATAGCTCGCGGTATCCACTGAGCCAGTCCAGCACGTGGGGCGGCAGCACCTGGAAATAGACGAGTGCTGAGGCAGCGCCATGAAGTTGGTAGTCGCGACCTTTGACGTATCTGAAGCGGTAGGGCTTCTCAATGCGGCCGTGCCAGGGGTGCCATGGCTTGCCGTCTTCGAGGACGACCTCGATGTCGACGGCGATCTTGCCCAAGTCGTGGAGGAGGGCGCCGTAGGCTACCGCTGCTGACCACGCTTCGGCCTGGGCTGCTTGTGACTCAGGCGGTGCGCCGATGGGGAGGAGGTAGTTCTGCCGAATCTTCAGTGCGTAGGCGACGATCTCCAGCCCGTGGTCGAGCAGGCCCCCGGGATAGGCATGGTGGTGGTTTTCCGAAGCTGGAAGCTGCTGGACCAGGTCAGCGTAGCGCCCGAGAGGATCCCGATAGAGTGAGGCGAACTGCTCGCGGGACAGCGACGTCCGCTGCCAGATGTTCTCGATGAGCTTCTGCCGGCGGGGGAGCGCCAGGAGATCCTGGCCTACAGACGGCTGGGTGAAGCCCTGTTTGCTGGGCCCTGCAGGCGCGGAGGGTGGGGCTTTCTTCCTGAAAAAGAGATCGAACATGGCATGCCCTTGGTAGTTCTTGGGCCTGCGTTGTCGATCAGCACGGTCGGCTGGACAATGGTAAACCGCTATCACTGCTCAGGAGGTTGGGGCGGCGGATGGCTACTATGGCCGGGAGCCTGGGGACCCTTTGCTCCTCGCAGCCATGAAATGACCCCCGAAAGTTGGACGCTGCCCTGAAGGCGTACCATGCCCAAGTACTCTCTAGCGTTCAAATTGAAGATCGTCGCTCAGTACCAAAAGGGCGATTGCAGCTACGGCCACCTCGCTAGGGCGCATGACGTCAGCGTGGTGCAGGTAAAAGGATGGATTGGCGCCTATGCCAATCACGGAAAAGCGGCTCTACAAAAGCGTTATCGTTATCACAGCATCGATTTCAAGATCGAGGTGGTGCGACAGATCGTCGAAGGCCTATCAATCCGACGGGCTAGTGAGCGATTTAGTCTCAATCGCTCCCAAATGCAGCGCTGGGTCGATGCGTGGCAGAGGTATGGTATCGAGGGGTTGGCCAGCAAACGCAGAGGTGACTCCTTGCCCCTTCTTCCCGTTCCAGATCCATCCGCTTTCAAGCCCCACATCGCAAACCCAGTCCGAGAGCTGGAAAAA
>NZ_JAVSJB010000004.1:0-467215 GCF_032027545.1 Pseudomonas oryzihabitans | reverse complement strand
GCATCCGCAGGTGCTGGACCAGTGGTTGGCCGGCGTGACCTCACGCACTGGCGAACCTGCTGCGCAGGTGGCCAAGGCCACTCTGGCACCCTAGTAGACCAGAACATCAGACTGACTCGCGCCGGTTCGGGCGGGTTTTGCCGCAGCCGCCGCACGAATTCTCTGGATCTCGTGCGTCGACCTGTCCACTCCTAGCTGACGGGCACCGTTATGTTGATAACAGACCACAAACTTCCTCTCGGCCAGCAGATCGCCGATTTCATCGACTGGCTGACGCTGCACGGCGCCGGCGTCTTCGACAAGATCTCCGACGTCCTGTCCGGCCTGATCCATGGCCTGACCGCCGGCCTGATGTGGTTCAACCCCCTGGCTTTCATCGCCCTGGTCGTCGTGGGTGTCTATCTGTTGCAACGCAGCATCGGCCTCACGCTGTTCGCGCTAGCGTCGCTGCTGCTGATCCTCAACCTGGGTTACTGGCAGGAAACCATGGAAACCCTGGCCCAGGTGGTGTTCGCCACCCTGGTCTGCATCGCCATCGGCGTGCCCCTGGGCATCCTCGCCGCGCATAAGCCCTGGTTCTACACCGGCCTGCGCCCGGTACTGGACCTGATGCAGACGGTCCCCACCTTCGTCTACCTGATCCCCACCCTGACCCTGTTCGGCCTGGGCGTGGTGCCCGGCCTGATCTCCACGGTGGTGTTCGCCGTCGCCGCGCCGATCCGCCTGACCTGCCTGGGCATCCAGGACGTCCCCGCCGAACTGATGGACGCCGGCAAGGCCTTCGGCTGCTCGCGCTGGCAGTTGCTGACCCGCATCGAGTTGCCCCACGCCATGCCCAGCATCGGCGCCGGTATCACCCAGTGCATCATGCTCTCGCTGTCGATGGTGGTGATCGCCGCCCTGGTGGGTGCCGATGGCCTGGGCAAGCCGGTGGTGAACGCCCTCAATACCGCGGACATCGCCCTGGGCTTCGAAGCCGGCCTGTCCATCGTCCTGATCGCCATCCTGCTCGACCGGGTGTGCAAGCAACCCGCCCCACGCGAGGTTAAATAAGTCATGACCGCCATTCGTTTCGAACACGTCGACGTCATCTTCGGCAAGCAGAACAAGCGCGCCCTGGAGCTACTCGACCAAGGCAAGGGCCGCAGCGAGATCCTGCAGGAGACCGGCCAGGTGCTGGGCGTCGAGGACGCCTGCCTGGAGGTCCAGAAGGGCGAGATCTGCGTGCTCATGGGCCTGTCCGGCTCGGGCAAGTCCAGCCTGCTGCGCTGCATCAACGGCCTCAATACCGTGAGCCGCGGCAAGCTGCTCATCGAGCACAAAGGTAGCGAGGTGGACATCGCCAACTGCTCCCCCGCCGTGCTCAAGGACATGCGCACCACCCGCATCGCCATGGTGTTCCAGAAGTTCGCCCTGATGCCCTGGCTGACCGTGGCCGAGAACGTCGGCTTCGGCCTGGAGATGCAAGGCCGCTCCGCCGCCGAGCGCAAGAAGCTGGTCGACGAGAAGCTGGAGCTGGTCGGTCTGACCCAGTGGCGCAACAAGAAGCCGGATTCCCTCTCCGGCGGCATGCAGCAGCGCGTGGGTCTGGCCCGCGCCCTGGCCATGGATGCCGACATCCTGCTGATGGACGAGCCGTTCTCCGCCCTCGATCCGCTGATCCGCCAGCAGTTGCAGGATGAACTGCTGCAGCTGCAGGCCAAGGTCAACAAGACCATCGTCTTCGTCAGCCACGACCTGGACGAGGCGCTGAAGATCGGCACCAATATCGCCATCATGAAGGACGGCCGCATCATCCAGCACGGTCGCCCCGAGGACATCGTCCTCAACCCGGCCGACGAGTACGTGCGTACCTTCGTCGCCCATACCAATCCGCTCAACGTCCTCAGCGGCTACAGCCTGATGCGTGGCCTGGACAAGTGCGGTCGCGAGGGCAACGAGATCTGCCTGGAGCGCAGCCACGACATCTGGTTGGCGCTGGATGGCCAGAAGGTCAAGGCGCTGCGGCGCGGCGGCGAGAGCCTGGCCCTGCAACGCTGGACCCCGGGTACCCCGGTCACCAGCCTGCAGCGGCAGCCGACCTTGGCCCCGGCCGATATCCGCATGCGCGATGCCCTGGAAATCCGCTATCACACCGGGCACAAGCTGGTGCTGGAAACCGACGGCCATGCCGTGGGCATCCTCGGCGACAAAGAGCTCTACCACGCCCTGCTGGGCAAGAATCTGGAGAAGGCCGGCGAAGACGTCGAACCGCCCGCGGTCCACTCGCCGCTGTCCCAGGCGGGCTGATACCAGGCCCCGGCACCCCGTCTACTGGAAAGGCGCGGGTGCCGGGCCCTCTCTCCCGCTGGCCACCACAACAGCCCTGCTCTCGCGCCCACTGCAACGCCCTACGGTCACCACCCCGCCCCCTGGCTCTTGCCACATGATCGACCCGTAGGAGCAACTGTCTTGTCGCGGTCATGCCGGTGCGCCGTAGCGACCGCTCTGGCTTGGACTATCGCGGCCATGGGCCGCTCCTACAAAAGCCTCATCCCCTGTAGGAGCGGCCCATGGCCGCGATACGTGATCAAGACAGTTGCTCCTACAGGCGAGCCTCGTACCCGTAGGAGCGGCCACTGCGACGGACCGCCATGGTCGCGCAAGGACAGTTGCTCCCAAGGTGGCGGCACGATGATCGATCATGATCTTGCCGGTGCTGCTGGAGATGAATGCCTGCTCGGCTAGCCCCCTCTCCCCTTGGGAGAGGGCTGGGGTGAGGGCGTGCCGCAGGGCCCCAGTGGAAAAGGCTGCGCCGTTTTCCACGCTACGGTTACGGCGACACCTACCGCGCCATGGCCGCGCCAAGAGCCTGTTCACGATCGCGCGAGAGCCAAACAGGGCGCAACGACCAACGGGAGTAACAGCCAACGGCTGGCCCCTAGGGTGAATGCTAGCGAATCGACTGCCTGAATAAGCGGACCGGACTCGCGCACGAGTTTACGAGGGGTAAAAGAGCATTCCGCCCGGGCCGCCCAGGCCAGGCTGGCAATCCAGGACATGTTCAACGCCGTTTGGCCGACGCGCAGCAGATCGCGAACAGATGCTTAGAGCACCACCGTCCTTCCGGCATTGAGGAAGACTCGGCGATCCAGGTGGAAGCCCACGGCCCGGGCCAGGGTCAGGCACTCGATGTCGCGGCCCTTGGCGACCAGATCCTCGGCATAGTGGGCGTGGTCCACCGGCTCGACGCCCTGGGCGATGATCGGGCCTTCGTCCAGGTCGTTGTTGATGTAGTGCGCGGTGGCGCCTACCAGCTTGACGCCCTTGGCATAGGCCTGGTGATAGGGCCGCGCGCCCTTGAAGCCAGGCAGCAGCGAGTGGTGGATGTTGATCGCCCAGCCATCCAGGCGGCGGCACAGCTCGGGCGACAGCACCTGCATGTAGCGAGCGAGGATGACCAGCTCCGCGCCGGTGTCCTGCAGCACCTGCCAGACCTTGGCTTCCTGGGCCGGCTTGTCCTGGGGATCGAGGGGGAAATGGTGGTAGGGAATACCGTGCCAGGCCGCCAGCGGCTCCAGGTCCGGGTGGTTGGAGATGACCGCCACCACGTCCATGGGCAACTGGCCGATGCGCTGGCGATAGAGCAGGTCGTTGAGGCAGTGGTCGGCCTTGGAGACCATGATGGCGACCTTGGCGCGATAGCCGGGCGGTACCAGTTCGAAGGTCATGTCGAAGGGCGTGAAGCGCAGATCCAGCCCGACCCGGAACAGGCCTTCGTTGAAGTCTGCCGGTACCTGGAACTCCACCCGGATGAAGAAGCGCTGGGCTTCACGGTCATCGAAGCTGTGGTGCTGGGTGACGTAGCAGCCCTGCTCGAACAGATAGCGGGTGACCACGTCCACGGTGCCGAGGCGACTCGGGCTCTGGGCGGTGAGAATCCAGGTATCGGGCGTGCGGCTCATGATGAATTCCTTTGCATGGAGATGAAGCCAAAACCACAGAACCCGACCTACGCCTCACGCAGGTTGGGTTCGCTGGAGCGCGATTGACGCAAGCCCTGATCAGGCTTCGATGCGCAATCCGTACTCGGCACTCGCGTCCTGCAGCCACAGCCAGACGTAGTCGGCGAAGCTGCGGCGCACCACCAGCTCCCAGGTATCTTCCGCCGTATGGCGGATCACCAGTTGGGACTTGGCGAACACCGTACCTACCGCCTTGCCCACCGGGAAATTGCTCGGATGGACGTCGTAGGAGGTGGACTTCATCAGTACCTCGCGGACCTTGGGTCCCTTCAGCTCCACCAGCGTCTGGCCGCCACCGACGTTGACGATGGCGACATGGCGCTCGCCCAGCGCCTGGCGCAGGGCCTGCTCGGTAGCGAATTCGCTGCCACCGGGCACTACCAGCAGCCACTCGTCCGGGCCGAGCCATTGCAGCGAGCTCTCGCCCTGCTGGGTCAGGGCCAGCGGACCGGGCACTTCCAGGCCGACCACGCTCTGCACGGCGCCGGTGAAGCCTTCGTCGTGGGCGTCGCCGCGAATCACCAGGTGACCCAGCAGGGCCCGCTCGCGCAGGGTCACCCCGGCGGTGGCCGGGCCCCGGCCGCCGAGCCTGTTCAGCTCGGCGTGGAACAGCGGGGACTCGGCGCGCGCCGTGGCGGAGTATTGGTCGTACACATTGATGTCGTTCATGGGGCGCTATCCTCGTTAGGCGACGTTCTGCCGCTCACCCTTGGGGTCGTAGAACACCGGCGAGACGATCTCGGCAGCGATGTAGCGGCCATCGGCCAGCGGGGCATAGACGGTTTGACCCATACGGCCCAGCCCACCCTTGACCATCGCCATGGCGAAGCCATAGCCCAGGGTCGCGCTGTAGTAGCTGGAGGTCACGTGGCCCACCATGTCCATGGGGATCGGCTGGTTGCGCTCGAACACCAGTTGCGAGCCTTCCGGCAGCACATCGCGAGCATCCAGCGGCTTGAGGCCGACCAGTTGCTTGCGGTTCTCGCGGACGCAGTCCTGGCGGTGCATGCCGCGCTTGCCGATGAAGGAGAAGCTCTTGTTCAGGCTCACCGCCCAGCCCATGCCCAGGTCCTGGGGCGTGACCGAACCATCGGTGTCCTGGCCGATGATGATGAAGCCCTTCTCCGCCCGCAGCACGTGCATGGTCTCGGTGCCGTAGGGGGTGAGGTCGAATTCCTTGCCCGCGGCGACCACCTGCTCCAGCACGCCCATGGCGTAGTTGGCCGGTACGTTGATCTCGTAGGAGAGTTCGCCGGTGAAGGAGATGCGGAACACCCGCGCCGGTACGCCAGCCACCTGACCTTCCTTCCAGGCCATGAAGGGGAAGGCGGCATTGTCCAGGTCGATGTCGGTCAGCTTGGCCAGCAGCTTGCGGCTGTTGGGGCCGGAAAGGGTCAGGGTCGCCCAGTGGTCGGTGACCGAGGTGAAGTACACCTCCAGCTCCGGCCATTCGGTCTGGTGATACAGCTCCAGCCATTCGAAGACGCGCGCGGCGCCGCCGGTGGTGGTGGTCATCAGGAAGTGGTTGTCGGCGAGACAGGCGGTGACGCCGTCGTCGAAGACCATGCCGTCTTCCTTGCACATCAGGCCGTAGCGGGCCTTGCCGATGTCCAGCTTGGTCCAGGCGTTGGTGTAGACGCGATTGAGGAATTCCCGTGCATCCTTGCCCTGGATGTCGATCTTGCCCAGGGTGGAGGCATCCAGCAGGCCGACGCTACGGCGTACGGCCAGGCACTCGCGGTTGACCGCGGCGTGCAGGTCCTCGCCCGCCTTGGGGAAGTACCAGGGGCGCTTCCACTGGCCGACGTCCTCGAACAGGGCGCCCTGCTTGAGGTGCCAGGCATGCAGCGCGGTGTAGCGCTTGGGCTCGAACAGCGCGCCGCAATGACGCCCGGCGATGGCGCCGAAGGTCACCGGGGTGTAGTTCGGGCGGAACATGGTGGTGCCGACTTCCGGGATGGCCTTGCTCTGCACGCGAGCAGCGATGGCCAGGCCGTTGATGTTGCCCAGCTTGCCCTGGTCGGTGCCGAAGCCCATGGCGGTGTAGCGCTTGACGTGCTCGATGGACTCGAAGCCCTCGCGGCAGGCCAGCTCGATGCCGGCGGCGGTGACGTCGTTCTGCAGGTCGACGAATTGCTTGGGGGCCCGCGACGACGGCTTGTCGTGGGGGACCTGGAACAGTGCAAGGCTCGGCTCTTCCTGGCGGAATTCAGCCTGGGGCAGTTCACCGCTGACGACCTTGGCACCGGCTTCGGCTGCCGCGGTGGCGCCGGCTTCGAAACCATCGGCGAGGACGTCGCCCAGGGCGAAGACGCCGTTCACGCCACCGGCGCAAACGCGCTTCTGCGGCGCCGGACCGGGCACGAAGGCCTGGATGTCGTCACGCCATTGCGGACGACCGCCCAGGTGCGAGGCCAGGTGGACCACCGGGCTGTAGCCGCCGGAGGTGGCGATGAGGTCGCAGTCCAGCCACTCGCCGCCGCCCAGGGTGCGGAAGGCGGTCAGGTCGATGGTGGCGATCTTGGCGCCGGTCACCCGGGTACTGCCGCGGGCTTCGCTCACGGCGGTACCGCCCATGACGCGCACGCCACGCTTGCGTACCTCTTCGACCCAGGCGCCGCGCGGATTGGGCCGCGCATCGGCCACGGCCACCACCTGGCGACCGGCTTCGAGCCAGTCCAGGGCCACGCGGTAGGCATAATCGTTATTGGTGGACAGCACCAGGCGCTGGCCCGGCGCCACGGCGTAGCGGCGGATGTAGGTGGAGACGGCGCCGGCCACCATGTTGCCCGGCAGGTCGTTGTTGGCATACACCAGCGGCCGCTCGTGGGCACCGGTGGCCAGCACCACGCGGGTCGCGCGGACGCGGTGCAGACGCTGACGCACCTGGCCATGGGGCGCGCGATCGCCGAGGTGGTCGGTCAGGCGCTCGTGGATGGTGAGGAAGTTGTGGTCGTGATAGCCGTTGACCGTGGCGCGTGGCAGCAAGACCACGTTGTCCAGGCCCTGCAGCTCGGCCACCGCCTTGGCCACCCAGTCAGCGGCCGGGGCGCCGTCGAGACGCTCGCGGCTGTCCAGCAGGCTGCCACCGAATTCTTCCTGTTCGTCGGCCAGGATCACCCTAGCACCGCTGCGACCGGCGGCCAGGGCCGCGGCCAGACCGGCGGCGCCACCGCCCACCACCAGCACGTCGCAGTGCTGGTTGAAGTTGTCGTAGGTGTCGGGATCGACCTGGGTCGGCGCCCGGCCGAGGCCGGCGGCCTTGCGGATGTACTTCTCGTAGGTCATCCACAGATTCTGCGGATACATGAAGGTCTTGTAGTAGAACCCGGGCGGCATCATCTTGCCGCCGACCTTGCCGAGGATGCCCATGAGGTCGTTGTTGACGCTCGGCCAGCCGTTGGTGCTGGCGGAGACCAGGCCCTGGTACAGCGCCTGCTGGGTGGCCCGCACGTTGGGCACCTGGGTGGCCTCGGTGGCGCCGATCTGCATGATGGCGTTGGGCTCTTCGGCACCGGCGGCGACGATGCCGCGCGGCCGGGAATATTTGAAGCTGCGCCCGATCACGTCCACGCCGTTGGCCAGCAGCGCCGAGGCCAGGGTGTCACCCTTGAAGCCCTGGTAGGTCTGACCGTTGAAGGTGAAGGTGATGGCCTGGCTGCGGTCCAGGCGACCGCCCTGGGTGAGTCGATGGACCTGGCTCATGTGCGCTCTCCTCGCTCGGCGGTGAAGCGGGGTTGCTCGCCGATCGGATAGGTTTCGAGAATTTCGTAGGTCTCGGTGTTACGGGTGGCGTTGAAGTACTGGCGGCAACCCGAGGCATGGACCCACAGCTCGTGACGCAGACCGCGCGGATTGTCACGGAAGAACATGTAGTCGCCCCACTCGGCGTCGCTGCAGGCCTCGGGGTCGAGTGGCCGCGGAATGTGCGCCTCGCCGGCGGCGTGGAATTCTTCTTCGGAGCGCAATTCCCCGCAGTGGGGGCAATGGATGTACAACATGCTCGGGCTCCTTAGTGCGCGACGGCCGCTGCGCCGTGTTCGTCGATCAGCGCGCCGGTGTGGAAACGGTCGATGGAGAAGGGCTTGGCCAGCGGATGCATCTCGCCGGAGGCGAGGGACGCCGCGAAGACGTTGCCCGAGCCGGGCGTGGCCTTGAAGCCGCCAGTACCCCAACCGCAGTTGAAGAACAGGTTTTCCACCGGGGTCTTGGAAATGATCGGGCAGGCGTCGGGCGAGGTGTCGACGATGCCGCCCCACTGGCGGTTCATGCGTACCCGCGAGAGGATCGGGAACATCTCGACGATGGCCTGCAGGGTGTGCTCGATCACAGGGTAGGAACCGCGTTGGCCGTAACCGACCCAGCTGTCGATACCGGCGCCGATCACCAGGTCGCCCTTGTCGGACTGGCTGATGTAGCCGTGCACCGCATTGGACATGATGACGCTGTCGATGATGGGCTTGATCGGCTCGGACACCAGCGCCTGCAGCGGGTGGGATTCCAGCGGCAGGCGGAAGCCGGCCAGCTTGGCCATGTGTCCGGAGTTACCGGCGGTGACCACGCCGACGCGCCGGGCGCCGATGAAGCCGCGATTGGTTTCCACGCCGATCACCTTGCCATCCTGCTTGCGGAAGCCGGTGACCTCGGTCTGCTGGATCAGGTCGACGCCGAGGGCGTCGGCGGCACGGGCGAAGCCCCAGGCCACGGCGTCGTGACGGGCCACGCCACCGCGACGTTGCACGGTGGCGCCGAGGATCGGGTAGCGGGTGTTCTTGCTGCAGTCCAGGTAGGGGATCTCCTCGGCCACCTGGCGGGTATCGAGCAGTTCGCCGTCGACGCCGTTCAAGCGGTTGGCGCTGACCCGGCGCTCGGAATCGCGCATGTCCTGCAGGGTGTGGCAGAGGTTGTAGACGCCGCGCTGGGAGAACATGACGTTGTAGTTGAGGTCCTGGGACAGGCCTTCCCACAGCTTCATGGCATGCTCGTAGAGATGCGCGGACTCGTCCCACAGGTAGTTGGAACGGACGATGGTGGTGTTACGGGCGGTGTTGCCGCCACCCAGCCAGCCCTTCTCGATCACCGCGACGTTCTTCACGCCGAATTGCTTGGCGAGGTAGTAGGCCGTGGCCAGGCCATGGCCGCCACCGCCGACGATGACCACGTCGTACACCGGCTTGGGCGTCGGGGTGCGCCACATGCGCTGCCAGTTCTCGTGGTGGCTCAGGGAGTGCTTGAAGAGGCCGAAGCCGGAATAGCGTTGCATCTGGAGACTCCTGCAGACGACTCCCCTTTCCCGCGACCGGGAAAGGGGTTGGATAGGGTTGCGCCAGGATCGGAGCGGTTAGCGATACACCGGATAGTCACGGCACAGGTCGGCTACCTGGCGCGCCACCTGGGCTTCCACGTCGGCATCGCCGAGGTGGTCGAGGATGTCGCAGATCCAACCCGCCACGCGCTCGCTCTCGCTCACGCCCAGGCCACGGGTGGTCAGGGCCGGGGTACCGATGCGCAGACCCGAGGTCACGAAGGGCGACTGGGGATCGTTGGGCACGGCGTTCTTGTTCACGGTGATGCAGGCGCGTCCCAGGGCGGCGTCCGCGTCCTTGCCGGTGATGCCCTGCTTGATCAGGCTGACCAGGAACAGGTGGTTGTCGGTGCCACCGGAGACCACGTCGAAGCCGCGCGCCTTGAACACCCCGGCCATGGCCTGGGCGTTCTTGATCACCTGCTGCTGGTAGGTCTTGAAGCCCGGCTCCAGGGCTTCCTTGAAGCAGACCGCCTTGCCGGCGATGACGTGCATCAGCGGACCGCCCTGGGCGCCCGGGAAGACGGCAGCGCTGAGCTTCTTCTCGATGTCGGCGTTGGCCTTGCACAGGATCAGGCCGCCACGGGGGCCGCGCAGGGTCTTGTGGGTGGTGGTGGTGACCACGTCGGCGAAGGGTACCGGGTTCGGATAGACACCGGCGGCGACCAGTCCGGCCACATGGGCCATGTCGACGAACAGGTAGGCACCCACGCTGTCGGCGATGTCGCGGAAGCGCTGGAAGTCCAGGGTCTTGGAATAGGCGGAGAAGCCCGCCACGATCATCTTGGGCTTGTGCTCTTCGGCCAGACGCTGGATCTCGTCATAGTCGATCAGCCCGGTGTCGGTGTTGATGCCGTACTGCACCGCGTTGTACAGCTTGCCGGAAGAGCTGACCTTGGCACCGTGGGTCAGGTGGCCGCCATGGGCCAGGCTCATGCCGAGGATGGTGTCGCCGGCCTGCAGCAGCGCCAGGTAGACGGCGGCGTTGGCCTGGGAACCGGAATGCGGCTGGACGTTGGCATAGTCGGCGCCGAACAGCTGCTTGGCGCGCTCGATGGCCAGTTGCTCAACCTTGTCGACATGCTCGCAACCGCCGTAGTAGCGCTTGCCCGGATAGCCTTCGGCGTACTTGTTGGTCAGCACGCTGCCCTGGGCTTCCATGACGCGCTGGCTGGTGTAGTTCTCGGAGGCGATCAACTCCAGGTGATGCTCCTGGCGCCGCGCTTCCTCGCCCATGGCGGCGAACAACGCATCATCGTAGCCCTGGATTCGGTCCTGCTTGCTGAACATCGCGGCGCTCCTCAAATTGTGTTGGCGGTGAAAACCACCCCCTTGGCCGCGATGGTAGGCCTGGGAACTTCCCCCAAGATGCCTGTTTACGCCCCGGGCCGGCGCGTTTGCGACAGCCGCTGGGCGCTCCGTTTCTACCGCTCTTCAGCGCCGATAAAGTCTTTCAAATAGAGGTCGATAAGGGCGGTTACACCCCCGTGAACGCCGAGGCGTCCCATGTTCAACGCACACTACAAAAAGACTATTGCCCAGTTGCAAGAGGAACTTGCCGCGAGCCGTGGCCTGATCCAGGCGGTGGAACGCTCCATGGCGGTCATCGAATTCGATCTGGGCGGTGTGATCCTGAGCGCCAACGACACCTTCTTGCGCCTGACCGGCTATAGCGCCGCGACCCTGATCGGCCAGCATCACCGCAGTCTCTGTCCGCCCGCGCTGGTGCAGAGTCGCGACTACGGCGACCTCTGGGCACGCCTGGGGCGCGGCGATTTCGTTTCCGGCACCTTCCAGCGGCTCGACGCCCAGGGGCGGACGCTCTGGCTGGAGGCCAGCTATACCCCGGTGCTCGATGCCAGCGGTCGCCCGGCCAAGGTGGTGAAATACGCCCTGGACGTCACCCGCCAGGTCGAGCGCGACCACGAAGCCCAGAGCAAGCTCAAGGCACTGGATCGCGCCCTCGCCTGCATCGAGTTCGCCCTCGACGGCCGCATCCTCACCGCCAACGACAACTTCCTCGCCACCCTCGGCTACAGCCTTGGCGAGATCCAGGGGCAGCATCATCGGCTGTTCTGCGAGCCCAGCCTGGTCAACAGCAGCGAATACGGCGACTTCTGGCGGCGCCTGAATGCCGGCGAGTTCTTTCGCGGCCAGTTCAAGCGCCTGGGCAAGCATGGCCGGGTGGTCTGGCTGGAGGCGAGCTACAACCCGGTGTACGACGCGACTGGCCGTCTGTGCAAGGTGGTCAAGTACGCCAGCGACATCAGCGAGCGGGTCGAGAAGCACGAAAGCGACGGGCGCAGCGCCTCGCGGGCCTACCACATCTCTGCCGAGACCGAAAAGGTCGCCGAGCACGGCACCCAGATCATCCAGGCCGCCACCAGCGAGATGCGCGAAATCGCCCAGAACGTCAGTGCCTCGGCCAGGGTGATCAGCCAACTAGGCGAGCGCTCCGAGCAGATCACCGCCATCGTCAACACCATCCGTGGCATCGCCGACCAGACCAACCTGCTGGCGCTCAACGCCGCCATCGAGGCCGCCCGCGCGGGCGACCAGGGCCGTGGCTTCGCCGTGGTGGCCGATGAAGTACGCCAGTTGGCGGGGCGCACCAGTAGCGCCACGACGGAGATCGCCGACATGATCGGCAAGATCCTCGGCGAAACCCAGGAAGCCGTCGCCAGCATGGAAAGCACCCAGGAGCGGGTAGCCAAGGGAGTGGAGTTGGCCGACCAGGCCGGGGCGGTCATCGTGCAGATCCGCGACGGCGCCAGCGATGCCGTGGAAGCCGTGAGCATGTTCGCCAGCAAGCTCGATGAATCGGAGGTGATTCCTAAAGGCGCGCGCAACTGGATGGGCCATTGAACCCTGGCCGGCGCTTGATCTGAATCAAGCGCCCCTGGCGTCCGCGGTCTAGCATGAAGGTATACCCCTCTCGTGGAGATGCCCCATGCACAACGTCCTGGTCGCCTACGATGGTTCTCCCAGCGCCGACAATGCCCTGCGCTATGTCCTCGACCTGGTGAAGGCCGGCCTGCCGCTGGAACTGCACCTGCTCAACGTCCAGAACGAGCCGGAGATCTATGGCGCGCCCTTCGACGAGCGCATCCTGCGCGAGTGGCGCGGCAGCCTGCAGGACAAGGCCGAGGACATCCTGGCCAGGACACGGCCGGCGCTGCTGGACGCCGGCATCGAGGCCAAGACCCACGTCGGCTTCGGCGGCATCGCCGAGACCATCGGCGAGATGGCCCGGCGGCTGGAGGTGGATACCGTGGTGATGGGCACCCGCGGCCTGGGCTCGCTCAGCGGGCTGCTGCTCGGCTCCGTGGCCCACCGCGTGGTGCACCAAGTGCCGCTGCCGGTCATCCTGGTGAAGTAGGCGCCCAGGGAAAACCAGCCCGAAGCCTAATGCTGATCAGTTGAGCCTTCGCCTAGCGTGTCGGACAGCCATGGGTGGCTGTGTGTTAACGGATGGAGACTGTACTTATCGCGGCCATGGGCCGCTCCTACAGGGGATGATGCCTTTGTAGGAGCGGCCCATGGCCGCGATAGTCCAAGCCAGAGCGGTCGCTACGGCGCACCGGCATGGCCGCGATGAGACAGTTGCTCCTACAAAGGCACGATGCACCTGTAGGAGCGGCTCATGGCCGCGATAAAGCTTGAGCGGTCAAAGATAGTGACCCATGCAAAAACCCGGCATTGGCCCTAATGCCGATCAATCAAGGAAAAACGCCGCGTTCCCGTGAAGAGAACGCGGCGTTTTTGTGGTCGCCGGGGTAGCTGGAAGCCCAGAGCGGACTGCGATCACTGCTTAACTGGCTGACACTGAGCCGCGGGCTGGTTTTGGCTTGCAGGACAAAGACCGAATCAGATGCTCAGGGTCCAGTCGTAGTCGACGATCAGCGGCGCGTGCTGGGAGAAGCGCGGTTGCCGCGGCAGGCGCGCGGAACGCACGAAGCGGCGCAGCCCGGGAGTGAGGATGTTGTAGTCGAAGCGCCAGCCCAGGTTCAGGTGCTCGGCCTGGTCGCTGTCGGGCCACCAGCTGAACTGGTCGCCTTCGCGACTGACTTCGCGCAGGGCATCGACATAGCCCATGTTGCCGATCACCTCGTCCATCCAGGCCCGCTCCGGGGCGAGGAAGCCGGGGATCTGCTGGCAGTCGCGCCAGTTCTTCACGTCCTGCTTCTGGTGCGCCACGTACAGCGAGCCACAATAGATGTACTCGCGACGCTTGCGACGCTGCTTGTTCAGATAGTGGGTGAAGTCGTCCATGAACTTGAACTTCATGTTCAGATCCTCGTCGCCGCGCTTGCCCGAGGGCAACAGCAGGGTGGCGATGCTGACCTTGTCGAAGTCTGCCTGCAGGTAGCGGCCGAAGCGATCGCAGGACTCGAAGCCCAGGCCGCTGATCACCGCCTTCGGCTGGACCCGCGTGTAGAGCGCCACCCCGCCCTGGGACGGCACCTCGGCATCGCAGGCGTAGAGGATGTAGCCATCCAGGGCGTAGGCCGGATCGTCCATGTCGTAGGAAGAGGCGCGGGTATCCTGCAGGCAGATCACGTCGGCATTCTGCGCCTTCAACCAGGGCAACAGGCCCCGCTCGACAGCGTCCTGAATACCATTGACGTTCAAGCTGATGATCCGCATAAATGGCCCCCAAAAAATCGTGGATGTATGATACCCGAGCTAAACCGGTTTAGCTAAATACAAGCCGCGCAAGGACTTATATGCAGGCGTATCAGCGTAATTTCATTCGTTTCGCCATCGAGCGCGGAGTTCTGCGCTTTGGTGAATTCACCCTGAAGTCGGGTCGCATCAGCCCCTATTTCTTCAACGCCGGCCTGTTCCACAGCGGATCGGCCCTGGCCGAGCTCGGGCGCTGCTACGCGGATGCGCTGGTCGCGGCCAAGCTGCCCTTCGACGTGCTGTTCGGCCCGGCCTACAAAGGCATCCCGCTCGCGGCCGCCACGGCGGTAGCCCTGGCCGAGCATCACGGCCAGGACACGCCCTGGTGCTTCAACCGCAAGGAAGCCAAGGACCACGGCGAAGGCGGTCTGCTGGTGGGCGCCCCGCTGACCGGCCGCGCGCTGATCATCGACGACGTCATCACCGCCGGCACCGCCATCCGCGAGGTCATGCAGATCATCCAGGCCCAGGGCGCCAGCGCCGCCGGGGTGCTCATCGCCCTCAACCGCCAGGAGCGCGGCCGCGGCGAGCTGTCGGCCATCCAGGAGGTCGAGCGTGACTACGGCATCCCGGTGCTGAGCATCGTCGCCCTGGACCAGGTGCTCGAATACCTGGCGGAAGACGCCGAGCTCAAGCGTCATCTGCCCGCGGTACAGGACTACCGCGCCCAATACGGGATCTAGCCCCAGGAGAGACGGTCATGGTCGTGCGTCGTGCTGTCGCCAGCCTCGTGCTGCTCGCCCTGCCGCTGGCTGGCCAGGGTGCCGAGTTGTATCGCTACCTGGACCGCAACGGGACCCTGGTCATCGACCGTCAGGGCGTGCCCCCGGAATATGCCGGCAAGGGCTACGACGTGCTCAACGAGCAGGGCCGGGTGATCCGCAAAGTGGCGCCGGCGCTACCCGCCGAAGAACTCGAGCGCCGTGAGCGGGCGCGGCAGCAGGCACTGGCCGACGAGCAGTTGCGCAAGCTCTACAGCAGTGTCGAGGACGTCGACCGGGCGAAGGCCCGCAAGCTCTCCGAATTGGAAGGCCTGATGCAGATCAAGAAGGCCAACCTGGAATCCGCCCGGCAGGTGCAGGCGCAGCTGATGGAACAGGCGGCGGTGCTGCAGCGCAATGGCCAGGCTCTCCCCGAGGACATCCAGGCGCGGCTGGATGCGGCAGCGGCCGACCAGGTACGGCTGCAGGCCGACCTGGACCGCTACGAAGCCATCAGGCGCAAGACGACCGCGGCCTTCGACGGCGATCGGGCGCGGATGCAGGAGCTGGACGGACAGCCGTGAGGCAGGCCCCTGCGACGGCTAGAACGCCGCAGGGGTGACCGCTCAACCGCGTTTGCGGTTGGTGATCAGGGTACCGACGCCGACGTCGGTGAAGATTTCCAGCAGCACCGCGTTGGGCACCCGGCCGTCGATGATGTGGGCGCTCTGCACGCCGCCCTGTACCGCTTCCAGCGCGCAGCGGATCTTCGGGAGCATGCCGCCGTAGATGGTGCCGTCGGCGATCAGCGAATTGACCTGCTCGGTGGAAAGACCGGTCAGCACCTGGCCCTGCTTGTCCATCAGGCCGGCGATGTTGGTCAGCAGCATCAGCTTCTCGGCCTTGAGCGCCTCGGCCACCTTGCCCGCCACCAGGTCGGCGTTGATGTTGTAGGACTCGCCCTCCGGGCCCACGCCGATGGGCGCGATGACCGGGATGAAGTCGCCCCGCACGAGCATGTTGATCAGGTCGGTGTTGACCCCGGTGACCTCGCCGACGTGGCCGATGTCGATGATCTCCGGCTTGGTCATCTCCGGCGTCTGCCGGCTGACCTTGAGCTTGGTGGCGCGGATCAGGCCCGCGTCCTTGCCGGTCAGGCCGATGGCCTTGCCACCATGGCGGTTGATCAGGTTGACGATGTCCTTGTTGACCTGGCCGCCCAGGACCATCTCCACCACGTCCATGGTCTGGGCGTCGGTGACGCGCATGCCGTCGATGAAGTGGCTTTCGATGGACAGGCGCTTGAGCAGATCGCCGATCTGCGGACCGCCGCCGTGCACCACCACCGGGTTGATGCCCACCGCCTTCATCAGCACGATGTCACGGGCGAAACCGGCCTTGAGCTCGTCACTCTCCATGGCGTTGCCGCCGTACTTGATCACCAGCGTCTTGCCGACGAACCGGCGGATATAGGGCAGCGCCTCGGACAGTACCTCGGCGACGTGCGAGGCATCCTCGCGGCTCAGGGTCATGGCTCACCTCTCAAGGTCGACTAAGAAAAGACAAAGGGCGCCTCAGGCGCCCTCTGCTCTACCGCTGACGCGAGGTCAGAACGGCAGGTTCAGATCCGGCTGCACCGCCAGCAACTGCTTGCGGAACACCATCTTGATGCGCTCGAGCTCTTCGAGGGTTTCCGCCTCGAAACGTAGTACCAGCACCGGCGTGGTGTTGGACGCCCGCACCAGGCCCCAGCCGTTCTGGTAATCGACGCGGACGCCGTCCAGGGTGGTGATCTGGGCATCGCCCCACTGGGCGTCGCGCTGCAGGGTCTCGATGATGCCGAACTTGGTCTCTTCGGTCACCTGGATATTGATCTCCGGGGTGGAGATGTCTACCGGGAAGGTATCGAACACCTGTTGGGCGCTCTGCTTCTCCTGGCTGAGGATCTCCAGCAGGCGCACGGCGCTGTAGATGCCGTCGTCGAAGCCGAACCAGCGCTCCTTGAAGAACACGTGGCCGCTCATCTCGCCGGCCAGCAGGGCACCGGTTTCCTTCATCTTCTTCTTGATCAGCGAGTGACCGGTCTTCCACATGATGGGACGACCGCCATAGCCGGCGATGAGGTTGTTCAGGCGGCGGGTGCACTTGACGTCGAAGATGATGTCGGCGCCCGGGTTACGGGAGACCACGTCCTTGGCGAACAGCATCAGCAGCTGGTCGGGATAGATGATCTTGCCTTCGTTGGTCACCACGCCGACACGGTCGCCGTCGCCGTCGAAGGCCAGGCCCAGGTCGGCACCGGTTTCCTTGACCTTGGCGATGAGGTCTTCCAAATTCTCGGGCTTGCCCGGATCCGGGTGGTGGTTGGGGAAGTTGCCATCCACCTCGCAGAACAGCGGGATGACCTCGCAACCCAGGGACTCGATCAGCTGCGGGGCATTGACCGCGGCGACACCGTTGCCGGCGTCCACCACCACCTTGAGCTTCTTGGCCAGCACCACGTCGTTGCGGATGTAGTCGGCGTAGCTCTTGAGCACGTCGACCTGCTTGATCTGGCCCTGGCCGCTGGCCACGTCACCGGTCTCGATGCGCTGGCGCAGGCGCTGGATGGATTCGTTGGCCAGGGTCTCGCCGGCGATGACGATCTTGAAGCCGTTGTAGTCCGGCGGGTTGTGGCTGCCGGTCAGCATGACGCCGGACTTGCCTTCGAGCACGTTGGCCGCGTAGTAGAGCACCGGGGTCGGCACCATGCCGACGTCGCTGACATTGGCGCCGCTGTCGGCCACGCCCTTGATCAGTTGGGCGACCAGCTCGGGGCCGGACAGACGGCCATCACGGCCGACGGCCACGTTGGGCTCGCCACGCGCCAGGCTTTCCGAGCCGATGGCGCGCCCGATCCAGTAGGCGGCTTCGGCGGTCAGGGAGTCACCGACCACGCCACGGATGTCGTAGGCGCGGAAGATGCTGGCGTTGAGTTGGGGGGCTTGCGGGGTAGTGCTCATCGGGGGTTTCTCCAATCCCAGGAGATCCTGGTCTTCGTCGAGGATACTGATGTCGAGGATGTCGGTGGTCTGGAACAGCGGCTCGCTCTGGGGTGAGCGGCCTCTGTCGGCAAACTCCGCCAGGGTCTTGGCCACGGCCGCGCTCGGCGCCGTGGCATAGAGGTCCGGCGACGATCCGGTCGAAGGGTTCAGCGACCGGGCCGCCGCCCTGGCCAGGGGCTCCATTACCGCCAGGCGCAAGGCCGGGCTTTTGGCTGCCGGATTGGTTTCAAGTTCCTCGGCATAGGCGACCAGACTGCGGACGTCGTCACGGAGCCGTCGTGACAGCTCCCGGGAAAACAGCCAAAAGCCGGCCAGTAGGCCGAACAGGGCGAGCAGCAGGGCCATCAGCGGGGCCAGCAGGGGGGTGTCCGCTGCGGCGCTGGCGGCAGGCGCCAGTTCCAGCGTCCACAGGGTGCTGCCGGTGGGCAGGCGCCGGGCCAGGGGTGCGTCACCGGGGCTGCCGCCCTGACTCAGTACCTGCACCTGGCCGCCGGGGAACTGCTGCAGCAGGCGCCAATGGCCGAGTTCCGGGGGCGGTACCGCCCATCCCTGCAGCACCGTCGACAGCTCTTCCACCAGCACGGCGCTACCCAGCAACTGATCGCCGCGGCGGATCGGCTGGGCACTGTAGACCAGCCAGCGATCGCCCAGGCGATAGGCTTCCGGCGGGGTGCGCTGGCCGCTCTCCACGCGCTTGAGCAGATCGAGGGCGGCGTAGTTGAGGGGACCGGGGCGGTCGTCTTCGATCTGGCGCATGCCGGCGGGCACCACCAGGACATCGACCACACCGAGGCGCTCGCGCAGTTGCGTCTCCGCCGCCTGGCGGGCCGTGGGGTCGTCGCCCTGCAGGGCTTGCAACACCAGGGCATCGCCGGCAACGCCCTGCAGCCGCCGGGTCAGGCCGACCAACAACTGGTCGAGGGACGCGGCCTGGCTCTGCAAGGCGCGTTCGGCCTGCTGCTCCTGGGTGCGCGCGCCCTGCGGCGCCAGCACCAGGAACCAGAGCAGCGCTGCGGCCAGTAACCAACCGGCGAGCGCCAGCAGCAGACCGCTACCCAGGCCGGGCAAGGGCGCGCTCTTCAGCCTGTGCCTGCGGTCTTCCTTGCCGTTGTTGCGCCTAGCCATGCCGTTCCTCTCCTTATCTGTCACGGCGCGCCCTGAATGCCTTTGGCGTCAGCGGGTACCGGAATGGCCGAAGCCGCCAGCACCGCGTTCGGTCTCGGTGAAGCTCTCGACGATGTCGAAGTGCGCCTGTACCACAGGGACGAGCATCAGTTGGGCGATACGCTCGCCGACGCTGACGGTGAAGCTGCTCTGACCGCGATTCCAGCAGGACACCATCAGTTCGCCCTGGTAATCCGAATCGATCAGGCCGACCAGGTTGCCGAGCACGATGCCGTGCTTATGACCCAGGCCCGAGCGTGGCAGGATCAGCGCTGCCAGTCCGGGATCGGCGACGTGGATGGCGAGACCAGTGGGGATCAGCGCGGTCTGCCCCGGTTCCAGCACCAGATCCGCTTGCAGCATGGCGCGCAGGTCGAGACCGGCCGAACCAGGCGTGGCGTAGGTCGGCAGCGGGAAATCGCGCCCCAGGCGCGGGTCGAGGATCTTGGCTTGAAGGCTATGCATGGGTCTGGACAGTGTCTTTCAAGTGGGTGGAAATCAGCGCGATGAGTTGGCGGGCGATCTTGCCCTTGCTGGTCTGCTCGAAGCGGATCTCGTGCAGGCCGCGGTCGATCACGGTGACCGCGTTGTCTTCGCTGTTGAAGCCGATGGCCGGATTGGCCACGTCGTTGGCGACGATGAGATCGAGGTTCTTGTCGCGCAGCTTGCGCTGGGCATACTCCAGCAGGTTCTGGGTTTCCGCGGCGAAACCGACGCTGAAGGGCCGATCCGGACGCCCCGCCAGGGTGGCGAGGATGTCGGGATTGCGCACCAGCTCCAGCAGCAGGCCGTCGCCGCGGGTGGGGTCCTTCTTCAACTTGTGCGGGGCGATGACTTCGGGGCGATAGTCCGCCACTGCCGCCGAGGCGATCAGCACGTCGCAGGGCATCAGCGCCTCGCAGGCCGCCAGCATGTCACGGGCGCTGACCACGTCGATGCGCTCGACGCGATCAGGAGTCGCCAGATGCACCGGTCCGCTCACCAGACTGACGCGCGCGCCCGCCTCCGCCGCCGCCTCCGCCAGGGCGAAGCCCATGCGGCCGGAGCTGTGGTTGGTGATGTAGCGCACCGGATCGATGTTTTCCTGGGTCGGGCCGGCCGTGATGACCACGTGGCGACCGGTCAGGTCCAGGCGCTGGAAGCAGTCCGCGGCGAGCTGGGCGAGGTCGGTGGCCTCCAGCATCCGGCCAGGGCCGACATCGCCACAGGCCTGGCTGCCACTGGCCGGGCCGAACAGCTTGATGCCGCGACTGCGCAGCAGCTCGGCATTGGCCTGGGTGGCCGGATCGCGCCACATGGCCTGGTTCATGGCGGGTGCCAGGGCGACCCGGGCATCGGTGGCCAGTACCAGGGTGGTGAGGAGGTCGTCCGCCACGCCCTGGGCCAGGCGCGCCATGACATCGGCGGTGGCCGGGGCGACCAGCACCAGATCGGCCCAGCGGGCCAGCTCGATATGGCCCATGGCCGCTTCGGCGGCCGGGTCCAGCAGATCGAGGTGCACGGGCAGCCCGGAGAGCGCCTGGAGGGTCAGCGGCGTGATGAATTCGCGCCCGCCGCGGGTCAGTACCACCCGCACCTCGGCGCCCTGGTCCTTGAGTCGGCGCACCAACTCGGCGCTCTTGTAAGCGGCGATGCCACCTCCGACGCCCAGCACGATGCGTTTACGATGGAGCCGCTGCATACAGTCTTCCGCTTCGAAACCGTCTAGAACGGGCCTCGCCGACGCTCTAGGCTGGCGTAAACCCGCGAATCATCCGGTTAAGATAGCACAGCGCCTGCAGGACGCAGGCGCCAGCCCAAACAAGGAGCGCCTCATGAGCATCAAGGATTGGCCGACCCAGGAGCGGCCGCGGGAGAAACTACTGGAACAGGGTGCGCAGGCGCTCACCGACGCCGAGCTGCTGGCGATCTTCCTGCGCACGGGCGTCGCCGGTCGCAGCGCGGTGGATCTGGCCCGTCAGCTGCTCGGCGAGTTCGGCAGCCTGAGGGCGTTGCTGCAGGCGGACCTGGCGTCCTTCAGTACCCATTTGGGGTTGGGGCCGGCCAAGTACAGCCAGTTGCAGGCGGTACTGGAGATGGGGCGGCGCCACCTGGCCGAAGGCCTCAAACGCGACTCGGCGCTGGAGAGCCCCCAGCAGGTCCGCGACTATCTAAAGGCACGTCTGCGCCACGAACCCCACGAAATCTTCGGCTGCCTATTCCTCGACACCCGGCATCGGGTGCTGGCCTTCGAGGCGCTGTTCCACGGCACCATCGACGGCGCCAGCGTCTACCCCCGCCAGGTGGTCAAGCGGGCCCTCGCCCACAACGCCGCGGCCGTCATCCTGACCCACAACCATCCCTCCGGCGTCGCCGAACCCAGCCAGGCCGATCGCCTGCTCACCGGTCGGCTGAAGGACGCCCTGGCTCTGGTGGATGTACGGGTGCTGGATCATTTCATCGTCGGCGATGGAGAACCGCTGTCGATGGCGGAATATGGCTGGCTCTAGAGTTTTCCCATATAGGCGCCTATATAGGCGCCATATTTTTCTCGTCAAAAATATTACATCCGCATAACTGACAATGACGGTCACTTTTCCAGGCTTAATTAGGACAAAATTTGTCACCTCATTTAAAACTCTGATTTTTTAGTTGTCGCCCTTGGCAAAAAATCAGCTGTCGATCACGTTTTTCACGCTACCAAAGCCCATGAAACGGCTTTAGGATGCGCCTCACAGCGTTGCTGCGCCATTAGCTGCCCAGCGATGAGCGAAAACCGTTACAGCAACTTATCGTGCCGCGAAGTTCAAGGACTAGAACTTTCCGCCCTGTGAGGTCATGGATGACTTTATTGCCCCCGCTCGCCTCCAGCTATATAACCATCGCTGAACAGGCCATTAACGAAGACAACTTCGCCGGTGAAGATTGCCGGTATAGCCCGGAATTCGAACGCCTCGAAAACGCCTGCCACAACAGCCAGGCGCTGCATCGTGACATCACCCCCGATTGGGCCGACATCGCCGCGCAGGCCACGGTGTTTCTGCGTGAGCAATCCAAGGATCTGCGGGTCGCCGGCTGGCTGACCTGGGCGCTGCAGCGGACCCAGGGCTGGTCCGGTCTGCAAGCCGGGCTGACGCTGATCGAACGTCTGACCGAAGCGCACTGGGACGTCCTGCATCCCCGCAAGGAGCGCACTCGTGCCGCCGCCTATAGTTGGCTCTGCACACGGCTGGACGGCCTCTTCGACAGCACCACCCTGAACGCCTTGGAATCGTCCTGGCTACAGACCTTCAGCGCCCAGCTGGCCAGGCTGGAAAGCGTGCTGCAACCGCGCCTGGGCGACGCCGCTCCCCTGCTGCTGCCCCTGGTGCGCCGCCTGGATGAACAGCAGCGGCGCCAGGCCCAGCCGAGCGCAGCGACCCTGTCCACGAACGCCGCCATGACCAGCACCGCCCAGCCACTGCCCCAGGGACCGGTGGAATCGGACAAGGACGCCCATCGCCTCCTGCGCCAGCTGCAGGAGGGCGCCCGCAGCCTGAACGCCTGGTGGCTACGCCAGCGCGCCGGCGATCCGCGCGCGTTGCGGCTGAATCGTGCGCTGCTGTGGAGTGGCATCGACAGCCTGCCCGCCCACGACTCCCAGGGAGTCACCGGCCTGCGCGGCCTGCCGGCCGATCGCCTGAAATTCTTCCAGGAGCGCCAGGCCGCAGGCGAGGCCGCGACCCTGCTCGGCGAACTGGAGACCAGCCTGGCTCGCGCGCCCTTCTGGCTGGATGGGCAACGCCTGGCCTGGGAATGTCTGCAAAGCCTCGGTGCCGAGGCCGCCTGCCGCGAGATCGAATGGCCGATGGTACTGCTGCTGGAGCGCCTGCCCGGACTCGAAGCCCTCGCCTTCCATGACGGCCACCCCTTCGCCGATGCCCAGACCCGCCTGTGGCTGGCCGGCCTGGCGACGCGGGGCGCACCTCAACCCGCCGTCCCCACCAGCGGGGATAGCCCAGCGGAAGACTGGCGCGCGGCCCTGGCCGAGGCCCTCGTGGAACTACGGGTTAGTGGCCTCAAGAGTGCGGTGCGGCGCCTGCAGGCCGGTCGCCTCGGCGCCCTGGGCGAGCGCCAGCGGCTGCTCTGGGACCTGGCCAGCGCCCAGTTGTTGATCCACGCCCGCCAGTTCGAGCTGGCCCACTTCCAGCTCGCCGCCCTGGATGCCGAGCACGGGCCCCTGCTGATGCGCTGGGAGCCGCAGCTGGCCCTGGAGATCCTCCAGGCGCGCCGCCAGTGCCTGGAAGCCCTACCCGTCACCGCTGACAGCCGGGCGCAGTTGCAACAGCTGCGCCCAAGACTCTGCCGCCTCGACCTCGAAGCGGCACTCGACTGAGGCTCGCCCTCACCCACCAGGAGAAAGACATGGCCAAAGAAGGCTCGGTTGCGCTGAAAGAGCGCATCAACGTCACGGTACGTCCCGCCACCGGCGGTGCCGAAGAAGAACTGGAGCTGCCCCTCAAGCTCATGGTGCTGGGCAATTTCACCCAGCGCGCCGACGACCGCAAGCTCGAAGACCGCAAACCGGTGGCCATCGACAAGGACAACTTCGACGAGGTGATGGCCAAGCAGCAGTTGGGCCTGACCCTGGCGGTGCCCAATCGCCTGCAGGAAGGCAGCGAAGACGACCTCGCGGTGCAGCTCGACATCAAGGCCATGGCCGACTTCAGCCCGGCGCGGCTGGTGCAGCAGGTGCCAGAACTCAAGCAGTTGATGGACCTGCGCGACGCCCTGGTGGCGCTCAAGGGCCCACTCGGCAACGCCCCGGCCTTCCGCAAGGCCATCGAGCAGGTGCTCGCCGACCCGGTCGCCCGCGAGCAGGTGCTCGGCGAACTCGGCCTGCCCCAACAAGACGTCTGACCAGGAGGCTAATCATGACCGATATCCTGCTCCAGCATCGCCCAGCCAAGGTCGCCGACGACAGCGGCATCCTCGACCGCATTATCGCCGAGACCCGCCTGGCGCCCCAGGACGAAGGCTATGGCGCGGCCAAGCGCGGCGTCTCCGCCTTCATCGAGGAATTGCTCAAGCCGCACAACGCCCAGCAGCCGGTGAAGAAGGCACTGGTCGACCGCATGATCGCCGAGATCGACGAGAAGCTCAGCCGCCAGGTGGACGAGATCCTGCACCACGCCGAATTCCAGTCGCTGGAAGCGGCCTGGCGTGGCCTGCGGCTGCTGGTGGAGCGCACCGACTTCCGTGAGAACAACAAGATCGAGCTGCTCAACGTCTCCAAGCAGGACCTGCTGGAAGACTTCGAGGATGCGCCGGAGATCGTCCAGTCCGGCCTCTACAAGCACGTCTACACCGCCGAGTTCGGCCAGTTCGGCGGCGAGCCGGTCGGTGCCATCATCGCCAACTACGACTTCGATCCCACCGCGCCGGACATCCGCACCCTGCAGCAGGTGGCAGCGGTCTCGGCCATGGCCCATGCCCCCTTCATCGCCGCCGCCGGGCCGCGCTTCTTCGGCCTGGAGAGCTTCACCGGCCTACCCGATCTCAAGGACCTCAAGGATCACTTCGACGGCCCGCAATTCGCCAAGTGGCAGAGCTTTCGCGAGCAGGAAGACGCCCGCTACGTCGGCCTGACCCTGCCACGTTTCCTGCTGCGCACGCCCTACGATCCGGAAGAGAATCCGGTGAAGACCTTTGCCTATCGCGAGAACGTCAGCCAGAGCCACGGCCACTATCTCTGGGGCAACACCGCCTACGCCTTCGCCACCCGCCTGACCCACAGCTTCGCCAAGTACCGCTGGTGCCCGAACATCGTCGGCCCGCAGAGTGGCGGCGCCGTGGAAGACCTGCCGCTGCACCACTTCGAGAGCATGGGCGAGATCGAGACCAAGATCCCCACCGAGGTGCTGATCTCAGATCGCCGCGAATACGAACTGGCCGACGCCGGCTTCATCGCCCTGACCATGCGCAAGGGCAGCGACAACGCCGCCTTCTTTTCCGCCTGCTCGACGCAGAAGCCCAAGTTCTTCGGCACCAGCGAGGAAGGCCGCGCGGCCGAGCTGAACTACAGGCTGGGCACCCAGTTGCCCTACCTGTTCATCGTCAGCCGCCTGGCGCACTACCTCAAGGTGCTGCAGCGCGAGCAGCTGGGCGGGACCAAGGAGCGCACCGACCTCGAACTGGAACTCAACAAGTGGATCCGCCAGTTCGTCGCCGACCAGGAGAACCCGAGCGCCGAGGTCCGCGGTCGCCGGCCGTTGCGCGCCGCCAGCATCCGCGTCAGCGACGTGGAGGGCAATCCGGGCTGGTTCCGCGTCGGCCTGAGCGTGCGCCCGCACTTCAAGTACCAGGGCGCCGATTTCACCCTCTCGCTGGTCGGCAAGCTGGACAAGGAGTAACCGACGATGAGCCACGGCAGTCTGTTCGAACGCCTGGCCGGTACCCGTAGCGCACATACCCAGGGCTCGCCCTTCGACGCCCTGAGCGCCTCGGTAGCAGCGCACCTGGCGAAGATGCTCAGCACCCGCGCCGGCAGCGTACCTATCCAGGCCGACTACGGACTGCCCGATCTCAACGACCTGCGCCTGTCGCTGCACGACTCGCTGCAACGGGCGCGGCTGGCCATCGAGCACTTCGTCGCCAGCTACGAGCCGCGCCTGTCGAGGGTGAAGGTGCTGCCCCTGCCACGGGAAGGCACCACCCTGGCCTTCGCACTGGAAGGCCAGCTCGAACTCGACGGTCAGCGTCGCCCCATCCGTTTCACCGCGAGCCTGGATGGCAGCGGTCAGGTCAAGGTCAGCCAGGGATAGGTCCATGTCCTTCAATCACTACTACCAGAGCGAACTGGCGGAATTGCGCCAACTGGGCGCGCGCTTCGCCGAGCGCAACCCCGCCCTCGCGCCCTTCCTCGGCCAAGGCGGCCAGGACCCGGACGTCGAGCGGCTGCTGGAGGGCTTCGCCTTCCTCACCGGTCGCCTGCGGCAGAAGCTCGACGACGAGTTGCCCGAGCTGACCCATTCGCTGCTCAATCTGCTGTGGCCGCACTACCTGCGCCCGCTGCCGAGTTGCGCCATCCTGGAGTTCGACCCGCTGCCCGCGCCGGGTGCGGCGCTCGAGGTTCCACGTGGAACGGAGGTGGAATCCCGCCCGCTGGACGAGGTGAGCTGCCGCTTCCGCACCTGTTTCGCCGCCGAGATCCTGCCGCTACGGGTAGCCGAGGTGGGCTTCGCACCCCAGGGCGACGGCGCCCGCCTGACCCTGCGCCTGGAAGTCATCGGCACAGGCACCCTGGCCGCGCTCGACCTGCGCCAACTACCACTGCACCTGGCCGGCGACCGTACCCTCAGCCAGGATCTCTACCTGGCGCTGCTGCACAACCTAGCGGGCCTGAGTTTGGTGCCGATCGATGGCGAGGGGCAGTCACTGGTCGATGAGCAAGGCCGCGAACGCGTCCTGCCACTGGCCGCCGACCAGGTCCAGCCGCTCGGCTTCGGCGAAGAGGACGCGCTGCTGCCCTATCCGCCCAATGCCTTCCGCGGCTATCGGCACCTGCAGGAGTACTTCGCCTTCCCGGAGAAATTCCTCTTCGTGACGGTGCAGGGCCTGGCCGCGCTGCAGCGGCTCCCCGAAGAGGTACGCCGCCAGGCCCGTGGGCTGGAGCTGCGTTTCGCGATCAAGCGCATCGCCCGCCAGCCGCGCCTGCCCGGGCGCGACAACCTGCGGCTGCACTGCGTGCCGGTGGTCAACCTGTTCCGCCACGACGCCCTGCCGATTCGCCTGGACGGCAAGCGCGACGAGTACCCGCTGTTCCCCGCCGGCCATGGTCGCGAGCACCTGGGCGTGTTCGCCGTGGAGCGGGTGACCGGCTGGCAACCCGGCGGGCTCGGCCATCGCGACTATCTGCCGTTCGAGTCCTTCGCCCATGACCTGAGTTTCGGTGGTCAGTGGGGCCGGCCCCACTATGCCGTGCGCCAACGTACCGCCCTGCTACACGGCGGCATCGACACCTACCTGGCCTTCGGCGACCCAGGCAACGACCAGGACACCCTGTCCATCGAGCTGACCTGCACCAACCAGAATCTGCCGCAACGCCTGCGCGCCGGCGACCTCTGCCTGCCCACCGAGAACACCCCCGGCGGGCTGGGTTTTCGCAACCTGGCCGCGCCCACCGCCAGCCATGCGCCAGTGCTGTCCGGGGATCGGCTGTGGCAACTGGTCTCCAACCTGTCGCTCAACTACCTGTCGCTGACCGACGTGGCCGCCCTGCGCACGGTGCTGGCCAGCTACGACCTGCCGCGCCAGCACGATCGCCAGGCCGAGCGGGTCAGCCGCCAGCGCCTGGCCGCGCTGCAGGCCATCAGCCATCGCCCGGTGGACCGCCTCTATCGCGGCCTGCCGATCCGTGGCATCGCCACCCAACTGGTCATGGATGCCAGCGGCTTTCGCAGCGAGGGCGAGCTGTACCTGTTCGCCAGCGTGCTCAACGAGTTCTTCGCGCTCTACGCCAGCCTGAACTCCTTCCATCAACTCAGCGTTCGCAGCCTGCAGGGAGAGGTGTACCTATGGACACCGCGCATGGGTCAGCAGCCGCTGATCTGAACCGCTCGGCGCTGTGCCGGGAGATTCGCGAGTACTCGTTGTTCCAGGGCATCCAGCAGGTGCTCAAGAGACTGCACGCCCTGGAACCCGGGCTGACCGAAGACGAGCTGTACGAGCGCCTGGAATTCCACGCCAACCCGAGCCTGGCCTTCCCCGGCAGTGACATCGAGCGGCTGGAATTCGTCGCGGATGACGATGGCCTGCGCGCCCGCTTGCAACTCAACCTGGGCGCCTTGATGGGCAGTGGCTCGCCGCTGCCGGCCTTCTACAGCGAGCAGGCCCTGGGCGATGGCGAGCAGCATCGCACCACCCGCGATTTCCTCGACCTCTTCAACCACCGGCTGCATCGATTGCTGCTGCCGATCTGGCGCAAGTACCGCTATCACGCCCGCTTCCGTGAGGGCGCCCGCGACGAGCTGTCGGCGCGGCTGTTCAGCCTCATCGGCCTGGGCGACAGCAGCCTGCGCCAGGCACCGGAGCTGAACTGGAAACGCCTGCTGCCCTACCTCGGCCTGCTCAGCCTCAAGGTGCATTCGGCGGCGCTGATCGAGGCCGCGCTGCGCTACTACTTCGCGCAGCCCGCCCTGCGCCTGGAGCAGTGCCTGGAGCGGCGCGTCGCCATTCCCGGCGAGCAGCAATCCCGGCTAGGGCAGGGCACCGCCCAGCTCGGCCGGGCGGCGGTGCTGGGCGTGCAGGTACGGGATCGGGTCGGTAAGTTCCGGCTGCACCTGCTGGAGCTGGACTGGAACGCCTTCCACACCTTCCTACCAGCGGGCACCCAGCACGCGGCACTGCGCGCCCTGCTGCGCTTCACCCTGCGCGACCAGCTGGACTACGACCTGCGCCTACACCTGCGCCGGGATGAGTTGCGCGAATGGCGCCTCGGCGCCGCCAGCCCCTGCCGCCTGGGCTGGACCACCTGGCTCGGTCTTACCCGTGCCAAGGGCCAGGTCACCCTGGCCTGCCACCGTTAATCAAGGACGATCGACATGCTCACCCTGGACCTGCAACACCTCATCGACAGCCTAGCCGCCACGACGCGCCAGGACCTGGAACAGGCCGCCCAGCGCTGCGTGCGCCGCGGCGGCCGGCAGATCCTCATCGAGGACCTGCTCGCCGTGCTGCTGGACGCCCGCGATGGCCTGCTCGGTCGCGCCCTGAGCGCCGCCGAGGTCGACCACCAGGCCTTCGCCGCCACCCTGCAGCCGCGCCCGGGCGCTGGCGAAGGTGGCGATCCGGTGTTCAGCCCGGAATTACTGCTGTGGCTGCAGGACGCCGTGCTGCTGGCGCGTCTGGAGCTGGAACAACCAGCGGTGGACAGCGCCGCCCTGCTGCTGGCGCTGCTGCGCCATCCCGAGCGCCACCTGGGCACCCGCTACGGGCACCTGCTGGAGCGGGTGGATGCCACCCAGCTGCTGGAGTTCGTCCAGGCCCAGCAGCCGTCAGCTGCGGCCACCACCAGCGATTCGCCGCTGGAACGCTTCACCCACGACCTCAGCGCCCAGGCCCGCGCTGGACGCCTGGACCCGGTGCTGGGCCGCGACGCCGAGATCCGCCAACTGGTGGACATCCTCTCGCGACGGCGCAAGAACAATCCCCTGGTGGTGGGCGAGGCCGGGGTCGGCAAGACTGCCCTAGTCGAAGGCCTGGCGCTGCGCATCGCCGCCGGGGAAGTCCCCGACAGCCTGCGCCGGGTCGAGGTGCGCACCCTCGACCTCGGCCTGCTGCAGGCCGGGGCCAGCGTCAAGGGCGAGTTCGAGCGCCGCCTGCAGGGGGTGATCGATGCCGTGCGCCAGGCGCCCGCGCCCATCGTCCTGTTCATCGACGAGGCCCACACCCTGATCGGCGCTGGCGGCCCGGCGGGCGGTTCCGATGCCGCCAACCTGCTCAAGCCGGCACTGGCCCGCGGCGAGCTGCGCACCATCGCCGCCACCACCTGGGGCGAGTACAAGAAGTACTTCGAGAAGGACCCGGCCCTGGCGCGACGCTTCCAGCCGGTGAAGCTGGACGAATTCGACGTCACCACCGCCATCGCCGTGCTGCGCGGCCTGGCGCCGACCTACGCCGAGAGCCATGGCGTCTATCTGCGCGACGACGCCGTGGTCGCCGCCGCCGAATTGGCCGCGCGCTACCTTAGCGGGCGCCAGCTGCCCGACAAGGCGGTGGACGTGCTCGACACCTGCTGCGCCCGGGTACGCATCAGCCTGGCCAGTCCGCCCGCCGCGTTGGAGCAGCTGCGTGAACGCCTGGCCGCCACCGAACGCGCCCTCAGCGCTGCCCGACGCGATGCCGATCACGGCGTGCCCGTGGAAGCGACCACCCTGGGCGAACTGGCCACCCGCCTCGACGCCGAGCGCCAGGCAGCGAACGCGCTGCAGGAGGCCTGGGAGCAGCAGCGCGCCCTCGCCGAGCGCATCCTGGCCGTGCGCACGGCTGGCAGCCACGCAGAACTGATGGCCACCCAGGCCGAACTGAGGCAGTTGCAAGACCAGGGCGAGCGCCTGATCAACCTGGAAGTCTGCCCGCAGTTGGTGGCCGAGGTGATCGGTGCCTGGACTGGCATCCCCGCGAGCCAGCTCGCCCGCCGTCATGACCAACGCCTCGCCCGCTTCGCCAGCGACCTGCGTGCCCGCCTGCGTGGCCAGGAGCAGGCGGTGATGGCCCTGGATCGCGCCCTACGCGCCGCCGCCGTCGGTCTCAACGCTCCCGAGGCACCGGTCGGCGTCTTCCTGCTGGTCGGCCCCAGCGGCGTCGGCAAGACCGAAACCGCCCTGGCCCTGGCCGAGTTGCTCTATGGCGGCGAACGCTTCCTCATCACCCTCAACCTCTCGGAATTCGCCGAGAAACACAGCGTTTCCCGGCTGATCGGCGCACCGCCGGGCTACGTTGGCTATGGCGAGGGTGGTGTGCTCACCGAGGTGGTCCGCCGCCAGCCCTATTCGGTGGTGCTGCTGGACGAGGTGGAAAAGGCCGACCCGGAGGTGCTCAACCTCTTCTACCAGATCTTCGACCGCGGCCAGGCCACCGACAGCGAAGGACGGCAGGTGGACTTCCGCAACGTGCTCTTCCTGCTCACCTCCAACCTGGCCAGCGGCGAGATCCAGCGCCTCTGCGCCGAGGGTCGCCCGGACGTGGCCAGCCTCACGGAAGCGATCCGCCCCACCCTCACCCGGCACTTCAAACCGGCGCTGCTGGCGCGACTGCGCGTGGTGCCCTACTACCCCTTGGATGACGCGCTGCTGCGCGAGCTGATCGTGCTCAAGCTCGACCGCCTCGGCGCCAGGCTGGCCGCCCGCCGGGTCGCCTTCAGCTATGCCCCGGCCCTGCTGGACGAGCTGGCGATGCATTGCCTGGACGCCGACAGCGGCGCCCGCCGTATCGATCTGCTGCTGGAGCAACAGGTGCTGCCGTTGCTCACCGACCGCCTGCTCGCTGCCTTGGCCGAAGGCCGCACGCCACGCCAGTTGCACCTCGCCTGCAGCGACCAGGGCGACTTTCTCTGCGAGGTGACGGCATGACCCTGTCCAGCGCTCCAGAGGCCGTGCTGCCGCTGTTCATCGAACTCGGCCAGCGCGACGATCCCGCTCAACTCGCCCTCGGCCTGGTGGAGGGTATCCAGCGTCTGGTCGGGCTCGACCTGGTGCAGTACTACCGCCTGGACGCCACCCATACCCAGCTGGTGCGCCTGGCCCAGAGCCTGGACGGCGTGGCCACCCTGACCGGCGACAGTCTGCCGCTGGAGCAGGAGAGCCTGCTGCACTATTGCCTCTCGCAGAATCGCAGCCTGCACCTGCGCGAGCTGGATCCGCTGCTGCACACCACCCCCTTCCTGCCCGGCGACGGCTGGCGCAGCCTTGGCTGCCTGCCGCTGTGCGGTCCGGGCGGTGGCGTCGAAGGCCTGCTGGTCCAGGCCAGCCGCACCCGCCGCGACCTGGAAGCCGACGCCGACCGGCTGGCCCCGCTCGGACGCTTCGCCCTGGCGCAGGGCCAGTTGCTGGAGCGCGCCCAGGCCCAGCCGCTGGGCGCCGCCACGCCAAGGCAGACGGCACCGGCAGCGGGCGATGGCTTCGGCATGATCGGCGATGGTGGCGCCATGCGGCAGGTGCATCGGCTGATCGGCAAGGTGCTGCACACTCCCATCACCGTGCTGCTCACCGGCGAGACCGGCACCGGCAAGGAACTGGTGGCCCGCGCCATCCATGAACGCGGCTCGCGACGCACCCAGCCCTTCGTGGTGCAGAACTGTGCGGCGCTGCCCGAGCACCTGCTGGAGAGCGAACTCTTCGGCTACCGCAAGGGCGCCTTCACCGGTGCCGAGCGCGATCGCAGCGGCCTGTTCGATGCGGCCAACGGCGGCACCCTGTTCCTCGACGAGATCGGCGACATGCCGCTGACCCTGCAGGCCAAGCTGCTGCGGGTACTCCAGGAAGGCGAGGTGCGTCCCCTGGGCAGCGCCGAGACCCATAAAGTCGACGTGCGCATCGTCGCGGCCACCCACCGCAACCTACTGCGCCTGGTGGAACAAGGCACCTTCCGCGAAGACCTTTACTACCGCCTCACCCATTTCCCCATCCAGTTGCCACCCCTGCGCGAGCGTGGCGAAGACCTGCCGCTGCTGGCCCGGCATTTCGCCGACCAGGCCTGCGCCTGCCTGCAGCGCTCGCGCTGCCGCTGGTCCAGCGCCGCCCTGGACCTGCTCGCCGGCTACGCCTTTCCCGGCAACGTCCGCGAGCTCAAGGGCCTGGTGGAGCGCGCCGTGCTGCTCTGCGACGGCAACGAACTGCTGCCCGAGCACTTCGCCATCCGCCCCACCACCCTCGCCGCGCCCACCAACGGCCTGACCCTGCGCGAGCGGCTGGACCAGCTCGAACGCGGCCTGCTGGTGGACTGCCTGCGCAAGAACCGCGGCAACCAGACCCAGGCCGCCCAGGAGCTGGGCCTGCCGCGCCGCACCCTGCTCTACCGCCTGCAGCGACTGAGCATCCGCAGCGCCGATCTGCAACTTTCCTGAAGAGGAAGCGCCATGACCGCGTCACTTCGCCCCCTGCTGCTCCTGAGCCTGCTGACCCTGGCGGCCTGCCACGCGGCACCCAAGGACCTGCAGGACTATCGCCCGCTGGGCGAGCCCCAGACATCCCATCGCCTCACCTAGGACAGGAAGTCACCATGGAACTGGTATTCGACCTGGTCGGCAGCCGTCAGCCCACGCCCGGACTGCTTACCCAAAAGACCTTTCGCCACGTCGGCGGCCTCATCGGCCGTAGCGAAGACTGCGATTGGTACCTGCCCGATCCGCAGCGGGTGCTGTCCGGCCAACACGCTCGCATCAGCTACAGCGAGGGGGACTACTTCCTCACCGACCTGAGCAGCAACGGCGTCCAGCTCGCCGATGGCCAGCGCCTGAGCAAGGGCGAGCCCTGGCGCATCCAGCATGGCCAGGCCTTCATCCTGGGCACCTTCACCCTCGCCGCCCGACTGATTCGCGATCCCGCCGGCTTCGCCGACGACTTCAGCGTCCCCAGCAGCCACCAGGAGCTGATCCCGGACGACGCCTTCCTCGAACTGGACCCGATGCAGGCCCTGGAACGCCACGATCCCCACGGTCTCGACGAACTCGATGGCAGCAATCCCTTCGCCAGCGACGCTACCCGTAGCGACTACGCCCGGGTCGATCTGGACAGCCTGGGCATTCCCGCCCTGGTACCGGAACCGGCCGCCCCGGCGGTAGAGCGACCGGCGGCGCCCCAACGCCAGGCACCGGCCTTCTGGCAGAGCTTCGGCGAGGCCCTTGGCCTGGACCTGACCGCCCTCGACGACGACGCGCGCGAAGCCCTGGCCCTGGAAGCCGCCCGCCTGTTGCGCCTGACCATCCAGGGCCTGCATGGCTGCCTGCGCACCCGCAACGAAACGCGCAACGAACTGCGCCTGCCGCTCACCACGGTGCAGAGCAGTGGCAACAATCCACTCACCTTCGCCGCCGATGGCGATGCCGCCCTGGCCCAACTGCTGCGCCCCACTGCCGTCGGCCAGTTGGCGGCCGATCAGGCGCTGCGGCGTGCCTGTCGCGACCTCCAGGCCCACCAGGTCGGCCTGGTCGCCGCTAGTCGCCAGGCGGTGCTGGCCACCCTCGAACAGCTGGCGCCGGCCCAGTGCGAAGCCCGCGTCGAACGCGAAGGCCGTCGCCCACGCTGGGGCCGCGATGCCACCCTCTGGCGCGCCTGGCAACGCCAGTACCGCGACCTGCGCCAAG
Organism: Pseudomonas oryzihabitans; assembly: GCF_032027545.1. GTDB lineage: Bacteria > Pseudomonadota > Gammaproteobacteria > Pseudomonadales > Pseudomonadaceae > Chryseomonas > Chryseomonas oryzihabitans_F. Next base: position 433,490 of record NZ_JAVSJB010000004.1, on the reverse strand, counting down.
ACGAAGACTGGCGCGAGCGGCTGTTCGCCAAGGACTTCGCCCAGGCCTACACCGAGCAGGTTCGCCTGATCGCCACCCTCGACCCCACCCAGCAAGGACGCTGACATGAACACCTCCCTGCGCCTCTGCGCCTTCGCCCTCACTCTGCTGCTGGGCGCCTGCACCAGCCAGAAGACCCCGGACCCGACCCTGCTCGACCTGACCCTGAGCGGCGGCGACGATCTCAATCCCGATCTCAATGGGCGGCCGTCGCCACTGGTGGTGCGGCTGGTGGAGCTGAAGAACCCGGTCGGCTTCGAGAACGTCGAATTCTTCCCGCTCTACGAGAACGCCAAGCAGGTCCTGGCGCCGGACTGGGTGGCCGAGGAAGAGCTCGAACTGCGCCCCGGCGAAGCCCGCGAGCTCAAGCTCAAGGTGCAAGGCGACAGCCGCTACGTCGGCATCTACGGCGCCTACCGCAACCTCGGTGGCAGCCAGTGGCGGCAGGTCATCCAGCTCAAGCCCAACGCCCTGGCCCAGGTGCGCCTGCAGCTCACAGCTACGGGCATCCAGCCCGCCCCGGCGGCCAAGGAGTAGGTCATGCAGCAGCTCAAGGTGATCTGGCAGGAAGGCATGCTGCTACGCCCGCAGCACTTCCAGCAGAACGACCGCTACCACGCCCAGCAATTGCAGACCCGCACCCGGCGCCTGGGCGAACCGGCCTGGGGCTTCTTCGAGCTGACCCTCGACCGGCAATTCCTCGCCATGGGCAAGCTGGTGGTGGGCCAGGCCAGCGGCATCCTGCCCGACGGCACCCTGTTCGAGCTGGGCGCCGACAGCGCACCCCTGGCGCTCGACATCCCGGCCAACACCCGCGACAGCGCGGTGTGGCTGGCGCTGCCGCTCGCCAGCGGCCAGCACGTGGAAAGTCGCCCGGCTGACCAGGACGAAATCATCGCCCGCTACCTGAGCGTCGACAGCGAGATCCCCGATTCCCACGCCGGCTTCGGCGAGCCCGGCGCGGTCACCTGTGGCCGGCCCGATTTCCGCCTGCTGCTGGACGACCATCCCCGGCTGGACGCCTACGTCCGCCTACAGGTCTGCCAGATCCTGGAGGCCGCCCCGGACGGCAGCCTGGAACTGGACGCCCGCTTCACCCCCAGCGTCATCCAGGTGCGCGCCGCCGAACCCCTGCTGGCCGGACTCAAGGAAGTCGTCTCCCTGCTCGCCCACCGCGGCGAGGTACTGGCGCAGCGACTGCGCCAGGCCGGCAGCCTGGGCACCGCGGAGATCGGCGACTTCCTGCTGCTGCAACTGGTCAATCGCCACGAGGCGGTGCTGCGCCACTGCCTGGACTACGAACAGCTGCATCCACGCAGCCTGTTCCGTGAACTGCTCGCCCTGCACGGCGAACTGGCCACCTTCGCCGCCGCCGACAGGCGCCCGGCACAAGCGCTGCACTATCACCACGCCGACCAGGGCGGCAGCTTCGAGCCGCTGTTCCAGGCCCTGCGCCAGGCGCTGTCCATGGTGCTCGAACAGCACGCCCTGCCGCTGCCGTTGCAACAGCGCCAGTACGGCATCCAGGTCGCGCCCTTGCAGGATCACGGCCTGCTGGCCACCGCCAGCTTCGTGCTCATCGCCGGGGCCGACTGCAGCACCGAGGAACTGCGCCAGCGCCTGCCAGCGCACCTCAAGGTGGGCCCGGTGGAGCGCATCCGCCAGTTGGTCAACCTGCACCTGCCAGGCCTGGCGCTCAAGGCGCTGCCGGTGGCACCACGGCAACTGCCGTTCCATGCTGACAAGGCCTACTTCGCCCTCGAACTCACTCCCGCCGACCTCGCCCTGCTCGAACAGTCCGGCGGCTTCGCCTTCCATGTCTCCGGCACCTTCCCGGGCCTCGACCTCGCCTTCTGGGCGATCAGGAGCTAAGCATGCACACCGCCACCGACTATGGCCGGGACGACAAAACCGTGGTGCTCAGCTGCCACGGCCACGGCCCGGACACCCCGCGCAGTCCGCTCACCGACTTCAGCGAGCCGCCGCGCTATGCGCAGCTGGAAGAGCGCATGGTGCAAGCCGCCCGCCTGCGTCCGGGCGAGGCCCTGAACCTGAGCATCAATCCGCTGGTGGGCGCCGCCGCGCCCTTGCTCTCCGAGGTGGTCCGCCTGCGCCAGAGCTATGCCGCCGAAGACCTGCACGTGCTCAAGGAGCGCCTGGCCGCCACCCTGCGGCTGTTCGAACAGCGCGCCCTGGCCGATGGCCTGGACAGCGGCGAAGTCATGGCGGCGCGCTACACCCTCTGCACCACGGTCGACGAAGCCGTGGTCACCACCCCATGGGGCAACGCCGGCGACTGGTCACAATTCAGCCTGCTGAGCAGCTTCCACAACGAGACCTTCGGTGGCGAGAAGTTCTTCCTGCTGCTGGAACGCCTGAGTCGCAACCCGGCCAAGCACCTGGCGCTGCTGGAACTGCTCTACCTCTGCCTGGCGCTGGGCTTCGAAGGCAAGTACCGCGTGCTGCCGCGCGGCATGCTCGAGCTGGAAGCCATCCGCGACAGCCTCTACCGGCAGATCCGCCAGCTGCGCGGCGACGTCCCCCGCGAGCTGTCGCCCCACTGGCAGGGCTTGGACGCCAAACCACGGCGGCTGGTGCGCCTGGTGCCCTGGTGGCTGGTCGGCCTGTTCACCCTGATCTGCCTGGGCAGTCTCTACGGCGGCTTCCGCCTGGTGCTGGACCAGCAACGCGACAGCCTGCTGGAAACCTATCCCGGTCACCCCGCCGCCACCGCGACCGCCACCCCAGCTCCCCACGCCTGATACGGATCGCCATCATGAAAGGACTCATCATCACACTCGGGCGCAGCCTGCGCCGTCCCTGGGCCTGGACCCTGCTCGTGACCCTCGGCCTGGGCAGCCTGGTCTGGATCCTCGGCCCGCTGCTGGCCTTCGCCGGCCACAGCCCCTGGGCCGCGGTCAGCCACCGCCTGGCCACCCTCTGCGGCCTGTTCCTGGCCTGGGGTCTGGGCATGGTGCTGCTGCAGGGCTGGCAGCAACGCCAACAGCGGCAACGTCTCGCCACCGAAGCGGGCCAGCAGGACCAGCTGCGGGCCGAACGCATCGACGACGAGGCCCACGAGCTGCAGTCCCGCGCCCGCAACGCCCGCCGGACCCTGCAAGGCGCCGGTCTCTATCGCGGTCGCAGCCAGCGCTGGCGCCGCGAGTTGCCGCACTACCTGCTGCTGGGGCCGGAAGGTGCCGGCAAGACCTCGCTGCTGGACTTCTCCGGCCTGGACTTCCCCCTCAACGGCGAGAAATCCCGGCTGACCCGGGACGTCAGTGGCACCCGCCATTGCGACTGGTACTTCGCCGAACAGGGCGTGCTGCTCGACACCGCCGGCCGCTACCTGACCCAGGGCGACGCCCCGGTGGACGGCAGTGCCTGGCTGACGCTGTTGCGGCTGCTGCGTCGCCAGCGCCGTACCCGTCCGCTCAACGGCATCCTCGTCACCCTGCCGGTGGAGCGGCTGGCGAGCGGCAACGAAGTGGCGCTGGAAACCCTGGCCCGCCAGGTCCGCGCCCGGCTGCACGACGTCGCCCGCGAACTCAGGGTGGAGGTCCCCGTCTACCTGGTGCTGACCCAGGCCGACCGCCTGCCCGGCTTCGGCGCCTTCTTCGACGGCCTCTCCCGCGAAGAGAGCGAACAGGTCCTCGGCACCACCTTCCGCGAAGCCCAGAACGGCACCGACACCGCCACCCTGCGCCAGGAATTCGAGGAACTGCTGCGTCGCCTCAACAGCCAGGTCATCCCGCGCATTCACCAGGAGCGTGACGGCCAGCGCCGCGGCCAGATCCTCGACTTCCCGCACCAGCTGGGGCGCCTGGCCGACGGCCTCACCCTGTTCGTCGAACTGGCCTTCTCCGGCAACCGCTACCAGCGCGCCGCCCAGTTGCGCGGCTTCTACCTGACCAGCACCCCGGCGCTGACCCAGAGTCTCGATGCCCAGACCCAAGGCATCGGCGACCAGCTCGGCCTGCCCAGCACCCTGCTGCCCCAGTACCGCAGCGGCCAGCCGCGCTTCATCCGCCAGCTGTTCAGCCGAGTGATCTTCCCCGAAGCCAGCCTGGCCGGTCTCGACCAGCGCGAAGTACGGCGGCTGAGCTGGGGCCAGCGCGGCCTCTATGCCGCCGCCCTCGCCGGCCTGGCCCTGGGTGCGGCGCTCTGGACCGCCAGCTTCGGCAGCAACCACGAACGCCTGGAACGCCTGCGCGACCTGGCGCAGCACGGCCAGCAGGCGCGCAGCCAGCTCAAGGCCGGCGCCGATGCCCGCGCCCTGCTGCCGCTGCTGGACAACGCCTACGCCGGCACCCAGGTCTTCCCCGCCGTTGGCGCCACGCCGCTGCGCGAGCGCACCGGGCTCTACCAGGGCGACGCGGTGCGTCCCACCACCGAAGCCGCCTACCGCCAGGCGCTGGAAAGCTACCTGCTACCCCGTCTCAAGGCACAACTGGAAGAACGCATCCGCGGCAGCCTCGGCGACCGCGAACGGCTGATCGGCCATCTGCGCGCCTATCTCATGCTGCAGCTGCCCGAGCGCCGCGACGCCCGCGTCCTGCGCGACTGGGCCGCGGCCGACTGGTCGCAGCGCTATCCGGGCGATGCCCTGACCCAGAACAGCCTCGACACCCACCTGGCCCGGCTGCTGGAACAGGGCTTCGCCGCCTACCCGGTGGACGCCCAGCTGGTCAGTCAGGCGCGCCAGCTGCTGCGCAGCGAATCCCTCGCCGCGGTGGTCTATCGCATCCTGCGCGACCAGGCCAGTGGCCTGCCGGTCTATCGCCTGAGCCAGCACCTGGGGCCCCAGGCCCTGGCCTTCGAAGGCGCCGACTACCCCATCCCCGGCTTCTATACCCGCCAGGGCTACGAACAGACCTTTTCCACCCAGGGCCTCGCCGTGATCCACGACCTGGCCGCCGACAACTGGGTGCTGGGCGATGGCGACGGCATCACCGGCATGGACCTCCGCCACCTGCAGGTGGAACTGGAACAGCTCTACTTCCGCGACTACGCCAATCTCTGGAGCGAAGCCCTCGCCCGCGTAACCCTGCAACCGGTGGGCGATGCCAACCAGGGTGCCCTGCTGCTGGCCGGCCTGACCTCGGCCAACTCGCCCCTGCTGCAGCTGCTGCTGGAGGTGCGCAACAACACCCGCCTGGCCGCCGTCGCCAGCGACGCCACCGGACAGGGTGACCCTCTGCCGGATACCGCGCGGCGTAGCCTGCAGACCCGCTTCGAGAACCTGCACCGGCTGCTCGACGACCAGGGCACCGCCGTGGCCGATCTCGCGCCTGCCATGGCCGCCCTCAACGACCTCCAGCAGCAACTGGCCGGCCTGGCCCACGCCAGCGCCCCGGAGCAGGCCGCCTTCGACCTGGCCAAGGCGCGCATGGCCGGCAACCGCGATGCGCTGAACAGCCTGCGCACCGCCGCCAGTCGCCTGCCGGTCCCGGTCAACAGCTGGCTCGGCCTCTTGGTGGACGACAGCTGGAACCTGATCCTGGCCGGCGCCTATGACTACCTCAACGACCGCTATCAGAACGAGCTGCTGGCGAGCTATCGCAACGGCCTGGACAGGCGCTATCCATTCAAGGCCGACAGCGAGAGCGACGTCTCCCTGGCCGACTTCCGCGAGTTCTTCAAGGCCCAGGGAATCGCCGACACGTTCTTCGATACCTACCTCAAGCCCTTCGTGATTCGCAGCGACAATGCCTATCGCCTCCGTGCCATCGACGGCCACAGCCTGCCGCTGTCGCGCGAGTTCCTCATCCAGATGGGCCGTACCCAGCAGATCCGCCGCGGCTTCTTCGCCGAGAATCCCGCCGAGCCGGGCATCATTTTCAAGCTGGAACCCCACTCCCTGGACCCGAGCCTGACCCGCGCCGACCTCAGCATCGGCAAGGAACGCCTGGAATACCGCCACGGCCCCATCGTCGCCGCCACCTTCCGCTGGCCACAGAGCGATGCCCTGAGAACCACCCTGGTACTGGAAGAGCTGGGCGGTCGCCGCGTCGGCCTGGAGCAGGACGGCAGCGCCTGGTCGCTGTTCCGCCTGCTGGATCGCTTGAAACTGCAGCAGCACAGCGCCCGCGACGTCATGCTGGTACAGGCCGATCTCGACGGGCGTCATGCCGGCTACCTACTGTCCAGCCAGCGTTCGCCCAACCCCTTCGACCTGGCCACCCTGCGCGGCTTCAAGCTGCCGGAGCGGCTGTGATGAGCCCGGCCCTGAGCAGCGCCCGCAGCCATCCCGGCAAGGTCCGGGCGCAGAACGAGGATGCCCTGCTGGAGCGGGCGGCCGACGGTCTCTGGGCCGTCGCCGACGGCCTGGGCGGCCATCAGGAAGGCGGCCGCGCCAGCCGCCTGGTGGTGGAGCGCCTCGCCGAGCTGGCGCTGGGCGGCAGCCTGGACGAGCGCCTGGCCCAGGTCCGTCTGGTACTGCACGAGGTGAATCGACGCCTCACCCGGGACCTCACGGTGCTCGCCGACAGTGCCGAGCGTCTGGTCGGCACCACGGTGGTGGCGCTGCTGCTGGCGGACGGCGAAGCCGCGTGCGTCTGGGCGGGCGACAGCCGCGCCTACCTCTGGCGCGGCAACCAGCTCTACCAACTGACCCGCGATCACCGCCTGCTGGAGCGACTGGTCGACGTCGAAGGCCTCACGCCGCAACAGGCCATCCGCCATCCCAGCGCCCACGCCCTGACCCGCGCCCTGGGTGCCCAGGACGAGCTGGCGCTGGACAGCGTCCGCTTCGAACTGCTGCCCGGCGATCGCCTGCTGCTCAGCAGCGACGGCCTGCACGGCGCCCTGGAGGAGCGCGCCCTGGGCGCCGCCCTGTCACTGCCCGCGCCAGCCGTGGCCCTGGAACGACTGCTCGATGGCGTCCTCCAGGGACCGGCGCTGGACAACCTCACCGCCATCGTCATCCACCCTCAGGAGGCGGCATGAACGACCAGGAGCTTTCCCTCGACGAAGGTCTCACCCACTTCGCCTTCGCCCCAGCCACCGCGGCGCCCGTCACCCGTCAGTTGGCGCCCCTGCCGGAACTGCTCGGTGGTCGCTATCGGCTGGAAACCCTGCTGGGAATCGGCGGCATGGGCGCCGTCTACCGCGCCCGCGATCTGCTGCGCGAACAGTATGGCGATCCGGCGCCCCAGGTGGCGGTCAAGGTGCTCAACGACGACTTCGCCGAATACCGCGATGCCAACGCCCTGCTCTACGGCGAATTCGCCCTCACCGTGCGGCTGCGCCATCCCCACATTGTGCGGCTCCATGGCTTCGAGGTGGATCGCGACAGCGAGCGCGCCTTCATCACTCTCGAACTGCTGCGCGGCCCGACCCTCGACGCCCTGCTCTGCGACCGGCCCGAAGGCCTGCGCTGGACGGAACTGCAGGAAATCGGCCTGCCGCTGCTGGACGCCCTGCACTTCTCCCACGCCAACGGCGTACTGCACGGCGATATCAAGCCCAGCAACGTGATCCTCACCGACAGCGGCCTGCGCCTGTTCGACTTCGGTCTCGGCCAGCCCTGCGAAGACCTGCTGCCCGGTCTGCCACGTTTGAATCGCGGTCGTTTCAATGCCTGGACGGTGCGCTACGCCCCGTTCGAACTGCTCGAAGACGGCCTGCTGACCACCGCGGGCGACCTCTATGCCTGCGCCTGCGTGCTCTACGAACTGGCCACCGGCAAGCATCCCTATCGCCGCCTCAGCGCCAAGCAGGCGCGCAGCCTGCAAATCGAGCCCGAACGGCCGCAGGTCCTGCCCGATGCTGCCTGGCAGGTCCTGCGGCGGGCCCTGGAGATCGATCCCGCCCAGCGTCAGCAGGATCTGGGCGAGTGGCGCGCGCTCTGGCAGACCGCGTCGGCGCCGGACCAGCGCTGGTGGCAGCGACTGCTCGCACGTTCCACGTGAAACCCTTTCACCGTCAGGAAGACTCCCATGTTCAACCCGGCCAACACTCCCCGCTTCACCCTGGCCCTGCCGGGTCTCGCCCAGGATTTCCAGGTCCTGGGCTTCCAAGGGCAGGAAGCCCTCAACGAACCCTATCGTTTCCAGGTGGAGCTGGTCAGCGAAAGAGCCGACTGGCCCCTCGAGCAACTGCTCCACCGACCGGCCTGGTTGAGCCTGGCACCCAGCGGTCCGGGTATTCATGGCCTGCTCGGGGCCGTCACCCAGGGCGACTCGGGCAGGCGGCTGACCCGCTATCGCGTCGAGTTGGTCCCGCGCCTGGCCTACCTGGCCCAGCGCACCAACTCGCGTATCTTCCAGCAGCTCACGGTGCCGCAGATCCTCGCTCGCCTGCTCGAAGAGCACGGCATCCTGGAGGGCGCCTATCGCCTGGCCCTGGGGCCGACGCCCTATCCTGCCCGCGACTATTGCGTGCAATACGGCGAAAGCGACCTGCACTTTCTCGACCGCCTCTGCGAGGAAGAAGGCATCCACTACCACTTCGAACACCAGCCGGAGGGCGCCGTGCTGGTCTTCGGCGACGACGCCACCAGCTTTCCGCGTCTGGCCGCCACGGCCTACCACCCCAGTAGCGGCCAGGTCGCCGAGCGTCCGGTCATTCGGCGCCTGCAGGTGGGCTTGCAGACCCGCAGCAGCCAACTGACCCTGCGCGACCAAGACCCACTGCAACCCCGGCTGCGCCTGGAAAGCCGCAGCGACATCGAGCAACAGCCGGTACTGGAGCACTACGCCTTTCCCGCCGGCTTCCACGACCGCACCCGCGGCCGGCAACTGAGCACCCGCGGCCTGGAAGCCTTGCGCGCCGACAGCCAGGCGGCGGAGGGCCAGGGCGATCAACCCAGCCTCAGCAGTGGCCATTTCCTGCCACTGACCGAACATCCCCGCGGCGACTGGAACCAACTGTGGTTGCTCACCCGCCTCGAGCATGAGGGTCGCCAACCCCAGGTGCTGGAAGAAGGCCTGGGTACGCCCAGCCTGTTGCCCCCCAGCGACGACGGCTGGAGCCAGGGCTATCGCAACCGCTTCACCGCTATTCCCTGGCAACTGCCCTTTCGCCCGGCGCGACGTCATGCCAAGCCCAGGCTGCTCGGCCAGCAGAGCGCCGTGGTCACCGGCCCAGTTGGCGAAGAAATCCATTGCGATGCCCTCGGCCGGGTCAAGGTGCAATTCCACTGGGACCGCGCAGGCCAGGCCGACGAGCGCACCAGTTGCTGGCTACGGGTCGCCAGTGGCTGGGCCGGCAATGGCCACGGCGCCCTGGCCGTGCCGCGGGTCGGCATGGAGGTGCTGGTCGGCTTTCTCGAAGGCGATCCTGACCAACCCCTGGTCACCGGCTGCCTGTATCACGCCGAGCACCGTCCACCGCTGGACCTGCCCAAGGACAAGACCCGCAGCTCTTTCAAGACCCTGAGCAGTCCCGGCGGTGGCGGCTACAACGAAGTGCGCATCGAGGATCGCCAGGGCCAGGAAGAAATCCACGTTCACGCCCAACGCGACTGGGACGAACTCATTCGCCATGACCACCGCAGCGAGATCGGCCATGAAAGGCACCAGCGCATTCGCGGCAACAGCCACAGCGAACTGCACGCCGAGGAACACCGCCTGATCCACGGCGCGCGCAAGGCCGAGGTCAAGGCCAGCGACCACCTGCTGATCGCTGGGAGCCAGCACCTCAAGCTGGGTGCGGGCCAGTACCTCGAAGCCGGCCAGGAGATCCACCTCAAGGCCGGCGACAAGATGATCATCGAAGCCGGCACCGAACTGACCCTGAGCGCCGGCGGCAGCTTCATCAAGCTCGATCCCAGCGGCATCACCCTGGTCGGCCCCCTGGCCCGCCTCAACGCCGGCGGCGCCCCCGGCAATGGCTCCGGCATCGCCCTGCAACTGCCAAGGCCGCCGGGCGCTACCGAGCAGGGCTCTGCAGGCGATCCGAACCAATTGGCGCTGGCCAATGAGGTTGAACAGCAGGATGTGAAAGCTCTGCGAATGCTCAAGTTTTCCGTTTGATCAGCACCACGAAAAGGACCACCGCGGCGACGCGGTCTTTGCCTAGGACAGCAGCATGACCACCACTCCCACTGCACAACCGCCCAAGGTAGAAAACTGGGCCTACCCCTTCAAGACGAAGGGCGGCCAGGATGTCACCGATCCCCGGCTCTACCAGCAGGCGCTGGCCCACGCCCGCGGCGGCACCTATCTGCTCGGCAGCAACGGCCTCTGGCACGGCGGCGTGCACTTCGACGAAGGCACCGCCGCCTACCTGGACCAGTCACGCATCCACTGCATCGCCGACGGCGAGGTGGTCGCCTATCGCATCGACGACAAGGTGCATCGCATCGCGCCGGACCCAGGCTCGACGCCACGGGGCAAGACCTACTCCACCAGCTTCGTCCTGGTCCGTCATCGCCTGGAGGCACCGCAACTGCCCAACAATCCCGAAGTCCCGCCTTCGCTAGTGTTCTTCAGTCTCTACATGCACCTGCTGGACTGGGCCGGCTACGAGGCCAACCCCGCCCTGCCACGCCCGCCCTTCTGGGGCAACGATCGTTTCCGTGTCAGTACCCTGGGCGGCAAGCTCAACGTCAGGCAGAAGCCCAGCAGCCAGGCCCTCGTCCAGGCCGAGCTGAACAACGGCAGTCAGGTCCGCATCTCGGGTACGGGCGACTGGTGTCAGCTGATCGAGATACTGGACAATGGCTTGAGGCCCCTACCGGGGCGGTCGCAAGTCGGTCTCGGCTACGTCGCCCGCCGCTACCTCAAACCGGAGGCGGCGCCCAAGGCCCAGAACAGCGTGGTAGTCCTGGACCAGCCCTTTCCCATCAAGGCCGGCGAGCTACTCGGCCATCCGGGTCTTTACGAAGGCCGGCAGCAGATCCACCTGGAAACCTTCAGCTGCGATGACCTCCCCGCCTTCATCGAACGCAGCCGCGCTTGGGCCACCAAGCTGCCCGACAGCGACAAGACCCTGCTGAAGATCCACGCCGGCGCCAGCAAACTGATCACTCACAGACCCGACATCGACGCCAATCATCCCCCGCGGATCAGCGATCCCGGCGTTCAGGTCGGCGTGGACCTCATTCTCAGCCAAGCCCAACTGGACGCCCTGTCCGCCACCGACAAGATCGTCGTACCCGCGCGCAACGAAGGCAGCATTTGCACGCCGGAACAGCGCTGGTGGCATTTTAAGGGTGTGTTAGCGGACAGCGAAGGACAGCCGATAGAGGGATGGCTGTGCGAGCAGGAGCTTATTACCAGTCGGCATAGTCCGTGGGAGTGGCTGGACCATGAACTCATTGAAGAGGAAACCGCCTACCTATCGAAACTGGCATATTTTTTAAGCATCAATTCTCAACTTACAAGAGCAGAGCTGACACGATATGAGAGCGAAATTCAGCAGGCACAGCAGAGTTCACTCTTCAGAAAAATATCTGAAATCATCTTACCCGCAACCACAGTAATCAACACTGAAATCATAAAAAGCATAAAAAAACTATGGCACTTTCAAAAAGTCAGCTCGCTTATCGTCAAATGCGAAACAGAATGGTTTTGGAGTTCAGAAAAATGGAGCTCGCTAGACGCACTGCTGGCACCAGCGGATGGAAATAATACCGCGTGGGAAAGCCAAAAAGAGGCGATAAAAAATCTTACTTGGTGGGACACCATTTCGACAACACTGAGTGGCTTTGACCATGCAAAGATTTGGCATATCAATCCAGAGCATCTTTGCAGGTCTTTCAACATCAAACAGCCAGAAATCATCACACTGGAAATGCTTCAAACTGTCAACCCAAAACAGGACAAATCCTACTACAAACGAATTCTACCTTTCTTAAATAAGTACGCCATCGTCTATAGAGTCAATACACCACTTAGAATAGCTCACTTCTTAGCTCAGACAGGTCATGAAAGCGGCTTTATAGTCAAGTCCGAAATCGGAACCTATAGCGCAACTCGAATGAGAGAAATGTTTGGCTGCAAAGGGGGCAGTAAAAATTACTCCAAGGCAAATGACGACTGCATTTTAGGAAGGCAACGTGAAAAACTCTGGTCGGAAGAGTCGAAATACACGCTAAATGCTGAAGCGCTTCTAAACTTTGTCTATTCATCGCGCATGGGAAATGGCGATGAAAAAAGCGGAGAGGGTTACAAGTACAGAGGTCGTGGCATAATCCAATTGACCGGAAAAGATACATATAGGCGATATACCAACATTCACAACCAGGCAAATCCCGATGACCCAAGAGACTTCGTGAAAAACCCAGACCTTATCACTGAATCACTTCAGTATGGTATAGAGTCTGCTTTTGTATACTGGGACATGGTTGACGCAAACAAACTCGCGGATGCAGATGACTCGATGGCATTGAGCAAAGCTATTAACGGAGGCATGAATGGCTTTAAAGATAGAATGGAATGCCTAGGCAAGATAAAAAAGCACCTAAGGATCACGCAATGAAAACATCGATATTATTGGTGCTCACGTTGACCTGCAGCCTTGCCTGCGCGGACGAGTTTCCAGATCAAAGTCTTTGTAGTGCTGGAGAGGCCACTCTATTTAATTGTATTCTGACAAAAAAAACTGCATCCCTGTGCCTGAGCAAGACAGCTAATCAAATTCAGTATCGGATCGGAACAGGCCTAAAAAAAGAGTTCATCTATCCTAAGTTGACGGAAGGATCAATAGAAAAATTCAAGCTTAGCGCCACTCCCTATCCTGGTGGTGGTGAAAACAGAATAAGATTCTCAAACGGAACATACAGCTATTTTATTTATGACATAACAAAAACCCAAGCCGATGCTTCGAATGGTGAATCTATCCAAGCAGCAGGAATTGTTGTTTACGCAAGAAACAAACGAATAGCCAACTTAAAATGCAGCAATTCGGAGACAAGCATCACCTCATCGGCATTTGAAACCTTACAAAGAGAGAGCTTTTCGCGAGAAATCGACACTGATTAATCCAGTAGCTCTTTCAGTCTCCCAGCCAACAACCCCGGAAACCTCGTATACCACGTCTGATTCAACGGCGACGGATGCGGCAGTGGATAGAGCGTCAGCGTCTTGCGCTTGCCCTCCTCCGTTTCCAGGGTGACCTCTATGCTGCTGTCGAAGCGGTCTTCGCGCTTCCAGAAGGCTTCCAGGCGGGCGCGCTCCTCCTTCGATTGTCCGATGCCAAACCAGAGGAAGGCTTCGCGGCCGAGGGTGATGAGCTGGGTGCCGTGCCAGTGGTCCACCAGCAGGCGGCGCATCAGGGGATGGAAGGTTTTCTTCACCCGTTCCGACCAGGCTTTGTTGTCCAGGGGTTTGTAGGGCACGGTGTTGGCCCAGAAAAATTGCTGGCTCAGGCTGCGGCTGGCGTCGAAATCGGCCGGGGGCTGGCCGTGCAGGTGCTGGTAGAGGACCTTGCGGGCGATCTGGCCGCCGCTGCCGATGAAGGGTTCGCCGTACTTGACCTCGTCCCGCCCTGGGTCGCGGCCAAAGAAGCCCAGGGGTGCGTCGGGATCGCCCAGGCCGATGATGGGGTCCAGCGGGTCCTTGGCGAAGTGTTCGTAGACCGGAAGATCGATACCCCGAAGATCGGCGGCGAGTTGGCGAAAGGCCTCGCGCTCTGCGGAAGACAGCGGCATGCAACAGGTCCCCATCGAGGAATTAATCCCTCCTGTAGAGCCCTGCCTGGCGGGTGACGTTCCGTAACGACTGGCGGAACGGCAGCCCTGGGACGATAGGGTAAACTGCCCGGCTCGAACGACCCCTCAAGGTGAATCCCGTTGATCAATCTGCTACGCAACGGCCTCGGCCAGGTGATCGTCGGCCTGGATCTGGTGACCCGGCCGCGCAAGCTCAAGCGCAGCGAGCAAGCCCAGGCTGCCATCGAGGCAGAGCTGGCCCATCTGTCGCTCTATCAGTTCCAGGCCTGCCCCTTTTGCGTGAAGACGCGGCGGGCGCTGCATCGGCTGAACCTGCCGATACGGCTCAAGGACATCAAGAAGGACCCGCAGCTGCGCGCCGAGCTGGAACAGGGCGGTGGCCGTGTGAAGGTGCCCTGCCTGCGCATCGACGAAGGCAGCCAGAGCGTGTGGATGTACGAGTCGGACGACATCATCGCCTACCTGGAGCAGCGGTACGGCGAGCGGCAACCGGCCTAGGGTTTGGCGGTGAGTGGTGGTGGACAAGGCTGCGACGGTTGAGCCGTCTTGGCCCAGCCTACGATCGCTATAGATCGCTTTCCTCGACCTTGCGCACCTTGCTGGCATCCAGGGTATAGGAGGCCTCGGCCAGGTCGTTGTCGACCGCCTCGGTGTGCAGGGTGCCGATGACCCAGTAGGGTTCATAGATGTCGGGTAGCGGCACGCCCTTGGGATAGCGCACCAGGACGATCTGGTTCGGTGGCGGCGGCGGGACGTGGATGCAGGCGCCCGGATAGGGCACCAGGAAGAACTCATGGAAGTTGCCCTTGGCATCGTTCTCCAGGGGCACCGGAAAGCCACCCAGGCGGATGGTCTTGCCATTCAAGGCCGCGACGGTGCGGGTGGAGTGCATCACCTCCGGCAGCTTACTGTCCTTTTGCTTGAGGCCGCCCGGCGAGCCGAAGCCGCCTGGTGCCTCCGGGCTGTTGTGGGTGATCTCGGGCATGGTTTCCAGCGCCCGGCGGTCTTCCGCGGTGAGCAGGTCGAGCCAGTTGGTTTCCGGGGGTTCGCCCTTGGCGGCGTGGGTCAGCAGCGGCAGGCTGGCGAGCAGCAGGGTGAGGAGCAGTCTGGACATGGGCAGGTTGGACACGGCACAAAAGTCCGAGTGTGCGGCGCGGCGGGCCAGGGGTCCAGTCTCGCGACGCAACCTAGTGGGTCGCCATAAAAAAGCCCCCGGGTCGACGGTCGACTCCGAGGGCTGAAAACCTGTACGGCTAGGGCTTCGCCGAGGCGAAGCCGCGTCTTAGCGGCGCTTGGTGATCATGCCGTAGATGAACAGCACGATGATGGCACCGACCACGGCGCCGATGAAGCCTGCGCCCTGGCCGGCCTGGTAGATGCCCAGTGCCTGGCCCAGGTAGGTGGCGACCACGGAACCGACGATGCCCAGGATGATGGTCATGATCCAGCCCATGCTGTCGTCGCCCGGCTTGAGAAAGCGGGCAACCAGGCCGACGATGAGACCGATGATGATGGTTGCGATGATGCCCATGTGAAGAATCCCCTGTTTGAGTGCTGGTAAGACAACGCCGGTCAGCAGGCGTCGTTGTACTCTCCGACCACCGGTTATCCGCCGAGGTTCAGGGGAAAACGGCTTCCGTGTGCGGAAGCCGGGTGGCATCAGTCCTGGATCAGGGCTTCCAGGGTGGCGATGCGGGTCTGCAGGGTCGCGGCGTCGGCGCTGCGCAGGGTGGCATGGCCAACCTTGCGCCCGGCCTTGAAGGCCTTGCCGTAGTGGTGCAGGTGGCAGTCTTCCAGGGCGGTGACGGCGGCCACCGGCGGTACCGAGCCGATGAAGTTGACCATGGCGCTCTCGCCGACCTTGGCAGTGGATCCCAGTGGCAAGCCGGTCACCGCGCGGAGGTGGTTCTCGAATTGGCTGCACTCGGCGCCTTCGATGGTCCAATGCCCCGAGTTGTGCACCCGCGGAGCGATCTCGTTGGCCTTAAGGCCACCCTCGACCTCGAAGAATTCGAAGGCGAGCACGCCGACGTAGTCGAGCTGTTCCAGCACGCGACGGGCGTAGTCCTCGGCCAGTCCTTGCAGCGGATGGTCGGAACTGGCCACCGACAGGCGCAGGATGCCGCTCTCGTGGGTGTTGTGCACCAGCGGATAGCTGCGCACCTCGCCATCGCGACCGCGCACGGCCACCAGGGAGACTTCGCCGGTGAAGGGCACGAAGCCCTCCAGCAACAACGGCACGCTGCCCAGTTCGGCAAAGGCTCCGGCGACGTCATCGGGCTGGCGCAAGACCTTCTGGCCCTTGCCGTCGTAGCCCAGGGTACGGGTCTTGAGCACCGCCGGCAGGCCGATGCGGGCCACGGCGGCATCCAGGTCGGCTTGGGAGAGCACGTCGGCGAAGGCCGGGGTGGGGATGCCCAGGTCGCGGAACATGGACTTCTCGAACAGGCGGTCGCGGGCGATGCGCAGGGCGTCGGCGGACGGATAGACCGGCACGAATTGCGACAGGAAGGCCACGGTCTCGGCCGGGACGCTCTCGAATTCGAAGGTGACCAGGTCGACTTCGTCGGCCAGTTGGCGCAGGTGATCCTGATCGCCGTAGTCGGCGCGCAGGTGCTCGCCCAGGGCGGCGGCGCAGGCATCCGGCGCCGGATC
Source organism: Pseudomonas oryzihabitans (assembly GCF_032027545.1). Lineage (GTDB taxonomy): Bacteria > Pseudomonadota > Gammaproteobacteria > Pseudomonadales > Pseudomonadaceae > Chryseomonas > Chryseomonas oryzihabitans_F. The sequence goes on along the minus strand of NZ_JAVSJB010000004.1, from coordinate 417,178 downwards.
GAGGAAGGCGAAGTTCATGCCCAGCGGCGTGCCGGCCAGGGCGAGCATGCGGCCCAGTTGGCCGCCACCGATGACGCCGATCTTCATGCCTGGTCCCTCGGATCGGGATTATCCAGCACGGTGCGGGTCTGCTCTTCGCGGAAGGCGTTCAGGCGCTGGTGGTACTCGGGGTACTTGCCGCTGAGGATGCTGGCGGACAGCAGCGCGGCATTGATGGCGCCGGCCTTGCCGATGGCCAGGGTGGCGACCGGTACGCCCGCGGGCATCTGCACGATGGACAGCAGGGAGTCGACGCCCGAGAGCATGGAGGACTGCACCGGAACGCCGAGCACCGGCAGGTGGGTCTTGGCGGCGCACATGCCCGGCAGGTGGGCGGCGCCACCGGCGCCGGCGATGATCACCTCGATGCCGCGACCGGCCGCCTCTTCGGCGTATTGGAACAGCAGATCGGGGGTGCGGTGGGCGGAGACCACCTTCACTTCGTGGGGAATGCCCAGCTTGTCCAGCATGTCGGCGGTGTGGCTCAGGGTGGACCAGTCGGACTTGGAGCCCATGATCACGCCTACGAGTGCGCTCATCGTCGTGCCTCTGAAATGCAGAAGCCACGCGGAGGTAGAGCGGGCGAAAGCGTCGCGAGCGAAGGACGAGCCAAGCGAAAATCGTCGAAAAAGCGCAGTTTACGCCGGGTAAATGAGCATTTTGAGACGATTTTCAACGCCGCTCGGCCGAGCGCAGTAGCTTTCGTGCGTTCTACCACGTGGCTTGGGAAATGAGCGGCTTAGTATAGACGAAAGCGGGGCGGAGAATGCTCCTACGCCGAGTATCGTCTGTCGGTTGGCGGACAGGGAGTGACGTCCAGGGGATGGGTGGTGGTTTGGGACGAAGGTGCGGGCTAGAGGCGCAAAGCTCAAGGTCGGGCTGCGGTGAAGAGCGCCCTCACCCCAGCCCTCTCCCGCAGGCGGGAGAGGGCTGGATGGCATGTCGGTTTATCGCGGCCATGGGCCGCTCCTACAGGGAGTGATGCTTTTGTAGGAGCGGCCCATGGCCGCGATTAGCCTGGATAGTGCGCTGGAAGCGGCGCCTTGGTAGAAGCTGCGACTACCGCTTGCCTCAGATCCCCACGTCCGGCAGCTGCGGGCGGTTTTCCAGGGCCTTGGCCATCAGGCGTTCGACGAAGGCGCGATCGGCTTCGGGCAGGGCCAGGCGCGGCGGGCGGGTCAGGGCGCTGCCGCGGCCGGCGAGTTCTTCGCAGAGCTTGATGCACTGCACCAGGTCCGGGCGGGCGTCCAGGTGCAGCAGCGGCATGAACCACTCGTAGAGCGGCATGGCATCAGTGAAGCGACCGGCCTTGGCCAGGCGGAAGATGGTTTCGCCTTCGGTGGGGAAGATGTTGGACATGCCCGAGACCCAGCCCTCGGCGCCCACGGCGATGCTCTCCAGCACCACGTCGTCGAGCCCGGCGAAGAGTACGAAGCGGTCACCCACCTCGTTGCGCACGTCGATGAAGCGGCGGGTGTCGCCGGAGGAGTCCTTGAAGCAGACGATGTTGTCGACATCGGCCAGGGAGATGAGGATGTCCGGGGTGACGTCGTTCTTGTAGATGGGCGGGTTGTTGTAGACCATCAGCGGCAGGTCGAGGGCACTGGCCACGCTGCGGAAGTGGGCGGCGGTCTCGTGGGGCTTGGCCGAGTAGACCAGGGCCGGCATGAGCATGATGCCGTCGGCACCGGCGCGACCCACCGCCTGGGCGGTGCGGGTGGCATTGAGGCTGGTGAATTCGGCCACGCCGCAGATCACCGGTACGCGACCGCCCGCGGCGTCCTTGGCCACTTCCACCAGGGAGATCTTCTCCTCCAGGGTCAGGGAGGTGTTCTCGCCCACGGTGCCGCACATCACTAGACCGGAGACGCCATCGCGTACCAGGTTGGCGATCACGCCGTGGGTCTTCTCCAGGTTGATCGAGAAGTCGTCGTTGAATTGGGTGGTGACGGCGGGAAAGACGCCGCTCCAGTTGACGCGGGGAGTGCTCATGCGGGGGTTTCCTCCAGACGGGAACGGGGCTTGAGAGAGTCGCGGTATTGCCGGGGCGACAGGCCGGTGAGACGGCGGAACTGGCGGCTGAAGGCGCTGTGGTCGGTGTAGCCACAGGCCAGGGCCACCTCGGTGACGGGCAGATTGCGGGCCAGCAGCCGCGAGGCGGCGTCGAGCCGGGCCTTGTGCAGCAGTTGCTGGGGCGTGAGGCGCAGGATGCGCTTGCACTGGCGTTCCAGCTGGGAGACCGACAGGCCCACCCGCTGGCTCAGTTCGCCCACCGAGAGCGGCTGGGCATAGTGCTCGCGCAGGTAGCGGTCGACCTCGGCCACCTTGGCGTGGGCCGGATGATCGGCGGCCGGCGCCTGGAGATCGTGGGAAATGCCGGCCATGCCCATCAGCCGACCCTGGGCATCGTGCAGCGGCAGCTTGCGGGTCAGGCACCAGCCCGGGGTGCGCCCGGCATAGAGGTGCAGTTCCAGCTGGTCATCCAGCGCCAGGCCTTCGCGCAGTACGCGGCGATCCTGCTCGGCGTAGGCGCCGCCCAGGGGCGCGGGAAAGACTTCCTCGGCGGTCTTGCCGAGCAGTTCGGCGACGCTCTCGTAACCGCAGCGCTGGGCCAGGGTCAGGTTGACCAACACATAGCGCGCCTCCAGGTCCTTGACGAAGAACACCACGCCGGGGATGGCGTCGAGCAGCGGCGCCACCAGGCTCAGGCTGGCGAGCAGCGCGGGCAGGTCGGCGGGCCGGGCGCGATTCAGGGCGTCCAGGTGGGCGGCGGCGTTCATCTCTCGTCCTCGGTCAGGGTCAGCAGGCTGTCGATACGGGTGGGTTGCAGTGGAAAGCGGGGGGCCGGGGGCGTCCAACCAAGCAGGACCCGGGTGGCCTGGCCGCAGATACGGCCCTGGCAGGCGCCCATGCCGCAGCGGCTGTGCAGCTTGGCCTGGGTCCAGTCGGCGTGGCCGACCAGGGCGCCGAGGGAAACGTCCTCGCAGCGGCAGACCAGGGTGTCTGGCTGGGCCAGGCGGGCAATGGCCGGATCCAGGGCGAAGGTGCGGGCCAGCTGGACGGCGAAGCGGCGCCAGGCACGGGCCTCGGCCTGCACGCTGGCGACGGCGTCGAGCTGGGCGCTGGCGACCAGGCCGGCGATACGGCCGGTGGCCTGGGCCAGTTCGTTGCCACCGATGCCGGTGCATTCGCCGGCGGCCAGGATATGCGGCTGATTGGTGCGCTGGTGTTCGTCTACCGCCACCGCGCCGTCCAGGGTCGCGCAGCCCAGGCTCTGGGCCAGTTCGACGTTGGGTACCAGACCATAGCCACAGGCGAGGCGGTCGCAGGCCACTTCCCAGCGACGGTCGCCCTGGCGCAGGCGGACGGCCTCGAGGCGGTCGCTGCCGAGTGCAGCCTCGACCCAGGTGCCGGGCCGGTAGCGGGGAGTAGCCAAGGTCAGCGCCTGGCGAAGTTTGTTCGGCCAGCGCCACAGCCCCAAACCGAAAGCGAGCACGGCGCGGCGGTTGGCCTGCTCGGCGACCAGGGCGATTCGTGCGCCGGCCTGCTGCGCGGTGGCGGCGCTGGCCAGCAGCAGCGGCCCCGTGCCGGCGGCAACGATACGCTCATCGGCGACATCGACGCCGCCCTTGATCAGCGCCTGCAAGCCACCGGCACCCGTCACGCCCGGCAGCGTCCAGCCGGGGAACGGTAGTAGCAGTTCGCGGGCACCGGTGCAGAGGATGAGGGTGTCGAACGTCAGGGTGCGGCTGCCGCCAGCCTCTTCCAGCAGCAACTGGCGGGGCCCCAGGGCCGCGGCGACGCGCGTCTGGGTCAGCAGGGTGACGTCTGCTGGCAGTTGGCCGACTTCAGTGGCGACCTGACCCGCCCGGGCACGCCAGATCTGGCCACCGGGCAAGGGATTGTCGTCCAGCAGCACTAGCTTGAGACCGCGGCCATTGGCGGCACGCGCCGCGGCAAGACCGGCCGGACCGGCGCCGACGATGAGCAGGTCGCAATGAGTGCCGATCATGGCAGTCGCTCCACCTGCATGCCGTCCTGGCAGGGTGTCTGGCAGGCCAGGCGACGGACGCCGTCGACCTGCACCCGGCACTCCTGGCAGACACCCATGCCGCAGAAGGGCGCGCGGGCTTCACCGGATACCGAGCGGCGCGCCGCTGGGTTGCGGCTCTTGGCCAGGGCGGCGGTGAGCAGGCTGCCCGGACGGAGCTCCAGCCGTTCGCCATCGATGAACAGGGTCAGCATGCCTGGCTCCTCGGGGCGCTCGTAAAACGGCTGGGCGCGAAGGGTTCCACGTGGAACGTTGGTTGTTCACCAAACAGGCCTGCGACTATGGCTTCAGCGGTAGCTGGAGCGGTAGTAACGCCAAGGCCTTCGTGACCGACCGCGAGCCACAGACCTGGTTGGTCGGGATGGGCGCCGATCAGGGGCAGGCCGTCGGGACTGGCGGCGCGCTGGCCGGTCCAGCCGCGGATCAGCGAGGTATGGGTCAGGCCCGGCAGGAAGTCCAGGGCGCGGCGCAGCAGCTGGCCGACCACGGCGGGTTCCACCGCCATATCCGGGCGTTCGAATTGGCGCGAGGAACCGATCAAGAGTTGCCCGGTGGGTCGCGGCTGGACATTGAAAGCCACCGAAGCGCCACTGCTGGCATGAGCACTGGCGCCATAGCCGATCTCCACCAACTGGTGGCGGATCCGCTCGGGATAGCGGTCAGTGATCAGCAGATGACCCTTCTTGGGCACCAGCGGCAGATCGGGGCAGAGAGTGGCGGCCTGCAGGCCGGCGGCGAGCACCACAGCGTCGGCGCTCAGCCAGCGGCCATCGTCCAGGCGCACGCGCGGGCCTTCGATGGCACTCACCCGGGCGCGTTGGAATTCGATCAGCGGCGAGCGCTGCAACAGCCAGGCGGCCACCACCGGGGCATAGAGCAGACCGTCGCCGGGCACCTCCAGACTGCCGGCCAGGGCGGTCAGCGCCGGTTCGGCGGCGGCGGTGGCGGTGGCGTTCAGCGGCTGGTTGGCGATGCCCTGGGCATCCAGGCGAGCACGTTTCTGCTCGACGAGGTCCAGTTCGGCAGCGTCGCGGGCCAGCCAGAGGGTGCCACAGTTGCGGTAGTCGGCGGTGCTCGGCAACTGGGGCACCAGCTCGCGCCAGAGCGCCAGGGAGCGGGCGCTCAGGGTCAGTTCGGCGGGGTCGTCGTCCATCACCACCAGGTGACCCATGCCAGCGGCAGAGGCGCCAGGCAGGCCGGCGTCCAGCACCCGCACCCGGCAGCCGCGCGCGGCCAGGGTCGCGGCGCAGCTGGCGCCGATGATGCCGGCGCCGACGACGAGGACGTCCGCCACGGGCTTCACCCCGGGATACCCCAGGCGAAGGGATCGTCGTCGGCTAGCAGCAGGGTCGCTTCGGCCATGACGTGGGCGCGGCCGCGGATCACCGGCAGGATGCGGCCCTCGTCGCCCTGCTGATAATGGGCCTCGAAGCGACTGCCGATGACACTGGCCTGCTGCCAGACGGCGCCGGGCGCGAGATCGCCGTCGGCGGCGAGGCACGCCAGCTTGGCGCTGGTACCGGTACCGCAGGGCGAGCGGTCATAGGCGCGGCCTGGGCAGAGCACGTAGCTGCGACTGTCGGCGCCGTCAGGGTCGTCGGCGAAGAGTTCGATGTGATCGATATGGCCTTCCTGGGCGCCGATGATGCCGGCGGCCTCCAGGGCACCCCGCAGGGCCAGGCTGAAGGTGAGCAGGCCATCGAGATTATCGGCGGCGATGCGCTGGCCGTGATCGGCACAGAGAAAGAACCAGTTGCCACCCCAGGCGATGTCGCCGGTGACCGGGCCGTGGCCGGGAATCTCTACCCGCACGCCTTGGCGATGGCGATAGGCGGGCACGTTGCGCACGCTGACGCTGCCGTCGTCATGCAGGGTGGCGGTGACATCGCCCACCGGGGTCTCGATCAGGTGATCGCCGGGGCCGATACGGCCCAGGTGAGCCAGGGAGACGATCAGCCCAATGGTGCCGTGGCCGCACATGCCGAGGTAGCCGACCTCGTTGAAGAACACCACGCCGGCACTGGCCGCGGGCGATACCGGCTCGCACAGCAACGCGCCCACCAGCACCTCGTTGCCGCGCGGTTCGCGCATGCAGGCTTGGCGGAAGGCGTCGTGCTCGCCGGCCAGACGGCTGCGGCGCTCGGCCATGCTGCCGTGGCCCAGATCGGGAAAACCGTCCAGCACCAGGCGGGTGGGTTCGCCACCGGTGTGGGAGTCTATGACGCGGATGCGCTGCATGGCTGACCTCCGTGAGAGAGATCCCAGTGTCGCGCAGAAAGGCGAAAAAGGCTTGCAGGACGTCGGCTATCGAAATGCCGAAATCAGCACAATTAAATACCGCCGATCAGCTGCCGTGGCTCTGACTCTCCAGATGCCGCCACACCTGCTGCACCAGGCGCTTGCGCAACAGGGCACAGCGATAGAGGCGGATCTCCAGGCCGACCTGCCAGGCCGCATCACCACAGATCGCCAGCTCGCCACGAGCCAGTTCGGCCGCCACCGACAGTTGCGGTACCCAGGCCACGCCCAGCCCCTGCAACGCCATGGTCTTGAGGCTGTCGGCCATGGCGGTCTCGTAGAGGGTGACGGCGCGCAGCTTGCGCTGGCGCAGCAGCAGATTCACCGAGCGGCCGAGGAAGGCCCCGGCGCTGTAGGCCAGCAGCGGCACGCTGCTCTGCCCGTCCAGCTGGAACAGCGGTCGGCCTTCGCCATCGGTGGCGCAGACCGGCAGCATGGCGGTGTGCGCCAGGTGCAGCGACGGAAACAGCTCCGGGTCCATCTGCAGGGCGGCGTCGGGATCGTGGAAGGCCAGCATCAGGTCACAGGCGCCGTCGCGCAGGGCATGGACGGCCTCGCCGACGTTGGTGGCCACCAGCCGACTGGCCAGCGCCAGGCCCTGGCCGCGCAGGCCGGCGATCCATTGCGGGAAGAAGCCCAGCGCCAGGGAGTGGGCGGCGGCGAATTGCAGCACCTCGCCCTGCCCGCCTTCGAGGTGGTGCAGATGACGTACCGTCTCGCCCAGCTGTTCCACCACGCTGCGCGCCGTGACCAGGAACAGTTGCCCGGCCTCGGTGAGGCTGACCGGGGTGTGGGATCGGTCCACCAGGGTCAGGCCGACGCTTTCCTCCAGGGCGCGGATGCGCCGGCTAAAGGCGGGCTGGGTGACGAAACGCTTTTCGGCGGCCTGGGAAAAACTGTAGGTGGCCGCCAGGGCGACGAAGTCTTCCAGCCATTTGAATTCGATGTTCATGGCACCCATACGTCGTCGGATCTCACGAGGTCACAACGGAAGTTATGCCGATCCGGCATGAGGCTTGGCGGAACGGCATTGGCCGAGAGCGGCTGGCAGGCCTAGATTCTAGGGCATCGCGGCGCCTGCCGCTCGATCGAAGCCTAACGCTATCATGTCCGACTCTGCATCATCCGTCCGCCTCGAAAAAGATCTCCTCGGCACTCTCGACGTTCCCGCCGATGCCTACTACGGCATCCAGACCCTGCGCGCCGTGCAGAACTTCCGCCTCTCCGGCGTGCCCCTCGGGCACTATCCGAAGCTGGTGGTGGCCCTGGCCATGGTCAAGCAGGCCGCGGCCGACGCCAACCACCGTCTTGGCCATCTGCCGGCGGCGAAGCACCAGGCGATCAGCGAGGCCTGCTCGCGCATCATCCGCGGCGAATTCCACGACCAGTTCGTGGTGGACATGATCCAGGGCGGCGCCGGTACCTCGACCAACATGAACGCCAACGAGGTGATCGCCAACGTGGCCCTGGAGATCCTCGGCCACGCCAAGGGCGAGTATCGCCACCTGCACCCGAACAACGACGTGAACATGGCGCAGTCGACCAACGACGCCTACCCCACCGCCATCCGCCTGGGTCTGCTGCTCGGCCACGACGCCCTGCTCGCCAGCCTGGACAGCCTGATCACCGCCTTCGCCGCCAAGGGCGTGGAGTTCGCCGAGGTGCTGAAGATGGGTCGTACCCAGCTGCAGGATGCGGTGCCCATGACCCTCGGCCAGGAATTCCATGCCTTCGCCACCACCCTGGGCGAGGACCTGGCGCGGCTGAAGAGCCTGGCGCCGGAGCTGCTCACCGAGGTCAACCTGGGCGGTACCGCCATCGGTACCGGCATCAACGCCGACCCCGGCTACCAGCTCCTCGCCGTGCAACGCCTGGCGGAGATCAGCGGCCAGCCACTCAAGCCCGCCGCCGACCTGATCGAGGCCACCTCGGACATGGGCGCCTTCGTACTGTTCTCCGGCATGCTCAAGCGCACCGCGGTGAAGCTGTCGAAGATCTGCAACGACCTGCGCCTGCTCTCCAGCGGTCCGCGCACCGGCATCAACGAGATCAACCTGCCGCCGCGCCAGCCGGGCAGCTCCATCATGCCGGGCAAGGTCAATCCGGTGATCCCCGAGGCGGTCAACCAGGTGGCCTTCGAGATCATCGGCAACGACCTGGCCCTGACCCTGGCGGCCGAGGGCGGCCAGTTGCAGCTCAACGTCATGGAGCCCTTGATCGCCTACAAGATCTTCGACTCCATCCGCCTCTTGCAGCGCGCCATGGACATGCTGCGCGAGCACTGCATCACCGGCATCACCGCCAACGTCGAGCACTGCCGCCGCCAGGTGGAGCACTCCATCGGTCTGGTCACCGCGCTCAACCCCTACCTGGGCTACGAGACCTCTACCCGCATCGCCAAGACGGCGCTGGAAAGCGGTCGCGGCGTGCTGGAGCTGGTGCGCGAGGAAAACCTGCTGGACGAGGCGACCCTGGACGACATCCTGCGCCCGGAAAACATGATCGCGCCGCGGTTGGTGCCACTCAAAGCCAAGGTCTGAGTCCTAAGCGGTAACCCACGGCCACTCCCCGCGGGCGCGGTATCCTTCTTGCTTGGAAGGCTGCCACCGCCCCGGGAGTTTGCCCATGCGTCAGTCCGGTCTGATCAATCTAAACCTGGTGTCCCTCGTGCTCCAGCAACTGGGGGCCGACACGCCCGGCCGGGCCGCACCCCTGCTGATTGGCAGCGGCTTGCAACTGGACGACCTCGAGCAGCCTCACCGCCTCATCACCCTGGCCCAGGAACAGCGGGTCATCACCAACGCCCTGCCCGTCGCCCCGCCCGAACTGGGCCTGCTGCTGGGCTGGCGGCTGCGCGTCTCCGGCTACGGCCTGCTCGGCTATGCGCTGCTCAGTGCCCCGACCCTGGGCGCGGCGCTGCAGGCGGCGCTGGCTCACCAAGGGCTGCTCGGTACCTATTTCAGCCTGCGCCTGCAGCGCCATGGCCAACTGGTCTGGCTAAGGGCCGACGACCATCCCTTCGCGCCAGAGCTGGAACGCTGCAACGCCGAGTGCTGCCTGGCCTCGCTCCTGGCAATCTGCTGCGACCTCCTGGGTACACCCCTGCCGCTGACCCAGGTGGCCTTCCGGCATCCAGTACCGCTCCATCGCGCGCGCTATGCCGACTGCTTCGGCACCACGTCCCTGGCCTTCGAGGCCCCCTTCAACGGCCTGGCCTTTCCCGCCGCCTGGCTGGAGCGGCCGCTGCCCCTGGCGGACGCCGTGACCCACCGCGATGCCCTCCAGCAGTGCGAGCGCCTGGCCCCGGAGCAGGGTCGCCAGCGTGCCCTGCTCGCCCGCATCCGCACCCTGCTCAGCGCCGAACTGGCCGCACCGCCCTCCTTCGATGCCCTGGCGCGCCGGCTGGGCATGGCCCCGCGCAGCCTGCGCCGGCACCTGCAGGCCGCCGGCAGCGGCTACCAGCTCTTGCTCGACGAGCTGCGCTTCGAGCGAGCGCGCGACCTGCTGGCCCAGGAGCGGCTGCCCATCTACCGCATCGCCGAGGTCATGGGCTTTAGCGAGACCGCCAGTTTCCGCCATGCCTTTCGCCGCTGGAGCGGACAGTCGCCGCGGGGTTATCGCCTTTGACGCCTGACGTATGCTGGACGCTTCCATTCGTCACGGAGGATTGCCCATGCCCTCGCTGAAGCTGATCGATGCTCGCGGCCAACCCACCCAGCAATACCGACTACCGGCGGAGAAGCTGTTGGCCGGTGACCCACTGCAGAGCCTCTGGCTCGAGTACGAGGATGAGAGTGGCGTCTTCGCCGTCGGCCACTGGCACAGCGAGGTGGGCACCTGGCGGGTGAATTACACCGAGGAGGAGTACTGCCAGATCCTCGAGGGCCTGAGCCTGGTCACCGATGACCAGGGCCGCAGCACGCGCCTGGGGCCGGGCAGCACCTTCGTCATCCCGCGCGGTTTCCAAGGCACCTGGGAGGTGGTGGAACCGACCCTGAAGCGCTTCGTGGTCTACGAAGCCAAGGCTGGCTGAGAACCTGTTCACGATCTCGCGAGCTAGAGCCAAACAAGGCGAAAATGGCTGAGGAAGCGGAGTTTACGAGTGGTAAATGAGCATTCCGACCGGGCTGGCGACCCAGGCCAGTTTCAACGCCGTTTGGCCGACGCGTAGCAGATCGTGAACAGGTTTTAAGGCCGGACGCAGAGCGGGGTCTGGCCGGATCCATCCCCTTTTGGCCGCTCCGCCTCTGGTCGCCTGCCGCGGCGCTGGCAAGAATCGACCGGGAAGCCACCGCCCGGAGTCGCCATGCGCATCCACCACAGTCCCGACCATGCCCTGCACCATGGCCGCTGCGAATTGATCGACGGCCAGTTGCAGCCCTGCTTCGAAAAGCCCCAGCGCGTCGAATTCATTCTCGCCGAGTGCTACCGGCGACAGCTCGGCGAGGTGGTGGCGCCCCAGGACTTCGGCCGGGTGCCGCTGGCGCGCATCCATACCGAACCCTATCTCGATTTCCTCGCCGGCGCCTGGGAGGAATGGGCTGCCGGCGGCGAGACCGTGGACCTCATGCCCTATACCTGGCCCGCCCGCACCCTGCGCCAGGTACTGCCCCCCATCAGCCTGCACGGACGCCTGGGTTACTACAGCTTCGACGGCGGGGCGCCGATCACCGCCGGTACCTGGCAGGCTGCCTACAGCGCCGCCCAGGTGGCGCTGAGCGCCGCGGCCGAGATCGCCAGCGGCGCGCGCAGCGCCTTCGCCCTGTGCCGGCCACCGGGCCACCACGCCGCAGCCGACGTCATGGGTGGCTACTGCTATCTGAACAACGCTGCCATCGCGGCCCAGGCCGCCCTCGACGGTGGCGCCCGGCAAGTGGCCATCCTCGACGTGGACTACCACCACGGCAACGGCACCCAGAACCTCTTCTACGAACGCGACGACGTGCTGTTCCTCTCGCTGCACGGCGATCCGGGTTTCGAATTCCCCTTCTTCCTCGGCTATGCCGACGAGACCGGCAACGGCGCCGGGCACGGCTTCAATCTCAACCTGCCGCTCCCCGCCGGCAGCGCCTGGGAGGCCTGGAGTGCGGCCCTGGAGGTAGCGCTGAAGCGGCTCGAAGGCTACGCCCCCGACCTGCTGCTGGTCTCTCTAGGCGTGGATACCTTCAAGGCCGATCCGATTTCCCGGTTCAAGCTGGAGAGCGAAGACTACCTGCGCCTGGGCGAACGCCTGGCGCGGCTCGGTCTGCCGACGCTGTTCGTCATGGAGGGCGGCTACGCCGTGGCGGAGATCGGCATCAACACGGTGAACGTCCTGGCCGCCTTCGACGGCGCCTGATCCCTATCGCGAGGAATCCGACCATGCACAGCCTCCTGCGCCCGCTCACCGCCCTGCTCGGTAGCGCCCTGCTCGCCACCGCCGTCCAGGCCGCCGACCCTGGCGAACTGCGGGTCTACAACTGGGCCGACTACATTCGGCCCGAGACGCCCAAGGACTTCGCCCAGCAGACCGGCATCCGCGTCACCTGGGATACCTTCGACAGCAACGAGTCGCTGGAGGCCAAGCTGCTTACCGGCCAGTCCGGCTATGACCTGGTGATCCCCTCCAACCAGTTCCTGGAAACCCAGATCAAGGCCGGGGTGTTCCAGAAGCTGGACAAGACCAAGCTGCCCAACTGGCAGAATCTCGATCCCGAGTTGCTCAAGCTGCTGGAGGTCAACGACCCGGGCAACCAGTACGGCGTGCCCTACATGTATGGCACCATCCTCATCGGCTTCAATCCGGCCAAGGTCCAGGCGGCGCTGGGCACGGATGCGCCGGTGGACAGCTGGGACCTGGTGTTCAAGCCGGAGAACATGGCCAAGCTCAAGAGCTGCGGCGTGGCCATGCTCGACTCGCCCTCGGACATCCTGCCGGTGGTGCTGCACTACCTGGGCCTGGACCCCAACAGCACCAACGCCAAGGACTACGAGAAGGCCACGGCGCTGATGCTCAAGATCCGTCCCTACCTGGCCTACTTCAATTCCACCAAGTACATGACCGACATCGCCAACGGCGACATCTGCGTGGCGGTGGGCTATTCAGGCAGCTTCTACCAGTTCGCCAACCGCGCCAAGGAAGCCGGCAACGGCGTGGTGGTGGACTGGCGCCTGCCCCGCGAGGGCGCGCCCATCTGGTTCGACACCTGGGCCATTCCGGCCAGCGCCAGGAACGTCGACCAGGCCCATGCCTTCCTCAACTACCTGCTCGAACCCAAGGTGATCGCCGGGATCAGCGACTACCTAGGCTATCCCAACGCCAACAAGCCGGGCATGCCGCTGGTGACCGCCGCCATCCGTGACAATCCCGACCTGGTACCCACCGCCGAGATGCGCAAGAAACTCTATGTGGTGCAGCCGCTGCCACAACCCATCGAGCGGGTACGCACCCGGGCCTGGAGTCGGATCAAGGCCGGCGGTTGACCGCCAGGAGGTCCATAACGGACCGAATGGTAGCCATTGGCTACCATTCGGCGCCTGCTTGGCTTCATTTGGGAACCATCCTCAACAACAGGGGCCTGACTGTGCTCAAGTGAGCCACCGGATCACTGCGCCAGGTACGGCACCATGTCCCTTAGCTTCCCCCTCGACCGGGCGCTGGCCCGCCCTTTTTGGGCGCTGAGCTTCGAGCCGGTATTGGAACGGCACTACCAATTCGACATCGCCCGTTCGCGCCGCCGTCATCTGCGCATCAGTCTCGCGGTCGCCATCCTGGCCTACGCCAGCTTCTCGGTCTGGGACTGGATCCTGATGACCGACGCCTTCTGGGTCATCACCCTGCTCACCAGCCTGGTGCTGCTCGGCGGCGGCGCGGTAATGCTGGCGCTCAAGCTGATGCCGGCCGAGCATCCGGCACGCGAATGGCTGGGTATCCTGCCCAGCCTGCTGGCCTACGGTCCGCCGCTGTTCGAGGTGGATACCAGCGATGCTGCGCAGAGCGCGCTCTGGCTGGCCACCCTGCCGCTGATGACCCTCTACACCAACAGCTGCATCGCTCCGCCCTTGCGCCAGGCCACCGCGCACAGCCTGGTCGGCCTGCTGGCCATCTGCCTGGCGACGCAGATACACAGCCTGCCCGCCGTGGAAGCCTCGCTGGTAATGACGCTGGCCTTCGCCACCGCCGCCTTCACCCTGCTCGCCAACTTCTGGATGGAAAGAGCCCATCGTCAGGGCTATCTGCTGATCCTGCGCGATCGGCTGCGCAACGAGGAGTTGGCCGCCGCCAATCGCTTCCTGGAACAACAGTCCACCACCGATCCCCTGACCGGCGTGGCCAATCGGCGGGCGCTGATGCAGGCGCTCGCCACGGCCTTGCCGCGAAGGCAGAACCAGCGGCTGATCCTGTTGATGATCGATGTCGATCACTTCAAGGCCTTCAATGACCGCTACGGCCATCCGGCCGGCGATCGCTGCCTGAAGCAGGTCGCCACCGCCCTCGCCGGCCCCTTGCGCGCCGGTGACTGCCTGGCACGCTACGGCGGAGAAGAATTCGCCATCCTCCATACCACCGCTGCCGATGAGGACCAGGGCCAGATCGTCCAGCAACTGCTCGATGCGGTCCGCCAGCTGGAGATTCCCAATCCGGGCAATGCCGGTGCGGGGCGGCGAGTCACCGTCAGCATCGGCGGGGCCTGCGCCGGGCCACGCCATGCCAGTGCCGACGCCCTCCTCGAGGCAGCCGACCAGCAGCTCTACTGGGCCAAGCAGGCAGGGCGCGACCAGGCGCGCCTGGAGCGCTGCGACGAGCACCTGGCGCTCGCCGACCCGCTCGGTTAACCCAGGCGATAGACCCGGTCCACCAGGATAGTACTGGCCAGGCGCTGGCGCAGGTCGTCGTCCAGGCGCGGGTCCTGCCAGTCGTACAGGCCGATCCGGCCATAGGCCGTGCCACGCCGCGGCCGGTCGCCGAGATACTCCCAGACCACCCGGGTACAGGCCGGTTCGCGCCGATCGGAGGCGCTGACGCCCAGCTTGAGGCCGTTCAAGCGATCGATGCGGTTGCGCGCACTGGGCAGCAGCACCGTCTGCGACAGCTCGTTGCCGGTGAGGGACTCGTAGTCGGTGAAGAACAGCCGGCTTTCCAGGCTCATGGCCAGGCCCAGGTAGCGAAAGCGCGCCTGGCTGGTGGCCTCACCCTGGCGGCGCAGCCGCTCGAAGCGCACGTAGCGGAACACCCCCTGCTCCTCGAACAGCCGCACCAGGCCGCAGAGCACCACGCCGGGGGTGGACAGCGACGGGTAGTACTCGTGGTAATAGCCCTGGTAGCGCGCCAGCCCCTCCTGGCGAGCAGCGAACAGCGCCAGGGCCTGTCCAGCCCAGCCACTCTCCTGATTCGCCGGCGCCCCCAGGCGCGCCGCGAATTGCCGCTGCGGCAGCTGCAGATCGCCCACCGGCAGGGCGAAGAAGTCGGCCAGGCGTTGCAGGTTGTAGGGCGACGGGCGGCTCTGGCCGTTGAGGTAGCGATTGAATTGGGCGCGGTTGATGCCGACGGCGCGACAGACGGCCGCAATCGAGCGGTGATGCCGGCAGAGCAGCTGCAGATTGGCGGAAAAATCGCTCATGGCGGGCGCCCGAACTTGACAGACGGCCGGAAAACTAGCATCAAGTCGCGCCATTTTGAAGCGAGGCGCGGAATTGTCCACACCGGTGGGATAGCCGAACCTAGGCGCCCGGTCCTATTCACTGCCCGATCCGCCCGGACCGACGCGTTCCAGAGCCTGCTCCCGGTCATCTCCGCATGACCGGGCGCGCGAACTGGCAACGGTCTATCCCACAATAATAGCCCCACGGCGTGCGAGCCGGCCCTGGGGCATCACTAGCATGCTCGAGGATCCTCCATGCACTACCTAGAAATGCTCAACGACTTCCTGTCCGGCCACGTGCTGATCGTGCTGATCGTCGGCCTGGGCAGCTATTTCACCCTGCGCTCGCGATTCGTGCAGGTCCGTCATTTCCCGCACATGTTCACCGTGTTCAAGGAATCCCTGCGCAACAGTGGCGACGGCCTGAGCTCCTTCCAGGCACTGATGCTCAGCCTGGCCGGCCGCGTGGGGGCCGGCAACATCGCCGGCGTGGGCCTGGCCGTGACCCTGGGTGGTCCCGGCGCGGTGTTCTGGATGTGGGTGACCGCCCTGGTCGGCATGGCCAGCAGCTTCTTCGAGTGCACCCTGGCGCAGGTCTACAAGCGCGCCGATGGCGAAGGCCTCTACATCGGTGGCCCGGCCTATTACATCCAGCACGGCCTCGACAAGCGCTGGATGGCCCTGATCTTCTCGGGCCTGTTGCTGGTGACCTACGGCTTCGCCTTCGTCGGTCTGCAGTCCTTCACCGTGACCCACTCGCTGGAAAACGCCTTCGGCCTGCCGGTGCAGTACACCGGGATCGCCCTGGCCATCCTGCTGGGCCTGGTGTTCATCGGCGGCATCAAGCGCATCGCCGCGGTGTCCGACGTTCTGGTGCCGGTCAAGACCCTGGCCTACATCGCCGTCACCCTCTATGTGATCATCACCCAGATCGACCTGGTCCCCGGCACCCTGCTGACCATCGTCAAGAGCGCCTTCGGCCTGGAGCCGGCCTTTGCCGGCCTGCTGGGCGCTGCCATCACCATGGGCGTGAAGCGTGGCGTCTTCGCCAACGAAGCCGGCCTGGGCGCCGCACCCAACGTCGCTGCCGTGGCAGCGGTCAAGCATCCGGCCGCCCAGGGCGTGGTGCAGGCCTTCAGCGTCTTCCTCGACACCTTCGTCATCTGCACCTGCACCGCCCTGCTGATCCTGCTGTCGGGCTTCTACACCCCGGGCTTCGAAGGCGACGGCATCGTGCTGACGCAGAACTCCCTGGCCGCGGTGGTCGGTGACTGGGGTCGCATCTTCATCAGCGTCGCCCTGTCGCTGTTCGTCTTCACCTGCATCCTCTACAACATCTACCTGGGCGAGAACGGCCTGCGCTACCTGCTCGGCCGTGGCAAGGCCGTGCTGTTCGGCTATCGTGGCCTGGTGCTGGTGCTGATCTGCTGGGGTTCGATGCAGAACCTGGCCACGGTGTTCGCCTTCGCCGACATCACCATGACCTGCCTGGCCTTCGTCAACCTGATCGCCCTGGCCATGCTGATCAAGGTCGGCATGCGCGTGCTCAACGACTACGACGCCCAGCGCCGCGCCGGGGTCGATCAGCCAGTGTTCGACGCCGACCAGTTCCGCGACCTGGACCTGGATCGCCAGGCCTGGCCGGCGCTGGAGCGTCTGGAAGAGACCGTCGCCGAAGCCCGCGCGGCCCAGCCGCGCCAGGCGCACTGACCGCCGCTGCCGGGTCACGCTGACCCGGACCGCGACCGTTTTCCTGCCCCCACCCCGTGTGGGGGCAGTCTTATCAGGATGTCCCCCATGAGCTCACCGTACCTACACATCCTCTACACCGGCGGCACCATCGGCATGCAGCAGACCGCCGCCGGCCTGGCCCCGGCGGCAGGTTTCGAGGCGCGCATCGATGCCCTGCTGGCCTGCCGCCCGGACCTGGGCGACCCGAACTGGCGCCTGCAGGAGCTGCTGCCGCTGATCGACAGCGCCAACATGAATCCCGCCGCCTGGGAGCGCCTGGCCCAGGCCATCCTCGCCGCCGCCGCAGACCCGGCCTGCCGCGGCGTGCTGGTGCTGCACGGCACCGACACCCTGGCCTACAGCGCCGCCGCCCTGGCCTTCCGCCTGCTGGGCCTCGGTATCCCGGTGCTGCTGACCGGCTCCATGCTGCCGGCCGGGGTGGCGGACAGCGACGCCGACGGCAACCTGGCCGACAGCTTCGCCGCCTTCGCCAGCGGCCTGGCCCCGGGCGTGCAGGTGCAGTTCCATGGCGAGCGCCTGCCGGCCGCGCGCTGCACCAAGCAGGCCAGCAGTGGCTGGAAGGCCTTCGTGGAAAGCGCCCGGCCGCGCAGTGGTGAGGCCTTGGTCACCGTGCCAGCGGCGCTGCGCTTCGACCAGCCGCGCCAGCCAGTGCGGGTGGCGGTGCTGCCGCTGTTTCCGGGCGTCGACGGCGCCACCCTGCGCGGTCTGGCGGGCAGCGGCCTGCACGGCCTGGTGCTGGAGTGCTATGGCAGTGGTACCGGTCCGGCGGACGACGCCGACTTCCTCGCCGCCCTGGCCGAACTGCGCGACGCCGGTACCCTGGTGGTCGCCCTCAGCCAGGGCGCGCGCGGTACGGTGGAACTGGGTACCTATGCCGCCGGCAGCGGCCTGGCCGACGCCGGGGTGATCTCCGGCCGCGGCATGACCCGCGAAGCCGCCCTGGGCAAGCTGCATGCGCTGCTCGGCGCCGGCCTGGACCGCGCGGCGGCGGTCGAGTGGATCGGGCGCAATCTGTGCGAGGAATTGTGAGCGTCGGCTGATGGGCCGGCTGCTCCCTCACCCCGGCCCTCTCCCAGGGGGAGAGGGGGCGTTTGGGCAAGCTCCACAGCACTGGAGGTTAGCCATTCCGGCTTGGCGGGCAGCTCACCAGCCCACTACCCAGAAGTCCATCTGAGCGCCCCTCTCCCCTCCGGGCCATACACCAAGGGGCGTTGGGGTGGAGTTCGGGTGCGGTCCTTCATGTCCTCTGCGGTCCAGCGCCGACTTCGCTCTGGCCTGCTTGAATGTCACCGCTCAGCAGGACGCCCAAGCATCCAGGCGCCTGAGCCTATCTGAGCGCCCCCTCTCCCTTCGGGAGAGCGCCGCCCCTAACCCCTAACCAGCCCCTATAGCGCCTCGCGCCACAGGCTCACCGCCATCTCGGCCGAGGCGCCCGGCGCCACGGTCAGGACGTCGTCCATCACCCGGGCGGTCTCGATGCACAGCATGCCGGTCCAGGCGTCGTCGGCGAATTGGCTCAGGCGCGCGGCCTTGTCGATCCAGGGATTCCACAGCACCGCCGAATGGCTGTTGCGGGTCTCGACGAACAGCCGGCGCTGCCACTGGGTATCGCGGATCGCCAGACGTGCCGGCAGGCCGACATAGACCCGGTCGGTCTCGCCGGTGATGGTCGGCTCGCCGTTCTGCCGCTTGCGGGTCCAGCCGTCCAGGCAGTCGTAGTAGTCGGCGTTGGCCAGGCCCTCGATACCCACTTCGTGCACGTCGCTCACGGCGAAATAGGTATGCAGCGCCTGGCTCAGCACCAGTGGGTGATCTTCCAGATTGCGCACGCTCAGGGTCAGTTCCAGGCGCTCACCGACGCTCAGGCTCAGGGTCAGCTCGGTGGCATGGGGCCAGCCCGGGGTGGTCTCGGCGGAGGTGCGGTGGTGGAAGTCCAGGCGCACCCGGTCGGTATCCACCTCGACACCCCCGGCCTGCCAGGCGACCTGGCGCGCCAGGCCGTGGGCCGGGGCGTCCGCCGTGGTGGTGCACATGGCCTGGACCGCGGCCGGATTCTTCAGCAGGTCGCCGAACCAGGGCCAGCAGACCGGAATGCCGCCGCGGATCGGGGTGCCGGGCTCGAACACGGCCTCCGGATTACCCCAGACGATGTCCGGCTCGCCGTCGAAGCCGTAGCGCAGCACGTGGGCGCCCTGGCAGGCCACCAGGGCTTCGGCCTGGCCGACGCGGATGCGCCAGACGGGCAACTGGCCCAGTTGGATCTGTTCGACGAGGGGGGCAGCGGACATGGGGCGACTCCTGGAAAAGGGAAAGGGCGACTGTAGTCCAGTCCATGACCGGGCTCCAGCCAACCATGGACCGCAGCAACGGCAAAACCTCGCAGCGTTGTCCGGTTCTCAAGTCCGTAGGCAACGCTCGACTAGACTGCCAACCCCATCATCAGGAAATGACTGCCATGTCGGGTATCCCGCGCGCGCCCCTCCGCTTCGGTCTCTGCCTGGGGCTGGCATTGCCCATCCTGGCCCAGGCAGCCCCAGGCCTCGACGACGAGGTAAGCGCCGCCGTCAAAACGGTAATGGCCGAGCAGGACATCCCGGGCCTGGCGGTGGGCGTCACCGCCCCTGGCCTGCGTCGGCTCTACTACTTCGGCACCGCCGACCGCCGCAGCGGCCAGCCAGTGGACGCCGCGACCCTGTTCGAGATCGGCTCCCTGAGCAAGACCTACACCGCCACCCTGGGCGCCTATGCGGCGGTCACGGGACGCCTGCGACTGGACGAGTCAGCAGCGCAGGTCCGCCCAGCGCTCGCCGGCAGCGCCATCGGCCAGGCCAGTCTCCTGCAACTGGCCACCTACAGCGCCGGCGGGCTGCCACTGCAATTTCCCGACAGCGTCACCCGCGACGATCAGACGACGGCCTTCTACCGCGCCTTCCAGCCGCCCTTCCCCGCCGGCAGCCACCGCCTCTACTCCAATCCCAGCATCGGCCTGTTCGGCGCCCTGGCGGCCCAGCGACTCGATGAGCCCTTCGCCACGGCGCTGCAGCGCCACGTCCTCAAGCCCCTGGGACTCGACCACACCTATCTGCAGGTACCGGCGACCGCGCAGGCTCACTACGCCTGGGGCCATGGCAAGAACGGCGAGCCGCTGCGGGTCAATCCGGGCGTCTATGCCGAGGAGGCCTATGGCATCAAGACCACCGCCGGTGATCTGCTGGGCTTCATCGCGGCGAACCTCAACCCTGGCCAACTACCGGCGCCCCTGGCCAAGGCGATCACCACCACCCAGCAGGGCTACTATCGCAGCGGCCCCCTGACCCAGGGCCTGGGCTGGGAGGCCTACGCCTATCCCCTGACCAAGGCCCAGCTGCTGGCCGGCAACACCCCGGCGATGGCCCTGGAGCCGCAACCGGTGGATTGGCAGCACCCGCCACTGCCAGCCAGTGGCGCCCGGCTGCTGAACAAGACCGGCTCCACCAACGGCTTCGGCGCCTACGCGCTGTTCATCCCGGAACGCCAGATCGGTCTGGTGATCCTGGCCAATCGCAACTACCCGATTCCAGCGCGGATCGAGGCGGCATGGCGGATTCTGCAGCGGCTCGATAGCGGGGGGCGGTAAGGCGCTCCATCGCGGCCATGGGCCGCTCCTACAAAACCGTCAAACCCTGTAGGAGCGGCCCATGGCCGCGATAAATCGGAGCGCTAAGTAGGAACGGCCGCATCGGCGGACCGCCATGGCCGCGATCAGTAGGGTGGCTGACGGCGCAGCCTCATCCACGAAATCCAACCTCAGGCCTCACCCGCTTCCTCACGCCCCTCCACCGGCAGTTCATGCTCGGTGGCATAGCCGGCGTCGGCCGCCTCCAGCACGCCGTGGGCGATGCTGCAGAACAGCGAATTGACCCGGCGCATATCGCTGAGCAGGCCCAGGTGCAGGGCGCTGGTCTCGAAGCTTTCCACCACCTGCTGGTGCAGCCGCTCGACGTGGGCATGGGCATAGCGCCGCTCCAGCAGGCGGAAGCGCTGCTTGAGCCGGCGCAGGCGGCGAGCGGCGTCGAGGTCGCCGGAGAGGTAGACCGACAGGCACAGCCGGAGGCTATCCACCAGCAGCCGGTGCAGCGCGGTGAGCTCGTCCACCCCGGAGGCCGAGAAGGAGCGGCGGGCGGCGATCTTCTTGCTGTCCACGTCGCTGGCCATGCGCTCGATGAGATCGCCGGCCTGCTCTAGGTTGATCGCCAGTTCGATGGTCTCGGCCCAGCGCCGGCTGTCGCGCTCGTCGAGGTCGTCGCGCGGCATGCGTGCCAGGTACAGCTTGATCGCCGTATAGAGGGCGTCGACGTCGTCATCGAGGCGGCGCACCTCGCGGGCCAGCTGTTTGTCGCCGGCGTTGATTAGCACCAGGAGGTGCTGCAGCATCTGCTCGATGACGTCGCCCATGCGCAGCACCTCGCGCGAGGCGTTGGTCAGTGCCAGGGCCGGGGTGTCCAGCGCCGCGGTGTCCAGGTGGCGGGGGCGCAGGATGGTCTCGGCGCTCTCCCGCGCCGGCATCAGCGCCGTACAGAAACGCGCCAGCGGACCGGTCAGCGGCAGGAACAGCAGGCAGCGCACCAGGTTGTAGGCGACGTGGAAACCGATCACCACCTCGGCCTCGTTGAAGTCGTAGCCCTGCAGCCAGTCGGCCAGGAGGCCGATCCAGGGCAGCACCAGGAGGCAACCGGCGAGCTTGAACAACAGGCTGCCCAGGGCCACCCGGCGCGCCTCCACGCCCTGCTTGGCGGCGCCGATCATGGCCAGCACCCCACTACCCAGGTTGGCGCCCACCACCAGGCACAGCGCCACCTTCAGCGAGATGACCCCGGAGCCGGCCAGGGTAGCGGTGAGCAGCACCGCCGCCAGGCTGGAATAGGAGACCATGGCGAAGATGGCGCCGGTCAGGGCGTCGAGCAACTGGTCGCCGGTCAGCGAGGAGAACAGCACCTTGACCCCGGCGGCGTGGGTCATGGGCGAGGCCGCCTCGACGATCAGCTGCAGCGCCAGGATGATCAGGCCGAGGCCGATGGCGACCCGACCGAGCTGGCCGGCACGGGTCTGCTTGCGGCCGAGGAAGAACACCACGCCGAGGAAGATCAGCAGCGGCGACAGCCAGGACAGGTCGAAGGTCAGCACCCGTGCCATGAGCGCGGTGCCCACGTCGGCGCCGAGCATGATGGCCAGCGCCGGGGTGAGCGGCACCAGGCCCTGGGCGACGAAGGAGGTCACCAGCAGCGCGGTGGCATTGCTGCTCTGCACCAGGGCGGTGACGGCGATGCCAGAGAGGAAGGCCAGCGGCATGCGCTGCATGCTGCGGCTGAGTACCCGGCGCAGGCTGGCACCGTACACCCGCAGGATGCCGGTGCGTACGATATGGGTGCCCCACACCAGCAGGGACACGGCGGATAGCAGATTGAGCAGTGTCAGCATCGTGGCGCCCTCCCGGCGCGTGTCCAAGAGCTCCTGGCGAGCTTGTCACAAAATCGTAATGACCGTTCTGCACAGACGCACGAGCCCGAAGATGAGGCACCTTCGGGCTCGCGGGGACTTGCTGGTTTAGGCGGCGGGGACCGGTGCGGGTTCCGCCGCGGCGATCAGATCTGCTCCTTGCGCAGCTTGACCGCCTCGCGGGCCTTGGCCTTGCCGCGCAGGCGGATGTTGATGGCTTCCACCGCCAGCGAGAAGGCCATGGCGAAGTAGACGTAGCCCTTGGGCACATGGACCTCGAAGGCTTCGGCGATGAGCACGGTACCGACCACGATCAGGAAGGACAGCGCCAGCATCTTCAGGCTCGGGTGCTTGTCGATGAAATTGCTGATGGCACCGGCCGCCAGCATCATCACCAGCACCGCGACGATGATGGCCGCGACCATGACCGGCACGTGGCTGACCATGCCCACCGCGGTGATCACCGAGTCCAGCGAGAAGACGATGTCGATGATGGCGATCTGGATGATGGTGCCGATGAAGCCGCTGCCCTTCTTCTGCGGGGCGCCCTCGTCCTGCTCTTCCTCGCCTTCCAGGCCGTGGTAGATCTCGGCGCTGCTCTTCCACAGCAGGAACAGGCCGCCGAAGAAGAGGATGAGATCACGCCCGGAGATGCCCTGGCCGAAGACGAAGAACAGGTCGGCGGTGAGGCGCATCACCCAGGTGATGGACAGCAGCAACAGGATGCGGGT
This sequence comes from Pseudomonas oryzihabitans, assembly GCF_032027545.1. GTDB lineage: Bacteria > Pseudomonadota > Gammaproteobacteria > Pseudomonadales > Pseudomonadaceae > Chryseomonas > Chryseomonas oryzihabitans_F. The sequence goes on along the minus strand of NZ_JAVSJB010000004.1, from coordinate 394,211 downwards.
GACCATGGCCAGCGCCAGGCCGAAGAAGCGGGTCCGCGCCTGCATGTGCTTGGGCATGCGGCTGACCAGGATGGAGATCATGATGATGTTGTCGATCCCCAGGACGATCTCCAGGGCCGTCAGGGTAAAGAAGGCGACCCAGATTTCCGGGTTGGTCAACCACTCCATTGCAAATCCTCTCATCGCGAAGGCGCGTCTGGCAGCGCGCTTTAAAGGAAAAGGCGCGTCGGACGACGCGCCGTTTTCGAACAGCCGGCAAGGCTAGTCGTACAGTTGGTAAAACTCTAGCGGCTGTACAGCGGAAACACACCCAGTAACAAAGCACCGACCAAGAGGAACATGCAGGTCACGGTGGCCCATTTCAGGGTGAAGCGCTGGTGGTCGCCGAACTCCACCTTGGCCAGGCCCACCAGCAGGTAGGTCGAGGGCACCAGGGGGCTGAGCAGGTGCACGGGCTGGCCGACGATGGAGGCCCGGGCGATCTCCACCGGGCTGATGCCGTAGGCCGCGGCGGCCTCGGCCAGCACCGGCAGTACGCCGAAGTAGAAGGCGTCGTTGGAGATGAAGAAGGTGAACGGCAGGCTGACCAGGGCGGTGATCACCGCCATGTACGGCCCCAGGGCGTCCGGAATCACCGCCAGCAGCCCCTTGGACATGGCGTCGACCATGCCGGTACCCGAGAGGATGCCGGTGAAGATGCCCGCGGCGAAGATCAGCGAGACCACCGCCAGGACGTTCTCGGCATGGGCGGCGATGCGCTGCTTCTGCATGTTCAGGCAGCGGTAGTTGACGATCATGGCGATGCCGAAGGCGATCATGAACAGCACCGGCATCGGCAGCACGCCGACGACCAGCGCCGCCATCAGCGCCAGGGTCAGCAGGCCGTTGAACCAGCGCAGGTGCGGCCGGCGGGCCTCGGCGCACTGGGAGACGGTGACGTCGGCGCCTTCGGTCTCGCCGATCTGCAGGATGCCCAGGCGGGCGCGCTCGCTGCGCCCATAGAGGTAGGCGAGGAAGAACAGCCAGGCGATGGCCAGCAGCATGGGCGCGATCATGGGCACGAAGACGTCGGCCGGGTCCACGTGCAGGGCACTGGCGGCGCGGGCGGTCGGGCCGCCCCAGGGCGTCAGGTTCATCACCCCGCTGGAGAGCAGCATCAGGCAGGTCATGATCAGCGGATTCATGCCCAGGCGCTTGTACAGCGGGAACATGGCGGCCACGCAGATCATGTAGGTGGTCGAGCCGTCACCGTCCAGGGACACCACCAGGGTCAGGAAGACGGTACCCATGGCCACCTTGAGTGGATCGCCCTTGACCAGCTTGAGGATCCAGCGCACCGCCGGGTCGAACAGGCCGGTGTCGATCATCACGGCGAAGTAGAGGATGGCGAACAGCAGCATCACGCCGGTGGGCGCCAGCTTGCGGATGCCGTCGAGCATCATCGGGCCGAGGGCGTCGAGCTTGACGTGGCCGAGGCTGGCGAATTCGCTGGACAGCGCCCACGCCAGCACGGCGAAGGCGATCGGCACCATGGTCAGGGCGATCAGCGGAGACAGGCGCTTGGTCATGATCAGGTACATGAAGGTCATGACCATGGCGAAGCCGAGGAAAGTCAGCATGGGAGGTACCTCTGGATGTTCGCGAAAAGGAAAGAGGTTCAGCCGCGGCGCAGGGGCGCGGTGAGGGCGAAGATCCAGGGGACGATGGCGCGCGGGGACGCCTGGAAGGACAGATACGACATGGCGAGGATCCTGGTTATTTTTGTAGGCACATCGCCCGCTCACGGAGGCGGGTCTTGAGCGGATCCTAAGCCGTCAACCTTTCGCCAGCCTTGCGTGGCGAAAGGCGGATGTTGCGGGATGTCACGAAGATGACACCAACCTGCCAGACAGGCCTGATCAGCTCGGCTCGCCGAGGGCGGCGGACGGCGCCGCTCGCTCTCGTCTTGCCCGGTGAAACCCGCGGTCAGCCGCGCAGTCGCGCCTTGAGTACGGCGATATGCTCCGGACCGATGCCGCAGCAGCCGCCAATCAGGCTCGCGCCGCGCGCCTGCCAGTCCTGGGCGAAGCTCAGGTAGCCGGGCGGATCCAGGTCCGGGCGCAAAGGGTCGAGGCCGTCGTTGGCGGTGGCCTCTTCCGGCTGGGGCGGGAAGGCGTTGGCATAGGCGCCGAAAGGAATCGCGATACCTGCCGCAGCGAAGGTTTCACGCGCGGTATCCAGCGCCGCGGCCATCACCTCGGGCTGGCTGCAATTGAACAGCAAGGCCCCGGCGCCCAGCTCCACCGCCAGCTGCGCGGCCGCGGCCACCGGCTCACCGGATCTCAGCCGTGGGATCTCGTCGACGTCTTCGTCCTTCAGGGTGAAGGACAGCCACAGCGGCTTGCCATCGTCGGGCAGCCCGGCGGCGATGGCACGCACCTCGGCCAGGGAGCTCTGGGTTTCCGCCAGCCAGAGATCGACATGGGGCGCCAGGCCACGGATCAGCGGTTGCAGCACCTCGTCGACCCGCGCCGGCTCGAACAGATCGGGGCGATAGGAGCCGAACAGCGGCGGCAGGGAGCCCGCCACCCGCACCTGTTGCCCGCTGGCCCTCACGGCACGACGCGCCAATTCGCCGGCCCGCGCGGCCAAGGCCTCGCCTTCGGTGGCGAAACGCGCCTCGCCGATATGGAAGGGCACTACCGCATAGCTGTTGCTGGTGATCACCTGGGCGCCGGCCTCGATATAGGCACGGTGCACGGCTTCCACCTGCTCCGGCGCCTCGCTCAGGGCCAGGGCCGACCACTCCGGCTGGCGGAAAGGCGCGCCGCGGCGCTGTAGCTCGCGGCCCATGCCGCCGTCGAGAAGAACGAGATTCATATTGGCCATATAGCTATTTCACTTTCCCTTATAACCAAAACAGAGTTCAATATCGGTTCTCATATCTCTCTAATACCAGGCCCTCTTACCCTTTGCAAAGGACGCCCCCCATGAGAACCGCTCTGCTATCGGCCCTCGGCCTGACCCTGGCGCTGGTCGCCAACTCGGCCTCGGCCGGCGCCACCCTGGATCGAATCAAGGCCAAGGGCGAGCTGGTCAATGTGCTCATGGAAAGCTATCCGCCCTTCTCCCAACTCAACGCCCAGAACCAGCTGGAGGGCTTCGACGTGGACGTGGCCAAGGCGGTGGCCGACAAGCTGGGCGTGAAGCTGCGCCTGGAAACACCGTCCTGGGACGTGATCGCCGCCGGCCGCTGGAGCGGTCGCTACGACGTCTGCATCTGCTCCATGACGCCGAGCCAGGCGCGCGCCCAGGTGTTCGACTTCCCGGTCGACTACTACGCCTCGCCGGCGGTGATCGTGGTCAACGCCGGTGACGACCGCATCCACGGCGCCAAGGACCTCTCCGGCAAGAAGGTCGGCGTCACCAGCGCCTCGTCCTACGAGAGCTACCTGAACAAGGACCTCACCATCGAAGGCCAGGAAGACAAACCCCTGAGCTATCCCTTCGACGACGTCCAGGTGGTGCCCTTCCCCGACGACAACGTCGCCTTCCAGGACCTGGCCCTGGGCGCCGGCAAACGACTGGACGCGGTGCTGACCAACCTGGTGACCGCCCAGCCGCGTATCGCCCAGGACGCCAAGTTCAAGCTGGCCGGTGCGCCGCTCTATGCCGAGCCCAACGCCGTGGCTATCGAGAAGGGCGATCCGGAATTCGCCGCCAAGCTGCGCGAGATCATCGAGGGCCTGCGCCAGGACGGTACCCTGAAGCGCCTCTCCGAGAAGTGGATCGGCGCCGACATCACCCAAGCCCAATGAGTGAGCTTCCGCCTCCTGCCCAACAGCGCCCCTGGCTGAGCTTTCGTACCCGCGTCTGGCTGACCTGGCTGGCGCTGCTGGCCGGGGGCGCGGTCTTCGTACTCGGCTTCGATCTCAAGTTCGCCAGCGTCTGGCCACGCCTACCCAATCTGGTGGGCTGGCGCCTGGGCCCCAATGGCTTCCTGCAGGGCGCGGCCCTGACGCTGTTCCTCAGCCTCTGCTCCATCGCCGTATCGGTGCTGCTGGGCTTCGCCACGGCGCTGGGACGGCTGTCGTCCAGCGCCCTGGCCTATGGCGTGGCGACCTTCTATGCCTCCTTCTTTCGCGGCACCCCGCTGCTGATCCAGATCCTGCTGATCTACCTGGGCCTGCCGCAGATCGGTGTGGTGCCCGGCGCCATCAGCGCCGGCATCCTCGCCCTGTCACTGAACTACGGCGCCTACCTCAGCGAGATCTTCCGTGCCGGCCTGCTCGGCGTTCCCGCCGGTCAGCGCGAGGCGGCCCTGGCCCTGGGCCTGGCACCGCGGGTGATCTTCTGGCGCGTGACCCTGCCCCAGGCCATGCGCAGCATCATCCCGCCCACCACCAGCCAATTCATCTCCATGCTCAAGGACTCCTCCCTGGTCTCGGTGATGGGCGTCTGGGAAGTGATGTTCCTCGCCCAGTCCTACGGCCGCTCCAGCTATCGCTACCTGGAGATGCTGACCACCGCGGCGGTGCTCTACTGGCTGCTGTCGCTGGCCATGGAATTCGCCCAGTCGCGCCTGGAGCGGCATTATGGGAAAGCGTATCGGGGACGTTAGGGCTCGCCACCTTTCGCTAGGCACTGACACCGCCCAGATCGCGCCGGGCGCAGCAGCCGTAAACTCAGCAACGCGAAACCGCAGGCGCAGGCCGCGGCATAGCTGGTCACCCAACCGACTCCCTGACCGAGCGCGGCGCGCGCCAGCGACAGGTCGACCCCCTGGGCCTGCGCCACTCCGAGGTTACCGGCGGCAATGGCCTCGGCCAGCGACTCAAGTCCGCTGCCATCCAGCGTTGTCGCCGCCGTATCCAAGTGTGCCGCGACGCCACCCAGCAGGATGGCGCCCATGAGCGCGATATTCAGCGCCAGGGCAATGATCCGCGTGCTCATGTCCAGCCCCGAAGCCATGCCGCTCCGTTCTACGGGCAAAGCCGCCGTGGCCGTGTTGGTCACCGGGGTATTGGTCAGACCCACACCGATACCGGCCAGCAGGCAGCCGGGCACCAGCGCGGGCACCTGGTCAGCCCCCAGGCTCACCGCCAGACTGAGCAGGGCGAAGCCCAGGCCGATCAGGCCGAGCCCCAGGGGAATGACCAGACCGGGGCCATGACGCAACAGCAGGCGCTCCGCCAGTGGCGGTACCAGGACGGTGGGCAGGGTGTAGGCCAGCACCATCCCACCCGTGGCCAGGGCGTCCAGGCCCAGCACGGCTTGCAGATAGAGCGGCAGATAGACGACGAAGGGCCAGAAACTGAAATTCATGCCACTGGCGCCCAGCAGCGCGCCACTGAAACGTCGGACGCGCAACACGGCGAAATCGAACATGGGCTGGGCCTGGCGTCGCTCGATGACGACGAAGAGCAACAGGCACCCCAGGCTCAGGCCCCACCCCAGCCACCCGACGGCAGCTGTGGCCGGCCCCTGGATGATCAGATAGACGCCGCCGAACACCGCCAGTGACAGGGTGAGCATGCCCGCAAGGTCCAGGGGCTGCGCCGCGGGATTGGCCGACTCCTCAAGGCCACCCAGGGCGCAGGCGACGGTGACCGCGGCGAGACCGACATGGATCAGAAACACCCAGTTCCAGCTCGCCAGGGTCGCCAGTGCACCTCCGACGAGCGGCCCGAACCCGAGGCCGGCGCCGAAGACGATCCCCCAATAGCCGAACGCCCGGCCGCGTTCGGCGCCCGAGGGAAATTGCCGCGACAACAAGGCGATCTGGCAGGCCAGCATCGCCGCCGCGGCCAGGCCCTGCAGGAAGCGCGCGCCTATCAGCGCCAGCGCCGAGGGTGCCAGAGCACAGGCCAAGGACGCCAGCCCGAAGACCAGGGTGCCTGCGATGAAGACGCGCTTGCGCCCGAAGCGATCACCTAGCGCACCCATGGCCATCAGCACCGTGCTCATGGCCAGGGTGTAGGCGTTCATGATCCATTGCAGCTGCCGAAAGTCGGCCGGCACCGCGCCCTCCAACAGCGGCAGGATGGCAGGAATGCTGGTGATCTCCAGGCCGAGCATCAGCGCCGACAGGCAGATGGCGACCAAGGCCAGGTTCTTGCGGGACGGAGAAGGTGATGGCATCGCGGGAGACCTCCGGGGCAATTGTCGGCCAGGGCGCGGGCCGACGCCGAACGACTAGAGGTTGCGAACATGCCGGGCGGCGGTTTATTTAACAATCGTATAGCTGGATATTTCAGTGACAACAAAAGTGGATGGATATATGAAGAGTCTCGATGTCGACGCGGTACAGGCCTTCGTCACCATCGCCGAGCTGCGTAGTTTCACCCGGGCAGCGGACCTCCTCGGCTCGACCCAAGGCGCCCTCAGCGTCAAGCTCAAGCGACTGGAAAATCGCCTGGGCGAGCGGCTGCTCGAGCGCACGCCGCGCCAGGTGCGCCTGTCGGTCGGCGGGGAGCGCTTCCTACCGCGGGCGCGGGATTTCCTCTTCGCCCACGAGCAGGCCCTGGCGGCCTTGAGCGACCAGCCACATCGGCGCTTCACCCTGGGCATCGCGATCCATCTCTTCGGTCCCGAGGTGCCGACCCTGCTGGCGCGACTCAAGGCGCTCGATCCGTGCCTGACCCTGGAGGTCTCGGTAGACGATGCTCCCGCCTTGTTGAGCGCCTACGACAAGGGCGAATTCGACGCCGTCATCATCCGCAGCGACGACGACCGTCGGCAGGGCGAAGTGCTCGGCCCCGAGCACTTCGGCTGGTACGCCGCGGCGGACTTCGCGCCGCGCCCCGGCGAGCCCCTGCGCCTCGCCAGCTACCTGACCCAGTGCGCCGTGCGGGATCCGGCCAACCGGCTGCTGGACGCGGCCGGCATTCCCTGGACCAGCGTCTTCGTCGGTGGCACCTCGGCGGTCGCCGCGGCCCTCGCCGCCGGTCTCGCCGTGGCCGCCTTTCCGCGCCGGCTCGTAACGGCCAATCTGGTGGACGTCGGCCCGGCACTGGGCTTGCCCGCCATCCCCTCCCAGGCCATCGAGCTGCATTCGTCGCTCACCGATCCCCGTACCCGGGCGACCCTCAGGGCCATTACCGCGGCCTTTGGGGAGCATCGGCGGCAGGGCTAGCGACTCAAGTCCAGGCCCCCCGCAACCTCGCCAGCGCCTCGGCAATCCGCACCTCCGGCACCGCCGCAAAGCCCAGTACCAAACCAGCGCGGGTGTCGGGCGGAGTTGGGCCTTCGGGTAGCCAGTAGCGCGACAGGGGATTGAGCTCCACCTCGACCGCTGCCGCCTGGGCCACCAGCTCGGCTTCTCGGGCAAGGCTCGCCACCGGCAGGCAGAGGTGCAAACCGGCCACCGGGACGTCCGGCGCGGCGCAGCCGGCGACCTCTGGCCAGCCGGCCAGCAGGGCATCGCGGCGACTGCGCGCGGCACGCCTCATGCGGCGGATGTGGCGCTGGAAATGACCCTGCTCGATGAAGTCGGCCATTACCGTCTGGGTGGCGCTGTCCAGATGGCGAATGCCGGCCCGTTGCAAGGCCAGCAGGGCCGGCACCAGGGCCGGCGGCGCCACCAGATAGCCCAGGCGCAGGCCGGGAAAGGCGATCTTCGAAAAGGTGCCGACATAGAGCACCCGCCCGTGGCGATCCAGTGCGGCCAGGGGCGCGAGGGGTGCGCCCTGGTAACGGTACTCGCCGTCGTAGTCGTCCTCGACGATCCAGCCGTCTGCCTGCCGCGCCCAGTCCAGCAGTGCCAGGCGCCGCGGCAGGGAGAGCACGGCGCCGGTGGGATACTGGTGCGAGGGGGTGACATAGACCAGCCGGCAGTCTCGCTGCTCGGCCAGTTCCTCTGTCCTGAGCCCAGCGCCATCCACCGCGATGCCCTGCAAACGCGCGCCACCGCTCTGCAGCGCCAGGCCCGCCGCGCGATAGCCGGGGTCCTCCATCGCCGCCAGGGCGCCAGGGGCCAGCAGCAGCCGGGCGCAGAGTTCGATGGCCTGCTGGGCGCCAGTGGTGATGAGGATCTGCTCGGGGGCGCAGACCAGTCCACGCGCCTGGCGCAGATAGGCGCTCAGCAGCCGACGTAGACGCGGTTCCCCGCCGGGCTCGCGATAGCCCAGCAGCGCCGCATCCGGCTGGCGCCAGAAGCGCTGTTGCAACCGTGCCCAGGTAGCGAAGGGAAACAGATCCACCGCCGGCAACCCGACGCGGAAGGCGCGCGGTGCGCCAGGCGGGACGCTGGCGGGGGCCTGCGGCGCCGTCGATACGGCGCCCGTCCGAGGCGCCAGCGCCTGGGCCACGCCGGCCACGTAGGTGCCATCGCCCAGATGACTATCGAGAAAGCCCTCGGCCAGCAGCTGTTCGTAGGCGGCGGTCACGGTGTTGCGCGAGACACCCAGCAATCGCGCCATTTCACGGCTGGCCGGCAGCCTTACCCCGGCCGCCAGCTCGCCGGCCAGGATGCGCCCGCGCAAGCCTTGATAGAGCTGGCGGGCCAGGCCCTGGCCCGGTTCCAACAGCAGGCCCGAGGGATCGAATCCCAGCATGATTGGCACCCTCGAAGTCGCAGGAATTGGCTCTTACGGGGAGCCAAAGCTGACCTTAGCATGGCGAGATGCTGCTGGAGATCTCACCCATGTACCCCAATCCCGCTTTCCGTCTCGACGACCTGCCCAGGCTGCACCAGCACCTGCGCGACCACGCCCTCGCCTTGCTCGTCAGCCAGACCGCCAGCGGGCCGCTGGTCAGCCATCTTCCACTCTGGCTGGAGCCTGCCGAAGGGCCCTGCGGCACCCTCTATGGCCACCTGGCGCGCAGCAATCCCCAGGCTGAGGCTCTGGTCGAACAAGGGCAGGTACTGGCGGTTTTCCAGGGTCCGCAGGCCTATGTCAGCCCAGCCTTCTATCCGAGCAAGGCCGAGCACGGGCGGGTTGTCCCGACCTGGAACTACCAGGCGGTGCACGCCCGCGGCACGGTCGAGGTCTTCGACGACCCCGAGCGCCTGCTGCCCTTGCTGGAGCGCCTCACCGACCAGCACGAAGCCGGACGGCCCGTGCCCTGGCGGGTAGCGGATGCACCCACGGATTACCTGCAGGGCATGCTGCGCGCCATCCGCGGCCTGCGCCTGCCCATCGACAGCCTTCAGGGCATCGCCAAGCTCAGCCAGAACCGCAACGCTGCCGATCACGAGGGCGTCCGCCAGGGCCTGACCGCCAGCGCCGATCCGAGCGCCCAGGCCCTGGCCGGGCTGATGACCGCCCCGTCCTGACCCCGGAGCCCCCATGACCATTCGCCCGCTCACCCCGGCCGACCACGGCGTCTGGCGCGACCTCTGGCAGGCCTACCTGGCCTTCTACGAGACCGTCCTGCCAGAAACCACCTATGCCAGCACCTGGCAGCGGCTGCTCGATCCGCACGAACCCGTGCACGGCGCCCTGGCCTGGGAGGGTGACCACGCCCTTGGGCTGGTGCACTTCATCTATCACCGTTCCTGCTGGACCGAAGCCGATTACTGCTACCTGCAGGATCTCTATGTCGCCGCGGGGCATCGCGGGAGTGGCCTGGGGCGGGCCCTGATCGAGCATGTCTACGCCTGCGCCGCGGCCGCTGGCTGCGACCGGGTGCACTGGCTGACCCAGGAAACCAACTACCCGGGGCGCCAGCTCTACGACCGCGTCGCCTTGCGTTCCGGATTCATCCAGTACCGCCACCTGTTGGGAGACCGCCCATGACCACCCTCGCCTGGACCCCCGCCCACGTGCCCCAACCTCGGCTGCTGCACGGTCACCATGTGCGCCTGGAACCCCTCGATCCGGCGCGCCACGGTGCCGACCTCTGGCAAACCCTGCACGCCGACGACCCGGCGCTGTGGGACTTCCTGCCCTACGGCCCCTTCACCGAGCGGGCCGCCTTCGACGCCTGGCTGGCCAATCTGGCCCAGGGCCGCGACCCGCTGTTCTATGCGGTGGTGGACCCGCGCGATGGATGCACCCTGGGACAACTCAGCCTGATGAGCATCGTCCCCGAGCACGGCAGCATCGAGATCGGCCACGTCGCCTTCGGTGGACGCCTGCAGCGCACGCCCCTGGCCACCGAGGCCGTGTATCTGCTGATGCAGGAAGCCTTCGCCCTGGGCTATCGCCGGCTGGAATGGAAATGCGACAACGCCAACGCCCGCTCGAAGCGAGCTGCCGAGAGACTGGGCCTGAGCTACGAAGGCTTGTTCCGCCAGCACCGGGTGGTCAAGGGACGCAATCGCGACACCGCTTGGTACAGCCTGCTGGACGGTGAATGGCCAACGGTGGATGCCGGCTTCCAGCGCTGGCTGGCGCCGGACAACTTCGACGCCGACGGGCGCCAGCTCAGCGCCCTGGCGGTCGCATCCGGCAAATGAGAAGCAATACCAAGCGAGATGGCAAAGCGCTATCCTAGAGCGGTTGCTACCACCAGCCTGATCGCCGTGACCACCATCCACGTCCTGCTCGTCGAAGACCACCGCAAGCTGCGCGAACCCCTGGCCCTCTATCTGCGGCGCCAGGGCATCGAGGTCACCACCGCGGCCGACGCCGCGCGGATGAAGGCGCTGCTCGCCGAGCAACGTTTCGACGTCATCGTCCTCGACGTGATGCTGCCGGACGGCGACGGTTTCAGCCTCTGCCGCGACCTGCGCCAGCGCGACAGCACCCCGGTGATCCTGCTCACCGCCCGTGGCGAGGTGGACGACCGGGTACTCGGCCTGGAACAGGGCGCCGACGACTATGTCACCAAGCCCTTCGAGCCACGCGAACTGGTGGCGCGGATCCGCACCCTGCACCGGCGCTACCGGGCCACCGCCCCGCTACCCGCGGAGGAACCCGCTCCGGCGACGGCCTATCGCTTCGCCGGCTGGTACTACGCCCCCCTCACCCAGACGTTGCAGCATCCCGACGGCAGCGCTCGCCGCCTGGGCCAGGCCGAGGGGCGCCTGCTGCTGGCCTTCCTGCGCCAGCCCCAGGCCGTGCTGCATCGCGATCTGTTGCTGGCGCGGATCCGCTCGCCGGAGCGCCCGCTGGAAGACCGCTCGCTGGATCGCCAGGTGAGCCGGCTGCGCCTGCGCCTGGCCCAGGACGCAGGCGAATCGCCGCTGCGTACCGTCTGGGGTCGTGGCTATCTATTGGACTGCCCGGTCGAGGCCCTGGACTAGCCGTGGCGCTCGCGCTCGGGGGCTGGCTGCAGGGCATCACGCCGCGCCTCTGCATGCTGTTCCTCGCCACGCTACTGCTGGCCCACGGCGCGGCGGCGCTGATCCTGCATTACAATGGCTCACTGGTGCATCCGTTGTCCTATGGCCAGGCGCTGGAACGCCTGGCGGTCGCCCGCATGGCCGTCGCCCACCTGCCCGAGCAGCAGGCCGGGGCGCTGTTGCACGCCCTGGCCAAGGCGCCAGCGCGGGTCTGGGTGGCGGCGACGCCAGAGGTGGCACCCTTCCCCATGCTCAGCGAGGAGCGACGCCTGGCGCGGGACCTGGCGCAACGCCTGGGGCAGTCGCCGGACGGCCTGGTGATGCAGCTGGAAGGCCTCACCGGCGCGGCCGCCCGCGCCTCGCCGCTGACCCCGGCCGGCTGGGCGCCACTGCGCCTGCGCAGCAGCCTGGCCCTGCCTGATGGTCGTTGGCTGAATGCCGTGCAATATCCCTCGCGCCGCGATGACTGGCTGAGCGCCCTGGGCTGGTCGCTGCTGCTGGGTGCCCTGCCGGTGCTGCTGCTGGCCTGGCTGCTGATCGGCCAGCTGGTGCGACCGCTGCGGCGGCTCACCGTGGCCGCCGAGGGGTTGAGTCGTGGCGAACGCAGCCAGCTGGAGGTGCAGCGGGGTCCCCGCGAGGCACGGGAGCTGGCGGCGGCCTTCGAGCTGATGCAGGAGCGGCTGCTGCGCCATCTGGACGACCGGGTGCGCATGCTGGCCGCCATCAGCCATGACTTCAATACCCCGCTGGCCGCGCTGCGGGTACAGCTGGCACTGCTGGAGCCCTCGGCCGAACGCGACGACATGGAGGAAAGCCTGGGCGAGCTGGACGCCATGGTGCAGGAGACCCTGGATTTCATCCGGGGCGAGCGCCAAACCGAAGTCCACCAGGATATCGACCTGAGCGCACTGCTGCAGGATTTGCACGAGCGCTACCGGGCGCTGGGCCAGCCGGTGACCTGGCCGGAGAACGGACCGGCCCCGCTGCGGGGTCGCCCGCTGGCGCTCAAGCGGGCCCTGGGCAATCTGCTCGACAACGCCCTGCAGCATGGCGGCAGTGCCCAGGTGCAGCTCAGCCGCCTCGATTCGCGCCTGCTGCAACTGGACATCCTCGACCAGGGACCGGGCCTGCCGGCCGACCAGTTGGAGCGGGTCTTCGAACCCTTCTACCGGCCACCGGACCAGCTCTCGCCCCGTGGCCTCGGCCTCGGCCTGGCCATCGCCCGTGCCTGCATCCTTGCCCACGGCGGCGAGCTGCACCTGCACAACCGCCCGGAAGGCGGCCTGTGCGCCCGGGTGATCCTGCCGCTGGCCACTTGATTTGGATCAGCCCAACTAAAATCGCGGCCATGGCGGTCCGCCGATGCGGCCGCTCCTACGGATAGGTAAACACCTGTAGGAGCGGCCCATGGCCGCGATCAATGGGTTACGTCAAAGGACAGTTGCTCAGGGAAACCCAACACTCATCCAGTTAGAAACTCATAGTCGCACTCACCCAGAGATGCCGACCGTAGTTCACCGTGCCATAGGTCTCGTCGTCCAGGCGACGGTCGTTCAGGTTGCGGATCGCGGCATTGAAGCTCAGGTTGCGCGTGGCCACGAAGCCGCCGCCCACGTCCCAGGTGGTGTAGGCCGGCGCCGATTCAGCAGTCAGGGTGGCGTCATACTCTTCACCGTAGTAGTCCAGCGCCGTCCACAGGTTGAGCCGGTCCGTCAGGGTCCAGTCCAGCCGCAGATTGGCCTTGCGCTCGGGGGTCAGCGACAGCGGCGCGCCCTTGTTGGGACCGCTGCGCTGCTCGGAGTCCAGGTAGGTGAAGTTGCCGCCCAGGCGCAGGGCCTTGGTGATGTCCCAACCGCCGCTCAGCTCGACGCCGCGGATCACCGCCTCGTCGACGTTGATGCGATCCATGCGGATGTAGTTGTTCCAGCGCTGGGTGGTGGTGACGGTGGAAAGCTTGTCCTTGAAGTCGTTGTAGAACAGCGTCGCCGAGGCCTCGAGGTTGTTGCGGTTGGACCAGAGCGCCGCCACCTCGTAGTTGGTGCTGGTTTCCGGTTTGAGATCCGGGTTGCCGAGCATGACGAATCGATTGCGCCGCAGATAGGCGTAGCCGGGTACCACGGCGCGGATCTCCGGCGCCTTGAAGCCACGCGAGACGCCGCCCTTGAAGGTCCATTCAGGTGTGGAGTGCCAGACGCCATAGAGCCGCGGACTCCAATGCTTGCCGTACTGCTCGTGGTCGTCCAGGCGTAGCCCACCCGTGAGGGCGAAGCTGTCGGTGATGGCCCATTCGTCCTCGGCGAACAGCGCCCGCTGGGTCACCGAGAAGGAATACTGGCGTCGGTCGCCCAGGCCCTGGTTCCAGTCCTGCACCTCGCCGTGGTTGTACTGCAGCCCGGTGGTGAGCAGGTGATCATCCAGCGGGGTCACCAGCTTGGCATCCAATACGGTGTTGTTCACCTGCGGCTTGCGCCCGAAGACGTCGGTCTGCGCCGGCGTGGCCAGGCCTTCGCGCGAGGTTTCCTCGTGCGCCAGGGACACGTCCGAGCGCATCCCGCCCTGCCAGTGCCCGGTATGGCTCACCGACCAGTGATCGCGGTCGTTGTCCTGCTGGCGGGTGGCCCAGTCGTTGCTCAGGCCATCGCCGTTGCGCAGGCGCGTCTGGCCGGCTTCCAGCATGATCTCGTGGTCTTGGTTCGGGGTGAACACCAGACGCCCGGTCAGGTCGCGGTGACGCGCCTTGCTGAAACCCTGGGTCTGCTGGACGTCAGCATCGGCCTGGCGATCCAGGTAGCGGCCCCAGAGCTGCAGGCCGAGCAGGTCGGCATGCAGCGGGCCGCCGAGGAAGAACTGGCCCTGCCGCGAATTGCCCTGATCCTTGTGCTGCTGGGCGATGTAGTCGGTGGTCAGGGAACCATGCCATTCCGTCACATTCTTCTTGGTGATGATGTTGATCACCCCGCCAATGGCATCGGAGCCATACAGCGACGACATGGGCCCGCGCACCACTTCGATCCGCTCGATGGCGGCCGCCGGCGGAATGAAGCTCTGCTCATAGCCGCGGTTGCCGTTGACCCGCGACTCCCGACCGCTCTGGCGCTTGCCGTCAACCAGGATCAGGGTGTAATCCCCAGGCATGCCGCGGATGGAGATATCGGTCTCGTTGGCCGAACCGTTGACCACCACGCCCTCGACGTCGCGCAGGGCATCGCCCAGGTCACGGATCGGACGCTTGCGCAGGGTTTCGGCATCGATCACCGTGACCGAAGCCGGGGCGTCCTCTAGCCGCTGTTCGAAGCCGGATGCGGTGACCACCGTGGTATCGAGTTCAGTAATCTCCTCGGCGCCGGCCGCCAGGCTGGCCAGCGCCAGGCCCAGAGCCAAAGGTGTGGGGATGAACGGGTGCGACCTTGCCATACAACGTGCCCTCCAGACGAGAAAGGACACGGATGGTAATGATTGTCGTTACGGAATTTGGGACAGGTTGAGACAGCCGTCTTCACTCGCCGCGGATGTAGCCTTCCAGCTGGCGGATCAGCGCGGCCTGTTCGACCATGATTTCCTTGACCAAGTCGCCAATGGACAGCAGGCCGATCAGTTGGCCGTTCCCCATTACCGGTAGGTGACGCAGGCGATGTTCGGTCATCAGCGCCAGGCACTCGGCGACACTCTGCGACGGCAGGATGATGATCACCGCGGCGGTCATGATGGCGCTCACCGGGGTGGCGTAGGAGGAACGCCCCTGCAACACCATCTTGCGGGCGTAGTCACGCTCGCTGACGATGCCCACCAGTTCGCCTCCGCGCATCACCGGCAGCGCCCCGACGTTCTTGTCGGCCATCAATTGCAGCGCTTCGAGCACCGAGGCTTCCGGCGTGGTGGTGTAGACGTCCTGCTGGGCTTTGGCGGCGAGTAACTGGGCAACGGTTTTCATAATTGTTCTCCTGAGGGAAGGCGAGCGTGACCGGGAGCGCCTGGCCAGGCCAGTCAACCGATTACATCAGGCCGATTGAACGCCCTTATCGCCCGAGCGACGTCGATCCCGCCACAGGCGCCATGCCAGGGCGAGCAGGAAGCCAGCGGTCAGCAACACCACCATGGTCGGCGCCGGTGCGCTGTCCCAGGCCAGGCTCAGCAGCACGCCGCCCAGGGCCGCCGTCACAGCCAGCGCCGTGGCTACCAGCAGCATCATGCCAAAGGAGCGGGTGAGCAGAAAGGCCGTTGCCCCCGGGGCGATCAGCAATGCCACCACCGGTACCATGCCCACTGCCTGCAGGGCGCCGACCACCGTCAGGGCGATCAAGCCGAGCAGGCCGTAGTGCAGCAGGTCCACCCGCAGCCCCAGCGCCCGCGCCTGGGCCGCATCGAAGGCCAGCACCAGCAGGTCGCGCCAGCGGCAGGCGAGGACCAGCACCACCACGGCGGCAATCACCGTCATCTGCCAGAAGGCCGCCGGGGTCACCCCCAGGAGATCGCCGAGCAGGATGTGGTCCAGGTGCAGTTCGGTGGGCAGCCTGGCATGCAGTACCAGCCCCAGGCCGAACATCCCGGAGAAGACCACTCCCATGAGCGTGTCCTGCTTCACCCGGCTGTGGCGCTTGAGATAACCGGTGGCCAGGGCGCAGCCCAGCCCGGCGACGAAGGCGCCCACCACCAGGGGGGCGCCCAGCGCCGAGGCCAGCACCAAGCCGGGAAACACCGCATGGGCGATGGCGTCGCCCAGCAGCGCCCAGCCCTTGAGCACCAGAAAGCACGACAGCAGCGCCGTAGGCACCGCCACCAGCACCGCCATCAGCAGCGCCTGGCGCATGAAATCGACCTCGACGGTCAGCAGCAGCCACTCCATCAGCCGGCCTCCGCGCTGCGTCGCGCCCGTCGCCGGTTGGCCAGCAGGCCATGGCGCGGCGCCAAGAGGAAGGCCAGCAGGAAGACCAGCGTCTGCAGCACCACCACGCAACCGCCGGTGGCGCCATCGAGGAAGTAGCTGAGATAGGTACCCAGCAGTCCGCTGCCGACCCCAATGGCCACGCTGATCAGCACCACCCGCGAGAAGCGATCACTGAGCAGATAGGCCGTCGCCCCCGGTGTCACTACCAGGGCGATGACCAGAAAGGCGCCCACCGTCTGCATGGCCGCCACGGTGCTCAGCGCCAGCAGGGTAAAGAACAGCAGCTTGTAGCCGGTGGGATTGAGGCCGCAGGCGCGCGCCTGGCCCTCGTCGAAGAACACCAGCAGCAGGTCGCGCCACTTCAGCAGCAAAACTAGTAGGGAGATGGCGGCGATGATCAGCAGCTGGCGACTGGCCTCGGGGGTGATGGCCAGGATGTTGCCGAAGACGATGGTCTGGATGTCCACCGCTACCGGCGCCAGCGAGACGAGGAACAGCCCGCCACCGAAGAAGGCGCTGAAGATCAGGCCGATGATGACGTCTTCCTTGAGCCGCGTGTACTGCCGCAGGCCGAGCATGGCGCCTGCCGCTGCCCCGCCGGCGAGAAAGGCACCCAGGGCCAGCGGCAACCCCAGCAGGTAGGCACCGGCCACGCCCGGCACCACGGCATGGGACAGGGCATCGCCGATCAGCGACCAACCCTTGAGCATCAGATAGGCGGAAAGAAAGGCGCACAGGCCACCCACCAGCGCGGCGGCGCCCAGGGCGTTCCTCATGTAGCCATAGCCCAGCGGCTCCAGCAGCCACTCCATCAGGCACGCTCTCGCCATTGCGGCGGCCGGGACTGTCGTTGGCCGCCCTCGAACAGGCGCAGGGCGCCGCCGAAGGTACGCTCCAGGTTTTCCCGGGTGAAGACCTCGGCGGTCGGCCCCTGGGCCAGCACCGTGCGGTTGAGCAACACGGTGCGGTCGCAGAAGCGCTCGATGCTGGCCAGGTCATGGGTCGAGACCAGCATCGAACGCCCTTCGGCGCGCAGCGCCTGGAGCAGCTCGATGATGGCGCGCTCGGAGGTGGCGTCCACCCCGGTGAAGGGTTCGTCCAGGAGGATCACCCGGCTGTCCTGGGCCAGGGCGCGGGCGAGGAAGACGCGCTTCTTCTGGCCGCCGGAGAGTTCGCCGATCTGCCGTTTGCGCAACTCCGTCAGCCCCACCCGGGCCAGGGCGGCGTCCACCGCCTGGTGATCGGCAGCACGCGCCAGCCGCAGGAAATTCATCCGTCCATAGCGGCCCATGAGCACCACGTCTTCTACCCGTACCGGAAAGTCCCAGTCCACGTCCTCGCTCTGGGGCACGTAGGCGATCAGGTTGCGCTTGAGCGCCTGGGCCACCGGCAGGTCATCGACCTGCACCTGCCCGGCACGGATGGGCACGAAGCCCATGATCGCCTTGAACAGCGTCGACTTGCCGCTGCCGTTGACCCCCACCAGGGCGGTGATGGAGCCGCCGGGCACCACCAGGCTGGCCTCGCGCAAGGCGGTATGGCCATTGCGATAGGTCACGCTGACACCGTCGAGGACGATCATGGCGCCAGCCCCTTCACCAGCGTATCGGTGGTCACTCGTAGCAGGTCGAGATAAGTCGGTACCGGGCCGTCAGCGGCGCTCAGGGAATCCACGTAGAGCACCCCGCCGTAGCGGGCACCGCTCTCCCGCGCCACCTGCTCGGCCGGTGCGGCGGAGACGGTGCTCTCGCTGAACACCGCCGGAATCCGCTCGGCACGCACCGTCTCGATTACCCGGCGCACCTGCTGCGGTGTGCCCTGGGCATCGGCATTGATCGGCCAGAGATAGAGCTCCTTGAGCCCCAGGTCCCGCGCCAAGTAGCTGAAGGCACCCTCGCTGGACACCAGCCAGCGGCGCTGCTCGGGAATCGCCTGCAACTGCTGGCGCAGGGGGTCGAGGGTGGTGGTGATGCGCGCCTTGTAGGCCTCGGCGTTACGCCGGTAGGTCTCGGCATTGGCCGGATCGTGCCGTACCAGCGCATCGCGGATATTGTCGACGTAGATCAACGCCGCCTGGGGTGACATCCAGGCATGGGGATTGGGCTTGCCGGCATAGGGACCCTGGGCGATGGCGATGGGCTCGACACCCTGGGAGACCACCGCGCTGGGCACGTCCTTCATGCGGCTGAAGAAACGCTCGAACCACAGTTCCAGGTTCAGGCCGTTCCACAGCACCAGCTGGGCATCACGCGCCTTGAGCAGATCGCCTGGGGTCGGCTGGTAGTTGTGGATCTCGGCGCCGGGCTTGGTGATGGATTCCACCCGGGCAGCATCACCCGCCACATTGCGCGCCATGTCGGCGATCACCGTGAAGGTGGTGACCACCTTGAACGGCTCGGCGCCCTGGGCGTTGCCGAGCAACAATCCCAGCAGCCCCGCCAGTGCCCAGCGTCTCGTCTTCTTCAGCATCCGCCGCCTCCCAGGAACTTATAGCCTTGGCTATATTAGATAGCACAAACTATCGAACGTGCGCCGGGACTTTGTAACCTTGGATGAAGAGGGCAAAGGGGGAGACGAGCAGGGAAAAGCGCCTCGTACAGGACGTACCGGAGGCGCTGATGAGAGGTGCAAAAGGCCGAGCGGCCCCTGCCTGATCAGCAGGGGATCAATGAGCGGCGTGGACCGACACACCCCGCACGCGCTCGGGCTGCCTATCCAGCGGACGACGTTCGGCGGGCTGGTCGAGCAGCTTGTCCAGCAGGCCACGCAGGGCGCGTCTCTTGAGATCTTTCAGCATCGCGAATCCTCCCGGGATCGTTATAGCCTTGGCTATATTAAATAGCAGACCCTATCGGAAGGTGTTAGTGCTTTTTATCAATCGAACGGATAGAGGATGACCATATAAAAAGGGGGCTATTGGCCCCCGAGGGAAATCGAAGAGCTCTCAGCCTTCGATTTCGATCAACACCTCGCCTGGATTGACCCGATCGCCCTTGGCCACCCGCACCGCGGTGACGGTACCGGCGATGGGCGCCTGGATCTCGGTTTCCATCTTCATGGCTTCGGTGACCAGCACGCCCTGCCCGGCCCTGACCTGATCGCCCTCCTTCACCAGCACCTCGACGATATTGCCCGGCATGGTGGTGCTGACGTCGCCGGGACGCTCCGCCTGGCGGCGCCGCTGACCACCCTCGGCGACGAAATCGCCACTGGCTTCGAACACCACCTCTTCCGGTACCCCGTCGATGGACAGGTAGAAGTGCCGCTTGCCCTCGCTCTTGAGGCCGATGCCGGTGATGTCCACCTGATAGGTCTCGCCGTGCACGTCGACGCTGAAGGCGGTGGGCACGCCCTGGCCGCCCACCGCCGCCACGCCGTCCGCGCTGGGAATGGGCAGCAGGGCTTCCGGCACCAGGGTGCCGGCGGCACGCTCTTCGAGGAACTTGCGCCCGATGTCGGGGAACATGGCGAAGGTCATGACATCTTCTTCGCTCTTGGCCAGGTCGCCGATCTCGGCGCGCAGCCGCGCCAGCTCGGGGTTGAGCAGATCGGCCGGGCGCACCTCGATGACCTCTTCCTGACCGATGGCCTGCTTGCGCAACTGCTCGCAGATCTCGCCCGGCGCCTTGCCGTAACGACCCTGCAGATAGAGCTTCACCTCGTTGGTGATGGTCTTGTAGCGCTCGCCGGCCAGCACGTTGAAGAACGCCTGGGTGCCGACGATCTGCGAGGTCGGGGTCACCAGGGGCGGGTAGCCCAGGTCCTTGCGCACCCGTGGGATCTCTTCCAACACCTCGTTCATGCGGTTGAGGGCGCCCTGTTCGCGCAGTTGGTTGGCCAGGTTGGAGATCATGCCGCCCGGCACCTGGTTGACCTGCACCCGGGTATCGACCCCGGTGAATTCACTCTCGAACTGGTGGTATTTCTTGCGCACCGCATGGAAGTACAGGCCGATTTCCTGCAGCAGCGCAAGGTCCAGACCGGTGTCGAAGGGCGTGTCGCGCAGTGCCGCGACCATGGACTCGGTGCCCGGATGGCTGGTGCCCCAGGCCAGGCTGGAAATGGCCGTATCGATGCGGTCGGCGCCGTTCTCCACTGCCTTGAGCTGGCACATGGCGGCCACCCCGGCGGTGTCGTGGGAGTGCACCACCACGTCGAGGCTCAGGGCCTCCTTGAGTGCCTTGACCAGCTCGCCGGTGGCATAGGGCGTGAGCAGGCCGGCCATGTCCTTGATGGCGATGGAATCCACCCCCAGGTCGGCCATGCACCGCGCCTGGTCGACGAAGGCCGCCACGGTATGTACCGGGCTGGTGGTGTAGCAGAGGGTACCCTGCGCGTGCTTGCCGCTGGCCTTGACCGCGCGGATGGCGGTCTCCAGGTTACGCACATCGTTCATGGCATCGAAGATGCGGAAGACGTCGATGCCATTGGCCGCGGCGCGCTTGACGAAGGCCTCGACCACATCGTCGCTGTAGTGCCGATAGCCCAGCAGGTTCTGGCCGCGCAGCAGCATCTGCAGGCGGGTGTTGGGCAGCGCCTGTCGCAGTTGGCGCAAGCGCTCCCAGGGATCTTCCTTGAGGAAGCGCACGCAGGCGTCGAAGGTGGCGCCGCCCCAGACTTCCAGCGACCAGTAGCCGACCTGGTCGAGCTTGGCGCAGATCGGCAGCATGTCTTCGGTGCGCATGCGGGTCGCCAACAGCGATTGGTGGGCGTCGCGCAGGATGGTGTCGGTGATCTGGATGCTTTTCATTGTTCTGTCCTTACAAACCGGCATGGGCGGCGATGGCAGCGGCGATGGCGATGGCCAGGTGCGTCGGGTTGCGCTTGATCGAGTACTGGGTCAGCTCGGGGTGGCTTTCCACGAAGCTGGTATTGAAGTGTCCGCTGCGGAATTCCGGATCGCGCAGGATGGCCTCGTAATAGGGCGCGGTGGTCTTCACCCCCTGCACGCGCATGTCGTCCAGGGCGCGCAGGCCACGATCCATGGCTTCTTCCCAGGTCAGCGCCCAGACGATCAGCTTGAGGCACATGGAGTCGTAGTACGGCGGGATCACGTAGCCGGTATAGATGGCGGTGTCGGTGCGCACCCCGGGGCCGCCCGGTGCGTAGTAGCGGGTGATCTTGCCGAAGCTCGGCAGGAAGTTGTTCTTCGGGTCCTCGGCGTTGATGCGGAACTGCAGGGCGAAGCCGCGGTGCTGGACATCTTCCTGGGCAAAGGACAGCGGCAGGCCGGAGGCGATGCGGATCTGCTCGCGGACGATGTCGATGCCGGTGATTTCCTCGGTGATGGTGTGCTCCACCTGCACCCGGGTATTCATCTCCATGAAATACACCTCGCCTTCGGCGAGCAGGAATTCCACGGTGCCGGCGTTCTCGTAGCCCACCGCCTTGGCCGCACGCACGGACAGGTCGCCGATATAGGCGCGCTGTTCGGGGGTGAGTTGCGGGCTGGGCGCGATCTCGATCAGCTTCTGGTTACGCCGCTGGATGGAGCAGTCGCGCTCGAACAGGTGCACGGTGTTGCCGTGGCTGTCGGCGAGGATCTGCGCCTCGATGTGCTTGGGATTGACGATGCACTTCTCGAGGAACACCTCGGCCGAGCCGAAGGCCTTGGTCGCCTCGGAGATCACCCGCGGATAGGCCTGCTCCAGCTCTTCGCGGGAGTTGCAGCGGCGGATACCACGACCGCCCCCGCCGGAGGTGGCCTTGAGCATCACTGGATAGCCCAGGCGATCGCCTTCGCGCAGGGCATCGGCCAGATCCGCCACGTTGCCCTCGGTGCCAGGGGTGCAGGGCACGCCCGCGGCGATCATGCTGCGGCGCGCCTCGGTCTTGTCGCCCATGCGGCGGATGACCTCGGCGGATGGCCCGATGAAGCGAATACCGCGCTGGGCGCAGATTTCCGCCAGCTCGGCATTCTCGGAAAGGAAGCCATAGCCGGGATGCAGGGCATCGCAGCCGGTTTCCACGGCCAGATTCACCAGCTTGCGCGGATTGAGATAACCCTCGAGCGGATCGCTGCCGATCCCATGGGCCTCGTCGGCACGTTTCACGTGGAGCGCCTGGCGGTCGGCGTCGGAGTAGACCGCCACCGAGCGAATGCCCATCTCGGCACAGGCTCGCACGATGCGGACGGCGATCTCGCCCCGATTGGCGATGAGTATCTTCTTGATCACACCTGGCTCCTTGTCTGCTGCGGTCCGCAGCCTTGTTATTGCCGGTGCCTTCGAAGCTACGCCAGGGGGTCTCTTATGGAAAATAAATAATTGTTGGATACTCCATAAGTAACCCCTTATGGATCTTGCCGATGCCCATGCGCAAGCCGCTGATGCGACTCACCTTTCGCCAACTGCAGGTGTTCGAGGCCGTTTGCGAAGCCCGCTCCTACAGCCGGGCGGCCGACATCATGGCGCTCACCCAGCCGGCGGTGAGTCTCCAGGTGCGCCAGCTCGAAGAGGTGGTGGGGGCTCCGCTGTTCAACTACGTCAATCGCACCCTCTATCTCACCGAAGCGGGTGAAGCCCTGCGCCAGACCGGGCGCGATCTCTTCGCGCGGCTGGGTAGCCTGGACATGCAACTGTCGAATCTGCGCGGTGCCCTGCACGGCCAGTTGCGCCTGGGGGTGGAGAGCAGCGCCCAGTACCTGGCACCACACCTGTTCGGCCAGTTCCGCGGCAGTCATCCCCAGGTCAACCTGGCGTTGACCGTGGGCAACCACGCCCGGGTGCTGCGACGGTTGACGGAGAATCGCGAGGACGTGGCGCTGATGTCCGGGGTGCCGAGCGGTGCAGACCTGGAATTCCTGCCATTGCTGGATAACGCCATCGTCGCCGTGGCGCGTCCGGGGCACGCCCTGGCGGGGCGCAGCGGGCTAAGCCTGCGCGACCTGACGACCTATCCACTGCTGGTGCGCGAAATCGGCTCCGGCACGCGCCAGGCCTGCGAGGACTATCTCAAGCAGAAACGCGCCCACTTCGCCGAGCAACTGGAGATCGGCGCCTTCGAGGCGCAACGCGAAGCGGTCCGCGCCGGCCTCGGCCTGGCGCTGCTGCCGCGCCAGGCCATTCGCAGCGACCTGGTCGCTGGCAGCCTGGTGGAGCTGGACGTCGCCGAGTTGCCACTGCGGCGCTCCTGGTGCGTGGTCCATCCGCGTGGCAAGCCGCTGTCGCCGGTGGCGCGGGCCTTCGTCGACTACTTGCGCGGCCAGCGCAGCCTGATCAATGCGTTAGGTATTGCCCTGGAGCCTGCTGCCGGCGCTGGGCCTGGCGCTCGTCCAGCAGCTGATTGAGAAACAGCAATTCATCGAGTTCCACGGCGAGGCGCTGCTCTTCGGCGCGGGCTTCGATGGCGCGGCGAAACTTCATCCGCCGTTGATCCTGTAGCTTTCTGCGGGCCTTGCTGTCGAGACGAACGCTGGATTCCTGGACGAGAGCGGTCATGCCTATTCCTCCGGGCTGGGATCGGAATGGGCAGCTTCCCCCTTGCAGGTGACCGTTTGGCGACAGTAAGACGACTATTGGGTGTCGCTGTGCTTGGCCGACTTAGACGACAGCCGCAGGCTGCGCAGACTACGCTTCACGCCCTTGAGGTGCTCTACCAGTGCCGGCCCGCGCGACATGGCCACGCCCATGGCCAGGACATCGATCACCACCAGGTGGGCAATGCGCGAGGTCAGGGGCACGTAGATGTCGGTGTCCTCGTGCACGTCGATGGCGATGTTCACCGTGGACAGTTCTGCCAGCGGCGTCTGCCCCGGGCAGAGGGTGATCAGCGCGGCGCCATTGTCGCGCACCAGGTTGGCGGTGATCAGCAGGTCCTTGGAACGACCCGACTGGGAGATGCAGATGGCCGCATCGGAGGGGGTCAGGGTCGCTGCCGACATGGCCTGCATGTGCGGGTCGGAATAGGCGGTGGCGCTGAGCTGCAGGCGGAAGAACTTGTGCTGGGCGTCGTTGGCCACCGAACCGGAGGCGCCGAAGCCGTAGAACATCACCCGCTGGGCCTTGGCGATGGCCTCGATGGCCGTCTCCAGGGCGCGCATGTCCAGCCGCTCGCGCACGTCCATCAGGGTATGCAGGGTGGTGTCGAAGATCTTCAGGCTGAAGTCCTCCACCGCATCGTTTTCATGGATGGCGAACTGGCCGAAACTGGCCCCCGCCGCCAGGCTCTGCGCCAGGCGCAGCTTGAGATCCTGGAAGCCATCGCAACCGATGGCGCGGCAGAAGCGCACGATGGTGGGCTCGCTCACGCCGACGTTGTGGGCCAGATCGGCCATGGAGCTGTGCATGACCGCTGCCGGATCCACCATCACCTGCTCGGCGACCTTGAGCTCCGACTTGCGCAGCAGGTGGCGGGATTGAGCAATGTGTTGCATGAGGTTCACAGGCAATATCTCGTCTAGCAGAGGGGATGTAGTGCCTGGCACTTATACTACATAACGCCTGCCAAGGCTCTTGCTCATTACGATTCAGCACGGCCGCACGGGGCGTCGCGCCGGGCTCTGCGTAGCCTTCACCGGGCCGGACTACCGGCTGCAGGACAACTTTTTTCCAGCCGCGCGCAAGCTTCTGCGCAACTCCTTGAGCACCCGCGCACAGTCGCCCTGCCCTGGCTTCTCGAATCACGATCAAGTAATTGATTTAAAAGGACTTTTACTTGGATGGCACGGCATTTGTCTGGTCACTGCTCACCCGGGCCGTGAAGCCCATTACCCAGGCAAGGAGAGCGCCATGCCAACCCCCGCGTATCTGTCCCTCGAAGGCACCAAGCAAGGCCTGATCACCGCCGGCACCTTCACCGAGGATTCGGTCGGCAACATCTTCCAGGAAGGTCATGAAGACCAGATCCTGGTCCAGGCCTTCAACCACCAGGTGATCATCCCGCGTGATCCCCAGTCCGGCCAGCCCACCGGCCAGCGCGTGCACAAACCGCTGATGATCACCAAGGTCTTCGACAAGGCCTCGCCGCTGATCTTCAACGCCCTGACCTCCGGCGAACGCCTGAACAAGTGCCGCTTGGAGTGGTACCGCACCTCGGCCACCGGCACCCAGGAGCACTATTTCACCATCGAACTGGAAGATGCCATCATCGTCGACGTCCAGTCGCGCATGCCCAACTGCCAGGACCCGAGCATGGCCCACTTCACTCATCTGGAAGACGTCTACTTCACCTACCGCAAGATCGTCTGGACCCACGAAGTCTCCGGCACCTCTGGCTCCGACGACTGGCGTTCGCCGATCGCCGCCTGACGGCCCGGCCGCTACGGCTACGCCCCTTTCTAACCCCCTCTGGCCAGCCCTGCTGGCCAGAGGCTCTTCCGCCCCGCCCTACCCCTTCGCCTCCCATCCGTCTGGTTTGGCGCTCCTTTCCCCGCGTCGGTAGAATGCGGCGATGAACGACGACATCTCCCTGCTGCTCAATTCCCTCAACGACGCCCAGCGCCAGGCCGTGGCCGCGCCCCTGGGTCGCCAACTGGTCCTGGCCGGTGCCGGTTCGGGCAAGACCCGGGTACTGGTACACCGTATCGCCTGGCTGATCCAGGTCGAGCGCGCCTCGCCGCACTCCATCCTCTCGGTGACCTTCACCAACAAGGCCGCCGCCGAGATGCGCCATCGCATCGAGCAGCTGCTGGGCATGAGTCCGCAGGGCATGTGGGTCGGTACCTTCCACGGCCTGGCCCATCGTCTGTTGCGCGCCCACTGGCAGGAAGCGGGGCTGGCGCAGAACTTCCAGATCCTCGACAGCGACGACCAGCAGCGCATCGTCAAGCGGGTGATCCGCGAGCTGGGCCTCGACGAGCAGCGCTGGCCGGCGCGCCAGGCGCAGTGGTTCATCAACGGCCAGAAGGACGAGGGCCTGCGTCCGCAGCATATCCAGGCCGCGGGTGATCTCTTCCTCAGCACCATGCGCAGCATCTACGAAGCCTACGAGGCGGCCTGCGCTCGCGCCGGGGTGATCGACTTCTCCGAGCTGCTGCTGCGCGCCCTGGACCTGTGGCGCAACAGTCCCAGCCTGCTGGAACACTACCAGCGGCGCTTCCAGCATCTGCTGGTGGACGAATTCCAGGACACCAACGCCGTCCAGTACGCCTGGCTCAAGCTGCTCGCCCAGAACGGCGCCAGCCTCATGGTGGTGGGGGACGACGACCAGTCCATCTACGGCTGGCGCGGCGCCAAGATCGAGAACATCCAGCAGTTCAACGAGGACTTCTCCGCGGAGATCATCCGCCTGGAGCAGAACTATCGCTCCACCGACACCATCCTCAAGGCCGCCAACGGCCTGATCGCCCACAACTTCGGCCGCCTCGGCAAGGAGCTGTGGACCGACACCGGCGAGGGCGAGGCCATCACCCTCTATGCCGGCTTCAACGAGCACGACGAAGCGCGCTACATCGTCGAGACCATCGAGAGCGAATTCAAGAAGGGCATCCGGCGCAGCGAGATGGCCATCCTCTATCGCTCCAACGCCCAGTCGCGGGTGCTGGAAGAGGCCCTGCTACGCGAGAAGATCCCCTATCGCATCTATGGCGGCCTGAGATTCTTCGAGCGCGCCGAGATCAAGAACGCCATGGCCTACCTGCGGCTGATCCAGCATCGTCACGACGATGCCGCCCTGGAGCGGGTGATCAACGTGCCGCCGCGGGGCATCGGCGAGAAGACCGTGGAAGCCCTGCGCAGCGCCGCGCGGGCCCAGAACACCTCGCTGTGGCAGGCGTTGCACGACCTGGTCGGCGCCCGCGCGGTCTCCGGTCGCGCCGCCGCGGCGCTCAACGCCTTCGTCGAACTGGTCGACACCCTGGCGCTCAAGGCCGAGGACCTGTCCCTGCACAACCTGGTGCAGCAGATCATCGAGCAGACTGGCCTGGTCACCTTCCACAAGGAAGAGAAGGGCGAAAAGGGCCAGGCCCGAGTGGAAAACCTGGAGGAACTGGTCAGCGCCGCGCGTTCCTTCGACTTCAGCGGCGACGAGGAGATGACGCCCCTGGCGGCCTTCCTCGACCACGCTGCCCTGGAATCCGGCGACACCCAGGCCGATAGCCATGAGGACAGCGTCCAGCTGATGACCCTGCACAGCGCCAAGGGCCTGGAGTTTCCCCTGGTGTTCCTCGCCGGCATGGAAGAAGGGCTGTTCCCGCACAAGATGAGCCTGGAGGAACCCGGCCGTCTGGAAGAAGAACGTCGCCTGGCCTATGTGGGTATCACCCGCGCCATGCGCCGGTTGGTGATGAGCTATGCCGAGACCCGTCGTCTCTACGGCAGCGAGACCTACAACAAGGTCTCGCGTTTCGTCCGCGAGGTACCGGATGGGCTGATCCAGGAAGTGCGGCTATCCAATGCGGTCAAGCAGCCCTTCGCCGGCAACCGCCCCAGCCCCTTCGCCCAGGCGCCGATCCCGGAAACCACCTTCAGCCTCGGCCAGCCGGTGCGCCACGCGCTGTTCGGCGAGGGCGTCATCCTCAACTACGAAGGCTCCGGCGCCCATGCCCGGGTACAGGTGAACTTCACCTCCGAAGGCAGCAAGTGGCTGATGGTGAGCTACGCCAAGCTCGAGCCGCTCTAGGATGACAGCGTCCTGGCTGTTCTGGGCCCTGCTGGCAGCGGCTTTTGCCGCCCTCACCGCCATCTTCGGCAAGCTTGGCGTGGAGCATGTCAACGCTGACTTCGCCACCTTGCTGCGCACCCTGGTGGTGGTCCTGGTCCTGGCAGCCATCGTCGCGGCCACCGGTCAGGCGCAGCCCCTGGCCAGCATCGCCGGTCGGACCTATCTGTTCCTGCTGCTCTCGGGCGTGGCGACCGGCCTGTCCTGGCTGTGCTACTACCGGGCGCTCAAGCTCGGTCCAGCCTCGCTGGTAGCGCCAGTGGACAAGCTGAGCGTGGTATTGGTGGCCATCTTCGGTGTGGCGCTGCTGGGTGAGCGCCTGGACCTGCGTCAGTGGTGCGGCATCGCCGCCATCGGCGGCGGCGTATTACTCCTCGCCTGGAGGCCCTGAAAGGGCGCAGGAAACGGGCCAGACCACCGGTGGGAGATTGCCGGACGGCAGAAGGCGGCCTAGCCCATTTCCTGCATTATGCAATCCTTTGCCATCGGCACTGTTATTCAAACGACCGACTTAGAGCGATTCTGCCGCGTCGATCCCCGGGCGGCAATGCCTGCGAACGGGAAATGCGCCCTAGTGTTGACCACCCTTGTCCTGCTCCAGCGTCTCGATGAAGGCGATCTGTAGGCGCGAATGCACGCGGATGAACCAGCGCCACAGCAGGGCGATCACCCCTACCGCCACCACCGCGATCAGTAGTAGCCACTCGCCGCGTGGCAGGATGTTGCTGCTCAGGGCGGCGAGCAGTACCAGGATGGCGGCCAGCGACAGCAGCGGGATCAGCTCGCTGACCAGCCGTCGCACAGGCTGGGTGTAGCGTCCGGCCTGGGTCTGGCGCACGCTGAGTTCGGCCATCAACATGGCCAGTGCCTTGAGCTTGCGGTAGGCGGCGATCAGGCAGGGCAGCGAAAGCAGCAGCGCGCCACCCCAGATGCAGGCCTTCTGCATGTCGGCATCGGTGATCCAGGTGCTCAGCCAGCCGGCCAGGCCGCCGGCGAAATAGGTGCCGCCGAGGAAGATGGCGATGACCAACGACAGGTTGATACCGACCTGCAGCAGGATGCGTCTCATCATCCCGGCCAGTATCGCCTTCTCCCCCTGGGGCTGGATGCTGCGCAGCCACTCGCCATAGACCCCCAGTACCCGCTGCAGCGGCTGCGGCAACCAGCTGCCGATGCACAGCGCCAGCGGATCGGCCGCCCTGATCAGATAGGGCGTGAGCAGAGTGGTGACCGCCGAGACAGCCACCGCCACCGGATAGAGGAAATGGCTGGTGACCCCCAGGGTGATGCCCAGGGTGGCGATGATGAAGGAGAACTCGCCGATCTGCGCCAGGCCCATGCCCACCCGCAGCGAGGTACGGCCATCGTTGCCAGCGATCAGGGTACCCAGGCTGCAGGCGAGGATCTTGCCCAGTACCACGACGATGCTGATCACGGTGATCGGCCAGGCGTACTCGATCAGCACCTTGGGATCGAGCAGCAGGCCGATGGCGACGAAGAAGATGGCGCTGAACATGTCGCGCAGGGGCTCCACCAGCTTCTCGATCTGCAGCAGCTGGCGTGACTCGGCCATGATGGCGCCGATCAGGAAGGCTCCCAGCACCACGCTGTACTCCAGCTTGGCCACCAGCAGGCAGAAGCCGAAGCACAGCCCCAGCACCGTGATCAGCAGCATCTCGTTGCTCTCGAAGGTGGCCACGTAGGCCAGCAGGCGCGGCACCAGCAGGATGCCGATCACCAACGCCACGATCATGAACAGGCTGAGCTTGCCCAGGGTCGCGGCCACCGCGCCCGGCTCCACCGAGCCACTCACCGCCAGGCCCGACAGCAGGGCGATGATGCCGATGCCGAGGATGTCCTCGACGATCAGCACACCGAAGATCTGCTGGGCGAAGCGCTCGTGCTTCATCTTCAGCTCGTTGAGCGCCTTGACGATGATGGTGGTCGAGGAGATGGCCAGGATGGCACCGAGGAACAGCGAATCCATGTGCGACCAGCCGAACAGCTGCCCCACCTGGTAGCCCAGCCAGAGCATCAGGCTGATCTCCAGGAAGGCGGCGATGAAGGCCGTGGCGCCCACGCGGAACAGCTTGCGCAGGGAAAA
This sequence comes from Pseudomonas oryzihabitans, assembly GCF_032027545.1. Classification (GTDB taxonomy): domain Bacteria; phylum Pseudomonadota; class Gammaproteobacteria; order Pseudomonadales; family Pseudomonadaceae; genus Chryseomonas; species Chryseomonas oryzihabitans_F. The sequence goes on along the minus strand of NZ_JAVSJB010000004.1, from coordinate 364,415 downwards.
TTCCAGGCCGAGGCTGAACATCAGGAAGATGACGCCCACCTCGGCGAGGGTCTTGATGCTCTCTTCGTCGTGGATCAGACCGAAGGGCGGGGTATGGGGTCCGATGATGAAGCCGGCGAGGATGTAGCCCAGAACCACGGGCTGCTTGAAGCGGTGGAAGAGGATGGTCACCACGCCGGCCACCAGCATGATGACCGCCATGTCCTGGATGAAAGCTAGAGCGTGCATCGGCCGGGCCCTCCTTTGACGGGCCGGGCATTCTCCCGACACCTGCGCTGACTGGAGTTCAAGACTAGCATCTGCAACCTCTTGTGACGGATGCTGCAAAGATCTGTAATAGATTGATGTGCCTGGAAATTTCCACCCGAAACGACACGCTTCGAGAGCTGCGCTGGAAAGCCGACAGGGCAAAATACCGAAACAATTCACGCTGGCTGTACTTGACCGGGCAGCGCAAGATGTATCCAACACCAGACTCTTCACTGAGAGAACACCACATGCAACGCCTGATGAGCTTCTTCATGATCCTCTGCCTGGGCCTCACGCTCAGCCTGGACGCCAACGCCAAGCGCATGGGCGGCGGCAAGTCCGCCGGCGCCGCGCCCATCCACCAGACCCGTCAGGCTGCGCCGCCGCAGCAACCCGGCATGGCTGCACCCGCTGCCGGTGCCAGCGCTGCCGCCGCGGCCCGTCCGGCCAGCGGCGCTTCCCGTTGGCTCGGCCCGCTGGCCGGCATCGCCGCCGGTGGCCTGCTGGCCTCCATGTTCATGGGTGACGGCTTCGAAGGCTTCCAGTTCTTCGACTTCCTGATCCTGGCGCTCATCGCCTTCGTGATCTTCCGCCTGATCGCCCGTCGCAAGCAGCAGGCCGGTCCGCAGCCCGCCGTCGCTGGCCATGCCCCGATGCAGCGTGAGATGCCGACCCAGCCCACCAATGGCGGTCTGTTCGGTGGCGCCGCCGGTACCGCCCCGGTGATCGATGCGCCGAGCTGGTTCAATGCCGAGCGCTTCGTCGCCGCTGGCCGTGAGCACTTCATGAGCCTGCAGCAGCACTGGGATGCCAACGAGATGGACAAGATCGCCGAGTTCGTCACCCCGCAGATGCTGCAGTGGCTGCGTGACGAGCGCGCTGCCCTGGGTGAAGGCTTCCAGTCCACCTACATCGAGAACCTCAACGCCAACCTGGACGGGGTAGAGGATCTGCAGGGCAAGACCATCGCCACCATCACCTTCAGTGGCGTTTCCAAGGAATCGCGCTTCGACCAAGGCCAGCCGTTTAGCGAGAGCTGGCGCATGGAGCGCATGGCCGGTGAGAACCAGCCCTGGCTGCTGGCCGGTATCCGCCAGAACACCTAAGCGAAGGCGGTATCGAGAAGCCCGGCTCTACGCCGGGCTTTTTCATGGCCACGCGACGCCGACCATCTCTCGAAAACGCTATCAAGTCCGTAGGGAAACTGCCGTTATCCCGGACTGAACTGCTAACCTTGCGCGCCTCTTCCCTATTCCATCCGGTGCGCATTTCGAGAGAGGCCTGCTATGGAAGACGTCATCGAACGCCTGCGTGAAGAAAACGAACCCGTTCCGGTGCCCCTGGAGCTGCCCGATGAAGACCTGCTGGTCGAGATCGAGGAAGAACTACTCATCAGCCTGCCGCCGGAATTCCGCGAATTCCTGCTCACCGTCAGCGACGTGGTCTACGGCCGCATCGAGCCGGTGACCGTCACCGATCCCCAGTCCCATACCTATCTGCCGGAAGTCGCCGCCACTGCCTGGGACGAAGGCCTGCCGCGGGAATACATTCCCCTCTGCGCCAGCGACGACGGCTATTACTGCGTCAGCCAAGAAGGCGAGGTACTGCTGTGGGAAGACGGCGACCTGACCGACGAGTCCTGGGATTCGGTGTGGGTCTGGGCACGCGACGTCTGGCTGGAAAGCTGACGCTACCGGCACTGAACGACCCTGCCCTGCGTGGGTCTGGATAAGGCCATCACTTCCGGAGGATGCGTCATGAGCACTCCCGTCGTCCTGATCACCGGCGCCGCTGGCGGCCTCGGCCGCGCCCTGGCGCAGCGTTTCGCCCAAAGTCGCTGGCGCGTCGCCGCGGCCGACCGCGATGCCGAGGGCCTGCACGGACTGAACGGCATCGTCGGCCTGGACTCCAGCGTGACCGCCGACATTTCCAATGCCGAGGGCTGCCGTAGCCTGGTCAGCAAGGTGATGGCCCGCACCGGGCGGCTGGATGCCCTGATCAACGCCGCCGGCATCTGGCGCGAAGGCGAGGTGGAAACCTTCAGCGAAGAGGACTACGACCTGGTGATGGCGGTCAATCTCAAGGCCACCTTCTTCATGTGCTCGGCCGCCATTCCCTTCCTCAAGGAAAACCGCGGCGTCATCATCAATGTGGCGAGCGGCGCCGGTCGCCAACCCATCGCCGGAGCGGCCGCTTACGGCGCAGCCAAGGCCGCCGTGCGCTTCTTCAGCCAGAATCTGGCGGTAGAGCTCGCCCGCGATGGGGTACGGGTCAATGCCGTGTCCCCTGGAGACATCGACACCCCCATGCTGGACTTCCAGGCTGACCACTATGGCAGCGGCGATCCCGCCGGCTACCGCCGCAACCTGCTCAATCGCTATCCCCAGGGCGATACCGCCCGCTTCATCCAGCCCAAGGAAGTGGCCGAGTTCGTCTACTTCCTCTGCCAGCCCCAGGCAGCGGCGATTTCCGGAGCCGACCTGCCCATCGACTTCGGCCTTTCCGCAGGTCGTTGACGGCTGTGACAGTCGGCGCCAGTGCGCCGTCTACAGGATTTCCCACCCCTTGAGGACACGCCCTTGGAAGCCGGCAACCACCAGTTGAGCATGACCATCCTGATGACCCCGGACCTGGCCAACTTTTCCGGCAACGTCCACGGGGGTGCCCTGCTCAAGCACCTCGACGAAGTGGCCTACGCCTGCGCCAGCCGCTATGCCGGTCGCTACGTGGTCACCCTGTCGGTGGACCAGGTGATCTTTCGCGAGCCCGTGCATGTCGGCGAACTGGTGACCTTCCTCGCCTCGGTGAACTACACCGGCACCACCTCCATGGAAATCGGCGTCAAGGTCATCACCGAGAACATCCAGCAGCGCTCGGTGCGCCACACCAACAGCTGCTTCTTCACCATGGTCGCGGTGGACGAGAACGGCAAGTCCTGCCCGGTCCCCCAACTCGAACCGGCGACCCCGGACGAGAAGCGCCGCTGTGTACAGGCGCAGCAGCGCCGGCAGATCCGTCGGGAACTTCAGGAGCGCTATCAGGCACTCAAGGACACCCTCTGAGTTTTGCCGGCTAGGTCGCCGTCGTTCGACGGCAGCGGCTCCAGGATCTGGCAACTCCCCTCCCGGAGCCTGCCATGCCGCATGACACCCCCCTGCTATCCACCCTGGCGATCGGCCTGGTCCTGGCCTTCGCCTTCGGCACCCTGGCTACCCGGCTGAAGCTGCCACCGATCGCCGGCTACCTGCTCGCCGGCGTCGCGGCTGGCCCCTTCACGCCCGGCTTCGTCGCCGATCCCGAGTTGTCCAAGGAGCTGAGCGAGATCGGCGTCATCCTGCTGATGTTCGGCGTGGGACTGCATTTTTCCATCAAGGATCTACTGGCGGTCAGGCGCATCGCCGTCCCCGGCGCCGTTGTCCAGATCGCGGTCGCCACCCTCATGGGCATGGGCGTCAGCCATTTCCTTGGCTGGAGCCTGGGCAGCGGTCTGATCTTCGGCCTGTCGCTGTCGGTCGCCAGTACCGTGGTACTGCTGCGGGCGTTGGAAGAACGCCAGATGGTGGAAAGCCGGCGCGGCCGGATCGCCGTGGGTTGGCTGATCGTCGAAGACCTGCTGATGGTACTGGCGCTGGTGGTCCTGCCGGCACTGGCCGGGCCGCTGGGCGGTGAGGCCGAGGCGCAGGGAGACAGCAGTCTGGCGCTCGAACTGGGCCTCACCGCCCTCAAGGTGGGGGCCTTCATTGCCCTGATGCTGGTGGTGGGGCGGCGGGCCATTCCCTGGCTACTGGCCCGGGTGGTCCGCACCGGCTCGCGAGAGCTGTTCACCCTGGCGACCCTGGCCATCGCCATGGGTATCGCCTACGGCTCGGCGGCGCTGTTCGGCGTGTCCTTCGCCCTGGGCGCCTTCTTCGCCGGGGTGGTGCTCAACGAATCGGAGCTCAGCCATGACGCCGCGGAAAATTCGCTGCCATTGCGCGAAGCCTTCGCCGTGCTGTTCTTCTTTTCGGTGGGTAGCCTCTTCGATCCGGCGATCCTGCTGGAGCAACCCTTGGCGGTGCTGGCCACGGTGGCAGTGATCGTCTTCGGCAAGTCCATCGCCGCGGCGCTGATCGTCCTGGCCTATCGCCGACCGCTGAGCGTGGCCCTGACCATCGCCGCGAGCCTGGCGCAGATCGGTGAATTCTCCTTCATCCTCGCCAGCCTCGGCCTGTCGCTGAAGCTACTCGACCAGGGCGCCCACGATCTCATCCTGGCCGCGGCGATCATCTCCATCATCCTCAATCCGCTGCTGTTCCACGGCATCGACCTGCTGCAGCCCTGGATGGAACGTCGCGAGGGGCGCCGGCTGGTCAACGTCAAGGGCAAGCATGCGCCGGAACTGGACGACGACGAGCCCGACACCGTCGCGCAGCGGGGTCACCTGGTACTGGTAGGCTATGGCCGGGTCGGCCGCTACATCTGCGAGCGCCTGGATGACACAGGGTCGCCGCTGATCGTCATCGCCGACGAACCCGAGCATGTCACGGCGCTGCGCCAGAAGGGCTTCAAGGCGATCCTGGGCAATGCGACCCAGGAAAAGGTGCTGGCCCGGGCGAAGCTCCAGGAAGCCCGGGCGCTACTGCTGGCCATTCCCACCGGCTTCGAAGCCGCGGAAATCGCTCGCCGGGCACGCGAGCTGGCGCCCGGCCTGCACATCCTCGCCCGCGCTCATCACGACGACGAGATTCGTCACCTGGAAAACAACGGCGTGGATGAAGTGATCATGGGTGAACGCGAGATCGCCCACGGCATGTTCCGCTACCTGGGCCTGGAACAACCCGGTGAACATGAGGCGGAGCCCCGCAGGACTCCGCAACCTAGCGGCGCTGGATCTTGAAGTTGAAGGTCTTGGTGGCCTTGCGCGGCACGATCTGGCCGCCCGCTACGCGCGGGGCGAAGCGCCATTCGCCGAGCACCTCGAGCACGGCGCGCTCCAGTTGCGCATTGGAGGCTTCCAGCACCTGGATATCGGCCAGCCGGCCCTCGGCGGTGACGGTGAACATCACCCGTACCTCGCCACCCACGCCGCGACGACGCAGCATCTCCGGATACTCCGGCGGCGTCATCTTGATCGGCCGGATATCGGCATCGTCGATGCTGCCGGTGGGCAGGCCGGCGGTCTTCGGCGGACCGGAGACCTGGCTGGTGGCCGGTGACTGCTGACTGGATGCCGGGGCGGCGGGCGCAGGCGTCGGTGCCGAACTGGAGGTGGGAGCGGCTTCCGCCACCGGCTCTGGCGCGGGTTCGACCTTCTTCGGCAGCGGCTTCTGCTGGGTATGCTCAACCGGCTTGGGCTTCGGCTTGGGTTTGGGCTTCTCCACCACCGGCTTGGGTGGTTCCACCGGTTTCGGTGGCTCCACGGGCTTGGGCGGCTCCGGTGGTGGCGGCTCGGGCTGGGGAGGCGGCGGTGCCGGGGGTGCCGGCGTGGGCGCCGGCGGCTCGGGGGTCGGCTTGGGCAGCTGGATGAAGCTGACCTGCATGGGCTCGTCGCCCTTGGCGATCTTCAGCTCCGGGGGCGCCTGGACCACCACGAACAGGGCCGCCGCCATGCTGGCATGCATCAGCAGCGACAGTACCGAGGCGGCACCCCAGCCACGACCGCGCGGTGGCTGCTCGCTCGGTTCGGCAGCGCCTACCGAAGTCAGTACCGGGGTGAGGATCTCTTCGTTACGCTCCGGCATCCGGAACGACAGGATGGTAGCCGAGGGTTCGCTACGCTTGGCATTGACCCCCGCCACGGGCTCCACGTCGCCTGCCAAGGCGGCCCTGACGGGGCCCGGGACGGATTCCACTTCATCACCATCGGCACGCGCGGCGACTACGAGAGGTTCAGGCTTGGCAAGAGACGTCGGAGCCATGGGAGCAATACGCAGAGGAAGTAAATTTAATAATCATTATCATTAACTGAACAAATTTGGCAACCTCAAATGTCGCGAATGGTCCCGCGCAGGCCTTTTTCGAGGGCCTCTAGATCCGGCATCTTCTCCAAGATCAGCTCCACCCGATTATCGCGCCGCCACAGAGTAGGCTCCCAGCTAGCCTGTCCGGCCAGACCGTTGTAGGCCTGCCAGCCGCCTTCCAACTGCAGGACGGCTTTCAGCCTGAGCAGACCGGGGAGTCCGGCCAGCAGGGCCGACAGCGCCGGTCCATCGAAACTGTGCCGGGGATGCCAGCGCCAGCCAACGGCATGGTAGCCCTCCTGGGTATGGCTGAAGCGCAGCGGGCGATTGGGCAGCAACAGCGCCTGCGGGCTGGGTGCAACAACCAGCTCGGGCAATTCGCCGCTGCGCGGCAGCTCATCGGTAGTCTGGGGCAGCTCGGCGAGGGTGACTCGCCCCCCTTCGGTCCAGTACAGCGATCTGTCGCCCAGCCGCGCAGGCAAGAGCGTCCGGTCCAGGCCCGCGCTTTTGTTGAGCACGATCAGTCCGGCCTGCTCGAGTGCCTGTTGCTGGGCATCCGGCAAGGGCTGACCCTCGAGCAGTTGCCCGGCATCCACCACCCAAATCAGGGGTTGCAGGGTTAGCACCCCATCCCAAGGCGGCGCCTGGAGCTGGCGGTAGAGACTGGCGGGATGGCCCAGGCCTGAGGGTTCGATGAACAGGCGATGAGGTCTTGCGCGTCTGAGCAATCGCGTCAGGGCTACCTGCAGGGGCACGCCCTGGACGCAACAGAGGCAACCACCCGGGACTTCCGCGATGCTCAGTCCCTCGTCGTCCAGGGCCATCAGCGCCGCATCGAGGCCCACCTGGCCGAATTCGTTGACCAGGATCGCCCAACGCTCGTCGCTCGGCCGTTGAGCGAACAGCTGGCGTATCAGGGTGGTCTTGCCGGCCCCCAGGGGACCGGCGATCACATGGGTCTTGATATTGGCGAGGCGCATGGTGGGAGGTCGAATGCTAGAGTGGCGACTTTGCGTGGGAGGATGGATGGAATGTGGCGGTTGCTGATCACCCTGGTGCTGTTGCCGTCATTGGCGCTGGCTGACGCCTGTGTGATTCGCAGCCGTCAGGGCAGTGTGGACGTGCAGATCTGCCAGAGCAACATCGACATCCCGGACAAACTGTTCCGCGAAGGTTTCTGCCAGCCCCAGCTCAAGGATCAGCAGACCGAGGTGAGCTTCGTCGAGCGCTGCCCCGTAGGCGAGATCGGTATCTGCCAGGACGCACGCAGCCCCGGCGTGCCCTACCGGCAGGATATCCACTACTACGGCGAACCCGGCGATGGTCGCTTCCTGGCCGTCGCCTGTCGCCAGCAGAACCAGGGCAGCTGGCGCGTGCCCTGAACGAGTTCTGCCAGGAGAAGTGAACCTCTGCCCGATACTCAGGCTGTCTTGGCTTGAACGGTGAACAGGCTTGCCCCCAAGGCCACGAACGAGGCACCGAACAGCCGGTTCATCAACCGTGCACGATTCGGCGAGGCGAGCTGGCGCCGCAGCACCTGAGCCAGGGTCACATAGAAGAGATGGGAGAGCATCGAGCAGGCCGCAAAGGTCAGCACCAGAATGCTCAACTGAGTGTTCGAGTCACCAACCGGGCGGATGAATTGCGGCAGAAAGGCAGCGAAGAACAAGATCGCCTTGGGGTTGGTCAGCGCCACCAGCATGCCGTTGAACATCAGTCTGTTGTTGGTGAGCGCGCGCCTGGCCGGCTGGTCGAGGGTGTCGAAGGCACTGGCACGGCTCTTCCATTGCTTGATGCCCAGGTAGATCAGGTAGCTTGCGCCGAGCACCTTGAGCAGCAGGAAGGCCGTAGCTGATGCCTGTAACAGTATCCCCAGCCCGGCACTGGTGGCGGTCGAGACCACCAGCAAGCCGCAGGCATTGCCAACCGAGCCAAGCATCGCCCGCCGTGGCCCGCACGCCACCGAATTGGATAGCGCCATGATTACCCCGGGACCCGGCGTAAGGGTAACCAGCATGGCGACTGCGACAAAACCGAACCAATCGTGAAGCGACATCCTTGGACCTCACCTGAGAAGACTCCATCAACCAGCGGCCGGTAGCGGTCGGCACAGCAGCCAATATAGACCACCCTTACCGATGTACGCGCCTTGGATCGGGTACGCTGACGAGTAGCCGAGAAGCAGTGCAGGAGAGGAAACCTAGACGCCTACCCGCTCCTGCAACAACGCTGCTCTCCAAAACCAGCAAGTTCCACGTGGAACCTGCTTACTCCACCGTTACCGATTTCGCCAGGTTACGCGGCTGGTCCACGTCGGTGCCCTTGAACACGGCCACGTGGTAGGACAGCAGCTGCAACGGGATCGTATAGAGGATCGGTGACAGGGCGTCGTGGATGTGCGGCATGGTCACGATACGAGTGCCTTCGCCATCTTCGAAGCCGGCGCGCTCGTCGGCGAAGACGATCAGCTGACCGCCGCGGGCGCGCACTTCCTGCAGGTTGGACTTGAGCTTTTCCAGCAGCTCGTTGTTGGGAGCCACCGTCACCACCGGCATGTCGGCATCTACCAGCGCCAGGGGACCGTGCTTGAGTTCGCCGGCCGGATAGGCCTCGGCGTGGATGTAGGAGATTTCCTTGAGCTTGAGTGCGCCTTCCATCGCCACGGGATACTGCTCGCCACGCCCCAGGAACAGGGTGTGGTGCTTCTCGGCGAAGGACTCCGCCAGCTTCTCGACAGTCTTGTCCATGGCCAGGGCTTCGTCCAGCCGTGCCGGCAGCCGACGTAGTTCGGCCACCAGCTCGGCTTCGACACCGGCATCCAGGCGCTGCTGGCAGCGGCCCAGGCTCAGGGTCAGCAGCAGCAGCGAGACCAGCTGGGTGGTGAAAGCCTTGGTGGAGGCCACGCCGATTTCCGGGCCGGCCTGGGTCAGGAAGCTCAGCTGGGATTCGCGCACCAGGGAGCTGGTCGCCACGTTGCAGATCGCCAGGCTGCTCAGATAGCCGGACTGCTTGGCCATACGCAGGGCGGCCAGGGTGTCGGCTGTCTCGCCGGACTGGGAGATGGTGACGAACAGGGTATCCGGACTGACCGCGACGCGGCGATAGCGGAATTCGCTGGCGACCTCCACGTGGCAGGGAATGCCCACGTACTCCTCGATCCAGTACCGCGCCACCGAGCCGGCATGAAAGCTGGTACCGCAGGCGACGATCTGCACCTGACGGACCTTGGCGAACAACGCGGACGCGGCTGGTCCGAAAGCCTCCGGCAAGACCTGGCCATCACCCAGACGACCTTCGAGGGTGCGCTGGACCACGCTGGGCTGCTCGTGGATTTCCTTGAGCATGAAGTGACGATAGGCGCCCTTGTCGGCAGCCTCGCTGCCTTCGTGGTACTGCACTGTTTCACGCTGTACCGGCTGGCCATCGACGTTCCACAGGCTGACCTGATCGAGGCGAATCTCGGCGACGTCACCCTCCTCCAGGTAGACGAAGCGGTCGGTCACCTGACGCAGCGCCAATTGGTCGGAGGCCAGGTAGTTCTCGCCCAGCCCCAGACCGATCACCAGCGGGCTACCGCTACGGGTCGCCACCAGGCGATCCGGTTGCTGGCGCCAGACGGCCGCCAGGCCATAGGCACCGTGCAGTTCCTTGACCGCTGCCTTGAGTGCCGTGGTCAGGTCGCCACTGTCCTGCAGCTTGAGATGCAACAGGTGGACGATGACCTCGGTATCGGTTTGGGAGGTGAAGACGTAACCCTGGGCCTTGAGCTGGGCCCGCAGGGTCTCGTGGTTCTCGATGATGCCGTTGTGCACCACCGCCACATCACCCTGGGAGAAATGCGGGTGGGCATTGGCTTCGGTAGGGGCGCCATGGGTGGCCCAGCGGGTATGGGCGATGCCCAGGCGGCCAGCCAGGGGATCGGCGAGCAGACCTGCCTCCAGTTCGCTGACCTTGCCGATGCGGCGCAGCCGCTGCAGCTCACCCTGGGCATCCAGCAGGGCCAGGCCAGCGCTATCGTAGCCGCGGTACTCCAGGCGCTTGAGACCCTCGACCAGAATGGCGGTGATGTTACGCTCGGCGATGGCGCCGACGATTCCACACATGCTTACCTCCCGTTGCCGGTCTTATCCACAGCGACTTTTCAGCGCCGACTGTGGATGACCTGATTGTCTAGTTTTCCACAGCGGCGCGGACGACCTGCACACCGCGCCTTTCGATTGCCTGTGCCGCCTCGGACGACAGGCGTTCATCGGTGATGAGGACGTCCACCTTTTCCCACGGTAGTTCCAGATTTGGAATTCGCCTGCCCAATTTGTCCGCTTCGGCCATGACCACCACCTCGCGTGCTACCTCGGCCATCACCCGCGATAGCGACAGGTGCTCGTTGAACGTCGTGGTCCCCCGCTCGGGATCGAGGCCGTCGGCGCCGATGAACAGCTGGTCGAAGTCATAGGAGCGCAATACCTGCTCGGCGACCTGGCCCTGGAAGGATTCCGAATGCGGGTCCCAGGTGCCACCGGTCATCAGCAGCATCGGCTCCTGCTCCAACTCGCGCAGGGCCATGGCCACCTGTAGGGAATTGGTCATGACCACCAGACCAGGGCGGCGATCGAGTTGTGGAATCAGCGCTGCGGTCGTGCTGCCACAGTCGATGATGATCCGGGCGTGTTCGCGCAGCCGCTGGGCGGCCGCCCGGGCGATGGCCTGCTTGAAAGGTGAGGCCTGGGGCGGTGCCTCGACCAGCAGCTCCTGGGGCATGGCCACCGCACCGCCATAGCGACGCAGCAGCAGCCCGTTGCGCTCGAGGGCGGCCAGATCCTTACGGATAGTCACCTCGGACGTCTCCAACTGCCGGGCCAGTTCGTCGACGCTCACCTCACCCAGCGCCTGGAGCTGGGCGAGGATGGCATGGCGACGCTGAACGATATTGCGACGAGTCATAAATTTCGATTCGAAAGATAATGGATCGAATCAAAACCTAATAGCCCTTCGACGTCAAGTCTTGGGAGTCTTTTTCGGACGCTGCCAGCCACTCTTGTTGATCTGCCGTGCACGGCCCAGTGCCAAGGTATCCTCTGGCACATCCGCAGTGATGACCGAACCTGCAGCCGTGGTCGCCCTCGCACCCAGGGTAACCGGCGCCACCAGGGAACTATTGGAACCAACGAAGACGTCTGCCCCGATTTCGGTTCGAAACTTATTGGCTCCGTCATAGTTGCAGGTGATGGTGCCCGCACCTATGTTGCTGCCCGGTCCTATGCTGGCATCCCCGAGGTAGGTGAGATGGCCGGCCTTGGCGCCATCCTGCAAATGAGCATTTTTCAGCTCGACGAAGTTGCCCACGTGGGCCTTGGCACCCAGTTCGCTCCCGGGCCGCAGTCGGGCGAAGGGACCGACGTCGGCGCCCTCCCCCACGACCACGCCATCCAGGTGGCTGTTGGCCTTGATGATGGCGCCGCGCTTGAGAACGCTGTCCTTGATCACGCAGTTCGGACCGATGCTGACGCCCTCATCCAGCACCACCCGACCTTCCAGGATCACGTTGACGTCGATGCAGACATCCCGTCCGGCCTCGACCTGGCCGCGCTGATCGAAGCGTTGCGGGTCCAACAGGGTCACACCCTGCAGCATCAGACGCTCGGCGGCGCGCTGCTGGAAATGACGCTCCAGTTGCGCCAGTTGCCGCCGGTCATTGGCGCCCTGCACTTCCATGGCGTCCGCCGGCTGGCTGGTAGCGATGGTCAGGCCATCCGCTACCGCCAAGGCGATGACATCGGTCAGGTAATACTCGCCTTGGGCGTTGCTGTTGGACAGCCTTCCTAGCCAGTCGGCCAAACGCCGGCCGGGTACTGCGAGGATACCGGTATTGCCTTCGCGAATGGCGCGCTGGGCCTCGCTGGCGTCCTTGTGCTCCACAATGGCGGTGACCCGGCCCTCGCCGTCACGGAGGATGCGGCCATAGCCGGTGGGATCGTCCAGCTCCACTGTCAGCAAGGCGAGGTGTTGGTCATCGACCTGTTGCAAGAGACGCTCCAGAGTCTCGGTCTGGATAAGGGGTACATCGCCGTAGAGGATCAGTACCCGCTCCGCCGTCAGTGCCGGCGCGGCCTGGGCCACGGCATGACCGGTACCGAGCTGCTCGGCCTGGACCACGAAGCTCACGTCGTCGGCGACCAGTTGGCTGCGCACCTCGTCCGCACCGTGCCCGATGACGACGTGGATCCCGACCGGCTTCAGGTCGCGGGCGCGGTCGAGGACATGCCCCAGCATGCTGCGACCGGCCACGGGATGCAGCACCTTGGGTAGAGCGGATCTCATGCGGGTGCCCTGGCCAGCGGCCAGGATGACGATTTCCAGGGACATCGGAACCTCGGAGACAGGAGGAAGAGACGGGCCGGGGCCGAAGGCAACTGGGACCCTCGACGTCCGACCAAGCGGAATTGCTCGCCCCACTTTTCGGGCGACAAAAGAAAAGGGTAGCCGAAGCTACCCTTGTCGTTACAGCCTGACCTTGCGCTTAGCGCTTGGCCTGCCGCTTGAGCTGCTGGATGGTGCGCAGCTGAGCGGCGGCTTCGGCGAGCTGAGTCGCGGCAGCGGTATAGTCGAACTCCGTGCCCTTGTCGCTCAGGGCTGCCTCGGCGCGCTGCTTGGCTTCCAGAGCGGCAGCTTCGTCGATGTCACCGGCGCGGCTGGCGGTATCGGCCAGCACTTCGACGACATTCGGCTGCACTTCCAGAAAACCGCCGGAGATGTAGAACACCTCCTCGGCGCCCCCGGCCTTGACCAGGCGGATGGGGCCCGGTTTCAGATCGGTAAGCAGCGGCGCATGGCCCGGGGCGATACCCAGATCACCCAGGTGGCCGTGGGCGATGATCATCTCCACCGCGCCGGAGAAGATTTCCCCTTCCGCGCTGACGATGTCGCATTGGACTGTCTTGGCCATAGCGTGCCTCTAAGAGCGCCCGTCGCCGGGCGCGGCAGTTACAGTTTCTTGGCTTTCTCGATGGCTTCGTCGATGCCGCCGACCATGTAGAACGCCTGCTCGGGCAGGTGATCGTAGTCGCCACGCAGGATCCCGGAGAAGCCGGCGATGGTGTCCTTGAGGGACACGTACTTGCCGGGCGAACCGGTGAAGACTTCGGCCACGAAGAACGGCTGGGACAGGAAGCGCTGGATCTTACGCGCGCGGGACACCAGTTGCTTGTCGGACTCGGACAGTTCGTCCATGCCCAGGATCGCGATGATGTCCTTCAGCTCCTTGTAGCGCTGCAGCACATACTGGACGCCGCGAGCGGTGTCGTAGTGCTCCTGGCCGATCACGTTCGGGTCCAGCTGGCGCGAGGTGGAGTCCAGGGGATCGACCGCCGGGTAGATACCCAGGGAGGCGATGTCACGGGACAGAACCACGGTAGCGTCCAGGTGGGCGAAGGTGGTCGCCGGGGACGGGTCGGTCAAGTCATCCGCAGGGACGTAAACAGCCTGTACGGAGGTGATCGAACCCAGCTTGGTGGAGGTGATGCGCTCCTGCAGGACACCCATCTCCTCGGCCAGGGTCGGCTGGTAGCCCACCGCGGACGGCATACGACCCAGCAGCGCGGACACTTCGGTACCGGCCAGGGTGTAGCGGTAGATGTTGTCGACGAACAGCAGGACGTCACGGCCTTCGTCACGGAATTTCTCGGCCATGGTCAGACCGGTCAGGGCCACGCGCAGACGGTTGCCCGGCGGCTCGTTCATCTGGCCATAGACCAGGGCGACCTTGTCCAGAACGTTGGAGTCCTTCATCTCGTGGTAGAAGTCGTTCCCTTCACGGGTACGCTCGCCCACGCCGGCGAACACGGAATAACCGCTGTGCTCGATGGCGATGTTACGGATGAGTTCCATCATGTTCACGGTCTTGCCCACGCCGGCGCCGCCGAACAGGCCGACCTTGCCGCCCTTGGCGAAGGGGCAGACCAGGTCGATGACCTTGATACCGGTTTCCAGCAGATCGTTACCACCAGCCTGCTCTGCATAGGACGGGGCCTTGCGGTGGATTTCCCAGCGCTCTTCCTCGCCGATGGGGCCGGCTTCGTCGATGGGGTTGCCCAGCACGTCCATGATGCGGCCGAGGGTCTTGACGCCGACCGGGACCTTGATGGCCTCGCCGGTGTTGCCTACGTTCAGGCCACGCTTGAGGCCTTCGGTGCTACCCATGGCGATGGTACGAACCACGCCGTCGCCCAGCTGCTGCTGGACTTCCAGGGTGGTTTCGGCACCCTGCACCTTGAGGGCGTCATAGACGCGCGGTACCGCGTCGCGCGGGAATTCCACGTCGATCACGGCGCCGATGATTTGTACGATACGTCCGCTACTCATTTCGCGTTCCTCGAATGTTTAAGCTGTCCGTCAGACCGCGGCGGCGCCGCCGACGATTTCCGAAATTTCCTGGGTGATTGCAGCCTGGCGAGCCTTGTTGTAGACCAGCTGCAGCTCCTTGATGAGATCGCCGGCGTTGTCGGTGGCGTTCTTCATCGCGATCATCCGCGCGGCCTGTTCGCTGGCAGCGTTCTCGACCACGGCCTGGTACACCTGGGATTCCACGTAGCGCACCAGCAGACCGTCGAGCAGGGTCTTGGCGTCGGGTTCGTAGAGGTAGTCCCAATGCTTGCCCTGCAGCTCACCGCCCTCGGTCGGCACCAGGGGTACCAGCTGCTGGATGGTCGGCTTCTGGGTCATGGTGTTGACGAAGACGTTGGATACCACGTACAGACGGTCGATACGGCCGTCCAGGTAGGCATCCAGCATCACCTTGATGCTGCCGATCAGATCGCCGATCGCCGGGGCTTCGCCAAGGTGGCTGATGGCCGCGACCACGTTGCCGCCGAAGCTGCGGAAGAAGGAGGCGCCCTTGGCCCCGATCACCGCCAGATCGATTTCCACACCCTTGCCGCGCTGGTCGCTCATGTCGCGGACCAGAGCCTTGAACAGGTTGGTGTTCAGACCACCGGCCAGACCCCGATCGGAGCTGACCACGATGTAACCGACGCGCTTGACCTCGCGTTCCACCATGAAGGCATGGCGGTACTCGGGGTTGGCGTTGGCCAGGTGGCCGATCACAGCGCGGATGCGCTCGGCATAAGGTTTGCTGGCAGCCATGCGGGCCTGAGCCTTACGCATCTTGCTGACCGCAACCTTTTCCATGGCGCTGGTGATCTTCTGTGTGCTTTTGATGCTCGCGATCTTGCCGCGAATCTCTTTTGCGCCTGCCATGTGACACCTATCGGGTTGGCAAACGGGGGCTGGCGCCCCCGTCGCGGCTTACCAGGTTTGCGTGGCCTTGAACTTCTCGATTCCCGCCTTGATGCCGGCGTCGATCTCGTCGTTGAAGTCGCCCTTCACGTTGATCTTGGCCATCAGGTCGGCGTGATCGCGGTTGAAGTAGGCGATCAGGGCCTGCTCGAAGCTACCGATCTTGTCCAGGGACACATCGCTCAGGAAACCACGCTCGGCGGCATACAGGCTCAGGGACATCTCGGCGATGGACATGGGCGCGTACTGCTTCTGCTTCATCAGCTCGGTGACGCGCTGACCATGCTCGAGCTGCTTGCGGGTGGCTTCGTCCAGGTCCGAGGCGAACTGGGCGAAGGCCGCCAGTTCACGGTACTGGGCCAGCGCGGTACGGATACCGCCGGACAGCTTCTTGATGATCTTGGTCTGGGCCGCACCACCCACACGGGATACCGAGACACCGGCGTTGACCGCCGGGCGGATGCCCGAGTTGAAAAGGCCGGCTTCCAGGAAGATCTGGCCGTCGGTGATGGAGATCACGTTGGTCGGAACGAAGGCGGACACGTCGCCGGCCTGGGTCTCGATGATCGGCAGTGCGGTCAGCGAGCCGGTCTTGCCGGTCACGGCGCCGTTGGTGAACTTCTCGACGTAGTCGGCGGAAACGCGGGAAGCACGCTCGAGCAGACGGCTGTGGAGATAGAACACATCGCCGGGATAGGCTTCGCGGCCTGGCGGACGACGCAGCAGCAGGGAGATCTGGCGATAGGCTACGGCCTGCTTGGACAGATCGTCATAGACGATCAGGGCGTCTTCACCGCGGTCGCGGAAGTATTCGCCCATGGTGCAGCCCGAGTAGGGCGCCAGGAACTGCAGGGCAGCCGATTCGGACGCACTGGCTGCCACCACGATGGTGTTCTGCAGGGCGCCGTGCTCTTCCAGCTTGCGGACCACGTTGGCAATGGTCGACTGCTTCTGGCCGATGGCGACGTAGACGCAGCGGATGCCGCTGTTCTTCTGGTTGATGATGGCATCGATCGCCATGGCGGTCTTGCCGATCTGACGGTCACCGATGATCAGCTCGCGCTGACCGCGGCCGACCGGGATCATGGCATCGACGGCCTTGTAGCCGGTCTGCACCGGCTGGTCGACCGACTGACGCCAGATCACGCCCGGTGCGACCTTCTCGACGGCGTCGGTGGCGCTGGCGTTCAGCGGACCCTTGCCATCGATGGGGTTACCCAGGGCGTCGACGACGCGACCCAGCAGTTCCGGACCGACCGGGACTTCCAGGATGCGGCCGGTGCACTTGGCACTCATGCCTTCGGCCAGACCCAGGTAGCTACCCAGGACCACGGCGCCGACGGAGTCTTGCTCCAGGTTCAGGGCCATGCCATAGATGCCGCCGGGGAATTCGATCATTTCGCCGTACATGACGTCGGCCAGACCGAAAATGCGCACGATACCGTCGGAGACGCTGACAATGGTGCCTTCGTTGCGGGCTTGCGAGGTCACGTCGAGCTTGTCGATGCGACCCTTGATGATTTCACTAATTTCGGAAGGATTGAGTTGCTGCATGCTACTGCCCCTTCAAACTCAAGGTTTCAACGCTTCGGCCAGTTGCGCGAGCTTGCCGCGAACGGAGCCATCGATTACCAAGTCGCCGGCGCGGATAACCACACCACCGATCAGGCTCGCATCCTCGGATGCATTTAGTCGCACGTGTCGACCTAGCCTTGCGCTGAGAGCCTTGGCGAGTTTGTCTTGCTGTTCGTCGCTCAAGGCGAAAGCACTGGTGACTTCCGCCTCAATGGATTTTTCCTGTTCGGCCTTGTACGCCTCGTAGATCTCGGCGATGGCCGGGAACAGGTCGATCCGGTCGTTTTCTGCCACGGTCCGAACGAAGTTCTGGGACTGTGCATCCAGCTGATCGCCACATACGTCGATGAGCAATCCGGCCTTGGCGTCCGCGGTCAACTGCGGCTGCTGAAGCAGCTGGCGCACGGTCCCGTCCTGGGATACCGCGGCGAGCAGCCCGAGCGCTGCCGACCATTGGGTCAGCTGCTGCTGGGCCTGTGCGAACTCGAAAGCCGCCTTGGCATAGGGCCGGGCCAGCGTGTTCAGTTCTGCCATTGGTGGCCTCGCTTAGATTTCCGCTGCCAGTCGGTCGACCAACTGGGCATGAGCATTGGCATCAACGGTCGATCCGAGGATCTTCTCGGCGCCGGCCACGGCCAGCAAACCGACGCGAGCACGCAGGGCGTCCTTCGCACTGTTGATTTCCTGCTCGATTTCAGCCTGAGCCTGCGCCTTGATCCGCTCGCCTTCGACACGGGCCTTGGCCTGTGCGTCCTCGACGATCTGGGCGGCACGCTTGTTGGCTTGCTCGATGATCTCGGCTGCCTGGCCCTTGGCTTCGCTCACTTTCTGGTTGGCTTGCTGCTGTGCCACTTCCAGATCACGAGCCGCGCGGTTGGCAGCGTCAAGGCCATCGGCAATCTTCTTCTCACGCTCACGTAGCGCCGAGATGATCGGCGGCCACACGTACTTCATGCAGAAGAGCACGAAGATGAAGAAGGCAACGGACTGGCCTATCAGGGTTGCATTAATGTTCACGCCAACACCTCGCTCGTTCGTTGTCCATCAGTCCTGCCTGCACCCCGAAGGGTGATCAGCCGGCGATCTGACCAACGAAGGGGTTAGCGAAGGTGAAGAACAGGGCGATACCAACACCGATCATGGTCACGGCGTCGAGCAGACCGGCGACGATGAACATCTTGACTTGCAGCATCGGAACCATTTCCGGCTGACGAGCGGCGCCTTCGAGGAACTTGCCACCCAGCAGACCAAAGCCAATGGCGGTACCCAGAGCGCCCAGGCCAATCAGCAGAGCAACGGCGATCGCGGTCAGACCAACTACAGTTTCCATCTTTCCTCCCGACTTTTTTAGTCGTCTTGGTTAAGGTTGAAGCGAAAAAGTTTTCCCAAGTTACCCGGTGGACAAGGCCCCCCGGGACTCACGGCAGAACCGCCTCTGGACGCCGTCAGCAGCGTCCAGAGGCCATTCCTTAGTGACTTTCTTCGTGCGCCATCGACAGGTAGACGATGGTCAGCATCATGAAGATGAAGGCTTGCAGGGTGATGATCAGGATGTGGAACACCGCCCAGGCCCAATGCAGCACGATACCCAGACCACCCAGTGCCAGACCGTTGGCGAACATGATGGCGATCAGGATGAAGATCAGCTCGCCAGCATACATGTTGCCGAACAGTCGCAGTGCCAGCGAAATCGGCTTGGCGATCAGGGTGACGAATTCGAGCAGGAAGTTGATCGGGATCAGGATGATCTGCAGCAGGGGATTCTTGCTGCTGAAGGGGTGCAGGGTCAGCTCGCCGAAGAACCCGCCGATACCCTTCATCTTGATGCTGTAGAAGATGATCAGGGCGAACACCGACAGGGCCATGCCCAGGGTGGCGTTCGGGTCGGTGGTGGGCACGACGCGGAAGTAGGTGTGGTCACCACCGATGGCCATGGCCAGCATCGGCAGCCAGTCCACCGGTACCAGGTCCATCAGGTTCATCAGGAAGATCCAGACGAAGATGGTCAGGGCCAGCGGGGCGATCAGGGCATTCTTGCCGTGGAAGGTGTCACGGACGCTGCCATCGACGAACTCGACCAGGATCTCGACCAGATTCTGCACGCGACCGGGCTGGCCGCTGGTGGCCTTCTTGGCGATGCTGCGGAAAATGAACAGGAAGATCAGGCCAAGGGCGACCGACCAACCCAGGGTATCCAAGTTGAAGGCCCAGAAGCCCATGGCCTTGGCCTCGGCGGGGGTATGGGCGAAGCTCCAGCCGTTCACCGGGTGCAGGCCATAGGTCATGTTCTGCAGGTGGTGCTGGATATAAGCCGAAGCGGAGTCTGCTGCCATGTGTGCCTCGAATGCCTTTAAGGTCTAGTCGGTTTTTTCAGTAGCAGGGGGGCGCCGGCATTGACCATCAGCGTCAACAGGTAGACGCCGAACAGTGCAGGAGCCGAAAGCGGTTTTACCCCGGCAAACGTCAGTGCAAAGAGCACTGCCGTGAGAATCAGTTTGCCCGCCTCGCCCGAGTAGAAAGAACGGACGATGTCTTGGGCGGCATGGGCGCCGCGATAGCGGAACGCCTTGAACGAAAAATACAGATTGGGCAGCCAGGCAATCAGCCCGCCCAACAATCCGGAATAACCGGTGACCTTACCGACGAAGCAAAACAAGACAACGGCGGCACACGACGCGACGGCCAGTTGGACGAGCAGCAGGCGAAAGGCAGGCTGGTGATGGAAAGGCAGGCGTTTGGGCGTGCGGCGGTCCATCGGCTCGAAGTCCTCTGGTGTCGGCTTAATAGTTGTTTTCACTGGCATGCTTTGTGCCGACAAAAAGCGGGCAAAGTATAGGGGCGCGCCAGGGGTGGTTCAAGCCACCCCGGACAGATTGCCGCCCAGGCTGACAGCCATTTGTGTCAGCGAATGTGCGCCAGTACGCCTTGAAGTTCGTCCAAAGAGGTATAGCGGATCACCAGCTGGCCCTTGCCCTTCTCGCCGTGGCGGATCTGCACGCTAGCGCCCAAACGTTCGGCCAGCCGCTGCTCCAGGCGGCTGATGTCCGGGTCCACGGCGGGTGCCTTCTCGACCGGTTCCGCTCCGCTGAGCCATTGGCGTACCAGGGCTTCGGTCTGGCGGACGGTGAGACCCCGTGCGACAACGTGCCGCGCCCCTTCGGCCTGACGAGCCTTGGGTAGACCGAGCAGGGCACGGGCATGCCCCATTTCCAGTTCGCCCTTGGCCAGCAGTTCCTTGGCGTCCTCGGCCAGGGCCAGCAGGCGCAGCAGGTTGGTGACCCCCGAGCGCGACTTGCCGACGGCCTCGGCCACCTGGGCCTGGGTCAGTTCGAATTCGTCCTGCAGCCGCTGCAGGGCCATGGCCTCTTCAAGCGGATTGAGGTTCTGTCGCTGGATGTTCTCGATCAATGCCAGGGCAATGGCCACCTGGTCGGGCACGTCGCGCACCAGCGCCGGGATATGGTCCAGGCCAGCCTGCTGGCTCGCGCGCCAGCGGCGTTCGCCAGCGATGATCTCGTAGCGACCCTCGCCGATGGCGCGCACCACGATGGGTTGCATCAGCCCCTGGGCGCGGATGGAGTTGGCCAGCTCTTCCAGGGCGACCGGATCCATGTGCCGGCGTGGCTGGTACTTGCCGCGCTGGATGATGTCCAGCGGCAGCGATTGCAGTTCGCTGACCGGTGCGGCGGCGGCCTGCTCCTGCAGGACCTTGACGCTGGCGCCACCGAGCAGGGCATCGAGGCCGCGGCCCAGTCCTCGTTTCTTCACAGCCATGGGGATTCCTTAGGCGGTCTTGGCGGTACGAGCCGCCTTGCGCTGACGTTTGACCAGCTCGCTGGCCAGCTCCAGATAGGCCACGGCGCCCTTCGAACTCTTGTCGTAGACCAGGGCGGGCATACCGTAGCTGGGCGCTTCGGCCAGACGGACGTTGCGTGGAATGATGGTTTCGTACAACTGGTCGCCGAAATGCTGCTTGAGCTGGGCGGCGACATCATTGGCCAGGCCGATGCGCGGATCGAACATGGTGCGCAGCAGGCCTTCGATCTTCAACTGTGGATTGAGCCGTTGGGCGATGTGCTGGATGCTGCCCATCAAGTCGGTCAGGCCTTCCAGGGCGAAGTATTCGCACTGCATGGGGATGATCACCCCATCGGCGGCCACCAGGCCGTTGATGGTCAGCATGGACAGCGACGGCGGACAGTCGATGAGCACGAAGTCGTAGTTGTCCCGCACCGGTGCCAGGGCGTCGCGCAGGCGACTCTCGCGGCCGGGCAATTCCAGCAGCTCGACTTCCGCCGCGGTGACGTCGCGGTTCGAGGGCAGCAGCTGGTAGCCGCCGTGCTCCGAGAAGTGCATGGCGTCGATCAGGCCACAGGCGCCGGTGAGGACGTCCAGTACCGAATGCTCCAGGGCGTGCTTGTCCACCCCGCTGCCCATGGTGGCGTTACCCTGGGGATCGAGGTCGATCAACAGCACCTTGCGCCGGTTGGTGGCGGCCAGGGAAGCGGCGAGATTGATGCACGTGGTGGTCTTGCCCACTCCGCCCTTCTGGTTGGCTATCGCGTAAACCTTGGCCATGTCCCCGCCTTACCCCTCTCCAATCGTGCGGCGCAGTATCAGCAAGTGCCGCTGGCCTTGGCAACCGGGAACGGCGAGGACGTGCGCCGCCGCAACCCGGAAATCCGCTGGTAGCTTGGCCAGCTCGTCGTCGGGGTGCAGCCCCTTCATCGCCAGCCAGTGTGTTTCCTGGTCGCCCAGGTGCCGCGTCCAGTTGGCGAAGTCGTCGATGGCGCTGAACGCCCGCGAGACGATGCCGGTGAAGGGCGCGTCGGGCTGGTAGGCCTCGACCCGGGCGTGGACCACCTCGAGATTGGCCAGGCCCAGCTCGATCTTGGCCTGGGTCAGGAAGCGCGTCTTCTTGCCGTTGCTGTCGAGCAGGGTGAAGCGCGACTCGGGAAAGAGGATCGCCAAGGGGATGCCCGGCATGCCACCGCCGCTGCCTACGTCCAGCCAGTTTCCTTCGATGACGTAGGGGACGATGCTGAGACTGTCGAGCAGGTGCCGCGAGACCATCTCGTTGGGATCGCGCACCGCGGTGAGGTTGTAGGCCTTGTTCCACTTGACCAGCAGGTCCAGGTAGCCCAGCAGCCGCTCTTCCACCGCGGCGGAGAGCGTCACTCCCAGGGTCGCGGCGCCCTGGCGCAGTTCGTTGGCTTGGATCGCGCTGGCCATCAGGCGCTGTGCTCCAGGCTGCGACCGGCGCTGCGCTTCTTCAGGTGGATCAGCAGCAGCGAGACCGCCGCCGGCGTCACGCCGGGAATGCGCGACGCCTGGCCCAGGGTCTCGGGACGGGCCTGGGCCAGCTTGTGCTGGATCTCCTTGGACAGGCCGGAGATGGTGGCGTAGTCGAGCTCCACCGGCAACGCCACGGCATCGCTGGCGCGCAGGCGCTGGATCTCGTCCTGCTGACGATCGATGTAGCCGGCGTACTTGGTCTTGATCTCGATCTGCTCGGCGACCTGGGTCTCGGCCGGCGTCTCGCCCACCGCGGCCATCAGTCCGGCATAGTCGATCTCTGGCCGGGCCAGCAGATTCTGCAGGTTGTATTCGTGGTTGAGCGGGGTGCCGAAGCGTTCGGCGACCGCCGTGCCCTGGGGCGTGCCCGGACGAATCCAGGTCGTCTTGAGACGCTGCTCTTCCAGGGCGATACCCTCGCGCTTGGCTTCGAACAACGCCCAGCGCTGGTCGTCCACCAGGCCCAGCTCGCGGCCTTTCTCGGTCAGGCGCAGGTCGGCGTTGTCCTCGCGCAGGATCAGCCGGTATTCGGCGCGCGAGGTGAACATCCGGTAGGGCTCCTGGGTGCCCAGGGTGATGAGGTCGTCCACCAGCACGCCGAGGTAGGCTTCGTCGCGGCGCGGACACCAGGCCTCACGGCCCTGGGCGCGCAGCGCGGCATTGGCACCGGCCAGCAGGCCCTGGGCGCCGGCTTCTTCGTAGCCGGTGGTGCCATTGATCTGGCCGGCGAAGAACAGCCCGGCGATGACCTTGGTCTCCAGGCTGTACTTGAGATCCCGCGGATCGAAGAAATCGTATTCGATGGCGTAGCCGGGTCGCAGGATATGGGCGTTCTCCATGCCGCGCATGGAGCGCACCACCTCGAGCTGCACGTCGAAGGGCAGCGAGGTGGAGATGCCGTTGGGGTAGAGCTCGTGGGTGGTCAGGCCTTCGGGTTCGAGGAAGACCTGGTGGCTGTCCTTGTCGGCGAAGCGATGGATCTTGTCCTCGATGGACGGGCAGTAACGCGGCCCTACCCCTTCGATCACGCCCGAGTACATGGGCGAACGGTCCAGGTTGGCGCGGATGATGTCGTGGGTGCGGGCATTGGTGTGGGTGATCCAGCAACTGACCTGTGCGGGATGCTGCTCGCGATTGCCGAGGAAGGACATCACCGGCAACGGGGTATCCCCGGGCTGCTCGGTCATCACCGAGAAATCCACCGAGCGACCGTCGATGCGCGGCGGCGTACCAGTCTTCAGGCGCGAGACCCGCAGCGGCAATTCTCTCAGGCGGTGGGCCAGGGCAATGGCCGGCGGATCGCCGGCTCGTCCACCGCTGTGGTTCTGCAGGCCGATGTGGATAAGTCCACCGAGGAAGGTCCCGGCAGTCAGTACCACGTTGTCGGCGTGGAATTTCAGGCCCATCTGGGTAACCACGCCGGCGACGCGATCACCTTCGACGATGAGGTCATCGCAGGCCTGCTGGAATATCCACAGGTTCGGCTGGTTTTCCAGGGTGTAGCGAATCGCCGCCTTGTACAGCACGCGGTCGGCCTGGGCGCGAGTGGCGCGCACGGCAGGTCCCTTGCGGCTGTTGAGAATACGGAACTGGATGCCGGCGAGATCCGTGGCCGCGGCCATGGCGCCGCCCAGGGCATCGATCTCCTTGACCAAATGGCTCTTGCCGATACCGCCAATGGCGGGGTTGCAGCTCATCTGGCCGAGAGTTTCCACATTATGCGTGAGCAGCAGGGTGCGCACACCCATGCGGGCGGCCGCCAGGGCCGCTTCGGTACCGGCATGGCCGCCACCGATCACGATGACGTCGAAACGGGAAGGAAAGTCCACCACGCACCTCGTGCCTGTTGGCAGGAATTCAAAGGAAAGCCGGCAAGTATAAGGCCTCGACCGATCTTGCAGAAGGGCCTCTGGCCAAAAAATGACCAGTCGGCTCCGGCGGCGATCAATATAAACAATAGGGAAGAAATGTTTAAAAGGACTGATATAGAGCTTATGTATATGCAGGCCCTCTGCTGTGGATAAGCTTATCCAGCCCGCGTCAGCCGTGACTTGGGGAAAACCTGAACCCCGTGTACGTCTTGTGCTGTGGATGGATACAAGCTCTCAGCATCCTGTGGACCCTTTGCGTGCTTATCCACAGTGGCAGTCATGGACAGTTCATGCACCGTTTTATGGGCAGACCTCAGGCAGGGTTATCAACAGAGCTCGTGAGGGGGGAATGAGGATAGACAAGGCCTGCATTGCGCAGGCCTGAAGCGCGAGGCGGGACTACTTGCCGATGCAGAAGCTGGAGAAGATGCGACCGAGCAGGTCGTCGGAGCTGAAGGCACCGGTGATCTCGCCCAGCACCTGTTGCGCCTGGCGCAGATCCTCGGCCAACAGCTCGCCCGAACCGGCCAGGGTGAGTTGCCGATAGCCGTGGTCCAGGGCGCTGGCCGCACGCTGCAGGGCGTCCAGATGGCGCCGGCGGGCGCTGAAGCCGCCCTCGGTGGTCTGCTCGAAACCCATGCAGGCCTTGAGGTGCTCGCGCAGGGCCTCGACACCCTGGCCATCGGTGGCGCTGAGGGCGATCTCGACCGTTTCGCCCTGTTCGACCAGGCCAGTGGCCTCGCCGGTGAGGTCGGTCTTGTTGCGGATCACCGTCAGCTTCTCCAGCGGCGGCCGGGTACTGAGCAGCTCCGGCCAGAGCGCCTGGGGATCCCGGGCTTCCGGGGCGCTGGCGTCCACCACCAGCAACACGCGATCAGCGCTGGCGATCGCGTCCAGGGCGCGCTGGACGCCGATCTGCTCGACCCGGTCGTCGGTATCGCGCAGACCGGCGGTATCGACCACATGCAGTGGCATGCCATCGAGGTGGATATGTTCGCGCAGCACATCGCGGGTGGTGCCGGCGATGTCGGTGACGATGGCCGCCTCGCGCCCAGCCAGGGCATTGAGCAGGCTGGACTTGCCGGCATTGGGTCGGCCGGCGATCACCACGGTCATGCCGTCGCGCAGCAGGGCGCCGCGATTGGCCTCGCGCTGGACGTCGCGCAATTCCGCCTGGACGTCTTCCAGCAGGCCCTGCACCTTGCCATCGGCGAGGAAGTCGATCTCCTCCTCGGGAAAGTCGATGGCGGCCTCGACGTAGATGCGCAGGCGGATGAGCTGCTCGACCAGGCTTTCCACCCGCCGCGAGAATTCGCCCTGCAGCGACCTCAGGGCATTGCGTGCGGCCTGTTCGGTGCTGGCTTCGATCAGATCGGCGATGGCCTCGGCCTGGGCCAGGTCGAGCTTGTCGTTGAGGAAGGCGCGCTCGCTGAATTCGCCCGGCCGGGCCAGGCGGGCGCCTTCTTCCAGGGTGCGGCGCAAGAGCAGGTCGAGGATCACCGGGCCGCCGTGACCCTGCAGCTCCAGCACGTCCTCGCCGGTGAAGGAATTCGGCCCGGGAAAGAACAGGGCGATGCCGGTGTCCAGCACGCTGCCGTCGGCGGCGAGGAAGTTGCCGTAGTGGGCGTGCCGCGGGGGCAGGTCCCGGCCGCAGATCGCCCGGGCCAAAGGGGCGGCCAGGGGGCCGGAGACGCGGACGATGCCGACGCCGCCACGACCGGTGGCGGTGGCGATGGCCGCGATGCTGTCGGAAGGCAGAGCCATGACGATCCTCCAGAAAGCACGACGCCCCAATCAAGGGGCGTCGTGTGGCTACTAGGTGAGCGAGATCAGGCCTTCTTGCTGGCCGCCTCGATCCTCCGGGTAATGTACCACTGCTGCAAGATCGACAGGCAGTTGTTGACGATCCAGTACAGCACCAGACCGGCCGGGAACCACAGGAAGAAGAAGGTGAAGACGATGGGCATCATCTTCATCACCCGTGCCTGCATGGGATCCGGCGGTGCCGGGTTCAGCATCTGCTGCACCAGCATGGTGGCGCCCATGATGATCGGCAGGATGAAGTAGGGATCCTTGGCCGACAGGTCGGTGATCCAGAACATCCAGGGCGACTGGCGCATCTCGACGCTTTCCAGCAGCACCCAGTACAGCGCCAGGAACACCGGCATCTGCACCACGATGGGCAGGCAGCCACCCAACGGATTGATCTTCTCCTTGCGGTACAGCTCCATCATCGCCTGGGACATCTTCTGGCGATCGTCGCCATGCTGTTCCTTCAGCGCCTGCAGTCGCGGGCCGACGGCACGCATGCGCGCCATGGAGCGGTAGCTGGCAGCGGACAGCGGGAAGAACAGCAGCTTGATGATGATGGTCAGGACGATGATCGACCAGCCCCAGTTACCCAGGATGCTGTGGATATGTTGCAGCAGCCAGAAGATCGGCTGGGCGATGAACCACAGGAAGCCGTAGTCGACGGTCAGTTCCAGGCCGTGGGACAGGGCCTTCAGGTGTTCCTGGATCTTCGGGCCGGCGTAGAGGGTGACCGAGGTCTCGCCCTTGCCACCCGCCGGTACGCTGAATTGCGGACCGGTGAAGCCGACAATGTAGTTGCCCTGGCCGTCCTTGCGGGTATAGAGCTGGTCCTGCTGGTCCTGGTTCGGCACCCAGGCGGTGACGAAGTAGTGCTGCAGCCAGCCGACCCAGCCACCCTGCACGGTTTCCTGCAGGCGGTGCTTGTCCATGTCGCTCATGGACACCTTGCGGTAGGGCTCGGCGGGAGTGCCGACCGCGGCGCCCAGGTAGGTGGACACGCCGGTGGCGGTGGTGGCCGAGGGATCGCCGCTGTTGTCACGCTTGAGCTGAGCGTAGAGCACGCCGTTCCAGGCCTTGGCGCTCTGGTTGTCGACCAGATAGCCGACCTGGATCTGGTAGGCGTCCGGGTTGATGCAGGTGATCTTCTTCTGCGCCTTCTCGGCATCCGAGCAGTCGACCTTCAGCCCACGATGGAAGGTGAATCTCTTGGTGTAGTCGACCCCGTTGGCCTGGTACTTGAGATCCACCACCAGCTGTTGCTGGCCATCGGCGAGTACGTAGCTGGACTGCGCCGAGGTGTAGAGCGGACGACCGGCGCTGTTGGCGTCGGGACCGTCGGTGCCGGTCAGGCCGCTCTGGGCCAGGTAGAGGCGCTCGTTGCCGTTGTCGAACAGCGCAAAGGGCACATCGGGGTGGTCCTGGCGACGCGGGTACTGCACCAGTCCGAGCTGGACGATGTCGCCGCCGCGGGGATCGATGGCCAGATCGAGGACGTCGGTACGCACCTTGATGAGCGCGGTACTCGGCTTGGCGGCCGAGTTATCCACCGGTGCGGCAGCCTTGGCATCGGCCGGCACGTCGGTGGGCACGTTAGGGGTATCGCCCGGCAGGACACTGGTCTGCGTCTTGGCCGTGGGCAATTCGGCCTGGCCGTAATCCTTGTTCCACTGGAAAACCAGGGTGTAGGACACGATTGCCAGGGCGGCAATGAGTAGCGGGCGCTTGATATCCATGTTTACTCGGCCATCGAAGAGGTCGGGGCTGGGTTCTTTGCGGGAGGAACGGGATCGTATCCGCCTGGATGCCAGGGATGGCACCGGCACAGACGCCGTGTGGTCAGCCAGCCACCACGCAGCAGGCCGTGGCTCTCGATGGCTTCGAGGGCGTAACCGGAACAGGTCGGATAGAAACGACAGCGACTGGCCATCATGGGACTGATGGCGTAACGGTAGAAGCGAATCAGCAGCAGGGCCGGTTTACGCATGAGCACCGTCGGGACTGTCGGTTGGATGGGCAACGGCCTTGCTCGCCTGGCGATTGAGGCGTTTCCACAGTTGCAGCAGCTGATCGTGCAATTCGGGATTGCCGACTTCGCCGAGCCCTTTTCGAGCGACGAAGACCAGATCGAAACTGCCGAGGCGGTCCTGATTCAGACGGAAGGAATCACGGATGACCCGCTTGATGCGATTGCGCTCGACGGAAAGCTTGACGCTTTTCTTGCCGATCACCAGTCCCAGGCGGGAGTGGTCGAGCCCATTGGCATGGGCGAGCAGCAGCAGGTGCTTGCCGGATGCCTTGTGGGTGGGAGAGTCAAAGACCGTCTGGAACTGTTGGGAGCTCAGTAAGCGCCTGTCCCGACCGAAACCCTGACTCACCACCTGACCGGGCAATCAGATTGCCAGACGCTTGCGGCCTTTGGCACGGCGACGGGACAGAACCTGACGGCCGTTCTTGGTTGCCATACGAGCACGGAAACCGTGGACACGGGCGCGCTTCAGGGTGCTGGGTTGGAAGGTGCGTTTCATGGACTTTTACCTAGGTGTAAGCGGCAAGGCATGAGCGCCCCGCGCAAAGAGACCGGGGATTCTAGAGAAAGCCACGGTGCAGGTCAATTTCCAACCAATGCCGGCTGACGGACCAGGGGGTAAACAAAATCAACAGGTCAGAAGGTTTTAAAGGACTGTTGAAGTGAATATGTATGGTGAAGCCCTTTTCTGTGGATAGATCGCGCCAGCGCTGACCGCTGCTGGAGCGAAGGCGACAGGCAAGTCTGTTGTCAACAGGTGGGGCAGCCGTTGTCAGCCTGGGCAGAGGGTGTGGATAAGGCAGCCTTTTACACACAGGGGAATTATCCACAGCGAAAACCCCCCAGCTGTCCAGAGTGGTCAGGCGGCGTTATCCACAGTGCTGACGGTCGCCGTAGTGGCGATGGATGACGAAGCGGCTATCCCAGGGGAAAGTACCTGGGCGTGTGGATAACCTGGGTGGGGAGGGATACAATGGGCGTTTGCTCATGGCCCGCACGGGCCGCGAAAGTCCCGGGAGACGCTGTGTCGGTCGAACTCTGGCAACGTTGCGTGGATGTGCTGCGCGATGAATTGCCCTCGCAACAATTCAATACCTGGATCCGGCCACTGCAGGTGGAAGCGGAAGGGGATGAGCTGCGGGTGTTCGCGCCCAACCGCTTCGTGCTCGATTGGGTCAACGAAAAGTATCTGAGTCGGGTCCTCGAACTGCTCGAGGAGCATGCCGACGACGGCATCGCACCGGTGTTGTCCTTATTGATCGGCAGCAAGCGCAGCAACAAGCCGCGTCCGGCGCAGGCGCCCAGCAGCCCGAGCACGCCGCTGCCGCCGCCGGTGCAGGCGCCGCAGCCGATCCAGTCGGATATCGTCACTGCAGGCGTCGCCCTGGAAGACGTTACAGCCGAACTGGCCGAGGCCGACGAGCCAGCGGTCAGGACCGAACGTACCGTGCAGGTGGAAGGTGCGCTCAAGCACACCAGCTATCTCAACCGTACCTTCACCTTCGAGAACTTCGTCGAGGGTAAATCCAACCAGCTGGCTCGCGCCGCGGCCTGGCAGGTGGCCGACAATCCCAAGCATGGCTACAACCCGCTCTTCCTTTATGGCGGCGTTGGCCTGGGTAAGACCCACCTGATGCACGCGGTGGGCAACCACTTGCTCAAGCGCAATCCGAACGCCAAGATCGTCTACCTGCATTCGGAGCGCTTCGTCGCCGACATGGTCAAGGCGCTGCAACTCAACGCCATCAACGAATTCAAGCGCTTCTACCGTTCGGTGGACGCGCTGCTGATCGACGACATCCAGTTCTTTGCCCGCAAGGAACGTTCGCAGGAAGAGTTTTTCCACACCTTCAATGCCCTGCTCGAAGGTGGACAACAGGTGATCCTCACCAGCGACCGCTATCCCAAGGAGATCGATGGCCTGGAGGAGCGGCTCAAGTCGCGCTTCGGCTGGGGTCTCACCGTGGCCGTGGAGCCGCCGGAGCTGGAAACGCGGGTGGCGATCCTGATGAAGAAGGCCGACCAGGCCAAGGTCGACCTGCCCCACGATGCGGCCTTCTTCATCGCCCAGCGCATCCGCTCCAACGTTCGCGAACTGGAAGGCGCGCTCAAGCGGGTGATCGCCCACGCTCATTTCATGGGCCGCGACATCACCATCGAGCTGATCCGCGAATCGCTCAAGGATCTCTTGGCGCTGCAGGACAAGCTGGTCAGCATCGACAACATCCAGCGCACCGCGGCCGAGTACTACAAGATCAAGATCGCCGATCTGCTGTCGAAACGCCGCTCGCGCTCGGTAGCCCGGCCGCGGCAGGTGGCCATGGCGCTGTCCAAGGAATTGACCAACCATAGCCTGCCGGAAATCGGCGACGCCTTTGGCGGACGCGATCACACGACGGTGCTGCACGCCTGTCGCAAGATCGCCGAACTTCGGGAATCCGACGCGGATATTCGCGAGGATTACAAGAACCTGCTGCGTACCCTGACCACCTGACGGACGCGGCCCTGGCAAGGACCTGACCATGCATTTCACCATTCAACGCGAAGCCCTGTTGAAACCGCTGCAGCTGGTGGCCGGTGTCGTGGAACGTCGGCAAACGCTGCCGGTGCTGTCCAACGTACTCCTGGTCGTGGAAGGCCAGCGGCTGTCCCTTACCGGCACCGACCTGGAAGTCGAGCTGGTGGGCCGGGTCGAATTGGAAGAAGCCGCCGAGGCCGGCGAGATCACCGTGCCGGCGCGCAAGCTGATGGACATCTGCAAGAGTCTGCAACCCGATGCGCTGATCGACATCCGCACCGAGGAGCAGAAGCTGCTGATCCGTTCCGGGCGCAGCCGCTTCACCCTGTCGACCCTGCCGGCCAATGACTTCCCCACCGTGGAGGAAGGTCCGGGTTCGCTGAAGTTCAGCATTCCCCAGGGCCGCCTGCGGCGCCTGATCGAGCGCACCGGCTTCGCCATGGCGCAGCAGGACGTCCGCTACTACCTCAATGGCATGCTGCTGGAAGCCAGCACCGGTCGGTTGCGCGCCGTGGCCACCGATGGTCACCGCCTGGCCATGTGCATGCTGGAGGCCGATGTCGAGCAGGCCGAGAAGCACCAGGTCATCGTGCCGCGCAAGGGCATCCTGGAATTGTCGCGCCTGCTCACCGAACCGGAAGAGCCGGTCAATGTGGTCCTGGGTCAGCACCATATCCGTGCCACCACCGGCGACTTCACCTTCACCTCCAAGCTGGTGGACGGCAAGTTTCCCGACTATGAGCGTGTCTTGCCGCGCCATGGCGACAAGCTGGTGCTCGGTGAGCGCCAG
The DNA here is from genome assembly GCF_032027545.1 of Pseudomonas oryzihabitans. Classification (GTDB taxonomy): domain Bacteria; phylum Pseudomonadota; class Gammaproteobacteria; order Pseudomonadales; family Pseudomonadaceae; genus Chryseomonas; species Chryseomonas oryzihabitans_F. The sequence goes on along the minus strand of NZ_JAVSJB010000004.1, from coordinate 333,049 downwards.
CACCTGCGCGAGGCCTTCAGCCGCACTGCCATTCTCTCCAACGAAAAGTACCGGGGCATTCGCCTGCAGCTGGAAAACGGCTTCATGAAGATCCAGGCCAACAACCCGGAGCAGGAAGAGGCCGAGGAAGAACTGCAGGTCGACTACGACGGCGGCAGCCTCGAGATCGGCTTCAACGTCAGCTACCTGCTCGATGTGCTCGGTGTGATGACCACCGACCAGGTACGCATTACCCTGTCCGATTCCAGCAGCAGTGCGCTGTTGCAGGAGGCGGGCAACGACGATTCCTCCTATGTCGTGATGCCGATGCGCCTCTGATCGCCACTCGATGACGCTGATCCGCTTCAACGCCGACCGCCTGCGCAATCTGCAGGCGGTCGCGCTTCAGCCCTCGCCACGGGTGAACCTGCTGCACGGTGCCAACGGCAGCGGCAAGACCAGCCTGCTGGAGGCCATCCACCTCCTGGGCCTGGCCCGCTCCTTTCGTAGCACCAAGCTGGCGCCGGTCATCCAGCACGAGCAGGCCAGTTGCACGGTGTTCGGCCAGGTGCGCCTACCCGGCGGCCAGGACTGCAACCTGGGCATCCAGCGCGAGCGCGGCGGCGACTACCAGATCCGCATCAACGGTGAGAATGCCCGCAGTGCGGCGCAACTGGCTGAGGTGCTGCCGCTGCAGCTGATCAACCCGGACGGCTTTCGGCTGCTCGAAGGTAGTCCCAAGATCCGGCGGCAATTTCTCGACTGGGGCGTGTTCCACGAGGAACCGCGTTTCCTGCCGCTGTGGCAACGCCTGCAAAAGGCGCTCAGGCAGCGAAATCACTGGCTCAGACGTGGTAAAATCGACCCTGCGGCCCAGGCTGCCTGGGATCAGGAGCTGGCCCTGGCCAGCACCGAAATCGATGGTTTTCGCCAGGCCTATATCCAGCGCTTGAAGCCGGAATTCACTGCGGTGCTGGCCGAGCTGATCCAGCTCGATGGCCTGACCCTGAGTTACTACCGCGGCTGGGACCGCGAGCGCGATCTGCGCGAGGTGCTGGCGGACAGCCTGGCGCGGGATCTGCAACTGGGGCATACCCAGGCAGGTCCTCAGCGGGCCGACCTGCGGATTCGTATCGGCAATCACAATGCGGCGGACATCCTGTCGCGCGGCCAGCAGAAGCTGGTGGTGTGCGCACTGCGCATCGCTCAGGGCCGGCTGGTCAACCAGGTCAAGCGAGGCCAGTGCGTCTATCTCATCGACGACCTGCCCTCGGAACTGGACGAGGGACACCGGCTGGCCTTGTGCCGGCTGCTGGAGGCACTGGAGTGCCAAGTCTTCATCACCTGTGTCGAGCGCGAGACGCTACAGGCCGCCTGGCGGCCGGAGACAGAGGTCAGCGTGTTCCACGTGGAACACGGCCATATCAAGCAGACCCACACTAGCGGGAGCCAAGCATGAGCGAGACCAATACCTACGACTCTTCCAGCATCAAGGTGCTGAAGGGACTGGATGCCGTGCGCAAGCGCCCCGGCATGTACATCGGCGACACCGATGACGGCACCGGCCTGCACCACATGGTCTTCGAGGTGGTGGACAACTCCATCGACGAGGCGCTGGCGGGCTTCTGCAGCGAGATCAGCATCACCATCCACATGGACGAGTCCATCACCGTGCGCGACAACGGTCGCGGCATCCCGGTGGATATCCACAAGGAAGAAGGCGTCTCGGCGGCCGAGGTCATCATGACCGTGCTGCACGCCGGCGGTAAGTTCGACGACAACACCTACAAGGTGTCCGGTGGCCTACACGGCGTGGGCGTCTCGGTGGTGAATGCCCTGTCCAAGGAGCTGCGGCTGACCATTCGCCGCGCCGGCCAGGTGTGGGAGCAGGTTTATGTGCATGGCGTGCCCCAGGCGCCGCTGGCGGTGATCGGCGAGACCGACAGCACCGGTACGCAGGTGCACTTCAAGCCGTCGGCCGAGACCTTCAACAACATCCAGTTCAGCTGGGACATCCTGGCCAAGCGGATCCGCGAGCTGTCCTTCCTCAACTCCGGCGTGGGCATCCTCTTGCGTGACGAGCGCACCGGCAAGGAAGAGCTATTCAAGTACGAAGGCGGTCTACGTGCCTTCGTCGATTACCTGAACACCAACAAGAGTGCGGTGAACCAGGTGTTCCACTTCCAGGTGCAGCGCGAAGACGATGGCGTCGGCGTGGAAGTGGCGCTGCAGTGGAACGACAGCTTCAACGAGAACATCCTCTGCTTCACCAACAACATTCCGCAGCGTGATGGCGGTACCCACCTGGCCGGCTTCCGCTCGGCGCTGACGCGTAACCTGAACAACTACATCGAGGCCGAGGGCCTGGCGAAGAAGTTCAAGGTGGCCACCACCGGCGACGATGCCCGCGAAGGCCTGACTGCCATCATCTCGGTCAAGGTGCCGGATCCCAAGTTCTCCTCCCAGACCAAGGACAAGCTGGTCTCCTCCGAGGTGAAGACCGCGGTGGAACAGGAGATGGGCAAGCACTTCTCCGACTTCCTGCTGGAGAATCCCAACGAAGCCAAGGCGGTGGTCGGCAAGATGATCGACGCGGCCCGCGCCCGGGAAGCGGCGCGCAAGGCGCGCGAGATGACCCGCCGCAAGGGCGCCCTGGACATCGCCGGCCTGCCGGGCAAGCTGGCGGACTGCCAGGAGAAGGACCCGGCGCTGTCCGAACTCTACATCGTGGAGGGTGACTCCGCCGGTGGTTCGGCCAAGCAGGGCCGCAACCGGCGCACCCAGGCGATCCTGCCGCTCAAGGGCAAGATCCTCAACGTGGAGAAGGCGCGCTTCGACAAGATGCTTTCCTCCCAGGAGGTGGGCACCCTGATCACCGCGCTGGGCTGTGGCATCGGTCGCGAAGAGTTCAACATCGACAAGCTGCGTTACCACAACATCATCATCATGACCGATGCTGACGTCGACGGCTCGCACATCCGTACCCTGCTGCTGACCTTCTTTTTCCGCCAGATGCCGCTGCTGATCGAGCGGGGCTACATCTACATCGCCCAGCCGCCGCTGTACAAGGTGAAGCGTGGCAAGCAGGAGCAGTACATCAAGGACGACGAGGCGATGGAGGAATACCTGACCCAGACCGCCCTCGAGGAAGCCAGCCTGCACGTCAACGAGAACGCCCCGGGGCTGTCCGGTGTGGAACTCGAGAAGCTGGTGAACAGCTATCGCCAGGTGATGAAGACCTTCAAGCGGCTGTCGCGGCTGTATCCGGCCGATGTCAGTGAACACCTGTTGTACCTGCCCCGCGTGGGCGTGGAGCAGTTGGGCGACGAGGCCGCCATGCGTGAGTGGCTAGCCACTCTCGAGACGCGCCTGAAGGCTGCCGAACGCAATGGCACTACCTACACCCTCAGTCTGCGCGAGGATCGCGAACGTAGCCTGTGGCTGCCGGAGGTCGAGACCCGCGCCCATGGGCTGTCCAGCTACGTCACCTTCAACCGGGATTTCTTCGGCAGCAACGATTACCGCCTGGTAACCGAGCTGGCTGCCCAGCTGGACAACCTGCTGGAAGAAGGTGCCTATGCCAAGCGCGGCGAACGCCGCCGCCCGGTGAGCACCTTCAAGGAAGCCTGGGAATGGCTGATGAACGAAACCAGCAAGAGATTCAATATCCAGCGCTATAAGGGGCTGGGCGAAATGAATCCGGACCAGCTGTGGGAAACCACCATGGATCCGAACGTGCGTCGTATGCTGCAGGTAACCATCGAGGACGCCGTGGCGGCCGATCAGATCTTCAATACCCTCATGGGCGATCATGTGGAGCCGCGCCGCGATTTCATCGAGAGCAATGCTCTGGCGGTGTCCAACCTCGACGTCTGATCGACAACGGTTATGCACAAGCCCCGCCATGCGGGGCTTTTTTGTGGAAAACATTCTGGCCAGAGAGGGCGGCCCTTTCGTTCCCAGGCCGAAGCGCCGCTCATCTTATAGCTAGATGTTTTGTGGATAGTTTTGCTCAGTGTCTTTTGGCGAGTCTGCCGAAAGCGGGTAAAGAGGCCGTGCCATGCGGCATAGAGGCACAGGCTATAACGAGCTGTCCTGTGGATAAGCCTGGGAATAAGCTTGTAGGTACTTGTGGAACGCCATCCGTTCAGAGTAGGCAGCCGCCCACCATGACTCTGCTGAGACAGGGAGAGGCTGTGGATAAGTCTGTGGGCAAACGGAGGAAAACCGGGGGAAGCGCCAGGCCACGGGGGCCTGGCGGTCAGGCGATGCAGCGCTGCGCCTGGCTGGCGTCGGGCTTGGAGGCGAGGGCCTGTTCGATGAAGGCGAAGCAGCGTGCATTGAGGTCGACAATGGCGCGCGGATCCTGACCCTGGGGATAGAGCAGCGGACCGATGCGGACCTTGATGATCCCCGGCGACTTGATCCAGGAGCGATTCGGCCAGTAGGCACCGGCATCGTGGGCGATGGGCAGGATGGGCACGTTGAGGCTGCAGGCCAGGGCTGCGCCGCCGCGGGAGAACTTGCCCATCTGACCGTGATCGATGCGGGTGCCCTGGGGAAAGATCAGCACCCAGCAGCCCTGGGCCAGGTAACGCCCGCCCTGCTCGGTCAACTGCTGCAGGGCCAGCTTGCCGTTGTCGCGGTCGATGGCGATGGGCTTGAGCAGGGAAAAGGCCCAGCCGAAGAAGGGAATCCGCAGCAGTTCGCGCTTGATCACCTGGGAGGTGGGCTCGAACTGGGCAGAAAGGAAGAAGGTCTCCCAGGTACTCTGGTGGTTGGCTACGATCACGCAGGGCTGTGCGGGGACGTTCTCCAGGCCTTCGATTTCGTAGCGGATGCCACAGATCACCTTGGCCAGCCAGACGGCGAAGCCGGTCCAGGCCTTGACCACCAGTCGATAGCGGGCGCGATAGGCCAGGAAGGGGGCGATCAGTAGGCTGACGCAGGACCATAGGATGCCGCTGGTGCCCAGCAGTAGGTAGAACAGCAGGGTACGCAAGAGCCGCATCAGGGCGTTTCCTCCAGCAGGTGATCGGCCACGGCGGCCAGGTCGGCGAAGACCCGGGTGCCCGATGGCAAAGGCTTGGCCAGGCTACGCTCGCCCTTGCCGGTACGTACCAGGTAGGGCGTGCAACCCAGGGCCAGGCCGGCTTCCAGATCGCGCAGGCTGTCGCCCACCACCGGCACGCCGGCCAGGTCGGCGCGACCATAATGGGCGGCGATGGCGCGAAACAGGCCGGGCAGGGGCTTGCGGCAGTCGCACGCCGCTTCCGGACCATGGGGACAGTGCAGGATCAGATCGACCTGACCGCCCTCCTCCGCCAGCAGACGCTGTAGCTTCTCGTGCATGGCCGCCAGGTCGTCTGCCGTGAAGTAACCGCGCGCCAGACCGGACTGGTTGGTGGCCACCGCCACCTGCCAGCCGGCCCGCTTCAGCCGGGCGATGGCCGCGAGGCTGCCGGGCAGCGGTTGCCACTGCTCGGCGCTGCGTACGTAGTCATCGGAATCGACATTGATGACGCCGTCGCGGTCCAGCACGATCAACTTCATGCCTCAGCCCAGCACCGAGATGTCGGCGATGCCGAGGAACAGGCCACGCAGGTGGGCGAGCAGCGCATAGCGATTGGCGCGGACGCGCTCGTCCTCGGCGTTGACCAGGACCTCGTCGAAGAAGGCATCCACCGGCGCCCGCAGGCTGGCCAGACGCTCCAAGGCTTCGCGATAGCGACGGGCTTCGGCCAGGGGCGCGGCATCCCGCTCGGCATCGGCTATGGCGGCGGCGAGGGTGCGCTCGGCGTCGGTCTCGAACAGGGCGGCATCGGCCTGAGCCGCGACCTGGCCTTCGAACTTGCCGAGCAGGTTGGAGACGCGCTTGTTGGCGGCGGCCAGGGCTTCGGCTTCGGGCAGGCGCCGGAAGGCCTGTACGGCCTGGACACGCTGGTCGAAGTCCAGCGCCGAGGCTGGACGCAGGGCCCGCACCGCGAGATAGGCGGCGGTGTCGATGCCTTCGTCTTCGTAACGCGCCCGCAGGCGATCGAAGATGAAGTCCAGTACCTGTTCCTGCAGCCCGGCGGCCTTGACCCTCTCGGCGTAGCCGGCGATGGCGAAGGCGACGGCGGCCGGCAGATCCAGCTCCAGCTGCTTCTCGATGAGGATGCGCAGCACGCCCAGGGCCTGGCGGCGCAGGGCGAAGGGGTCCTTGCTGCCGGTGGGCAGCATGCCGATGCCGAAGATGCCGACCAGGGTGTCGAGCTTGTCGGCCAGGGCCACGGCGGCACCGGTCAAGGTCTGCGGCAGTTCGGCGCCAGCACCGCGCGGCATGTACTGCTCGTTGAGCGCCAGGGCCACGTCATCGGCCTCGCCGCCCTTCCTGGCGTAGTAGTAGCCGGCGATGCCCTGCATCTCGGGGAATTCGCCGACCATCTCGGTGGCCAGGTCGCACTTGGCCAGGATGCCGGCACGGCGGGCGCGCTCGGCATCACCGCCGATGCGCTCGGCGATGAAGGCGGCCAGGGCGGCGACGCGCTGGGCCTTGTCGTAGACGCTGCCGAGCTGAGCCTGGAAGACCACGTTCTTGAGGCGCTCGTTGAAGCTTTCTAGTGGCTGCTTCTGGTCCTGCTTGAAGAAGAATTCGGCGTCGGTGAGACGGGGGCGCACCACCTTCTCGTTGCCGCTGACGATCTGCGCAGGATCCTTGCTTTCCAGGTTGGCCACGGTGATGAAGCGCGGCAGCAGCTTGCCCTGGGCGTCCAGCAGGCAGAAGTACTTCTGGTTGTCCTGCATGGTGGTGATCAGGGCTTCCTGGGGCACCTCGAGAAAGCGTTCCTCGAAGGCGCAGACCAGCGGCACCGGCCATTCCACCAGGGCGGTCACCTCGTCCAGCAACGCCGGCGGCACCACGGCACTGCCCTGCTCCGCCGTGGCCAGTTCGGCCACGCGGGACTCGATCAGCTGGCGGCGCTCGGCGAAGTCGGCCAGGACATGGGCGGCGCGCAGGTCGGCGGCGTAGTTGGCCGGGGCGCTGATGCGTACGGCGTCGGGGTGATGGAAGCGATGGCCGCGGGAGTCACGGCCGGCACGGCGGGTGAGGATCTCGCAGTCGATGACCTCGTCACCCAGCAGCATCACCAGCCACTGGGTCGGCCGGACGAATTCCTCGCGACGGGCGGCCCAGCGCATGCGCTTGGGAATCGGCAGCTCGGCCAGCGACGCCTCGACGATGCCGGGCAGCAGGGTGGCCGCCGGCTGGCCGGGGATGTTCTGGGAAAATCTCAGCTTGGGACCGCTGCGATCGATGGCGCTGATGTCGACGCCACACTTGCGCGCGAAGCCCAGGGCGGCCTGGGTTGGCTGGCCATCGGCGCCAAAGGCGGCTTGGAGCGGCGGACCGTCCAGGTTGACGCTACGCTCGGGCTGCTGGGTCTCGAGCGCTTCGACCAGCACCGCCAGGCGACGTGGCGCGGCATAGGCGCGGGCGCTGGTGTAGCCGAGGCCGGCCTGCTTGAGGCCCTTCTCGATGCCGGCGAGGAAGCTGTCGCCCAGGGTCTTGAGCGCCTTGGGCGGCAGCTCTTCGGTGCCCAGTTCGACCAGGAAATCCAGATGGGTACTCATCATTCGCCCTCCTTGAGCAGCGCCTGGACATCGTCGCGACCCAGGACCTCGTCACGCAGCGCGGGCGTGGCCAGGGGGAAGCCCAGGCGGGCACGGGCCTTGAAGTAGCCCTGGGCGACGCTACGCGCCAGGGTACGTACACGTAGGATGTAGCGCTGGCGTTCGGTCACCGAGATGGCGCGGCGGGCGTCCAGCAGGTTGAAGGTGTGGGAGGCCTTGAGCACCATCTCGTAGGTGGGCAGCGGCAGGTCCAGGGCGATCAGGCGATTGGCCTCGGACTCATAGAAGTCGAACAGCTCGAACAGTTTGGCCACGTTGGCGTGCTCGAAGTTGTAGGTGCTCTGCTCCACTTCGTTCTGGTGGAAGACGTCGCCGTAGGTGACGGTACCGAAGGGGCCGTCGGCCCAGATCAGGTCATAGACCGAGTCCACGCCCTGCAGGTACATGGCCAGGCGCTCCAGGCCATAGGTGATCTCGCCGGTCACCGGATAGCACTCCAGGCCCCCCGCCTGCTGGAAGTAGGTGAACTGGGTGACTTCCATGCCGTTGAGCCAGACCTCCCAGCCCAGACCCCAGGCGCCCAGGGTGGGCGATTCCCAGTTGTCCTCGACGAAGCGCACGTCGTGCACCAGCGGGTCCAGGCCGATGGCGGCCAGGGAGCCCAGGTAGAGTTCCTGGAAGTTGTCCGGATTGGGCTTCAGGACCACCTGGAACTGGTAGTAGTGCTGCAGGCGGTTGGGGTTCTCGCCGTAGCGGCCATCGGTGGGACGGCGGCTGGGCTGCACATAGGCGGCGTTCCAGGTCTCGGGACCGATGGCGCGCAGGAAGGTGGCGGTGTGGAAGGTACCGGCGCCGACTTCCATATCATAGGGCTGGAGTACCACGCAGCCCTGCTCGGCCCAGTATTGCTGCAAGGCCAGGATCAAGTCTTGGAAGGTGCGCACGGTGGGCTTGGACTGGCTCACGAAAAATACCCGTTCGGCTGCGACGAAAAGCCGGGGAGTATAGCCGAAAGCCGGGGGTGACCGCATGGGCTCGTAGGCCTCCCCGGCGGTATTTGGCACCTGCAGGGGCCGCTGGTCGTAGGAGCGGCCCACGGCCGCGATCACAGGGTATTAACCGAGAAAATCCACGCTACCAGGTTAGGCACGTATCGCGGCCATGGGCCGCTCCTACGAGGTCCGGTGGGCCTGTCGTCTCCTCTGCCGGGCAATTGCGCTAAGGTGAGGCCTCCCTCCTCGACCGAGCCGTCGTCATGCCGCGTTGTTTCTGGTGCACCGCCGATCCGCTGTACATCGACTACCACGACCGCGAATGGGGCACCCCCCAGCACGATTCAGCGGTGCTCTTCGAATTCATCTTGCTGGAAGGCTTCCAGGCGGGCCTGTCGTGGATCACCATCCTCAAGAAGCGCGAACGCTATCGTGAGGTGCTGCACGGCTTCGATCCCACGCGGCTGGCCCAGCTCAGCGATGCGGAGATCGAAGACCTCATGCAGGACCCGGGCATCATCCGCAATCGCGCCAAGCTGCGCGCCGCCCGGCAGAACGCCCAGGCCTGGCTGCGGCTGGAAGATCCCGCTGGCTGGCTGTGGTCTTTCGTCGGCGGCGTGCCGAAGATCAACCATTTCCGCGATCGCAGCGAGGTCCCGGCCATCACCGCGGAGGCCGAGGCCATGAGCAAGGCGCTCAGGAAAGCCGGTTTCACCTTCGTCGGCCCGACCATCTGCTATGCCTTCATGCAGGCCATGGGACTGGTAATGGACCACACCCTCGATTGCGACCGTCATGCAGAACTGGCCCACTCGTCGGCATAGGCGCATGAATAGCTGAATGTATAGTCGTCAACCTTGGCGAACCTTACGTTTTCTTAACATTTCCGCGGCCTGGAGACGGTAAACTGTCGGAGTATTCAGACAGGAGCCGATCTTTTGGAAAGATTCAAAGGCGCGCTGATGATCGCCTTCCTGCGCCTTTTCGCGCTGCTGCCCTGGCCCCTGGTGCAGCGCTTGGGTGGATTCATCGGCTGGTGCATGTGGAAGCTGCCGACCCGCGCCAGCAAGGTCACCCGCATCAACCTCGCCCGCTGTTTTCCCGAACTCGATCCCGCCGGCCTGGAACGGCTGTCGCGCGAGTGCCTGCGCGGCATTGGCAAGACCCTGACCGAGAGCGCCTGCGCCTGGATCTGGTCGCCCCAGCGCTCGTTGCGCCTGGTGCGCGAGGTGGAAGGAATGGACGTGCTGCAGGAAGCCCTGGCCTCGGGCGATGGCGTGGTGGGCATCACCAGCCACCTGGGCAACTGGGAGTTGCTCAACCACTTCTACTGCTCCCACGCCAAGCCGATCATCTTCTACCGGCCGCCCAAGCTGAAGGCGGTTGACGAGTTGCTCAAGCGCCAGCGGGTACAGCTGGGCAACCGGGTGGCGCCGTCCACGCCGGAAGGCATCATCAGCGTGATCAAGGAAGTCCGTCGCGGCGGCGCCGTGGGCATCCCGGCCGATCCCGAGCCGAGTCGCAGCGCCGGCCTCTTCGTGCCCTTCCTGGGTACCACGGCCCTGACCAGCAAGTTCGTCCCCTCGCTACTGGCCCGCGGCAAGGCGCGTGGGGTGTTCTTCCACGCGGTGCGCCTGGAGGATGGCAGCGGCTACAAGGTGATTCTGGAGGCGGCGCCCCTGGCCATGTACGACCCGGACCCGGAAGTGTCGGTCGCGGCCATGAGTGAGATGCTGGCCGGCTACGTACGCCGCTACCCCACCCAGTACATGTGGAGCATGAAGAGGTTCAAGAATCGCCCGGATGGCGAGGCGAAGTGGTACTGAGTTGCTGGCGGCAGGCCGACTGATCGCTCGGCTGCCCGCCGGGACCGTTCGGTCGGTGCGGGGCTGACAGCCGCCGGGCTTTGCCGGAAGCTGCGACGATCCAAGGAAGCGCCTAGCCAGGGAGTCAGGCGATGAATTCGCGCGACCAACGCCAGCATACCCGTACCCCTCTCAAGTGCCGGCTCTGGATCGCCTATCCGGATGGCGAGATCGTGGGCGAGACGCGCGACCTGTCCGACGGCGGCGTCTATGTGGTGCATCCCGAGCTGGCCCGACTGGCGCGGGGTACCCGGGTCATCGGACAGGTGCTCGACTTGCCGATGGAGGCGCCCAAGGTGACCATGGAAGTCATGCGCACCGATGGTCAGGGCGCGGGTCTCAGATTCCTGCGCGATCAGGACTGAATACGGCGCGCCAGGCGCCTGAGGAACACCGTCATTTCCTTTTCGGCTTGCTTGTCGCCCTTGGCCTGGGCGGCATTCAGCCCCTGGGTCCAGGCCGCCTCGGCCGCGGTCAGATCGCCCAGGCCTTCGTGGGCCTTGCCCAGCAGTTTCCACGCCGCCGAATACGCCGGATCGAATTCCACGCAGCGTGCCAGGTGCGTGACAGCCCGCCCTGGCTCTCCGGCATCCAGATAGCCCTTGCCCAGGCCGAATCTAAGCAGGGCATTGTCTTGGCCACGGGCGAGCATGTTTTCCAGGGATTCGAGCATGGCGGGTTCCGATAGGCAGATGAGGAAGGTTGATGCGAGCCCTTAGAGCCTGTTCAAAGTCTGCTGCGCGTCGGCCAAACGGCGTCAAAAATGGCCTGGAAGGCCAGCCCCACCTGGGCGGCCCCGTCGAAATGCGCATTTACCACTCGTAAACCCGAGCGCGGGTCCGATCCGCTTCCTCAGCCATTTGATTCGCTGGCGCTCACCCTACGGGCCAGCCGTTGGCTGTTACTCCCGTTGGTACTCCCGTTGGTCGTTGCGCCTTGTTTGTCTCTAGCTCGCGAGACGTTGAACAGGCTCTTAGGCCGGACATTCTGCCTGGCGCGGTGGCGGACTGGCGAGCCGGCGTCCAGGTGCCATATATCCGGTGGACGGTCGAGTTGGTCCGGAATAGTCCATTTCCTGGCAATGTGTGATGGCTTTCACCTTAAGCTGTTCGATCTTTCGGCGTTCAGGATGGCCGCAGGATCTAGATGAAACTCTTTTCTTCCTCCAGCCGCAAACTCGTGCGCGATGGCGCTTGCGTCGTCTATCCGCAGCGTGCGCGGGGTTCGCTGTTACTGCTGGTAGCGAGCTGCCTGGCGACCTTTGCCCTAGGCTGCTGGTTCGGCGGGCGACTACCGATGGACGACCCGGCGGTTGCGCCGGTCGCGTTGCCAGTGAGTGCCACGAGCGAGCCACCGGCCCTGGAGCGGATGGGGACGCTGGTCGGCCGACTGCAATCCCTGGAAGCCGACACCCAGGCCTTGCAGCGCATGCTGGAACAGAACCAGACCTTGCGCGACCAGGTGACGGCGGTCGATCCCTCGCTGTTGCCCGCGCTACTCGCGGAGCCCCAGGCCCACGGCGCCCAAGGCGGCGCCTGGCTGCCTCCCCGCTCCTGCAATGCCAGCGCGGCCGGCGAGGGCCTGCACATGCGGATGCTCGGCACCAGCGAGCAGGTAGCGCTGTGCCTGCGCCAGCAGCTGGATCTGCTGCTGAACCGGGTGGCCAGTCGCAATGCCGCGTTGATGGCGGTTCCCTCCCAGCGGCCGGTGGACCAGGCACGCCTAGGCTCCTTGTTCGGCAATCGGGTCGATCCGTTCAATGGTCACCTGGCCTTCCATTCCGGCGTCGACTTCGCCGCGCCCACCGGTACCCAGGTACGGGCCGCTGCGGGCGGCCGGGTCCAGGCCACGGGCGCCCTGGGCGGCTATGGCTATCGGGTTGAGGTCGACCACGGCAATGGCCTGGTTACCCGCTATGCCCACCTGAGTCGCACTTTCGTCAAGGAAGGCCAGGTGGTCACGCCCGGACAGCTCCTGGGCGCCGTCGGCTCCACCGGGCGCTCCACCGGGCCGCACCTGCATTTCGAGATCCTGCGCGACGGTCAGTTCGTCGATCCCCAGCGCTTTCTCGCCCTAGGCCAGCTGGAGCGTGACAGCGATGGCCCGGCGCGCGACTAGTCGGTCGTCGAGCCGGGACCTGCTGCGTGGCGAGGTGCGCCTGGAGCTGGGCCCACGGCGGCGCCTGCTGGCGCGGCTGGGACTCGGCCTGCTCCTGTTGCTGCCCCTGGTACTGCTGGCCGTCGGCTACCGGCTCCAGCTGGCGCACCAGGCCGAACTGCAGCAGTTACAGGTCGAGAATCGGCGGTTGAGCGACAGCCTGGCGCAGCGGGCGCTGGATCTGCAGCTGGGCACGGCCACCGAGCGCCAGTTGACCGAGCGCAACGCCGCCTTGCTAACGCAGATCGAGCGTCTGAGCGCGGAGCTGGCCTTCTTCCGCCGCCAGAATCAGAAACCCTAGTCGGAGAGCAGCACGGATGTTCAACAGAAAGAAGGCGGCCCCCCGCCCCGCGGTGAATGGCTTTTCCAGCCTCATCGCCGACAACCTGTCGATCCAGGGTGATCTGGAATTCAGCGAGGGCCTGAAGGTGGATGGCCGGGTTCGGGGCAGCATCAGCTTCAAGGCCGGCACCACCAGCCTGCTGGCGATCAGCGCCAACGGCGTGGTGGAAGGCAACGTGAGCAGCTATGACGCCCTGATCGACGGCACCATCGTCGGCGATCTGCGGGTCGAGCACCTGCTCGAACTGCATTCCAATGCCCGGGTACGCGGCAACATCACCTACCGCCAGCTGAGCATGGAGAATGGCGCGGTGGTGGATGGCATTCTGCGACGCCTCGACGAAGAGGCAGCGGTGTTGGAACTGCCCAAGCCGGAAACGCCGGCGCAGTTGCCGCAGCCGGCTGCCCAGGCGAAGAAAGGTCCATCGGACGCGAGTGAGCCGCCACTACCGCCGGCGCTTAGCGAGCAATCTTGATCAGCTTGGCGTAGTAGAAGCCGTCGTGGCCTTCGGGCTGCGGCAGCAGCTGGCGGCCATGGGGCTGGGCCAGGCCCCAGGGCGCGGGGATGTCCAGCTCGCGGGCGCCGGGGGTGCGGGCGAGGAAGGCGGCGAGATTGTCGCTGTTCTCGTCGGGCAATACCGAACAGGTGGCGTAGACCAGGATGCCGCCCACCTCCAGCGTCGGCCAGAGGGCGTCCAGCAATTCGGCCTGCAGTTGCACCAGGGGCGCGATGTCGCTGGCCTGGCGGGTCAGCTTGATGTCCGGATGACGGCGGATCACCCCAGTGGCGCTGCAGGGCGCGTCCAGCAGGATGCGCTGGAAGGGCGTGCCGTCCCACCAATCGGCCACGGCGCGGCCATCGGCGGCCAGGGTACGGGCGGTGAGCCCCAGCCGGGCGAGATTCTGCTGGACCCGCTCCAGGCGGCTGGCATCGGCGTCCAGCGCCACTACCTCGGCCAGTTCCGGTTCGCGCTCCAGCAGATGGCAGGTCTTGCCGCCGGGCGCGGCGCAGGCGTCCAGCACTCGCTGGCCGGGCGCCAGCTCCAGCAGCTCGGCGGCCAGCTGGGCGGCTTCGTCCTGCACGCTCAAGCGACCCACGGCGAAGCCCGGCAGGGCAGTGACGTCCTGGGGCTCTAGCAGGCGGATGCCATCGGCACTGAAGGCGCAGGGCACGGCCTCGATGCCGGCGGCGGCCAAGTCGGCCAGATAGGCATCGCGACTGCCCTGGCGCCGATTGACCCGCAGGATCAGTGGCGGATGCAGGTTATTGGCGGTGGCGATGGCTTCCCACTGTTCCGGCCAGCGCGCCTTTAGCGTCTTTTGCAGCCAGCGCGGATGGGCCAGGCGCGCAGCGGGATCATGCTCCAGGGCCGGCAGCAGGCTGTCGTATTCGCGCTGGGCACGACGCAGCACGGCGTTGAGCAGGCCCTTGGCCGAGGATTTCTTCAGCTTGTCGACGCAGCCCACCGTTTCGCCGATGGCGGCGTGGGCCGGGATGCGGGTGTGGAACAGCTGGTAGAGACCGATCAGCAGCAGGGCTTCGAGATCCCGGTCGCCGGGCTTGAACGGCTTCTGCAGCAACTTCTCCGCCAGCAGTGACAGCCGCGGTTGCCAGCGGGCGGTACCGAAGGCCAGGTCCTGGGCCAGGGCGCGGTCGCGCGGTTCGACCTTGGCCAGTTGCTCGGGCAGGCTGCTGCCCAGGGAGGCACGACCGGCGAGGACCGCCGCCAGGGCGCGGGTCGCCGCCAGCCGCGGATTCATAGGCCCAGCACCTGGCCGGGGGCGAAGCGCTCGCGGCGGGCGTTGTAGAGGTCGGCGAAGCCCAGCGGCTTGCCACCGGGCAATTGCAGCCGGGTCAGGCGCAGGGCGCCTTCGCCGCAGGCCACCAGCAGGCCGTGGCGATCGGCATCCAGCACCATGCCAGGGACGCCCTGCCCTTCGGCCAGTTCCGCGGACCAGACCTTGAGCGGTTCGCCGGCCAGGGCGGTGTGGCACAGCGGCCAGGGATCGAAGGCCCGGATGCGGCGTTCCAGTTCCGCGGCCGGACGTTCCCAGTCGAGCCGCGCCTCGTCCTTGTTCAGCTTGTGGGCATAGGTGGCCAGGTTGTCGTCCTGCACCTCGCCTGCCAGGCTGCCATCGGCCAGCCCCGGCAGGGCCTGGACCACAGCGGCCGCGCCCAGGGCGGCCAGGCGGTCATGCAGGCTGCCGCCGGTGTCTTCGGCAGTGAGGGGCGTGATGACCTTGCTCAGCATCGGCCCGGTATCCAGGCCGGCTTCCATGCGCATCACGGTGACCCCGGATTCGGCATCGCCGGCTTCCAGCGCGCGCTGGATGGGCGCCGCGCCGCGCCAGCGCGGCAGCAGCGAGGCATGGCTGTTGATGCAGCCCAGGCGGGGGATGTCCAGCACCACCTGGGGCAGGATCAGGCCGTAGGCCACCACCACCAGCAGGTCGGGCTCAAGCGCCGCCAGGGTGGCCTGGGCGGCAGGATCGCGCAGGGTCGGCGGCTGCTGCACGGGGATGCCGTGGGCCAGCGCCAGCTGCTTGACCGGACTCATGGCCAGCTTCTGGCCGCGCCCGGCGGGGCGGTCCGGTTGGGTGTAGACGGCGGCGATGGGATAGCCGGCGTCGATTAGCGCCTGCAGGTGCACGGCGGCGAATTCCGGGGTTCCGGCGAAGACGAGGCGAAGGGATCTGGACATGGCGGACCTGGCGGAAAGGGCGAGCGGCGGACGCCGGTCATGCCGTCCGCCAGGGCGATCAGGCCTTGTGGCGCTGCTGCTTTTCGAGCTTCTTCTTGATGCGGTCGCGCTTGAGCGGCGACAGGTAGTCGACGAACAGCTTGCCGTCGAGGTGGTCGATCTCGTGCTGGATGCACACCGCCAGGAGGCCGTCGCACTCCAGCTCGAAGGGCTTGCCGTCGCGATCCAGGGCTTTCACCCGGACGCGTTCGGGGCGGCAGACCTTCTCGTAGAAACCGGGAATCGACAGGCAGCCTTCCTGATACTCGCCCAGCTCCTGGGTGAGAGGTTCGGCTTCCGGGTTGATGAAGACCAGCGGTTCGCTCTTGTCTTCGCTGACGTCGATCACTACCAGGCGACGATGGACGTTGACCTGGGTGGCGGCGAGGCCGATGCCGGGCGCTTCGTACATGGTCTCGAACATGTCGTCGATGGTCTGGCGCAGGGCGTCGTCGACCGTGTCGATGGGCTTGGCGACGGTGCGCAGGCGGGGATCGGGAAATTCGAGGATGTCTAGGATCGCCATGGCGTTGAGGGCACTTGTGGAATACAGTCAAGGGGCGCTGCTAAGATGCGGCAGCGTTGCATCCACCAGGCTCGGGCTGGACCCGGAGGGCGGATGACGTCGGTCGACGGGGCTTTGGCGACTGCGCTGCCCGGCGCCGATGAAGGTGGCGATCAGGGCACGACAGGGGCGATTCCCCGACGTTTGCGTGAAGACGGTTCTTCAAGGCTCAGAGTGTAAAGGGATTCGGCGCATGAGGAAATCTTTGTTCGCCCTGCTGGTGGTTGCAGCGGGCGCCCTGCAGTCGGCGTATGCAGCTGTAACCCTGCGCCAGGATCATCCAGAAAGCTACACGGTGGTGCGCGGCGATACGCTCTGGGACATCTCCGGCAAGTTCCTGAGCAAACCCTGGGAATGGCCCGAGATCTGGCAGGCCAACCCGCAGATCAAGAATCCCCATCTCATCTATCCCGGCGATACCCTGGTGCTGAGTTACGTCGACGGCCAACCGCGCCTGCAGCTCAACCGCGGGGCCTCGCGCGGCACGGTCAAGCTGTCGCCCACGGTGCGCAGCACACCCATCGCCGAAGCCATCCCGACCATTCCGCTGGAAGCGGTGAACAGCTTCCTGCTGCAGAACCGCGCCTTCGATGCGGCGGAACAGTTCCAGACGGCGCCCTATGTGGTGGCCGGCAACGCCGAGCGCGTGGTGAGTGGCGCCGGCGATCGCATCTACGTGCGCGGCAAGCTGCAGCCGGGTGTCTCGGCCTTCGGCATCTACCGCCAGGGCAAGACCTACGTCGATCCCAAGACCGGCGCCTTCCTCGGCATCAATGGCGACTTCATCGGCAGCGCCGACCTGGTCGCCCAGGAGGGTGACATCAGTACCCTCAAGCTGACGCGCACCAATCAGGAGGTGCGCCTCGGCGACCGACTCTTCCCTACCGAAGAGCGGCTGGTGAACTCCACCTTCATGCCCAGCGCCCCGGCGCGCGACATCGCCGGGTTGATCCTCGATGTGCCTCGCGGCGTCACCCAGGTCGGCCAGTTCGACGTGGTGACCCTCAACAAGGGTGCCCGCGATGGCCTTACCGAGGGCAACGTGCTGGCAGTGTACAAGACCGGCGAGACGGTACGTGACCGCATCACTGGCGAGTCGGTGAAGATCCCCGACGAGCGCGCCGGCCTGCTCATGGTGTTCCGCACCTACGACAAGATCAGCTACGGCCTGATCCTGACCGCCACCCGCCAGTTGGAGCTGATGGATAAGGTGCGCAACCCTTAGAACCTGCTCAACCCCGGTCGCCAGGAGGGCGGCCGCCGACCTTCAAGGACGATCCCATGGCCAGCCTCTCCCCCGCCGAGCAGGAAGCTCGGCTCCGTCTGCATGCCCTGCCGGAAATCGGCGCCGTGCGCCAGCGCCTGCTGCTGGACGCCTTCGGCAGCGCTGCCGCGGCCCTCAGTGCCCCGGCATCCGCCTGGCGTGCCCTAGGCCTCCCGGCGGTGGCCGCCGACGCCCGCCGCAGTGCCGGAACCCGTGAACGCGCCGCCCGGGCCCTGGCCTGGCTCGAGGCGCCCGGGCGTCATCTACTCTGCCTGGGCGAAGACCGCTATCCGGCGTTGCTCGGCGAGATCGCCGATCCGCCGCCGCTGCTGTTCGTCGAGGGACGACTCGCCGCGCTGGAGCAACCCCAACTGGCCCTGGTCGGCAGCCGCCAGGCCAGCGCCCAGGGCCTGGACAACGCCCGGCGCTTCGCCCACAGCCTGGCCGCTGCCGGCTTCTGCGTGACCAGTGGGCTGGCGCTGGGCATCGATGGCGCGGCGCACCAGGGGGCACTCGACGCCGGGGGCGCCACCGTGGCCGTCTTGGGGACTGGTCTGCTGCAGCTCTATCCCCGGCGCCACCTGGGCCTGGCCCGGCGCCTGTTGGCCGCAGGCGGAGCCCTGGTCTCCGAACTGCCGCTGGACTGCACGCCCCAGGCGGCCAACTTTCCCCGGCGCAATCGCATCATCAGCGGCCTCAGCCTGGGCACCCTGGTGGTGGAGGCCAGTCCGTCCAGCGGCTCCTTGATCACCGCGCGGCTGGCTGCCGAACAGGGCCGCGAGGTATTCGCCCTGCCCGGCTCCATCCATCATCCGGGCGCGCGCGGCTGTCATCAGCTGATCCGTGAGGGCGCGCAACTGGTGGAGAGCGTGGAGCACATCCTCGACGCCCTGCGTGGCTGGCAAGCCCTGCCGGTGACCGCGGCGCCGGCCCCCGTCGCGGACGATCCCCTGCTGCGCCATCTCGCCGCCGGTCCGCTGAACAGCGAGGAGCTGGCGCAGCTCAGCGGCCAGCCGCTGCCCGAGGTACTGGCGCGCCTGACCGAGCTGGAGCTGGAGGGCCGGGTGGCAGCGCTGCACGGCAGCTGGACGCGCCTCGGCTGAGAGCCCGTTCAAAGTCCGCTGCGCGTCGGCCAAACGGCGTTGAAAATGGCCTGGAAGGCCAGCCCCGCCTAGGCGGCCCCGTGGGAATGCTCATTTACCACTTGTACACCCGAGCGCGGGTCCGATCCGCTTCCTCAGGTATTTTCGCGGGGCCGCCTGGGCCTTGTTTGGCTCTAGCCCGCGAGACTTTGCACAGGCTCTGAGCGGACGACTAGCATCGCGGCGGCGCTCGGGTAGACTTCAGGGATTTGGCGGAGGCAAGGCGATGCACAACAGCTGGCGAGTGCGACAGGCGGCGCGGATCGTACGCGAGGGGGGGGTGCTGGCCTATCCCACCGAGGCCGTCTGGGGCCTGGGTTGCGATCCCTGGGACCAGGCCGCGGTCTATCGCCTGCTGATGCTCAAGCGGCGGCCGCTGGAGAAGGGACTGATCCTGGTCGCCGACAACATCCGTCAGTTCGACTTCCTGCTCCACGACCTGCCGGAGGAATCCCTGGCCAAGCTGGCCAGCACCTGGCCGGGACCGAATACCTGGCTGGTACCCCATCACAACCGCCTGCCCGGCTGGGTCACCGGGGCCCACGCCACGGTGGCGCTGCGGGTCTCCGAGCATCCGCTGGTGGGCGAACTCTGCGCCCTCACCGGGCCGCTGATCTCCACCTCGGCCAATCCGGCCGGTCGGCCGGCGGCGCGCTCGCGGTTGCGCGTCCAGCAGTACTTCCCGGGTACCCTGGACGGCATCCTCACCGGTGAATTGGGTGGGCGCAAGAATCCCAGCGTCATCCGCGACCTGGTCACGGGCGAGGTGTTCCGGCCTTAGCAGTCAGTCCAGCAATTGGCGCAGCAGTCGCGCCAGAGCGTCGATCTGGAACGGCTTGGCCAGCGACGGCTCGCCGTTCGGGGTCGGGCGCTCGGCATGGCCACTGACGAACAGGACCGGCAGGCTGGGCCAGCGCTCGCGCAGCCGGGCCGCCAGTTCGCCGCCATCCAGATCGGGCAGGCCGACGTCGGTGATCAGCAGGTCGTAGCGCAGGTCACCGTCGACCAGCGCGAGTGCCGCCGAGGCGGTGGCCGCCGTGCGCACGCGATAGCCCAACTCGCTGAGCATCTCCCGCAGTAGCAGCCGCACCGAGGCGTCGTCTTCCACCAGCAGCAGGCGTTCGCCACGACTCTGGGCGACGGCTGCCTGGGGTTCGTCGGCCGGTGCCTGGCTGACCGGCTCGGCGCAGGGTAGCCAGAGGTTGACACGGGTGCCGGCGCCAAGGGCGCTCTCCAGGCTGACGTGACCGCCCGACTGCTTGATGAAGCCATAGAGCATGGACAGGCCCAGGCCGGTGCCCTGGCCGATGGGCTTGGTGGTGAAGAAGGGATCGAAGGCGCGGTCCACCACCTCGGCCGGCATGCCGCTGCCGGTGTCGGCGATGGTCAGGCGCACGTAGTCGCCAGCGGGTAGCTCGTGCTCGGCGGCCAGCTCGTCGAGGTGCTCGAGGGCGGTTTCCAGGGCCAGGCGACCGCCTTCGGGCATGGCGTCGCGAGCGTTGATCACCAGGTTCAGCAGGGCGTTCTCCAACTGGTTGGTGTCGGTCCGGGCCGGCGGCAGATGGGGCGCGAGGCTGCTGCGCAGGCTGATGCGCTCGCCCAGGGTGCGCTGGAACAGCTCTTCCAGGGACAGGATCAGGGCGTTGACGTCCACCGGACGCGGGTCCAGGGTCTGCCGGCGGGCGAAGGCCAGCAGCCGATGGGTCAAGGCTGCGGCGCGGGTGGCGGATTGCTCGGCGGTGTCCAGGTAGCGCTGCAGGTTGTCGTGCCGGCCCTGGTCCAGGCGCCGCCTGAGCAATTCCAGGGAGCCGCTGATACCGGTGAGCAGGTTGTTGAAGTCGTGGGCGATACCGCCAGTGAGATGGCCGATGGCTTCCATCTTCTGCGCCTGGCGCAGCGCCGCCTCGGCATTCTGCAGGGCCAGGGAAGCCTCGTGCTCGGTGGTGATGTCGCGGCCGAAGACGTAGATGCGGCCGTCGTGATCGGCGGTGGCCTTCCACATCATGTGCCGCCAGTGACCGTCGCGGGTACGCAGGCGACCGGGCAGGTCGCTGAGCACCTCGCCCTGGCGCAAGGCGGCCAGCCGGGGGAACACCGGAGCGTCGTCGGGATGTTCCAGCGCCGTGGGCGGCTGATGCCGCAGTTCCTCGTCGTCCCAGCCCAGGGCACGACCCCAGGCCGGGTTGCGGCTCAGCCAGCGCTGGCCCTGGATCACCCCGAGCAGGTCGTCGGCCACCCGCCACATGCGATCACGCTCCACCGTGCGCTCGTGGACGCGCTGCTCCAGCAACTCGGCCAAACGACGCAGGCGGTGCTCGGCCATGCGGATCTCGCTGACGTCGGTGTGGACGCCCACCCATTCGCGCACCACCCCGCCCTCGCGCACCGGCAGGGCGCGGACGCTGAAGGTGCGCCACTGGCCGTCGCGGCAGCGCAGCCGGTGTTCGTCATGGAAATCCAGCTGCTGCTGCACGGCCAGGCGCCAGCGCCGCAGGGTGCGAGGGGCGTCGTCGGGATGCACGGCGTCGACCCAGCCTTCCTGCTGGTACTGGGCGTAGCTCTGCCCGGTGAGGGTGCTCCAGGCGTGTTGCTCACCCAGGAGGTGGCCATTGGCATTGGTCGTCCAGACCACCCCCTGTACCGCTTCCACGGCGTTGCGGAAGCGCTGGTTGGATAGGTGCAGCGCGGCCTCGGCTCGCTTGCGCTGAGTGAGGTCGACCACCACCAGGCTCACCGACAGCGGCTGGCCGACCTCCGATTGCAGGGGCGAGCCGTGCAGGCTGACCCAGACCACCGAGCCGTCCGGGCGCTCGAAGCGCTGGTCCAGCTTGAAGCTCTCGCCACGCTGGCGCAGCACGTCGAGGCTGTGTTCGAGGGCGGCACGGTCGTCCGGATGGGTCTGGGCCTGCAGGGTCTGCTCCAGCACCCCGACCTCGTTACGGCCAAGCAGCTCGCAATAGCGCCGGTTGGCCAGCAGCAGGCGGCCGTGGGCGTCGGTCTGGCAGATGCCCACGGTTGCCTGGTTGATCAGGCTGGCCAGGCGCGCGCTGTGTTCGCGCAGGGCGTTTTCCGCGTCGACCCGCTGCTGGACGTCGTCGAACAGGGTGACCGAGGCGATCACCTCGCCGCTGGCCGAGCGCACGGGCGCGCTGGACACCTCCAGCAGGCGGATACTGCCGTCCGGGCGGCGATAGCGCATCAACTCGGGCGGTACCGCTTGGCCACTGCGCAGCACCCGCACGGTGGGATAGTCGTCCACCGCATAGGGCTGGCCGTTGTCGTGCAGGGCTCCCACCGCCTGGTAGCGCTGGTCCAGCGTCTCCCCTTCCGGGCATTTGCCGAGCAGCACGCTGACGCGGTCGTTGAGCATCACTGCCTTCTCGCTGCCCGCCTCGGTGATGGAGATACCGAGGGGCGCCTGTTGCAGCACACTGGCCAGCAGGCCTTGCTCCAGCGACAGGCGTTGCTCGAGCTGGCGGACCTGCTCCTGCTGGCGCTGGCGTTCGACCAGGGCGGCGAGCAGCAGGGCCAACTGGTCGAGCAGCAGGCGGGTATCGGCGTCCACCGCGGCACTGCCCAGTTGCAGATAGCCCAGGGGTTGCGCCGCCGGGCCAAGCCCGAGCCGCAGACCATCCGGGGGCAGATCCCCGGTCTCGGCACCCAGCAGCAGTCGCGCCTGGGGATCGTTGGCCAGCTCGCGTAGCGCCTGGGTGGCGCAGAGACGCAGGGCGGCCAGATCCGGGGTACCGCTGAGCCGGCGTGACCACTCGCCCAAGGCCTGCAGGCGTTGCGGCAGATCCCGTTCGGCGCCCCGCCAGGTGGCGAAGCGGCTCCGACTCGGTGGCGCTTGCCAGACGTGCAGCAACCAGCCCACGGTGACGGTCGCCCGCCGCAGGGGCACCAGGTGCAGGTCGAGACGGACCAACTGGCCATCCCGATGACGCAGGCCCTGGGCTTGGCAGCGCTCCAGCAGCGCCAGCCACTGGTCGGCGGGCGGCTCTGGCACCAGCAGGCCGACGATGGCTTCACCGAGCTTGTCCTCGACCGTCCAGCCGAGCAGTCGGGCGACCTCCGGACACCACTGCGCGATCCGACCCTCGGCGGTCAGGGTGATCAGCGCCGTGTCCGTGGCGGTGTCGAGCAGGCTGGCGAGGGGGCTGGAAATAGGCATGGCAAGAGCAGCGATCCGGCCGAGTCGTGGCAAGGCGTCGAGTTCGAAGCGACTCGACTGTCCGAGATAGACCGACGTTTACCCCTGACGTGCCGCTTTGCTAGCGGAAACTTAATGGCCGTCACGATTTCCTCCTGCGGGGTCGCCAATGACGGCCTACTACCGGGTCAGGGCAGGAGGATGGTCGAGCCGCTGGTCTCCCGCCCCGACAGCGCCCGGTGCGCCTCCTGCACCTCGGCCAGCGGGTAGCGTCGGCCGATGTCCACCTGGATGCGGCCATCGGTGATCAGCTCGAACAACTGGTCGGCCATGTCCTGCAGCGCCTCGGGCGAGGCGGCGTAGGTGGCCAGGGTCGGCCGGGTGACGTAGAGCGAACCCTTCTGCGACAGGATCCCCAGGTTGACCCCGGTGACCGCGCCGGAGGCGTTGCCGAAGCTGACCATGAGACCACGCGGGGCCAGGCAGTCCAGCGACATCTCCCAGGTATCCTTGCCGACGCCGTCGTAGACCACCGGTACCTTGGCGCCGTCGGTCAATTCGCGGACCCGCGCCGGCACGTCTTCCTGGCGGTAGTCGATCACCGCCCAGGCCCCCAGGGCCTTGGCCTTCTCCAGCTTTTCCGGCGAGCCGGCGGTGCCGATCAGGCGCACGCCCAGGGCCTTGGCCCACTGGCAGGCCAGGGAGCCGACGCCGCCGGCCGCGGCGTGGAACAGTACCGTGTCGCCGGCCTGCAGCGGATAGGTCTGGCGCAACAGGTACTGCACGGTCAGCCCCTTGAGCATGGCCGCGGCGCCCTGCTCGAAGGACACCGCCTCCGGCAGGTGCACCAGATGGCGCTCGGGCAGCACATGGACCTCGCCATAGGCGCCCAGCGGACCGGTGGCATAGGCCACGCGGTCGCCGGCCTTGAACCGGCTGACGGCGCTGCCCACCGCCTCCACCACCCCGGCACCCTCGGTACCCAGGCCCGAAGGTAGCGAGGGCGGCGGATAGAGGCCGCTGCGGTAGTAGGTCTCGATGAAGTTGAGGCCGATGGCGTGGTTGCGCACCCGCACCTCGTCGGGGCCGGGTGCGGCGGGTTCGACATCCACGAGTTCGAGTACTTCGGGACCACCGGTGCGGCTGAACTGGATGCGCTGGGCCATGTTGTCGTTTTCCTGGTTGGCGTGGTCCTTCATCCAAGCCGCAACCGCGCGCCGCGTCAACCGCATGGATACGGGTGTTATGCTCTGCCCTCCCCGCCGCTGTGGAAAATGCTTGCGATGAATCCGTCCCTGGAGGCCGTCAAGGCCTATCTGCTCGACCTGCAGGAGCGCATCTGCGCCGCACTGGAAGCCGAGGATGGCGCGGCGCTTTTCGTCGAGGACGCCTGGACCCGGCCGACCGGCGGCGGTGGTCGCACCCGGGTGATCGCCGAGGGCGCCGTGCTGGAAAAGGGCGGCGTGAACTTCTCCCACGTGCATGGCGACAGCCTGCCCCCCTCCGCCAGCGCCCATCGCCCGGAACTGGCCGGGCGCAGCTTCGAGGCCATGGGCGTGTCCCTGGTCATGCACCCGCACAATCCCCATATCCCCACCGCCCACGCCAATGTGCGCTTCTTTTTCGCCGAGAAGCCCGGCGAGGCACCGGTCTGGTGGTTCGGCGGTGGCCTCGACCTCACTCCCTACTACGGCGACGAAGCCGACTGCGTGCATTGGCACCAGGTCTGCCATGACGCCTGCGCGCCCTTCGGCGCCGACGTCTATCCGCGCTACAAGGCCTGGTGCGACCGCTACTTCCACCTCAAGCACCGCGGCGAACCGCGGGGCATCGGTGGCCTGTTCTTCGACGATCTCAACGAATGGGACTTCGCCACCTGCTTCGCCTTCCAGCGCGCCATCGGCGATGCCTTCGTCGAGGCCTACCTGCCCATCGTCCAGCGCCGTCGCCACCAGCCCTATGGCCAGGCCGAGCGCGAATTCCAGGCCTATCGCCGCGGGCGCTACGTGGAATTCAACCTGGTCTACGACCGCGGCACCCTGTTCGGCCTGCAATCCGGCGGGCGTACCGAGTCCATCCTCATGTCGCTACCGCCCGAGGTGCGCTGGGGCTACGACTGGAAGCCCGCGCCCGGTTCGCCCGAGGCGCGCCTGACCGATTTCTTCCTCACCGACCGCGACTGGCTCGCCCTCGCACCCACGCCCGCAGGATAGTCTCCATGGATCGCTACGCCGTCTTCGGCAACCCCATCGCCCACAGCAAGTCGCCGCTGATCCACAGCCTGTTCGCCGACCAGACCGGCCAGCGGCTGCATTACGGCCCCCTGCTGGCGCCCCTGGATGGCTTCACCGAAAGCGCCCGCAGCTTCTTCCAGAGTGGCCTGGGTGCCAACGTCACGGTGCCCTTCAAGGAAGAGGCCTACCGGCTGTGCGACGAACTCACCGCGCGTGCGCGCCGCGCCGGGGCGGTGAACACCTTGAAGCGCCAGGCGGATGGCCGCCTGCTGGGCGACAACACCGACGGCGCCGGCCTGGTACGGGATCTCACCGTCAATGCCGGCCTGCAGCTGGAAGGCCGGCGGATCCTGGTGCTGGGCGCCGGCGGCGCCGTACGGGGTGTGCTGGAGCCGCTGTTGGCCTGTAAGCCGGGGCAATTGGTGCTGGCCAATCGCACCGAGCTCAAGGCGGTGCAACTGGCGCGGGAATTCGTCGAGCTAGGCGTCATCGAGGTGGCGGCCTTCTCCACCCTGCGCGAGTCCTTCGACGTCATCATCAACGGCACCTCGGCCAGCCTCGGCGGAGGACGTCCGCCGCTGTCGGAAGCGGTGATCGGCCCGCAGACGGTGACCTACGACATGATGTACGGCAAGGACCTCACCCCCTTCAACCGCTGGGCCCTGGACGAAGGTGCCTTCCACAGCCTGGACGGCCTGGGCATGCTGGTGGAACAGGCTGCCGAGGCCTTCGAACTCTGGCGCGGCATACGTCCTGACAGCGCCCCGGTGCTGGCGGAGCTGCGGCGGCAGTTGGGGTGATGGGATAGCTGGCTCGGCGACCGCAAGGGCGTTTGTGGCCGAGACGGTTCTGGGACTCCAATCGCGGTCATGGGCCGCTCCTACAGGCTCGGACGCAACTGTAGGAGCGGCCCATGGCCGCGATCAAAGGCTAGGCCCCTCCTCCCCATACCCCTCGGCCAGGTGCTGGTCCTTGAGCTTCACGTAGTTGCCGGCGCTGTAGCTGAAGAAGGCGCGTTCCTTTTCCTCCAGCGGGCGGATCTGCTTGACCGGGCGGCCGACGTAGAGATGGCCACTTTCCAGGCGCTTGCCCGGTGGGACCAGGCTGCCGGCACCGATCACCACCTCGTCTTCCACCACCGCGCCATCCATGACGATGCTGCCCATGCCCACCAGTACCCGGTCGCCGATGCTGCAGCCGTGCAGGGTCACCTGGTGGCCGACGGTGACGTCGGCGCCGATCAGCAAGGGATAGCCATCCGGATTGAAGGGCCCGGCGTGGGTGATGTGCAGCACGCTGCCGTCCTGGATGCTGGTGCGGGCGCCGATCCGGATGCGATGCATGTCGCCGCGGATCACCGTCAGCGGCCATACTGAGCTGTCCGCGCCGAGCTCGACGTCGCCGATCACCACGGCGGTGGCATCGACGAAGGCGCGTGCGCCCAGTTGCGGGGTTTTACCCTGGAAGGTCCTTATGGTCACGATAGATACCTTTTCTCGTCGGAAGGGTCTTGAGACCTATTAGGATGGGCTCCATATAGACCTGTCAAAGCCATCGCCCCGAGGGGAACGCCGTGAGCGCCAGCAATCCGCTGCTTCAGTCCTACGACCTGCCGCCCTTTTCCGCCATCAAGCCCGAGCACGTCGAGCCAGCCATCGACACCGTCCTCGCCGAGAACCGCGCCGCGCTGGCCAAGCTGCTGGAGACTCAGAAAGAGCACCCTACCTGGGCTGGCCTGGTGCTGGCGATGGACGAGCTGAACGATCGGCTGGGCCAGGCTTGGAGCCCCATCGGCCACCTCAATGCCGTGTGCAACAGCCCTGAGCTACGCGCTGCCTACGAGGCCTGCCTGCCCAAGCTGTCGGCCTATTCCACCGAAATCGGCCAGAACAAGGACCTCTTCCAGGCCTACAGCCGCCTGTCCGAGAGCGAGGAAGTCAAGGGCTTCGACGTCGGCCAGCAGACCACCCTGGAACACGCTCTGCGCGACTTCCGCCTGTCCGGCATCGACCTGCCGCCGGCCGAGCAGCAGCGCTACGCCGCCATCCAGGCGCGCAAGTCCGAGCTGGGCAGCAAGTTCTCCAACCAGTTGCTCGACGCCACCCAGGCCTGGACCAAGCACCTCACCGACGAAGCGGCCCTGGCCGGGCTGCCCGAGTCGGCCAAGGCGCAACTGCAGGCCGCCGCCCAGGCCAAGGAGCTGGACGGCTGGCTGGTGACCCTGGAATTCCCCAGCTACTACGCGGTGATGACCTACGCCGACGACCGTGCCCTGCGCGAAGAGGTCTATGCTGCCTATGCCACCCGCGCCTCCGAACAGGGCCCCAACGCCGGCCAGTTCGACAACGGCCCGGTGATGGAAGAACTGCTCGACCTGCGCCAGGAACTGGCTCAGCTGCTGGGTTATGCCAACTACGCCGAGCTGTCCCTGGCCACCAAGATGGCCGAGAGCAGCGACCAGGTGCTGGGCTTCCTGCGTGATCTCGCCGTGCGCTCCAAGCCTTTCGCCCAGCGCGACCTGGAAGAACTGCGCGCCTTCGCCGCCGAACAGGGCGTGCAGGATCTGCAGAGCTGGGACACCGGCTACTTCGCCGAGAAGCTGCGTCAGCAGCGCTATTCGCTGTCCCAGGAAGAGGTGCGTGCCTGGTTCCCGGTGGACAAGGTGCTGTCCGGCCTGTTCGCCACGGTGCAGAAGCTCTATGGCATCGAGATCGCCGAGTTGCGCGACTTCGAGAAGTGGCACCCGGATGTCCGCCTGTTCGAGATCAAGGAAAACGGTACCTCCATCGGCCGCTTCTACTTCGATCTCTATGCCCGCGCCAACAAGCGTGGCGGTGCCTGGATGGACGGTGCCCGTGACAAGCGCCGCGATGCCCAGGGCCGGCTGATCGATCCGGTGGCCTACCTGGTGTGCAACTTCACCCCGGCCAGCCCCGGCAAGCCGGCGCTGCTCACCCATGACGAGGTGACCACCCTCTTCCACGAATTCGGCCATGGCCTGCACCACCTGCTGACCCGCGTCGAGCATGCCAGCGTTTCCGGTATCAACGGCGTGGCCTGGGATGCGGTGGAGCTGCCCAGCCAGTTCATGGAGAACTGGTGCTGGGAGCCCGAGGGCCTGGCGCTGATCTCCGGCCACTACGAAACCGGCGAGCCCTTGCCCCAGGAGCTGCTGGACAAGATGCTGGCGGCGAAGAACTTTCAGTCCGGCCTGATGATGCTGCGCCAGCTGGAATTCTCGCTGTTCGACTTCGAGCTGCACGCCACCCATGGCGATGGTCGCAGTGTGCGTGACGTGCTGGAAGGCATCCGCGACGAGATCTCGGTGGTGCGTCCGCCGGCCTACAACCGCTTCCCCAACAGCTTCGCGCACATCTTCGCCGGCGGTTACGCGGCGGGTTACTACAGCTACAAATGGGCTGAGGTGCTCTCCGCCGATGCCTTCGCCAAGTTCGAGGAAGAAGGCGTGTTCAACCCGGAAACCGGGCGTGCCTTCCGCGAAGCCATCCTGGCCCGCGGCGGCTCCCAGGCGCCCATGGTGCTGTTCGTCGACTTCCGCGGTCGTGAGCCCAGCATCGACGCCCTGCTCCGCCATTCCGGGCTGAGCGAGGAAGCGGCGTGAGCGAGCCGATCCGCAAGAGGTTCATCGCCGGGGCCGTATGTCCGGCGTGCCAGGCGCAGGACACCCTGAAGATGTGGACCCAGGAGGGCACGCCCCATCGCGAGTGTGTGTCCTGCGGCTACAGCGACACCCTGGACGAACGCGGCAATTCGGTCCCCAAGGAATTACCGACGCGAGTCAACATCAGTGCGCTGAAGCCCAGGAAGCCCGACCCCAAGGTACAGGCCGTACAGTTCTTTCCCAATCCCAAGCTGAAGAAGCCGGACTAGCCTGCGGCCCGCTCCGGAAGACCGCGTCGGGTGAAGCATCCGGCGCGGTTTTTCTGTCTTCGCGGGTCGAGTTTCGTCTATTGGAGCCTTGGTGGAGGTCTGGAAAATGCTACCCAGGGGTGGGGGGTCCTAAAGGTTATCCACAAAAGCGTAATTCGATAGCCAGCCGATCATCTTTTTAATCTATTGATATAAAAGGATTTTTTCGTAGTTATCGGACGAGATTCGATTTTTTCCGGCGACTTATACCGATTTTATCCCGGATTTATCCACAAGCCTGAGGTCCGGAAATGACCCGGGAGTCTTCGGTACGATTCGCGATCCAACGCATACCCGAATCGCTTCGATCATCGCTTAAGGAGACGCCATGCGTACCCTGCTGTCCATCGCGACGCTCTGCCTGTTCAGCAACCTGGCCCTGGCAGCTCCTCCGGGAGGCGGCCCGGATGGGCCCGACGATCATGGTCCTCGTGGCCCGGCCTGGCAGGACGCGGGCAAGCCACCTGGCCAGGATCATGGTCCCGATCGGCGTCCACCGGGACGACCCGGTGTCGGCCCGGCAGCGGGCGGGCCGGGTGATCTTGGTCCGGCGCGGGACCGCATCCGGGCACTGCGCGGCCAGATCGGCCCGGGCGGCGAGTTGCCGCCGGGGCTGCGCCTGGAGCAGGGGCGTCCGCTACCGCCGGGCTATGGCCGGCCCTTGCCGCCCGGCATCGTCAAGCAACTGCCGGACTATCCCGGCTACCAATGGCGTCAGCTGGGTACCGACGTGGTGCTGATCGCCGTCGGCACCGGCCTGGTCTATGCCATTCTGCAAGGTGTGTTGGACTAGTGTGGTGTTCCAGACGTTATCTACACAGTCTTGGCGGCGCTTTTTCGCCGCAGAGGCGGATCTCCTGTACGGCGTTGCCACTCCTCGCCATAGCCCTGCTATGACTCGTCGCGGCGCCTGGCCCATCGTGGCGCCGAACCGGCTAAAAAATCACCCGCCACTTCCTGCGCGAACGTCTGAAACACCACGCTAGGATTCCAGGCTGATCACGACCTTGCCGATGTGTTCCTGGGCCGCCAGATAGCGATAGGCCGCCGCCGCCTCGTCGAAGGCGAAGATTCGATCGATGAGGGGTTCGAGGCGTTGCGCGGCGAGCAGGCGATTCATCGCTTCGAACATTTCCCGCGAGCCGACGAAGATGCCGTCCAGGACCAGGCCGCGCTGCATCACGGCGATGGGATTGAAGTCGCCTGCGCTGAGCACGCCGATCAGGTGCACTGCGCCTCCTGGTCGGGTGGCTCGCACCGAACGTTGCAGGGTACCTGCGCCACCGACCTCGACCACATGGTCGACGCCCAGCCCTCCGGTCAGCCGCAGTACCTCGTCCTGCCACTCCGGATGGGTGCGGTAGTTGATCGTGGCATGGGCGCCCAGGGCTTGCGCCCGGGCCAGCTTGGCATCGCTGGAAGAGGTGAGGATGATCTGGGCGCCCGCGGCTCGCGCGAACTGCAGGGCGAACATGGACACCCCGCCGGTCCCCAACAGCAGCACCTGCTGGCCGGCAGTGAGCGGACGGGCGCTGGCGAAGAGTGCATGCCAGGCGGTGACCGCGGCACACGGCAGGGTGGCGCCCTGGGCATAGCTCAGGTGGTCGGGCAGCCGTACCAGGCCGTGCTGGTCGAACAGCACGTAGTCGGCCAGCACGCCGTCGATCACTCCACCCAAGGCGGTCCCGGCATATTCGGGAGCCAGGGCACCGGCCAGCCAGCCCTGCATGAAGAGACCGGCGACCCGGTCACCGACCGCCACCCGGGTCACCGCCTCGCCGACGGCGACCACCTCGCCGGCCCCGTCGGAGAGCGGTACCAGGTCACGTGGCAGTTCCGCGCGACCATAGCGGCCCTCGGCGACCAGCAGATCGCGGTAGTTGAGCGAGGCCGCCTTCATGCGGACCAGCACCTGGCCGCGGGCAGGCTCTGGAATGGGACGTTCCACCTGAACGAGGGCAGCGGGACCGGTGGGGTGGGACAGGGTGTAGACACGCATGGAAACCTCCCTGGCACAGTGCCAGTCCAGTTTTCAGTAGAATAGCGACCACGCGCGGCCCACCGTGCTCCCCAGCGGACAAGAAACCGCGCCGCCTTCCATCGGTCTCAACGCCAATCGCTCGCCAAGGATTTCCCATGAGAAGCCTGCCCCGTCTGCTGCCACTGGCCCTGTTCGCCTTGCTCATGGGGCAAGGGACGTCCGCCCGCGCCGAGCCCGGCTTGTTCAACCTGCTGGTCGGCAGCTACACCGGGGGCAGCAGCCAGGGGCTGTACGTCTACCGCTTCAACAGCCGCAACGGCCAGATCGACGGCCCGCTGCGCATCGTCAAGGCGTCCAATCCGTCCTTCCTCACCCTGTCGCGGGACGGTCGTACCCTGTTCGCGGTCAACGAGAACGGCCGGGGCTCGACCGGCGACACCATCGGCCGGGTCACCTCCTATCGCTTCGAGCCGGGCAATGGCCGGTTGCAGCAGGTCAGCCAGGTCAAGAGCCTGGGCGACGAGCCCACTCATTCCAGCCTCAGCAATGACGGCAAGTACCTCTTCGTGGCCAACTATTCCAGCCTGCCGGAAGGCTCCCTGGCGGTGCTGCCGATCCAGGAGGGCGGGGTACTCAGCCCGGTGGCGCAGATCGAATTCCACCAGCCCAGCGAGCAGCATGAACGCCAGCAGTCCAGCCACGTGCACGCGGCGGTGACCACCCCGGATGGCCGCTTCGTCTTCGCCCCGGACCTGGGCGCGGACAAGGTCTTCGTCTATCGCTACCTGCCCCAGCAGCCGGAACGACCGCTGGTGGCCGCCGAGACGCCCTTCGTGCCGGTGCCGGAAGGCAGCGGGCCGCGCCACCTGGTGTTCAGCGCCGATGGCCGCTACGCCTACCTGACCCTGGAACTGGCCGGCCAGGTGATGGCCTTCGCCCACCAGGACGGCATGCTGCGCCAGTTGCAGACCTACAGCCTGACGCCCCAGGAATTCACCGGCGAGCGCGATGCCGGCGCCCTTCACCTGTCCGGCGACGGTCGCTTCCTCTATGTGGCCAGTCGCGGCACCGACAACCAGCTGGCGGTGTTCGCGGTGAATCCCGATGGCACCCTGACCTTCGTCGAGCGTCATCCGGTCAATGGCCTGGCGCCGCGGGAATTCGCCATCGATCCGTCCGGCCGTTTCCTGCTGGTGGCCAACCAGAAATCCAACCAACTCAAGGTCTTCGCCCGCGACCCCGACAGCGGCAAGCTCGGCGATGAATTGCAGAGCCTGGACGTGGGGGCGCCGGCCGACCTCAAATTCGTCGCGGTACCCTGAGAAGCTGATGACCCTCTTCGACCGTCTGCACCACGTGGCACTGATCTGCGCCGACTACGAGCGTTCCCGCCACTTCTACACCGAGATCCTTGGCCTGCCGGTGATCGCCGAGACCTATCGCGAGGCCCGGCGCTCCTGGAAGCTGGACCTGGCGGTGGGCGAGCATGCCCAACTGGAGCTGTTCTCCTTTCCCGATGCGCCGCCCAGGCCCTCGCGTCCCGAGGCCCAGGGGCTGCGTCACCTGGCCTTCGCCGTGGCCGACCTGGACGCCACCGTCGCCCACCTGCAGGCGCATGGGGTGGTCACCGAGCCGATCCGCACCGACGAACTGACCGGCAAGAGATTCACCTTCTTCGCCGACCCCGACGACCTGCCGCTGGAAGTCTACGAGCGCTGAGTACCTCTCAGGTCGCCAGCCGTGCGCCGGCCAACGACTCGCGCGGGGTCTCCAGCTCTTCCAGCAGCCAGTCGAGAAAGCGCTGCACCAATCGTTGGCGCCGCTTGCGCTCGGGCAGGACCGCGTAATAGCCATAGATCGAGGTCGCCGCGCCCAGGCAGGGGCGGCACAGCAGGTTCTGGGCGAGCAGCTCGTCCACCAGGTGGCGCCAGCCGATGGCCACGCCCTGCCCGGCGATGGCGGCCTGGATCACCAGGGTGTAGTTGTCGAAACTGAGTACGGCGCCGTTCGGGTTAGTGGTCGGCGATGGGCAGTCGAGGGCCGCCAGCAGGGCCGGCCAGTCATACCAGCGACTGTTGGGCGCCGCCTTCAGATGCAGCAGTGGCCAACCCGACAGCTGAGCCTGCGGCACGGGTAGCGCCTGATCCGCCACCAGGCGCGGACTGCAGACCGGAAAGACTTCCTCGCGAAACAACGGCCAAGCCTCGCCGTGCTTGAAGCGGCCATCGCCGAAGGTCAGGGCCACATCCACCTCGGCACCCACCGCCGGCAGGCGGTCACTGGTGATCAGGCTGACGTCCAGCTGGGGATGCCGGGCATGAAAGCGCGGTAGGCGCGGCAATAGCCAGTAGGCGGCGAAGGCGAAGTCGGTCGCCACCTGCAGCACCTCGTGGGCCGGCTGGGCGGTGATGGCGCGCAACCCCTCATCGATATTGGCGAGCCCTGTCTCTACGTGCTGCTGGAGCAACTGGCCAGCTGCGGTCAAGGCGATGCCGCGGTGGATACGGTCGAACAGCCGGGTGTCCAGCTGCGCCTCCAGCCGTTTGATCTGCTGGCTTACCGCCGGCTGGGTGGTACCCAGCTCCGTGGCGGCGAGGGTAAAGCTCAGGTGGCGGGCCACGGTGGCGAAAACCCGCAGGCTGTCCAGCGAAAGCGTATTCATAGGCGCGGCTAAATTTCCCCATGCAGCAGCCGATAGGAAAAACTGATCACAGCGATAGCGTCTTCCTGATCACAAGAAATGTGAGCAAATTCACAAAAAAGTCTTCTAAGGACCTTTTGTTTGTACCTACTTGAACAGCTATCCGTTTCTGGAGCTTGCTATGAATGGTTTCGCTAATGCCAGGCTGGCGGTCAAGTTGCTGACCGCCTTCGTCGCCTGCGCCTGTATCACCCTGATCGTCGGCTTTCTTGGCAGCCGGGGCATTTCCAGCCTGTCCGATGCCCTGAAGCTGGCCTTTTCCAACAACCTGGTCTCGGTGAGCAATACCAATGCCGCCACCACCTATGCCGTGGCACAGAATCGCGATCTCTATCGCCTGGTCTCCCTGACCGCCATCGGTGCCGACGCCAACCAGATGGATCGGGTACGCGAGAACCTGAGGACCAACCAGTTGGCCAGCGAAAAGGCCTTCGCCATCTATCGCGCCACCCCGCTGGAGGACGACGAACGCGCGGCTGGCGACCAGATGGACAAGGATTGGCCGCTGTACCAAGCCAGCGTCCAACGCACCCTGGCCGCCCTGCAGCAGGGTGACATGAACCGGGTCCGCGACCTGCTCAATAGTGAGGTTCAGACCAACTATGAGAAGGTGCTGGATGAGCTCAAGATCATGGTGGATTCCAACAATCGCCAGATCGGCGAGGGCGCCCAGGACGCTGACACCAGGGCCTACCAGGCCAACCTGATGCTCTATTCCGGCATCCTGGTGGCCTTCATCGTGGCCATCGCCCTGGGCCTACTCATCACCCGTTCCATCACCGGCCCCATCGGCCAGGCCGTGGCCTGTGCCCGCCGCATCGCCGCGGGCGACCTGACCCAGACCATCGTCAATCACCGCCGCGACGAACCGGGTCAGTTGCTCGATGCCCTGGCAGGTATGCAACGCAATCTGAAGGAGACCCTGCAGGAAATCGCCGGGGCTTCCGATCAGCTCGCCTCGGCCGCCGAAGAACTCACGGCGGTGACCGATGAGAGTTCCCGTGGCCTGGTCCGGCAGAACGATGAGATCCAGCAGGCCGCTACCGCGGTGAACCAGATGACCAGCGCCGTGGAAGAGGTGGCGCGCAATGCCTCATCCACGTCCACCGCCTCGCAGTCCACCAGTGAAGCAGCCGAAGCGGGCCGTGGCCAGGTCCAACAGGCGGTGGGCGCCATCGATACGATGACCGCGGAACTGGGTACCTCCAGCCAGACCGTGCAGCAACTGGCCGATCAGGTACGGGACATCGGCAAGATGGTGGATGTGATCCGCAGCATCGCCGAGCAGACCAACCTGCTGGCGCTCAACGCCGCCATCGAAGCGGCCCGGGCCGGCGAGCAGGGGCGTGGCTTCGCCGTGGTGGCCGACGAGGTACGGGCGCTAGCGGCGCGGACCCAGGCCTCTACCGGCGAGATCGAAAGCCTGATCGGCGGCGTCCAGCAGACCGCCGACCAGGCGGTACGCGCCATGGACGGCAGTCAGGTCCGCGCCCAGGACACCCAGCGCCTGGCCCAGGCCGCCGGCGAGGCACTGGCGCGTATCACCCAGGCCGTGGCCAGTATCAACGAGCGCAACCTGGTGATTGCCAGTGCGGCCGAAGAGCAGGCCCAGGTGGCCCGCGAGGTGGATCGCAACCTGAGCAACATCCAGGACCTCTCGACCCAGACCGCTGCCGGTGCCAACCAGACCAGTGCCTCCAGCCAGGACCTCTCGCGGCTGGCCACCTCCTTCAACCAGCTAGTCGCTCGCTTCCAACTGTAATGGCAGAATTCGGATAAGCCAGGCTTATCCGAAACATCAGCTTGGCTGACCTTTACCGCGCTATACCTCCTGCCGATCATGGGACCCATAAGTCAACTTGATCCGGCAGGAGATCTTTCGTGCAGCAGCCCAACATCCTCTTCCTCATGGCCGACCAGATGGCGGCGCCCATCCTGCCGCTGTACGACGCCGACTCGCCGATCAAGCTGCCGAATCTGCAGCGTCTGGCCGAGCGCGCCGTGGTGTTCGATTCGGCCTATTGCAACAGCCCGCTATGCGCCCCCTCGCGCTTCACTTTGGTAAGCGGCCAGTTGCCGTCGAAGATCGGCGCCTACGACAACGCCGCCGATTTCGCCGCCGACATTCCCACCTATGCCCATCACCTGCGTCGCCTCGGCTATCGCACGGCGCTGTCGGGCAAGATGCACTTCTGCGGCCCGGATCAGCTGCACGGCTACGAAGAGCGTCTGACCAGCGACATCTATCCCGCCGACTACGGCTGGGCGGTGAACTGGGACGCACCGGACGTGCGCCCGAGCTGGTACCACAACATGTCCTCGGTGCTGCAGGCCGGGCCCTGCGTGCGCACCAACCAGCTGGACTTCGACGAGGAGGTGGTCTTCAAGGCGCGCCAGTACCTCTACGATCATGTGCGCCGCGGTGACGACCAGCCCTTCTGCCTGACCGTGTCCCTGACCCATCCCCACGATCCCTACACCATCCCGCGGGAATTCTGGGATCTGTACGCAGGGATCGACATCCCCCTGCCCGACGACGTTATCCCCCAGGCCGAGCAGGACCCCCACAGCCAGCGGCTGCTCAAGGTGATCGACCTCTGGGACAAGCCCCTGCCCGCAGCCAAGATCCGCGACGCCCGCCAGGCCTACTACGGTGCCTGCAGCTACGTCGACGCCCAGGTCGGCCACCTGCTCAAGACCCTGGAGGAGTGCGGTCTCGCCGAGGATACCGTGATCGTCTTCTCCGGCGACCATGGCGACATGCTCGGGGAGCGTGGGCTCTGGTACAAGATGCACTGGTTCGAGATGGCCGCGCGGGTGCCCTTGCTGATCCATGCCCCGGCGCGCTTCGCGCCGGCGCGGGTGTCGGCTTCGGTGTCGACGATGGATCTGCTGCCGACCTTCGTCGAGCTGGCCGGCGGGAGCCTGCCCGAGGACCTGCCACTGGACGGGCGCTCGCTGCTGCCGCACCTGGAAGGACGCGGCGGGCACGACGAGGTCATCGGTGAATACCTGGCCGAGGGGACCGTGAGTCCGCTGCTGATGATCCGCCGCGGCGCCTACAAGTACATCCACTGCGAACAGGACCCGCCGCTGCTGTTCGATCTGCAGAACGATCCGCTGGAGCAGGAGAACCTGGCCGGCAGCGCCGATTACGCCGAGCTGCTCGCCGCCTTCCGGCAGGAAGTCCGCCAGCGCTGGGATCTGCCGCGCCTGCACGAGGAGGTGCTGGCCAGCCAGCGGCGCCGGCGCTTCGTCGCGACGGCCCTGGCGCAGGGCGTGCGGACCAGCTGGGATCACCAGCCCTTCGTCGATGCCACCCAGCAGTACATGCGCAACCATATCGATCTCGACGACCTGGAGCGCCGCGCTCGCTACCCGCAACCCTGAACCTCACTGGATGGAGAACGGCCATGCAACAAGGAATAATCGCGACCCTAACCCTGGGCCTTGCCCTGACCAGCCTGGCGGCCCAGGCCGAGGACCAGGCCTGCGCCACCGTCCGCCTCGCCGATCCGGGCTGGAGCGACATCGCTGCCACCAACGCCCTTACCGGAGTGGTGCTGCAAGCCCTGGGCTATGGCAGCAAGGTCGAGACCCTGGCCGTCCCCATCATCTATGGCGGCCTGGCCAACGGCCAGGTGGACGCCTTCCTCGGCAACTGGATGCCCGCGCAGCAGGCGCACTACGACCAGTTCGTGAAGAGCGGCCAGGTGACCGAGCTGGCGCAGAACCTCAGCGGTACCGAGTTCACCCTGGCGGTGCCCACCTACGTCTGGGAGGCTGGGGTGAAGACCTTCGCCGACCTCGCCAAGCACGCCGACCAGTTCGACAAGAAGATCTACGGCATCGGCGCCGGCGCCCCGGCCAACCAGTCCCTGCAGAAGATCATCCAGGGCGGTGAATACGGCCTGGGCGGCTGGCAGCTGGTGGAATCCAGCGAACAGGCCATGCTGTCCCAGGTCGGGCGGGCGGTGAAGCGTGACAAGTGGATCGTGTTCCTCGGCTGGACACCCCATCCCATGAACGTCGACTACCCGATCAAGTACCTCAGCGGCGGCGAGAAATACTTCGGTACCGCCGGCACGGTGAATACCCTGACGCGCAAGGGCTACGCCGAGCAGTGCCCCAATCCGGCACGGTTGCTGACGAACATGAAATTCACCCTGGACATGGAAAACGCCATCATGAGTGCCGCGCGGGACAAGGGCGGCAGCTATCCGGCGGCGGCCAAGGCCTGGCTGCGGGCCCATTCCCAGGTGTTGGAACCCTGGCTGCAGGGCGTGACCACCCGTGACGGCAAGCCCGGCCTGGCGGCGGTCCAGGGCGTCCTCTGATGATGGCCTTCGACAGGTGACGCTTGCCATGGCAGGTTCGCCGTAGCCTGAAAATCCACGCCAAGCGCTCTAGGACAAGCCGATGGACGTAGGCATTTGGGTGGCGAACCGGCTTGAGCTGGGACTCGAATCGGTTCCTAATTAAAGGTGTTAACTAATTAGGCAAGATTAACCATCGAGCTTTCATCTCCCTTGCCGCTCGGGCGGTCGCGAGGCTTTCCAATGGAATGGTTTTCCCATCTGCGGTTGGGTCTGAAGCTACAGATCGCCTTCGTCAGTTGTGCGCTCATCACCCTGGTCATCGGGGGGTTGGGTAGTCTGGGGACTACGCGGCTGTCCAACGACCTGCAGCAGGTGTTCGCCCACGACCTGATGTCCTATGCCAAGGTCGCCGAGGCCAAGGCCGCGGCCATTTCCCACAACCGCGACGTCTACGTGGTGCTGTCGATGACCTTTGGCGGGGCGCCCAAGAGCGAGATCGCGGAGACCTTGACCGAGCTGGAAAGCTACCGGCGGACCAGCGAACAGACCATCGCCAGCTATCGCGCCCTGCCGCTGCAGGGGGACGAGCGCGCGCTGGGTGCACCGCTCGAAGCCCAGTGGTCGGCCTACCAGGCCAGTTCGGCGAAGGTCCTCGCGGCACTGGCCGCGAGCGACCTGGCGGGGGTGCCCGACATCCTGCGTAACGAGTTCTTTCCCCTCTATCTGCAAGTGATGGACACCTTCGACAAGCTGAGCGCACTCAAGAATCAGCAGATCGGTGCCGGTGCCGAGCAGGCGGCCATCACCGCCGACAGCGTCAAGTCCGAGCTCTATACCGGGATCGGCATCGCCTTCGTCGTGGCGATCGGTCTGGGACTGCTGATCACCCGCTCCATCACGGCGCCCATCGGCGTCGCCGTGACGACCGCGCGCCGCATCGCCGAAGGCGATCTGAGCGGGGTGATCCGCAGTTCCCGCCGTGATGAACCAGGGCAATTGCTGCAGGCGCTGGAGCGCATGCAGGAGCAGCTCAAGCTCACCCTGCAGGAAATCACCGGCGCCGCCAAACGCCTGGCGACGGCGGCTGGCGGCCTCGATAGAGTCACCGACGAGAGCGTCCAGGGACTGGAGCGGCAGCATGATGAAATCCAGCAGGCAGCCACGGCTGTGACCGAGATGACCACTGCGGTGGAAGAGGTCGCCCGCAATGCGGTGTCCACCTCCGAAGCCACGCGCAACGCCAATCAGGGTGCCGAGACCGGGCGGGCTCGGGTGCAGGAGGCTGTCGGGGCCATCGACGGCCTGAGTCAGGGCCTGGGGTCGTCCAGTGCCACGGTCGAGCAACTCGCCGGGCAGGTGGACAGCATCGGCAGCGTGGTGGACGTCATCCGCAGTATCGCCGAGCAGACCAATCTCCTGGCCCTGAACGCGGCCATCGAGGCGGCCCGGGCCGGTGATCAGGGCCGGGGCTTCGCCGTGGTGGCCGATGAAGTCCGGGCCCTGGCCGCCCGGACCCAGGCGTCCACCGGGGAGATCGAGCGGATG
Organism: Pseudomonas oryzihabitans; assembly: GCF_032027545.1. Lineage (GTDB taxonomy): Bacteria > Pseudomonadota > Gammaproteobacteria > Pseudomonadales > Pseudomonadaceae > Chryseomonas > Chryseomonas oryzihabitans_F. Next base: position 293,528 of record NZ_JAVSJB010000004.1, on the reverse strand, counting down.
ATCGGCGGCGTGCAGCAGAGCGCCGTGCAGGCGGTCCGTGCCATGGGCGATAGCCAGGGACTGATCCAGGATACTCAGGGCGCCGCGCGGTTGGCGGACCAGGCCCTGGCACAAATCACCCAGATGGTGAGTGACATCAACGAGCGCAATCTGGTCATCGCCAGCGCTGCGGAGGAGCAGGCGCAGGTGGCGCACGAAGTGGATCGCAACCTGAACAACATCCAGCAACTGTCGAACCAGACCGCGACGGTTGCCCAGCAGACGCGACAGGCCAGCAAGGAGCTGCTGCAGGTGACCGATGTCTTTACCGGACTGGTAGCGCGGTTCCGCCTCTAAGAGCCTGTTCAAAATCTGCTGCGCGTCGGCCAAACGGCGTTGAAAAGGCCCTGGAAGGCCAGTCCCGCCTGGGGGCCCCGACGCAATGCTCATTTACCCCTCGTAAACCCGAGCGCGGGTCCGATCCGCTTCCTCAGCCCTTTGATTCGCTGGCGCTCACCCTGCGGGCCAGCCATTGGCTGTTACTCCCTTTGGTCGTTGCGCCTTGTTTGGCTACAGCTCGCGAGACTTTGCACAGGCTTCAAGTCCTCATCTCAGCCCCAGCCGCTTCGCCAGCCGGGCGAGGTTGGCGCGGTCAAGCCCCAGGGCCGCGGCGGTCAGCGTCCAGTTCTGCTGGTGCTGTTCCAGGGCCAGGGTGATGGTCTGGCGCTGGAAGGCGTCGGTGGCATCGCGCAAGGTGGTGCCGCTGTCCTGCTCGTCGGCCACGGGCAGGGCCGCGGCGGCCACCGGCAGGCCGAGCTGATCGTTGTCCAGGGTCAGGATGCCGCCGACTTCCGAGGTTTCGGCGTTGGCCTTGAGCGCTGCCCGGCTGATCAGGTGGGACAGCTCGCGAACGTTGCCCGGCCAGGCGTAGGCCAGCAGCGTCCGCTGCGCCGCCGGGGCCAGCCGCAGGCCGCGCAGCCCCAGGCGCGCGCGATTCTGCTCCAGGTAGAAGCCGGCCAGCAGCAGCACGTCGCGGCCACGCTCGCGCAGCGGTGGTACCAGCAGCGGATAGACGCTCAGGCGGTGATAGAGATCGGCGCGGAAGCGCCCGGCGCGCACCGCCTCGGCCAGGTCGCGATTGGTCGCCGCCACGATGCGCACATCGACGATGAGTTCGCGATCCGTGCCCAGGCGTTGCAGTTGACCGCTCTGCAGCACCCGCAGCAGCTTGGCCTGGGCGGCGAGAGACAACTCGCCCACTTCGTCGAGGAACAGGGTGCCGCCATCGGCCAGCTCGAAGCGGCCACGGCGCTCGCTGACCGCGCCGGAAAAGGCGCCCCGGGCATGGCCGAACAGCTCGCTTTCCACCAGGGCCTCGGGCAGGGCCGCGCAATTGAGGCTGATCAGCGGCCGCTGCTGGCGCCGCGAGCGGGCGTGGACCGCCTCGGCCACCAGCTCCTTGCCAACGCCGGTCTCGCCGGTGATGAGTACCGTCAGGTCGCTGGCCGCCACCGTCTCGATCTCCTGGCGCAGGCGCTGGCTGGCCGGACTCTGGCCAATCAGTTCCCGGGGTCGCTGGTGCCCCACCGATTGCTGGTAGGCCAGGGCCAGTTCGTGCTCGCTGACCAGGCGTACGGAGAGCTGGCGGATGCGCTCGGCCGCCGCCACGGTGGCCGCCGCCAGGCCGGCGAAGGCGGCGAGGGTGGTGAGATCCTGGGGCTGGGCATTCTGCGCCTGCAGCGAATCCAGGGTCAGCAGACCCCAGAGCTGGTCCTGCACATAGAGCGGACAGCCCAGGCAGTCATGGACCACCAACTGCCCATGCAGGCCTTCCACCAGGCCGTCATAGGGATCGGGCAGGTCGCAGTCGGCGGCGAAGCGGGTAGGGGTGCGACTCGCCAGCAGCAACGCCAGGCGCGGATGCTCGGCGACCTTGAAGCGTCGGCCCAGGGTATCGGCATTGAGGCCGTGTACCGCCAGGGGCACCAGTACCTCGCCTTCCAGGCGCAGCAGGGCTACGGCATCGAAGGGCAGGATCTTGCGCAGCGCCGCCAGCAGGGTGGCATAGCGCTGCTGATCGGGCAGGTCGCGGGCCAGATCGGCGACCAGCGGGATCATCACTTCGAGCAGGGTAGGGATAGTCAATTTGACCTCAGGGAGTCACGGGGACCTGGTCATTATGACCTGGCACTCCGGTAAAAGCCTGTATTGGCGCGACTTTTCACCTGGCATGACTCATGAAAAGAGCAGGGCAGTCCTGTTTGGAGATTCCTGCCATGCCGTCATCCGACCAAAGAGCCATCATCAAGGCCACCATCCCGCTGCTGGAAACGGGTGGTGAGGACCTGACCCGGCATTTCTACGACAAGCTGCTCGGCGACAATCCCGAGATCCGCCCGTTGTTCAATGGCGCCCACCAGGCCAGCGGTGCCCAGGCCCGGGCGCTGGCGCGGGCGGTCCTGATGTATGCCCGGAACATCGAGCGACTGGATACCCTGGAGCCGCTGGTCGAGCAGATCGTCAACAAGCACGTCTCGCTGCAGGTCCAGCCGGATCACTATCCGTTGGTCGGTATCGCCCTGCTGCAGAGCATCCGCGAGGTGCTCGGGGCCGAAGTCGCCAGCGACGCGGTGATCGACGCCTGGGCCGCTGCCTATGGCCAGCTGGCCAATATCCTGATCGGGGCCGAGGAGCGCAAATACGCGGCCCAGGCCGAGGCCGCCGGTGGCTGGCGCGGCGCCCGGCCGTTCCGCATCGCGCGGATCGAACCGGAAAGCGAGGAAATCAGCTCCTTCTACCTGGAGCCGGTGGACGGCCTGCCGACCAGCATCGCCCAACCCGGCCAGTACCTGGGGTTGAGCATCACCCTGGAGGGCGTCGAATACCGCCGCAACTATTCGATCTCGGCGGCCAGCAGTGGTCAGGGCTATCGAATCAGCGTCAAGCACCAGCCGGGTGGCCTGGTCTCGCGCTTCCTGCACAGCGAGGCCCATGAAGGCACTGTGCTGCAGGTCTTCGCGCCAGCCGGGGAGTTCGTCCTGCAGGAGTCGACCAAGCCGCTGCTGCTGATCGCCGGCGGCGTGGGTATCACACCCTTGCTGCCGATGGTCTCGGCGGCGCTGCCCAGTGGGCGGCCGATCCAGGTCATCCACTGCACGCGCCATCCCGGGGCGCAGGCCTTCGGTCACTGGCTGGAAGAGCTCGCCGCCCACCACCCGCAGCTGCAGCTGTATTTCTGCTACAGCCAGCCGGTGGCGGGCGAGGCCCTGGCATCGCGCCTGGATCTGCTGCGCCTGCAGCGCTGGCTGCCCAAGGAGCGTGACCTGGACGCCTATGTCCTGGGCCCGCAGCCGTTCATGGCCCAGGTGCGCCGCGATCTGCTCGAGCTGGGGGTACCGCGAGGGCAGATCCGCCACGAGTTCTTCGGACCTGCCACGGATCTCTGAAAAGGAAACGCCCGCGACCAGGAGGTAGCGGGCGTTTCACCGGCAGACGAAAAGCGCCACCGGGCGGCAGCGCCTCCAGCCGGATCTAGCGGCGCTGGTAGACGATGTCCTTGCTACCGGCCTCACAGCTGCCCACGACCTTGGCGGCTGCCGTGGCACTGCCCTTGTCCACCACCTCGAGGCTATAGTTCGCCACGTGCTTGGCTTGCAGCTTGGCATCGATATCGGCCTTGACCGTGTCGCACGAGGTGCCTGCGGCGAAAGCGCCGCCGCTCAGGGCCAACAAACCGAGGGTCATCACGAGTCTACGCATCTTGCCTGTCCTTTTGCGGGGGGAGAGGGATTACGGCTCAGCTGGCTTCGATACGGAAGCCGATCTTCAGGGTGACCTGATAATGCGCCACCTTGGCGTCCTGGATATGACCACGAATCTCGCCGACTTCGAACCATTCGAGGTTCTTCACCGACTTGGCGGTCTCGGCCAGGGCGTTGTTGATGGCGTCTTCGACGCTGGTGGTGGAGGAGCCGACGATTTCCAGCTTCTTGTAGGTGTGGTGATCGGACATGAACAATCTCCTGAGTCAGCAATGACGGGCGTTGCAACCTACGGTTGGCAACGCATTGACCGGTGTCGCGGTCGACTCGCCGGGAAAGGTGCCGCTGTCGTTTCAGGCCGCGAAAAGCCCCGATAAGTTCACTGCCCGGGCTCTCGCGCAAGGCTTTGCTGCACTTTCAAGCGGCTTGGCAGTCACATTTCCTGAATCCGTCCACCTCAGGAGGTTGTCATGGCCCGTAACACCGATTACCAGGCGTCCATCGCCAGCATCGAGAATGAAATCAGCAGCCTGCTCGACTCGCTGGCATCCCTGAAGAAGACTGCGGCCCGCGAATCCCGGAGCAGCCTGCATTCCTTCAAGAACACCGCCCGCGAGGCGCTGAATCATTCCGGTGATTCCCTGGAAGAGGTCTACGACGACGTGCGCCGCCTGACCCGCCAGTACGGTCGCGCTGCCACCGGCGTCGCGCGTGAGCATCCCTGGGCCACCGTCGGCATCGCCGCTGGCGTGACCATCCTGGTCGGTTGGGCACTGCTGCGCGGCGATCACTGATAGCCTCAGCGAGGGCATCCTCCTGGATGCCTTCCGCCTGGCAATTCAGCTTTCGGCCAGCTCCGCCTCGAGCCAGGCCGCCAAGCGCTCCACCCGCTCATCCACCAGCCGGCCAGGCGCCCACAACGCCAGCTCCGCGCCAGTGTCTGCAAAACCCCAAGGCGCCACCAGCCGCCCTGCCTTGAGATCAGCCACCACCAGGGGTTCCGGCGCGATCGCCACCCCCAGTCCCGACAGGGCTGCCTCCAGCAGGTAATAGAGGTGCTCGAAGCCCTGCCCGTACTTCAGCTCTGGCGTGGCCACGCCCTGCAAGGCGAACCATTGCGGCCAGGCCTGGGGGCGCGACAGGGTGTGCAACAACCGCTCCGCTCGCAGCGCCGACAGCTTGCCTTCCTTCAGCCGCAGATAGGCCGGACAGTAGGGGCTCAGCACCGGCCCTATGCGCTCGGGTGCCAGGTGATAGGCGCGGACTTCCGCGGGAGGATCGCTCTCGGCGAACAGCAGGGTGGCGTCCTGGCCGGCGGCGTGCAGCTCGGTATCATCGGTGCGGGTCGACAGGTGCAGCCGCAGCTCGGGTAGATCCCGGTTGAGGCGATCCAGCCGCGGGATGAACCAGCGGGCAACCAGGCTGCCCGGGCACCCCAGCACGAAGGGTCCCTGGCGACTGCCGGCCTTGAGTTCCGCGCACACCTCGCGCAGCCGGGCGAAGGTCTCGGCGCTCACCTCGCGCAGTCGCTGGCCGGCCTCGGTCAGTGCCAGCCCCCGTCCTTCACGGCGGAACAAGGCGACCCCGAGCTGTTCCTCCAGCACACGTATCTGCCGACTCACGGCGCCATGGGTCACGTGCAGCTCATCACCGGCGCGGCTCATGCCACCCAGGCGTGCTGTGGCCTCGAAGGCCCGCAGGGCATTCAACGGCGGTAACTCGCGAGAATCGCTCATCTGTGAGATTTCCTGACGGATCATCGCGATCTTATCGATTTATCGCCAGCGCTCAAGCGAGTAAGGTGGAGCCATCTTCGCAGGAGAACCTCATGAACCAGTTCGCTTATCGCCAGGGCCCCGACGCCCAAGGCATGTTCGGCCAGTTCGGCGGCCGCTATGTCGCCGAGACCCTGATGCCGCTGATCCTCGATCTGCAGCGCGAATACGAGACCGCCATGCACGACCCGGCGTTCCTCGAAGAGCTGGCCTACTTCCAGCGTGACTACGTCGGCCGACCCAATCCGCTGTATTTCGCCGAGCGCCTCACCGAGCACTTCGGTGGCGCCAAGATCTACCTCAAGCGCGAAGAGCTGAACCACACCGGCGCGCACAAGATCAACAACTGCATCGGCCAGATCCTCCTGGCCAAGCGCATGGGCAAGACCCGCATCATCGCCGAGACCGGCGCCGGCATGCACGGGGTGGCTACCGCTACCGTGGCCGCGCGTTTCGGCCTGCCCTGCGTCATCTACATGGGCAGTACCGACATCGATCGCCAGCAGGCCAACGTCTTCCGCATGAAGCTACTGGGCGCCGAGGTGATCCCGGTCACCGCCGGCACCGGCACCCTCAAGGACGCCATGAACGAGGCCCTGCGCGACTGGGTGACCAACGTCGCCGACACCTTCTACCTGATCGGTACCGTGGCCGGTCCGCATCCCTATCCGGCCATGGTCCGTGACTTCCAGGCGGTGATCGGTCGCGAGACCCGCGCCCAGATCCTGGAGAAGGAAGGACGCCTGCCCGACAGCCTGATCGCCTGCGTCGGCGGTGGCTCCAACGCCATGGGCCTGTTCCATGAATTCCTCGACGATCCAGACGTGGCCATCGTTGGCGTCGAAGCCGGTGGTCATGGCGTTACCACCAGCAAGCATGCCGCCAGCCTCAACGGTGGCGTGCCCGGCGTGCTGCACGGCAATCGGACCTTCCTGTTGCAGGACGACGATGGCCAGATCATCGATGCCCACTCCATTTCCGCCGGCTTGGACTATCCCGGCATCGGCCCGGAGCACGCCCACCTGCACGACGTGCAGCGGGTCGAGTACGTGCCGATCAACGATGACGAGGCCCTCAAGGCCTTCCACCAGACCTGCCGTCTGGAAGGCATCATCCCGGCGCTGGAATCCGCCCATGCCCTGGCCGAAGCCTATAAGCGCGCTCCGCACCTGCCCAAGGACCACCTCATGGTGATCTGCCTCTCGGGCCGCGGCGACAAGGACATGCAAACCGTGATGAGCCACCTGGGAGACGCGCTATGAGCCGCCTGGAAACCCGTTTCGCCGCGTTGAAGGCCGAGGGCCGCGCGGCCCTGGTCACCTACACCACCGCCGGCGATCCGGACTACGCCACTTCCCTGGCGATCCTCAAGGGCCTGCCGGCCGCGGGCGCCGACGTGATCGAGCTGGGCATGCCCTTCACCGATCCCATGGCCGATGGCCCGGCCATCCAGGCCGCCGCCCTGCGCGCCCTGCATGCCGGGCAGAACCTGGCCAAGACCCTGGAGATGGTGCGCGACTTCCGTCGTGAGGAAGGGGAGACGCCGCTGGTGCTGATGGGCTACTACAACCCCATTCATCGTTATGGCGTGGAGCGTTTCCTGGCCGAGGCCGCGGAAGCCGGCGTGGACGGCCTGATCGTGGTCGACCTGCCGCCGGAGCACGACGCCGAGTTGGCGCTGCCGGCCCAGGCCGCGGGCATCGACTTCATCCGCCTGACCACCCCGACCACCGACGACGCCCGCCTGCCGCGGGTACTCAACACCAGCTCGGGTTTCGTCTACTACGTCTCCGTCGCTGGCGTGACCGGGGCCGGCTCGGCCACCACCGAGCACGTCGAGGCTGCGGTAGCGCGCCTGCGCCGCTTCACCGACCTGCCTCTCGCGGTGGGTTTTGGTATCCGTACGCCAGAGCAGGCGCGCGTCATCGCCCAGCTCGCCGATGGCGTGGTGGTGGGTTCGGCCCTGGTGGACCAGATCGCCAAGGCCGACTCCAGCGGCGCGGCCATCGATGGCGTGCTGGGTCTCTGCCGGCAGCTGTCGGAAAGCGTACGTACCGCTCGCTGAGGTGTAGCCGCAACAAAAAGGATCGCTCAGGCGTGATGCCAGTCAGTTAAGCATCGATCGCAGTCTGCACTGAGCTTCCAGCTACCCTGATGACCACCAAAAACGCCGCGTTCTCTTCACGAGAACGCGGCTTTTTTTACTGATCGGCATGGGGCAATGCCAGGCTGTTCAGGACCTCTACCTATCGCGGCCATGGCGGTCCGCCGTTGCGGCCGTTCCTACAGGTACAGCGTGCTTTTTGTAGGAGCAACAGTCTTATCGCGGCCCTGGGCCGCTCCTACAGCCTCCGGCGTAACCGTAGGAGCGGCCCAGGGCGCGCTAGCAGGCCTAAAGCCAGATCCAAGCTTCATCCGTCAGCACATAGCCACCCATGCCTTGCCGACTCGCTAGGCGAAGGCCCAACCGATCGGCATTGCCTCTCAGGCGGTCTTCATTGTGTCTGTACTCCAGCAGGCCTGTGCATAACCCTGTGAACAGTCTGTTCGCCATCGGAGCAAGGCCTTGGCATAGAAGGCTTTTGTCAGCTTTCGAGTTGTTGATCGATTATCGCGAAAGTCGCGTCACCGAGTTCTGACTCGGTTTTTCGTCCTTGCCTGAGAGGTAAAGGCTGTGGATAAGCCTGGGGCAAGTTGTCGGCAAGTCTTCTCGGGTGCCTGCCTGGGAATCTGTGCAAAAAATGATCGATTTCCGCTGCCGGTTCCAGGGCGCTCCGTCCTCGGCAGATGAGGCGGTTTGCCCACATCTACTGTGTGCGGGCTTGTGGAAAAGATGTGGGACCTGCTGCCGATGCCAGGCCTGGCAAGGCCTGTAGAGGATCGTACAAAAAATGATCAGTGCTGCTTTTGCGTTTTTCCACAACCCACAATAGAACTGCATAGGGCTGTGGATAGGATGTTCGCTCAAGGCTGGAGGCCAGTCGCCATGGGCCTTGCAGCGTATTGATCAAATTTTGATCAATATCTGGGGTAATAGTACGTCAAGGATTTTTTCTTGATTTTGTAAGGAGTTATCCACGCTTGCTCAGTGGTCAAGAGAGCTTTCGCCGCTAAACCAGGTTGTGGATAACTCTGTGGGTTTTCTGTTTGGAAGCCTGTGCACGACGGGAATGGCTAACGCAGGGTCACCTGCTGCCGCAGGCCTTCCGCCGGTAGGACGAAGGCGCATTCCTCGTAGGTGGCCATACGCATGCGCAACGGGGGATTGTTGCTGTAGCCGTATTGTTCGGTGGGCATGCCGATGAAGTTGGTATCCAGCTGCTGGTTGTCGTTGCTGTCGTGGATCACCGAGACGGCATAGCGCCCCGGTGGCAGCTCGAAGCGATAGTCCTGGGCCCCGGGCTGGGCAGCGATATGGGCCTGGGCGACCGGCGCCTTGTGTTCCTTCCAGGCCTCGTCGCTGGCGAACACGGCCAGCAGCAGATGGCCACCGGAGCCATCCACCGTTGCCACCCGCACCTGCAATTCGGCCGCCTGCAGCAGACCGCTCAGGCAGAGACCAGACACCAGCAACAGAGACTTCATAGGCTTTCCTTCAGGAGGGGGAGGACGTCAGCCGCAGCAGGTCGGCCGGTCGTTCGAAGAAGAGATCCGGCGCCTGGGCGCGTAGCGTTGCCGGGCAACCATAGCCCCAGGCCACGGCCGCACAGGCGAGACCGGCGCGCCGCGCGGCTTCGAGATCGCGCAACTCATCGCCGACATAGAGCGAATCGCGCGCGGCGATACCCTGCCGCCGGAGCAGGCGGGTCAGGCGTCGGGCCTTGCCGAGCAGGGGAATATCGTATTCGCCATCGCTGAACAGCCGCGCCGCCTCGGGCAGCACCTGGTGCACGCTGGTGGCGGAATTGGAGGTCGCCAGGCCCAGGTGCAGACCGGCGACGCTCAGCTGTTCGAGGGCGACCGGAATCTCAGGGAAGGGCGCGACAGTGTCGCCGCGCTGGGCCAGCAGGCGACGATAATGGCGCGCGATGCGGGGTACTTTCCACCAGGGGATGCGCAGGCTGTCCAGCAGGCCGGGGAGAGAGGCGGCGCGCAGCCGGGGCAGTTCGTCCGCAGCCGGTTCGCGAAAGCCGTGGTGGCGTGCCAGCTCGCCGAGGCAGCTCAGCAGGAAGGGCAGGCTGTCCGCCAGGGTGCCGTCGAAGTCGAAGATGACGTAGCGGTAGCTCATGCAAGGAGGACGCGGCTGGCGAAGGCGCCAGCGTAGCGGGCGCCTCGGGCTTTTGCTACCGCAGCAAGGGCAGGGGCGGGCGCCCCTGCCGGGTGGATCACACGCGGAAGCGGCGAATCTGGCCGTTGAGTTCCACCGCCAGCTCGGAGAGCTGCTGGCTGGCGGCGCGGGTCTGCTCGGCACCGGCCGCGGTCTGCACCGAGAGGTCGCGGATGCGTACCAGGTTGCGGTCCACTTCACGGGCCACCTGGGCCTGTTCCTCGGCGGCACTGGCGATCACCAGGTTGCGCTCGTCGATGCCGGAGACCGACTGGGCAATGGCGGCCAGGGCAGCGTTGGCGGATTGCGCCTGCTCACGGGTCTGACGGGCCTGGTCGGCGCTGGTCAGCAGCGCGTCGACGGTCTGGCCGGTGCCCTGCTGGATGCTGCCGATCATGCCTTCGATCTCGCGGGTGGACTCGCCGGTGCGATGGGCCAGGGCCCGCACCTCGTCGGCCACCACGGCGAAGCCGCGACCGGCATCGCCAGCGCGAGCCGCCTCGATGGCGGCGTTGAGCGCCAGCAGGTTGGTCTGCTCGGCCACCGAGCGGATGACGTCCAGCACCTGGCTGATGTTGCGGGTCTGCTCGGCCAGCTGGCGGGCCTGTTCGCTGGCGCCCAACACGTTTTCGGTCAGCACCTCGATGGCGCCCAGGGTATCGCCCAGCTGGCGCTGCCCCTGGCGGGCGGTATCGGCGGCCTGGCGCGATTCGGAGGAGGTGGAGGTGGCGTTGCCGGCCACCTCGTCCACCGCCTGGCTCATCTCGGTGACGGCGGTGGCCGCCATCTCGATCTCGCTGTTCTGCTGCTGCAGACCGGTAGCGCTTTCCTGCATCACCGCGGTCATCTCCTCGGCGGCCGAGGCCAGCTGCACGGCGGAGTGGCCCAGGTGCGCCAGGGTATCGCGCAGGTTGGTCTGCATCTGCTGCATGGCCTGCAGCAGCTGGGCGGCTTCGTCGTGGCCGCGGGTATCCAGGGCCTGGGTCAGGTCGCCACTGGCGATGGTCTTGGCGGCGTCGACGGCCTGGGCGATGGGGCGGGTCATGCTCAGGGTCAGGCGCCAGGCCAGCAGTACGGTCAGGCCCAGGGCCAGCGCGATGACGATCCAGGTGATCGACTTGGCTTCGGCATAGGTGTCACCGGAGCGTTGGGAGGCGGCCTTGATGTCTTCCTGGTTGATCTTGCGCAGGGCTTCGGTACGCTCGTTCATCTGGGTACCGAGCTGGGCCATGTTGCTCTGGATCAGGCTGCGTGCCTCGTCGAGCTTGCCGGCACTGATCAGGTCGGCGAGCTGGCCGGTGTAGCGGACATAGTCGCGATGGATCTGACGCAGGGCATCGAAGGCCTGGCGCTCGCGATCAGCGCTAAGGAGCTTTTCATAGCGACCGAAACCGGCTTCGATGTCGGCATTGATGCCGTCGATCTTCTTGCGCGTGGCGGCGACGGTCGCGGCGTCCGGGATCGCCAGCAGGCGCAACACCTCGACCCGGGTACGGGCCAGTTGCAGGGCGAGGTTGTCGGCCTCGACGATGCTGGGCACGTTGTTGGTCTCGATCTCGAGACCCTGGGTACGGATCTGCGACAGCTGCAGCAGGCCGAATACCCCCAGGCTGGCGACGAGCACGGCGAGGAGGCCGAAGCAGAGTAGGCTGCGGATGGCGATGGAAAAGGATCGGAAGGTCATGGCGACAGCCCCGGTGGAAAGTGAGGCCTCCTATAGCGGCTGTCGCCCACGTGACTTGACGGTCACTCGTCGCAAAAAATGACAAGTGACTGCTTGTTGGCGCTGGGCGACGGTCAGAACTGGAAGCGCTGGACCCGCCCGCTGAGGCTGACCGCCAGGTCCGCCAACTGCTGGCTGGCGGCGCGGGTCTGCTCCGCGCCGGCTGCGGTCTGTACCGATAGGTCGCGGATGCGCACCAGGTTGCGGTCCACCTCACGGGCCACCTGGGCCTGCTGCTCGGCGGCACTGGCGATCACCAGGTTGCGCTCGTCGATGCCGGAGACCGCCTCGGCGATGGCCACCAGGCCGGCATTGGCCGCCTGGGCCTGCTCACGGGTCTGACGGGCCTGGTCGGCGCTGCTGAGTAGGGCATCGACGGTCTGGCCGGTACCCTGCTGGATGTTGTCGATCATCTTTTCGATTTCGCTGGTCGAGTCTCCGGTGCGCTGGGCCAGGGCGCGGACTTCGTCGGCCACCACGGCGAAGCCGCGACCCGCCTCGCCGGCACGCGCAGCCTCGATGGCGGCGTTGAGCGCCAGCAGGTTGGTCTGTTCGGCCACCGCACGGATCACGTCCAGCACCTGGCTGATATCGCGGGTCTGGGATTCCAGGTCACGGGCCTGGGCACTGGCGCCAAGGACCTGCTCGGTGAGGGTTTCGATGGCGCCGAGGGTCTCGCCCAGCTGGCGCTGGCCTTGGCGGGCGGTCTGGGCAGCCTGGCGCGATTCGGTGGAGGTCGAGCTGGCATTGCCGGCGACCTCTTCCACCGCCTGGCTCATCTCGGTCACGGCGGCGGCCGCCATCTCGATCTCGCTGTTCTGCTGCTGCAGGCCGGTGGCGCTTTCCTGCATCACCGCGGTCATCTCCTCGGCAGCGGAGGCCAGCTGGCTGGCGGAGTCACCGATATGCGCAAAAGTCTCGCGCAACTGGCTCTGCATCTGCTGCATGGCCTGCAGCAGCTGGGCCGCCTCGTCGCTGCCGCGGCTGTCCAGCGCCTGGGTCAGATCGCCTGCGGCGATGGTGCGGGCGGCAGCCACCGCCTGGGCGATAGGGATGGCGATACTGCGGGTCAGGCGCCAGGCCAGCAGGCCGGTGAGCGCCATGGCCAGCAGGAGCGCCAGCCAGGTCACGGTGGTGGAGCGTCCATAGGCGGCATCGGCTTCTTTACTGGCGGTATCGATATCCTGCTGAACCGCGTTGCGCAGCGTCTCGATGCTGGCGTTCATCCGAGCACCCAGCTGGGCCATGCTCTGCTGGACCACCTGGCGCGCCTCAGCCAGCTGGCCGGCGCCGGCCAGGTCAGCCAGTTGTCGCACGCCCTGCATGTATTCGCGGTGCACCTGGCGCAGATCGTCCAGCGCCTGTCGGCTCTGCGCTGACAGCACCCCTTGCTGATAGCGCTCGAAGGTGGCCTGGGTCTCGGTGCTCAGGCCATCCAGCTTCTTGCGGGTGCTGGCCAGGATGTCGGCATCGGGCATGGCCAGCAGGCGCAGGGTCTCGATGCGGGTCCGCGCCAGCAGCAGGCCCAGGTTATCCGTCTCGATCAGGATCGGGATGTGGCGCTGCTCCACCTGGTGTCCCAACTGGCGGATCTGGGCCAGCTGGGACCAGCCGAACAGGCCGAGGGCAGCGACGAGCGCCGCGAGGATGCCAAAACACAGCAGATTGCGGGTAGCGATGGACAGTGAACGGAGAGTCATGATGAGCCTGTGAAAGATGATTCAAAATGTGATCAGGCTCACAACTTTATGTGATGTTTTGCAGGAAGGGCTCTGGAATAGGGTGCGTCAAAAAACCGCACTCCGCAAAAGTCGGTTTACTGACAGGCCCCTGGAGCCGTTGCGGCTCCAGGGGGCGGGGCAAGCGCCGCTGTCGTCAGTCGCCGCTCACTTGGCGCAGATGCGCTGCCGGCGCCTCTTCACCGAGGTTGTCGAGCAGGCGCTCGCTGTACCAGTCGATGAAGTTGATCACGCCGAATTCGTATGTCTTTGAGTAAGGGCCCGGTTGGTAGGCCCTGGAGTTGATGCCGCGCTGGTTTTCCTCGGCCAGGCGACGGTCCTGGTCGTTGGTGGCGTCCCAGACCTTGCGCAGGTTGACCGGATCGTAGTCGACGCCTTCCACGGCATCCTTGTGCACCAGCCACTTGGTGGTCACCACGGTCTCGGTCGGACCCAGCGGCCAGACGGTGAAGACGATGATGTGATCGCCCATGCAGTGGTTCCAGGAGTGCGGCAGGTGCAGGATGCGCATGGAGCCCAGGTCCGGATCGGTGATGCGACCCATGAGCTTCTGGCAGCCCTGCTTGCCGTCCATGGTCATGGACACGGTGCCGGCGAGCAGCGGCATGCGCACGATGCGGTTGCGCAGGCCGAAGCTGGCATGGGCGTAGGGGATCTTGTCGGCGTCCCAGCGCGTGGTACAGGCCGCGACCTGGTCCTTGAACGCCTGGGAGGCGCGGGGATCGGTGACGTCGTCCCATTCCAGCAGGGTGTTCAGCAATTCGGGGTGGGAGCCGCTGCAGTGGTAGCACTCGCGGTTGTTCTCCAGCACCAGCTTCCAGTTGGCCTGCTCGACCAGGTCGGTACGCACCGCGACCTTGGTGTTCTCCATGTCGTACGGCTCCATGTAGTGCTCGAGCGTACGCAGGAACTCGTCGATGGCCGGCGGTTCATCGGCCAGGGAGATGAAGATGTAGCCCCCCGCGGTCTTGACGTGGACCGGCTTGAGGTTGAAGTCGGCCATGTTGAAGTCGGCGCCCATCTCGCTGCCGGCGAACAGCAGGCGGCCGTCCAGCTCGTAGGTCCACTGGTGGTAGGGGCAGACCAGCTTGGCGACCTTGCCCTTGTCGCTCACGCACAGGCGCGAACCACGGTGGCGGCAAACGTTGTGGAAGGCGTGGACCTTGCCTTCGGCGCCGCGGACCACCAGGATCGGATTGTCACCGAGTTGCAGGGTGATGAAGTTGCCCTTGGTGGGGATCTCGCAGGTCATGCCGGCGATCAGCCATTCCTTGCCGAAGATCTCCTGCATGTCGATCTGGAACAGGCGCTCGTCGTTGTAGAACGGCTGGGGCAGGGAGTAGGTGCGCTCGCGGGTGCGCAGCATCTCGGCCGTGGCCTTGCGGGCCGGATCGAGAGGGTCGCCCAAACTCAAGGTGCTGACGTCCATCGTACATCCTCGTGGCCACCCGGCGGGTGGCGAAAAGTGGTTGGTCACGGTATTGCAAGGCTGTTGGCTGACGGAGCGGGGCCGCCGAATGACCCGGTGCTTCGCCCGTCGCGCGCTGTTCAGGTTCGGCTTGGGGCGGAGTGTGGGGCCGGAGCCGGGAGGAGGCCTTGCTCATGGGCGACATGGCCGACGCTGTTCACGACGCCCCAGCCCTTGTCATTGCTGGGCCGGTCGCCATCGGCATGTGGATGTCGCGATTGGGAAAGTGACGGTCGTGGGGCCCTCACAGAATCGCCGCCAATAGCCCGAGCGGCAGTCGAGGTGCGCCATGAATACCTTCATCAACCCCGTTACTACCCAGACCTGGACCAATGGCCGCCACCCCGTGCGCTGCGTCAAGGTGATCCAGGAAACCTGGGACGTGCGCACCTTCTGCTTCACCGCGGAAATCCCGCTGATGTACTTCTTCAAGCCCGGGCAGTTCGTCACCCTGGAGCTGGAGATCAACGGCCAGCAGGTGATGCGCTCCTACACCATCTCCAGCTCGCCCTCGGTGCCCTATAGCTTCTCCATCACCGTCAAGCGCGTGCCGGGTGGCCAGGTATCCAACTGGTTGCACGACCACCTGAGGGTCAATGACACCCTGGCCGTGCACGGCCCGGTGGGGCTGTTCAACGCCATCGACTTCCCCGCCGACAAGGTGCTCTACCTGTCCGGCGGCGTGGGCATCACTCCGGTGATGTCCATGGCGCGCTGGTTCTACGATACCAACGCCAACGTCGACATGGTCTTCGTGCACAGCGCCCGCACCCCGCGCGACATCATCTACCGCCACGAGCTGGAGCACATGGCGTCGCGGATCGACAACTTCGTGCTCAACCTGGTGTGCGAGCGCACCGAGCACGGCGAGTCCTGGGCCGGCTACCGCGGCTATTTCGACCGCCGCATGCTGGAGCTGATGGCCCCGGACTTCCGCGAGCGCGAGATATTCTGTTGCGGCCCCACGCCCTACATGAACGCGGTCAAGACCATGCTCCGCGAGCTGGGCTTCGACATGGCCCGCTACCATGAGGAATCCTTCGGCGCGACGCCGCCGGAAGCCAAGGTCGAGGCTGCCGAGCAGGCCGAGGCCGCGGCCGATCTGCCACCTGTTCCGCTGGAAGCCCAGTGCCTGATCTCCTTCACCGAGAGCGGCAAGAGCGTCAACATCGGCCCCGGCGAGACCATCCACGGCGCCGCCGCCAAGCTTGGTCTGCACATTCCCAAGGCCTGCGGCATGGGCATCTGCGGCACCTGCAAGGTGCTCAAGAAGAGCGGTGAGGTGGTCATGGACCACAACGGCGGCATCACCGAGGAAGACGAAGCCGAAGGCTACATCCTGTCCTGCTGCAGCATCCCGCAGGGGGATGTGCAGATCGAGTTCTGAGGCCGTGATGCCCGTGGAGCTTCGTAGCCTGGAAATCCGCACAGCGGTCTCCACAGGTGCCTGAGGTTGGTTTCGGCGGACAAGGCTACGCCGTTGTCCGCCCTACGCGACTACGCGTTGATCGCGGCCATGGGCCGCTCCTACAGCGGTTCGATGTCCTGTAGGAGCTGCCGCATCGGCGGACCGCCATGGCCGCGATCTGGCCGCGTAGCCGTAGCCTGGAAAACCGCGTCAGCGCTTTCCAGGAACTGCGCCTAGCCCCGGCTACCTGGACGGCATCCGATAGACGTCCACCCGGACTTCGTTCTGCCCCGGATAGCGGCACTGGGCGATGAACGCTTCCCGCGCCAGCCAGCCCAGCGGCCCATCGCCTACCTCGAACTCCGGCGTGCCCTGGCAGCGGTACTCCGCCTCCGGCAGCGGCCAGTCGCCCTCGTCCATCCGCTTGCGTCCTGCTGGCGTCACGTTCAGCCAGCCGCGGTTGCGCAGGTTGATCAGCACGCCCCCGGTGGTCCTCAGGCTGTAGCGGGCATCCAGCCGACCAAGGCCGTCGGCGCATTCCAGGAAGCGATCCTCGCCGCCCGGCAGCACTTCACCCTCGGCGCTCGGGCGACCGCTCTCGAATACCGCGAAGCAGCCGCCGAGGATCGGATAGTTGATGCGCACCCCGGCGGCGCCCGGCAACCGGCCGAGCAACTGGCCTTCGCCGATCCGCACCAACAGGGTCAGGCAGCGTTCCAGGGCTAGACTAGGCGCGGCGCTCAGCCGGGTAAGGGGTTCACTGGCCATTGCGGATGGTCGTCCAGGTGCGGGTTCTCAGCCGATCCAGCGCCAGATCCGCGGGTTCCTGCACGAAGAGCTCTGCCTGGCGCGCGGCTGGAACGAAGACGTTCGGATCGTTGCGCAGGCGGGCGTCGATCAGTGGCTGCGACGGCAGGTTCGGGTTGGGGTATTCCAAGGCGTTACTGATCCGCGCGATGACCTCGGGACGTAGCAGGAAGTCGATGAAGGCATGGGCTTCAGCGGGATGACGCACGCCCTGGGGAATGGCGATGACATCCGCCCATTGCAGGGTGCCGCCCCGGGGCAGGCTCATGGCGATCTCGATGCCCTTGCCGGCAGCCTTGGCCATGTTGCGCGCCTGGGTGAAGGCGCCGGACCAGCCCACCGCCACGCAGATGTCGCCGTTGGCCAGGTCGACGGGAAACTTGGAGGAGCTGAAGTACAGCACATCGGGGCGGATGCTCAGCATCAGCGCCTGGGCCTTGGCATAGTCCTCGCGCTTGCTGCTGTTGGGCGGCAGGCCCAGGTAGTGCAGGGCGATGGGTAGGATCTCTTCCGGGGCGTCGAGGAAGGCGACGCCGCACTGCTTCAACTTGGCGAGGTTTTCCGGCTTGAAGATGAAGTCCCAGCTGTCGAATTGCACCTCGGGCCCGAATATCTCGTGGATCTTGGCGACGTTGTAGCCGATCAGGGTGGTGCCCCAGAGATAGGGCACCGCATAGCGGTTGTCGGCATCGTTCACCGCCAGCCGCTGCATGAAGGCCGGATCGAGATTCTTCCAGTTCGGCAGCTGCGCCCGATCCAGCGGCTCCAGCGCCTTGGCCTTGATCAGCTTGCCCAGCTGGCTGGCAGAGGGGAAGACCACGTCGTAGCCGGAGTTGCCGGTGAGCAACTTGGACTCCATGGTCTGGACGTTGTCGAAGACGTCGTACTGGACATGGATGCCGGTCTGCTGCTCGAAGTCCTTGATGACGTCCTTGGGCAGGTACTCGATCCAGTTGTAGACACGCACCTCGCGTTGTTCGGCCAAAGCCGGATCAAGGCGGAGCAGGGTGCAGAGCAACAGCAACAGCAGGGTGAGATGACGCATACGGCCTCCGAAGGCGCGCGGGGAGCGGCTCAGAATTTGTAGGTGACGTAGCTTTCCAGGGCGCTGAAACGCTCGTCGCCCAGGACCTCGCGCGCCGCCTGCTTGGCCTGGACCCAGTTGTAGGCGACGGCGGCATAGAGCGACGGCGTGGGCGTCCACTCCAGGTACAGGGTGGTCTCGTCGGCGAAGCGGCGATCGCTGACGGGCCGGCCCTGGAAGTTCTTCTGGTCCAGGCTGAAGGCGTGGTACAGCGCGCCCACCGCCCAGCTCTCGTTGAGCCGCGTCTTGAGGTGCAGGCTGTGCACGTTCTCGTTGCTGTTGAACAGCAGGTAGTTGCCCACCACGTCACCGATTAGCCAGGTACCCCAGTCGGTGTAGCCCTTGGTCAACGGGTCCCAGCCGGATAGGCGGGTATCGCTGGGATTAGGGTCGCCGGAGAAGTGCGCATAGCGGTAGGTGAGCTGTGGCTGCAGCGGTAGGTCCTTGAACTGATATTGGGCCTGGGCGTACCAGGCATTGCCGTCGTAGGTCAGGCCATTGCCCGAGCCACGTTGCCAGGCGTATTCGCCGCTGAGGGCGAGATCCGGCAAGCCGGCTGGCGAGGCGTTGAGCCAGCGCAGGTTGTAGACGCGCATGCCATCGCGCGGGATCGCGTTGCGGGTCTTGGCGCTGACGCCGAAAGCCATGGCGCCGACGACGCCATGGCCGGTGTCGTAGTCGAGATTGCCGCCGTTCAGCCGGTAGTCGCCGCCCAGGGCGTCGGCCACGCCCAGGGTGAAGCCTTGCGCCTTCCAGGCATCGTGACTCCAGCCCAGCACGCCAGCGCGGTCGAAGGCGGTGCGCGGGGCGAGCCAGTAGGCGCCGTCGCGGCCCAGGTCGGCGCGGCCATCCTGGACGATGAAGCCGCTGCCCACCAGGTAGTTCTGCCGACCCACGGTGAGGCGCCAGTCCCCGGTCTGGACGCCGACGAAGGACTCTTCGAGGTGCAGGCGCTGGTCGCCACTGCGGGTGAAGCCGGCCGGATCGCCATCGCCCCGGGTGGCCGCCCCGACGGCCGAGAGGCCAGCTATCCAGCGCAGGTCCTCGTTCGCCTGATAACCGAGGTTGACTCCCGGCTTGAGGAAGAACTCCTGCCAGTCCAGGCGGGTGGCACCGGTGTCGGGCTGCCCCTGGCCGAACTGGGCACCGCGCACATTGATGGAGGCCGCGCCCGCGGTGAGGGACGGCGTGACCTCGAGGTCACCGTATCGATAGGTCTCGCCGGCAACGGCTAGGGATTGTCCGCCCAAAGGCAGAATCAGCGCGAGGGCACCGTATCTCTTCTTCATGTATCGCTCCTGTCGTTTGCTTTTTTTGTCGCAGGGCAGTTAAGGCACCAGTGGGCGCCAAGCCGCCGGACCAGGGGGTCGGCGGAAATCGTTCTTTGGTTTTAATCAGCGAAGTGCTCGCCAAGGCTGCGCAGCAGGCGCACCGTGTCGATATCGGCTGCGGTATTGGCACTGGGTAGGGAGGACTGCTTGACCACCACCAGGCGCGTCGCCGGATCGACATAGAGGTACTGGCCATGGATGCCGCCGGCCATCAGTGCCGGGCGATCCTCACGGAACACGTACCACTGGCTGCGATAGGAGGCGCCGGGGGTCCATTCGGCGAACTCGAGGTCCTTGGCATAGAGGGCTGCGTCGCCGCCCGCGGACAGGGCGTCGATCACCGCCGGGTCGAGCAGGGCCCGGCCATCGGGCAGGGCGCCGCGATGGGCGAGCAGTCGGCCGAAGCGGCCCATGTCCTGCAGGGTCGCGGCGAAACCGGCGCCGGCCACTGCCCGGCCCCAGGGGTCGGCGACGAAGAAGCCATCGCGGCGGCAGCCGAGCTGCAGCCAGAGGTCTTCCAGCAGGGCGGCGCAGGAGCGACCACCGGCGCGCTCCAGGGTCCAGGCCAGTACCTCGGTGCAGGCGGTGACATAGTGGAAGGCGGCACCGTGCTCGCCGCGCTTCTGCAGGCTGGGCAGGTATTCGTAGAGCGAGGCGTGCTGCTCGTGCCCGGCGGGCGCCGGCTCGAAGCCGCAGGCGTAGCCATAGCGCGAACTGGCGGAAGCCGGGTCGTCGTAGACCTCGTCGTAGGCGATGCCCACCGTCATGTCCAGCAACTGCCGCACGCTGGCATCGGCGAAGGCGCTACCGGCCAGCTCCGGGATGATATCGCCGGCCAGAGCCTCGGCCGACAGCACGCCTTGGAGCAGCGCCTGTTCCGCCAGGGTGCCGATCATGGACTTGGTGACCGAGAACATGATGTGGCGGCTGTCCGGCGTCTGGCCGTTGAAATAGCGCTCGCAGAGGATCCGATCGCCCTTGAGCACCAGGAAGGCGTCGGTGTAGCTGTCTTGCAGATGCTGCGCCAGGTCGAGCGAATCGCCCTGGACACCCTGGAAACGATAGTCCAGCAACTGGTCGGGACCTGCGGCCAAGGACGCCACGGGGCCCTGGCCGGCCCGCACGGCGAGGGTCGGACGCAACTGGTCGAGATGCTGGAGACCCCAGCGGTTGAACGGCGGGCGTAGCCAATTGTTCCATGTCACCCGCTGCGCCGATGGCGGCGGAAAGCCCTGCATCAGCTCAAGGACGGCGGTTTGTGGGCTAGACGAGTCCATCTGGCTTCTCCTTGCGAGGGACGAAGCCAATTTGTCTCGGTTAAATTTTTTAGTCAATAAAATATTTTATCGTGAAAGATTTTTGCCTCTGATCATTGTCTGATTCGTTAGAATGCCGGCTTCAGCCAACGGGGCGGACCATGTCGCAATTACGTAGCCAACAGAAAGCCAGGCGCCGCCAGCAGATCAGCGACGCCGCCCTGCAACTCTTCGTCGGTCAGGGTTTCCAGGAAACCACCATCGAGCAGATCGCCCGCGAGGCGCAGGTTTCGCCGCCGACGGTGTTCAACTACTTCGGCTCCAAGCAGGAGATCCTCCTGGAGTTGCTGGTCCAGGCGGACGGCCGCGCCATACAGGAGAGTCGTGAGCGTCTGGCGAGCTATGCCGATCCGCTGGACGCCCTGTGCGACCTGGAAAGCCGCCTCGTGGGCTATGCCCTCGACGCCATGCCGCCCGAGTTGTGGCGCCAGCTGCTGCCGGCGGTACTGCGTGGCGGTGACGAGGGCGTGGCGACCAAGTACCAGGCGCTCAATAGCCGCCTGCAACGGGAGATCGCCCTGATCCTGCGCGAGCTGCAACGCCTGGGGAAGCTGCGCGAGGATCTGGACATCGAGCTGGCGGCCTTCCTGCTCAACGACTATTCCCATCTGCAACTGCTGCGCCTGGTCAACCAGTCACCGCTGGACCTGGCCGCCCACCGCCAACAGGTGCGCCGCACCAGTCGGTTGATCCTGGAAGGCATGCTGCCCAGAGCCTAGCTCAGGCGCAGCGGCAATCTCAGGGTAATGACCACTTCCCCCTCGCCGTTGGCGAAGCGCGCCTCGCCGCCGAAACTCTCGCTGAGCGCCTTGACGATGGGCAGCCCCAGGCCCCAGCCGCGCTTTTCGCTGCGGGTGGAGATGAAGTAGGGCGTCGCCAGGTTGGCCAGGACGTCGTCAGGGAACTGGCCGCGGTTGCGCAGCTCCAGCACTACGCCGTCATCGGTCAGGCGCTGGTGCACCCAGATCGGCGTGCCGGCCTGGCCGTGCTTGGCGGCATTGAGCACCAGGTTGTCGAGGATGCGCAGGAAGGCGTATCTATCCCAGCGCACTTCCAGCTCCGGGGTGTCCAGGCGCAGATGGAGGGGATTGGCGAACTGCAGGCGCAGATTGGCCGCCGCGTCCGTCAGCAGGGGACCGAGCAGCAGCGGCTCGCCGCTCAGGCGCACGCCGCCGCCCAGGCTCATGTGGGTGATGTCGAGTACGTCGGTGATCATCTGGTTCATGCGCTGCAGGTTGTCGTGCAGGGTCTGCAGCAGGTCGTCGGTCCGCCGCGCCGGACTGCGCTGCATCAGGTTCACCACCATGGTGGCGGCGGTGAGGGGCGAGCGCAGGTCGTGGTTGAGCGACCTCATGAAGCGTTCGAGCATGACCTTCTCCGCCTGCAGGTTCTCGCTGCGGGCGATGGCCGAGTTGCGCTGCTGCTCCATGTGCCCGACCTGGGAGCTGGCCTTGAGCAGGGCGGCGACGGTGGCCAGTACCTCGTCCGGGTTTATCGGATGGGTGAGGTAGGCCTGGGCACCGGTGTTGAAGCCGCGCGCCTTGTCCTGGCCGGAGACGAAGGTGGCCGAGATGTTGATGAGGGCCGGCAGGCGACCACGACCGCGCTGGCGCTCGATGGCCTGGATCAGTTCGAAGCCGGTCATGTCCGGCAGGTTGACGTCGATGATCACCAGTTGCACGTCGTCGTCGATCAGCGCCAGGCCGGCCGTGCCGCTGGCCGCTTCGCAGACCTGGTACTGCGTCTGGCTTTCCAGGATCTTGCGCAGCACGTAGCGATTGGCCTCGGTGTCGTCGATGATGACGATGCGCTGCGCGGCGCTACTCATGGCTCAGACTCCGCGCCAGGCTATACACCTCCGCGAGCAGACGCTCGGCATGGTCGGGCTGGTGCTTGGACAGGATGGCGTGGCAGCTCTCCAGCAGCCGCTCGCGCCTGGTGTCGTCCAGCGGTTGGGCGGTGTTGATCAGCACCCGGCGATGCATGCTCCAGTCCATGCTGGCGAGCAGGTCCTCGCCGTTGATGTCGGGCAGGTCGAGGTCGAGGATGATGATGTCGGGCCGCACCGCGTTAAGGCGATCCAGGCTGCTGCGCGCGCTGTCGGCTTCCAGCAGCACCGGGTTGGCGACCTCGAGGGTACGCCGGATCAGGTAGCGATCGCCTTCGTTGTCCTCGATCACCAGTACCGTGAGGCCGCTCAGGTCGAGCGGCTCCGCGGCGGCGCCGGAGGTCAGGTAGCGGCGCGGCAGGCGCAGGATGAAGCGGCTGCCACGGCCGACCTCGCTGTCCAGGGACAGCTCGCCCCTGAGCAGCACCGCCAGACGCTGGGCCAGGGGTAGGCCGAGTCCGGTGCCCTCGATGTGGGTCAGGTGCGGCGAGCGGATACGCTCGAATTCCTCGAAGATCTTCTGTCGATCCGCGGCGGCGATGCCCACGCCACTGTCTTCCACCAGGAATTCCAGGTGGTCGTCGTCGGGCTGGAACACCTGGATGCGTACCCGGCCCTGGGGGGTGTACTTGAAGGCGTTGGAGATCAGGTTGCGCAGGATCTGGAACAGCCGCGTCTCGTCGGTCTCCAGCGTCACGGCGTCCGGTGCCGGCACGATCTCGCAGCTGACCTGGGGATAGCGCGGCGCCAAGGCCGCGGCGAACTGGGCGAGGCGCTCCATGAAGTGCCCCAGCAGGAAGGGCTGGGGCACGATGGTCAGGCGTCCGGATTGCACCTCGGCCAGGGCGAGCAGTTCGCCGACCAGGTTGGCCAGCTCCAGCGCCGCGTCGCTGATGAAGCGCACCTGGCGCTGCTGCTCGGCGTTGAGGGCGCCGTCCACGCCGCTGGCCAGCAACTTGGCGACGTTCTCGATGATGTTGATCGGCGTGCGGAATTCATGGGTCATGTTGGAGAAGAAGCGCGCCTTGGCCTCGCTCGCCTCCTTGAGTTCCTGGGTCGCCTTCTCCAGCTCGGAGTAGAGCGCCACCACGCCCTGGTTGGTGTCCTCCAGCTCCTTGTTGGTGGCCTCCAGCTCCGATTGCTTGAATTGCAGCTCGGTGTTGGTCACCAGCAATTCCTCGCTCTGCAGGCGAATCTGCTGGTAGGGATCGGGGGCCGGCGCGCCCTGCAGTTCGCTGACCAGGGCGGCGAGGGCGGCCGGGTCGGGTGACGGCCGGGGCGCCTGGTACTTGCAGGCGGTGATCCGGGTGCCGGCGGGGGAGGTGTGCAGGTCGAAGTCGTCGAACAGCCGCTGGGCGCCGCGCAGGCCGATGCCCATGCCGGTCGCGGAGCGATAGCTGCCGTCGCGGATGGCCTCGATCGCGGCGATGCCGGGGCCCTGGTCGAGGGCTCGGACCTGCAGGCCACGCAGCAGCTGGCCCGCGTCGGCCAGCAGGGCGAATTCGAAGCGGCCGTGGCCGGCATACTGGTGGATGTTGCGGGCCAGCTCGGAGACGGCGGTGGCCAGGCGGATCTGCTCCAGTAATGGCCAGTCCAGGGCGGCGGCGAGTCGCTTGGCCGCCTGGCGGCAATGCACCACGTCCTGCTCGCTGCGCAGCGTGAGGGTCAGCAGGGGCGGGGCATCAGACATGCTTGAGTACCAGAACGGTGGCGTCATCGTTGGGACGACGGAAGTCGCGGTGCAGCAGCGCGGCGATCAGTGCCGGATGACGACCGCCGAGGCCCGAGTGCTCGCCCAGGTTCACCTTGGACGTCAGGCCATCGGAGTTGAGCACCAGCAGGGTGCCCGGCGTCCAGGGGTAGGTGAAGGTCTGGATGCGGCCGATCCGGTAACCCAGGGTGCCATTGTTGGACACCAGGCTGCGCGCACTGTTGCCGAACAGGCGCCCGGCGATGTTGCCGATGCCACAGAAGCTCACCTGGCCCTGGTCGGCATCCAGTTCGGCCAGGGCCAGGGCGGCGCCACGGGTGTCCATCAGCGCCTGGTGCAGATTCTCCATCAGCTGCTGCAACGGCAGATGGGCGGCCTGGCGCAGGAACAGCTCGCGGGCGCGACGACTGGCCGCCGCAGCCTGCTGGCCGTGGCCGAGGCCGTCGCACACTAGCAGGCGCCGCCCACTCACCGCCCAGCTGTCGCCACAGACCTGCTCCTCAGGGTGCGGGCTACAGAGGGCGCCGAGTTGCAGCCGGGTACTCGGGGTGCCGGCCAGGTGGAAGCGGGCCAGCACCACGGTGCCCTGGCCCGGGCGCGAATGGATGTCGAAGACGTCGGACTGACGGCGGATCGCGCCCAGCCCGGCGCCCAGGGTGGCCGCCGTGCTGTAGTGATCGGTCAGGCAGCGGGCGACGTCCTGCATGCCCGGGCCGCGATCCACCGCCAGCACATCGAGCACGCCGGCGTCGCCCAGGGTGGCGCACAGCTCGCCATGGCCGGCATGGCGGACCAGGTTGTAGCCCAGCTCCTGGGCGACGATGGTCAGGCGGCCGAGTAGGGTTTCGTCCTGGGTGACGCTGCTGGCCAGGCGCACCAGGGCGCGCCGGGCAGCATCCACGTGCACCGCGGTACTCACCGGCAGGACCAGGCTGCACGGTTGGCCGCTCAACGCCATTTCCACAGCTCCACGGTGGTGCCCTGGCCGGGCTGGCTTTCGATGCGGAAGTCGTCCACCAGCCGGCGCGAGCCGGACAGCCCCAGCCCCAGGCCCTTGCCCGAGGTGTAGCCGTCGACCATGGCACGGTCGAGGTCGGCGATACCCGGACCGTTGTCGCGGATCACCAGGCGGATCGCCGGCTTGCCGGCGCGCACCGTTTCCTCGATCAGGCACTCACCCCCCAGGCCGTAGACCAGGCCGTTGCGCGCGATCTCGCTGGCCGCGGTGACGATCTTGGTCTGGGAGATCAGGCCCAGGCGAATGGCTTCGGCGACCTTGCGCACCTGCTGACGGATCAGCACGATGTCAGTCTCCTGGCGGAGTGGAAGCGTCTGCATCTTCGCCACCCTCTGACTTCCCCGGCAGTTCATCCGCGGCCACCATGGCCTCGAGTCGGCGCATGCCCTTTTCCATGTTCAGCGCCGTGGCGATGCCCTCCAGCGACAGCCCCAGCTCCACCAGGGTGATGGCCACCGCCGGCTGCATGCCGACCACGATGACCTTGGCATCGAGGATGCGCGAGACCTGGGCGATGTGGGACAGCATCCGGCCAATGAAGGAGTCGACGATCTCCAACGCCGAGATGTCGATGAGCACGCCCTTGGCCTTGTGGCGGACGATCTGCTCGGTGAGGTCTTCCTGCAGGTCCAGCGCCAGTTGGTCGTGCATGTCGACCTGGATGCTCAGCAGCAGGAAGGGGCCCAGCTTGAGGATCGGAATCCTGTCGATCATGTCTGGTCCTCAGCCCTTGGCCGGCGCGGCCAGGCGCACGCCCTGCTGGCGCAACGCCAGGCGGAAGGCATCGGCCAGGGAAGCCTTGGTGATGACGTCGCCCAGGTCCACGCCGAGGTGGACGATGGTGGCGGCGATCTGCGGACGGATGCCGCTGATGATGCACTGGGCGCCCATCAGCCGCGCGGCGGTCACGGTCTTGAGCAGGTGCTGGGCGACCATGGTGTCCACCGTGGGGACGCCAGTGATGTCGATGATGGCGATGTCCGACTCGGTCTGGACGATCTTCTCCAGCAGCGACTCCATCACCACCTGGGTGCGGTTGCTGTCCAGGGCGCCGATCAGCGGGATGGCGAGGATGCCGTCCCACAGCTCCACCACCGGGGTCGACAACTCCAGTAGGCTCTCCTGCTGCTCGCGGATCACCGTCTCGCGGCCGCTCACGTAGCTCTCGATGCTGTAGAGGCCCAGGGCGTCGATCAGTCGGGTAGCGGCCCACATCTCGGCGAGGGGATCGTCGCATTCGTTCTGGATCAGGGTGAACAGCGGTTCCTTCAGCGAGAAGACGAAGGTGGCGGTCTGCGCGGGCGTGAGGCCCGCGCGGCTCTGGTCGAAGGAGAAGCGCTCCAGCAGGGCGCGCACCGGTTGCCAATGAGGCTCGCGCAGGTCGCCGATGCCCTGGGCGCTGGCCACGGTGATGCGCCGCAGCAATTCGGCGGAATTGGCCAGGATGGTGGTTTCGTCGAGCAGGTCGACGCGCATGCCGGCGGCGCGCTGGGCCCCGATCCAGGCGTCGAGCAGGGTGCGCTCATGGGTGCGCAGCAGCTCGACCAAAGCGGTACTGTACATGGGAATTCCTAGGGAGAAGGCAGGCGACCCGGGAGGGGGCGATCTGGCGTAGCGAGAGGCGGAGGGGCGCGGGAGACCGGGCACCGAGACCCGGTCTCCAGGTGATCACATGTCCATCTTTTCCTTGGTGATCTTGCCGGTCTTGGCGTCGGCATGGAAGTCATACTTCATGCCGTCCTTCTTCAGGCCCTCGCCTTCCCATTGGCCGTCATCGGCTTCGATCTTGGTGATCGAGGTGTAGCCCTGTTCCATGAGCTTGGTCTTGACCTCGTTCATCGGCATCCAGTCGGCACCGGGCTGGTCGGCCAGGGCCGCACCGCTGGCCAGGACGGAACAGGCAAACAGGGAAGCGAGCAGCTTGGATTTCATCGCGAGACCTCGTCGTGGTGGTATGTCCCCGCTTCGACCACCACGACGCGCGACAAATCCCGTAGTACCCAGGCCTCAGGTATCGGCCTGGTCCACCAGGTGCGGCAGCAGCCCCAGCGGCGCGGTCCTGTCCTTGGCCTTGCTCTTGCTCTTGCGCGGGCTGTGGGGCCGGCTGGCCAGGCGCCAGAGATCGCGCCAACGCTCGGCCAGCGCCGTGGGTTTGTCGAGGTACAGCCGGCGGCCGAGGGTGAAGGCCTTGGTCTGCAGCACCTCCCGCTGGCGGGCGAGGCTCTCGGCGATGGCCTGGCGGGTGTTGCTGGCACCGAACAGCGTGGGCTCGCTGTCCAGCAGTTGCTGCATCACCGCCAGGTCGTGGTCGTCGCCCAGGTACTCGGAGAGCCGCTTGAGGCTCTTCTGGCGGGTCTTGAACTCCGTCGGCCAGGCGGCGGCGAGCAGCTGGGTGTGGTACCAGTGGTCCTTCACCCGCTTGCGCCAATCGTGCAGGGTCTCGTCGGTGGGCTTGTCGCGAGCGGTCTTGAGCGCCTGGCGACCGGCCTTGTAGTTGTCTTCCAGGCCGCGGATGAAAAGACCGAAGCCTTGGCCGGCGAGTTTCCAGCCGGGTACATCCTGGCGCAGGGCGACGAGCTCGGCGAGCAGCTCGGGATGGCTGCTGGCCGCGGCGGTCTGCTGGTCGGCGCGTTCCTGCAGGCGCTGGCGCACCCGCTTCATGGCCGGCGAGGCGAATCTCTTGCGATCGGTCTCGCCGAGCTTGTCCCAGCTTTCCACCAGGGCGGCGCTGTCGCGCAGCGACGACAGTTCGCGGCCCAGGTCACGCAGGCGTCGATTGCGGCTGGCGAAGGCGCGCTTGCCCAGCGCGGCCTGCAACAGGCGCAGCAGGGCGCGCAATTCCTTGAGTCGCTTGCGGGTTTCGTGCACCCCCTTGGGGGTACCGCTCGCCAGCGACGCCTCAGCCTGAACCAGACGATCCGTCACCACACGGCGTACTTCTTCGTCTGCCGGTTGCCGCGCATCGAAACGAAAGGCCATCGAACTCTCCTCAATAGGTGGACTGCAGCGCCCGCTGGCGCGGGAGCGTAACGGTAAGGAAGACCTCTACAACAGCGGTTGATGCCAAATTTCATTTAATCGTCATATTGCCGTCATGCAACTCCACTCCTGGCACCGCCTGCCGCGCAATGGGTCAGAAGGGCTATAGTTGCCCCCACCACGCTAGCGAGGAGATCCGGATGTTCGAAGCCGCCGAGAACGAACACCTGCTCGACGAGGCCACCTACGAGGCCAAGCTGCCGAAGTTGCGCGAGGCATTGCTCGCCGCCCAGTACGAGCTCAAGGCGCAGGGACGTTTCCCGGTGATCGTGCTGATCAACGGCATCGAAGGCGCCGGCAAGGGCGAGACCGTCAAGCTGCTCAACGAATGGATGGACCCGCGCCTGATCCGCGTCGAGACCTTCCTCCAGCCCACCGCCGAGGAGCGCCAGCACCCGCCGGCCTGGCGCTACTGGCAGCGCCTGCCGGGCAAGGGACGCATCGGGGTGTTCTTCGGCAACTGGTACAGCCAGATGCTGCACGCCCGGGTCAACAAGGAGCTGTCCAGGCTCGAGCTGGACGCCGCCATCGACCAGGCCGAGCGTTTCGAGCGGATGCTCGCCGACGAAGGCGCGCTGATCCTCAAGTTTTGGTTCCACCTCTCCAAGCCCCAGCTCAAGCAGCGGCTCAAGCACCTCAAGAACGATCCGCGCCTGGGTTGGAAGCTCAGCCCGCTGGACTGGCGCCAGGCCAAGGTCTATGACCGCTTCGTCAAGCAGGGCGAGCGGGTATTGCGCCGCACCCATCACGACTACGCGCCCTGGCACGTGGTGCCCGGCTTCGACGAGCGCTTTCGCAGCCTGACCGTGGGTACCGTGCTGCTCAAGGCGCTGCAGCGCGCCCTGGCCAGCAAGCCGCGCAAACCACGCAAGGCCGCTGCCGTGAGTCCGCCCCCGGTGGACGGGGAGGGTGTGCTGGCGGCGCTGGACCTGAGCCAGCGCCTGGACAAGGCCGACTACGAGGACCAGCTGCTCGCCCAGCAGGCCCGCCTGGCCAAGCTGCTGCGCGACAAGAAGTATCGTCGGCACGCCCTGGTGGCGGCCTTCGAGGGCAACGACGCCGCCGGCAAGGGCAGCGCCATCCGCCGCGTCACCGGTGCCCTGGACCCACGCCAGTACCGTATCGTCCCGGTCGCCGCACCCAGCGACGAGGAACTGGCCCAGCCCTATCTCTGGCGCTTCTGGCGGCACATTCCGCGGCAGGGTGACTTCACCATCTTCGACAGGTCCTGGTACGGCCGGGTGCTGGTGGAGCGGGTAGAGGAGCTGACCCCGGTGGCCGACTGGCAGCGCGCCTATGGCGAGATCAACGAATTCGAAGAGCAGCTCAGCGACGCCGGCATCGTGCTGGCCAAGTTCTGGCTGGCCATCGACCAGGACACCCAGCTGGAACGCTTCAAGGCCCGCGAGGAGACGCCCTTCAAGAGATTCAAGATCACCGAGGAGGACTGGCGCAATCGCGACAAGTGGGATCTCTACAGCCAGGCGGTGAACGACATGGTGGTGCAGACCAGTACCACCGTCGCGCCCTGGACGCTGGTGGAGGCCAACGACAAGAGGTTCGCGCGGGTGAAGGTGTTGCGGACGCTCAATGAGGCGTTGGAAAGAGCGTATGACAAGGGGTAAACCAGTGCCAGGGCTATTTGGCTGATTATCGAGGTTTGCGGCTACCTCTTGTTTCGCCCCCTCGGGCGAGTCACTTTTGCCAGTCGCGGCAAAAGTAACCAAAAGCGCTTGCCCCTCCATCCGGCCCCGGCTTCGCCGGGGTTCGCTCCCTCCATCGCCGCTCCAGGGGCACGCCGCGAAGGGCCGTCCCTGGCCCTCGCGACTCTCGCGGCATCCATGCCGCTCGACCCCTTGCGCGACGATTGCGTTCGCCCTGCTGGAAGGGGCGTTTGGCGCGCCTGCATCTTGGGGTGCCCAGGAGAAGGGATGGCGTGAAGCGCGGTAAAGCCTGCTGATACATTAAATCCCAGAAACGAAAAAGCCCCGCCGAAGCGGGGCCTTTCTGCAACCGGATCAGTCGTTAGACGACTTGAACCTGGTCAGCTTGCATACCCTTCTGGCCTTTGACAGCCACGAAAGTGACCTTCTGGCCTTCGCTCAGGCTCTTGAAGCCGGCGCTTTCGATGGAGCGGTAGTGCACGAACAGGTCGGCGCCGCTTTCCGGGGTGATGAAGCCGTAGCCTTTCTCATCGTTGAACCACTTGACGGTGCCATTTTCACGATTGGACATGAGTATCTCCAGGATGTAGGGGGAACAACCACGTCAGCGAGACATTCGCTAACGGGACTGTAATGCGAGAGTGAGACGAGCCAGGAGATGAAAATGAAGCAACATCAAGCAGGTATCGAGTAACTATTGCAGTAGCAGTGCCTACACCATACGCGCTTTCACGAGCTTGTATAGCCCTGATTTGCATATTTGACGACCGGCTACCGGTGGCTTGCACTGCCAGAGCGTCTCACTCAGGCTACGGATTCTCTCGATCGATAGAGGTAAAGCATGGACAAGCTGCACCGGATCAAGGGGGCCTGGCCCTATCTGATCGCTGTCTTTCTCAACGCGTTCGTCGATCTTGGCCACAAGATCGTCATCCAGAATACCGTGTTCAAGGTCTATGACGGCTCCACCCAGGTAGTGCTGACGTCCCTGGTCAACGGCATGATGCTGCTGCCCTTCATCCTGCTGTTCAGTCCCTCCGGCCATGTGGCCGATCGCTTCGCCAAGGTGCGGGTGCTGCGCCTCGGGGCCTGGGCGGCGGTGGCCATCACCCTCGGCATCACGCTGGCCTACTACGCCGGGCTGTTCGAGCTGGCCTTCGCCATGACGCTCTTGCTGGCCACCCAGGCGACCTTCTACTCACCGGCCAAGTACGGCTACATCAAGGCGCTGTTCGGCAAGCAGCGACTGGCCGAGGGCAACGGCCTGGTGCAGGCCAACTCCATCATCGCCATCCTCGCCGGCACCGTGGTTTTCACCGCCTTCTTCCAGCTGCACCTGGGCGAGGGCCATGCCACGCCCCACGCCATCCTGCAGGACATCGGCCCGCTGGGCTGGTTGCTGGTGCTGTGCAGCCTGGCCGAGGTGGCGCTGCTCTATCGCCTGCCGATCCTCGAAGAGCCCAAGCCGCGCGAGCCCTTCGACTGGCATGCCTATGTGCGCCTGCGCAGTACCCGGCGCAACCTGGCGGTGATCGGCGAGAATCCGGTGATCCGCCTGTCGATCATCGGCCTCGCGGTGTTCTGGTCGGTAGGCCAGGTGCTGCTGGCGAGCTTTCCGGCCTACGCCAAGGACCACCTGGGCATCGACAACGTGCTTGTGCTGCAGGGCATCCTGGCCTGCGCCGGGATCGGCATCGCCATCGGCTCGGCGCTGGCCAGTCGCGCGTCGCGCGGGCGCATCGAGACCGGGTTGATCCCGGTCGGCGCCCTGGGCATCGCCCTCGGCCTGTGGTGGCTGCCGGCGCCCAGCTCGGCCTGGCTGCATGCGCTCAACTTCATCTTCATCGGCTTGATGGGCGGCCTGTTCATCGTGCCGCTCAACGCCCTGATCCAGTTCCATGCCCGCGAGGACCAGCTCGGCACGGTACTGGCGGCCAACAACTGGGTGCAGAACGTCTGCATGCTGAGCTTCCTGGTGCTCACCGCGGTGATCGCCCTGCTCGGCCTGGACAGCCGCTGGCTGCTGTTGCTGATCGCCGCCGTGGCGCTGGTCGGCGGCGCCTATACCGTCTGGAAACTGCCGCAGAGTCTGGTGCGCTTCCTGCTCGGGCTGATGGTCACCCGTCACTACCGCATCCAGGTGCAGGGGCTGCAGAACCTGCCGGCCCAGGGCGGCGTGCTGCTGCTCGGCAATCACATCAGCTGGGTGGACTGGGCCATGGTGCAGATCGCCAGCCCGCGCCCGGTGCGCTTCGTGATGCTCAAGTCGATCTACGAGCGTTGGTATCTCAAGCCCTTCCTCAAGGCCATGGGTTGCCTGCCCATCGCCCAGGGCAGCAGCGCCGGTGCGGCGCTGGAGCAGGTGGCCGATTTGCTGAAGGCCGGCGAGGTGGTCTGCCTGTTCCCGGAAGGGGCGATCAGCCGTACCGGCCAGCTCGGCGAATTCCGCCGCGGCTACGAGAAGGCCTGCCAGCAGGTCGGTCCCGAGGTGCAGATCGTGCCTTTCTACCTGCGCGGGCTCTGGGGCAGCCAGTTCTCGCGTTCGTCGAGCAAGCTCAAGGAGCTGCGCGACAGTCCGCTGCACCGCGAAGTGGTAGTGGCCTTCGGCAAGCCGTTGGCCAAGGACACCCCGGCCGATGTGCTCAAGCGACGCATCTTCGAGCTATCGATCCGCTCCTGGGAGCGCTACATGCAAGGGCTGCCGTCCCTGGCCGATGCCTGGGTCGCCAGCGTCAAGCGGCGGCCCGGTGGCCTGGCTTTGGTGGATGACCTGGGCGCGCCGCTCAAGGCCGCCCAGGCGCTCACCGGCGCCGCCTGCCTGGCGCGGCGGATGCGTAAGAGCCCTGCGCAAAACCTCGGCCTGCTGCTGCCCACCAGCAGCGGCGGGATGCTGGCCAACATGGCGGTGCTGCTGGCCGGCAAGACCCTGGTCAACCTCAACTACACCGCTACCCCCGAGGCCTTGCGCTCCGGGCTGGACCAGGCCGGCATCCGCACCATCTACACCTCCACGCGCTTTCTCGAGCGCTTGCGCAAGCGCGGTCTGCCGGTGGACGAGTTGCTCGCCGGCCGCGAGATCGTCGATCTGGAAAGCCTGAGAGCCGGCATCGGCAAGGCCGAGCTGGTGGCCACCTGGCTGGCGGTACGGCTGCTGCCCACCGCCATGCTGCAGGTGCTGGTGAGTCGCGCCCATGATCCCGAGGCCACCGCTGCCATCCTCTTCTCCAGTGGCAGCGAGGGCACGCCCAAGGGGGTGATGCTCAGCCATCGCAACCTCATGGCCAACCTCAAGCAGACCTCGGACGTGCTCAACACCCAGGACGACGATGTCTTCATGGCGTCCTTGCCACTGTTCCACGCCTTCGGTCTCACCGTGACCCAGTTCCTGCCGTTGATCGAAGGCCTGCCGGTGGTCTGCCAGGCCGATCCCACCGACGTGGCCGGCATCGCCAAGGCGGTGGCCACCCATCGCGCCACGGTGCTTTGCGGCACCTCGACCTTCCTGCGGCTGTTCGTGCGCAACCAGAAGGTGCATCCGCTGATGCTGGAGAGCCTGCGCATCGTGGTGGCCGGTGCCGAGCGCCTGGACCCGGCGGTGCGCGAGGCCTTCAAGCTCAAGTTCAACCAGGACATCTACGAAGGCTACGGCGCCACCGAGACGGCGCCAGTGGCCTCGGTCAACCTGCCCGATGCCCTGGACGTCAGCTACCTGCAGGTGCAGCGCGGCGGCAAGCTGGGCACCGTGGGCATGCCGCTGCCGGGGACCGGCCTGAAGATCGTCGATCCCCAGACCTTCGTCGAGCTGCCCACGGGGGAGGCCGGCATGGTGCTGATCGGTGGACCGCAGCTGATGCAGGGCTATCTGAACGATCCCGAACGCACCGCCAAGGTCATCCGCGAGCTGGACGGCGAACGCTGGTACGTGACCGGCGACCAGGGGCGGCTGGACGAAGACGGCTTCCTCACCATCGTCGATCGCTACTCGCGCTTCGCCAAGATCGGCGGTGAGATGGTCAGCCTGGGCGCCGTGGAGCAGGCCCTGGCGCGGGCGGTGGCCGATCCGGAGATCGAGCTGCTGGCGGTCAATCTGCCGGATGCCAGGAAGGGCGAGCGTATCGTGGTGCTGCACACCGGCAGCCTGGACGGCGCCGCGGTAGAGAAGACCCTGCTGGCCCAGGGCGTGAGCGGGCTGCTGTTACCCTCGGCCTGGCTGGCGGTGGAGGAGCTGCCGAAGCTGGGTACCGGCAAGGCCGACGTGGCCGGTGCGAAGCGCCTGGCACAGGAGCGACTGGCGGCGGAGGTGTCTAGCTGAGGCGATACATTGCAGGACTGTCGTCAGAAGAGCGCTAAAGCCTGACGCTGTCCTGCCGATCATGAGGGGGCTATTCATTTTTCCGAGGAGTCTCCGGTGAAGCTTCGCTCCCTCAACATCGCCCCGCGCGCCCTGGTCGCCTTTGGCTTCTTCGCCTTGCTGGTGAGCGGCTTCGGCCTGTTTTCCCTCGGCCAGAGCCGCGTCATCAAGGAGGGCGAAGAGCAGATCGTCGGCAACGTGATTCCCAGCGTACGCACCATCGGCGAGATCCGCGCCGACCTGCTGACCGTGCGGATGTATAACCAGGGGCTGATGCTGGCCACCTCGAACGCCGAAACCCAGGCGGTGCACAGGAACCTCGACGAGGCCAGGGTCATCCTGGAAAAGCATGTGCGCCAGTTCGAGACGCTGCTGGTCACCGACAAGGGCCGTGAAGTCTACGCCCGGCTGACGAGCCAGCTGGCCACCTACCTGAACAACCAGAGCCGTTATCTCAAGGCACTGGACGACCAGAACGATGCCGAGTTGCTCAAGCTCACCGGGCAGGATGGCGAAATGGCGCGCAGCGGTAACGCACTGGGCGCGACCGTCAACGAGCTCGCCGGCCTGGTCGATGGCAAGGTCACCCGCCTCGCGGCAGCGTCCATGGACAGCTACCGCACCGCCATCGGCATCACCGTGGCGGCGATGCTGGCGGCCCTGGCCGGTACCCTGTTGCTGGCCTGGCGCTTCACCCGCAGCCTCACCGGGCCACTGGCCAAGGCGCTGGCGGTGGCCGAGCGCATCGCCGCCAACGATCTCAGCCGGCCGATAGAGCAGGACGGTCGCGACGAGCCCGGTCGCCTGCTGGCCGCCATGGCCCGGATGCAGGACAACCTGCGCGCTACCCTGGAGCGGCTGAATCTGTCCTCCACCACCCTGGCCGCCACCTCCGAAGAGATGTCGACGGTGACCGAGGTGGGGCTGCGCGGCATCCAGCGACAGAACGATGAATTGGCCCAGGCTGCCACGGCGGTCAACCAGATGACCGCGGCGGTAGAGGAGGTGGCACGCAATGCCGCCGCTGCCAGCGCCGCCGCCCAGGATTCCCGGACCTCCGCCGACGTCGGTCAGCGGCGTGTCGAGGAGACCCTGCAGACCATCCAGGCGTTGCACGCCGCGGTCACCAGCAGCGGCGCCGAGATCGACGGCCTGGCCGGCCAGGTGCAGCGCATCAGTGGCGTGCTCGACGTCATCCGTGGCATCGCCGAACAGACCAACCTGCTGGCGCTCAACGCCGCCATCGAAGCCGCGCGTGCCGGCGAGGCGGGTCGCGGTTTCGCCGTGGTCGCCGACGAGGTACGGGCCCTGGCGGCGCGCACCCAGCAGTCCACTGGCGAGATCGAAGACATGATCGGCGCTATCCAGGGCGGGGCGGGCAAGGCGGTGAGCGCCATGGCGACCAGCAACCAACAGGCCGGCGCCTGCCTGGAGGTGGCGGCCGCGGCTGGCGAAGCCCTGGGCGAGATCGGGCGCAACATCGTGCAGATCACCGAGCGCAACCTGAGCATCTCCGCCGCCACCGAGGAGCAGGCCCAGGTGGCGCGCGAGGTGGATCGCAATCTCACCAGCATCCGCGATCTTTCCACCCAGAACGCCGCCGGAGCCGGGCAGACCGCCGCCGCCAGCAACGACCTGGCCCGCCTGGCCGGGGATCTGCACGGCACGGTGCGGCAATTCCACCTCTGAGCCGAGTCCGGGAGGCCGCGGCTTCCCGGGTCGAATCAACTGCGCGGTGCGCTCAGGGCACCAGGGCCAGGGCGGTGCGCAGGTCGATCACCAGGACATCCAGGTAGCCGCCCTGCAGGGCGCCGCGGATGGCATTGACCTTACGCAGGCCTCCGGCGAGGCCGACCACGCGGTCGATCTCGAGCAGTTGCGGCAGGTCCACCGACACCACGGTTTCCTCGCTCTCGTCCAGCACCGGGCGGCCCTGGGCGTCGAAGTACCTCAGGCAGATGTCACCCACCGCGCCACGGGCGGCGAGCACTTCCAGCATGGCTTCGCCGTGGTAGTTGCCGCTGTTGCGCAGCAGCTGCGAAGGCTCCAGTTCGCCGATGCCGACCAGGGCCACGGTGAGCCGGGCGAAGCGTTCGGTGACTTCGCGGACCTCGTCCAGCTGCAGGATGCGTTGGCGACTCTCTGGAGACTGCTCGATGCTCTGGGAAGGCAGCAGATAGGCTGGGCAGCCGAGCAGGTTAGCCAGTTGCTGGGTCAGCAGGGTGGCCTCGAAGGCGCCCTTGTTGCCGACCCCGCCGAGCAGTTGCACCACTTCGGTCGCGCCCTGGCGACTGCTGCCGCGATGCATGTGGCCGACCATGGCGCGGATGGTAGAACTCCAGGAGGAGATGCCGATGTGGTCCTGCTCGGTGACGCTGGTTTCCAGGTAATGGGCGGCGGCCGAGCCGATGGCCTGCTTGATGGCCTCTTCGTCGTCACCGGTGGGCTCCACCACGATGGCCTGACGAATACCGTAGCGCTGCTGCAGCTGGCGCTCCAGCTCCAGATGGAAGTTGCGCGGTCGCTGCACCGAGATACGCACTATGCCTTCCTTGAGCGCCCGGCTCAGGGCGCGGCTGACGAAGGACTGCGACAGGTCGAGCTGTTCGGAGATCTGCGACTGCTTGAGTCCTTCTTCGTAGTAGAGGGAGGCGATCTTGGTCAGCAGGCGTTGTTCTTCGAGGTTACTCATCCAGATTCCCGGTACCAGCGGCTAGGTTGCGCCCAGGTTCGCCGGGCCGGCCTGGCCATGGCGAGCTGCCGAGAAGCAGGCACTTACCTGTTAGAAGGGCGCATTTTCTCGCTATTTTCCCTCAGCCTCTCGTTGGACGCCAAGGCTTTTGCGGGCTGAACGCCCAGGGGGCGCTCAGGACATGATCAGGCCACCATCCACATTGATCGCCTGGCCGGTGATGTAGGCCGCGTCCGCCGACGCGAGGAAGGCCACCAGGCCGGCGACGTCGGCAGGGGTGCCGGCGCGCTTCAGGGGAATGTTGCCGACCCACTCGGCCATCAGCTCGCCCTGGCCGTAGCCTTTCTCGGGGGTGGAGAGGATCTCGCCCCAGACGCGGTCGTTGTAGTCCCACATCTCGCTTTCGATGATGCCGGGGCAGAAGGCGTTGACCGTGATGCCGTGACGCGCCAGTTCGTGGGCCAGGCTCTGGGTGATGCCGATGACGCCCATCTTGCTCGCCGCGTAATGGGGCGTGTAGATGAAGCCCTGGCGACCCTGGCCGGAGCTGGTGTTGATCAGGCGTCCACCCCGGCCGGCCGCCACCATGCGCTTGGCCGCCTCGCGACAGCACAGCCAGACGCCGGTGGTGTTGACTTGGAGGATGCGGTCGAAGTCCGCTCGCGGCATGCGATCGAAGGTATCGATGGTAATGATGCCGGCGTTCTGCACCGAGACATCGACGCGGCCGAAGCGCGCCTCGGCCTGGGCATAGAGGTCGGCCACCGCCGCCTCGTCGGTGATGTCCACCACCAGCGGCAGCACCTCGGCGCCGGTGGCGGTGGCCAGGCGCGCCGCGGTGTCATGCACCCGCTCGGCGTTGGAGACCAGTACCAGGTTGGCGCCCTCGCGCCCGAAGCGCTCGGCGATCCCCTCGCCGATGCCGCGGCAGCCGCCGGTGATGACTACGGTTTGACCTGCGAAGCGACGTTCCACGTGAAACCTCCTAGGGCTATAGGCCACGATCTCGCGAGCTAGAGCCAAACAAGGCGCAACGACCAACGGGAGTAACAGCCAACGGCTGGCCCGAAGGGTGAGCGCCAGCGAATCAAAGACCTGAGGAAGCGGATCGGACCCGCGCTCGGGTTTACGCGTGGTAAATGAGCATTCCGACGGGGCTGGCCTTCCAGGGTCGTTTCAACGCCGTTTGGCCGACGCGCAGCAGATCGTGAAAGGTGTTACCAGCAGACGAAGCCGCCATCGACGATGAGATCCACCCCGGTACAGAAGGAGGCGGCCGGGCTGCAGAGGAAGATCGCCGGGCCGACCATCTCTTCCACCTCGGCCATGCGGCCCAGCGGGGTGGTCTGCTCGAAGATCTTCACCTGGTCGGCCACCTCCGGACGGGTGTTCATGGGGGTGGCGGTGTAGCCGGGGCTGATGCAGTTGACCCGGATGCCGCGCTCGGCCCACTCCATCGCCAGGCTCTTGGTCAGGTGGATGACCCCGGCCTTGGAGGTGTTGTAGTGGGCCTGCAAGAGACCGCGGTTGACGATGCTGCCGGACATGGAGGCGATGTTGACGATGGCGCCGCGCCCGCGTGGCAGCATGACCCTTGCCTGGGCCTGGCAGCTGAGCATCACCCCGGTGAGGTTGATGTCGAGCATGCGCTGCCAGCGCTCCAATTCCAGCTCCTCGGCGGGTTGGGCGTTGGCGATGCCGGCGCTGTTGACCGCCAGGCTCAGCGGGCCGAGTTCGGCCTCGGTACGGACCACGGCGGCGGCCAGGTCGGCGGCACTGGTCACCGAGCCTTCCAGGGCCAGGGCACGACGGCCGTGGGCCTGGATACGCTCGACGGTACCGGCCAGATCGCGGCTCCCGGGCAGGTCGAAGCAGGCCACGTTGGCGCCGGCCTCGGCGAGCCCGACGGCGATGGCCTGGCCGATGCCGCTGCCGGCACCGGTGACGAAGGCGGTCTGGCCGCCGAGATCGAAGAGACGCATGAGAGAACTCCTAGTCAGGCGGTAGCCAATTCCATCACGGCCACCGGGGTGGCCTGTTCACGTTCGAGAATGCCCATCTGTTGGCCACGGCTCATCACCATGACCCGATGCGACAGGCCGAGGACCTCGTCGAGATCCGAGCTGACCACGATCACCGCCATGCCGGTGGCCGCCAGTTCGGCGATCACCTGGTAGATGGCGGCGCGGGCGCCGACGTCGATGCCGCGGGTGGGCTCGTCGAGGATGAAGACCTTGGGATTGCGCGCCAGCCACTTGGCGATGATCACCTTCTGCTGGTTGCCACCCGAGAGGGCGGCGATGGCCTGTTCCGGCTGCCCCTTCACGCCCAGGCGCGCGACCGCCTTGCGGGCGAAGGCACGCAGGCCGCCGGGGGAGACCCAGCCGCCGGCGGCGAGCAGGTCGGTGTTGCCATAGATGAGGTTTTCCTCGATGGCGTGGTCGACCACCACGCCCTGCTGCTTGCGATCCTCGGGGACCAGCACGATGCCGGCGTGGATGGCGTCGTAGGGACTGGCGAAGCGACAGGCCTGGCCCTCCAGCACCAGTTCGCCGGTGACCTGCTCGGCGGCACCGGCGATGGCGCGGACCAGCTCGGTACGCCCCGCGCCAACCACCCCGGCCACGCCGAACACTTCGCCCGCGCGCACGCTGAAGTCGATGTCCTTGAGCGGCATCTCGCGACAGTTGAGGCCCCGGACCCTGAGCACCTCGCGGGCGGCGGGGGCGGCCATGGCCGGGAAGATGCGTTCCACGCTGCGGCCGACCATCTCTTCCACCAGTTGCCGCACCGGTACCTGGGCGGTGGCGTGCAGGGCGATCTGGCGGCCGTCGCGCAGCACCAGCACCCGGTCGGCGATCCGCGCGATCTCTTCCAGGCGATGGCTGATGTAGATGAAGGAGACGCCCTCGGCCTTGAGTCGCTCGACCTGGGCGAACAGCAATTCGGTTTCTTCCCCGCCGAGGGCCGCGGTGGGCTCGTCGAGGATCAGGAGGCGCGCCTTGAGGGTGAGCGCCTTGGCGATCTCCACCAGTTGCTGAGCGGCCACGCTCAGGCCCGCCACGGTGCGCGTGGCGGGCACCTTCAGCCCCAGACGATCCAACTGGCGCTGGGCCTCGGTTTCCATGAAGGTGCGATCGATGCGGCCGCCGCGCATGGGCAGGCGGCCGACGAACATGTTCTCGGCGATGGTCAGCTCCGGCAGCAGGCGGATTTCCTGGTGGATCAGGCCGATGCCCGCCGCCAGGGCGGCGCCGGGGGAAGCCGGGGCGTAGTCCTGGCCCAGCCAGGTCATGCGACCCCCCGCCTCGGGCGGCACCAGGCCGGCGATGATGGAGGACAGGGTGGACTTGCCGGCACCGTTCTCGCCGAGCAGGGCCAGGACCTCACCGGGCTGGATGTCGACGTCCACCCCGCTCAGTACCTCGATGCCGGCGTATTTCTTGCCGATGTTTCTCAGGCTGAGGGCGGCGGGCTGTTCCAGGGGCATGACGGCGGACATTGGGGCCTCCGAGGGGGGAGCAGAAGCGGTGCCTGCGCTCGGGAGGCACCGAAGGCGTGGTGGACGCGGCGGGCACTACTCGCCGCTAGCCAGTCGGACCTTTACGGATGGTTCTCGATGAAGGGGGCGACATTGTCCTTGGTGGTCAGGATCGCCTCCTGTAGCTGCTCCTTGGGCAGTTGCTTGCCTTCCTTGAGCGCCACCGCCGATTCCAGCGCCAGGCGGCCCATCTTGCGGGTCTGCTGGGTCATGGTGGCGGACAGGGTGCCGGCAGCCACGGCCTTGAGGCCGGCCACGTCGCCGTCGAAGCCGACGATGGTCACCGGATGATCGAGGTTGGCCACCTTGACCGCCTGGGCGGCGCCCAGGGCCATGGCGTCGGCACGGCCGAAGAAGACAGTGATGTTGGGATCGCGCTGGAGCATGTCCTGGGCCACGGCGAAGCCCTTGTCCTGGGCCCATTCGGCGGGCTGTTGGGCGACCACCTTCAGCTCGGGAAAGGTGGCCAGGCCTTCGGCGAAGCCCTTGGCGCGGTCGTTCTCCGGGGTGGTGCCGATCTGGCCCTGGAGGATGGCAACGCGACCCTTGCCGCCGGTGACCTTGCCGACGTACTCGGCCAGGGTGCGGGCGGCGGCGACGCTGTCGCTGGCGATGAAGGTGTCGCCGGGGGCGTCAGGGGCGTTGCGGTCCACCGCCACCACCGGGATGCCGGCGGCCTTGGCCGCCTTGACCGGGACACCGGCGGCGGTGGCGCCGGCCGGGATGTAGATCAGGGCGTCGACCTGGCGGGTGATGAGGTCCTGGATCTGGTTGACCTGGGTCGCCGAGTTGCCCTGGGCGTCCACGGTGATCACCTTGATGCCCTTGGCCTTGCCCTCGGCCTCGACGGCCTGCTTGATCTGGTTGAAGAAGTCGGCCTGCAGGTTGGCCACGGCCAGGCCTACGGTCATTTCCTTGGCCTGGACCGAGACCGAACCGGCGCAGGTGATGGCGGCGAGCAGGGTACCGAGCAACAGCTTCTTGGGGGTCAGCATGGAAATCACTCCGTTGTTATTGTTGTACTGCGGTGTCTACGCGAAGCGGGTCGAACTCAGCGCTGCCCGTTACGGCGGCGCAGGGTATCCAGGGTGACGGCCAGGGCGATGACGATGCCGATGATCACCTGCTGCACGAAGGGAGAGACCCCCAGCAGGTTCAGGCCGTTGCGCAGCACACCGATGATGAGCACGCCCACCAGGGTGCCGCCGACGCTGCCGACGCCCCCACTGAGGCTGGCGCCGCCGATCACCACCGCGGCGATGGCATCCAGCTCCAGGGACAGGCCGGCGCTGGGCTGGGACGAGTCCAGGCGCGCCGCCATGGCCACCGCGGCGAGGCCTGCCAGGGCGCCGCTCAGGGCGTAGATCCAGATCGTGAGGGTGCGCACCTTGATGCCCGACAGCCGCGCCACCTCGGCGCTGCCGCCCATGGCGTAGAGATTGCGGCCACCCGCGCGAAAGCGCAGGAAGACCCAGGCCACCAACAGCATCAACAGGAAGAGTCCGACGGTAACGGATAGAAAGCCGAAGTGGCGCACCGTGGCCAGGCTGGTGAACCAGTCCGGGAAGCCGACGATCTGGCGCCCGTCGGTAAGGATGTTGGCCAGGCCCCGGGCCACCGACATCATGGTCAGGGTGGCGATGAAGGCGGGTAGCCGCGCCCGGGCGATGAGCAATCCCGAGACCAGGCCGCAGACCAGGCCGCCGAGGATGGCGGCCGGAATCGCCAGCCCCAGGGACCAGCCGATGTCCTGGTAGAGCCAACCCAGCAGCATCATGGAGAAAGCCAGCACCGAGCCCACCGAAAGGTCGATGCCACCGATGACGATGACCAGGGTCATGCCGATGGCGAGGATGCCGAGCACGGTCACCTGGTCGAGGATGTTGAGGGCGTTGCGGACGGAGAAGAAGTACTCCGAGGCAAAGGAGAACACGGCGATCAACAGCGCCAGGCCAATCAGCGGGCCGCCGACGTTACGCGGTAGGCGCAAGGCCAGGCGAGTGAGGGGCTTGGCGGGTGGCGAGGCGGTCGGGGCTTTGGCGTCCACGAGCTTCTCCTGCGGTTATTGTTCTTGTGTGCGGCCCGCTTGAATATTTATGCGTGCCTGATTTTTAATTCAGACTCCGCCTGTTCCGAATGGAAGTCAAGCGCCTTTTCGCTACGTCCTCTGGAAGGAGATGCGCTCGGCAATCCCTTTGCCAGCCGCCCATCCTACCCGCTCGATCAGCCGAAAGAGGTCTGTCGATGGCTATTGACGACCTCCCGGAATGGGGTCTAAATGATAAATATATTTTCAGTGACGAATAAATATTCATAAGACGCCCACTGAAACCTCGGCAGGCGTCTGCTCCATCGCAGCTTCGGATAACCCGAGGGGGTCGCCTGATGAATCCGTTCCAGTACGACGTCGCGCAGATTCGCGAGAAGGCCCGGCTGATCCGCCGGCGCGTCATCCAGCTCAACGCCGCTTCGCCTGCGGGCGGCCACACCGGGGCCGATCTGTCGGAGACCGACATCCTCGCCACCCTCTACTTCCGCCTGCTCGACGTCGCCCCGCAACGCCTCGCCGATCCCCAGCGCGACATCTACATCCAGAGCAAGGGCCACGGCGTCGGCGGACTCTACTGCTGCCTGGCGGAAGCCGGCTACTTTCCGCCGGAATGGCTCGACACCTACCAGCACTTCGACTCCCACCTGCCGGGCCATCCGGTGCGGCAGAAGACCCCCGGCATCGAACTCAACACCGGCGCCCTCGGCCACGGCCTGCCCGTGGCCACCGGCATCGCCCTGGCCGCCCAGCGTGATGGCAGCCCGCGCCGCGTCTATGTGCTGACCGGCGACGGCGAGCTGGGCGAAGGCTCCAACTGGGAGTCGGCCCTCACCGCCGCCAAGTACCGACTGGACAACCTCACGGTGATCGTCGACCACAACCGCCTGCAGCTGGCTGGCCTCACCGCCGAGATCCTGCCGCTGGAACCCCTGGCCGAGAAGTGGCGCGCCTTCGGCTTCCATGTCGTCGAGTGCGATGGCAACGACGTCGCCCAGCTGGTAGAGACTCTGGAGGCGCTACGCGAACACCGTGGCCAGCCCCAGGTGCTGATCGCCAACACCGTGAAAGGCAAGGGGGTTTCCTTCATCGAGGGCAAACCCGAATGGCACCACCGGGTGCCCAAGGGCGACGAGATCGCCGCTGCGCTGGAGGAGCTCGACCATGGCCACTGATACCCAGACCCCGGGCGAAGCCCATCTCGCCAGCGTCATGGTCGAGGCCTTCATCGCCGCGGTGGACGCCGGCGTCGACCTGGTGCCGGTGGTCAGCGACTCCACCTCCACGGCCAAGATCGGCCCCTTCGTCAAACGCTTCCCCGAGCGCCTGGTCAACGTCGGCATCGCCGAACAGACCCTGGTCGGGGTGGCCGCCGGCCTGGGCCTCGCTGGCAAGGTGGCGGTGACCTGCAACGCCGCGCCCTTCCTGATCTCCCGGGCCAACGAGCAGGTCAAGGTGGACGTCTGCTACAACAGGTCCAACGTCAAGATGTTCGGTCTCAATGCCGGCGCCAGCTACGGTCCCCTGGCCAGCACCCACCACAGCCTGGACGACATCGCCGTGATGCGCGGCTTCGGCCATGTGGAAATCTACGCGCCGGCCGATGGCAGCGAATGCCGGCAGATCGTCGAGCACGCCCTGGCCCATGACGGCCCGGTCTATGTCCGCCTCGACGGCAAGGCGCTGCCCGACTTGCACGGCCCCGACTACCGCTTCGTCCCTGGCCAGGTCGATGTGCTGCGCCAGGGTCACGACGTCAGCCTGGTGGCCCTGGGGTCGGTGGTCCACGAGGCCGTCGACGCCGCCCGGTTGCTGGCCGAGCAGGGCATCAGCGCCCAGGTGATCAACCTGTCGTCGATCCGTCCGCTGCAGCGCGAGGCCCTGCTGGAAGCCCTCTGCGCCGCCCGCGGTGGAGTGGTCACGGTGGAAGAGCACAATGCCAACGGCGGCCTGGGCAGCCTGGTCGCCGAGGTCATGGCCGAGGCTGCCCTGGGCGTGCCGCTGATTCGCCTGGGCATTGCCGACGGCGAGTATGCGTCCGCCGGGGCCCGCGGGCCGACCCGCGCCAAGCACGGCATCGATGCCGCTGGTATCGTCGCCGCGGTACAGCGGCTGCGCTGAGCCGCAAGCGCAGGACTACAAGAACAACAGGAGCTGCCATGGCCGCCGAACCGCTGATCCTCGCCCTCGACGAGGGCACCACCAATGCCAAGGCGATCCTGGTGGATCGCGCCGGCCGCGTCGTGGCCCGTGGTTCCCGGCCGCTCAGCGTCCAGCATCCGCAGGCGGGTTATGCCGAGCAGGACCCCCTGGCGATCTGGCAGGCCCTGCAGGGCGCCATCGGCGACTGCCTGGC
Source organism: Pseudomonas oryzihabitans (assembly GCF_032027545.1). GTDB lineage: Bacteria > Pseudomonadota > Gammaproteobacteria > Pseudomonadales > Pseudomonadaceae > Chryseomonas > Chryseomonas oryzihabitans_F. The sequence goes on along the minus strand of NZ_JAVSJB010000004.1, from coordinate 248,563 downwards.
CCTGGTGGATGCGCCCCTGGCGGCCATCGCCATCAGCAACCAGCGTGAATCCGCCCTGGCCTGGGAGCGCAGCAGCGGCCAGTTGCTCGGTCCGCTGGTGAGCTGGCAGTGCAAGAGATCCCAGCCGCAGTGCGAGGCCCTGCATGCCGCCGGCCACGGCGAGCTGATCCGCGAGCGCAGCGGCCTGGCGCTGGACCCGATGTTCTCCGCCGGGAAATGGCGCTGGCTGCTCGACCACATTCCCAACGGTACGGCCCGTGCCGCGGCTGGCGAGATCTGCCTGGGCACCGTGGACAGCTGGCTGCTCTGGCAGCTCAGCGGCGGCGCCCATTTCCTCATCGATGCGGCCAATGCCGCCCGTACCCAGCTGCTCGACCTGCGCGGTGGCGCCTGGGACGAGCAACTGCTCAAGCTGTTCGACATTCCCCGCGCGGCGCTGCCGGAGATCCGGCCCAGCGCCGGCTGCTTCGGCGAGACGCGTGCCCAGGGCGCCTTGCCGGGCGGTCTGCCGATCCTGGCCATGCTCGGCGACTCCCACGCGGCCCTGTTCGGCCAGGGCGGTTTCGTCCCGGGCAAGGTCAAGGCCACCCTGGGCACCGGCTCTTCGCTGATGACCCCCATCGCCGCGCCGGTGGTGTCCGCCCACGGCCTGGCCACCACCCTGGCCTGGCGTCTGGGTGATACCCCGACCTATGCCCTGGAAGGCAACATCGTCCACACCGGCGCCGCCGTGGGCTGGACGGCGCGGCTGCTGGGCGACGCTGGCGAGCTGGAGGCCCTGGCCGCCGAGGCCGCGGCGCTGCCGGACAACGGTGGCGTCTACTTCGTCCCGGCGCTGGGCGGTCTCGGGGCGCCGCACTGGCGGGCCGAGGCGCGTGGACTGTTCTGCGGTCTCACCGAGAGCTGCGGCCGGGCGCACCTGATGCGAGCGGCGCTGGAGGCCATCGCCTACCAGATTCGCGATGTCTTCGACGCCATGCAGCAGGACAGCCCGACGCCCCTGGACGAGCTCTGGGTGGACGGTGGCGCCACGCGCAACGAATGGTTGCTGCAGTTCCAGGCCGATCTGCTCCAGCGCCCGGTGATCTGCAGCCTGTCGCCGGAGGTTTCGGCCCTGGGCGCCGCCCACCTGGCCGGCCATGCGCTGGGTTGGTGGCAGGACGCGGCGGCCCTGGCCGATCTCGACCGCCCTCGGCGCCGCTACGAGCCGCGTGCCAAGGCCATGCCCGAGCTGTACGCCGGCTGGCGCCAGGCGCTGGCGCGGACGCTGCTGTAAACAAGGCGCAACGGTCTTTAGCGCGACCGCTGATGCGTAACCCAATCGCGGCCATGGGCCGCTCCTACAGTGCATTCCCGTTTCTGTAGGAGCGGCCGCATCGGCGGACCGCCATGGCCGCGATTCCGCCGGGCTCCGCACCGTAGCGTGGAAAGCGGCGTAGCCTTTTCCACGGGGAGTTCGCCGCGAGGGTTTCCCTCACCCCAGCCCTCTCTCGGAGGGAGAGGGGGCGCTTCGAGCGGATGTTCGTCTTCAGCCCTGTAGCGTGGAAAACGGCGCAGCCTTTTCCACCGGGACATCGAGGCAAGAGACTCCCTCTCCCCAACCCTCTCCTAGGGGGAGAGGGGGCTGTCTGTGCGGGCGTTGATCGCCATCAGCCCAAGCAAGATCGCAATCAACCGGCGTGCCGCCTGGCTCAGGTCGGCAGGGTCATGAAGATCTGGGTGCCCTGGCTCGGGCGGGACACCACGCCGATGCGGCCGCCGTGCTGGCGGATGATTTCCTTGCAGAGTGCCAGGCCCAGGCCGGCGCCGCCCTTCTGGCTGCCGATCTGCACGAAAGGCTCGAACACCCGGCCCTGCTGGGCATAGGCGATGCCTTCGCCGTTGTCCTGCACCGCCATCAGCAGCTGGTCGTTCTGACGCAGTGCCTGGATGACGATACGGCCCCCCGCCGGGGTGTGGCGCAGGGCGTTGCTCAGCAGGTTGTCGAACACCCGTCCGAGTTGCCTGGGGTCCAGGCTGACCCGCGGCAGCGGGGTGTGCAGCAACTCCACCGTCAACTCGACCTCGCGCTCGCGGGCCTCGTCGGCATGGCGGGCGCGGGCCTCTTCGAGCAGGTCGCCGATCTCGATCGGCAGCTTTTCCGGGCGCTGCAGACCGCTCTGGTGACGGGAATAGTCCAGCAGGTCGTTGATCAGCTGCACCAGGCGATGGGTTTCCTCGTCCACCGTCTGCAGCAGATAGGCCTCGCGGGACTCGGGCGCCACCTTGAGTCTTTCGCGCAACAGCCCGAAGGCCATGTGCATGCCGGTGACCGGGGTGCGCAGCTCATGGGAGGCGCGCAGGACGAATTCGTTGCGTACCCGGTCGAAGGCGCGCTGTTCGGTGACGTCGCGCAGCACCATCAACGCACCGACGCTGCGGCCATCGGCGTGGTTGACCGGGGTCAGACTCCAGGCCAGCAGCCGCACCTCGTCGTCGACGCGGATCTCCAGGTCTTCGGGCGCCGCATTCAGGGCGCCGCCGGCGAGCACGCGCTGCAGGCTCGCCTCGATCTCCGGGCGTTCCAGGGCCGCGATCAGGGATTCGCCCAGGTGATTCTCGTTCCAGCCGAGCTGGCGACAGGCCACCGGGTTGGCGTGTTCGATATTGCCCTGGGGATCGAGGATCACCAGGCCATAGTCGATGCTGTCGAGCACTGCCTGCAGGCGTCGCTGACCGGCCACCAGGGCTTCGACGTTGGTCTGGCTGAGACGGTGCAGGGCCTGGGCCATGTTGCCGAAGCGCCGACTGAGCAGGGTGAACTCGGCGATCTGCGAAGTGGGCAGCTGGACGTCGAAGTTGCCCTGGCTGATGCGTTCGGCGGCCTTGGCCAGGCCGTCGATGGGGCCGGTGAAGCGCTTGGCGATGCCGTTGGCGGTCACCACCCCGGTGACCAGGATGGCCACGCCGATCAGCGCCAGCAGCAGGGCGATGATCACCGCCCGGTCGTGGGCTTCGTCCTGCATGCGCTCCAGGGTGACCACGTAGCTGCGCTGCAGATCGTAGATGCGGGTGCGCAGCGCGTTGAGGGTCTCCTGGAAACCCCGGTCGGCACGCAACTCGCCATAGCTCGTGGGCGGTGAGCGCAGATAGTTGGCGAAGCGCTGGTAGCGCTGCTTGACGTCCTCCAGGATGACGCGCTGCTCGGGTTTGCGCATCTGGCCTTCGACCAGCTGCAGGTACCGTTCGAAGCGCTGCTGGGCCGCCATCAGCGACTGGGGATCGGGCGCCCCGTCGAGCATCTGGAACAGGCTGTTGCTCAGTTCCTGGCGCATGTTCAGCGTCAGGTTGATGAAGTCCAGGTTGCTGCGCGTCTGCACGCTCTGCTCGCGGGCCAGGTGCAGGACGCTCACCAGTCCCACCAATAGTCCGATAAGGGCCACGGCGATGAGGGCGGAAATACTGAGGAACAGGCGGGTGTGCAGCTTGATCGGCAGTTTCATAGCCCGTACTGCTTGCGTTTCCGATACAGCGTGGAGGCATCGATGCCCAGGGTCTTGGCGGCCTGGTCGAGGGTTTCGCTGGTGGCCATCACCGCGGCGATGTGGGCGCGTTCCAGGGCCTCCAGGCTCAGCGCCTCGCCGACCCGCGGCGCGCTGGCAGCACCGTTGGGGGTCGGACCGTCGCCCAGGCCCAGGTGGTTGACGTCCACCAGGTCCTGGCCGCAGATGATGCTGGCCCGCTCGATGACGTTGCGCAGCTCACGCACGTTGCCCGGCCAGCCGTAGCTGCGCAGGGCTTCCAGCGCCGCCTCGCTGAAGCCGTGGGCGGGACGGTTGTAGTCCTTGACGAAGCGGGCGAGGAAGCGCTCGGCCAGGTCGACGATGTCTTCCTTGCGCTCGCGCAGTGGCGGCAGGGTGAGCACTATGACGTTGAGGCGGTAGAGCAGGTCTTCGCGGAATTCGTTTTCCGCCACCATCTGCTCCAGGTTGCGATTGGTGGCGGCGAGGATGCGCACGTCGGCGCGGCGGGTCACCGGATCGCCGACGCGCTCGTATTCCTTGTCCTGGATGAAGCGCAGCAGCTTGGGCTGCAGGGCCAGGGGAAAGTCGCCGATCTCGTCGAGGAAGAGGGTGCCGCCGTCGGCCTGGCTGACCCGGCCCAGGGTGCTCTCGCTGGCGCCGGTGAAGGCACCGCGGGTATGGCCGAACATTTCGCTTTCCATCAGGTCCGCGGACAGCGACGGGCAGTTGATGGTGACGAAGGTCTTCTTGGCGCGGCGGCTCCAGGCATGGATGGCGCGGGCCAGTTCGCCCTTGCCGGAACCGGATTCGCCAAGGATCAGTACGTTGGCGTCGGTGGTGGCGACCTGCCGCGCGGTCTCGAGGATGCTCATCATCGCCGGGCTACGCGAGTCGAGGCCGGCGCTGGACTTGCGCACCTCGCCTTCGAGGGCCTCCAGGCGCGCCGAGAGCTGGCGGAATTCCAGCTGCTTGGCCGCGGCCATGCGCAGTTGGTCCGGGCTGCAGGGTTTCACCAGGTAGTCGGCGGCCCCGGCCTGCATGGCATCCACGGCGGTGTCGATGGCCGAGTGGGCGGTGACGATCACCACCCGCATCCAGGGTGCCTGGATGCGCATCTGCTGGAGCACGTCCAGGCCATTGTCCGCGCCCAGGCGCAAGTCGAGGAAGCAGAGGTCGTAGACCTGCCGCAGCAACAGGGCTTCGGCCTGGGCGGCGCTGTTGGCGGTGGCGACGCTGTAGCCGGCGTCCTCCAGGCAGAAGCGGAAGGTACGCAGGATGGCGGCTTCGTCGTCCACGAGCAGGATGCGACCGCTGGTTTGTTCCATGACGGGAAAGACTCCGGGCCCGCAGGCCGACACGCGCGAAAGGACAGAGCTGGCAGTTAGTCCATGATACATCGTGCAAGTTGCAATCCGTAGGACCGGTGGAGATCGAGAGCGCACGCTAGGAGCGGTCGTGCAGAACGCAATCCTTGCGCCAGGAACGCTACCGAAAGAGCGTTCAAGGCAAAAAATGGCCGCTTCTCGCCCACGCCTTCCCTCGTGATAGCTGATTCCGGGTGCTGACAGGCCAGCCGTGGCCGTCAAGCATCATGCAAAACGCAATGCTCCAGGCGTTGCACCTTGCAAGGTGCAAGTTCCTAGTACTCGTCGAAAAGTATTAAGTTATTGATTTATAAGTAATATTTTATTTCTAAAAAGCTGGCACGCAGTCTGCAATCTCCCTTGCAAGCCGGCCCCACGAGGGCCCACGGAATGCAGGAGAGACCCGATGATCAGCCAGACCCTTCGCAAGCACTTGGTAGGTACTGCGCTCTTCGCTTGCTTCGCCAGCGCCGCCGTCGCCGCTCCCCAGGGGCAGGACGTCAGCCGCGAGCAGGCACTCATCGACTCCACCCGCATCGCCGCCCAGGCCATGGTCCCTGCAGCCAAACCGCTGGCGAGCCAAGGTCGTGGGGAACTCAAGGCCATCCCCGCACAGTCCAACGGTGACCGTCTGGTAAAGCAGACCCGCTGGGTGTTCTGAGGAGATGGCCATGGCCTGGATGCTGCTGTTGATTTCGTTGTTCATCGCAGCCGCGGTCGTGAGTGTCGGGATGTTGCTCAGCGCCTTGATGATGGGTCGCGCGCTCAACCAGACGCACAACCTCAACGGTATAGATCTTGAAGTAACCGATGTGGAACCACGGATGGCGAGTCTGGACACCCAGGATATCGCTACTACAACCACTGCTCGCTGGACAGGTGCTGTCGTCCGCTGAGTGCACTTGCAATAAATAGGAGAAACACCATGCTGAGCTGGGCTATCACTTTCCTGATCATCGCCATCATCGCAGGCGTCCTGGGTTTCGGTGGCATTGCCGGTACCGCCACCAGTATCGCCAAGATCCTCTTCGTGCTGTTCCTGGTGCTGTTCGTGGTGTCCTTCTTCATGGGTCGTCGGCGTCCCTGACGCCAGCTTCCTGAAGGCTGGACAGGCTACCGGTCGTGACGACCGGTAGCCGAGGCGCTGTCATCGAACTGCAGCTTTAAGCCGGTTCAATTGACAACCTCGAAGTCGTCTCACCCGAAGAGACGCAAGGGCCACAAGGTCGGGACGCTCTGCAGTAAGGGCGCGTTCCAAGGGTACAGGGAGTACCTTCGCACTCGTAGCGGACTGGGCTGGATACGACTACACCCCTGAATTCGACCGACTTGGGCCATTGCCGAGGTCTGCCGACGTCAGGGGTGTCGTCGTTTTAGGCGCTCGGAAGGCACCGCGCGCTGGAAAACCGCTCAGCCCTGCCAGAAGGCATCCCACCAGGAACGCTCGCCGCGGACGTCTTCCAGTACCACCGTGCAGGTGGTCCCGGCGGCCAGCAGCACCCCATCCTCCAGGGGATCGAGGGCGATGCGCACTGGTACCCGCTGGGCCAGGCGCACCCAGTTGAAGGTGGGATTGACGTCGGCGGTGAGTTCACGGCTTTGCGGGTTGTCACGGTCGTAGATACCACGGGCGATGCTTTCCACGTGACCATGCAGGACCTGGCCACTCATCAGGCGCATCTCGGCGGCGGCGCCCACCTGCACATGGGGCAGCTTGGTTTCCTCGAAGTAGCCATAGACCCAGAACGAATGGGCATCGATGACGGCCAGTTTGGGTGCGCCGGCGGCGGCATAGTCGCCCTTGAACACCGACAGGTTGGTGACGTAGCCGTCGACCGGCGCCAGTACCCGGGTGCGCTTGAGGTTGAGGCGCGCCGCTTCCAACTGGGCCTGGGCCTGGCGCAGATCCGCCTCGGCGGCCAGGGCGGCGGCGCTGGCATCCTCGCGGTTCTCGCGGGAAACCACCAGGCTGTCGATGTCGGCGCGGCGACGGGCATTCTGCTGGCGCATGGCCAGGGTGGCCTTGCGCGCGGCGACCGTGGCTTCGGCCTGGTGGACGGCGATCTCGTAGTGTTCCGGATCGATCTGCAGCAGCAGGTCACCCTTGTTCACCCACTGGTTGTCGCGCACGGCGATCTCGGTGACCAGCCCGGCGACGTCGGGGGCGATGGTGATGACCTCGGCGCGCACCCGGCCGTCGCGGGTCCAGGGATCGTTCATGTAGTGCACCCAGAGCAGCCGGCCGAGGATCAAGGCCAGGGCGACCACCAGCAGGGTAAAGAGCACGCCGAAGAGTTTCTTGAGGATCATGGCAAAAGTCCTAGCGATAGACGCACAGCGCCAGGGCGCAGTAGAGGCAGGTGAAGAGGGCCAGGCGCAGCAGCGCCGGATGCCAGACGAGGCGATAGAGCCCCACCGCGGCGAGCACCCGGTCCAGCGCCCAGGCGAGCAGGGCGGCGACCAGGAACAGCACCGTCACGGTGGGCAGGTAGAGGCCGTGGAAGGCGATTTCACGCGGCATGGGTGGTCTCCTGGTAGCGGGCCAGGGGCCCCTGGGGATCGAGCAGGGCGCTGCGGATGAAATTCAGGTCGCTCTGCACCTGGCGCAGGGGCGATTCGTCGTAGGGCAATTCTGGCGCTTCGGTCACTGCGCTCACGGCGGTGAGGGCCGCTTCCACCGCCGCCAGGGCGCGGCGCAGGTTCTCCGCGTCGGGCTTGAGGAAGAGCCGCACCAGGGCGCGACCGAGCACACGGATGGCCTGGCGCCAGGGGCTGTGCTCGGCATAGTGCGGCGCCGCGGGCAGCCGCGCCTGCAGCTGGCGCAGCTCGATCACCGCGTGGCCGATCTCCAGCACGCTGAAGGCCCAACCGATCAGCCGTCGCTGGGCCTCGCCCCGGCCGGCGCTGACGCCATAGGCCTGGTTGAGCAGGTCGCGGGTCTGGCCCTCGAAGGTCGGGGCCAAATGGGGCAGCGGTGCACTCACTGCCCGTACCAGCTGCTGGCGCAGGTCGCGCTCGAGGCGCCGCCACAGCCAGGGACTGTTGGGCGGCAGCAATACCGCCGAGACCGCCGCGGTGATCACCATCGACAGCACCACGGCGATGCCGTTGTTGATGAAGGCGTAGGCATCGTAGACCGGCGGATTGTCGGGGATCGAGGTAAAGCAGAAGAACACCAGGCAGCCCAGGCCGTAGCCCAGCCAGCCCGGGCGCAAGGAGAGCCAGGTGCCGAGCATGAACACCGGCGCCAGGGCCAGCAGCAACAGTGGCAGGCCGGCGATCCAGGGAAAGACGAAGAAGGTCAGGAAGAAGCCCAGCAGCACCCCGCCGCTGGCGCCGACGGCCATCTGCAGGGCGGTGCGCTTGGGATCGGGCGAGGCCGAGGCCAGCGCCGAGACGGCCGCCGCGTTGAGCGCTAGCATGCCGCCGCTGGGATAGGCACTGGCGATCCAGAAGGCGCCGAGCACCAGCACCAGGAAGGCGCTGCGAATCCCGGTGACCGCCGCGCCGAAGGCATTGGCCTTGGCCACGAAGCGCGGCTTCCACTGTTCGCGACTATGCCGCGGCGCCGCCAGGGAGACATGGGTCTGCAGATAGGCATGCCATTGGCCGGTGAAGCGGAAGAGCAGCTCCACCGCGGTCTCGAAATCCCGCCGGTCCAGCTCGCTCAGCGGTGGCAGTTCGGCGCGCAGGGCGCGGATGCGGGGGCGCAGGGCCTGGTGCAGGGCCTCCAGCCGTGCGGCCGCCGCCGGTGCCGCGCGATCGCTGAGGGACTGACCGCGCCATTCCTCGAAGCATTCGAGCAGCGGCGTCCAGAGGCGTTCCAGCGCCTGCAAAGGCACCTCGGCCTCGCGTTCGCGCAGGCGCATCAGCAGCCGGCTCAGGGCATGCAGGCGGGTGGTGAGGCCCATGAACTCGGCATTGAGGCGCGCCAAACGCCCGCTGCGCATGCGCATGTGCGGGTCTTCGAAGGCGGTGGCGCTGCGCAGGCTCTCCAGCCCTACCGCTTCGGCGGCCAGGCGCACCCCGGCGGCTTCCAGGGTGGCGCGGTCGAGGCGGCCGCGCAGCACATCGGCGGCCAGGCCGGAGAAGACGCCCATGCGCCGATGGAGCGCCGTGCGCATGGCCGTGGTGCTGGTCTGCGGAAAGACCGCCGCGCTCACCGCGCCGCTGCAGAGCACCCCCAGGGTGATGGCCAGCACCCGCATCACTGCCGACATGAAGGCGGTATCGGCGTTCAGCGCCGCGGGAATACCGATCAGGGCGGCGGTGTAGCCGGCCAGCATGCAGGCGTAGCTGCGAAAGTCGCGGTAGCGCGCCGAGCCGGCCACGCAGAGACCTATCCACAGCGCCAGGAAGATCAGGAAGGGTACCCGCTCCTGGGCGAACAAGGCGATCAGCACCAGCATCACCGCCAGTCCCAGCAGGGTACCCAGCACCCGGTAGAAACTCTTGGCCAGCACCTGGCCGCTCTGCGGCTGCATGACGATGAACACGGTGATCACCGCCGAGCTGGGGTGCGGCAGCTGCAGGCGCATGGCCAGCCAGAGGGTCAGGCTGGCGGCGAGCAGCACCTTGGCCTGGTACAGCCAGAGGCTGCCGTCGCTGCGCGCCCAGGCGCCCAGGGCCTGGCGTAGCGGCGAGGCGGTGGCGGCGCTGGCGCTCATCGAGCCGCCCGTTCGACGGCCACGCGGGCCGGTACCAGGTCCTGGTCGGCGGGACTAGGCTCCAGCGCCGCGCCACCGCCGAGGGCGACCAGGGCATCGGCCTGGGCGGCCAGGCGCCGGGCGTGCACCTGGGCGGTGACGCGCTGCTGGGCGAACAGCCGGGTCTGGGCATCGAGCACGTGCAGGTAGTCGGTCAGGCCGCGGCGGAAGGCCTCGCGGGCGATGTCGTAGGTGCGCCGGGCCTCCTCGCTGGCCTGGTCGGCGAGGGTGGCCTGCCTGGCGGTCGAGTCGGCCTTGATCAGGGCATCGGAGACATCCTTGAGCGCGTCCACCAGGGTCTGGTTGTAGGCGCTGACGGCCAGGTCGTAGGCCGCCGATTCCGCGCCGAGGCGACTGCGCAGGGCACCGCCGTCGTAGATAGGCAAGGAGAACGCGGGACCTATGAAGGAGCCGGTCTTGGCGTGGGTCAGCATCTCGCTGAGGCGGCCCAGGGTGAGGAACTGGCCGACGTTGGCCACCAGGTCGACGTTGGGATAGAAGCTGGCGCGGGCGACGTCCACGCCCTTGGCCGCTGCGGCGATCTGCCAGCGGCGCGCGACCACGTCGGGGCGCTTGCCGACCAGTTCCAGCGGCAGGGCGCTGGGCAGCCGCGGCGCCGCGCCCAGGGTCAGGCGTGGGCGTTGCAGGGCGGCGCCGGCACCCGGGCCCTTGCCGGCCAGGGCGGCGAGCTGGTTGCGATCCAGCGCCAGGGTCTCGTCCAGGGCTTCCAGCTGGCGCTCGGTCTCGGGTAGCAGGGCGCGGGCCTGGCTCACCTCGAACTGGGTGCCGAGGCCGCCGTCCAGTTGCCGTTGGGCCAGGGCGGCCAGCTGGCGCTGTTGTTCCAGGGTGGCGGCGAGGATGTCGCGCTGGTCGTGGTGCAGGGCGAAGCCGATGTAGGTACGGACGATGTTGCCGGCCAGCTCCAGTTCGGCGGCGCGTACCTCGGCGGCGGCCTGGTGGGCCTGGTCCAGGGCCTGGGTGCTGGCATCGCGCTCGCGGCCCCAGAAGTCCAGGGCGTAGCTCAGCCCCAGCTCGGCGTTGTTGTTCCAGGTCGTGCGGTCGGCCAGCTCACCGGGACCGTAGAAGCCGTCGGTGGGCCAGCTGTAGCGCTTGAAGGCGCCCTTGGCCTCTACCTGCAAGGCTTCGCGGGATTCCGCCAGGCCGGCCAGGGATTCGGCGCGGCGCACCCGGGCGGCGGCGGTGGCCAAGCGGGGGTTGTCGGCCAGGGCGCTGGCGATCCAGGCATCCAGCTGGGCATCGCCATAGGCGCGCCACCATTGGCGCTCGGGCCAGGCCGCCTGGCGTGCGGCGGCCTGGATGGCGGCATCGGTGGCCAGGGCCTGATCGTCGAGACGCTGCGCCTGGGGCGCGTTATGACCGGTACTGATGCACCCGGCCAGCAGGGTCGCCAGAGCGACCACCGCCAGCGCGGGCCATCCTCTGCAAGGGGAAGGCGGCACGTGGGGGGTCCGTTTGCAACGAGGCCGTCCCTGGGGTGGCGCCGGTGGCGCGAGCAGGACGGCGGAATGGGCTGGAGCGCGAAGCGGGCATCCCGCAGGCGAACGGCCGGGCGGGATTACCATTAGGATGCTAACGATTCTATAAAATTCTCGGTGGGCCGATTAGGGCATCAGCCAGCGAATCTTTGTTTCACATACTGAAATAATGTGGAGAATGGCACTTTCGTCAGACTGTCGAGGCGGCATGGACACCCTGCACAACATGCGCGTTTTCGTCGCCGTGGTGGAAAGCGGCAGCTTCACCGGTGCGGCCCAGACGCTGCAGACCACCACGGCCCACGTCTCCCGGGCGGTGGCCCACCTGGAAACCCACCTGCGCACGCGCTTGCTGCACCGGACGACAAGACGCATCGCGCTGACCGAGGCCGGCCAGCGCTACCTGGCACGCTGCGAGCAGATCCTCGCCTACGTCGAGGAGGCCGAGGCCGAGGCGGGCCATGCCCAGGCCCGGCCGGAAGGCCGGCTGCGGGTGCACAGCATGACCGGTATCGGCCAGCACTACGTGATCCGTACCGTCGCGGGCTATCGCAAGCTGCATCCCGAGGTGCGCTTCGACCTGACCATGGCCAATCGCATTCCGGATCTCTTGGAAGAGGGCTTCGACCTGGCCATCGTGGTCGCCGCCGAGTTGCCCGACTCCGGCTTCGTCTCCCAGCAGATCGGCCAGACCTACAGCATCCTCTGCGCCTCGCCCGCCTACCTGGCGGAGCACGGCCAACCGCAGACCCCGGCGGAACTGGCCAACCATGCCTGCCTGAGATTCATCAGCCCGGTGGTGTCCTTCGACCGCTGGAACTTCGAGGGGCCCAACGGACTGGAAACCTTCCGCCTCGGCGAGACGCCCTTCCAGGTCAATGTGGGCGACGCCATGACCGAGGCCCTGCGCCAGGGCCTGGGCATCGGCGTGCTGCCGATCTATTCGGCGGTGGACGGCCTGCGCGACGGCAGCCTGGTACGGGTGCTGCCGGCCTATCGCCTGCAACGCCTCAACGCCTACGCCCTCTATGCCTCGCGGCAATACCTGGATGCCAAGATCAAGACCTGGGTCGCTTACCTGCGCGAGCAGATCCCCCAGGCGCTGGCGGCGGACGAAGCCGTGGTGCGCGCCGCCAGCGGACTTGTCTGACAATCGCATTGAGCTTCGCGGGGCGGTTGGACTAAGCTCGGGGAGACGGCGGTTAGGCCGCGGTCATAGTTAGTAAGCTATTGAAATATCGCCCGGTATCGCGGTCCTAGGGGCGACAGGACGGCTTCCTCCCGGCACGCTCCGCGGTCGTCGAGGTCCATGTCCCGAGTCGGCGGTCTCGCCGACGGACCGCCGTGCAGGACGGCCGGATCATGCAGGCGGTCGCGGACCGCCGTCAGAGTTTGTTCAAATCTCGCGAGCTAGAGGCAAACAGGGCAAAAATGGCTGAGGAAGCGGAGTTTACAAAGGGTAAATGAGCATTCCGAAGACATTTTCAACGCCGTTTGGCCGACGCGCAGCAGGCGTTGAACAGACTCAAAGCGCCACGGGAGTCCAATGAGCGCCCCAGCAGGACCCACTCTGAGATTCGCCGACCAGCCGCTCAAGGGTATCGCCCTGATCTGCCTGGCGGTCTGGCTGTTCGCTTCCCACGATGCCCTCTCCAAGTACCTGTCCGGTTTCTATCCGGTGGTCATGGTGGTCTGGGCGCGCTACCTCTCCCACACCCTGCTGATGATGGGCATCTTCATTCCCCGCTCGGGCCTGGCGGTGATCCGTACCAAGAGACCCGGATTGCAGGTGCTGCGGGCACTGTGCCTGATCGGCTGCAGCCTGTTCTTCACCACCGGGCTGCGCTATCTGCCAATGGCCGAGGCCACGGCGGTCAACTTCCTCGCCCCGCTGATGGTAACGGCGCTGTCGGTGCCGCTGCTCAAGGAAAGGGTCACCCGCAGTCAGTGGGCCGCGGTACTGGCCGGCTTCGTCGGGGTGTTGATCATCGTCCGGCCGGGCGGCCAGCTGTTCACCCCGGCAGTGCTCCTGCCGGTCTGCTCGGCGGTGTGCTTCGGCCTCTACCAGTTGCTGACGCGGCTGCTCAGCGGCATCGATAGCCCCACCACCAGCAACTTCCTCACCGGCATCATCAATACCCTGGTGCTGAGCAGCGTGGTGCCCTTCTTCTGGGAGATCCCTACACTGACCCATGGCTTCATGCTGGCGCTGCTCGGCTTCTTCGGCATGTCCGGCCACCTGCTGCTGACCCAGGCCTTCCGCTATGCGCCGCCGGCACTGCTGGCGCCCTTCAGCTATGGCCAGATCGTCACCGCCGGCATCATCGGCTACTTCGTCTTCGGCCACGTGCCGGACGGCGGCGCGCTGGTCGGCATCCTCATCATCTGCGCCAGTGGCCTGGCGGTGGCCTGGCAGCAGAGCCGCAAGAGCGCCAAGGCCAAGCCGGTACCGGCGCCACAGCCCGAGGCGCTGCCGGAGGTGGTGGCCGACGCCGCCGAGGGCACTCCGGCTCAGCGCAGCCCGTAGTCGGCGATGATCCCCAAGAGGATCGCCAGGCCCGCCCAGTGGTTGTGCAGGAAGGCCTTGAAGCACACCAGCGGCTCACGATGGCGGGTGGCGTGGAACTCCCAGGCGAAGCAGCCCGCCGCCGCGACCAGGCCCAGGTAGAAGGGCAGGCCCAGGCCGAAGCGGCCGCCGGCCAGCGCCAGGCAGAGCAGGGTCAGGCCCTGCAGGGTGGCGATGATCACCCGGTCGGCGTCGCCGAACAGGATGGCGGTGGATTTCACCCCGATCTTCAGATCGTCCTCGCGATCGGCCATGGCGTAGTAGGTGTCGTAGCCCACCGTCCAGATCACGTTGGCGACGAACAGCAGCCAGGCGGCTGCCGGTAACTGGCCGGTCTCGGCGGTGAAGGCCATGGGCATGCCCCAGGAAAAGGCCGCGCCCAGTACCGCCTGGGGGTAGTAGGTGTATCTCTTCATGAAGGGGTAGAGCGCCGCCACGCCGAGGGCGCCGAAGGACAGCCAGACGGTGGTGGCGTTGGTGCAGAGCACCAGGCCGAAGCTGACCAGCACCAGGGCGGCGAAGAGGATCAGCGCCTCCTTGGGCGTGACCCGGCCGGTGGCCAGGGGGCGCTGCTTGGTGCGGGCGACGTGGCCGTCGAAGTGGCGATCGGCGAAGTCGTTGATCACACAGCCGGCCGATCTCATCAGCACCACGCCGAGCACGAAGATCACCAGGTTCTTCAGGCTCGGCACGCCTTCGGCGGCGATCCACAATGCCCAGAGGGTCGGCCAGAGCAGCAGGTAGATGCCGATGGGCTTGTCCAGCCGGGTGAGCTGGACGAAGTCGCGGATACGTTCGCTGCGCGGGCGCGTGGCGATGACCCGGGCGCTGGGTTCGGGGGTGCGCGGTGCGACAGGGCGGCGATCACGGGGGCGGGAAGCTTTCTTTTTCATCGGACGGCTGCATGGCGAAGGGCCCGGCGATTATAAGGGCCCTGCCGCGGCGATGGAGCGATCAGGACTCGTGTTCGGCGTGGGGCCAGAACGCCGGCAGGAATACCTCGCTCACCAGGATCGCCAAGGGCGCGCGGCGGAACACCGAGCGGCGGGCCCAGCAGGCCGTGGACTCGGTATTCTCGGGCAGCCAGGCCTGGGGATAGCGACAGGCCTCCAGCGGCCCGCGGACGAAGGCCGGCGCCTGGAACAGCCAGTGGCCGAGCGGGCGATCGCCCAGCGCCGCCAGGTCGAAGTCGGCCGCCTCCAGGGCCTCGCGCGCCGCCACGCTGCGGGCGAACACCCAGGCTTCCCCCTTGCCGCGTAGCCAGACCTCGCGGACCCAGCCAGGGCTGGCCAGGGGAACGTCCAAGGCCTGGCACTCGTCCGGGCGCAGCGCTTGCCAGCCCTCGGCGATCACCTCGACGGCGAAGTGGTCGTCGCTGAGGGCGGTGAGCCGTTCGGTGAGGGAGCCCCGGTCGGCGTAGAGCCAGCCCAGTGGCGCCTCGGCACAGTCCGGCTCCGTGCTGGCCGCCGCGCGGGTCAGCCAGCGTGGTGCGCCGTCACAGGCCCCAGACATTGCCCAGGGTGCTCAGCAGGGAGGGCTGGGTGCCTTGCTTGCCGAGGTAACCCAGGATCACCTGGGCGAACTGGGTGGTCATGCCGCTGTTCATGCCCAGGGCGTTGAAGGTCTTGTCGACGTCCTGGCGGCTGTCGACCGAACCCAGCAGGCTACCCAGCGGACTCTGCTTGGCATCCTGGCCACCGCCGCCGAGCAGATTGCCCAGGCCGCCGAGTTGCGCCAGACCGCCCGCGGCGTTGGCGCCGGCGAGCTGGTCCAGCCCCGGCACCGCCTTGGCCAGCTGGCTGTAGTCGTTGCCCACCAGCTGGTTCTTGGCCAGGCCGAGCAGGGCGCCGGTGCCGCCCACCGCCTGTTGCGGGGTGACGTTGAGCTGGGTAGTCAGGGCCTGCAGTAGGCCCTGGGCCTGGGGCGTGGCGGCCGCGGCGGCGGTGGCCTTGGCGTTGTTGTTGCCATTGGCACTGTTGTAGGCGTTGACGGCGTCGTTGAGATTGAAGGCGAACACCGGGCTGGCGGCGAGCACCAGCGGCAGGGCGAGAAGGGGCAGACGCATGAGCGGACTCCAGCGATTTTCTTGAAAGGTCACAGGATAACCCGGCGGCGATGACCGCAGACTGAACGGCGTCCCTGCGCGGACCCGACGCTGCGGTTATCATCGCCGTTTTGCCGGGAGAACACCGATGCTCAACGGGTTGTGGCTGGGCTTCTTCATCGTCGCCGGGATCAGCGCCTTCGGGCAGTGGCTGGTAGCCGGCAACGCCGGGGTCTTCGCCGCCATGGTGGAGAGCCTGTTCGCCATGGCCAAGCTGTCGGTGGAGGTCATGGTGCTCCTGTTCGGCACCCTGACGCTCTGGCTCGGCATCCTGCGCATCGCCGAGAAGGCCGGCCTGGTGGACGCCCTGGCGCGGCTGCTCGGCCCGCTGTTCGCCCGCCTGATGCCCGAGGTGCCGCGCGGCCATCCGGCGCTGGGGCTGATCACCCTCAACTTCGCCGCCAACGGCCTGGGCCTGGACAACGCCGCCACCCCCATCGGCCTCAAGGCCATGCGCGCCCTGCAGGAGCTCAACCCGAGCAGCACCACGGCGAGCAATGCGCAGATCCTGTTCCTGGTGCTCAACGCCTCCTCGCTGACCTTGCTGCCGGTCACCGTCTTCATGTACCGCGCCCAGCAAGGCGCGCCGGACCCGACCCTGGTGTTCCTGCCGATCCTGCTGGCGCACACCTGCGCCAACCTGGTGGGGCTGCTGTCGGTGGCCTTCATGCAGCGCCTGAAGCTCTGGGACCCGGTGGTGCTGGCCTGGATCGGCGGCGGCGCCCTGGCCTTCGGCGCCTTCGTCGCCTTTCTCTTCACCCTGACCGCCACGGCGCTGGCCGGGCTGTCGTCGCTGCTCGGCAACCTCACCCTGTTCGGCATCATCCTGGCCTTCATGATCCTCGGCGCGCTGCGCAAGGTGCAGGTCTACGAGGCCTTCGTCGAAGGCGCCAAGGAAGGCTTCGACGTCGCCAAGTCGCTCTTGCCCTATCTGGTGGCCATGCTCTGCGCGGTAGGGGTGCTGCGTGCCTCCGGTGCCCTGGAGGCCATCCTCGAAGGCATCCGCCACGCAGTGACCTATCTCGGCTGGGACACTCGTTTCGTCGAGGCCCTGCCCACCGCCCTGGTCAAGCCCTTCTCCGGCAGCGCCGCCCGCGCCCTGCTGATCGAGACCATGCAGACCCACGGCGTGGACAGCTTCCCGGCGCTGGTGGCGGCCACCATCCAGGGCAGTACCGAAACCACCTTCTATGTGCTGGCGGTGTACTTCGGCGCGGTGGGCATCCAGCGTGCTCGCCACGCGGTGGGCTGCGCCCTGCTGGCGGAATTCACCGGGGTGACGGCCTCGATCCTGGTCTGCTACTGGTTCTTCGGCTGAGAGCAGCTAATAAAACTACTGCGCGTTCGCCAAACGGGCGCGTGCAGTGCTCGGAATCCTCATGTACCACTCGTACACTCGTGCGCGAGCTCGGTGCGTTTCCTGCGCGCCGCGCGCACCCGTCTGACAACCGCTCGCTACGTTTTCTTAGCCGCTCTGGTCCTTGTGCTCCGGCTCGAGCATCCACACATCCTGCACCATGCGTCGCTGCCGGCGTGAGGTCAGCTGCTGGGTCTGCCAGTCTTCGGCGATCAGGGCGCAGTAGGTGCCGTCGTGCTGGCCCAGACGAAAGCGCCGGCGTACCCCGATGGGATCATGATCCGAGCCATAGAAGGCCACGGCGCGGATCTCCAGGCCCTCGAACACCCAGCCCTCGGGTGGCCGATGGTTTTCCAAGGCCAGGCCGTTGTGCTCGGCGGCGCGGCGGATCAGCCCCTGAAAGGTACCGATATGGGTGAAATCACCGGTATTGAGCGGGCCCTGGTGGGTCGCCTCGCCCAGCACCAGGTCGGGATCGAAGTCATCCTGGCCACTCTCGCGGATATCGGTGACGTCGGTGAACAGCGTTCCTCTGTTGGTCTTGAGGATCACCGTGAGCTGGTTGATGAACACCGGTTCGGCGCTCATGTTCGACAGCAGGCAGAGGGCGCCCACGCCCTTGCCGGCGCCGCGGTTGATGATCAGCCGCGGCTGGCGCTGGCGCTTGTAGTTGTTGAGCAGCAACTGGGCGTAGAGAATCCAGACGGCCAGGGTGCAGCACTGGGCGAACAGGGTGAGAACCTGGGAATTGTCTTTCAACCACTGGAACATGGTGGGGTACTTCGCGGACGAGGAACCTCATCGGAAAGACCGTTCGGGTGGCTGGTTCCACCGCTTCGCTGGCCGATGAACAGGCCTGAGAACATCGCCACAGCGCCGGCGTCCAAGCCTGGAGGTCATCACGCCAAGGAAAATCGCCATGCTGCGTCTCTCGCTGATCTGCTGTACTGCTCTGCTGAGCACCTCGGTGCTGGCCGAACCCCTGTCCTGCGAACAGCTCAAGGCCGACATCGAAGTCAAGATCCAGTCGGCCGGGGTGACCGCCTATACCTTGGAAGCGGTGCCCAACGCCGAGGTCCGCGATCCCAACATGGTGGTGGGTAGCTGCGCCAACGGTACCTACAAGATCATCTACCAGCGCAACGACTGAGCCTTCGAGCGGAAGGCGGACCGTTCATCAGCTGGATGCTTGTACAGTTCCGCTTGGCTTAGTACTGTTTGCGCATACAGTATATAGCCAAGAGGGTAATGCCATGTCGCTGTTCGCCCGGATTCGCCAAGCTCTGTCCCTTGCCCAGCCCGCTCCGCGCTGGATGGAACGCGAGGATTTCCTGCGCCTCAGTCGTCAGCTGCGTGAGCAGAAGCCACGTGCTGCGGTCGTTCGCACCCTGGATCGCAGCCAGGATGATTGGCTCAGCGTACCGGCCTGAGCGCCAGGACCAGGGCGCTGGATTCAGGTAGGGGTGCAGATGCCTCGCTCCGAACTCACCAGCTCCCGCTGGCCGTCGTAGAGGGTGATCTCCCCGCGACCGAAGGTATGCTGGCCCTCCAGACGATAGCGTTTGCCGGCCTGGAAGTCGGGGTAGTCCAGGTCCAGGTAGCACTGGAACCTCAGTGGCTCGTTCCAGCCGAAACGCGAACCGAAGCCGCCCCCGCCATAGAGTTCGTAGCTGTAGCTCACCTTGAGGCTATGGGCGCCCGGGCTGAGCTGGAAGTAGCGGCCATCGTCCAGGCGCCGGCCATCCTGAGACTCGGCCAGCAGCGAGGCGCCAACGGCGGGTTCGCGCAGCTGGAGATCGACCCAGGCCTGGTTCGGATCGACGGGAGGCAGCGGCGTGGTACAGCCGCCGAGCAGCAGCAGGGAAGCCAGCAACCTCAGGCGCATGGTCGGCGACTCGCAAAAGGGAGGAGAAAGCCAGTCTACACGTCGCCACAGCGACTGGCATTGCTGTGTGCCACCTCCTGGTTGCGCTCGTCGTAGAGCCGCGCCCAGGGCCGCCAGCCGGTCTGCCCGGCCTCCAGGCGATAGCGCTCACCGGCAGCGAACTGCTTGTAGTTGAGGGTCACCAGGCAGGTGCGTGGCAGCGGGGTGGCGGCCTGGGCGCCAATGTTGGTGGGCTGCACCTCGAACTGATAGCGTACCTGCAGGTCATGGCTCCCCGGCCAGACCTGGAAATAGCGCTTGTCCTCAAGGTCCTTGCGGTCGGCGCGCAGGGCCTCGAGCTTGGCCTTGCCGTCGCTGTCCAGATCGATCCAGGCCTGCGCCGGATCGGGTTTCGGCAGCGGCCAGAGGGAACAGGCGCTGAGGAACAGCACAGGCAACAGCAGGCACAGTCTACGCATGACGGCTACAACTCCAGGCAGGGAAGGGCGCGACGCCCAATCCGGCACCCGGCCTGCGCGACGCGCGGGCCGGTGGCTGGCGTGGCTGTCCCTGGCGATCGGACTGGGCGGCTGTACCTCGGTCGGGTACTACGGTCAGATGGTACAGGGCCAGTGGGCGCTGATCCGTGATCGCGAGCCCATTGCGACAGTCGTCGCAGATCCGGCGCGTCCCGCCGCCTTGCGCGAGCGCCTCGCCGCCGCGGCCGCGGCCCGGCGCTTCGCCAGTGCCCAGCTGGCGCTGCCGGACAATGCCAGCTACCGCAGCTTCGTCGAGCTGCATCGGCCTTTCGTGCTGTGGAACGTCTTCGCCACCGCCGAATTCTCCACCCAGCCCACCACCCACTGCTTTCCCATCGCCGGTTGCGTGGCCTATCGCGGCTACTATCGGGAGGCCGCGGCCCGCGCCGCGGCGCAGGTGCTGCAGCACCAAGGTCAGGACACCTACGTCGGCGGCGTACCGGCCTATTCCACCCTGGGCTGGTTCAGCGATCCGCTGCTGAGCAGCATGCTGCGCTGGGACGACGACCAGGTGGCGGCGACCATCTTCCATGAGCTGGCCCACCAGCGCTTCTACCTGCCGGGCGATACGGCCTTCAACGAGTCCTACGCTACCTTCGTCGAGCAGGAAGGCTTGCGGCAATGGCGTGCCAGTCGCAGCCTGCCGCCCCCGGACCCGGGGCGGGAAGCGCGCTACCAGCAATTCCGCGACCTGCTGCTGACCACCCGCGCGGACCTGGCCAGGCTCTATGCCCAGCCGCTCTCGCCGGCCGCCAAGCGCGTGGCCAAGGCCGAACGTTTCGCGCGATTGCGCGCCGACTACCAGCGCCTGCGCGGCACCCCGGCCTGGCGGGCGGATCGGCGCTTCGATGGCTGGATGAGCCAGCCGCTGAACAACGCCCGGCTGGTGCCTTACGGTCTCTACGAGCAGTGGGTGCCGGCCTTCGCTGCCCTCTATGCCCAACATCCGGGTAACTGGCCGGCGTTCTTCCATCGGGTCCAGCTGTTGGGCGAGCGCCCAGCGGCCGAGCGCGAGCAGGCGCTCAAGACGCTGCTGGCAGCCGGGAACAAGGCGAAGCCCTAGCGCGGCGCTCGCCAGTTGGACCAGGCCGCGACCAGCCCCAGGGCCGCCGCCAGGGTCAGGCCCAGCCGCGGCGCCAGGCTGCCATCCAGATGCAGCAGCAGCGCCAGGGCCGCGGCGCCCAGGGCCATGCCGGTCTGGCGAGCGGTGGCCTGGACGCCGCCGGTGGCGCCGTTGCGCCCTGCCGGGGCGGCAGTCAGCATGATCCTGTTATTGGGCACCTGGAAGAAGCCGAAGCCGATACCACCGATCACCAGGCAGGGAATCAGCAGGGCGGTGGAGTATGCCAGCGGCATGCCGGCGGCGGCCGCCAGGCCCAGGGTAATGCCCAGGCCGCCCAGCATGCACAGGCGCTGCGGCGGATAGCGATCGGCGAGGCGCCCCGCCACCTGCGCGGACACCGCCACGGTGAGCGGCCAGCTCAGCATCAGCAGGGCGATCTGCAGGGGCACCAACCCCAGCTGGTGCTGCAGGTAGAAGGGCAGGGCGAGGAAGCAGAGCATCTGCGCGGCGAAGGAGCAGACCGAGGCCAGCACGGCATGGCGCATGGCCGGCAGTCCCAGCAGGTCGACCGGCAGCAGCGGTGCTGGCAGGCCGCGTTCGCGACGCACCAGCAGCACCAGGCTGGTGGCCGCCAGCAGCAACAGGGCCAGCCCTTGCAGCGGCGCGGCGCCGAGGCGTTCGAGTCCACCGATGCCGGCGCAGAACACCAGGGCGTTGAGCAGCACGCTGAGGGGATCGAGGCGACGTTGCGCGCGAGGGCTGTCAGGCAGATTGCGCACCAGCGCCGCGATCAGCAGGGCGACGGGCACATTGACCGCGAACAGCCAGGGCCAGCCGCCCACGGCCAGGATGGCGGCGCCCAGGCTGGGGGCGGCGGCCGACCCCAGGGCCACGCAGAGGGCATTGATGGCGATGCCGCGCCCCAGGCGCGCACGGGGATAGGACAGTCGCACGATGCCGGCGCTGACGCACATGATGGCGGCGGCGCCCACACCCTGGAGCGCGCGCGCGGCTACCAGGCTGCCGAGGCCCGGCGCCAGGGCGCAGCCCAGGGAGGCCACCCCGAAGATGCCGACCCCGGCAGCGAATACCGGTCGCAGTCCCTGGCGTTCGGCCACCGCGGCCAGGGGAAACAGCAGGGCGACCAGGCTCAGCTGGTAGGCGCTGACGATCCACACCGCAGCGGCTGCCGAGACATCGAGGGCTTCGGCGATGCTGGGCAGGGCCAGGTTGGCGATGCCGCTGTCCAGCACCGTCATGCTGATGGCGAGCAGCAGCGCGGCGACCGCCCGATAGCGGCGTGGCCGGGGCAGGCCGTCGGCGACGGCGGTGGTGCTCAATCCTCGACCTTCACGTGCTGGTCGCTCTCGCCCAGCTTCCAGTAGCCGGCGGCCTTGACCCAGTCTTTCGGCAAGCCCTTGGCCAGCAGGGCCTGGCGCGCCGCCCGGGCCTGGCTGGCTTCTCCGGCGATCCAGGCATAGCCCTCGCCGGTGGGCAGTTCCAGGGCTTCCAGGGTCTGCACCAGGGCAGCGGGCAGGAGGTCGCGATAGACCCAGCGGATCTCGGCGTCAGCGGCCGTGGGCAGGGCGATCTCCAGACCTGCGCGGGCCACCTCGGCGATTACCACCACCCGCACCCCGGCCGCCAGCTGTTCGAGGCGCCGGGCGATGGCGGGCAGGGCGGTTTCGTCACCGGCCAGCAGGTACCAGTCGAAGTCCTCGGGCGGCACCAGGGCGCCCTTGGGCCCACCGATGACCAGCTCGGCACCGGGCTGCGCCTGGCGCGCCCAGGAGGTCAGCACCCCCGCTTCGTGCAGATAGAAGTCGATGGCCAGTTCGCCCCGTGCGGCATCGTAGTGACGGGGCGTGTAGTGCCGGCCGACCAGTTGCTCGGGGCTGGCAGTGCGGATGGGGGTGGCGTCGGCGGGGACGAACAGCTTCACGTGCTCGTCGAAGGCCGCGCTCTGGAAATCGGCCAGGTCAGGGCCACCGAAGGTCAGGCGCAGCAGGTCGCCACCCAGTTCTTCGCGGCGGACCACGGTCGCCCAGCGCCGCTTGAGTTCGAAGCGCACGCGTTGGAAAAGGTGACGGGCACTGGCATCGCCCTCGTGGCTGTGAAAAGATGTCGCCATTGTGGAGGTACCATTCATTGAGGTTCCTCACTATATTCGAGGGAAGCATTGCCCATGTCAACCGCCGCCGCCATTGCCGAAGCCTTGATGGACCTGAAACGGCAAATGCGTCAACAACTGGATGAGACCCTCAAGGCATCCGGACTCTCCTTCGCCCGCTACAAGGTGCTGAAGGTATTGGAGCAACGGGGACCCTGCCGCCCTGGCGAGGTCGCCGAGCAGCTACGCCATGCGCCGCGCACCCTGACCGACGCCTTCGACGCCCTGGAGCGCGATGGCCTGGTTCGCCGCGAGCCGCATCCCCAGGATCGCCGCGCCCTGCTGGTGCATCTCACCGAGCAGGGCCGTCAGGCCCTGGACCAGGCCCAGGTGCCTCGACGCCAGGCGCTGGAAGCCGTCTTCGCCCCGCTGGACGCAGCCGAGCAGACGCAACTGTTGGCCTACCTCGAACGGGTTCGACGGCCATCCTGAGCGACGGGAGAACTCCGTGGCCGTTGCCGGGTTCGAAGTTGAGAACCCAGCGAGGAGATGTTCCATGAGCGATCAGCGTTCCGATGCCCATCTGGGCAAGACGCCACCCAACGAGCCGGCACGCGACGAAGCCGGCCGATCCGTGGATGTGGTGAAGAAGGACATCCAGCAGCCGGAATCGACGCCAACCGATGGCATCGACAAGATCATCACCCCGACCGACATCAAGACCAAGGAGCAGGAGGCGGAGGCATTGCGGCGCAAGACTGCCGAGGTGGAGCGCAAGCTCCAATCCTGATGCTCCACGTGGAACCTTGGTTTCCCGCACGATATGCCACCGGTCCAATCGCGTCGGCAGCTGATCGGTGCGGACGCCATAGAGCCGGCCAGGGACCGCCATAGAGGCGTTTCACTGGTCGCCAGGCCCGTCCAGCCTTAGGGTTGCGCCTACCCTTCGCCTCATGCAGGACCTGTCATGGACAAAGCCACCTTTCTCGCCCAGCTCGCCCACGACGGCTTCCAGCCACCGGTGCTGGTGGAGCGCGAGCCCCATGGTCGCCTGGATGTCCACGTCCATCCCTTCGAGGCCAGGGCGCTGGTCATCGATGGCGAGTTGTGGCTGCGCACCGCGGCGGGTGAGCGGCTTTACCAGGTCGGCGACATCTTCCACCTGGACGCCCACGAGCCGCATGCGGAAGGCTTCGGGCCCGAGGGCGTACGCTACCTGGCAGGACGACGTCCCGCCTGAGTCAACCGTCGCTGTCGTTCTTCTCGATATCGCGGCGCTGGCGATTGAGGATCACGCAACCGTAGATACCACCGCCGAGCAGCAGCAAGGAAAGAAGGGAGAAAAGTGCCATGAAGATAGAATCGTTCATCGAGGCCTCCTTGAGCGCGAGCCAGGGAGTCTAACGATTCGCTCCGTCCCTTGCGGACGGCCTTTATGACGCGGTGTTGCCGGTGCCCGGGTGGCACCGGCAAGCGCGCAGGTGGTTAGCCTTCGAGCGTGGCGTGCAGGTTGATCTTGGCGCCCTTGAGCACCTTGGACACCGGGCAGCCTTCCTTCGCCTGGTTGGCGATGGTGGTGAACTGCTCCTGGGTGGCGCCCGGAATCTTGGCTTTCATGGTCAGATCGATGGTAGTGATCTCGAAACCCTCGCCGACCTTGTCCAGGGTGACGTCGGCCTTGGTCTCGATGCGCTCGGGAGTAAGGCCCTGCTGGCCCAGCAGCATGGAGAAGGCCATGGAGAAACAACCGGCATGGGCCGCGCCGATCAGTTCCTCGGGGTTGGTGCCCGGAGTGCCTTCGAAACGGGTGTTGAAGCCATAGGCGTTGTCCTTGAGCGCACCGCTCTCGGTAGTGATATGGCCTTTGCCATCCTTCAGACCGCCTTGCCAGACCGCGGAAGCATATTTCTTCATGGAGCGTCTCCGGTTGTGGATGAGAATTCATCTAGAACCAGACGGCAGCCGGTAAGTTCGTTGCAGTCGATCCGGGACCGCCATGGTCAACTCTTTTCGACCACCCCTGGAGGCCCCCATGAACTACCGCAATCTAGGCCGCACCGGTCTCAAGATCTCGCCCCTCTGCCTCGGCTGCATGACCTACGGCGTCCCCGAGCGCGGCAATCATCCCTGGACCCTGCCGGAAGACCAGAGCCAGCCGCTGCTGAAGAAGGCGCTGGATCTCGGCATCAACTTCTTCGACACCGCCAACAGCTACTCCGACGGCACCAGCGAAGAGATCGTCGGCCGCTTCCTCAAGGCCAACGCCGTGCGCGAGGAGATCGTGCTGGCGACCAAGGTGTACTTCCCGCTGCGCGACAAGCCCAACGTCGGCGGCCTGTCGCGCAAGGCGATCTTCGCCGCCATCGACGCCAGCCTGCAGCGCCTGGGCACCGACTATGTCGACCTCTACCAGATCCATCGCTGGGACTATCACACGCCCATCGAGGAGACCCTGGAAGCCCTGCACGATGTGGTCAAGGCCGGCAAGGCGCTGCACCTCGGGGCCAGCAGCATGTACGCCTGGCAATTCGCCAAGGCCCTGCACACGGCGGAACGCCATGGCTGGACGACATTCGCCACCATGCAGAACCACGTCAATCTGCTCGCTCGCGAAGAAGAGCGGGAGATGCTGCCGCTGTGTCGCGATGCCGGCATCGGGGTGATTCCCTGGAGTCCCCTCGCTCGGGGGCGCCTGACCCGCGACTGGGATGCCAGCACCGCGCGCACCGAGAGCGACGCCTTCGGCAAGACGCTCTACACCGCCAGCGAGGAATCCGATCGGCAGATCGTGGCGGCGGTGGCGCATATCGCCGAGGCCCGTGGCGTACCCCGCGCCCAGGTGGCCCTGGCCTGGCTGCTGCAGAAGCCCGGGATCGATGCGCCCATCGTGGGGGCGTCCAAGCCGCAGCATCTGGAGGATGCCGTGGCGGCCTTGGCGCTACGGTTGAGCGAAGAAGAGATCGCTGCCCTGGAAGCGCCCTATGTGCCGCATCCGGTGGTGGGGTTCAGCTAAGGTGCTGGCGTGCCCTCACCCCGGCCCTCTCCCGGAGGGAGAGGGGGAAGAGCGGGCTGGTGCAGTTGGATGAGTCCTTGCGCCTATGCCCCGCAAAGCCTGAACCTCAGGGCTTTTGCTCCCCTCTCCCTCTGGGAGAGGGGCCGGGGGTGAGGGTGCCCGAACCTAAGCGTACTGCTCGGCGATCTGCCGCTCGGCGCTGGCCAGGGCGGCACCCTTGGCGTCGTCGCCATAGGCCAGGCCTTCGGCGCGGACGATCTGGATGTCGGTGATGCCGAGGAAGCCCAGCAGCAGCTTCAGGTAGTCCTCATGGGCGATGCCGGTGGGCTTGCCCGCGTGGATGCCGCCCGCGGTGGCGACGATGATCGCCTTCTTGCCGCCGCATAGGCCTTCCGGACCGGCTTCGCCATAGCGGAAGGTGGTGCCGGCCACGGTGATGCGGTCGATCCAGGCCTTGAGCTGGGTCGGGATGGTGAAGTTGTACATGGGCGCACCCAGCACCAGCACATCGGCGGCGAGGAATTCCTGCAGGGCGCGGGCATTGCGCTCGGCTTCGTCGCGTTGCTCGGCGCTGCGCTGCTCGGTGGGCGTGGCGCCGGCAGCCAGGCTGGCGGCGGAGAAGTGGCCCAGGGAGTCGTGGGCGAGATCGTGGTAGGTCACTTCCAGCCCGGGATTGCCGGCCTTGAGTGCGGCGACGACCTTGGCGCTCAGGGCGCGGGAGGCGGAATGATCACCGAGGATGCTGGAGTCGATGTGCAGTAGTTTCATGGCGGCTGTCCCGTGGGGTTCGAAGATGAGCCCAGACTACCGATAAGACGAATGCTTGATTAGTCGCCTAGAATGCGATGCTTCGTCCCATGGGTAGGACAATCCTCCATGCAAGACCTCAACGATCTCGCCTACTTCGCCAAGGTGGTGGAGGCCGGGGGCTTCGCCGCCGCCGGGCGGCTGCTGGGTATTCCCAAGTCGCGGCTGTCCCGGCGTATCGCCGAGCTGGAGACGCGCCTGGGTGCCCGGCTGTTGCAGCGCACCACCCGGACCCTGACCCTCACCACCCTCGGCGAACGCTACCTGGTGCACTGCCAGGCCCTGCTGCGCGAGGCGGAGAGCGCCGCCGAAACCGCCGCCAGCCTGTCCAGTGAACCGCGCGGTCCGCTGCGGGTGTCCTGCCCGGTGGCCCTGGCCCAGGACTATCTGCCTGACATCGTCACCCGCTTCCTGCAGCGCTATCCCCAGGTGCAGCTGGAGATGGTATTGGTCAATCGGCGAGTGGACGTGGTCAACGAGGGCATCGACGTGGCCCTGCGGGTGCGCGACGTCGACGACGTCGAGCCGGGGCTGATCGTGCGCCGCCTGCGGCAGGCCTCGGGGATACTGGTGGCCGCCCCCGACTTCCTTGCCGGTCGTCAGCTGGATGCCCCGGAAGCCCTGCTGGGCGTA
This sequence comes from Pseudomonas oryzihabitans, assembly GCF_032027545.1. Lineage (GTDB taxonomy): Bacteria > Pseudomonadota > Gammaproteobacteria > Pseudomonadales > Pseudomonadaceae > Chryseomonas > Chryseomonas oryzihabitans_F. Next base: position 221,438 of record NZ_JAVSJB010000004.1, on the reverse strand, counting down.
CCCCTGCTCGGCGCCCTGGAGTTGGATCGCAGGGTGCACTTGCGCATGGTCGGTCCCCAGGGCCAGCGTCGCGAATTGGTGCTGGAAGCCCGGCTGGGCATCGACGACTTCAGCGTGCGCAAGACCGCCGCCCTCGCGAGCCTCGGCTACACCATGCTGCCGTTGCTCTATTGCGAGGCCGAGCTGAGCGAAGGCCGCCTGCAACGCCTGCTACCGGATTGGTCACTCCCCGGCGGCCACCTCCAGGCCGCCTATGCCCACCGTCGCGGCCTGCTGCCGGCGGTGCGTGCCTGGCTGGAGCACCTGGAGGAGAGTTTCCAGGACCAGGGTGGGAGGCCGGTTTAGATCACCGTCGCCCAGGCCGAGACCAGCAACAGCGCCGCCATCCCCAGATTGAAACCCCGCCAGGCCTGGCTCGATCTCAGGCCATGCGCCGCCACCCGGCCGAGCAGGGCCCAGAGGGCCAGGCAGGGGACGGACACCAGCAGGAAGACCAGCCCCAGCACCAGCACCTGTCGCCCGAGATCGGTGCCGGGTTCGGCATAGACGGTCACCACCGCCAGCGCCATGCTCCAGCTCTTGGGATTGAGTACCTGCAGGCCGGCGGTGCCGCCGAAACCCAGGCGCACACCGTCGTCGATCACCTCGGGCGCCCCGGCACGCGCCAGTTGCCAGGCCAGCCAACTCAGCCAGAGCACCCCGGCCCAGGCCAGGCCGCGTTGCCAGTCGGGATGCTGCGCCAGGGTCTGGCCGAGGCCGAGGCCCACCACCAGCACCAGGCCCACCGCGCCCAGGCTGCCGCCCAGCACCAGGGGCAGGCTCGCGCGGGCGCCATGCCGGGCGCTGTGGCCGAGGATGAGCACATTGGTCGGTCCGGGGGTGATGGAGGCGACCAGGGCGAACAGCAGGAAAGGCAGCAGGGACATAGGGAGACTCCTGGAAGGACTGAGCCTCCAGGGTGGCAACCTTGCCGCTAGCGGTCTGGAAGATTCGAGCAGCGTGCGCGGTAGGCGGCCGGCGTCAGGCCATAGGCGCGGCGGAACCAGCGACCCAGATGGCTCTGGTCGGCGAAGCCCAGGGCGGCGGCGGTTTCCGCTGGCGACAGGCCGTCCGCCAGCAGGCGGCGCGCGCGCGACAGCCGCAACTGCACCAGATAGGCATGGGGCGCCAGGCCAAAGGCCGCCTTGAAGGCGCGGGTCAGGCGGAATCTGTCCACGCCGCAGGCCTGGGCCAGCTCTTCCAGGCCGAGGTCCTCCTGGTGATGGGCATGCAGGAAGTCCCGTGCGCGCAGGGCCACCTGGGGCAGCCGCGGATCGCCGGCCTGGGGCGCCCGCCATTGCAGTTGCGGCAGGAGGCGCAGCAGCAGGGCGTCCAGGGCGCTCTGGCGGACGATGCGCAGCTCCGGCCGGCTCAGTACCTCGTGGGCCCAGGCCACGGCGCGATGCAGTTCGGCCTGCTCGACCAACGTCTGAGCGAAGCCGGGTTCGCCGAAGAGCCGGGCATCGCCATGCAGCCCCTGCAGCTCGCGCGCCAGCCACTGGGGGTCGAGGTAGAGCATGGAATAGGTGAAGCCCTCGGCCTCCGGCGCCTGGCCGTCATGAAGTTCGCCGGGCTCCAGCAGGAATACCTGCCCCGGAGTGCTCCGGTGGCGCTGGCCGCGGCAATGGAATTGCTGCAGGCCCTGCTCGGTGTAGCCCACCAGATAGGCGTCGTGCCAGTGCGGGTCATAGGCATGGCCCTCGAAATGGGCGCGCAGGGTCTCGATGCCGGTCTCGGCGTCCTGCTGCAACTGGATCCAGTGATCGTCGGCCATGGCGCGGAAAAAGCGGGTCGGGCTTGTCAGTCTAGAGTCAGATCCCGCCGCGGTCTGGAAGATTCGTGCATTGGCGACCCAGACGTGCGGGCAGTTCCCGCGCCAGATGACGGATCAGTTCGGAAATTCGTCGCGGTACGTGGCGCTGCTGGCGGTACACCGCATAGATGCCTGCCGCTGGCGCCTGGTGATCGGTCAGCAGCGGTACCAGGGCGCCGCTGGCGATCAGCTCGGCGACGTCCCATTCCGATCTCAGGATCAGGCCATGGCCGTCCAGGGCCAGGCGCACCACCACCTCGCCGTCGTTGCTGCTCAGGCTGCCGCGCACCTTCTGGACGAAGTGCTGGCCATCCTTGGTGAAGCGCCAGACGGCGTAGTCCCCCGCGTCCTGGCGCAGCACCAGGCAGTTGTGCCGCGCCAGGTCGGCCACGCTCTGCGGGACACCCGCGCGGGCCAGGTAGGCCGGGGCAGCGCAGAGCAGGCGGCGGTTATCCAGCAGGCGATGGGCGATGACCCGGGCGTCCGGCGGCTCGCCGACACGGATGTCCAGGTCGAAGGGCCCCTCCAGGAGATTCACCGGATGGCTGGAGAGGTGCAGGTTGAGCTCCAGTTCGGGATGACGGCGGGCGAAGTCCGACAGCAGCGGTGCCAGGTGCCGCCGCCCGAAGCCGAAGGTGGCGTTGAGATTGAGTGCCCCGCTCAGGGGGGCATCGGGGCGGCTGACCGCGGCTTCCAGGTCTTCCAACTGGCCCAGCAGGGGGCGGGCCCCCTCCAGGTAGCGCAGGCCCTCCGGGGTGAGATCCAGCCGCCGCGTGGTGCGGCGGATCAATTGCACGCCCAGGCGACGCTCCAGGGCGGTGAGTCTCTTGCTCACCGCTGCCAGCGACAGCCCCGACTCCCGCGCCGCAGCGGTCAGGCTGGGATGGGCGGCCAGGTGAACGAAGAAGGCGAGATCGTCGGCGGACAAGATTCTTGATTCCAGGTTAACAATGGCTTTCCCTGGCGCGGGATTGTACGCCTCTGGCGCGAGACTACACTGGGGCCACCCCACTCGAACTGCCGGAGCGTCCCATGCAAGCGTCCAAGCCCCACAAGATCGCGGTCATCGCCGGTGATGGCATCGGCACGGAAGTCATGCCCGAGGGTATCCGGGTACTGGAGGCCGCCGCTCGCCGCTTTGGCCTCGCGTTGCAGTTCGACCATTTCGATTTCGCCAGCGCCGGGTACTACCAGGCCCACGGCAAGATGCTGCCGGACGACTGGTTCGAGACGCTCCAGGGCTATGACGCCCTCTACTTCGGCGCGGTCGGCTGGCCGGACGTGGTGCCCGACCACATCTCCCTCTGGGGTTCGCTGCTGCAGTTCCGCCGCCGCTTCGACCAGTACGTCAACCTGCGGCCCTGCCGACTGATGCCGGGGGTCAGGGCGCCGCTGGCCAATCGCCAGCCCGGCGACATCGACTTCTATGTGGTGCGCGAGAACACCGAGGGCGAGTATTCCAGTGTCGGCGGCATCATGTTCGAGGGCACCGAGCGCGAGGTGGTGATCCAGGAAACGGTGATGACCCGCCATGGCACCGACCGCATCCTCAAGTTCGCCTTCGACCTGGCCCAGCAGCGGCCGCGCAAGAAACTGACCTCGGCCACCAAGTCCAACGGCATCGCCATCACCATGCCCTGGTGGGACAGGCGCGTGGAAGAGATGGGCAAGGCCTATCCGGACGTGGCGGTGGACAAATTCCACATCGACATCCTCACCGCCAACTTCGTCCTGCACCCGGACTGGTTCGACGTGGTGGTGGCCAGCAACCTGTTCGGCGACATTCTCTCCGACCTGGGCCCGGCCTGCACCGGCACCATCGGCATCGCGCCGTCGGCCAACATCAACCCGGAGCGTAATTTCCCCAGCCTGTTCGAGCCGGTACATGGCTCGGCGCCGGACATCGCCGGCCAGGGCATCGCCAATCCCATTGGGCAGATCTGGTGCGGTGCCATGATGCTCGAGCACCTCGGCCATGCCGAAGCCGGCGCTGCCGTGGTGGCGGCCATCGAGGCCGTGCTGCGCCAGGGGCCGGAGCAGGCGCCCCTGACCCGCGACCTGGGCGGCCAGGGCACCACCGAGAGTCTGGGCCAGGCCATCGCCGCGGTCCTGGCCTGAGATGGACGACCTCTTTCCGGGATTCGAACAGCGGCGGCTGAGCGTCGACGGCGTCGAACTCAATTGCCGCATCGGCGGCAAGGGCCCGGCGCTGCTGCTGCTCCATGGCCACCCCCAGACCCATGTCATGTGGCATAAGGTGGCACCGCGGCTGGCCGAGCGCTTCACCCTGGTGGCCGCCGACCTGCGCGGCTATGGCGACAGCGCCAAGCCCGAGGCCGGCGCGGAGGCTTACAGCAAGCGCACCCTGGCGCGGGACAACGTCCAGCTGATGCGCCTGCTCGGCCATGAACGCTTCGCCGTGCTGGCCCATGACCGCGGCGCCCGGGTCGCCCATCGCCTGGCGCTGGATCATCCGGGCGTGGTGGAGCGGCTGATGCTGCTGGACATCGCCCCGACCCTGGCCATGTATCGCCAGACCGACGAGGCCTTCGCCCGCGCCTACTGGCACTGGTTCTTCCTGATCCGTCCGGCGCCGCTGCCGGAGCGGCTGATCGAAGCCGATCCGGAAGGCTATCTCAAGGGCGTGATGGGTACCCGCAGTGCCGGCCTGGCCCCCTTTCCCCCGAAGGTGCTGGCCGAATACCTGCGCTGCCTGAGCCTGCCCGGCACCGCCCGCGGCATCTGCGAGGACTACCGGGCCAGCGCCGGGATCGACCTGGAGCACGACCAGGCCGACCTGGATGCCGGTCGGCGGTTGGTGCTGCCGCTGCGGGTGCTCTGGGGCGCCGAAGGCACGGTGGGGCGCTGTTTCGATCCGCTGGCCGAATGGCGTCAGGTGGCTACCCAGGTCGACGGTCGTGCGCTGCCGGGCGGTCATTATCTGGCAGAGGAGCTACCGGATCTGGTCGCGGACGAGGCCCTGGCGTTCTTCGGTTGAATCAGCAGCTGCAAAGGACTGTTGCGTCATCTGACTGTAACAAAGTGTGACGTTATCGAGGTCGAGCGGGTCTATTCGTGAAATTTTCGTGAAACGAGGACCCGATGAACGCTCCACTCTTCACTTCCGCCTGGCAATGGCGCCGCCTGGCGCTGTGCCAGGGCCTGGCCTTTGGCCTGCTGCTGCTCTGGCTCATTCCTACCGTTCGTAGTCAGTTGCTGGCGTTCGACGCTGGCCTGTTCCACGCCCTTAATACGCCGCTGGCGCAGTCCACCGCCTGGCTCTATCTCTGGACCTTCTTCAGCCTGAGACCGGTGGATGCCCTGGTCGGTCTGATCCTGCTGGCACTCCTGGTGCGCGGTGGCTGGGCCTATCCAGCCCGGCAGGTGCGCCCCGCGCTGGCGGCCTTCGTCGGTCTGCTGGTGGTTCTGCTGATCATGCGGACGTTGCTGACCAAGGCCATCGAGGCCCACGGCCTGCAACATGCCAGTCCGTCCGATGTGCTCGCCGGCGCCTATCTGCTCAGCGAGCGCTTTCCCGGGCTGGAACACGGCTGGGAGTTGAAGGACAGATCCGGCGCCAGCTTTCCCGGCGACCATGCCTCGGTGCTGCTGCTCTGGGCGCTGTTCATGGCGCATTTCACCCGCGGCGGGCGCCGCCTGGTAGTGGCCGCGCTGGCCGTGCTGTTCATGCTGCCGCGCCTGGTGGCCGGTGCCCACTGGGGATCGGATGACTACATCGGCGGCCTGGCGCTGGCCCTGGGCGTCATCAGCCTGGGCCTGCATACGCCGCTGGCTGCCTGGTTCGCCTACCAGGGTGAGCGCCTGCTGACGCCACCGCTGTGCTGGTTGGGGCGACGACTGCCAGTGGTCGGCCGTTTGAGTCTGCTGCGGAATTAACGCGCGGCGGCCAGGGCCGGCAGCAATTGCTGGTCGATGGCCTGGCGCACGGCCGGCAGCAGCGCCGCGCTGCCGGAAAGCAGCTCCTGGATCAACTGGCGCAGGGCGACGGCGCGCTCCTGGGTGAGGGCGGTCAGCGCCTGGCGACAGGCGTCGTCCGCCGAGGCCTCAGGGGTGACGTTGAAGCCCAGCGCGCGCAGGCGGTCGCGGAAGTCATCCTGGTCGATCAAGTCGGCGATCATCATGGCTCTGCCCTCTGGTGTCTTTGGTCGGATTCTCGCATTGGCGCCGTCGACGACAAGCCAGGCTGGCGTAGGCACGCAGCCCGATGTCGTTTTTGGATAGGAGGCCGTGCCCAAGCCAGGCAATGTAGTTTTATTACGAAAATATGCTCGGACAATCTGCCGCAGGGGCAATTACCGAGATCGGCGGTAGAATGGCGCCATTCCTCGGATTTTTCAGGTCGTTCGCCTCCAGAGGCGAGCAATCTCCGGTTACACACTGAGGCCCATCAGGGCGTTTGAACCTCTTCCGTCTCCAGCGGTTGAGGTTTTTTTTTGCCTCAGCGACGGCCTGGGTGCTGCGCCATCAAGCCGAACGGACCAGGGCCCGAGCGAGGCTGGATTCCAGGGCCCGGCGCAAGGCCTCGGCGCGCGCACCCGGCGCTCGCAGGGCGCCATGCAGCAGGCCGGCGCCTTCCCAGAGCCGACAGGGCGTACCCGCCGCGCGCAGGACGCGGGCATAGGCATGGCCATGATCGCGCAGGGGATCGCGGCGGGCCACGGCGATGAAGGCCGGTGCCAGCCCCGCGTGGTCGGTGGCCTGCAGCGGCAGGGCCAACGGCTCGGCGCGATCCCGTCGTTCCGGCAGGTAGACCTCCAGGCAGGCCCGCCAGTCGGCCGCGCTCAACAGCGGCGCCTGGGCGTGATGGCGTTCGCTGGGCAGCAGCCGATCCGTCAGCGCCGGATAGATCAGCGCCTGCAGGCGCGGTTGCTGGCGACCCTGGGTGCGCAGCGCCAGGCACAGGGCCGCGGCCAGGTTGCCGCCAGCGCTGTCACCGGCTACCGCCAGCCGGGTCTCGTCCAGCCCCAGCCGAGAGGCCTCGTCGCCCAGCCAATTCCAGGCCCGGAGGGCGTCCTCCAAGGCGGCGGGATAGGGATGCTCCGGCGCCAGCCGATAGTCCACCAGCAGCACCGCCAGCCCCAGCCACCGCGCCAGACGGGCGGCGAGAAAGCCATGGGAATCCAGGTCGCCGAGCATCCAGCCACCGCCGTGCAGATAGAGCAGGGCGGGGCGGTTAGCGGCGGGCTCCCGTGGCGCCACCAGCCGCAACGGCACGTCGCCGGCGCGGTGATCGTCGACCGCTAGGCCTTGATAGTCAGCCGGCGCCAGGGCGGCGCAGAGTCGCGCATAGGCCTGGCGTTGGGCGGTGATAGCCGGATCGTCCACGGCGAAGGCCCGGCTCGACTCGACGAAGGCGGCCATGTCCGCCGACAGCGGCGGCTGGCTCATCGCTGTGGCAGCGGCTGCGGCGGTGGTCGCGGAATGAGGTCGGTTCATCGTTGCAGCACGCGAATCCTGGAGTGCAGTTCATCGCTGTCGACATAGCATCCCTGGAAGTGGCGGGCGCCGCTGGCGGGATCGAATTCATCCCGGGCATGCAGGGCGCGTCTATTGTCGAAACACCACAGCTGACCGGCTTCGAGTCGGTGTCGATAGCGGAAGCGATCATCCCGGGTCAGGGCGATGAATCGACGGTAGGCGCGGTAGAGGCGCGGCATGGTGTCAGGGGCGGTGCTGAAGGGGCCGCGCAGGAAATTCGCCATGCGAATTTCCGTTACCTCATGGTTTTCGTCCAGGGCAATGATGGGAGCCTGGTAGCGATAATCCGAAGACCTCCCCCGATTGCGGAATTCGATGGGTATCGTGGTGAGTATCTCGAAGGACGGCGGGTCTTCTTCCTTCAGGACCTCTGCCAATTTGAAACCGTCGACGAAGGTGCTGCTGCCCCCGGTTGCCTCGTTGACCAGGCAATGCAGGAATTGCAGTCCTGGCTGCAGCTCACGGGTAGGCAGATCGGTGTGTAGCGGCAGGTTGAAGGCGGTATAGGCATTGCTGTCGGCATCGACTTTGGACTGGACGTCGAACAGGGTGCCGAAATTGGTTTCCCGGATGAAGGAGATCCGTCTCGCCACCGCTGCAAGCGCGCCGGTTTCCACCGGCACGCCGTGAAGCAACGACAGGCCGGTATCTCTGACGTCGAGCAACCAGGCCAGTAGCGCCGCCTCGTCGGCCATTATCTCGGCGTAATGGAAGGTTGGCACAGCCAGGCGGCTGTCCCAGAGCCTTTTCCTCGGCTTCAGTCGTTCCCGCTCAGCCAAGGAGGCTTCGTCATAGGCATGGGCGCGTAGCCAACCCGCGTCGTAGGTACTGACATGTCCATCCTGCCAGAGGATCGCCAGGTTGCCGTCCTCCTCGAGGGTTACCCGGGAGGCCTGAAGGTCTTCGGGGATATCCACGATCTCGACGATCTGCTCCCGGGTAACGGGATAGACGCAATGCGGGCAGGGGCAATTGTCTCTGAGCCAGATGAGATGGTAGGGACTGGTCCGGCCATCCATCCAGAGCACCGTGACTTGAGTGTCATCCCCCAGGGCACTGCGTATCGGGCTGATGACCTTGTACGTACTGAAGTCGGCGATGGCGCTCATGTCACGGTGACTCCGCTCGATCCTTAAGGATTGCTCGTCATTTTCTCGCGGGCGGCAGCCCGATGACCCGCCCCACGTGTGCCGGCCAGGGCTCGTCCTGCTGCGCCGCCAGCTGGGTCGCCAGCCAGTCGTACACCGCGGGGGCGAAGGGCGCGGACTTGGGACCGGCCAGGTCGACGTGCAACAGCAGTTGCTCGGAGGCCGCCAGCAGCTCGGCCCCGCCTTCGCGATACAGCCCGAAGTGCAGCTGCAGGCGCTTGGCGTCCAGCGCCAGGAACCTTACCCGCACTTCCAGCCGGGCATCCGCCTTCACTTCGTGGAGGAAGTTGAGGTGGCACTCCAGGGTGAACAGCGAGTGCCCACTGGCGGCCCGACCGGCGGCGTCCAGGCCCATGGCGTCCATCAGGGCGTCGGTGGCGTGGCTGAAGATCAGCAGGTAATAGGCATCGCGCAGATGGCCGTTGTAGTCGACCCACTCGGGGGCGACGGTGGTGCGATGGATGAGCATGCTGTCCTCCTAGTCCCGGATGCCGTGGCGCGCCTTGCAGTCGGCGATGGCCGCCTGCACCGCCAGCAGGCAGTCGTCGCGATAGCGTTCCAGGGCGGCGAGCTCCAGATCGCCTTGTTGCGCCTGGGTACCCTCGACCACGGCGTCGATCAGGCCATCGGTCAGCTCCGGCGCCTCCAGGTAGGTCCAGGGCAGCTTCAGCGCCGGGCCGAATTGCTGCATGAAGTGGCGCATGCCCGCCGGGCCGCCGGCCAGGGTATAGGTCAGGAAGGTACCCATGAACGACCAGCGCAGGCCGGCGCCGTAGCGGATGGCATCGTCGATCTCGCCGGTGGTGGCGACGCCATCGTTGACCAGGTGCAGGGCCTCGCGCCACAGGGCTTCCAGCAGGCGATCAGCGATGAAGCCGGGTACCTCCTTGCGTACTCGCAGCGGCCGCATGCCCAGCTCGCGATAGAAGGCCTCGGCGCGCGCCAGGTTGGCTGCCGAGGTCTGGGCCCCGCCGACCACTTCCACCAGCGGCAGCAGATAGACCGGATTGAACGGATGGCCTACCAAACAGCGCTCGGGGTGCTGGGCATCGGCATAGAAGTCGCTGGGCAGCAGGCCCGAGGTGCTGGAGCAGATCAGGGCGTCGGCCCGCGCCGCCCGGCTGACCCGGGCGTGCAGGTCGCGCTTGAGCTCCAGGCGCTCGGGCGCGCTTTCCTGGATGACGTCGGCGTTGGCCACCGCGGCTTCCAGGTCGGTATGGAAGCTCAGGCGGTCCAGGCTGGCGCCCGGCGCCAGGCCCTGGGCTTCCAGCGCCGGCCAGGCATTGGCCAGGCGGGTGCGCAGGGCGGCCTCGGCGCCGGGCGCCGGGTCCCAGGCACGGACGTCCAGGCCCCGGGCCAGGGCCCGGGCGATCCAGCCGGCACCGATCACGCCCGTGCCGAGGGCGGCGAAGACGGCGCTCATCGGGCACCTCCCAGCTTCATCTTCTGACGCCCTTCGGCGGGGCTCAGGGCGCGTCCACCCAGCCGCTCGATGATCTGGATGACCCGCTCTACCAGGCTGCCGTTGGTGGCGTGGACGCCGCGGTCCAGCCAGAGATTGTCCTCCAGGCCGACCCGGACGTTACCGCCCAGCAGCATGGCCTGGGCGGCCATGGGCATCTGCATGCGGCCGATGCCGAAGCCGGCCCAGCAGGCGCCCGGCGGCAGGTTGTCGACCATGGCCTTCATGGTGGTGGTGTCGGCGGGCGCACCCCAGGGAATGCCCAGGCAGATCTGGAACAGCGGGTCCTCCAGCAGGCCCTCCTTGAGCAACTGCTTGGCGAACCAGAGGTGGCCGGTATCGAAGATCTCCAGCTCGGCCTTCACGCCCAGCTCAGTGATGCGCTTGGCCCCGGCGCGCAACTGCGCGGGGGTGGAGACATAGATGAAGTCGCCGTCGCCGAAGTTGAGGGTGCCGCAGTCCAGGGTACAGATGTCCGGGCGCAGTTCCTCGATATGCAGCAGGCGGGTGAGGGGACCGACCAGGTCCGAGCCGGCGCCGAATTCGGTGGGCGTCTCGCCCGGCCCTATCTCCAGGTCACCCCCCATGCCGGCGGTCAGGTTGACGATGATGTCCACATCTGCCTCGCGGATGCGCTCGACCACTTCGCGGTAGAGGGCCACGTCGCGACTCGGCTTGCCGGTGGCAGGGTCACGCACGTGGGCGTGCACCACGGTGGCACCGGCGCGGGCGGCTTCCAGGGCGGCCTCGGCGATCTGCGCCGGGGTAACGGGGACATGGGGATTGCGGCCTACGGTATCACCGGCACCGGTGAGGGCGCAGGTAATGATGACATCGGTATTCATGGGTCTGTCCTTGGCGATCAGAGCTTGACGGCGGCGGGCTGGCCGTCGCGGGTGGTGACGCCCTGCAGGAAGGCATCGAGGCGTTGCGGGTTATCCTTGAGCCAGGCACGGGCGGCGTCCTTGGGCGCGGTGCGCTCCAGGATGGGCGCCATCACGGAGCTGACCTCGGCGCTATCGAGGTGCAGATTGCCGAGCAGGCGCTGGACATTAGGGCAGCGCTGCGGGTAGTCCGCGGCGGTCACCACCGACACCGTGGCCTTGCCCTCGTCGGGCCCGAAGATGTCCTCGCTGCCGGTGAGGTAGCGCATCTTGATCTGCAGGTTCATCGGGTGCGGCTTCCAGCCGAAGAAGACGATCCACTCCTGGCGCTTCTCGGCTCGGCGCACGGCGCTGAGCATGCCCGCCTCGCTGGACTCCACCAGCTGGAAGTCCTTGAGGCCGAAGCGGTTGGTCTTGATCATCTCGGCGGTGGCGCGGTTGGCGCCGCTGCCCGGCTCGATGCCGTAGATCTTGCCGCCGAGCTTGTCCTTGAAGCGGGCGATGTCGGCGAAGGTCTTCAGGCCGCCTTCGTAGACGTACTCGGGCACCGCATAGGTGGACTGGGCATCGGCCAGCAACGGCGGGGCCAGCACCTTGACCTGGCCCTTGTCGACGAAGGGCTGCACCACCGGCTGCATGGTCGGCTGCCAGTAGCCGAGGAAGACGTCCAGGTCCTTGTTGCCCATGCCCGCCATGATGATCTGCTGGGAAGCGGTGGTCGGCTTGACCCCGTAGCCGAGGCTTTCGAGCATGACTTCGGCGAGGGCGCTGGTGGCGACCACATCGGTCCAGCCGACGAGGCCCAGACGCACGGTCTGGCAGCTGTCGGGATCGGCGGCGCGAGCGCTGCTGCCCAGGGTGGCGGCCAGCAGGCCGCAGGCGAGGAGGGTGGAACTGAGCGTCTTGAAGGGCATGGCGAACTCCTGGTGGTGGCTGGCCGAGGATGACTGCCGGTGCCTTCTACCCTAGGCGCCTCGCTGATCATCCATGCGCAGTCCGACGACCGGAATTTGCACCCTGGCGACCTTCTTGCTTGCCAGAGCAAACCGTTACCGAGGACGCCCCACCCATGCCGCAGTCCTTTGCCTTTCTCCTGCTGCCCGGTTTTTCCGCCCTGGGCTTCATCGCCACCCTGGAACCCCTGCGGGTGGCCAATCGCTTTCGGCCGGGCAGCTACGCCTGGCGCATCCTCGGGCGCGATGGCGCGGCGGTGACCGCCAGCAACGGCATGTCGGTCAACGTCGACGGCGGCCTGGAATCCCTGGCGCCGGGCACTACCCTGTTCGTGGTGGCCGGCTTCGAACCCCTGGCCCACTACGACGATGGCCTCGCCAGCTGGCTGCGCCAGGTCGCTCGCCAGGGGCATCCCCTGGGCGGCATCGATACCGGCGCCCTGATCCTGGCCAGGGCCGGCCTGTTGGACGGCTACCGTGTCACCCTGCATTGGGAGGCGGTGGCGGCCTTTCGCGAGGCCTGGCCGCACCTGGCGGTGACCGGCGAGTTGTTCGAGATCGACCGCGGGCGCATCACCTGCGCTGGCGGTACCGCCAGTCTCGACCTGCTGTTGGAGCTGATCGGCCGCAGCCATGGCAGCGAATTGGCGGTGCAGGTCTCCGAGCAGTTCGTGCTGGGGCGCATCCGCCCGCCGCGCGAGCACCAGCGGCTGCAGGTGGCGCACCGCTATGGCATCGCCAACCGCAAGCTGATCCGGGTGGTGGAGCGCATGGAGCGCCACACCGAGACGCCCCTGGGCACCTTGGAGCTGGCCGCTGGCATCCAGGTGACCCGCCGCCAGCTGGAACGGCTGTTCCGCCTCCACCTGGACACGACCCCCTCCACCTTCTATCTGCAACTGCGCCTGGATCGGGCCCGCCAGCTGCTGCAGCAGGGCGACGCCAGTGTGCTGGAGGTCGCCCTGGCCTGCGGTTTCGAGTCCGCCTCCTACTTTTCCCGCTGCTACCGGCAGCGCTTCGGCCTGAGTCCGCGGGAGGATCGACCGCACCGGTCGTCGGTGCCGGAGGCCGCCGTGGTGGTCGCGGCCTTGCCGCCACCCTAGGCCGACCTGGCCGCTGACGCTTCTGGGGATTCCCCTGTCGTTTTTGCATCCGGTCGCCGGGAACCCCGGGGCTATGCTGGCCTCGAATCGCCGGCACTCGTTCCGGCGCAAGACTTTCGCCGGAGCCCGTCATGAATGCCACCGAACTCCACGCCGACAGCATCGTCATCGACGGGCTGATCATCGCCAAGTGGAACCGCGAACTCTTCGAAGACATGCGCAAGGGTGGCCTGACCGCCGCCAACTGCACCGTCTCGGTGTGGGAAGGCTTCCAGGCGACGGTCAACAACATCGCCGCCAGCCAGAAACTGATCCGCGAGTGCAGCGACCTGGTGGTCCAGGTGCGCACCACCGCCGAGATCCGCCAGGCCAAGGCCCAGGGCAAGACCGGCATCCTGTTCGGCTTCCAGAACGCCCATGCCTTCGAAGACCAGATCGGCTACGTCGAGATCTTCAAGCAGCTCGGCGTGGGCATCGTGCAGCTGTGCTACAACACCCAGAACCTGGTGGGCACCGGCTGCTACGAGCGTGATGGCGGCCTGTCCGGCTTCGGTCGCGAGATCGTCGCCGAGATGAACCGCGTCGGCATCATGTGCGACCTCTCCCACGTCGGCTCCAAGACCAGCGAGGAAGTCATCCTCGAGTCCAAGAAGCCGGTGTGCTACTCCCACTGCCTGCCCTCGGGCCTCAAGGAGCATCCGCGCAACAAGTCGGACGAAGAACTCAAGTTCATCGCCGACCACGGCGGCTTCGTCGGCGTGACCATGTTCGCGCCCTTCCTGGCCAAGGGCATCGACTCGACCATCGACGACTACGCCGAGGCCATCGAATACGTCATGAACCTGGTCGGCGAAGACGCCATCGGCATTGGCACCGACTTCACCCAGGGCCATGGCCACGATTTCTTCGAGTGGCTGACCCACGACAAGGGCTACGCCCGCCGCCTGACCAGCTTCGGCAAGATCGTGAACCCGCTGGGCATCCGTACCGTGGGCGAATTCCCCAACCTGACCGAAACCCTGCTCAAGCGCGGCATGCCCGAGCGCACCGTGCGCAAGGTCATGGGCGAGAACTGGATGCGCATCCTCGGCGAAGTCTGGGGCGAATGATCTCGATGTAGGTCGGGTTGCGCTCAGCGAAGCCCGACACACCTTACCAACCCCTTCCGACCATCGGGCTCGGCCCCCGCCCAACCCGATCCAAGATCTTCTGTTCTGGAGTTCCCGCATGGCCAGCCACGCCCCCGAAATGCCCATCCAGGTCGACGACGAAACCGGCGTCTGGACCACCGACGCCCTGCCGATGCTGTACGTACCCCGGCACTTCTTCGTCAACAACCACATGGGCATCGAAGAAGTCCTGGGCGCCGACAAGTACGCCGAGATCCTCTACAAGGCCGGCTACAAGTCCGCCTGGCACTGGTGCGAGAAAGAGGCCGAGTGCCATGGCATCCAGGGCGCCGCGGTGTTCGAGCACTACATGAAGCGCCTGTCGCAACGTGGCTGGGGCCTGTTCGAGACCCAGAAGCTCGACCTGGACACCGGCTATGCCGAGGTCAAGCTCAAGCATTCGGCCTTCGTCTATGTCTACGGCAAGGTCAATCGCAAGGTCGACTACATGTTCACCGGCTGGTTCTCCGGTGCCATCGACCAGATCCTGGCGGCCAAGGGCAGTGCCATCCGTACCGTCACCGTGCAGGAATACAGCGGTTCCGAAGAAGGCCACGACGACGGCCTGTTCGTGACCCGCCCGCTGTAAGCCATTCCGTAGGGTGGACGCCGGCCCGGCCGCGCCCACCTCAGCAACGCCAGAGCAAGAGCGCGGCTCCAGACCGCGCACCAGCCGATCGAGGAGAAGGTCATGGCCTTCGAAGCAATGTTCCAGCCGATCCAGATCGGCAAGCTCACCATCCGCAACCGCGTGCTCTCCACGGCCCATGCCGAGGTCTACGCCACCGACGGCGGCATGACCACCGAGCGCTACGTCAAGTATTACGAAGAGAAGGCCAAGGGCGGCATCGGCCTGGCCATCTGCGGTGGTTCCTCGGTGGTCGCCATCGACAGCCCCCAGCACTGGTGGAGTTCGGTCAACCTCTCCACCGACCGCATCATTCCGCATTTCCAGAATCTGGCCGACGCCATGCACAGGCATGGCGCCAAGATCATGATCCAGATCACCCACATGGGCCGGCGTTCGCGTTGGGACGGCGGCCACTGGCCGACCCTGATGTCGCCGTCGGGCATCCGTGAGCCGGTGCATCGCGCCACCTGCAAGACCATCGAGCCGGAAGAGATCTGGCGGGTGATCGGCAACTTCGCCCAGGCGGCCCGCCGGGCCAAGGCCGGCGGCCTGGACGGCGTCGAGCTGTCCGCCGTGCACCAGCACATGATCGACCAGTTCTGGTCGCCGCGGGTCAACAAGCGTACCGACGAATGGGGCGGCAGCTTCGAGAACCGCATGAGATTCGGCATGGAAGTGCTCAAGGCCGTACGCGCCGAAGTGGGCGACGACTTCTGCGTCGGCATGCGCATCACCGGGGACGAATTCCACCCGGATGGCCTGTCCCACGACGACATGAAGCAGATCGCCAAGTACTACGCCGACACCGGCATGCTCGACTTCATCGGCGTGGTCGGCTCGGGTTGCGACACCCACAACACCCTGGCCAACGTCATTCCCAACATGACCTATCCGCCGGAGCCCTTCCTGCACCTGGCCGCGGGCATCAAGGAAGTGGTCAACGTCCCGGTGCTGCACGCCCAGAACATCAAGGACCCCAACCAGGCCACCCGTATCCTGGAAGGCGGTTACGTCGACATGGTCGGCATGACCCGCGCCCATATCGCCGATCCGCACCTGATCACCAAGATCAAGATGGGCCAGGTCGACCAGATCCGTCAGTGCGTCGGGGCCAACTACTGCATCGACCGCCAGTACCAGGGCCTGGACGTGCTGTGCATCCAGAACGCCGCCACCAGCCGCGAATACATGGGCTTGCCGCACATCATCGAGAAGTCCACCGGGCCCAAGCGCAAGGTGGTCATCGTCGGCGGCGGCCCCGCCGGCATGGAAGCGGCTCGGGTGTCCGCCGAGCGCGGCCATGACGTCACCCTGTTCGAGAAGCAGGAACAACTCGGTGGCCAGATCACCCTGGCCGCCCGTGCCCCGCAACGCGACCAGATCGCCGGCATCACCCGCTGGTACCAGCTGGAGCTGGCACGCCTGGGCATCGACCTGCGCCTGGGCACCGCTGCCGATCCGGCGACCATCCTCGACCTACGGCCGGACATCGTCATCCTGGCCAACGGCGGTCATCCCTTCCTCGAGCAGGTGGAGCACTGGCACGCCGCCGATGGCCTGGTCGTCAGCAGCTGGGACATCCTCTCGGGCAAGGTCGAGCCGGGCAAGAACGTGCTGGTCTACGACACCATCTGCGAATTCACCGGCATGTCGGTAGCCGACTACCTGGCCGACAAGGGCTGCCAGGTGGAGATCGTCACCGACGACATCAAGCCGGGCGTTGCCATCGGCGGCACCACCTTCCCGACCTACTACCGCAGCATGTATCCCAAGGAAGTGATCATGACCGGCGACCTGATGCTGGAAAAGGTCTACGCCGAGGGCGACAAGAAGGTCGCGGTACTGGAAAACGAATACACCGGTGCCCGCGAAGAGCGGGTGGTCGATCAGGTCGTCATCGAGAACGGCGTGCGACCGGACGAGGGGCTCTACTACGCCCTCAAGGAAGGTTCGCGCAACAAGGGCCAGATGGACATTGAGGCGCTGTTCGCCATCGAGCCGCAGCCGGCGTTGAACGAGACCGGCAACGGTTACCTGCTCTACCGGATCGGCGACTGCGTGGCCCAGCGCAATACCCATGCCGCCATCTATGACGCCCTGCGCCTGTGCAAGGACTTCTGACGGCGTATTGATAAATCGCGGCCATGGGCCGCTCCTACAGGCTCCGAACGTCCCTCGTAGGAGCGGCCCATGGCCGCGATAAGCCCACCTCTTGCGGCCTATCTTGACCGCGCCTGCGGGGCCCGCCCTGTGAGGATAGATCGATGTTGAACACCATCCTCCCCATCCTGCTCTTCGCCGCCCTGGCCCTCACCGTGATCGGTGCCGTGCGGCGGTTCAGTCTCTGGCGGCAGGGCCGCCCCGCCCAGGTCGACTGGCTCGGCGGGCTGCTGAAGATGCCACGACGCTACCTGGTGGATCTGCACCACGTGGTCGACCGCGACAAGTACATCTCCAAGACCCACGTGGCCACCGCCGGCGGTTTCGTCCTGGCGGCGCTGCTGGCCATCCTGGTGCACGGCTTCGGCCTGCACAGCCGTATTCTCGGCTGGGCCCTGCTGGCGGCCACCGCCTGCATGTTCACCGGTGCCCTGTTCGTCGCCAAGCGTCGTCGCGATCCGCCGGCGCGGCTGTCCAAGGGTCCCTGGATGCGCCTGCCCAAGAGCCTGCTGGCCTTTGCCGCGAGCTTCTTCATCGCCACCCTGCCGGTCGCCGGCATCCTGCCGCCGGACTTCGGGGGCTGGCTGCTGGCCGCGGTGCTGGCGGTGGGCGTGGCCTGGGGCGTGTCCGAGCTGTTTCTCGGCATGACCTGGGGCGGTCCCATCAAGCACGCCTTCGCCGGTGCCCTGCACCTGGCCTGGCACCGTCGCGCCGAGCGCTTCAGCACCCCGCACAACGCCAGCGCCGCCCGCTCCAGCGGTCTCAAGGCCCTGGACCTGCACGATCCCAAGGCGCCGCTGGGCGTGGAAAAGCCCGCCGACTTCACCTGGAACCAGTTGCTCGGCTTCGACGCCTGCGTCCAGTGCGGTCGCTGCGAAGCCATGTGCCCGGCCTTCGCCGCCGGCCAGCCGCTCAACCCCAAGAAGCTGATCCAGGACATGGTGGTCGGCCTCAAGGGCGGCAGCGATGCCCACTACTTCGGCTCGCCCTATCCGGGCAAGCCGGTCGGCGAGCACGCCGGCGGTCCGCACCTGCCCATCGTTGCCCGCCAGGGCAAGGCCCTGGTGGACGCCGAGACCCTCTGGTCCTGCACCACCTGCCGTGCCTGCGTCGAGGAATGCCCGATGATGATCGAGCACGTCGATGCCATCGTCGACATGCGTCGGCACCTGACCCTGGAACGCGGCGAGACGCCGAACAAGGGCGCCGAGGTGCTGGAAAATCTCATCGCCACCGACAATCCCGGCGGCTTCGCTCCCGGTGGCCGCCTGAACTGGGCCGCCGACCTGGACCTGCCGCTGATGCAGGACAAGGGCCAGGCCGAGGTGCTGTTCTGGGTCGGCGACGGCGCCTTCGACATGCGCAACCAGCGCACCCTGCGCGCCTTCGTCAAGGTGCTCAAGGCGGCCAAGGTGGACTTCGCCGTGCTCGGCCTGGAAGAGCGCGACAGCGGTGACGTGGCCCGGCGTCTGGGCGACGAGGCGACCTTCCAGCAACTGGCCAGGCGCAACATCGAAACCCTGAGCCAGTATCGCTTCCAGACCATCGTCTCCTGCGATCCGCACAGCTTCCATGTGCTCAAGAACGAGTACGGCGCCCTGGGTGGCCACTACCAGGTCCAGCACCACAGCACCTTCATCGAGACCCTGCTCAGCCGTGGCACCCTGCACCTGGGCCAGCACGCGCTGGCCGAGCAGGGCGCCACCATCACCTATCACGATCCCTGCTACCTGGGTCGCTACAACGGCGAGTACGAGGCCCCGCGCGCCGTGCTCAAGGCGCTGGGTATCGCGGTCAAAGAGATGGAGCGTTCCGGTTTCCGTTCGCGCTGCTGCGGCGGTGGCGGCGGGGCGCCCATCACTGACATCCCCGGCAAGCAGCGGATTCCCGACATGCGCATGGCCGACATCCAGGAAACCGGCGCCGAGCTGGTGGCCGTGGGCTGCCCCCAGTGCACCCTGATGCTGGAGGGCGTGGTCGCCCCGCGCCCGGAGATCAAGGACATCGCCGAACTGGTGGCCGAGGCCATCGTCGAGGCGCCGGTGGACAGCAAGCCCGCGGCCACGCGCCGGCCGGTGGCGGAGGCCTTGTCGTGATCGGGCGTCGTGGCCCCCTCACCCTAGCCCTCTCCCCGAGGGGAGAGGGGATGGTAGCGAGTGCCGGGCGAGTTCGAGCGTTCGCCTGCAACGTCGGCAGTTGCCATCCGGCCGTGCTGCCGCTCTTTTCTTTTACCCCCTCTCCCCTCAGGGGAGAGGGCTGGGGTGAGGGGGCCACCACGCCCATCGCCCGACATTCCCACACGGAGCGCCCCGCATGAGCATCATTCGTCGCGACCCGCGCCGCGAGTGGATCGCGCGCAACCGTCTGCATCCCCTGCACGCGAGCATCGCCAGCAGCGCCGATGCCGAAAGCCGCTGGATGGGCCCCAATGGCCTCGTCCGCAAGAATCCCCATGCCGCCGCGGCGGGCTTCGTCGGGCCCCAGGGCCTCAAGCGTATCGACCGCAGCGGCGCCCAGCAGGGTGGCCACCAGCGTGGCGCGGCCCAGGCCGTGGCAGAGCAACTGCCGTTGCACCAGATCGCCGAACCAGCCTTCTACATCGCCGTGGTGCCCGACCTGGTCAGCGGTCGTCTGACCGCCCATGACCGTGACCTGCTGGGCCTGGCCCGGCAACTGGCCGGTGCCGAGGGCGCCGTGCTGGCCGTGGTCTTCGGCGAGGTCAAGGAAACCGCCTTCGATACCGCCGGCGTGGATCGCCTGCTGCATCTGGAGGGCGAACAATTCCAGGGCTACGCGCCCGAGCAGCGGGTGCTGGCCCTACGTGCGGTGAACAACGAGCTGCAACCGCGCCACTGGCTGCTGCCCGACAGCCGCAGTGGTGGCGGTGAACTGGGCCGGCGTCTCGGCGCAGCCCTGTATGAGCGTCCCGCGACCCGCGTCTGGCAGGTCAAGGACGGCCTGGCCATCGGCCGTGCCGGTGCCGGTCGCCAGGACCTGCAACAACCGCTGCCACGGCTGGTGCTGGCCCTGCCGGAATGCGCGGAGCCGGTCGGCGAGACTCGCCACGAAGTCCTGCCACTGCAATTGAGCGGCAGCATCGCCCGGCATCTGCCGCGCATTGAGGATCTCGGCCCGGTCGCGGTCGATCCCATGCAGATTCCCCTGGGCGAAGCCGAATTCATCCTTTCCGGTGGCAACGGTATCAGCGACTGGACGCTGTTCCACCGCACCGCTGCCCTGCTGGGCGCCACCGAAGGGGCTTCGCGAGTGGCGGTGGACGACGGCCATATGCCGCGCAACCGCCAGGTCGGGGCCACCGGTACCTGGGTCACCGCACGGGTCTATCTGGCCGTGGGCATTTCCGGTGCCGTGCAGCACCTGCAGGGCATCGCCAGTTGCGACAAGGTCATCGCCATCAACACCAATCCGGGCTGCGACATGGTCAAGCGTGCCGATCTGTCGGTGATCGGCGATGGCGACGCCATCCTGGCCGCCCTGGCGCGCCTGGTCGAACAACAGCGGGCGGAGGGCTTGCAGGATGTCGCTTGAGCAGCAGTTGCCGTCGTTGGACGGTGTGAACGTCGTGGCCCTGGTCTCCGTCGGGGCCCATCCCACCTCCGGTCGCGCACGACGCGCGGAACAGGATGCCCGCGCCGTGGAGCTGGGCCTGCGCCTGGTCGGCGAGCGCCTGCGCGTACTGCACGCCGGTGATCCCGCCGAAGAGGCCCTGCGCGGCTACCTCGGCATGGGCGTGCCGTCGCTGCATGTACTGGAACAACCGACGGGTGCCGATGCCCTGCCGGCGCTGGGCGATACCCTACGTGATGTCGGCGCCGGTCTGGTGCTGACCGGCAGCCAGGCGGAAACCGGCGAAGGCTCCGGCCTGTTGCCCTATCTGCTGGCCGAAACCCTGGGCTGGCCCCTGGTGGTTGGCCTTGCCGCGGTGGAAGCCGTGGAAGGCGGCCAGGCGACCGTACTGCAGGCCCTGCCACGTGGCCAGCGCCGTCGGTTGCGGGTACGGCTGCCCTTCGTCGCCAGCGTCGACAGCGCCGCCCCGGCACCCCGCCAAAGCGCCTTCGGCCCCGCCCGGCGTGGCGAGCTACAGGTGGAGACCCTCGAGGTAGTGCAGGATAGCCTGTTCGACAGCGGCGAACTGCAACCGGCCAAGGCGCGCCCCAAGCGCCTCAAGGTGATCAAGGCCAAGACCGCCGCCGACCGTTTCAAGGCCGCCACGGCCAAGGCGTCCGGCGACGGCGGCCAGGTGCTGAAGGACCTGGCCCCGGAAGCCGCTGCCGCCGCGATTCTCAAGGTATTGCGCGAGGAAGGCGTGGTGCGCTGAAGCTTAAACCCCCTCTCCCCTTGGGAGAGGGCCGGGACGAGGGTAGCCCCTGGCATCCAGGCCTCAGGTGGAAAAGGCTGCCCCGTTTTCCACGCTACGGTGCTGATTGTTCTTTTATCGCGGCCATGGGCCGCTCCTACAGATTCCCGATACACCCCGTAGGAGCGGCCCATGGCCGCGATAAAGGCGGAGATGCGCGCTCTAGTGCGCCTCGTCCCAATTGCCACCCACCCCCGACTCCACCAGCAGCGGCACGTCCAGCTCGCCGGCACCGCTCATCAGGGGTAGCAGGCCTTCGCGCAGACGCTCCACCTGGTCCTCACGCACCTCCAGCACCAGTTCATCGTGCACCTGCAGGATCACCCGGGCGTCCAGCTCCGGGGTCGCCTGTAGCCAGCCGTCCACCGCGATCATGGCGCGCTTGATGATGTCCGCCGCGGTGCCCTGCATGGGCGCGTTGATCGCCGCGCGTTCGGCGGCGCGTCTCAGACCCTGGTTCTTGGAGTGGATGTCCGGCAGGTACAGCCGGCGCCCGTAGAGGGTCTCCACGTAGCCCTGGTCCACCACCTGGGCGCGGGTGCGCTCCATGTACGCCAGCACGCCGGGATAACGCTGGAAATAGCGGTCGATATAGGCCTGGGCCTCGGCGCGGCCGACGCCGATCTGCTTGGCCAGGCCGAAGGCGCTCATGCCGTAGATCAGGCCGAAGTTGATGGCCTTGGCGCGCCGCCGGTGTTCGTTGCTGACCTCTTCCAAGGGCACGCCCATCACCTCGGCGGCGGTGGCGCGGTGCACGTCCAGGTCGTTCTGGAAGGCGTGCAGCAGGCCTTCGTCCTGGGCCAGGTGGGCCATGATGCGCAGCTCGATCTGCGAGTAGTCCGCCGCCAGCAGGCGATAGCCCTGGGGCGCGACGAAGGCCTGGCGGATGCGGCGGCCCTCGGCGGTGCGGATCGGGATGTTCTGCAGGTTCGGGTCGCTGGAAGACAGCCGGCCGGTCGCGGTCACCGCCTGGTGATAGCTGGTGTGGATACGCCCGGTACGCGGATTGATCTGCTGCGGCAACTTGTCGGTGTAGGTGCTCTTGAGCTTGCTCATCTGCCGGTACTGCATCAGCACCTTGGGCAGCGGGAAGTCCTGGTCGGCCAGCTCCTGCAATACCGCTTCGGCGGTGGAGGGCTGGCCGGAGGCGGTCTTGCTGACCACCGGCAGGCCCAGCTTGACGAAGAGTATCTCGCCCAGCTGCTTGGGCGAGCCCAGGTTGAATTCCTGGCCGGCCAGTTCATAGGCCTCCTTTTCCAGGGCGATCATCTTCTCGCCCAGTTCGCGGCTCTGTACCCCGAGCAGCGCCGAGTCCACCAGGGCGCCGTTGCGTTCGATGCGCGCCAGTGCCGGCACCAGCGGCATCTCGATGTCGCGCAGCACCGTGGCCAGGCCCGGAACGGCCTCCAGCTTGGGCCAGAGTGTCTGGTGCAGGCGCAGGGTGACGTCGGCGTCTTCGGCAGCATAGGGACCGGCCTGCTCGATGGCGATCTGGTCGAAGGTCAGTTGCTTGGCGCCCTTGCCGGCGATGTCCTCGAAGCGGATGGTGCTGTGGCCCAGGTACTTGAGCGCCAGGCTGTCCATGTCGTGGCGGGTGGCAGTGGCGTCCAGCACATAGGATTCGAGCATGGTGTCGAAGGCGATGCCCTGGATCCTGATGTCATAGCGATCCAGCACATTGAGGTCGTACTTGCCGTGCTGCATGACCTTGAGCTTGGCCGGGTCTTCCAGCAGCGGCTTGAGCGCAGCCAGTACCTCGTGCAGATCGAGCTGGGTCGGCGCGCCCATGTAGCTGTGGGCCAGGGGCACATAGGCGGCCTGGCCCGGCGCCACGGCGAAGGACAGCCCCACCAGGTCGGCGCGCTGGGCGTCGATGCTGGTGGTCTCGGTGTCGAAGGCGAAGCAGTCGACTTGCTGCAGGCGAGCCAGCCAGGCGTCGAACTCGGCCTGTTCCAGCACGGTGTCGTACTGGGTCTCCACCTGAGTGGCGGTGCTGTCCTCGGCCAGCGGCAGCGGTGCTCCCTTGGCCTTGGTGTCGCGGATCAGCTCGTCCAGCCAGGACTTGAATTCCAGCTCCTGGTAGAGCGCCATCAGGGCTTCCACATGGGGTTCGCCGACCTTGAGCTCGTCGAAGCTCAGCTCCAGCGGTACGTCCAGCTTGATGGTGGCCAGCTGGTAGGACAGGTAGGCCTGCTCGCGATGCTGGTCCAGCTTGGCGGCCAGGGACTTGGCGCCACGCAGGGGCAGGGCGGCCACCGCCTCGAGATTGGCATAGAGGGTATCCAGGCCACCGCCGATGCTGTTGAGCAGGCCGGCGGCGGTCTTCTCACCCACCCCGGGCACGCCGGGGATGTTGTCGATCTTGTCGCCCATCAGCGCCAGGTAGTCGATGATCAGTTCCGGGCCCACGCCGAACTTGGTCTTGACCCCTTCCACGTCCAGCACGCTGCCGCTCATGGTGTTGACCAGGGTGACATAGGGGCAGACCAGCTGGGCCATGTCCTTGTCGCCGGTGGAGATCACCACCGGGCGCTCGGCGCTGGCGCAGTGGCGGGCGAGGGTGCCGATGACGTCGTCGGCTTCCACCCCTTCGACGGCCAGCAGCGGCAGGCCCAGGGCGCGGATGCAGGCGTGCAGCGGCTCGACCTGGCCGCGCAGGTCGTCGGGCATGGCCGGGCGCTGGGCCTTGTAGTCGGCGAAGAGTTCGTCGCGGAAGGTCGGGCCCTTGGCGTCGAAGACCACGGCGAAGAGGCTATCCGGATACTGGCGGCGCAGCGAGAGCAGCATGTTGAGCACGCCCTTCACCGCGCCGGTCGGCTTGCCGGTGGAGGTCATCAGCGGCGGCAGGGCATGGAAGGCGCGATAGAGATAGGAGGAACCGTCCACCAGGACGAGAGGGGCGTGGCTCATGGTCTGGACCTTTGTCGTGGCGTGTGCGGCGTCTGTCCGGCCAGTCTCGACTACGACTGGGCCGGGTTCCAGGCTCTGTACGAAAGGTGTCTGCGCTCGGTGATGCTTCGTTGAAAAAGCCTTCGGAATGCTCATTTACCACTCGTAAACTCCGCTTCCTCAGTCTTTTCCGCCTCGCCTGACCTTCGCTCGACGACTTTTCGTACAGGGCCTAGAATCGACCACTCGCTCCGTTCAAAAGGTCAAAGGTTACCATGGGTGCTCGTCGCTTCCTTCTTGCCGCTTTGCTGCTGGCGCCGCTGGTCCAGGCCGCGGAGCCGCTGCCGCCCGGGGAAAAGCCCTTGCCTGACGAGATCAGGGTGATCCGCTACCAGGCCGGCGACCAGACCATCGAGGAGACGCGCATCCGCGGCGTGCTGCAGTCCACCCGGGTGATCCCCAAGCATGGCGCGCCCTACGAACTGGTGCCCGCCGATGGCAGCAGCACTGCGTCCAACGACAAGCCGACCCTGCACGTGCCCAGCTGGCGCCTGTTCAGCTGGTAGGCGCAGGGCGCCTGGACCGGTAAACTGCGCGCCGCTCGCACATTCTCCCGCCAGGCCCCGTCATGTCCGTCTTCACGCCCCTCGACCGTCCCACCCTCGAAGCCTTTCTCGCGCCCTATGGCCTGGGCCAGCTGCGGGATTTCCGGGGCATTGCCGAGGGATCGGAAAACACCAACTACTTCATCAGCCTGGAAGGCGGCGAGTTCGTCCTGACCCTGGTAGAGCGTGGTCCGGTCGCGGAGATGCCGTTCTTCATCGAGCTGCTCGACGTCCTCCACGACGCCGACCTGCCGGTACCCTATGCGGTGCGTACCCAGGATGGCCAGGCCCTGCGCGAGCTGGCCGGCAAGCCGGCACTGCTGCAACCGCGCCTGGCCGGTCGCCACGAGCGGGCGCCCAATCCCCATCACTGCGGCGAAGTCGGCCACCTGCTGGGCCATCTGCACCGGGCCACCGCTGGCGAGCGCCGCCTCGAGCGCGCCAGTGACCGCGGCCTGGCCTGGATGCTGGCCGAAGGCGAACGCCTGGCGCCGACCCTGGAGGCGACCGCCCGGCCGTTGCTGGAGCGCACCCTGGCGGAGCTCCGTGAGCTGCTGGCGGAGCAGCCAGCGCTGCCCGAGGCCAATCTGCATGGCGACCTGTTCCGCGACAACGTGATGTTCGACGGCCCCCGGCTGTCAGGTGTCATCGACTTCTACAACGCCAGTTCCGGCTGGATGCTCTATGACCTCGCCATCACGGTGAACGACTGGTGCTCCACCGATAGTGGCGAGCTGGACCTGCCCCGCGCTCGCGCCCTGCTGGCCGCCTATGCCGCCGATCGCCATTTCACGCCGCGCGAGGCCGAGCTGTGGCCGGTGCTGCTGCGCGTGGCCTGCGTACGCTTCTGGCTGTCGCGCCTGATCGCCGCCGAGGCCTTCGCCGGCCAGGACGTGCTGATCCATGACCCGGCTGAGTTCCAGCAGCGCCTGGCGGCGCGCCAGCAGCCCGTGCTGGAATTGCCACTGACTCTGTAAGAGCCTGTTCAAAGTCTCGCGAGCTAGAGACAAACAAGGCGAAAAGGCCTGGGGAAGCGGAGTTTACGAGTGGTAAATGAGCATTCCGAAGGCCTTTTCAACGCCGTTTGACCGACGCGCAGCAGACTTTGAATAGGATCTAAGGACTCGGGTTCCACGTGGAACCCGTTAGCTGACCATTCGCGCTACAACGGCAATAGACGCTCGATGACGGGCTGCGCCTGTCCCTGGCGCTGCCAGGTCAGGGTCGCCCGGAGCAGACTGCCCGGTGCGGCGCCCAGGCGACTGAGCACCGGGCATCCAGCGTCCCTGACCTCGCCGGCCTGCCGTGTGCGGGCAATGCCCGCCGGCCCCCGCATTTCCAGCAGCAGCTCATAGCTGACCGCGTTGGCTTCGCCGGGGAAGCACAGCCGTACCTGGGCGCCCCCGGCCTGGGGTTGCAGCTCCAGCTCGGCGCTGCCGAAGGCGCCGCTCGCCAGGGGCAGGAGGATCGCCAGCAGCCAGGCGGCGCGGTTCATCGCTGGTTGATGGTGGCGCTGTTGCCGAAGCCGTTCTGCGAGATCCGCGCGCTGTCGTTGAAGCCGTTGAAGTTGGCCGAGGTCTGCAGGATGCTTGCGCGGTTGCTGTCGCCGACCTGGGTGATGCTGGCGGTGCTGATGGCACTGGTGGTGTCGAGGCGCGCCTCGTTGCCGTTGCCGGTCTGGACGATGCTGGTCTGGTTGCTGTCGCCCCGCACGGTAGCGCTGGCCAGGTTGTCATCGCCGGTCGAGCTGCCGGTGAAGCGGTTGCCGCGGCCAGCCTGGTCGACGTTCAGCTCGTTGCGGTTGCCGTCCTGGGTGAAGGTCAGTTCGTTGAACTTGCCGGAGGAGGCGACCGTAGCGACATTGGCCTGGCCGCGCTGGGTCAGTTCCACGGTGTCGACCGAATAGCCCTGCTGGGTCAATGAGAGGCGGTTGTCGGTGCCGAGCTGGGTGAGGGTGGCCATGGCGCTGTCGCCGCTCTGGTCGACCCGCACCTGGTTGTTGTCGCCGTTCTGCTCCAGGGTCAGCTGGGCATTGGACGCCGTCTGGGTCAGGGTACCGCTGTTGCTGCCCACGGAACTGACGGTGGCCTGGTTGCCAAAGCCATCCTGGGTCAGGCTGTGGACGCTGCTGCCGGCTTCCTGGCGCAGGGTCGCGATGTTGCCTACGGCGTAGCCGTAGACATCCCCGCCCTGGGTGATGGTGGCGCTGCTGGCGCCGGTCTGGACCACGCTGATGGCGTTGCTCTCGCCCTGCAGTTGATAGAGGGTGGCGTTGTTGCCGGCGCCGCTCTGGTCCAGGGTAATGGTGCCGCTGTTGCCGTCCTGCTGGAGGCTGGCGGTGTTGTTCTGGGCGAGGGCGCCGCCGGCGACGAGGGCCAGGGTCAGGGCGGCCAGGGGCTTGAGTAGAAACATCTGTCTGATCTCCATGAGTGCCATCAGCGGTACTGCCGTACCACCGTGTGCTGGTTGTTTCCGTACTGGACGATGCGGCTGGAGAGCCCCGAGCCGTACTGTTCGATGCGGGCGTCACCCTGGACGCCCAACTGGCGGATGTCCGCGCGGTTGTCGCTGCCGACCTGCTCGATGCGGGCGACATTGCCATAGCCAGCCTGCAGGATAACGGCGCTGAGGTCGTTGCCCTCCTGCAGCAGGCGAGCTTCCTGGGCGGCGCCGCTCTGGGCGATGTAGCCTCGCAGTGGTGCGCCGCGCTGCTCGATGAGCGCCTGGTTGCCGGTGCCGACCTGCAGGATGGCCGCGTCGCGCTGGGCCACCGGTGCGGCGCCCAGGTCACCGGTCTCCATGAGGTCGGCGGCAAAGGCGGGAGCGGCCAGGCCCATCATCAGGGCGAGGCGGGCGGCGAGGCTGCTGGCGGAGCTGCGCATGGCTATCACCGTCATGGCGTGGATGTTGTCGCGGAGCATTGTCCAGAGCCGCCTGGCCCCTCGCTATCGCTCCAGGGAGCGAAACCAACCGGGTGGGCGGATTAATGCCTAGTGTGGTGTTTCAGACGTTCGCACCATAATTGGCGAGTGATTTTTGTCCGGTTCGGCGCTCCGACCGGGCCAGGCGCCAGGACGAGTCATAGCAGGGCTATGGCGAGGAGTGGCAACACCGCCCGGGGAGGTCCGCCTCTGCGGCAAAAAGCGCCGCCAAAATTGTGCAGTTAACTTCTGAAACACCACACTAGCGGCGGGTCGGTTCCAGGTACTTGGTCAGCGCCGGATCACGGGCATCGCGCCCATCGGCCACCAGCCACAGGCGGCGCTCGACGCCCTGGGCGATCAGATGGGCGACCGCCGCCTCGATGGCCGAGAGCACGCATAGCTGTGCCGGCTCGTTGGTGGTGTAGCCGGACTCGGCTTCGAGCAGCTTCTTGAATTCGATGAACTTGAAGACCCCGGCCTGGCGCCCGATGGAGTAGATGGTCTTGGAGGTCATGACGTTGGCCAGCACCCGGCCGCTGCGGGTGTCGATGGCGCGCAGGTTCACCGTCACCTGGTCGACCCGGTATTCCTCGGACAGGCCGATGCCCAGGTAGCGCGCGCCTTCGCCGCCGCTGCGCACGTTGGTGTCGTAGGCCACCACGCCGCCTTCGAGCAGTAGGTTGGCCGCCTGCAGCGAGGGCAGGGCCTGCTGCAGGTTCTCCGGCTGGTCGGGTTTGCTCTGGGTGGCGCGGATGATCTTGCGCTCGGTCAGCAGGTTCTGCAGGCCTTCGCGTTCGAGCACCACGAACCAGCCGCTGGCCTGCAGGGCATCCACCAGCATGCTGCCGGCGCCCTGGGTGACGGCGGTGGAGAAGGAGCTGGCCGGATTGGGCTTGTACTGGCCGGTCTGGTCGCGAAAGCCATAGACGGCGGCCACCAGCGGGCCCTTGGGTGGCGGCAGGGCGAGCAGGTCGTAATAGGTGGAGGCGCGCGGCGTCAGGGTCGGGGCGGCGTGCTGTTCGGCGGGCATGGGGTCGCGCACGCACCCGGTCAGGACGAGGGCGGCGGTCAGGGCCGCCGCCAGGGAAAAGGCGTTCATGGCAGGCATCCGTGCTCAGGGTTGGTTGAAACCGTTGACGGAGATTTCCGAAATCTCCCCGGTACTGCGGTCGGTGATCTGCACGGTCAGGTTGCCGGAGTCGTCGACGATGTTGACGATGAACTGGTCGGTGGACAGCGTGCCGGAGTTGCCGTCCTGGATGTTGGTCAGCACCTGGGACAGCAGCCGCGATTCCAGCTGGCTGGTGAAGCGCTCGAGGGGCGACTGGCTGTTGCTGCTGCGCAGATCGGGATCCTTGTGGCGATCCTGGGCGGTGGCGTTGTTCAGCAGGTAGGTGCCGTTGAGCGGGTTGCCGCCGAAGGAGGGATTCACCGGCGAATAGACCAGCTCGGTGGCTTGCGCCATGGCGACGCCCAGGGTCCAGAGCAGGGGCAGGGCCTTCCAGGCGTGCGCGTTCATAACTCGTCCTTATCCATGTCGAAAGTATCCTGCAGGAGGTTCTCCAGGCGCCGCCGGGTGATGCCCTCGTGGACCTGGTCCGCCGCGGCGTAGGCGGCATCCTTGAGTTCACTGTTGTTCGGCGGAATGAACTGGCGATAGAGCAGCCGCTGCTCGTACTCGACCCAGACCAGGCTGCCCCAGCGTGCCGAGGGCCGTTCGCGTACCACCAGGTTGAAGTCCAGTTCGGTGGTGTCGGTCAGCCGGTCGGCGAAGTGGCGATAGAAGTCGTGGCCGAAGCGGGAGATGGTGTTGTCCACCAGCAGGCCCTGAATCACCTCGCCCTCGGCGCGCAGCGTGCCGCTCAGGAGCAGGCCGAGCAGCAGCCAGGCCACCTTCATCCCGGCAGATCCTGGCCGGCATGGAAGCGCAGCGCCGCCTCGGCGCGGTTGGCGGCGCCGGTCTTGCGCAGCAGGTTGTGCATGTGGCTCTTGACCGTATGGGTGCTCAGGCAGAGCGCCTCGCCGATGGCGGCGTTGGACAGGCCGCGGCCGACCAGCCGCAGGATCTCCCGCTCGCGGCGGGTCAGGCCGTCGACGGCCATGCTCGGCCGCTCGCGCGAACGGCGCAGCAGGTGGGCGAGGATGGCGCGCGGCAGCCAGTCCTCGCCGGCCAGCAGGGCACCCAGGCCCTGCAGCAGTTGTTCGGGGCTGGCTTGCGGGGCGAACACGCCCTGGATCGCGGGAAAGCGCTCGACCCAGGGCAAGGCCTGCTCGGGCGTGGCGTTGAGGAAGGCCACGGTGGCGACCGGCGGCTGGCCTTCCAGCCAGCGCTCGAGCTGCGCCACCGGCACGCTGCCGAGATCGACCAGCACCAGGCTGGCGTCACCGACGTCATCCAGTTCGCGGGCCAGGATCAGCTCGATACCGTGGCGTTCGTGCAGGAAGGGTTTGAGCAATTCCGCCAGCAGGACGTTCGCCGTCGTCAGGCGGACCTTTCTCGCAGGGTCCGTGCGCATGTCCATATGTGCTGCCTCATCATCCGTTGCGCGAACGCTGAGACAAATCGACCCGCACGACAAGCGAAAACTGACTGATTTCCAGCGACTTAACGGCTCTGTGGACCGTTTGGCAGATTGTTGCCGTGCTGGCTTCTGGCTGCTAGATCCAAAGGATTAGTTCGGAGGATGGAGCGGCGAGCGAGGCACCGGCAGGCTGCCAGTGCCTCTCGGCCTCAGCGGGTGAGGGTGACCTTGCGCAGGTGCCGCGGCTGGTCCGGGTCCTGGCCGCGGGCCTCGGCCAGCAGTGCGGCCATGCGGTAGAAACTCTGGATCGCCAGGAGGCCGTCCAGGTCGGGATGAGCGGCGGTGACCAGGGGCAGGTCACGTTCGGCGATGTCTTCCGGGGCGGCCAGCAGCACCCGGGCGCCGCGACCGCGGAGGTCGCGGGCCAGTTGCAACAGGCCGGCCTGTTCCGGGCCGCGCAGGGCGAAGATCAGCAGCGGATAGCCGCGCTCCACCAGTGCCAGGGGACCATGCTGCAGCTCAGCGCCACTGAAGGCTTCGCCTTGCAGCGCCGAGGTCTCCTTGAGCTTGAGTGCGGCTTCCTGGGCGATGGCGAAGCCCGGCCCACGGCCGACCACCATGCAGCGCTCGGCGTCACGCAGCACTGGCAATGCTGGCGCCCAGCTCAACTCGGCGGCGCGATCCAGGGCCGCGGGAAGGGCCGTCCCGGCGGCGAGCAGGGTCTCGTCCTGCTGCCAGTGGGCGATCAGCCGCGCCGCGGCGGCCAGGGTGGCGATGAAGCTCTTGGTGGCGGCGATGCTGTGTTCCGGTCCCGCCTGTACGCCCAGGGCGTGGCGGCAGGCCAGCGCCAGCGGCGAGTCGATCTCGTTGACCAGCGCCGCGGTACGGGCGCCGTAGCGATCCAGGGCGGTGAGGGTCTCGATCAGATCGGGGCTGCGGCCGGACTGGGAAAAGCCCAGGGCGAGCTGGCCTTCGACGCGCAGCGGCGCCTGGCGCAGGGTCACCAGGGACGGTGGCAAGGACAGCACCGGCAGACCCAGGTGGGCCATGGCCAGATAGGCGAAGTAGCTCGCCGCATGATCCGAGCTGCCACGGGCCACGGTGAGCGCCAGCTGGGGCGGATTGGCCCTGAGATCGGCAGCCAAGTCCGCCAGGGCCTGGTCGATGGTCTCCAGTTGGCGGGCGACGGCCGCCCCGCTGGCGGCGGCTTCTGCGAGCATGAGCGAGGTCAAGAGGGTCTCCTACGGCCATAGCCTGATGCCGCCCACTCTGCCATTCCGCCCCGTCGCCGACCAGCATCGTGAAGAGACCGCGGAGGCGGACGGTCCCGGAACTCCCCCGAGGGCTTTCCCCAGGAGGTCACGGTTCTCGCGTTGGCAGGCTCCACCGCTCACGCCGTTTTTCCAGCAGGAGCCCCCAGCATGGCCTGACGGACTCTAGTGTGGTGTTTCAGAAGTTATCTACACAATGTCGGCGGCGCTTGTTGCCGCAGAGGCGGACCTCCCCGGGCGGCGTTGCCACTCCTCGCCATAGCCCTGCTATGACTCGTCGCGGCGCCTGGCCCGAAGACAAAAATCACTCGCCAATTCTTGTGCGAACGTCTGAAACACCACACTAGAGCTTGAAACGTGCCATCTGGGTGGCGAGGTGCTCGGCATAGTGGTTCAGCGCTTGGCAGTCCTGATGGCATGTCTGCACGTCCTTGACGGTGGACTGGGCGAGGTCGGCGATGCCCTGGATGGTGACGTTGATGTCTTCGGTCACCGCGCTCTGCTCTTCGGTGGCCGTGGCCACCTGTTGATTCCGGTCCGCGAGCCCAGCCACATAGTCGGCGATCCGATTCAGCGACTCGCCCGTCTGCTGGCTGGACATCACCCCGGTCGCGGTCGCCGCCTGACCGGCACGGATCGAGGCGACCGCCTGGGCGGCGCCGGTTCGCAACTGCCCCATGATGGTCTGGATCTCGCCGGTCGCGCCTTGGGTACGCGCTGCCAGGGTCCTTACCTCATCGGCGACGACGGCGAAACCGCGCCCGCTTTCGCCGGCGCGCGCGGCCTCGATTGCCGCATTGAGGGCGAGCAGGTTGGTCTGGTCGGAAATACCGCGAATGGTGGTGGCGATCCGCTCGATGGTGGCGATCTGCTCGGCCAGCTGTTCCACCACGCCGGCGGAGGTGCCGATGTCGCGCGACATGCCTTCTATGGTGGCGATCGAATGTCCCACCACCGTCCTGGCGGAGGTCGCTTCGTGTTGGGTGTCTTGGGACACCTCTGCGGCTTCGGCGGCATTCCGGGCGATTTCCTGAACCGTCAGGCCCATCTCATGCACGGCGGTGGCGACCGTCTCCGTCATTTCCTGCTGGCGCACCGCCCGGGTCGCGGTACCGTCCACCACCTGGGCAACGCCCTTGACGCTGCGCCGCAACTCTTCACTGGTCTGCAGCGCATCGCCGACCAACCGCCGCAGGCTTTCGATGAAGCGGTTGAAGCCACGGGCAAGGTCACCCAGCTCGTTTTCGCGATGCTCGTCCAGGCGCCGGCTGAGATCGCCCTGGCCGCCACCGATGTCCACCAGCGCCGCCGTGACCTGGCGTATCGGCCGGACGATGCCGCGGGCGATCCAGGCCACGAACAGCAGGAAAAGCAGCACGATCGCCAGGCTGATCGCGCCGATGAGGGTCAACGTCTGGCGCGCGGGCCCATACACCTCGGCCGCGGGAATCTCGCCGACCAGCACCCAGCCCAGCGAGGCTACCGGCCGGCTCAGCGCCAGATAGTCTTCGCCGTTACGGGTGAAATGCAGGGTGTTCCCCTCCAGCGCCCCCGCCTTGAGCAGGGCCGCGGCCGGCGCCGCGCCGGTCAGCTCGGCCAGGGTCGAGACGTCGTTCCTGCTCGCCTCGGGATGGATCTTGATCTTGCCATCGGCACTCACGAGAAAGACCTGGCCCTGGCTGCCGAAGCGAAATTCGCGGATCAGCTCGGACAGCTTGCTCAGGCTGAAACCGAGCCCGGCGACGCCCACCGCCGTCCCGGCATGCTCCACGCGCTGGTTGATGAACAGGGTCGGGACCTTGGTGGTCTGGTCGATATCGATGTCCAGCGTGCGCTCCTTGCCGCTGTCGAGGAAGTCGTAGAACCAGCGATTCTCCGGCGCGCTGCGCAGGAGGGTGCGGTCGAGACCCTGGCTGGTGAAGTAATGGGCGCTGTCCTTGGCGACGATGAAGGTGGAAAGCGCCTGTTGCCGGGTCTTTATCTCGGCCAGATAGCGAATGAAGGCGGGTTGTTGAGCGGCAGCTTCCCCGTTGGCCAGCCATTCGCCGACCAGCGTGTTGTCGGCGATGTCCGTGGCGGCGTTCAGCGGGGCGGCGAGCAACCGCTCCAGATCATTGCGGATGGCCTCGACACTGGCCGGCATGGCTTGGCCGACCAGGTAGCGATCGCTGAGCCGGTTCAGGGCGAAGGCATAGAGGGCAATGATGATCAGGCTGCTGGTGAGCAGGGCTGCCCCCATGCTGGCCGTCAGTTGGAATTGAATACTTTTGCGCCAGCGCTGCATGACAAACCCCGGGAATCAGGCGTACGAGAAAACATGACCGTTCGGACAACTTTTCATCTCCAGACAAAAGTCGTGCCACTGTCCGAAACCCAGGTGGAAGCCGCGAGCTTGATACCTTGCCGTCCGGCTCAGCGAAAGGCCATTGCTGGGCAAGGGGCCCTAAGTCAGTGCAGCGCCGCCTGACGTGACCGATATTGTGGCCAGGTGATATCAGTCCCTTTGCTGCCTGCCGGGAACAGCTGGCGTTGGGGCGTGAAGCACCCAGGCGGCAAGGCCACCCGGTGGGGCGCTTGAGGTCCGCAGCGATGCGTTTCGGAACCGGGGTGCAGAGCCCCTAGTCACCCTCGTCCGCCGCGCCGCCGGTGAATTGCAGGTCGTGCTTGCGCAGCTTGTCGGAGAGCGTCTTGCGCGGCAGGCCCAGGGCTTCGGCGAGACTGCGCAAGGAGGCATGGGGCCGGGCCAGTTCGCGCTGGATGAGCTCGCGCTCGAAGGCCTCCACCTGTTCGCCCAGACCCGCGGCCAGTCCGGCCGGCGCTGGAGCGACAGGTGTCGGGGTAGCCCCGGGCGGCATACTGAAGGGCGCATAGGCGCTGTTGTCCAGGGCCAGGTCCAGTCCCAGGGCGAAGCGCTCGGCGGCGTTCTGTAATTCGCGTACGTTGCCCGGCCAGCTGTGGCCGATGAGTGCGGCGCGCTGCTCGGCATCGGGCTCGCGCACCGGCGTGCCATGGCGCTCGGCGGCGGCCAGGGCGAAGTGGCGGAACAGCGGCAGGATGTCTTCGCTGCGCTCGCGCAGGGCGGGAATGCGCAGGGTAGCGACGTTCAGCCGGTAGTAGAGGTCGGCGCGGAACCGGCCCTGGTCGGCGGCCTGGCGCAGGTCTTCCTTGGTCGCGGCGATCACCCGGATGTCCAGTGAAATCTGCTGGTTGGAGCCCAGCCGCTCGACCTTGCGTTCCTGCAGCAGGCGCAACAGCTTGACCTGGACATCCAGGCTCATGCTCTCGATCTCGTCGAGGAAGAGGGTGCCGCCGCTGGCGTATTCGAACTTGCCGATGCGGCGTTTCTGGGCACCGGTGAAGGCGCCCTGTTCGTGACCGAAGAGTTCGCTTTCCACCACGGATTCGGCGAGGGCACCGGCATTGATGGCGACGAAGGGACCGTCACGTCGATTCGACAGGTCGTGCAGGGCGCGGGCCACTACCTCCTTGCCTGCGCCGGTCTCGCCGTGGATCAGCACATCGGCCTGGGTGGCCGCCAGGGCGCCGATCTGATCGCGCAGGCGGGCCATGCCCGGGGTCTGGCCGATCAGGCGCGTCTGCAGTTCCTGGCGCTCGGCCAGGGCCAGGCGCAGGCTGCGGTTTTCCAGGACCAGATGGCGGGCGCCCAGGGCCCGGCGCACGCTGTCGATCAGGGCGTCGTTGGCGAAGGGTTTCTCGAGGAAGTCGTAGGCGCCGGCACGCATGGCCTGCACCGCCAGGGGCACGTCGCCGTGGCCGGTGATGAGCACCACCGGCAACTCGGCGTCGCGCTGGTGCAACTGGGCCAGCAGCTCCAGGCCATCGATGCCGGGCATGCGGATGTCGCTGACCACCACGCCGGGCCAGCCGCGCACGGCGACCATGTCCAGGTCACGGGCATCGGCCAGGGTGGTCACCTTGAAGCCGGCCAGGTCCAGGGTCTGGCTCAGGGCCAGGCGCAGATGGGCATCGTCGTCGATCAGCAGGATCTGGCTGGCGGGATCGAAGGGGGGCAGGGTGTTCATGACAAAGACCTGAATGTGAGAGGCGACGCGGTCAACCGCGGACTTCTTCCTGGGGCACCGAGGCGACGCCGGGCTTGCCGTGCAGCAGGTAGAGGCGCACCTCGGCACCGCCATCGGCATGGTTGGACAGGTGCAGGTGGCCACCCAGGGTCCGCAACAGGTTATCGCAGATCGCCAGGCCCAGGCCGAGTCCCTGGGCGGTGGCCTTGGTGGTGAAGAAGGGTTCGTGGGCGCGGGCCAGGGCCTCGCTGGAGAAGCCGGGGCCGTTGTCCCTCAGGACCAGGGTCACGCCGCGTTCGTCGATACGCGTCGTCAGCCACAGCCGGCGGGTACTGGTCTTTTCCGCCAGGGCGTCGAGGGCATTGCTCAGCAGATTGCTGATGATCTGCCGCAGGCGGGTTTCCCCGGCCTGCACCCACAGCGGTGCATCGGGCAGGTCGCGGATCAGCTCCACCTGCATGGCCCGGCGGCGGGCGGCGACCAGCGCCAGGGCATCTTCCAGGGCGCCCTGCAGCACCACGCTTTCCGGTGCGCGCCGGGCGCCACGGGCGTAGGCCTTGAGGTGGGCGATGATGTTGGCCATGCGCGTGGTCAACTCGCCGATCAGCTTGAGATTGCCGCGGGCATCGTCCAGCCGATCGTGATCGAGCAGCACGACGGCGTTTTCCGTATAGCTGCGGATGGCCGCCAGTGGCTGGTTGAGTTCGTGGCTGATGCTGGCCGACATGGTGCCCAGCGCCGAGAGCTTGCCGGCCTGCACGGCTTCGTCCTGGGCGCGCATCAGTTCGCGCTGCGCCTGTTCGCGGTCGTGGACTTCCTGCTGCAGCCGCGCGTTCAGCGTCTGCAGGTCACGGGTGCGTTCCTCCACGTTCAGTTCCAGGTCGCGCTTGGCCCGGGCATCCAGCGCCAGGCGCTCGATGAAGTGGCGCCGTCTCAAGGTCATCACCACTAGCAGCAGGAGCAGCGCCAGCAGGGTCGCCGCGCCCACGTAGAGCGCGCTGCGTACCTGGCGCTCGACCATTTCCCGCGGCGCCAGGATCTGCGCGGTCCAGCCCACCTCGTCCAGATCGCGGGTCTGGGTCAGCCAGTCGCTCGGTACCAGGCTCAGGGGTGGCGGATTGGTGGTGGGATAGGGGCGGTTGGCATTGACCTGCTCGCGCTGGCGTTCGTCCAGCGGACGGGTGGCGCGAAAGCGCCAGGCGTCGTGGGAGGTGAGGATGACCACGCCCAGGTCGTCGGTGACCAGCAGTTGCTCGGGCGACTTGCCCCAGAGCTGTTCCGCGCTGTCCAGGTCGACCTTGACCACTACCACGCCGATGGCGCCTGCGCCGTCGCGTACCGCTGCGGCGAAATAGTAGCCGCGTTTGCTGGAGGTGGTGCCGAGGCCGAAGAACCGCCCGGGCTGGCCCTGCAT
Organism: Pseudomonas oryzihabitans; assembly: GCF_032027545.1. Lineage (GTDB taxonomy): Bacteria > Pseudomonadota > Gammaproteobacteria > Pseudomonadales > Pseudomonadaceae > Chryseomonas > Chryseomonas oryzihabitans_F. Next base: position 184,531 of record NZ_JAVSJB010000004.1, on the reverse strand, counting down.
GGCCGCCTTGAAATAGGGGCGGAAGGAGAAATCGCGGCCGATGAAGCTGTCTGGTTGGCGATAGTTGGAACTGGCCAGGCAGGTGCCGTCGTCTTGCATCAGATAGATGACGTCCGCACCGGTACGCTGGCGGATGTCCTCCAGCATGCGACTGGCGGCGTCCTGGGACGCCTCGTCACCCTGGTGCGCCAGGGCGTTGCGCAGCACCGGGAGATCGCCCAGCAGGTCCGGCAGCACCTCGTAGCGTCTCAGGGTGCCCAGCAGGTTGGCCACGTAGAGATCCAGGGTCTGGCCGTTCTGCTCGGCCAGCTGCGCCTCATAGTAGTGCTGGGCCGCATAACGTAGCGGGATCAGCAGCAGCGTCAGGCCCAGGGCCAGCAGTAGCAGGCTGCTCCAGCGCGGGCGCTTGGGTAGATCGGGGCTCTTGGACATGGGCGGGCACGGTGGGGGACTCCCGACATTATGCCCAAGGCCAGGCCGCTGCGAACGCGTTGCCGGATTGTTAACGCGTTGGCAGTCGACTGAAATATCTTGTTACCTATCGGCCCGACTGTGGAGGCGAACACGCTTTTGCCGGGCGAAAGGCGGCTAACTGAACCGGCAATCAGCCACCGAAGGAGTGACTTCGATGAAAAGCACCACCCTCTGCTTGACCCTCGCCGGCCTCCTGGCCACCTCTGCCGCCTTCGCCCAGACGGCGCCCGCCGATCCCGCGGCGACGCCGAGCGCCACCACCAGCAGTCCCGCCAAGAGCGGCAAGCAGGCCACCACCCACCACAAGAAGGTGGCCCACAAGAAGGTCCACAAGGCCAACAGCACCAGCGGCAGCTGATCCGCGGTGCGGCACCTCCCCGGGCGGGAGGTGCCTAACTGGAAGTGAATCCCTGTCGAGGAGTCCTCCCATGCGCAAGACCCTGGTGTTTCCCACCCTGATTCTCGGCCTTGGCCTGTCCGCTGCCACGTTTGCACAAACCAGCCCGACCAATCCGCCTGCCACCCCTGCGCGACCGGATTCCACCAGTACCCACAGTATGGAAAAGGCGCCCAGCACCGGTGTCGGCGCCGCCGACAATGGCACCAGTGCCGGCTCGGGCAGCGATACCGGCACCGATCATGTGAAAAAGCCGAAGACCAAGCATCAGCAGCATTAGAGCCTGTTCAAAGTCTGCTGCGCGTCGGCCAAACTGCGTTAAAAATGGCTTCGGAATGCTCATTTACCACTCGTAAACTCCGCTTCCTCAGTCATTTTTGCCTTGTTTGTCTCTAGCTCGCGAGACTTTGAACAGCCTCTTCGTCGGGGCGCCCATTCCCGCCGGGAATGATCCGATGAGTAAAGATCGCTTGAGTGGCCTGCGCGGGCGTGTCGAAATCGGCTTCTAGCTTGAGCCAGGAGCCGCTCCCATGACCGCCCCGTCGCTGCTTTCCCCGGACGTCATCCGTACCCGTTTTTCCCAGGCCATGTCCGCGATGTACCGCCAGGAAGTGCCCCAGTACGGCACCCTGCTGGAACTGGTCGCCGAGGTGAACGCCGGACAGCCGGGGTTCGCCCAGGACTCCGCGGAGCGCCTGGATCTGGAGCGCCATGGTGCGATCCGGGTCGGCACCGCGGCCGAGCTGGCCACCCTGCGCCGGTTGTTCGCGGTGATGGGCATGCAGCCGGTCGGCTACTACGACCTGAGCGTGGCAGGCGTGCCGGTACACTCCACGGCTTTCCGCCCGGTGGACCCGGTCGCCCTGCAGCGCAATCCCTTCCGCGTCTTCACCTCGCTGCTGCGTTTGGAACTGATTGGAGACGCCGAACTGCGCCAACTGGCCGAGCGGGTGCTGGCCGAGCGCCGTATCTTCACCCCCGGTGCGCTGGAATTGATCGAGCGCGCCGAGACCCAGGGTGGCCTGACCGACGCCGAGGCCGATGCCTTCGTCCAGGAAGCCCTCGAAACCTTCCGCTGGCACCGCGAGGCCAATGTTGACGCCGGTCTCTATCAGCGTCTGCATGATGCCCATCGGCTGATCGCCGACGTGGTCTGCTTCAAGGGCCCCCACATCAACCACCTCACCCCACGCACCCTCGACATCGACGCCGTCCAGGCACTCATGCCTGCGCATGGCATCGCGCCCAAGGAAACCATCGAAGGTCCGCCCCGTCGCCAGTGCCCCATCCTGCTGCGCCAGACCAGCTTCAAGGCCCTGGAAGAGCCCATCCTGTTCCAGGGCGAAGTCCAGGGCTCGCATACCGCACGCTTCGGCGAGATCGAACAGCGCGGCGTCGCCCTCACCCCGGCCGGTCGGCAGCGCTACGACGAACTCCTGCAGGACGTCCGTCAGCGCAGCAAGACTCCGGGTAGCGACTATGCAACCGTGCTGGCCGAGGTATTCCAGGCCCTGCCCGACAACTGGGACGAACTGCGCCGCCAAGGCCTGGCTTGGTTCCGCTACCGCGCTACGGCCTGCAGCCGACCGGCTACCGATAGTCGCGATCCCGAGGCCCTGATCGCCGCTGGCCAGCTCATTGCTGACCCCATCACCTACGAGGACTTCCTGCCGGTCAGCGCCGCCGGCATCTTCCAGTCCAACCTGGGTGCCGGCAGCCAGCAGGAATACCAGAGCGGCGGTAATCGCGCGGCCTTCGAAGCCGCCCTGGGCGCCCCGGTGCTCGACGAGATGGCGCTGTACGAGCGCCAGCAGCGCGAATCTCTGGACGCCGCCCTGGCTGCCCTCGGCCGCCCCGCCTAGAATGAGGCTCCCGCGTCGACGGCCTATGCTGCCGACGCCCGCCCCTGGCCGGGAGCCACGATGTTCACCAAGCTCGATCCAACCGACTGGCAGCTCATCCACCTGCTGCAGCAGAACGCCCGCGCCTCCAACGCCACCCTGGCGCGCCAGTTGGGCCTGGCGCGCACCACCGTGGTCACCCGCCTGGCGCGCCTGGAGCGCGAGGGCATCATCCAGGGCTACGGCCTGCGCCTGGGTTCCACACTGGAGCAGGCCGCCGTCCGCGCCTACTGCGCCATCAGCGTCCTGCCGCGCAGCACCGCCAGCGTCATCCGCGCCCTGGAAAAGATGATCGAGGTCGAGGAAGTCTCCTCCGTCAGCGGTCAGTTCGACTACCTGGCCTTCCTGCGCTGCACCACCCACGAAAAACTCGACGACCTGCTGGACCGCATCGGCAACCTTGAGGGCGTGAAGCAGACGCAGACGTCGATCATCCTCAATCGGAAGATCGATCGGCGCGGTGGGGAAAGTTGAGCTTGGTTCGAAAGAGCCGTTTGTTGCTGGGTGGTATACTAGAGAATAAGTGAATAACAGTACTATAGCTGTATCAGCTGTATCAGCTGTATCAGCTGTATCAGCTGTATCAGCTGTATTGTGTGTTGAGGTATCTACTCGAATTTTCTTCTAAAGGCCTGTTAAAGCAAGCCGAAACCATGCGTGTTTGCGGCAAGATTGAAACTTATGTTATGCGCCTTCATTGATTTCGCTTTAAGAGCATGCTCTATTGATCAGTTCGAAGTGTATATTTATAGATTTTAAAATTTTTGAAAATCCATTGAGATGATGAGTACGAGTTTCGGTCTCTAAAGCGATATAGCAGTAGATGTCAGAAGAATTGATCGGTCAGTTGGTGCTATGAGCTAGATACTCATCGCTAGCTTTGATAGCTACCAATACATCGTCCAATGTTTTGGTGCCACTGATTACCTGCGCAGTCCAGCTGTTCAGGCCAATAGAATCCGCTTCCCGGCCCAGATAGGTTCGATAGAACTGCCTGACGTTTGTCTGAGTACGTACCAAACACTCTGCACTTCCCGCAATGGCCGTTTTGACTGCGGAGATGGTCATGGTGCCGCTAGATATCTGCTGCGCCCAGTAAGAAATTCCGACCTGCTCAGCATTACGCCCGAGATAGGAAATGTAAAGTTGATTGAGTGTGGTGTAGAGATTGCCCTGAAACTCAGTGCTGCCGATGAGCGCTGCAGCCACAGCATTGACGGTCATGGTGCCGGTATTCAGTTTGCTGGCCCAATAGCTTAATCCCGCACTGTCAGCGCTACGTCCTAAGTAAGTTTGATATAGTCGATCCACTGTGGAGCGATTCTGATACTCAGTGCTGCTCATTATAGCGTTGACGACTCCAGCCAATGTCATACTGCCGTTGGCTATTCGAGTCGTCCAGTAGTCTAAGCCGGTCTGGTCGGGGGCGCGGCCCAGATAATCCTGATAGACGCTGGTCACGGCACTAACGTTATTAGTATTTACAATATTTGCGGCGACCCCTGTGCCCATTGGTCCCACGCTGGCACAGCTGATATCGTCCAAATAAGCCTGCAAAGTTATCCACTGTGGACGGTTTACGCCGTTCACCGGCTCAACTGAAAGATTGTAGTTTGCCCAGCCCGGACCAGCTGCCCAATAAGTCGCTGGAATGCAATTTTGCTTTAGATAGGCCAGCATTCGACCCATGATGGTATTCCAGCGGGGGTCACTGTCCGGTACGCCAAACTCACCAATCATACCTCGCTTGCCGTTTTTCCTCAGCCAGTCGACAAAGGGGCGGACCCGTTCGATTCCATATTCATCGTCATAGCTGCTGGCACTGGTATTGACATAGGTGCCACCACCGCCCTCCCCATCGAAATAGACGTGCGCCTGATAGATTATGTTATTGGCCGGGTCCTTTAGCGTTAGCAGAGGATCATTCCACTGAGGCCAGCGGGTGGCCTCAGCCCAACCGTTTCCTTCGATTAAGATAGGTCTAATCGAGTCATAGGTACGCACCCCGTTGATACCGTACTGAGCGGCAATTTGCCACTGACTAACTGCGTCGTGGGGCTCGTTCATTAAATCGTAAGCGTACAGAGAATTCTGAGAGCTCCAGCGTTGCGCGATACGGGTCATGACATCCTGATACTGGGAATAGGGCACGTTGCCAGTGCCAATCACCACTCCCCGATAACGCATGTAATTGTGTAGGTCGAGAATAATTTTCATGCCGTATTTTTCGGCATAGGCGAAGGTGCGATCAATTAAGGCAGAGTAGGTAGGGTCCAGAGCATTACCCAGCGTCGGTTGCAGCCTCTCCCATAAAATGGGGAAACGGATCAGTTTTACGCCTCTGTCACTCCACTGCTTGAAATGGGCCTCGACTGGAAAGATGTAATGGGTACCATTTATCCCTGGCAGCACTTGAGGAGCGAAGGCGGCGCCGGATAGATTGAGGCCAAGCAGATGCACTGTTGCAGCCTGAAGATTCGAGGCAGACAGGCTTGTTAGCGCACCGAGGGCACTGGCGAGGCAGAGAAAGCGAAGGTTGGAGATCATAAGCGCCTACGGATACCAAGTCTGAACATCCAGCGAGGCCTTGCGGAGCAGAGCTCTGCAGGGCGACCTGACATGCATTGATATCTGTAGCTGCTCTAGATTTCTTTAGATCCAGGCGATGAAAGGTGTCCAAGGCACCGCTTGGTATTTGACCTGGAACCGCTGAAGGTAACGATTTCTATCGCCAGCCACCGTTGCGGTAGGATCCCTATCGTGCTGCACGTAGGTGCCTGAGCTATCTTCGTATTTTCGCCTTGCAGGCCGTGCTGTAAAGTGGAGGGATACCACCAAGTCTGTCCGTTTTCATCGCCTAACGATCTGGACAGGTCAGTGGCACCAGTGCGACCAACAAGCCTGAGCCGCAAAGGCACCTGCCGATTTTTCACGCATGCCGTAGCCAGCTCCAAGGCGTATTCTAGCCCTCGCCTGCTAGGCAGCCCGCTCATAGCCGAGGTGGACAAAATGGCTTCTCCGGCGCACGCCACAGCAGTCGCTCAGCCTACCGCACGATTGGTATATGGCTCACGTAAATGTGTCTACAATGCACGCCTATCTGGCAGGAAAGAGGGCTAACCTCCTCTTTGATGTCACGTATTCTGGTCCAGTGAACGGATGCGACTAAACGTCATTTGGGCATTAAACAGTGAATGTCGTGCCTTGGTTTACACACCATGCATATTCTTAATACTGGTGCAACGATGACCTTGAAAACTCTATGTGTGTTTGGCACACGACCTGAAGCCATAAAGATGGCTCCCCTGGCCTTGAGTCTCGCTGCCGACGAGCGCTTTGAAACAAAGGTCTGCGTTACCGGCCAGCACCGAGAAATGCTGGACCAAGTTCTAGAACTGTTCGAGCTCGTTCCTGATTTCGATCTGAATATTATGAAGCCGGGGCAAGATCTTACGGACGTGACGACCGCTATACTGCAGGGTATGAAGTCGGTCTTCACAGCTTTTAAGCCGGATATAGTTTTGGTACACGGCGATACCGCTACCACTTTGGCGGTCACCTTGGCGGCCTACTATCAGCAGATTCCCGTAGCCCATGTCGAAGCCGGGCTGCGTACAGGTAACCTATACTCGCCCTGGCCGGAGGAGGCTAATCGTAAGTTGACCGGCGCGCTGGCCAAGATACATTTCGCGCCAACGAATGCATCCCGGCAAAACTTGCTTAGGGAGGGTGTAAATCCTGCTAGTATCTATGTCACGGGGAATACCGTGATTGATGCCCTGCTAAGTGTTGTTGCACGAGTGGCAGGTAGTGCGAGATTGCAAAAGCAGTTTCATGAGCAGTTTTCTTTTATCGGTGAGGGCAAGCGTATCATCTTGGTAACTGGGCACCGCCGCGAAAGCTTCGGCGGCGGCTTCGAAAAGATATGCCAAGCTCTACTCGAAACCGCGCTAGCCTTTCCGGATGTCGAGATTGTCTACCCGGTACACTTGAATCCGAACGTTCGTGAGCCGGTAAACCGCTTGCTGGCCAGTGTTCGCAATATTCATCTGATTGAGCCACTTGACTATCTGCCATTTGTCTATTTAATGAATCGATCCTATTTAATTCTGAGCGACTCGGGTGGTATTCAGGAAGAGGCTCCCTCTTTGGGTAAGCCGGTACTGGTAATGCGCGACACGACCGAGCGACCAGAGGCGGTCGAAGCCGGTACCGTCAAACTGGTAGGTACAGACGTCGATCTTATCAAGCGTAATTTATACCAGTTGCTGACGGACGCTGCTGCCTATTCTAGGATGAGCTTTGCCCATAACCCCTACGGCGATGGTGAGGCCTGTTCTCGTATTCTCGAAATTCTTTCCAAATTCTAGTAGGGCTAACGCATGAGCTTTGAAACTATCTCCGTAGTCGGACTCGGTTATATCGGCCTGCCTACAGCCGCTGTTTTTGCAGCGCGTAAAAAGAAAGTCATTGGTGTAGACGTGAATCGCCATGCCGTCGATACTATAAACCGCGGTAATATTCACATCATCGAGCCCGACCTTGATATTGTTGTACGAGCGGCTGTAACCGAAGGATATTTGCGCGCAACTACGACACCAGAGCCGGCAGATGCATTTTTGCTGGCGGTACCTACCCCCTTCCGGGGAGATCATGAACCCGATCTGACCTACATCGAATCGGCCAGCAAGGCTATCGCACCCGTATTGAAAAAGGGCGATTTGGTTATCCTCGAATCAACCTCGCCAGTGGGGGCTACTGAACAGATAGCTGCCTGGCTGGCCGAAGCACGCCCGGACCTTACCTTTCCCGCCAGCCATGGCGAAGCTTCGGACATTCGCATCGCCCATTGCCCTGAACGGGTACTGCCGGGACATGTTCTGCGCGAGCTGATTGAAAACGACCGTATCATCGGTGGCCTGACAGCCAAGTGCTCCGCAGCGGCCGTGAGCCTGTATCGAACTTTTGTGGAGGGCGAGTGTATTATTACAGATGCGCGTACCGCTGAAATGTGCAAACTCACCGAAAACAGCTTCCGCGACGTGAATATTGCGTTCGCTAATGAGCTATCCATGGTCTGCAGCAAGCTCGACATCAACGTTTGGGAACTCATTCGACTGGCCAACCATCACCCGCGTGTCAGTATACTGCAGCCTGGCCCAGGTGTCGGCGGCCACTGCATAGCGGTTGATCCCTGGTTTATCGTGAGCAAAGCCCCCGAGCAGGCGCGCTTGATCCGCACCGCTCGGGAAGTGAATGACAGCAAGCCGCTCTGGGTGATGGAACAAGTCCGCTTGGCCATTGGCACCTTTCTGCAACGGCAGCCGGCAAAGACCGCTGCCGACGTAACAATCGCGTGTTTAGGGCTGGCATTCAAACCGGACATCGACGATCTGCGTGAAAGCCCCTCGCTGGAGATTACAGTTCATATCGCCCAATCCCACCCTGGGAAGGTACTGACGGTAGAGCCCAACATTGAGAAATTGCCTGCTTCTCTGGAGGGCATCGCATCCCTAGTCAGTGTCGATCAAGCGCTGTCCTGTGCAGACGTCGTGGTTCTGCTCGTTGACCACAGTGTCTTCAAAGGCATCCATAGAAGCGATTTGGGTTCCATTGAGCTCATCGATACTCGAGGTATCTGGACCTGATCGACGGTTGCTGATCGTGATGAGGGAAATAGCGCCGGCTCCGCTAGGTGCTATTTCTCAAAGCTTTGTAGGTCCTGCGGCTCAAGGGCCTCGATAGGTCATGATGCCGACAAGCCTGCCCCACAAGCGAGTCTTCTGACCAAGGGCTACCCTTTGTTGACAGAGTGGGATGAGCGCCGTTCTATCGAGACTTCTCAAAACCGAAAGTGTCTGTATTGTGACGCTCTCGAGCAGTCATTTCTTGTGTTTGTCGTTCTTGGTAAGTTATCAAAAGGAGCTTGCACATATGAAAACCTTAGGCTGGCCTTTCTGGACCGATTTATGGGGGGTTCGCAGGGCATCTGGTTCACAGCTAGCTTGATGAAGACTTGAATATGGATAGGATGTCAATTTCTCGATTTCTGATGTTTTACCACACCGCAAAAACGTTGCGATTGAAGCAGATTTTCTATCGCCTCTACTATCGTTTGCATAGGGTGAAAAAATTCACTGCCAGCGGGTTCGTTCGTCGGGGCTCTTTCTACTTGGTGCCCCCCCCCCAATGGGGGCCATCGCGCTTTCTGGAAAATGGTGAGTTTAACTTCATGGGCATTCAAGGCCCTGTAGCGTGGGGCAATACGACCTTGCCCAAGATCTGGCTTTACAACCTGCATTACCTCGAGCATCTTGCATCCTCCAGCAAGGTTTCAGCCAAAGCCGACGGCCTTCTGATCGATAGCTGGATCCAGAGCAACCCTCCATTTGCAGGAGTGGGTTGGGAGCCTTATCCGTTGTCTCTGCGTATCGTCAATCTCATCAAGTGGTTCCAGCGCCAGACCACCTGCAAAGCCGAGTGGTTAGAAAGCCTGGCACTTCAGACCCATGCCTTGTCTCAGCAGGTCGAGTACCACATCTTGGCCAATCATCTCTTCGTCAATGGCAAGGCTCTCATATTTGCTGGTAGCTTTCTTGAGGGTGTCCACGCCGACCGATGGCAGGCGCAGGGACTCAAGATAATGGATGCCGAGATTACTGAGCAGTTTCTGGCCGACGGAGCGCACTTCGAACTATCTCCCATGTATCACGCTGCGTTGCTCTGGGACATGTGCGATCTGGTCAATCTTGCACTCCACGTACCCCAGGCGCCTTTGAGTGCCCGTCTGGCCAGCTGGCAGCACGTAATCATGCGTGGTATCGCTTGGCTGCGTAGCGTACAGCATCCCGATGGTCGTATTCCCTTCTTCAACGATGCTGCGTTTGGTATCTCTCCTACGTTGAGCGACTTGGAGGGTTATGCAGGTCAGCTGGGTTGTCTTCCACCGAGTAAGGCTCCGGAGGCACTCCCGGTTTCAGTAAACTGCCATACCGAAAGCGGTTATGGCGTCATAGACCTTGGCGATGGCTGTAAGGCTTTGGTCAATTTTGCCCAGATAGCCCCGGTTTACCAACCAGGACACAGCCATGCGGACACCCTGAGCTATGAACTTAGCCTGTTTGGCCATAGAGTGTTTGTCAATTCTGGAACCTCGCAATACGGCGAAGACAGTGAGCGCAATCGTCAACGCAGTACGGCTGCCCACAACACCGTCGAGATTGATGGTGAAAACTCTTCTGAGGTGTGGGCTGGATTTCGGGTCGCCCGGCGTGCCCGTGCCGTACTTGAGGAGGTCGTGGCGGAGCCGGACATGGTTAGGATCCGTTGTCACCATGATGGCTACCGGCGCCTGCAAGGCAAAAACCTGCACATGCGGGAATGGGAGGCAAAGGTCGGCAGCTTGAAGGTTACGGACCGCTTGACCGGAACCTTTGGTCAGGCGACGGCAAGGCTCTTCACGCATCCAAAGGTCGCTGTCATACAGGATGGCGAGCTGCTACTCGCAACCTTGCCAGGTGGGGAAGTCGTGCGGATTGTCATTCAAGGGGCCAGCCATGTGGAGGTGGTCGCGTCCACCTGGCACCCCGAGTTTGGCTTGTCCGTCCCAAATAAGTGCATTACCGCAAGCTTCTCGGCAAATACTATTATTACGACCATAGCTTGGTAGTTCCCTTTGAATATTCTAATCTTGAGTTTCTATTACCCGCCTGATCTTTCAGCGGGATCGTTCCGCACGACGACACTGGTAAAGGCACTTCTGGATCAGTTACCCGAGAATGCCCATATCGAGCTGTTGACCACGCTGCCTAACCGCTACAGCTCATACAACAGCGAAGCGCCGGAACTGGAGGAACATCCGCGATTATCGATTCGTCGCGTCGCCTTGCCCGCCCATAAAAGCGGCATGCTGGATCAGGCCAGGGCATTCTTCGTATACGCTAATTTTGTTCGTAGTATCGTTCGAGGACAACGTTATTCTCTGGTTTATGCGACTTCTTCGCGCCTGATGACCGCCGCGTTGGGAGCGTTCGTTTCCCGCATGTCGAAGGCACCGTTGTACCTAGACATTCGAGATATTTTCGTTGACACAATCACGGAAGTTCTACCCAGAAAAATTATTTTGCTGGTCAGGCCGGTATTCTCGGTAATTGAAAGACTGACAATAAGTAGTGCAAGGAAAGTCAACCTAGTTTCTGCTGGTTTTATGCCTTATTTTAAGGGTAAATATCCACGTCAGTGCTACTCCATCTTTACCAACGGGATCGATGACGAGTTCCTTGAGGTTCAGCCGACAACGTGCGCGGCGTCGTCGAGCAGAGTGCTTGAGGTTATCTACGCCGGAAACATAGGGGAAGGACAGGGGCTGCACAACATCATTCCCGAGATCGCCCTTCGTTTCGAAGGCCAGCTCAGATTCCGCCTTATCGGTGATGGTGGTCGGTTGCTGCAGTTGAAGGAAGCTATTGTAAAAACGGGCTGCACCAACGTCGAGATCATAAGTCCCGTCAAGCGCAATGAATTGATCAAAATCTACCAAACCGCTGATGTACTGTTTTTGCACCTTAACGATTACGACGCCTTCCGCAAGGTATTGCCATCGAAATTGTTCGAATACGCTGCCATTGGCAAGCCAATCTGGGCTGGTGTTGCGGGCTATGCTGCTGAGTTTATCAAGGAACACATCGATAATGCTGTAGTGTTTGCTCCATGTAATGCTGACGCAGCGGTTCACTCCTTTGAATATTTGCGATTGACTACCAAACCGCGTATCGCATTTGTTGAATGTTTTTCTCGAAAGACTATTCAGCAGAATATGGCATTAGACGTTATCACCACCGCTGAAAAGGTTTAATTATGCGTATTGTTGTGACGGGCGCCAGTGGCTTTGTTGGCGGTGGCCTAATTGCTCGCTTGCTTGAGCCCGGGCATGTAGTTAGAGCCGTAGTGCGTAAATCGAGCTCAGCAAAATTTGATTCGCGCGCTAGCAAGCAAATAATTGATGGCCTGTCTGCTCAGCAAGACTGGCGATCAATAGTAGATAATCAACAAGTGGTCATTCACGCAGCTGCGCGCGTGCATGTGATGAGTGAAGGTGCGAATGATCCATTATCAGAGTTTCGAAAGGTAAATGTTGAGGGTACGCTCAATTTAGCAAGGCAATCAGCCGCTGCAGGAGTTAAGCGCTTCATCTTTATAAGTTCCATTAAGGTCAACGGTGAGCAAACTTTTCCAGGTAAGCCTTATACGGCTAGTACAGAAGCTGCTCCGACAGATCCCTATGGCATCTCAAAAATGGAGGCAGAGCAGGGTCTATTAGCCATAGCATCCTCAACGGACATGGAGGTAGTGATAATCCGTCCGGTGTTAGTTTATGGGCCAGGTGTTCGCGCGAACTTTATGAAGTTGATGGCCTTGATACATAAGGGAGTACCTTTGCCATTTGGCGCTATTAGAAATCGAAGAAGTTTTGTTTCATTGGATAATCTGGTTGATCTAATTTTACACTGCCTTGAACACCCAGCGGCAGCGAATCGAATTTTTCTCGTCAGCGATGGAGAAAACTTGTCTACAACAATGCTAATCCAAAAAATAGGCAAAGCAATGAATAGAAAAGTTTTCTTGCTCCCGATTCCTGTTTGTTGCTTGGAGCTCTGTGCGGTCCTCTTAAAGAAAGAGTCTCACTTACGTAGGTTGTGCGGATCTTTAGAGGTCGATATTAGCGAAACGAATACATTGTTAGGTTGGACACCGCCATTCACAATGGATTTTTCAATAGATAGAGTTGTTCAAGACTTTAAGAGCAAATATGCTGTGAGTAAAAATTAAAATTTTTAACTAGAGCTGATCATTACGGTTTTGATGCCCTTAGGCACATAATTTATAAAGTTGATTGTGATTACATTTTCAAAGTGCCAAATGCGTCACTTTCAGATTTGAATTCTTGTGGCGCTATGTAAGTATGCTATACTTTAGCGAAGAAATCACGGAGAGTTTAAGGTGCTTCAGAAAATTGAATTTTAATACAATATGCATGAAGGATTTTCAATCGATGAATAAGAATATTAATCCGCCCCACTTTGAAAGTGAGGTTTCTATTGGGGATATTGCCAGTGGCTTATGGCGACAGAAGCTACTCGTTTTCGCTGTGGCTTCACTATTGATTTGCGGTTCAGCAATTTATGCATTTACCACAACACCCACCTATGAGGCTCGTTTAGTAATCCTACCTCCAACTGAAAGCGATATCGCTCAGCTAAATATAGGCCGTGACCGTGCTTCTGAATTGGATCCTTTAGGTGCTAAAGAGGTATATGACTTTTACTTGCAGAATTTGCAGTCAGAGTATTTGCGACGACAGTTTTTTCGAGAATTTTATCTCCCCAGTTTAGGCGGAGAATTTGGTAAAGAATCACAGGATGAATTGTATTCTAAATTTTCTAAAATTCTACAGTTTGGAGCGCTAGGTGCTGAGTCACCTGGTAAATACTATATGATGGTGAGCTCAAGTAGTCCGGAGACTGCGGCTAACTGGTTGGCGAAATATTCAGAATTGGCCAGTGATCGAACAAAAAGCCAGTTGATCAGAGACCTGAAGGCCGGTGTATTGGTTAAAGCTAAGAACCTCGAGCAAAGCATACTCGCCTCTAGGAATAGTGCCAAAAAACAACGGGATGATCAAATCGCACTACTAACAGAGGCGCTTAGCGTTGCTAATTCTATTGGTTTAGAAAAGCCGCCTATTATATCAAACTCCCTGTCAGGAGAGGTATCTGCCGGGATGGAGGGTGAGCTAACTTACATGCGAGGTAGTAAGGCTATAAAAACTGAAATTGAAAACTTGAAAAATCGATCTTCAGACGATCCATTCATTCGTGATCTGCGAAAAAAAGAAGAGCTGGTGAGTTTTTATAAGTCATTCTCTGTCGATAGTAGCAATTTTGAGGTTTATCGGCAGGATGGTGCTATCCAGCTGCCAGATAGACCCGTGAAGCCGAACAAGCCACTAATTATTTTTTTAGGGGCACTTTTTGGTATTTTGATTGGAGGATTCTTAGGCCTCATGCGAGAGTTTTTTGGTAAAAAATATAAGGTTAAGTATGGTTAGTGTTAGTCAGCTGGATGCCTGGGCGTGATAAATAGGCCGCTAGTTTCCATTGTTTGTGGTGGTTTTAAATTTAGCATGAGATGCATGGTTTTAAATGCGTATCCTTTTAAGAGCCTAACTTAAATCGGAGTCTGTGTGAAAAAGATTGCATTAGTTACAGGGGTTACAGGACAAGATGGAGCTTATCTCGCAAAGCTATTGCTCGAAAAAAACTATGACGTTTATGGTACATTTCGGCGGACGAGTTCTGTAAACTTTTGGCGGCTCAACGAAGTAGGTGTTTTAAATCACGAAAATCTTCGATTGGTCGAATTTGATTTGACTGATCTTTCTGGGGTCGTGCGATTACTGGAAAAAGTGCGGCCGGATGAAATTTATAATCTGGCTGCTCAAAGCTTTGTCGGTGTATCTTTTGAACAGCCTATTACAACCTCTCAAATTACAGGGGTGGGGGCGCTAAATTTACTAGAGGCAATCAGAATAGTTAACTCTGAGATCCGTTTCTACCAAGCATCTACATCAGAAATGTTTGGCTTGGTACAGGCAGTTCCTCAGAGTGAGGACACGCCTTTTTATCCTCGTAGTCCTTATGGGGTGGCTAAGCTCTTCGCACATTGGATGACAGTCAACTATCGAGAGTCCTACGGGATTTTCGGCGCTAGTGGTATTTTATTTAATCACGAGTCACCACTTCGTGGCAAAGAATTTGTTACGCGAAAAATCACTGATGCAGTTGCTAATATCGAAGTTGGGCGTCAGAAGCTCTTGGAGTTAGGTAACATGGATGCCAAGCGCGATTGGGGATATGCTCAAGAATATGTTGATGGCATGCATCGCATGCTACAAATTGAGACGCCAGAAACTTTCGTTCTGGCTACTAGTCGTACCGAATCAGTTCGCGATTTTGTCACCATGAGCTTCAAAGCTATAGGTGTTGAGATCGAATGGCGTGAGAGTGGTGAGAAAGAGTTCGGTGTTGATCGTCGCACTGGCATTACCCGAGTGAAAGTGAATCCGCAATTTTATCGGCCCGCGGAAGTAGATCTGCTCATCGGCGATGCCTCCTTCGCTAAAGCACGTCTTGGATGGACGCCAAAGACCTCTCTGGAACAACTATGCCAGTTGATGGTGAACGCGGATCTGAAGAGAGCTAAATATGGCGTATCGTTCTGATAGAACTGTGCTCGTCACGGGGCTTTCGGGATTTACGGGTGAGCACTTGGCGCATCAACTGGCCCAAGCAGGTTGGAAAGTTGCAGGGCTGGGTGGGCATCGCCATGAGTGCGAATTCGATCATTTGGAAGCGGACCTTAACGATACGAAGCGTCTAACGCAATGGATACGTGCTGTGCAGCCGACGCACATAATTCATCTGGCTGCCTTGTCTCATGTTACTTCCAGCGATGCCTTGTCGTACTATCGTGTGAATGTTCTCGGCACCGAGAGTCTATTGGTTGCGCTACAAAAGAGCGAGGTGGTTGTATCTAAGATCATTATTGCTAGCAGTGCCAACATTTATGGTAATGCGCTAGTCTCGCCCATTGTGGAGGGCAGCGAGCTCCAGCCTATGAACCACTATGCATTGAGTAAGCTAGCAATGGAAGCGCTAGTGAAGAAGTGGTTCGTAAGATTTCCTATAATAGTAACTCGACCATTTAACTATACAGGTCCTGGACAGTCGGAATCATTTGTGTTTGCCAAGATAGTTGCAGCTTTTGCTCGTCGTCAAGCAGAGCTACGACTGGGGAATTTGGACGTGTCCCGTGATCTTTCTGATGTTCGGTATGTTATTGAAGCCTATGCAAGACTACTTGAATGCGATGATATGAGCACTTTTGTAAATATTTGTTCAGGCCGTAGCGTTTCCCTGCTCGAAGTGATCTCCGAATTGGAGATAATTGCCGGCCATCGTCCGCGAATCGTAGTTGATCCGGCACTGGTAAGGGCGGATGAAGTCAAGGAACTTTATGGAAGTCCTCGCAAGCTATCTGGATTAATAGGGCCGCTCGAAGTGCCAAGCCTGCATGAGACATTAAGCTCCATGTATGAATGGAATATTCAAAGCCAAGGCAAGTAATTGCAAGGATATTGGTGTAACTGTGCGCATATGTTTTTTTGCAAATATGTCTGCTCATGAAAACTGGCGGGAAATGTTCGATAGAGTCGAATTCTATCGGGTTGACATCCGCATTCTCAATGAGTTGGGGCATGAGGTGGTACTGTCTGGTACGCCTTCGACCTTGGATTGGAAAGCTGATCTTTATTATTGCTGGTGGTGGGGGCATGCTCCTCTTCCTCTTCTGGTAGGAAAATTGCGACGCAAGCCTGTGGTGGTGACCGGGGCATTCGACTACTCGACGTGCCGGAATGAGATCCCTGGCATGTGCTACCTCGATAGACCTCTTTGGCAAAAGGTTGTTTTGCGCACTTCACTGTTGCTGGCTGATAGGAATCTATTTATTTCTAAGGCAGAATATAGCGAGGTTACGGAAAATCTCCCTGTGCGTAATCCGGTCTACGCAACCCTGGCCATCAATACCGACTATTACTGTCCTATTGCCCATCCAGCACGGCAGTCAGATTACTTTTTCACCGTCACATGGACTAGTCGAACCAACGTAATTCGGAAGGGACTGATACCTACCATTAGAGCTTTTGCTCGGTTGGCAAAAAGCTACCCTCATGTTCGTTTGATAGTGGCTGGTAAACCTGGCGACTATCTACCTCAACTTAAAGCCTTGACTCAAGAGCTTAAAATAAGTGAACGCGTCGATTTCGTTGGCTTCATTTCAGATGAGCAAAAGCTTCATTATTATCGCTCTTGCATCGCATATATACAACCCACTTTGCACGAAGGTTTTGGCCACGCGATTGGTGAGGCTATTGCTTGTGGGGCGCGCGTTATTACCTCTCCGAGTGGGGCGGTTCCCGAAGTGGCGGGAACATTTGTTGACTGGGTCCAACCCGATAATATTGCGGAAATTGAGGAGGCAATGCGGAATGTAATTAACGCACCTTCAGCCGTCAAATATGTACTGGCGCGGCACCGTTGGATCGCTGAAAACTATTCAATAGATTCTCGCAAGGAAGCAATCAAGCAAGTTTTTGAATCTTTACACATAAATTGACTGGTATGCTGATGATGATAAGTGAGAATGGTGGTGCTGCGTGCTCGCGCGTCTGATAAATATTTTTGATAACTCCAGGCTATTGCCTTTGTTTGTTGTTACGATTTGTATTCAAGGTGGAGTTGTTGTTAGTCAGTTTCTCATAGCTCCTTTTGTTGATCCATCCCTTGTCGGAGTTGTGCGATCACTAGAAACAGTGATAGCTCTGGTAGTTTTGGCAGGCAGTTTGGGCATGCAAAGCATCGCTATACGCGACACGTCGGCATGCTTAGAAATGTCTAGTCAAAGTGTAGTGTTACGGCAAGTTTTCCTCTTGGTTGGCGCTACTTCCTGCATTGTTATACTAGGTATTTTTATCGCTCACGAGTTCGTGATCACCACTGCTATTAGCTACTATGTACTCACTACGTCTGGCTTGGTTCTGCTCACTAATCTTGTTCGCGTAACCACCGGGTTTGCTCAAGGCGCAAAGGTCATCAACAAAATTTATCTTTCGCTCACGCTGGCTACAGGCATGGGAGTTATCCTGCATGTGGTCCTGACCCGCCTTTATGGAGTTGGCGGCTGGATAGTTGCCCGCTATATTACTGAGATAACTTGCCTCCTTGTAGTATGGTGGCGTTTGCGCGCCTACGTTGTTCCTGCTTTTAAGTTTTCTGAAGTAAAACGCAGTGATCTTGCGTCTATCGCAGGCTCAGGTTTGATCATCAATGCAAGTCTTTTTGTACGCTTGCTAGTAGATAGCCTTCCGGTACTTACGCTTACCGCAATGCGTATCAGAACTGACGAGATCGGCTTTTTTGGTTTGGCGATTTTAAGCTTGTTACTAGGTCAGCTACCATTGGCTATTATTGCGCAGCGGATGATTCCAGATTTGGTAGAGGTGCTCGATGATAAATCTTTAATTTATGGAAAGTTTAGACTGCTACTAAAATCTATGGTCCTAGTGTCATCGGCGATGACTGCTTCATTGATTACTGGCGCTGCGTTTTGGCTAATATTCGTAGGCGGCCAATATGCCCCAACGGCAAAATATGTACTTATCCTCGCGATGAGTTTGCCTTTTAAGGCGATTATGCTTGCGTCAGGAACCATGCTTGTAGTGCTTAGAGTTTTCCATCTAAGCTTAAAGATCAATATGCTTGAGGGGCTTTTGGTCTTTGCCATATTATATTTTTTGATTCCCGTGCTAAACGGATGGGCTGGGGTTTTGGCCTATGTCGGAGGATCACTGCTGTCAGCAATACTATTTTATTTGGCGGTAGTATTTCAGATAAAGAAATTTAAAGGAACCAATAAGCGTGCGAGAATGTAGGGCTATAGGAAGATTGAGAGGGCGAAAAGTCTATCCACAAAATTTTGATTGCTTCTCTGCGGGTTTCTTTTTTTTGGTTATTTGGTGTGCGGGGGTTCTAGTCCCGCTCTATCCATTTTTAATGGGGTTCGATGGTTTTACTGCGTTTTGGGAGTTCAAATACTCAGACAAGGAATCATCTTTAATTAATGCGCTGGTTCTATACAGCTTTACGCTAATATTAGTATTGATTGGGACTTATGTGGGGCGGAAAACTCAAATAGATCTTCCCAGCCAAACAAGATTCATTGTCAGTCCGCGTATCTTTTTACAGCGAACGGCGATTTTTACGTTAGTTGCGGCGTCAGCTTTTCTAGTTATTTTATTTGTTATTGGCGGTGTTTCCGGATTAATTCAAGGTGCCAGTGATAGAATCAGAGCGTTCGCTGGCTTAAATGGATTATTTTTGTTGCAAAATTTATTGCTTTCAGTTTCCTTGGCTTGGTATATACGCCTGACCCGGAGCAGTGAGTCGATCTTTTTTGAGAGGTGTTTGTTTTGGGGTTATTTTGTTGGAGCATTGATGATTTGCGCCTTGCAAGGTCAGAAGTCAACTCTTTTTATCTCTTTGCTTTCTCTAATAGTTGTAAGGCATTACCGGGTAAAGCGCATCAATCTAGCTAGGGCTGCGCTGCTGGGTTTCGTGATGTTTGTTTCACTAATGATTTATCATGTTTTTAAGCAAGAGTATCTAGCAACTGGCAAATTCTTCTTTATAAAGAAAGATGAGGGTGTCTTTATATCTTTTCTGAGCTTTATGGCAACGCAGTTTACCGGAAACCTAATGCAGCTGCAGACTATGACGGTACTGATAGATGCTATGCCAGAACGGTTGCCTTGGCAGAATGGTTCTACATTACTTATGATCGCCTTGATTTTGGTACCCTCGGCTTTTTTTCCTGGTAAACCGCTCACCGCAGCTGGTGTTTTTACAACTGCTTTTTGGCCCAATAAATGGCTAATGGAGGGGACCACATTGCCCCCAGGAGTATTCGGCGAGGTTTACATGAACTTTGGCGCCGTTGGGGTGCTCTTGGGTGGCATACTGCTAGGTATAGTGTGGGGAAGACTTTACGGTGCTGTTATGTACAACCCCCAAAGTGATCGGGCATTAGGCACTTATGCTTTAGCCGTAGCGTCCATGCTGCATCTTTTTCGTGGCGAGTTTTCGTCGGTGTTACTTTTAGTAGCTTCAATTTGGCTGCCTTTTCTGCTATTGAGTTCAAGACGAGAACCGCCTGCCCCTAATCCGGTTTAGAGATATAGTTATGTGCGGAATTTTGGGTTATCTACATTCGGATGCGAAAGAAACGCCTTATATTACCTCGGCCCTTTCCTTCATCAGGCGACGAGGTCCCGACGATAAGGGAATATGGTCCGATGCGAGTGCCGGTGTATGGCTGGGCCAAGTTCGTCTGTCCATTCTGGATACATCTTCGGCCGGTCACCAGCCCATGGTCTCTCCGGATGGACGCGTGATCATGGTCTTCAATGGCGAGATCTACAATTTCCGAGAGTTGCGGGCCGCGCTTGAGTCGGATGGGCTTACCTTCACCAGCCAATCCGACTCCGAAGTACTGTTGGCTCTGTTCTGTCGCCATGGCATTGACTGCCTAGGTCAACTGAATGGCATCTTTTCTGTGGTGTTCTGGGAGCGCGACCGCGAGACGCTCTGGGTGGCACGCGATCCGCTGGGCGTGAAGCCACTCTATATCCAAGAAGACGCGGGTTGCTTTGCGTTTTCCAGTGAGATGAAGGGGTTGATCAGAGGGGGCTTCGGTACACCCGAGATCGATGCAAAGGCAGTCCTCGCCCACTTGGGTTACCTGTGGTCGCCCGGGGAGCGCACCATCGTGCGAGGTATCCACAAAGTTCTGCCTGGGCAGGCGCTTTGCGTACGCAAGGGGCAGATCGAAAAAAAATGGTTTTATTATCAATTGCCTATCGCTGAGCAGCCTCTTCAGGATAGCGTTGAGCAGACCGCTACCCTGGTCAGTGAGGCCGTCCGTAAGGCAGTTAAGCGCCAGCTGGTATCGGACGTCCCTGTAGGTGCCTTCCTATCAGGCGGCCTTGATTCAAGTGCCATCGTCGCCTTTGCGGCCGAAGAGATGTGTGACAAGGGGCGTTTGCAGTGTTTCAGTATCCGGATTGAGGATGGTGCGGCCGCCAATGACGGATTTGCCGATGACTTACCTTATGCAGAGCGGGTTGCCAAGCATCTTGGCGTGGATCTAAATGTCGTAAGCGTTGGCGATGAGATGATGGACCGCCTGCCGGAGATGGTCTACTTATTGGATGAACCGACACCGGATCCTGCCGCGCTCAACGCCCTGTTCATCTCCGAGCTGGCGAGCCAGAACGGCATCAAGGTATTGCTATCCGGAGCCGGTGGCGACGATATCTTCACAGGTTACCGCCGGCATTTTGCACTGACCCAGGAGCGCTGGTGGAGTGGCTTGCCTACGCCTGTACGCGGCGCACTCGCCCAGGGTTCTAACTTACTACCGACTTCGCTGCCATTGTCGCGCCGCTTGCGCAAGGCCTTCCGTTATGCAGACCTGCCTACAAATGACCGTTTGATCAGCTATTTCTTCTGGCTTGAGCCCAAGCAGGCGCATGGCCTGCTTGCCCCGGACTTACGCCGCCAACTAGCGGCCGATGAATTGTTCGCGCCTTTGCGCGAGACGCTAGCGCGACTACCTGCAGACGCGACTCAGCTTGACAAGATGCTGACGCTCGAATGCAAGCATTTCCTAGCCGATCACAACCTCAACTACACCGACAAGATGGGCATGGCTCCCGGCGTCGAGGTTCGTGTGCCCCTACTGGATCTGGATCTGGTGCGCCTAGCTGGCTCCTTGCCCGAGAAGATCAAGCAGAAGGGGCATGAGGGTAAGTGGATTTTCAAGAAGGCGATGGAGCCCTACCTGCCGCACGACATCATTTATCGCCCCAAAACTGGATTCGGCGTGCCATTGCGCCATTGGCTGCAGGGGCGACTGAAACCATTGGTCGACGAAGTCCTGTCTTCCGACTCGCTGAGTCGGCGCGGCATCTTCGATCCCAAGGCAGTCGCCAAGCTGATCAGCGACGATCGCGCTGGCCGTATCGATGCAGCCTATACCCTGTTCGGCATCGTCTGTATCGAGCTGTGGTGCAAACAGTATCTGGACGGTAGCTTCGCGCTTGATGCCTGAAGGCCTGAGCTGGCTTGGCAGAGTATACGGTACGATCACATGGTTCATTTTTCGATCACGGTCAGTGCACCAGGATCTTCACTTTCATTGGTAGTACTTCATGAAGCAAGTTGTTCAGAACATGGCGAACGGCGATACCACGCTGGTCCAGGCGCCGATGCCCGCTCTTCGTAGTGGTGCATTGCAGATCAACACCACGCGGACTCTGATCTCTGCCGGTACCGAAAGGATGCTGGTAGGCTTCGGCAAGGCGAACTGGATCGACAAGGCACGCCAACAGCCGGACAAGGTGCGCATGGTACTGCAGAAGATCCAGACTGATGGCTTAGCGACCACCGTCGAGGCTGTGCGCTCGAAGTTGGCGCAACCGCTGCCCTTGGGATATTGCAATGTGGGTATGATCGGTGCCGTAGGAGCCGGTGTGTCGGGATTCAAGGCGGGAGATCGTGTCGTCTCCAACGGACCCCATGCCGACGTCGTGGTGGTGCCCAAGAATCTCTGCGCGCTGATCCCAGATGCGGTCAGCGACGAAGCCGCTTCGTTTACGGTACTGGCCAGCATCGGCTTACAGGGTATTCGCCTAGCGCAGCCTACGTTGGGGGAGGCGTTTGTCGTGACAGGAGTCGGCTTGATCGGCCTGCTCACCGTGCAATTGTTGCGTGCGCAGGGTTGCCGGGTATTAGCCATCGACTTCGACGAGCAGAAGCTGGCTCTGGCTCGCAGCTATGGTGCCGAGATCTGTAACCCCGGCAAGGGCGAAGATCCCGTGGCGGCGGGAATGGCCTTCAGCCGTAGCCGAGGCGTCGATGGTGTCATCATCACCGCCTCCACCAAGTCGTCTAACCCGGTGACACAAGCGGCGAACATGTGCCGCAAGCGCGGCCGTATCGTGCTGGTAGGGGTCACGGGGCTGGAACTGAACCGGTCGGATTTCTATGAGAAGGAGCTGACCTTCCAAGTTTCTTGTTCTTATGGCCCGGGTCGATACGATCCGGTGTATGAGGAGCAGGGCAACGATTTTCCCATCGGCTTCGTAAGATGGACCGAACAACGAAATTTCGAAGCTGTACTGGATATGCTGGCCAGTGGGCAGCTCGATGTCGAAGGCCTGATCTCCCACCGCTTCGCGTTCGAAGCTGCGCCTGACGCCTACCAGGTCCTGACCAATGAGGGTTCGGCACTGGGTATCGTCCTTGAGTACAATTCGCCGCCTCAGGAGCGTCATGTCAAGCAAGTCGCGCTGCCAGCCCAGTCGCAACTCCCATTCGATCCCGCTAAGCCGGTGGTCGGTTTCATCGGCGCTGGCAACTATGCCTCACGCATGTTGATACCAGCGTTCAAGGCGGCGGGCGCGCAGTTTCGAACCATCGTCACCGCGGGTGGGCTCAGCGGCGTAATCCATGGCAGCAAGGCAGGTTTTACCCAGGCATCCACAGATATCGAGGCGTTGCTAGCTGATCCTGAGATCAATGTTGCAGCGATCGTCACCCGACATGACAGCCATGCCCGACTGGTCACCCAGGCCTTGGCAGCCGGTAAGCATGTGTTCGTCGAAAAACCGCTGGCGATCAAGCCCCAAGAACTGTCGCATGTCGAGTCTGCCTATCTCGATGCGGTACAGAAAGGTTTCAAGCCGCACCTGATGGTAGGTTTCAACCGGCGCTTCTCGCCGCAGGTGCAGAAGATGAAGGCGCTGCTGAGAGCCGTGAGGGAGCCGAAGTCATTCATAATGACCATGAATGCAGGGGCCATTCCCGCCGATCACTGGACGCAGGATATCGCGGTAGGCGGTGGCCGAATCATCGGCGAGGCTTGCCACTTTATAGACTTGATGCGCTTCCTGGCGGGCGTTCCGATTGTTTCCATTCAGGCGCGTAGAATGGGTGATACGCCCTTGATTGCGGTGAGTGAGGACAAGGTATCCATTATCCTCGGCTTCGAGGATGGTTCGTTCGGCACTATTCATTACCTTGCTAATGGCGCCGCCAGCTTTCCCAAAGAACGCGTTGAGGTTTTCACTGCCGGTCGGGTGCTGCAGTTGGACAACTTCCGCAAGCTCAAAGGCTTCGGCTGGCCTGGGTTCAATCGTATGAACCTGTGGAAGCAAAACAAAGGGCAAGCAGAGTGTGCAGCTGCTTTTTTGAGTGCAGTGGCGCAGGGCGAGGCAACTCCTATTTCTAGTGAGGAAGTCTTCGAGGTGGCGCGAGTTAGTATTGAAGTGGCACAAATGCTTCGTGAGCAGTAACTTCCGATCAAAAATATAAATGCTTTCAATATGCGCCCTCATTGTACTAGCATTATGGATCGTTGTGATGGTTTATTTTGAGTGTTTTTGTGCAAGGTGTGTTAGCGCTATAGAAGTGATGTATAAATGAATTGGAATTTTAGAAACTTTCCCAAAAGAATTCCAGTGTTTCGCGTGGAGCTTTCGTCAATAGACTTTAGCCGGCCGAGTTGCTTCTCATACCTAATTTGTCCTTCAAAGTTATTTTGGGTGAAGATTATCTTATAGGGTTTTCCTTATGAACGATTTTTATCCCTTTTGGTTTTTTAGGTTCAGGGGATGTTATAGATCATGTTCTTGTTAATGAGTTTTGCTGGTGTTTTTATTCTTATGTTTTTCGGCTATATACTAACTGGAAGTATAAGGCGGTACGCTATCTCTCGTAATATTATAGATATGCCTAATGCGCGTAGCTCTCACTCGGTTCCAACACCCAGAGGGGGCGGTATAGCTATCGTAATCGTCTATTTGGTATGGCTGGTTTTAGGCTATTGCTGGGGAAACGTTCCGTTTTATATTTTAGTAGGGATTGGAGGGGCTGGAGCTGGTATTGCCGTCCTTGGCTTTTTTGATGATCGTGGACATGTAGCTGCACGCTGGCGCTTACTGGGGCACTTTGCTGCAGCAGTATGGGTATTGGTTTGGCTTGACGGCATGCCTAATTTTTGGTTATTCGGTAGTTCTTTTGCCCCAGGCTGGTTTGGGCAAATTATAGGCGCACTCTATCTCGTATGGCTGCTCAATTTATATAACTTTATGGATGGAATTGATGGACTTGCCAGCATTGAAGCAATTTGTGTATGCATCGGTGGAGTGCTTTTGATCATTTTGGATAACTCTGTAGCTATAAAGACTCAATGGTGGCCATTGACCGCGCTTGCAGCTGCGGTAGCGGGATTTTTATTCTGGAACTTTCCGCCAGCAAAAATTTTCATGGGAGATGCGGGTAGTGGATTTTTAGGCATTGTCTTAGCGACCTTTTCACTACAGTCTGCGTGGACTGAACCACGTTGGTTGTGGAGTTGGCTAATTCTGCTGGGTGTTTTCATTGTAGATTCAACCTTTACACTTTTACGCCGCTTACTACGTGGGGAGCGAGTTTATGAAGCCCATCGAAGTCATGCATACCAATACGCCTCTCGTCATTATGGGCACCATCTCCCCATTACTATTGCAGTTTTATTGATCAATGTCTTTTGGTTGATACCTTTGGCGTTGTGCGCAGGCCTGGGCTTGTTGGATGGCCTAGTGTCTCTTGTTTTAGCTTACTCGCCGCTATTGTTGCTTGCGGTGAGGTTTAGAGCTGGAGCTCTGGAGAGGGCGGCATGATACCTCGGACCTTACTTGTATTAGGCTCTGGCGGACACGGCAAAGCTGTTGCAGAGGCGGCTCTATCAAGTGGCGAATGGCAAGAGGTAATTTTCGCTGATGATCGCTGGCCGGAATTGACGCAGTGCTTTGGTGCACGTGTAGTTGCAAACATTTCTAGTATAGCTGGGTTGTGCAGAGAGGTGGGAGGCGCTGTTGCAGCGGTAGGTGACAACAAGCGTCGTCAGGTATGGACCGCTGCGATAGAGGCCGTGGGTCTTACGTTGGTATCGGTCTTCCACCCAAGATCTTTTGTTAGTGGTTCAGCTCAAGTGGGCGTCGGATCTGTCGTCATGGCCGGTGCGATAATAGGAACCAACGCTATCGTCGGTCGTGGCGCTATCGTCAATGCAGGATCCGTCATAGATCACGATACTATCCTGGGTGAGTTTGCACATCTGGGCGTTGGTGTGAAATTAGCCGGTGGTGTACATATTGGTGAAGGTGCTTGGCTGCAGGCGGGCTGCTGTGCCGGCTATTCAGTGGTAATAGAGAGCGGGTCGGTAATCGCCCCAGGTACCGTGCTTTTCCAAAATTGACTGCTGTAAGTTAAGAGGAAGGTGAAGGCATTGTCCAGGATTGGCTCAAGGATACGTGACTGGTTGGTGCGTTTACCGCGTCGGCAGAAACGTTTGCTCCAAATCGTCACGGATGTGTTTCTGTTGTGGTTGGCGCTTTGGTTAGGGTTTGTATTGCGTTTGGGGTTGGATCAGAGGTTAGATCCTTTTGGAAAACACCTATGGCTATTTGCTGCTGCACCTATCATCGGTATTCCTATATTTGTGCGGTTTGGGCTTTATCGGGCAGTGATGCGTTATATTGGAAATGACGCACTAATGGCAATTTTTAAGGCGGTAACGCTCTCGGCTTTATTATTGACCCTGATAATGTATTGGAATCAATTTACCGATGCTCTAATTCCTCGATCGGCCATTTTTAATTATTGGTGGTTAAGCCTTATGCTAATCGGTGGGTTACGCTTGCTGATGCGTCAATATTTCCTTGGCGATTGGTATGGCGCTATTCGCCACGTTCCTTTTCTGGGTAAGCGTGGAAACATGCCAAAGGTTGCGATATGGGGGGCTGGTCAAACTGGCAATCAATTAGCATATGCTTTGCGTGTTGGTCGGGGTTTTGAACCCATTGCCTTTATCGATGATGATCGTGCCTTAGCTAATAGAGTAATCGCAGGACTTAAAGTCTATAGTCGGAAGCATGTACAACAGATGCTGGATGAGACAGGTGCTCAAGAGATACTGCTTGCTATCCCTTCCGCTAGTCGTAGCAGTCGTGGCGAAATCTTAGCCTATTTGGAAAGGTTTCCAGTTCATGTGCGCAGTGTCCCAAGCTTTTTAGATCTTACTTCTGGTCGAGTCAAAGTAGAAGATGTCCAGGAAGTGGACATTGCAGACTTGTTGGGTAGAGAAGCAGTCCCTCCGCGTCAAGAGTTGTTTGAGAAATGCATCCGCGATAAGGTGGTAATGGTAACAGGTGCAGGCGGTTCCATCGGCTCTGAACTTTGTCGTCAGATCATATCTAGCTTACCGAAAACGCTTTTGCTTTTTGAGCATAGCGAATTCAACTTGTATTCCATTCACTGCGAGTTAGAGAGAAGAATACTAAAAGAATCTGCGCCTATTACTATTATACCACTTTTAGGCTCGGTGCGTGACTATCTGTATCTGGAAGAACTAATGTGCGAGTGGGCAGTTGAGACGGTCTATCACGCGGCAGCCTACAAGCATGTGCCTATGGTTGAGCACAACATCATTGAGGGCGTATTAAATAATGTCTTCGGATCTCTCTATACCGCGCAAGCAGCCCTGAACGCCAATGTAGAGAACTTCGTGCTTATCTCTACAGATAAGGCGGTAAGACCAACAAATGTGATGGGTAGTACAAAGCGTATTGCCGAGATGGTCCTGCAAGCTTTGAGTCAGGAAGAGGCGCCGGTACCACTACACGACAAAGGCTCATTACACTGCTTGAACAAGACGCGCTTTACCATGGTGCGGTTCGGTAATGTACTGGGATCCTCAGGTTCGGTGATTCCTCGTTTCCGCGAACAGATATCGCGCGGTGGGCCGGTCACTGTTACTCATCCGAACATCACGCGCTATTTCATGACTATTCCGGAGGCCGCACAACTTGTCATTCAGGCAGGCTCTATGGGGCGTGGCGGGGATGTTTTCGTCCTAGATATGGGTAAACCTGTTCGTATCGTTGATCTGGCGGAAAAAATGATTAAGTTGTCAGGCTCAAGCGTCCGTTCGGAAAGCAACCCTAATGGTGAAATAGCAATAGAGTTTTCAGGCCTACGACCTGGAGAAAAGCTCTACGAGGAGCTATTGATTACAGACGAGGGAGTAACCTCGACTGAACATCCCATGATTATGCGCGCTGACGAGGAATATCTCTCGTGGGCACAGTTGAGACCTTTGCTAAAAAACCTACTTGAGGCAACTGAGAGCAAAGACCATGATGCAGTCAGAAGACTACTGCGAGAAATGGTTATTGGCTATGTGCCAGAGGGAGAAATCGTTGACTGGTGCTACCTCTTGAAGAAAAACAGAGGGCTGATCAACGTAGAGAAATGATGGTGCCGGCATCAGGAGTTGAATCCGGGACCTGCTGATTACAAGTCGGGCGCCGGAACTCGTGCCAACATTTGAATCGGAAGGCCAAAAGGAGCTTACGAGGCTGATTTAACGCGACTTAATGGGGATAAATCAGCGGGGCTTGCGTGATCGAACCTGGTGCCTTGTGGCAGCGAATCGTGTCCGGGATGTGACCTTTCAACACGGAACGCGTCCCCTTTGACGTCGAAGATAACCCAGTCCCTTGCCGAGCGAGCCCCGTCCCCGAGCGTGGCCGAAACCCCCTGTACGCCGACACCGAGTTCAGGGCTTCTACTTCATCCTCTCTCCCACCAAGCGCGCCTACTATGTACAGTCACTTGTTAACGGGCGACAAGTGCGGACCAAGTTCGACGATCACCCTGCGCTCGACGCCAAGGCCGCCCGCGACCTCGCCCGCAACGCGCTGGTCAGCATGCGAGGCGAACCCGAACGAGGAGCGAGGCAAGGCGCAAGCTTGCGGCGTCACGCTAGGCGAGACACTGGAACTCTACCTCTCGGCGCTGACGGCGTCATGCGGGTGCTACGTGCCGTATACAACCGCGTCCTACGGGAGCACCCCCGACCTGCCCTCCAACCCGACGGCGAATGTCGACTTCCATGGCCTACAGCGCAGGCGCGTCGACGCGGACGAGGATCGCCTGCGAGCGTGGGGTAGGGCGGTCGTGGCGCTGGACAACCCGGTGCGCCGAGACCTCCACCTCTTCATGATTCTGACCGGCATGAGCAGGACCTCCGCCTGTGCTGACCAGGTCGAGCAACTACTACCGACGGGCGACGCTCTGCACGTTACGAGGCCGAAGGGTGGCGCCGCCAAGACTTTCGACCTGCCCCTCAAGTCGCTTCGGGACCTGATGGAGCACCGCCGGCAGGGCGCCAGCTCGCGCTGGCTATTCCCCGCAGACAGTCGCAGTGCAGGGCCTCCGAGGTCAAGCGGGCCGAACTGGGCGCATATCCTGAGACACACCTATAGGAGTGCCGCCGCTCGAGCTGATCGAGGAGTTTCTTGATAGGAGGGGAGCAGCGACTCGCCCAAGACATGCGAGAGAGGCCCGTCCGTGCGCTAGCGTGTCGAAAGCGTGTTTGCCTCGGCCCAGAAACGACGAAGGCCAACCGGAAGGTTGGCCTAAGGGTCTTGTAGCGCTTGGTGCCGGCACCAGGAGTCGAACCCGGGACCTACTGATTACAAGTCAGTTGCTCTACCAGCTGAGCTATACCGGCAAGGGGAGGCCATTATAGCCATGGATAAGCCCTTGTAAACCAAGGATGTGCGCTGGTTAAGCCAGGCGTAAGCACGGCGCGGTAAAATGAAAGCTGAAGCTGCAAGGAGCCTTTGATGAAAGCCAAGACCCTGGCCGTACTGGCCGCTGCACTGGCGGGTTGCACCAGCCAGGCGAATCTGGAGCGCAATCCGCCGATGGAGCTGCGCACCGGCAAGAGTGCCGCGGATTACCGGAGCTGCCTGGTGGCTGGGCTGGAGAAGGATGGGCGCCACGTGGAGATCCAGGCCCAGGGCAGCAGTCAGCGGGTGCTGGTGGACAGCAAGGTGCCCGGGGCGACCGCGGCGATCATCGATATCGGCTCGGCGTCGCGCGGGACACGGGTCCAGCTGCGTGAGCAGATGGCGAACAATCCGCTGCGGCCGCGGGCAGTGTTGTCGGCGGTGAAGGATTGTTTGTGAGGTGACAGGCGCGGCGGGCCCTCACCCTGGCCCGCTCCCTGAAGGAGAGGGGGAAGAGCGGGCTGCATCGCTAAGACCTGGCAGGTGATTTCGAACGTCGACGGTCAGATACAGGAAGGGCGCCCATGGGCGCCCTTCTTGCGTTCAGTGCCTGAAGTCAGGCGGCCGGCTGGTTGCGGCGCTGCGGGACCGGCTCGGTGGCACGCTGACCGTTGACGTCACGCAGCGGGGTGCCGCGTACCGGGGCGCCGTTGGCGACGTAGTAGGCAGCGTTGCTGCGCGGCAGCGGGGCGCGGCCGCGGATTTTGTCGGCGATCTTCTCGGCGAGCATGATGGTCGGGGCGTTGAGGTTGCCGGTCGCGATGATCGGCATGATGGAGGCGTCCACCACGCGCAGGCCTTCCAGGCCGTGCACGCGACCGGCGCCGTCGACTACCGCCATGTCGTCGGTACCCATCTTGTTGGAGCAGGACGGGTGGTAGGCGGTCTCGGCGTGGGAGCGCACGAAGGCGTTCAGCTGGGCATCGGTCACGCAATCGCGGCCCGGGTTGATCTCTTTGCCACGATAGGGGTCCAGTGCCGGCTGTTGCATGATCTCGCGGGTCAGGCGGATGCCGTCGCGGAATTCGCGCCAGTCCTGCTCGGTGCTCATGTAGTTGAACAGGATGCTGGGATGCTGGCGCGGATCGCGCGAGGTCAGTTCGATGCGGCCGCGGCTGGGCGAACGCATGGAGCCGACGTGGGCCTGGAAGCCGTGGGCCTCGATGGCGTTGGTGCCATTGTAATTGATGGCGATCGGCAGGAAGTGGTACTGGATGTTGGGCCAGTCGAATTCTTCGCTGGAGCGGATGAAGCCGCCCGCCTCGAAATGGTTGGTGGCGCCCAGGCCGGTGCCCTTGAGCATCCACTCCAGGCCGATCTGCGGCTGGTTGTACCACTTCAGCGCCGGATACAGCGAGACCGGCTGCTTGCACTCGTATTGCAGGTACATCTCGAGGTGATCCTGGAGGTTCTGGCCGACACCGGGTAGATCCAGCACCAGCGGGATGTCGAAGCGCCGCAGCAGCGGCGCGGGGCCGACGCCGGAGCGCTGCAGGATCTGCGGCGAGGCGATGGCGCCGGCACAGAGCAGCACTTCGCGGCGGGCGCGCACGGTGATGGCCTCCAGGGAGTCGCCCTTCAGGTAGGCGACGCCGCTGGCGCGCTTGCCATCGAAGAGGATGCGATCGGTAGTGGCATGGGTGACGATGGTCAGGTTGGGCCGACCCTTGGCCTGGTCCAGGTAGCCACGCGCGGTGCTGGAGCGCCGGCCGTCGGGGGTGACGAAGCGGTCCATCGGGCCGAAGCCTTCTTGCTGGTAGCCGTTGAGGTCTTCGGTGCGCGGATAACCGGCCTGGACGCCGGCCTCGACCATGGCTTCGAACAGCGGGTTGGTGTTCGGCTTGGCGGTGGTCACCGAGACCGGGCCGTCGCCGCCGTGCCAGTCGTTGGCGCCGGCGTCACG
This sequence comes from Pseudomonas oryzihabitans, assembly GCF_032027545.1. Taxonomy (GTDB): domain Bacteria; phylum Pseudomonadota; class Gammaproteobacteria; order Pseudomonadales; family Pseudomonadaceae; genus Chryseomonas; species Chryseomonas oryzihabitans_F. The sequence continues at coordinate 153,500 of NZ_JAVSJB010000004.1, read as the reverse complement.
GCTCTCGGCCTTGCGGAAATAGGGCAGGCAATCCAGGTAGGTCCAGTCTTCCAGGCCGTCGAGCTGCGCCCAGTTGTCGTAGTCCAGGGCGTTGCCGCGGATGTAGCACATGCCGTTGATCAGGGAGGAGCCACCCAGGCCCTTGCCGCGGCCGCATTCCATCCGGCGGTTGTCCATGTGCGGCTCGGGTTCGGTCTGGTAGGCCCAGTTGTATCTCTTGCCCTGCAGCGGATAGGCCAGGGCGGCGGGCATCTGGGTGCGGAAGTCCAGACGATAGTCGGGGCCGCCCGCTTCCAGCAGCAGGACGGTGACGTCCTTATCTTCGGTCAGCCGGGTGGCCAGAACGTTGCCGGCCGAGCCAGCGCCGATGACGATGTAGTCGAATTCGTGTGCCATGAAGTGTCTCCTCTTAGCAGCGGGCCCTGGCCCGGACCCTCCTGCGCACAGGAGGGGAGAACGATGGGGAAGGCCTGGCCTCAGAAAATCGAGGCGTAGTCGCCCAGCTCGACCTGCACCGACTTGATGCGGGTGTAGTGGCCGAGGGTGGAGATGCCGTTCTCGCGACCGACGCCGGACTGCTTGTAGCCGCCGACGGGCATCTCGGCGGGGGATTCGCCCCAGGTGTTGATCCAGCAGATGCCGGCTTCCAGGCGATGGATCAGGCGATGGGCGCGGGCCAGGTCGCGGGTCACGACGCCGGCGGCCAGGCCGAACTCGGTGGCGTTGGCGCGCCGGACGACTTCGTCTTCGTCGCGGTAGGCCAGGATGCTCATGACCGGGCCGAAGATCTCCTCGCGGACGATGGTCATGTCATCGCGGCAGTCGGTGAAGACGGTGGGGGTGATGAAGGCACCCTTTGCCAGGGCGCCGTCGGTGGCCCGCTCGCCGCCGACCAGCAGGCGGGCGCCCTCGGCGCGGCCCTTGGCGATGTAGTCGAGCACGCTCTCCATGTGGGCGAAGCTGACCATGGGGCCGTAGTTGGTCTCGGCCGCCAGTGGATCGCCCAGGCGGATGCGCTTGACGCGTTCGAGGATCTTGGCTTCGAACTCGGCCTTGAGCGCCTGGGGCACGAAGACCCGCGTACCGTTGGTGCAGACCTGGCCGGAGCTGAAGAAGTTGGCCATGACGGCGATGTCGGCGGCGCGATCCAGGTCGGCGTCGGCGCAGACGATCAGCGGCGACTTGCCGCCCAGTTCCATGGTGACTTCCTTGAGCGTCGAGCCGGCGGCGCTGGCCATGACCTTCTTGCCAGTGTCCACGCCGCCGGTGAAGGAGACCTTCTCGATGCCGGGGTGCTCGGTGATGGCCGCGCCGACCTCGCGACCCTGGCCGTTGACGACGTTGAACACGCCATCGGGCAGGCCGGCTTCGGTGTAGATCTCGGCCAGTTTCAGGGCGCTCAGCGGGGTGACTTCGCTGGGCTTGAAGATCATGGCGTTGCCGGCGGCCAGGGCCGGGGCGGATTTCCACAGGGCGATCTGAATCGGGTAGTTCCAGGCGCCGATGCCGGCGACCACGCCCAGCGGCTCGCGGCGGGTATAGATGAAGGAGGTCTCGCGCAGCGGGATCTGCTCGCCTTCCAGGGCCGGGATCAGGCCGGCGTAGTACTCCAGCACGTCGGCGCCGGTGACGATGTCGACGGCCTGGGTCTCGGACAGGGCCTTGCCGGTGTCCAGGGTTTCCAGCAGCGCCAGCTCGTCGTTGCGCTCACGGAGGATGTCCACGGCCTTGCGCAGGATGCGCGAGCGCTGCATGGCGGTCATCGCGGCCCAGACCTTCTGGCCGGCAGCAGCGGCTTCGACCGCCTTGTCGACGTCGGCGCGGCTGGCGCGCTGGACCTTGGCGAGGACTTCGCCGGTGGCCGGGTTGATGGTTTCGAAGGTGACGCCGCTGGTGGCGGCGACGTAACGGCCACCGATGTAGAGCTGCTGTTCGGCGAAACGGGCCATGACGATCTCCCAAGCTGGGCGGGCGCCGTGGCACCCGCGAGGAACACAGGGGGAGCGAGAGGCGAGGCCTTTCTGCTCCAGCGATGAATCCAGTCTACTTAATTTTTATTGAACGTTCAATCAATGAAAAATTCGCGGGCGTACGGAGACGGCTCGGTGGGCGGTCCAGAGGGGCTCGGGCACGACGGCAGAGGATCAGCGGAGAGGGGGCAGCGGGGGAGGCAGGGATGGAGCCCCTGCCATCGATGACGGCAGGGTGGGGGCGGTCAAGCCTTGGCCAGTTGCAGATCCAGATAGTCGTAGGCGATCTGCAGGGCCTGCTGGGTGTTGAAGGTGTCGCCGGAGAGGGCGCCGCGTAGCCAGAGGCCATCGATGATGGCGGCCAGGCCGCGAGCCGAGGCACGGGCCTGCTCATGGGGCAGGAGACGCCGGAATTGCCAGCAGAGGTTGGAGTAGAGGCGCAGGTCGTTGATGCGTTGCAGGCGACGCAGGTTGGGCTGGTGCATGCTGGTGGCCCAGAAGGCCAGCCAGGTCTTCATGGCCGGACCGCTGACCTGGGTATCGTCGAAGTTGCCCTGGATGATGGCCCGCAGGTTGGCGGCAGGGTCGTCACCAGGCAAGGCGGCGCGGCGTTCGCGCACGGCTTGGCGCAGGGCATTCATCAGATGCCGCATGGTGGCTTCGAGCAGGCCGTTCTTGTCTTGGAAGTAGTGGCTGATGATGCCGTTGGAGACGCCGGCCTTGCGGGCGATGAAGGCGATACTGGCATCGCCCATGCCGACTTCGTCGACGGCTTCGAGGGTCGCGGCGATGAGCTGCGAGCGGCGGATGGGTTGCATCCCGACCTTGGGCACGGAGCGTCTCCTGAATAGAGCGGAAGGAGCCTCCGAGGGTAACTATTTTTTATTGAACGTTCAATCAATAAAAAATGCCACGACCTCTTGGATTGTGCCTTGGCCAAGGCAGCTGCACCAGCCCTGACGGGTGGTTACTTTTAATAACCGCCTGAAAGGCGTAGGCTGAAGTCAGTTCTGCTTCGAGGATCGTCATGGACGCCGTGGTCAGTCGTATCTCCAGTCGCCGTCGTTTGCATGCCCATGCCTGTCCGATCCGGGATGTGCTGGATCGGATCGGCGATGCCTGGTCCTTGCTCACGTTGTTCACCCTGGAACCCGGGCCGCTGCGTTTCAATGAATTGCGCCGGCGGGTAGAGGGTATTTCCCAGCGCATGCTCAGTGTCACCCTGCGCCAGCTGGAGCGCGATGGCCTGGTCTCGCGCACCGTGACGCCGAGCAAGCCGCCCCAGGTGGAGTACGCCCTCACCGCGCTGGGCCAGAGCCTGATGGTGCCGGTAGGCGCCCTGGCCGCCTGGGCGTCCGCGAAGCAGCCTCTCATTCAGCGCCACAGGGCGGCCTACGACCAGGCCGCCGAGGAGATCCCTGATGACTCGTCTCTCTAAGACCGCCCTGTCGGTCCTCGACCTCGTCCCCATCCGCGACGATGGCGATGCGACCCAGGCGCTGCACAATGCCCTGACCCTGGCGCGGCATGTCGAGCAGCTCGATTTTTCCCGCTACTGGGTGGCCGAGCACCACAACATGGACGGTATCGCCAGTTCCGCGACCAGCGTCTTGCTGGGCTATCTGGCCGCCGGCACCAGCACCCTGCGCCTCGGCTCGGGTGGCATCATGCTGCCCAACCATGCACCGCTGGTGGTGGCCGAGCAGTTCGGTACCCTGGCGTCGCTGTATCCAGGGCGGATCGAGCTGGGCCTCGGCCGCGCGCCGGGTTCGGACCAGCGTACCGCCTATGCCTTGCGCCGCGACCGCCTGGGCAGTTCCGACGACTTTCCGCGGGATGTGGAGGAACTGCAGCACTACTTCGGCCCGCAGCAACCCGGCCAGGGCGTGATCGCCATGCCCGGCGTGGGCACCGAGGTGCCGATCTGGTTGCTCGGGTCGAGTCTGTTCAGCGCCCAGCTGGCGGCGGCCAAGGGACTGCCCTACGCCTTCGCTTCGCACTTCGCACCGCGCTACGTGCACGAGGCGATCCGCCTGTACCGGGAGAACTTCCAGCCGTCCAAGGTACTCGACCGCCCCTATGTGATGCTCGGCGTACCCCTGGTGGCGGCCGACAGCGACGACGAGGCCAGTTACCTGGCGACCACCCTCTACCAGCGCATCCTGGCGTTGTTCCGCGGCGATAGCCTGCGCCTGCAGCCGCCGGTGCGCAGCATGGAGGGCATCTGGTTGCCCCACGAGAAGGAGTCGGTGTCGAGTTTCCTCGGCATGGCGGTGATCGGCGGACCGGACAAGGTGCGCGAGCGCCTGGAGCTGCTGCTGGAGAAGACCGATGCCGACGAGCTGATCTTCACCTGCGACGTCTATGAGCAGGCGGATCGCTTGCGGGCGTTTTCGATCCTGGCGGATTTGAAGGGCGGTTGATGGCAGCGATTAACCTTGGGTTTGGCTGTGCTCAGCCAGCCAAGGTTCATCGAGGCCGCTTCGGTTTATAGCTCGATCTTTCTATCGCGGTCATGGGCCGCTCCTACAAAAACATCGCCCCTGTAGGAGCGGCCCAGAAACAGAAGCCGAGCGTCTTGCGACGGTCGGCTTTTTTGTACGTGCAGCGTGGTGGTGCTTTATTGGGCTTCGCTGGGCTCAGCCCAACCGACACGAGCCGCGTCTCGTAGCGTGGAAAACCGCGCAGCGTTTTCCACTGGCTGGTGCTGGCGTGAGTTGTGGATAAGGTTGCGCCGTTATCCACGCTACGAGGCTGGGCGATTTACAGGAAAGTGAACACCTGCTCGCGGGCCAGGCGGGACTTGGGCAGGGCGGCGTTGAAGTCGCTTTCGCCACGATAGCCCAGGCCGACCACCACCAGGGCGGTGTAGCCCTGCTCGCGCAGACCCAGTTCCTTATCCAGGCTGTTGGCGTCGAAGCCCTCCATCGGGGTAGCGTCGATGCCCAGCGCGGCGGCGCCCAGCAGCAGGGTGCCCAGGGCCAGGTAGGTCTGCTTCTCCATCCAGTGCTGCACGTCCTTGCGCTCATGGCGGTGCAGGTCGACGAAGTGGCGGCGAGTACCATCCTGGGCGGCGCGGGCCTCGGGCTTGGCGAAGCGGCCGTCCTGGGCCTCCCGCTCCAGCACCTGGGCCAGATGGCCTTCGGTCATCTCCAGGCGGGTGCAGAGCACGATGACGTGGGAGGCTGGCAGCACCTTGGGTTCGTTGTAGGGGCTCTGCATGCCACGGGCGATGCGTACCTTGGCCTCGGCGCTGGCCGCGACCACGAAGTGCCAGGGCTGGGAGTTGACCGAGGAGGGCGCCTGACGCAACAGCTCCAGCAATTCCTCGACCTGCTCGGCGGGAATGCTGCGGGAGCCGTCGAAGGCCTTGGTGGTGTAGCGGGTACGGGCGATCTGGGACAGCTGCATGGGTCGATTCCTGATCGGGGGTGAGCGTCGCGCCCCTGGGGGCGCGGCGACAACGTGAAGCCTTGAAGAGTGTTTAGAAGCCTTCCAGCACCAGCTTGCCGCGTGCCTGATGGCTCTCCAGCAGGGCGTGGGCGCGGCGCAGGTTGGCGGCATCGATGCGGCCGAGGTGTTCGCCCAGGGTGGTCTTGAGCGTGCCCTGGTCGACCAGTTGGGCGACCCGTTCGAGGATCTCGTGCTGGCGCACCTTGTCCGGGGTTTGGAACAGCGAGCGGGTGAACATCAGCTCCCAGTGCAGCGACAGGGACTTGAGCTTCATGGGCACGGCATCGAGTCGTTCGGGATCGTCGATCACCGCCAGGCGACCCTGGGGCCGCAGCGCCTCGACGAGCTGAGCGTAGTGCTGGTCGGTGTGGGTGAGGCTGGCGACCATCGTCACGCCGTCCAGACCGAGGGCTTCCAGTTGCGGGCGCAGCGGCTGGTGGTGGTCGATGACGTGGTGGGCACCGAGCTCGCGCACCCAGTCCTGGGTCTCGGCGCGGGAGGCGGTGCCGATCACGGTCAGGTCGGTGAGCTGGCGGGCCAGCTGGACCAGCACGGAGCCGACGCCACCCGCGGCCCCCATCACCAGCAGTTGCTGACCGGCGCCACCGCCTTCGGCGACGCCGAGGCGATCGAACAGCAACTCCCAGGCGGTGACGGCGGTCAGCGGCAGGGCGGCGGCCTGGGCATGGTCGAGACTCCTGGGCTTGTGTCCGGCCAGGTGCTCGTCCACCAGGTGCAGCTCGCTGTTGCAGCCGGGACGGAACAGCTCGCCGGCGTAGTAGACCTCGTCACCCACGGCGAAGCGGCTGACCGCATTGCCGACTTCGCGGACCACACCGGAGACGTCCCAGCCCAGTACCTTGGATTCGCGCTCCACCAGGCCCTGGCGCACCTTGGCGTCCACCGGGTTGACCGCGACGGCGCGGACTTCCACCAGCAGGTCATGGGCTCCGGGGGTGGGCGCGGGCAGCTCGACGTCCTGCAGGGCGCGGGGATCGCTGGCGGGCAGGGTGATGTCACCGTGGACGATGGCTTTCATGAAGGGGCTCCTTGAGCGCTGGGAAGAGAGGGAGCCATGGTCTTCTTCATCGTTGGTGGGAAAAAGCGGCAGAATTGGATAGCACCTTCACTGCTGGAGTGAAAATGATCCGCTTCGACGATCTTGGCCTCTTCGTGCGCTCCGCAGCCCTGGGCAGCTTTTCCGGTGCGGCCCGCGAGGCAGACCTGCTGCCGGGTCAGGTGAGCGCGGCCATCGGCCGGCTGGAGCGCGAACTGGGCATCCGCCTGTTCGCCCGCTCGACCCGCAGCCTGAGGCTCACCGCCGAGGGTGAGGCCTATCTGCCCTATGCCCGGGATGTGCTGGAAACCTTGCGCGAGGGACGCGAACGGTTGCAGAGCGAAAGTCCCGAGTTGCGTGGCGTGCTGCAGGTGGCCGCGCCGTCCGATCTGGGGCGCAATCTGCTGTTGCCCTGGTTGACCGAATTCCGCCAGCGACATCCGGGGCTGACGCTGCGGCTGTACGTGTCGGACCAGCAGGCGGACGTCTATCGCGATCCGGTGGACATCGCCATCCGCTACGGGCGCAGTCAGGACGACAGCCTGGTGGCCCTGCCGCTGGTACCGGACAACCGCCGGTTGCTGGCCGCGGCGCCGGCCTATCTGGCGCGCCATGGCACACCGCGCAGCCTGGACGAGCTGGCCGGGCACGCCTGCCTGCTCTATCAGCTGCACGGCCGGATCCACGACAAGTGGAGCTTCGTGCTGCCCGAGGGCGGCCTGCGCCAGGTGGGGGTGAGCGGGCCGCTGCAGAGCGACGATGCCGAGGTGGTGCATCGCTGGGCACTGGCGGGCGAAGGCATCCTCTATAAGTCCTGGCTGGAGCTGCGCGAGGACTTCCAGACCGGGCGGCTGGTGCGACTGCTGCCCGAGCTGTCCGGCGAGCCGCTGCCGCTGCAGCTGTTCTGTCCGCATCGCCGGCAATTCTCGCCGGCGGTCCGGCAACTGCACGACTGGCTGGCGGAGCGCTTCACCGCCCTAGGCGAGCCGGGCTGAAACGAAAAAGGGGCGCCATCGCTGGCGCCCCTCCGGGACTTGCGTCGAACCTTACTGCAGGTGCTGCTTGAGCTGCTGCCCGGCCTGGGTCAGGGCGGCCTGGACCTCGGGCACCTTGGCCAGGGCGTTGAGCAGCCCGTAGTCGTGGATCATGCCGTTGTAGCGCACCTGGACCACGTCGACGCCGGCGGCGTTGAGCTTGCGGGCATAGGCCTCGCCTTCATCACGCAGCACGTCGTTCTCGGCGGTCTGCACCAGCGCCGGCGGCAGCCCCTTGAGCTGGTCTTCGCTGGCGCGCAGCGGCGAGGCGTAGACGTTGGCGCGGTCGGTTTCGCTGGTGGTGTAGTTGTCCCAGAACCACTTCATCATGTTGCGGGTGAGGAAGCGGCCTTCGGCATAGGCCTGGTAGGAGCCATTGTCGAAACTGGCATCGGTCACCGGCCAGAACAGTACCTGGTAGCGCAGCTTGGGCGTGCCCTTGTCCTTGGCCATCAGGCTGACCACTGCCGCCATGTTGCCACCGACGCTATTGCCGGCCACGGCCAGGCGACTGCCGTCGACGTCGATGTCCTTGCCGTGCTCGGCGACCCATTTGGTCGCGGCATAGGCCTGGTTGATGGCCACCGGGAAATGGGCTTCCGGGCTCGGCGTGTAGTTGACGAACACCGCCGTGGCACCCGAGGCCACCACCAGGTCCCGCACCAGGCGCTGGTGGGTGGGGAAGTCGCCCAGCACCCAGCCGCCGCCGTGGAAGAACATGAACGCCGGGGTGGCGCCCTTGGCGTTCGCCGGGCGGACGATGGTCAGTTCCAGCGGCTTGCCATCCACCTGGATGGTCTTCTGGCTGGTCTTGACCCCGGACAGGTCGACCTTGACGCTGGCCTGGGCACCGACCAGGACGGCGCGGGCATCCTTGGGCGACAGGGTCTCCAGGGGTTTGCCACCGCTGGCGTTCAAGCCGTCGACGAAGCCCTGGGTGGTGCGCTCCAGGTGCGGATCGGGCTGGGGCGCGGCGAAGGCGCTGCCCATGGCCAGGGTGAGGGTGGAAAGACCGAGCAGACGAGAGAAGGTGCGCATGACGGATGACTCCTCGAAGCTGAAGGACCAGGCGCCTCGTACTGAGGCGCCTAGTAGCGGCCGTGACGCTTAGAACCTGTACACGATCTGCTGCGCGTCGGCCAAACGGCGTTGAAAATGGCCTGGAAGGCCAGCCCCGTCGGAATGCTCATTTACCACTGGTAAATCCGAGCGCGGGTCCGATCCGCTTCCTCAGCCATTTGATTCGCTGGCGCTCACCCTACGGGCCAGCCGTTGGCTGTTACTCCCGTTGGTCGTTGCGCCTTGTTTGGCTCTAGCTCGCGAGATCGTGAACAGGTTCTTAGGCCAAGGTCAGACGCACGTCCACGTTGCCGCGGGTGGCGTTGGAGTAGGGGCAGACCTGGTGGGCTTTCTCGATCAGGTCTTCGGCCACGGCGCGATCGACGCCCGGCAGGCTGATGGTCAGCTCGACGTCCAGGGCGAAGCCGGTGGGGATCGGGCCGATGCCGACCTGGGCGGTCACGCTGACATCCGCCGGAACGGTGATCTTTTCCTTGGCACCGACGAACTTCAGGGCGCCGATGAAGCAGGCCGAGTAGCCGGCGGCGAAGAGTTGCTCGGGGTTGGTGCCCGCACCACCGGCGCCACCCAGTTCCTTGGGCGTGGACAGCTGCACGTCCAGGGTCTTGTCGCTGCTGATGGAACGGCCGTCACGGCCACCGGTGCTGGTTGCGGAAGCGGTATAGAGGATGTTCATGGCGTGCTCCTGGTTAGGTATCGCGATAACTGTTTGGTCGGGACTCGCCGAAGGGGAAGGCCCGGGTACGGATTTAAGTTATCGTGATATTTGTTATCGCGCAAATATATTTTTGGAGAGACGACCAACGGCCGTTCGCGGTCTCAGCGCTCCAGCTTGGCGCGCAGGGCGGTGAGGTGCTCACGCAGTTCGGTCATCTCCTGGTCGCCCAGGGCGCAGTAGCTGCCGATGGTGCCGTTGATGTCGTGGGCCCGCTCGCGCAGGGCACGGCCCGCCGGGGTGAGCTCGATGGACAGGTTGCGCTCGTCGTCGACGTTGCGCTGGCGGGTCACGTAGCCCTCGGTTTCCAGGCGCTTGAGCACCGGGGTCAGGGCGCCGGAATCCTGGTGCAGCCGGCGGGCCAGTTCCTTGAGCGGTAGGCGGTCGTTTTCCCAGAGCACCAGCATCATCAGGTACTGCGGATAGGTGAGGCCCACTTCTTCGAGCAGCGGCTTGTACACCTTGGTCATCGCCAGGGAGGTGGAGTACAGGGCGAAGCACAGCTGCTGATCGAGTAGGAGGGGATCTTTGGTGGTCATGGTGGCCTCGCCCTGGCAAATGAGAAGTGATTCTACCCCGAGCCTTTGGGTAGCATGTTCCTTTCGTTCTCAGACCCCAGGGCTTCAATGCGTATCCATGTATCGTTCATCGATCGCGTCGGCATCACCCAGGAAGTCCTGGCCCTGCTCGGTGCGCGCAATCTCAACCTCGATGCCGTGGAAATGGTGCCGCCCAACGTCTACATCGATGCGCCGACCCTGAGCGCGGCGGTGCTGGAGGAGTTGCGCGACGCCCTGCTGACCGTGGTGGGCGTGGAGGCGGTGCGGGTGGTGGACATCCTGCCCGGCCAGCGGCGCACCTTGCAGCTCGACGCCCTGCTCGCCGCCATGGCCGATCCGGTGCTGGCGGTGGACGGCGAAGGCCGCATCCTGCTGGCCAACCCGGCCTTCGCCGCCCTCGCTGGCGAGGATGCCGGCGTGACCCTGGCCGAACTCTTTAACGACGCCGAGTTGCCCGCCGAATTGCTGGACCAGGGCTTTCGCCTGCCGCTGCGCGAGGTGGTGTTGCGCGGCCAGGCACTGCTGCTCGACGCCACCCCCATCGGCGAGCCGGTGGGCGGCCTGGCGGGCGGGCTACTGACCCTCTATGCCCCCAGTCGCATCGGCGGTCGTCTGTCGGCGCTGCGCCACGATACCCCCGAGGGCTTCGATTCGCTGCTCGGCGACTGCGCCGCCATCCGCACCCTCAAGGCCCGCGCCCAGCGCCTGGCCGCGCTCGAGGCGCCGCTGCTGATCCTCGGCGAGACGGGTACCGGCAAGGAGCTGGTGGCCCGCGCCTGCCACGCCGCCAGCGCCCGGCGCGACGCACCCTTCCTGGCGCTCAACTGCGCCGCCCTGCCGGAGAGCCTGGCCGAGAGCGAACTGTTCGGCTATGCCCCGGGCGCCTTCACCGGTGCCCAGCGTGGCGGCAAGCCGGGGCTGCTGGAGCTGGCCGACCAGGGCACGGTGTTCCTCGACGAGGTGGGGGAGATGTCGCCCTATCTGCAGGCCAAGCTGCTGCGCTTTCTCTCCGATGGCACCTTCCGCCGGGTCGGCGGGGCCCACGAGACCCGGGTCAACGTGCGCATCCTCGCCGCCACCCATCGCGACCTCCAGGCCATGGTGGCCGCCGGCACCTTTCGCGAGGACCTCTTCTACCGCCTCAACGTGCTGAGCCTGCAGGTACCGGCGCTACGCGAGCGCGGCCAGGACATCCTGCTGCTGGCGCGGCACTTCCTGCAGCAGGCCTGCGCCCAGATCGGCCGCCCGCCGTGCCGCCTGGCGCCGGCCACCTACGGGGTGCTGCTGGGCAACGCCTGGCCGGGCAACGTCCGCCAGCTGCAGAACATCCTCTTCCGCGCCGCCGCCATCAGCGAGAGCGGTCAGATCGACGTCGACGACCTCGATCTGGCCGGCACCGCGGTGGCCGGGCACGTCGAGACCGAGGTCAGCACGCTGGAAGCCGCCGTGCAGGGCTTCGAAGCAGCGTTACTGGAGCGGCTCTATCCCCAGTACCCTTCCAGCCGCCAACTGGCCGCGCGGTTACAGACCTCCCACTCGGCCATCGCCATGCGCCTGCGGCGCTACGGTATTCCGCGGCGGGACTAATGTGGTGTTTCAGAAGTTAACTACACAATTTTGGCGTCGCCTTTTCGGCCGCAGCGGCGGACCGTCTGGGCGGCGTTGCCACTCCTCGCCATAGCCCTGCCATGACTCGCCGCGGCGCCTGGCCCAGTCAGAGCGCCGAACCGCCCAAGAATCACGCGCCAATTCCTGCGCGGACTTCTGGAACACCACACTAGCGCCACGCTTCAAGTTTCGTCATTGCAGCCCGATAACGTCCAGATCACGTCATGCTCGGACGGGGAGGGCTTCGTGACGAGCAAACTCCTGAGATGTCTACTTTTCGGTCTGGTGCTGGTCGGCACTGGCGTCCGTGCGACCGCCTTGCAGGTGGTGACCGAGGACTATCCGCCCTTCAGCCAAGTCCAGCCGGATGGTCGGGTGACCGGTTTTTCGATCGAGCTGGTGCGGTTGCTGTTGGCCCGTGCCGGGCTGGTCGCCGAGCCCCAGGTCATGCCTTGGGCCCGTGCCTTCGCCCAGGCCCAGGGTGGGCCCGACGTCCTGATCTTTTCCATGGCGCGCCTGCCCGAACGGGAGGCGCTGTTCAACTGGGTGGTACCCCTCACCGAGACCAATCTCTGTCTGTTCAGCTGGCAAGGTCGCGTTCGGCCTTTGGCCAACCTGGAGGCGGCTCGTGGTCTGCAGATCGCCACGGTCAATGGTGACGCCGGCGAACGCATCCTGGTGGAGCAGGGCTTCGTCATCGGCCGCGACTTGCAACCCAGTGCGCACTACAGCCTCAACCTGGAGAAACTGCGAGCCGGGCGGGTCGATCTATGGATCGCCAATCGGGTCATGGTCAATCACATGGCCCGGCAGGCGGGCTACGATCCTCGGCGCGATCTGGTGCAGGTCTATTGCGCGCCGCCCTATCCTCTCTACCTGGCGGCCAGCCTGGGTACCTCTCCCGAGGTGATGACGCGGCTACGCGCCGCCTTCGCGACCCTGCAGCAGGACGGCACGCTGGCCGAGCTCCAGCGCCGCTGGCTATGAATGGCGTCCTGAAGCGGCGCTCGCTCGGCCACCGCCTGGCGCTGCTGATGGTGCTGTTCTGCCTGCTGTTTTCCGTGCTTACGGCGGGGCTGCGCACTTGGAATATCTGGGAGCAGAATCGCGTCAGAATGGATGCCGAGCTGCAACTGCTGGAGCAGGTGTACCAATCGACCCTGGCCAAGGCCATCTGGGAGCTGGACAAACCCGCGGTGCAGGCGCACCTGGATGGCGCGCTGCGCATCGCCTCGGTCGGCCGCATCGAGCTGCGTCTCAGCGGTCACGGCCAGGAGTCCGAGGTCCAGTCCCGTCAGCGGGCCGACTGGGCGCCCTCGAGCCTGGCACCGAGCCGGCATTGCGAGCTGGTCTACAGCCCCTATCCCGGCGGTCGCGAGGTGCTCGGCGAACTCCTCATCCAAGGCAGCGAACCCGTGCTCTGGCACGAGTTGCGCGACAGCGTGGCTGGCACCCTGCTGACCCAGCTGGTGCTCTCCCTGCTGCTCGCCGGCCTAGTCAGCCTGGCGTTCAATCGGCTGGTGACCCTGCATGTCCGCCGGATCGCCCGACACCTGTCACGGCTGTCGGCCGCCACCCTTGCCGAACCCCTCCGTCTGCAGCGACCCGCCCGGCAGGACGAACTGGATCTGCTGGTGAGCGGTATCAATGCGCTGCAGGGCAACCTGGCGGACCACCTCGCCCGGCAGCATCGGCATGAAGAGGAGCTGGCCGCGCATCGTGATCGCCTGGCGGACCGGGTTCGCGAGCGTACGGCAGAGCTCGAGGCACTGGCGACGGCGCAGCAAACCATCCTCGGACTGTCCAACCAGCTGATCCATGCCCCTTACGAGCGGTTCGATCAGCACTGCCAGCTCTGCCTGCAGGAGGTGGCGCAACGCCTGCGCGCGCGTCAGGCCTGCTGGTTCAAGCGCCACGCCCAGGATGCGCCCTATCGCCTGTACCAGGGCTGGTTCGGCGAGGCCGAGCCGGCCCAGGGCATGATGCTGCTGCCGACCGCTTGCGCTCAGGTGCTGGAGGGCCTGCTGGAGCCCGAGGTGCCTTCCACCTTCGCCACGCGCGAGGCGCTCGTGGCCACTTTCGGTGAGGCGGCCGAGCCCCTGTTGGCCCTGGGTAACGAGGCCCTGGCGCTGGTCCACCTGCGGATCGCCGACGACGAATACGGGTTGCTGCTCTTCGGCTGTGCACAGGGGGGCGAGTGGCGCACCGACGAGCGCGCCCTGATCAATATGACCACCCAGCTGCTGCTGCATGCGTCCCACCACCAGGCACAACTGCGCGATCTGCTGGCATCCCAGGAGGCGTTGCGCAGCGCCAACGCGCGGCTGGAAGAATTGTCGCTCAGCGACCCACTCACGGGCCTGGCCAACCGACGCTGCTTCGATGAGGCCGAACACCAGGAGTTTCGTCGTGCCCGGCGCTCCGGGCTGGCGCTCTCGCTGCTGCTCTGCGATGTCGACTTCTTCAAGCGCTACAACGATACCTACGGGCATGCCCAGGGCGACCTCTGCCTGCAGCGGGTGGCGACCGCCATGCAGCAGGTCGTCACGCGCTCCGGCGATCTGGTGGCGCGAATCGGCGGCGAGGAATTCGCGGTCTTGCTGCCCGCGACCGATCTGGCGGGCGCGGGTGAGATGGCCGAGCGCCTGCGTCGGGCCGTGAGCGCGCTGGAGATCGCCCATGCCGGCTCGGAGATCGCCAACCATGTCACCCTGAGCATCGGCTACGCCTCGCTGAGCGCCGAGATGCCTGATTTCGCTGCCCTCATGGAGCAGGCCGACCGTGCGCTCTACCGCGCCAAGAGCCTGGGCCGCCATCGCAGTTGTCAGTTGCATGAGGAGCCACCGCTATGAAGCATCGTCTGCTGTTGGCCATGCTGTTGGCCCTGTTGGGTCAGGGTGTGGAGGCCGCCACGGTCCGCGCCGTGACCGAAGAGACCTCCTTTACCTGGAGCGTCGACGGCCGGGTAGCGGGGCCGGCAGCCGCGGTGGTGGAGCGCACCCTGGCGCTGGCGGGCATCGCCGACTACCGCATGGAACTCTACCCCTGGGCCCGCGCCTATGACCTGGCGTTGCACGAACCGGGGGTGCTGATCTATCTCATCGCCCGTACCCCGGCCCGCGAGGCCCAATTCCAGTGGGTCGGGGAGGTCACGCGCCTGCGCTACTACTTCTATCGGCTGGCCAGCCGCGACGACGTGCGTATCGAGCGGCTCGACGATGCGCGTGCCTATCGTCTCGGGGTGATGCGCGATGACGTGCGCCACCAGTATCTGCAGACCCTCGGCTTCCAGCGACTGGTGGTGTCGGGCCAGCAGAAGGACAACTTCAGCCGCCTGCTCAACGGCCAGGTGGACGCCCTGCTGCTTCCGGAGAGGGATGCCAGCCACTTCTGCCAGGATGCGGCCAGCACCTGCCCGGGATTGCACCGCCTGGCCGTCCTGGAGGATCTCGATACCCCGCTGTACATGGCGTTCAGTCCGACCACGCCGGCGCCTTTGGTGGCGCGATTACGCGAGGCTTTCGCGCAGCTCAAGGCCAGCGGCGAACTCGCCCGGCTGCTGGAGCAGTCGGGCGGGCGCTAGCCGTCAACGCAGCACGTTGGTCTTGGCCAGGTCCAGCACCTCGCTACCCCGGCCGCTCATTACCGCGCGCAGCATATAGAGGCTGAAGCCCTTGGCCTGGGCGGCCTCGATCTTCGGCGGTAGCGACAGCTCCTGCTTGGCGATGCGCACATCCACCAGTGCCGGCCCGGAGTGGGCGAAGGCTTCTTCCAGGGTAGCGTCGAGCAGGCTGGCCGACTCCACCTTCCAGCCGCGCACGCCACAGGCCTCGGCCACCTGAGCGAAGTCGACGGCGGCGAGATCGGTGGTCTCGTCGAGCATGCCGGCGGCCTTCATCTCCATGGCGACGAAGCCCAGGGTGGCGTTGTCGTAGACGATGACCTTGACCGGCAGCTGCTCGCTGGCCAGGGTCGCCAATTCGCCGAGCAGCATGGACAGCCCGCCGTCACCGGCCAGGGCTACTACCTGCCGACCGGGAAAGGCCGCCTGCAGACCCATGGCCTGGGGCAGGGCATTGGCCATGGAGCCATGGCTGAAGGAGCCGGACAACTTGCGCTCGAAGTTCATCGCCAGGTAGCGCGCGGCCCAGACGGTGGGGGTGCCGACGTCACAGGTGAAGAGGGCGTCCGGTGCGGCCAGCTCGCTGATGCGGGCGGTGAGGTATTGCGGGTGCAGCGGGGTGTCATCCGGAGTCGGGGTGGCCAGGTCGTCCAGTTCGGCGCGGGTCTTGCGGTAGTGCTCCTGAGCCTTTTCCAGGAAGCGGCGATGGTCGTTGGGTTTGAGGCGCGGCAACAGGGCGTCGAGGGTGGCGCGGACATCGCCCACCAGGCCCTTGAGCAGCGGGGTACGCACACCCAGGTGCGCACCGCGCAGGTCGATCTGCACCACCCGGCCGTGGTCCGGGTAGAAGTTGCGATAGGGGAAATTGCTGCCCAGCATCAGCAGCAGGTCGCACTCCTTGAGCGCATGGTAACCGGAGGAAAAGCCGATCAGTCCGGTCATGCCCACGCCGTAGGGGTTCGAATATTCGATATGGGCCTTGCCGCGCAGGGCGTGGACCACCGGCGCCTGCAGCCGCTCGGCCAGGGCCACCACCTGGGCGTGGGCCCCGGCGCAGCCGGCACCGCAGAGCAGGGTGATGCGCTTTTCGCCGGCCAGCAATTCGGCCAGGGCATCCAGTTCGGCCTCCGGCGGTACCACCACCGGGCGTACCGGCTCGCTCCACTGGACCTGCTGGGTGGGCGCCTCGGCCAGGGCCACGTCGCCAGAGATCACCACCACCGACACCGAGCGATTGAGGATGGCCGAGCGCATGGCGGTCTCGAGGATGCGCGGCAGCTGCTCGGGATGGGAGACCACCTCGCAGTAGTCGCTGCAGTCGCGGAACAGCCGCTCCGGATGGGTCTCCTGGAAGTAGCCCAAGCCGATCTCGCTGGAGGGAATCTGGGCGGCGATGGCCAGGACCGGCGCGCCGCTGCGTTGGGCGTCGAACAGGCCGTTGATCAGGTGCAGGTTGCCCGGGCCACAGGAGCCGGCGCAGACGCTGAGGCGGCCGCTGATGTCGGCGGCGGCGCTGGCGGCGAAGGCCGCGGCTTCTTCATGGCGCACGCCGCGCCAGCGGATGCGCTCGCGCTTGCGCAGGCTTTCGGTGAGGCCGTTGAGCGAATCGCCCGGCAAGCCCCAGATGGTTTCGACGCCGGCGGCTTCGAGGGTGGCGACGAGTAGATCGGCAACGGTTTTTACAGCCATGACAGGATCTCCAGACGAGAGGGGTGGGAAGGTCTAGAGCCGCTTGGTAGAGGTCTTTTTGTGCTGTGTTGGTCCCATGAAAAAGGCGGAAGTTCGCGACCGTCCCGCCGTTTCGCCCGGTGAACGGTCGGCGCGGAGCCCGCGTAGGCGGCGATAATCGCGCCTGACTCTTCATCGACAAGGAACGTCTCTCGTGCTCGCCGCCTACCTCAGCGGGTTTTCCGCCTTCCTGCTCTATCTGCTGCTGTCCCTGGCTCTGCTCGGGCTGTTCTGCGTGCTCTACGCCTGGCTCACGCCCCATCGCGAATGGCAGCTGATCCGCGCCAACGTGCCGGCGGCGGCCCTGGCCTTCGGTGGCAGCCTGCTCGGCTTCGTGCTGCCACTGGCGGGCGCCATGCGCGTGGCGGTGAGCCTGACCGACTTTCTCATCTGGGCACTCATCGCCCTGGTCACCCAGTTGCTGGCTTTCCAGCTGCTGCGTCTGGGCCTGCCCGGACTGCCGCAGCGGCTGGCGGCCAACGAGATGGCCAGCGGCATCCTCGCCGCCTGCTTCGCCATCGCCGTGGGTGTGCTCAACGCCGCCGCCATCACCGGCTGAGGGCACGCCATGAAACGCAGCCAAGCGCTCAAGCTGGTGCTCATCGGCGCCCCGGTACTGACCCTGGCCTGGTGCACCAGTCGGCCCACCCCCGGCTATACCTACGCGACGGCCGAGCAATGCACCCGGGACGGGGTGTTCAGCAACACGGTTTGCGCCCGTGAGTACGCCAGTGCCCGCAGTGCCCAAGCCCTGCAGGCACCCCGCTATATCCAGTCGGGCGACTGCGAGGCAGATTTCGGCGTGGGTGGCTGCGAAGGACCGCAGCCTTACTACACGCCACGGATGTCCGGCTTCTTGATCAATCGTGAAGCGGCTTCTGGCTCCAACGTACCGGACCTGGACCAGGCCCGTGACCGCCGCCGCGACAGTCAGCCGCTCTACCGCTCGCTGGACGATCCGGGTACCTGGCGCACTGGCAGCAACGTCGCCGTGGCTGATCGCAGCGGTCGGGTCGCGGTGGATCGCGCCGCCCAGGCGGTGGACACGGGGCGTTTCGTCAGTCGTGGTGGCTTCGGCCAGGCCGCCGCGGCGCGTGCCAGCAGCGGAGGCTAGATCATGCAGCGGATCTCCTTCAGCGAACGTCCCGACTGGCGCCAGCAGGCCGAAGCCCTGGGCTTCGCCTTCCATACCTTCGAGGGCGAGCCCTATTGGGACGAGACCGCGGCCTACCGCTTCAGCCTGCGGCAGATCGAGGACGATCTCGAGGCGCCCACCGCCGAGTTGCACGAGCTGTGCCTGGCCTTGGTGGATCTCATCGTCGAGCGCGAAGAGCTGCTGGAGCGGCTGCACATCCCGCGCTTCTTCTGGGAGCATCTGCGTATCAGCTGGCGTCGGCGCGAGCCCTCGCTCTATGGCCGCATGGACTTCTGCTACAGCGGCCAGGGCCCGGCCAAGCTGTTCGAGCTCAACTACGACACCCCTACCTCGCTCTACGAGGCGGCCTTCTTCCAGTGGCTGTGGCTGGAGCAGCAGCGTGCACGCGGCGCCCTGCCGCCCGCCGCCGACCAGTACAACCTGATCCAGGAGCGGCTGATCGAGACCCTGGCCGACCTGGGCGTGCCGCAGCCGCTGTACTTGGCGGCGGTGCACGAGTCCCTGGAAGACCGCGGCACCGTCGACTACCTGCGCGACTGCGCCGTCCAGGCCGGGCTGGATGCGCGCTTCATCGCCGTCGAGGACATCGGCCTGGAACGCTCGGGCACCTTCGTCGATCTCAATGGCCATTCCATCTTCAGCCTGTTCAAGCTCTATCCCTGGGAGCAACTGCTGGAAGACCCCTTTGGCGCTGCCATCCCGGCCAGCGGCACCCGCTTCATCGAGCCGCCGTGGAAGGCGCTGCTGAGCAACAAGGGCATCCTGGCGCTGCTCTGGGAGCAGCATCCGGGGCATCCCAACCTGTTGCCGAGCTATTTCGACGCCCGCCCCAGCACGCACCTGGCGCCGGGCTGGGTACGCAAGCCGCTGTTCTCCCGCGAGGGCGCCAACGTCAGCCTGCATGCCGCCGACGGTCGCCGGGCAGCGGTGCCTGGTCCCTACGGCGGGGCGACCATCCGCCAGGCGTGCCAGCCACTGCCCTGTTTCGACGGTCACTACCCGGTACTGGGCAGCTGGGTGGTGGGTGACCGCGCCTGCGGCCTGGGTATCCGCGAGGATCGTTCGCTGATCACCCAGGACAGCTCGCGCTTCCTGCCGCATTTCATCCTCGACTGACAGCCAGCCCGTCTGGAACGTGCAGCTGGACTATCGGACCCAGGAGCAACGCTATATCTGTAGTGAATTGGATACATCGTTCGGAAATCGTTACGCGCAAGAGTGGCATCCTGCCCAGTTGTAACGTTTTCGCTACGGATGGCCATTCGATGCTGGGCAAAAGTCTTGAAAACGCTGGCTTTCGCGCCTGGCATCGGCCTTGCACTGGTCACGCCCATCTATCCACCGGGACGAACGTCCGCAGGAGTCTGCAATGGGTCTGCGCTATACCGAAGAACACGAATGGCTGCGTCAGGAAGCCGATGGCAGCATCACCGTTGGCATCACCGACTATGCTCAGGATTCGCTCGGCGACCTGGTCTTCGTGCAACTGCCGGAATTGCGCAGCTACGCCCAGGGCGACGAGGTGGCGGTGCTGGAATCGGTCAAGGCCGCCAGCAACATCACCATGCCGCTGGACGGCGAAGTGCTGGCGGTCAACGAGACGCTCAACGATGCGCCCGAGACCATCAACAGCGATCCGCTGGGCGCCGGCTGGTTCTTCCGCTTCCAGCCCGCCAATGCCGAGGCCTTCGCCGCACTGCTCGACGAAGCCGCCTATCAGCAACTGATCAAGGGGTAAGACCGCCATGTCGCTGCACGACACCCTCAGCACCGCCGACGAATTCGTCCCGCGCCACATTGGTCCGCGCGAGCTGGACGAGATCGCCATGCTGAACCTGCTCGGCTACGAGTCCCTGGACGCCATGACCGCCCAGGTGATCCCCGAGAGCATCAAGGGCACCAGCGTGCTGGACCTGCCCGCCGGCCTCTCCGAAGCCGACGCCCTGGCCGAGCTGCGCGCCATCGCCGGCAAGAACCGCCTACTCAAGAGCCTGATCGGCCAGGGTTACTACAACACCCACACCCCGGCGCCGATCCTGCGCAACCTGCTGGAAAATCCGGCCTGGTACACCGCCTACACCCCCTACCAGCCGGAAATCTCCCAGGGTCGCCTGGAAGCCCTGCTCAACTTCCAGACGCTGATCGGCGATCTCACCGGCATGCCGGTGGCCAACGCCTCGCTGCTGGACGAGGGCACCGCCGCCGCCGAGGCCATGACCTTCTGCAAGCGCCTGGCGAAGAACAAGGCCACTGCCTTCTTCGCCTCCGTGCACTGCCATCCGCAGACCCTGGACGTGCTGCGCACCCGCGCCGAGCCGCTGGGCATCGAGGTGGTGGTGGGCGTTGAAACCGAGCTCGAGGACCACGGCCGCTTCTTCGGCGCGCTGTTCCAGTATCCGATGACCACCGGTGAGATCCGCGACTACCGCGAGAGCATCCAGGCCTTCCAGGCCGCCGGTGCCCTGGTGGCCATGGCCGCTGACCTGCTGGCCCTGACCCTGCTCACCCCACCCGGCGAACTGGGCGCGGACGTGGCCATCGGCACCGCCCAGCGTTTTGGCGTACCGCTCGGCTTCGGCGGCCCCCATGCGGCCTACTTCGCCACCCAAGACAAGTACAAGCGCGACATGCCCGGGCGCGTCGTCGGCGTCTCCATCGACCGCCACGGCAACCCGGCCTATCGCCTGGCCCTGCAGACCCGCGAGCAGCACATCCGCCGCGAGAAGGCCACCAGCAACATCTGCACCGCCCAGGTGCTGCTGGCCAACATCGCCAGCATGTACGCGGTCTACCACGGCCCCGAAGGCCTGACCCGCATCGCCACCCGGGTGCAGCGCCTGACCAGCCTGCTGGCCGCCGGCCTGCAGCGCCTGGGTCACCAGACCCAGCACACCGCCTTCGACACCCTGACCCTGGTGTTCGGCGAACGCACCGCCGCCCTGCACGAGGCCGCCCGTACCCGTGGCTACAACCTGCGTGAAGTGAGCGAAGAAGCCCTGGGTATCTCCCTGGACGAGACCAGCACCCTGGCCGACGTCCAGGTGCTGCTGGAGATCCTGGCGGACGGCAAGGCCGCGCCCCAGGTTGCCGAGCTGGGCGATGCCAAGGGCGTGGAACTGCCCGCGGCGCTGCAGCGCCAGTCGGCCTTCCTGACCCACCCGGTGTTCGCCAGCCATCGCTCGGAGACCGAGCTGATGCGCTACCTGCGCAAGCTGGCGGACAAGGACCTGGCGCTGGATCGCACCATGATCCCGCTGGGCTCTTGCACCATGAAGCTCAACGCCGCCAGCGAGATGATCCCGGTCACCTGGGCCGAGTTCGGTGGCATCCACCCCTTCGCCCCGGCCGACCAGGCCCAGGGCTATGCCCAGCTCACCACCGAGCTGGAAGCCATGCTTTGCGCGGCCACCGGCTACGACGCCGTCTCCCTGCAGCCCAATGCCGGTTCCCAGGGCGAGTACGCGGGCCTGCTGGCCATCCGCGCCTATCACCAGAGCCGCGGCCAGGGTGAGCGCGACGTCTGCCTGATCCCGGCCTCGGCCCACGGCACCAACCCGGCCACCGCCAGCATGGTCGACATGCGCGTGGTGGTGGTGGCCTGCGACAAGCGCGGCAACGTCGACCTCGACGACCTGCGCGCCAAAGCCGAGCAGCACAGCGAGCGCCTGGCCGCGCTGATGATCACCTATCCGTCCACCCACGGGGTGTTCGAGGAGGCCATCCGCGAGATCTGCCAGGTGATCCACGACCACGGCGGCCAGGTCTACATCGACGGCGCCAACATGAACGCCATGGTCGGCCTCTGCGCCCCGGGCCAGTTCGGCGGCGACGTCTCCCACCTCAACCTGCACAAGACCTTCTGCATCCCCCACGGGGGCGGTGGTCCGGGCGTCGGTCCCATCGGCGTCAAGGCGCACCTGGCGCCCTTCCTGCCCGGCCATGCGCACCTGGAACGCAAGGAAGGTGCGGTCTGCGCCGCGCCCTACGGCAGCGCCAGCATCCTGCCGATCTCCTGGATGTACCTGAAGATGATGGGCAGCGCCGGTCTCACCCGCGCCTCCCAGGTGGCCATCCTCAGCGCCAACTACATCGCCCGCCGGCTGGAAGAGCACTACCCGGTGCTCTACACCGGCACCAGCGGCCTGGTGGCCCATGAGTGCATCCTCGACCTGCGCCCGCTCAAGGACAGCAGCGGCGTGACCGTGGACGACGTGGCCAAGCGCCTGATCGACTTCGGCTTCCATGCCCCGACCATGTCCTTCCCGGTGGCCGGCACCCTGATGATCGAGCCCACCGAGAGCGAGTCGAAGGCTGAACTGGATCGCTTCTGCGACGCCATGGTCGCCATCCGCGAAGAGATCAGCGCCCTGGAAGCCGGCACCCTGGACCCCCAGGACAACCCGCTGAAGAACGCGCCGCATACCGCCCGCGAACTGGCCGGGGAGTGGACCCACCCCTACAGCCGCGAGCAGGCGGTCTTCCCGCTGCCCAGCCTGGTGGATGGCAAGTACTGGCCGCCGGTGGCGCGCATCGACAACGTCTACGGCGATCGCAACCTGGTCTGCTCCTGCCCGCCGATCGAAGCCTACGGGGAGGCCTGACCCTCACCCCCGGCCCCTCTCCCGGAGGGAGAGGGGAGCAGAGCCGCTCTTCCCCCTCTCCCCCTGGGAGAGGGCCGGGGTGAGGGATGGCCCGAATCACCCAAAGTTGCGACCCAACAGCCCAGCGCTGTCGCGCTCCTCCTGCCAGGAGCGCGACAGCCGCCAACCGACAGGAGCCCCACCATGTCCCTGCTCAAGACTTCGCTGCACGCCCTGCACCTGGAACTCGGCGCCCGCATGGTGCCCTTCGCCGGCTACGAGATGCCGGTGCAGTATCCGCTGGGCGTGCTCAAGGAGCACCAGCACACCCGCGCCCAGGCCGGGCTGTTCGACGTCTCCCACATGGGCCAGGTGCTGCTCGAAGGCGACGCCGCCGCCGAAGCCCTGGAGACCCTGGTCCCGGTCGACATCATCGACCTGCCCAGCGGCATGCAGCGCTACGCCCTGCTGACCGACGACAATGGCGGCATCCTCGACGACCTCATGGTCGCCAACCTGGGTGACTGCCTCTACCTGGTGGTCAACGCCGCCTGCAAGGAAGCCGACCTCGCTCATCTGGAAAAGCACCTGGGCGATCGCTGCCAGGTGCTGCCGCAATTCGATCGCGCCCTGCTGGCGCTGCAAGGGCCCGCCGCCGCCGCGGTACTGGCGCGCCTGGCGCCGGAAGTGGCCGAGATGACCTTCATGCAGGTACGCCGCGTGAAGCTGCTGGACCAGCCCTGCATCGTCAGCCGCAGCGGCTACACCGGCGAGGACGGCTACGAAATCTCGGTACCCAGCGCCGCCGCCGAAGCCCTGGCCCGCCGCCTGCTGGCCGAGCCCGAGGTCGAAGCCATCGGCCTGGGCGCCCGTGACTCCCTGCGCCTGGAAGCCGGACTCTGCCTCTATGGCCACGACATGGACGCCGGCACCACGCCGGTGATGGCCAACTTGGGCTGGGCGCTGTCAAAGGTGCGTCGCGAAGGCAATGGCCGCGCCGGTGGCTTCCCCGGTGCCGAGCGCATCTTCGCCGAGCAGCGCGACGGCGTGAGCCGCAAGCGCGTGGGGCTGCTGGTACAGGAGCGGGTACCGGTGCGCGAAGGCGCTGAGCTGGTGGATGCCAACGGTGCCAGCATCGGCCGCGTCACCAGCGGCGGCTTCGGCCCGACCCTGGGCGCGCCGGTGGCCATGGGTTATGTCGACAGCGCCTTCGCCGCCCTGGATACCGAGCTCTTCGCCGTGGTGCGCGGCAAGCAGGTCCCGGTCAAGGTCGCCAAGACGCCCTTCGTGCCGCAGCGGTACTACCGCGGGTAAATAGTCGACCAAGAGCATCGCGGCCATGGGCCGCTCCTACTGGGTCCCGTAGGAGTGGCCCATGGCCGCGGCAGATGAGCAAGGCGTGCTCCTTGGGAGCGGTCGCATCGGCGGGCCGCCATGCCGCGATGCTTTCGCCGTCACACCAGCGGATAATCCCTGAATACCGACAACCCTTCCGCCTCGGTGGCGAGGGCTTCCAGCGTCGGGTAATTACGCCGGTCGATCAGCCCCGGCAGGGCGTAGTGCAGGAAGCTCCAGGCTACCGCCAGGTCGATGGCGTCCTGGCCGATGTCCCCTTCGCCCAGCGGTGGGCGCGGGCCCAGCCAGGCCTTGTCCAGGGCGCCACAGGCGGCGCGCAGTTGCCCCTCCACCCGCTGCCGCCAGGGCTCGTGGCGCTTCTCCTCGGGTCGCAGGTCACGCTCGTAGACCAGCTGTACCGCCTTCTCGCACAGTGCCAGCGCCAGGCCGATCCGGCCCAGGGCGGTCGCGCGCGCGGCATGACCGCTGGGCAGCAATTGGCGGCTGCCGCAAGCGAGGTGCTGGGCGTAGTCGAGGATCAGCGACGAATCCATCAACCGCTGACCGTCCAGGCAGATCAGGGTGGGCGCCTTGATCACCGGATTGAAGGCGCGAAAGCGCTCGACATCGCGGAACACCGACAACTGGCGCAGCTCGACAGGCAGCGCTAGCAGGCGAAGGGAGATCGCGACCCGCCGTACATAGGGCGAGTCGAGCATGCCGATGAGTTGCATTGAGAGCATCCTGTCAGAAAGGGTGAATCCTGTTTCACGTGGAACGTCACCTTCGTAGCGTACTTAGCGCTAGGTTCCGCTCTGGACAAGACATTAAGGATTCGAGGAAGCTGCTTCCAGCGAGAAAATCTGACCAGATCGTTAAGGAAATCTTACATGTCGCGAGTGCCCCCGCTGAATGCCCTGCGCTGCTTCGAGGCCGTGGCCCGGCTGGGCAGCGTGACCCGCGCCGCCAGCGAGTTACACCTGACTCATGCCGCGGTCAGCCAGCAGGTGAAGGGGCTGGAGCATCAGCTGGGCATGGTGCTGTTCGAGCGTCAGGGGCGCGGCATCGAGGTCACTGGCGACGGGCGCGTCTACGCCGAGCAGGTACGCCAGTTGCTCGCCGACCTGGGCGAGGCGACCCGCCGGCTGCAGGCCCGACCACGGCGCAACGAGCTGGTAGTCGCCACCTTCCCTTCCTTCGCTGCCCACTGGCTGTTGCCGCGGCTACCGCGTTTTCGCGCCCGGTATCCGGAGTACCGTATCCGCATCCAGACCAGCATGGATTTCCAGGACCTGCGCCAGGGCATGGTGGACATCGGGGTACGCATGGGCGAGGGGCAGTGGGATGGCCTGACGGCGCAACGGCTGTTCCAGGACGACGTGCTGCTGGTGGCCGCGCCCGAATACAACGGTGGTCGCTTGCCAGGCACCCTGGACGAGGCCCTGGCGCAGCCGCTGATGCACACCGAGGAAACCTGGCGGCATTGGGGCGAAGCGGCCGGCATGGGAGAGGCCACACCCAGTTGCGCCATCAGCGTGAACGACTCCAACCTGGTGCTGGAGGCGCTGCGCCTCGGGCAGACTCTGGCACTGGAAAGACGCAGCCTGGTGCAGACCGCGCTGGAAGAGGGTCGGCTAGTCCAGCTCAGCCCGGTGGTGGCGCCCTATCCCTACGCCTACTGGCTGGTCTGGCCGGAGCGGGCGGAGTCGGCGGAAAAGCAGGAGCGCTTCATGGCCTGGATCCACGCTGAGGTCGCGACCTATCTGGCTGCACTGGATACCCCGGCGCCCGTTTAGGGCGTCGGGTAAGAGGTCTCAGCGCAGCAGCAGCTTGCGGCGACCATCGGGCCAAACTTCCCAGAGTTGATCGTTGATCCGCTGCACCTGGCTGGTGGTGCGCCGCATGGTGCTGATGGCGGCCCGCAGCGCCTGGCTGCTGGCGGTATCCACGAGATTTCCGGCGCCGGTGCTCTCGGCCTTGGCGCGGTCCATAGCTACAGTATTCATTGACGCCTCCCAGAGCTCGGCTAAAGACGGCGAAAGTGCCGTAGCCCAAGGACTGCCCAGCAGCGGCAAGATTCCGCGCCCGCGGCAACCGCCGCCCAGGCTGTGATCCACGTCTTACGGGTGCTGTGGCCCATTGGGCGAATTTGCGCAAAGGCGGCTTTCTGTATGGATATACAGATTAGTTCTTGCGCGGGTCGCCGCGGCTTTGCATCCTGTCGTCATTCCCCGTTGCGCGATGCCCACCATGCAGCTGTATCTCTGCGAAAAACCTTCCCAGGCCAAGGACATCGCCCGCGTCCTCGGCGCCACCCGGCGTGGCGAGGGCTGCCTGCAGGGGCCGGGCGTGACCGTCACCTGGTGCATAGGCCATCTGCTGGAGACGGCGCCGCCGGATGCCTACGACGCCCGCTACAAGCGCTGGTCGCTGGACGACCTGCCCATCGTTCCTGCGCAGTGGAAGCTGCAGGTCAAGAAGACCACCGGCAGCCAGTTCAAGGCGGTCAAGCGTCTGCTCGGCGAGGCCAGCGAACTGGTGATCGCCACCGACGCCGACCGCGAGGGCGAGATGATCGCTCGCGAGCTGGTGGAGCACTGCCGCTACCGGGGGCCGATCCGCCGGCTATGGCTGTCGGCGCTGGACGACGTCTCCATCCGCCGCGCCCTGGCTGCGCTCAAGCCCGGTGCCGAGACCTATGGGCTCTATCAGTCGGCCCTGGGCCGTTCGCGGGCCGATTGGCTGATCGGCATGAACATGAGTCGGCTGTTCACCCTGCTGGGGCGCCGCTCGGGCTACCAGGGTGTGCTCTCGGTCGGGCGGGTACAGACCCCGACCCTGCGTCTGGTGGTGGACCGCGATCGCGCCATCGCCGCCTTCGTACCGGTGCCCTTCTGGACCGTGGAGGCGACGCTGGACGCCACGGGCAATCATTTCCAGGCCCAGTGGCAGCCGCCGGAGGACGTCTGCGACGACCAGGGGCGCTGTCTCAAGCCGGACGTGGCCCAGGCGGCGGCCCAGGCCATCGAGGCGGCCGGCCAGGCGCGGCTGGTCAAGCTCAAGACCGAGCGCATTCGCGAGGTGGCGCCCTTGCCCTTCGACCTGGGTACCCTGCAGGAGGTCTGCTCCAAGCGCCTCAATCTCGGCGCCCAGCAGACCCTGGACGTGGCCCAGGCGCTCTACGAAACCCACAAGCTGATTACCTACCCGCGCAGTGATTGCGGCTACCTGCCGCTGTCCCAGCATGCCGAGGCACCGGCGCTGCTGGCGGCCCTGCTGGGCGCCGACAGCAGTCTGGCGCCGCTGCGCGAGCACCTGGATGCCAGTCGCCGCTCGCGGGCCTGGAACGACGCCAAGGTCAGCGCCCACCACGGTATCATCCCGACCCTGGTGACCCGCGACCTGGGCCGGCTGAGTCCCCAGGAGCGCAACGTCTACGGCCTGATCCGCGCCCGCTACCTGGCGCAGTTCCTGCCGCAGCACGAATTCGACCGTACCCAGGCCGACTTCGAGGCGGGCGGCGAACGCCTGCGGGCCACCGGCAAGCGCCTGGTGGAGCAGGGCTGGCGCCGCGCCCTGCCCGAAGCCCTGACCCCGCCCAGGGGCCGCGAGGCGCCGCCCCCCCAGGCGCTGCCCGCCTTGCGCGAGGGCGAGCACTATCCGGTGGTCGAGGTGCGCTGCAAGGATCAGTTGACCCAGCCGCCCAAGCCCTTCACTGAGGGCGATCTGATCAAGGCGATGAAGAACGTCGCCAAGCTGGTGGAAGACCCGGCGCTCAAGCAGAAGCTCAAGGACACCACCGGCATCGGCACCGAGGCGACCCGCGCCAGCATCATCCAGGGCCTGCTGGATCGCGGCTACCTGGTCAAGCAGGGCAAGGCGCTGGCGGCGACGCCCGCGGCCTTCGGTCTGATCGATGCAGTGCCCCGCGCCATCGCCGATCCGGGCACCACGGCGCTCTGGGAGCAGGCGCTGGATCGGGTGCAGGAGGGCGAGCTGAGCCTGGCCGAGTTCGTCGCCAAGCAATCGACCTGGATGGGCAAGCAGGTGGAGCGCTGCCTGGGCCTGACCCTGACCATCAGCGGCCCACCACCGGCGGGCAAGGGCGCGCCCTGGAAGAAGAAGCGGCGGGCGGGTGGGGGTAAGGCGAAGACCAAGTCTGGCGGCGCCCCGACGCGGGTGCGCAAGCCGAAGGTCAAGCCGGGCTGAGGGCGCCGAAGATACGTTCGAGTACGGCATCCGGTTGGGTCAGGACCTCGTGGTTCCAGAAGCGCAGGATCTGGAAGCCTTGGGCTTGCAGCCAGGCATCGCGTTCGCGGTCGGCGACGCTGCCTTGATGCTGGCCGCCGTCCAGCTCGATCACCAAACGCGCTTCCAGGCAGACGAAGTCCAGGATGTAGCGGCCGTATGGATGCTGGCGGCGGAATTTATGGCCCTGTAGACGGTTGCCGCGCAGGTGGTACCAAAGGGCTCGCTCGGCATCGGTTTGGTTGCGTCTTAGGCTGCGTGCGTGGGTGATGAGGGGCATGGGAGTCCGTTCCCTTGAGATTCTGGGTTTGGGCTTGCCCTCACCCCAACCCTCTCCCGGAGGGAGAGGGGGCGGTATGGAGCGAGAGGTGATTTTTTTGAGTATTGCCGGATGTTTTGCGTTTGGCGAGAGCCCTGGGACGCAGTTTTGAGCGTTTGTGTGTGGAGGTAGCGCTCGGCAGGGGAGCGGTACTGAACGAAGAGGGTGCTATTGGAATATCTTCTGACGCTATGGCCGACAACCGTTAGCGCAGTAACTTCAAAACGCTGGCGGTGCTTGCCCCTGGCGGAGAAGCCCGCCGCCGCTCCAGACCGCCCCCTCTCCCCGGGGGAGAGGGTTGGGGTGAGGGCGCACGCCAGCCCTGCGCGGCTTACTTCTTGTCGAACGCGGCAGCGGCAGTGGCGTAGGCCGCTTCGTGGTAGTCGAACTCGGCCGACTGCACCAGCAGGGTTTCCTCGTCCTCGGTGAAGGCGATCACCGGGCGGTAGGAGACACCATCCGCCTGGATCTCGGATTCGTCGATGAGCTTGGAGAGGTCGAAGGCGAAGTCGCCGCAGATGGCCTTGGCCTGGGCGTCGGTAATGCCGTGTTTTTTCAGGGCATCCCGCAGCAGGGTGCTCCACTGGTATTGGAACTGGAGACCCAGTTTGGCGTAGCTGGGACCGTAGTCGATTTCCATGAGTGTGTAACCGGGGCTTGGGAGGAGGGGGCGAACTCGCCACATTGACCGAGAAGAACGGCCGATGCGACGGCTGCCGGTGGCGCTACCATGGCGCGCCGGAAAGCCCAGGCAAAGAGGGGCGGGCCGGACGGACGAATCTTGCGACCGAGAGGCCCGCACCCCGGGACGAGCGGTTATTCGTGGACGATGCGCGAGTGGTCGCGGGTATCCTTCATGAAGACGTAGACCAGCATCGAGCAGGCGATGCAGCCGGTCACGTACCAGTAGTAGCCGCTCTCCAGGCCGATGCTCTTGAACCACAGGGCCACGTATTCGGCGGTGCCGCCGAAGATGGAGACGGTCAGGGCGTAGGGCAGGCCGACGCCGAGGGCGCGGATCTCGGTGGGGAACAACTCGGCCTTCACCACGGCGTTGATCGAGGTATAGAAGCTGACGATCACCAGCGCCGCCATGATCAGCCAGAAGGCGCCCCACCAGGAGGTGACGCTGCCCAGGGCGGTCAGGATCGGATAGGTGAACAGGGTACCCAGCACGCCGAAGGCGATCAGCACCGGACGGCGGCCGATCTTGTCGGAGAGGGCGCCGACCAGGGGCTGCAGCAGCATGAAGAGGAACAGGGTGGCCGCCGAGATGGTGGTGGCGTCGGTCTTGCTCATGCCCACCGAGTTGACCAGGTACTTCTGCATGTAGGTGGTGTAGGTGTAGAAGGCCAGGGTACCGCCCATGGTCAGGCCGACCACGGTGAAGAGCTCCTTGGGATGCCGCGCCAGGGTGCGCATCAGGCTTTCCTTGGGCTTCTCGGCCTTCGTGAAGGAACTGGTCTCTTCCATGCCGCGGCGCAGGTAGAGGGCGGTCACGGCGCAGGCGGCGCCGATGACGAAGGGAATGCGCCAGCCCCAGCTTTCCAGCTGCTCGACGGTGAGGGTCTGCTGCAGCACGATGAGGGTGGCCAGGGCCAGCAGCTGGCCGGAGATCAGGGTCACGTACTGGAAGCTGGAGTAGAAGCCGCGGCTTTCCTTGGTGGCCATCTCGCTCAGGTAGGTGGCGGAGGTGCCGTACTCACCGCCCACGGAGAGGCCTTGCAGCAGACGCGCCAGTACCAGCATGACCGGCGCGGCGACGCCGATGGTGGCGTAGCTGGGGGTGAGGGCGATGATCAGGGAGCCAGCGCACATCATGACCACCGAGACCATCAGCGCGGCCTTGCGTCCAGCCTTGTCGGCGTAGAGGCCCATCAGCCAGCCGCCGATGGGGCGCATGAGGAAGCCCACGGCGAAGATGGCGGCGACGTTGAGCAACTGGGCGGTCTGGTCGCCCTGGGGGAAGAAGGCCTTGGCGAAATACAGGGAGAAGGCGGCGTAGACGTACCAGTCGAACCATTCGACCAGGTTGCCGACGGAACCGCTGAAGATGGACTTGATGCGTTGCGAGGTGGTCTTGGGCGCGGCTAGGCCGGTCGCGAGGGTAGCGGTGCTATCCACAGGGTAGTCCTCTTGTCGTTGTTATTAGTGCGCTCGAGGCGTCGACAAGGGCTTGTGCAGGCGGCGTGCCAAGCCGCAAAGGCCTGTGCTGGCTAGGTTTTTGGGGGTGTAATAGGCGAAAGTCTGCCGGATCGATCGCGGCGATGAGCGGATTTCCGCCTATCGCCGATCAATCCTCGTCGAGAAAATCGGCGCGCACTAGGCCGTGGCGCTGCATCTTCTCGTTGAGGGTGCGGCGTGGCAGCTGCAGCTCATCCATCACCGCCTTGATCTCGCCGCCATGGCGGGCCAGGGCGGCGCGCAGGCACTGGGCTTCGAAGGCTTCCAACTGGTCGGCGAGGGAGTGGCCCGCGACCGTGGTAGCGGGGGCGCCCAGGCCGAGCACTTCGCGCTCGGCGGCGTTGGCCAGTTCGCGGACGTTGCCCGGCCAGCCGTGGCCCAGGAGCTGGGCCAGCCGCGCCGCGCTGGGCGGTGCGGCCGGACGGCCCAGGCGGGCGCCGGCCTCGGCGAGGAAGTGATCGAACAGCAGCGGGATGTCTTCACGCCGGGCGCGCAGCGGCGGCAGGTGCAGTTCGGCGACATTGAGGCGGTAGGCCAGGTCTTCGCGAAAGCGCCCGGCGCGGGCCTCTTCGAGCAGGTCCGGCTTGGTGGCGGCGACGATACGCAGGTCCAGGGCGATGCTCTGGTTGGAACCCAGGCGTTCCAGGCGCTGTTCCTGCAGTACCCTGAGCAGCTTGACCTGCTGCGCCAGGGGCATGCTCTCGATCTCGTCGAGGAACAGGGTGCCGCCATTGGCGTATTCCAGCTTGCCGATGCGCTTGCCCTGGGCACCGGTGAAGGCGCCGCTCTCGTGGCCGAACAGCTCGCTCTCGAACAGCTGTTCGGGAATGGCCGCGCAGTTGAGGGCGACGAAGGCCTTGCCGGCGCGGGGGCCGAAGTCGTGCAGGCAGCGGGCGACCAGTTCCTTGCCGCTGCCGGTCTCGCCGCGCAGCAGGACGTTCACCGGCGTCGGCGCCAGGTCGAGGATTTGCTGGCGCAGGCGGACGATGCCGGGGGAGACGCCCAGCAGGCGTCGGGCGAGGGCACTCTGGCCGTCGACCCGGCGGTGCAGCTGGCGGTTCTCCAGCACCAGCCGGCGCTTTTCCAGGGCGCGGCCGAGGCCGCCCAGCAGAGCTTCGGGGCTGAAGGGCTTTTCCAGGAAGTCGTAGGCGCCCTGGCGCATGGCGGCCACCGCCAGGGCGACGTCACCATGGGCGGTGAGCAGGATCACCGGCAGGTCGCGATCCAGCGCCTGCAGGCGCTCCAGCAGGGCCAGGCCGTCCATGCCCGGCATGCGTACGTCGCTGACCACCACCCCGGCGAAGTCCGGGGTCACCGCCGCCAGGCAGTCCTCGGCGCGGGCGAACAGCCGCACCTGCAGCCCGGACAGCTCCAGCCACTGGCGTACCGCCTCGCGGATGCTGGCTTCATCGTCGACCAGATAGACCTGGGCTTGCATGGGGCGTCCTCTCGCTGCCTGCGCGCCGCTACCTTGCCCGAACAGCGTGGAGCGGTCGAGTCCTCGGCGGCCAGCGCAACAGGACCAGGCCAGGGCTTGACCGGCAGCTAGCCCGACTCGGGTGCGACGGGCAGCCGTAGCCTGAAGACGGCGCCCTCGCCGCCATTGGCGACGGTGAGGGCGCCGCCCTGGGCCTGGACGATGGCCGAGGACACCGCCAGCCCCAGGCCGAGGCCTTCGCCCACCGGCTTGGTGGTGAAGAAAGGGTCGAACACCTGCTCCAGGTGCGCCTCGGCGATGCCGCCGCCATTGTCCGCCACGTCCAGCTGCCAGCTGTCGCCGTCACGCCTCAGGCTGACCGTGACCCGCGGCGTCGGTCGTTCGGCCACGGCGTCCAGGGCATTGCGCAGCAGATTCACCAGCACCTGCTCCAGGCGGATCGGATCACCCAGCAGCCAGGCCGGTCGCGGTAGCTCCAGCACCAGTTCGGCGTTCACTTCGGTGCGGCGCGCTTCCAGCAATTCCAGCGCCTGGTCCACCACCCGCGCCAGGTCGACTCTTTCGCGCAGGCCGGCGGGAGTCTTGCGCGCATAGGTCTTGAGGTGGCCGGTCAGGCCGCTCATGCGGGTGAGCAGGCCATCGAGGCGTTCCAGGGCGGCGCGGGCCTCGTCCAGCCGGCCGTGGTCCAGCAGCAGGCGCAGGCTGGCCAGGTGCATGCGCTGGGCGGTGAGCGGTTGGTTGAGTTCATGCACCAGGGCCGCCGACATCTGCCCCAGGGCAGCCAGCTTGGCGGCCTGCACCAGGCCATCCTGGGCGGTACGCAATTCGGTGGTGCGGGCTTCCACCAGGCGTTCCAGTTCCAGCCGGCTGCGCTGGCGCAGGCGTTGCAGCCGTCGCCTTTGTGCCCATAGCAGGCCCGCGCAGACCAACAGCAGCCAGACGCAGGCGGCGGCCAACGCGGCACCCAGCCCACCGCCCTGCAGGTCCCGGGTCGGCCGCAGCAGGTGCAGCGTCCAGCCTTCGCTGGGCAGCGGCAGGCTGTCCCAGAGGTAGTCGGCGGTGCCATCCGGTGCTTCGATCCGCGCCACCTGCCCGCCGTCGCCCAGCACCTGCCGAACGACCTGGGGCAGCGGCTGCAGCGGGCGCCGGTCGTATTGGCGGGTAGCGGCCAGTTCGGCGCGATCCGCTGGGGACAGGTCGCGCAGCAGGCGATAGCGCCAGGCCGGGCGATTGGCGGCGAACACCACGCCACGGGCATCGCTCACCAGCAGGATCTCGGGATGCTCGCCCCAGCGCGCCTCGATGGCGGGAAACTCCAACTTGACCACCACCGCACCGAGAAAGCGCCCCTGGGCATCCAGCACGGCGTGGGAAAGGAAATAGCCAGGAATGCCGGTAGTGACCCCGACGGCATAGAAGCGCCCGCTGCCGCCAGCGAGGGTGTCGCGGAAATAGGGACGGAAGCCGTAGTTGTGGCCGACGTAGCTGGTGGGCAGTCGCCAGTTGCTGGCGCCGATGGCGAGGCCGCTGCGATCCAGCAGTTCCAGGGTCGAGGATTGCGCCGCCGCGTTCAGGCGCTCCAGCTTGAGATTCAGGCGTTCGGTGGTGGCGGCGTCCGGCGCGGTGGTGAGGGCGGCGATCAGCTCGGGGTCCTGGGCCAGCACCGCCGGTAGGGCGCGAAAGCGGTCGATCAGGGTCTGCAGGCCGCTGGCGTGCAGGCGCAACTGCTCCTGGCCGAGCAGGCTGGCCTCGGCCAGGGTCGCCTGTTCGGCGCGGTGCCAGGCCTGGCTGCCGAGCAGCAGGCCGCCGAGCAGGGCGAGCAGCAGGACCGGCAGCAGGCGCAGGGCAGGGGGCATGGGGCGAGACCGTGGCCGGGATGGCCGGACGATAGCACGGCCACGGGGAGCTGACTCAGGCCGAGGCGGCGGCGCGCCGGGCGATCTGCTCGGGCTGGAAATGGCAGGTGAAGCGACTGCCCTCGCCGGGCACGCTGTGGATGTCCAGGCTACCGCGATGGCGGATCAGCACGTGCTTGACGATGGCCAGGCCCAGGCCAGTGCCGCCGGTACTGGAGGCGCGGCTGGCATCGAGGCGATAGAAGCGCTCGGTGAGCCGCGGCAGGTGGCGGGCGTCGATGCCGGGACCATTGTCCTGCACGGCGACGTGGGCGCCTTCGGCGTCCTGCCAGGCGCGCACCCGCACCTCGCCGCCCTCGGGGCTGTACTTGACCGCGTTGAACACCAGGTTGGAGAAGCAACTGCGCAACTCGGTCTCGCTGCCCAGGAGCGCCAGGCCCGGCTCGCACTCCAGGCTCAGACGGTGACCAACGGCGCCGGACAGTGCCCGGCCGTCCTGCAGGATGGAGCCGAGCAGCGGTGCCAGGGTCACCGGACGATTGTCGGCGGGGTAGTCGGTGGCTTCCAGGCGCGCCAGCAGCAAGAGGTCGTCGATGGTGTGCTGCATGCGCCCGGCCTGCTGCTGCATCTGCCCCAGCGCCCGCCGCCAGCGCGGGGTGGCGTGCTCGGCGTTGTCCAGCAGGGTCTCCAGGTAGCCGGTGATCACCGTCAGCGGGGTGCGCAATTCGTGGGAGACGTTGGCGACGAAGTCCTTGCGCATCTGTTCCAACTGGTGGACGCGGGTCACGTCGCGCACCAGCAGCAGGCGATCGCCTTCGCCGAAGCGGGTGACCAGGATGTGCAGGTATTGATCGTCGTTGAGCGGCGAGGCCAGTTCCAGCGGCTCGCCGTAGTCACCGCCGAGGAAGTAGTCGGCGAAGCGCGGATGGCGCACCAGGTTGGTGATGGGCTGGCCGAGATCCTGGGGCTGGCGCAGGCCCAGCAGGGTTTCCGCGGCGCGGTTCCACCATTCCAGGTTGCCATGGCGATCCACCAGGATGATGGCATCGCGCAGGGCCTCGGTGGAGGCCTGGGCGCGACCGATGACCGCAAGCAGTTCCTCGCGCTGGCGCAATTCGTGGCGCTGGCGGCGATAGAGGCGATCCAGCACATCGCCCCACAGCCCCTCGGCCTCGGGCGGCTCGCCGGTGACCTCGCTGGCCAGCCAGGCATGCAGGCGCAACAGGTGCCGCAGCGTGATGGCGAGGTACACCGCCAGTCCCAGGGCCATCGCTAGGCCGACATGGCCGAAGGGCCAGCCGGCCAGGGCGCAGCCGCCGACCACGATCGACAGCTGGGTGGCCAAGCGGGAGCGCCAGTTGATGTTCACGGCGGCGGTGGCCTGCGCGGTCAGAGTTTGGTGGAGAAGCGATACCCGGTGCCGCGCACCGTCTGTACCAGGTTTTCGTAGGTCTCGCCGAGGGCCTTGCGCAGGCGGCGGATGTGCACGTCGACGGTGCGCTCCTCGACATAGACGTTGCCGCCCCAGACCTGGTCGAGCAACTGGCCGCGGGTGTAGGCGCGCTCCTGGTGGGTCATGAAGAACTGCAGCAGGCGGTATTCGGTGGGGCCCATCTCGGCCGGCGCACCGTCGATGGTCACCCGGTGGCTGACCGGGTCCAGCACCAGGCCGTTGACCTCCAGCGGGCCGTCGTTCTCCAGGTGCCCGGTGCGGCGCAGCACGGCTTTCAACCGCGCCACCAGCTCGCGGGGCGAGAAGGGCTTGGTGATGTAGTCGTCGGCACCGGTTTCCAGGCCCTGGACCTTGTTGTCCTCGTCGCCCTTGGCCGTGAGCATGATGATGGGGATGGCGTCGGTCAGCTCGTCGCGCTTGAGGCGGCGGGCCAGTTCCAGGCCGGAGGTGCCGGGCAGCATCCAGTCGAGCAGGATGAGATCGGGCTTGCGATCGACGATCAGGGCGTGGGCGTCCTTGCTGTTGTCCGCCTCCAGGCATTCATAGCCCGCCATTTCCAGGGCCACGGCGATCATCTCGCGAATGGGCGCCTCATCGTCGACGATCAGGATGGATTTACCCGTCATGGAGCGCTCTGCCTCTCGAGTCCTTGCAATGTGCCGTGCATTAGATAGCGCCAATATTGCAGCTATGTGACAAGGCTGTCATATCTAACTTTTATCCCACAATATGGGATTACGTATCACATATTGAGATTTTCTGATGAGCCTTCTAAAGTGAAGGCCATGAACGACAACAATTCCAACAAGGGCGAAGCGCCCAGCGGGGCCCAGGCACTGTTTCGTGGCCTGGCCGTGCTCGAAGCCGTCGCCGCCGGTGCCGACAGCCTGGCGCAGGTCGGCGCCGCCATCGGCTGCACCCGCAGCACCACCCACCGACTGGTCGCCGCCCTGACCCAGGCTGGCTACCTGCGTAGCGATGGCGGGCGGCTGATCCTCGGCAGCCATCTCATCGCCCTCGGCTACCAGGCTCGCGAGCAGCTGCCGCTGACCAGCGTGGCGCGTCCCCATCTGCAACGCCTGGCCCAGCACTGTGGCGACACCGTGCACCTCGGGGTGCGCGAGGGCGGCGACGTCCTCTATCTCGACAAGCTGCCGGGCAGTCGGGGGCTGGAGATGAGATCCCGGGTCGGCCTGCGCATGCCGCTGGCACTGACCGGGGTCGGCAAGGCGCTGATGCTGGATCTCGCCGAAGATGAATGGGAAACCCTCTACGGCGAAGGCGTGGCCCGGCGAACCGGCCAGCCCGGCCTGCGCGAGGATTTCCTACCCTGGGCGGACTATTACGCGCGCCTGCGGCGCCACGCCGCCGAGGGCTATGCCCTGGACCTGGAAGAGAACGAACTGGGCATCCGCTGCGTGGCTGCTCCCATCCGCGGTGCCGACGGCGCCATCGTCGCGGCCCTGAGCGTGGCCAGTGCTATTCCCTATATGCCCGAGGCGCGGCTGCACGAGTTGCAGCCCGAGGTCAGTGCCTGCGCCCGGGCCATTTCCCGCGAACTCGGCTGGAGTCCCGCATGACCGCCACCCCGCACCTCATCGGCCTCGACTGGGGCACTTCGTCCCTGCGTGCCCAACTGCTCGACGCCCAGGGCGCCGTGTTGGAAACCCGCAGCCGGCCCTGGGGCATCATGCACGTGCCCGACGGCGACTTCGCCGCGGCCTATCGCACCCTGGTGGGCGACTGGCGCGAGGCCCATCCAGAACTGCCCGCCATCGCCTGTGGCATGGTCGGCAGTCGCGGTGGCTGGCGCGAGGTGCCCTATGCCGAGTGCCCGGCGGACGTCCACAGCCTGGCCGCCGGCCTGCTGCGCCTGGACAGCGGCTGCGGCGACCTCCACCTGGTGCCCGGAGTGATGCAGCGCGGCGCCTTGCCCAATGTCCTGCGCGGGGAAGAAACCCAGGTGTTCGGCGCCCTCGAGCTGGAGCCGGACCTGGCCGCCGAGGCCCTGCTGGTCTTGCCCGGCACCCACAGCAAGTGGGTACGGGTACGCGACGGCCGTCTCACCGACTTCGCCACCTACATGACCGGCGAGTTGTTCGCCGTCTTGCGCGAGCATTCCATTCTCGGTCGCCCAGCCGCCGAGGCCGGTCCCGAAGCCAGCGCCGAGGCCTTCCGCCTGGGCCTCACCACGGCGCGCGATGCCGGCGCCGAGGGTCTGTTCGGCCGACTCTTCACCGCCCGCAGCCGGGTGCTGGCCGGAGAGCTGGGTGCGGCGCACAGCCTCGACTACCTCTCCGGCCTGCTGATCGGCGAAGAGCTGCGCAGCCAGGTCGCCGCCCTCGCGGGCAATCCCTGTCCACCCCTGGTGCTGATCGGCGACGCGGCGCTCTGCCAGCGCTATCGCGACGCCCTGGCGCTGTTCGATATCCATCAGGTTCGCCTCTTGGAGCAGGCCACCCGGGCCGGGCTCTGGCGCCTGGCCCAGGCCGCCGGCCTGCTTCCCGCCTCTGGAGGTTCCCATGCTTGATACCTATCTCAAGGACCTGCCGCTGATCGCCATCCTGCGCGGTGTCACCCCGGACGAGATCGTCGCGGTCGGCCGCGCCCTGTACGACGCCGGCTTTCGCGTCATCGAGATCCCGCTCAATTCGCCGCAGCCGTTCGAGAGCATCCGCCGGCTCACCGTCGAGCTGGGTGACAGCTGCCTGATCGGCGCCGGCACCGTGCTCACCGAGGCCCAGGTGGCCGAAGTGGACGCCGCCGGCGGCCGGTTGATCGTCTCACCCAATGCCAACCTGGCGGTGATCCGCGCCAGCAAGGCCGCCGGCCTGGTCAGTGCGCCGGGCGTGGCCACCCCCTCGGAAGGCTTCGCCGCCCTTGAGGCCGGGGCCGACAGCCTCAAGCTGTTTCCCGCCGAGCAACTCGGCCCGGCGGTGGTCAAGGCCTGGCGCGCGGTGTTTCCCAAGGAGCTGGCGCTCTTGCCGGTGGGCGGCATCACCCCGGACAACATGGGCCCCTACGTGGCCGCCGGCGCCAACGGCTTCGGCCTCGGCTCGGCGCTGTACAAGCCGGGCCTGAACGCCGCTCAGGTCAGTGCCAATGCCCAGGCCTTCGCGGCGGGGTGGCGAGTAGCCAAAGGTTCCTGATTATCGCGGTCATGGACCGCTCCTACGATGGCGTCCGTGCCTGTAGGAGCGGCCCATGGCCGCGATCCCCCCTCGATCCAACAATTAAAATCGAGATGTGCACACCATGAAAATCACCAAACTCACCACCTATGTCGTCCCGCCGCGCTGGTGCTTTCTCAAGATCGAGACCGACGAGGGCATCCACGGCTGGGGCGAACCTGTGCTGGAAGGCCGCGCCCACAGCGTGGCGGCGGCGGTCGAGGAACTGGCCGACTACCTGATCGGCAAGGACCCGCGCAACATCGAGGACCACTGGACGGTGCTCTACCGCGGCGGCTTCTATCGCGGCGGCGGCATCCACATGAGCGCCCTGGCCGGCATCGACCAGGCGCTGTGGGACATCAAGGGCAAGGCCCTGGGCGTACCGGTGCACGAACTGCTTGGCGGCCAGGTGCGCGAGAGCATCCGCGTCTATTCCTGGATCGGCGGCGACCGCCCGGCCGAGACCGCGGCCCAGGCGCTGGAGCGCCAGGCCAAGGGTTTCACCGCCATCAAGATGAACGCCAGCGAAGAGATGCAGTTCGTCGACACCTACGACAAGGTCGACCAGGTGATCGCCAACGTCGCCGCCATTCGCGACGCCTGCGGGCCGCACTTCGGCATCGGCGTGGATTTCCACGGCCGGGTGCACAAGCCCATGGCCAAGGTGCTGGTCAAGGAACTGGAGCAGTTCCGCCTGATGTTCATCGAGGAGCCGGTGCTCAGCGAACACCACGAGGCGCTCAAGGAAATCGCCCTGATGAGCAACACGCCCATCGCCCTGGGCGAGCGGCTGTACTCGCGCTGGGACTTCAAGCGCATCCTCCAGGAGGGCTACGTCGACATCCTGCAGCCCGATCCGTCCCATGCCGGTGGCATCACCGAGACGCGCAAGATCGCCAACATGGCCGAGGCCTACGACGTCGCCATCGCCCTGCATTGCCCACTCGGCCCCATCGCCCTGGCGGTCAACCTGCAGCTGGACGCCAACTGCTACAACGCCTTCATTCAGGAGCAGAGTCTGGGCATCCACTACAACCAGGGCAATGACCTGCTGGACTACATCAAGAATCCCGAGGTGTTCGACTACGGTGACGGCCACGTGAAGATCCCCCAGGGGCCAGGACTCGGCGTGGAGGTCAACGAGGAATTCGTCAAGGAGCGCGCCGCCATCGGCCACCGCTGGCGCAATCCGGTATGGCGGCACAAGGACGGCAGTTTCGCCGAGTGGTAAATCTTCGATTCAACGCTGCTGCGCTTGCCGGAGCGGCGTTGAAAGCCGGTTCGAAATGCTCATGCACTTGATGTGCACTCCGCTTTCTCACCGGCTTTCGCCTTGCTCCGCCTGCGCTCGCGACGCGTTGCTTTCGAAGATTGGCGCCGCTGCTCCCTCACCCCAAGGGAGAAGGGGCAAGAGCAGGAGCTCCGGCCCCGACGCTCGCACTGACCATCCCCTCTCCCTCTGGGAGAGGGCCAGGGTGAGGGAAAAGCAACGCCACCATTAATGGCCAGGCACACCGCTGGCCCCTCACCCCAGCCCTTTCCCGAGGGGAGAGGGGGCAAGAGCAGGAGCGCGGGGCTCGACTACCGTACCGACCATCCCCCCTCCCTTAGGGAGAGGGCCAGGGTGAGGGCTGCCGCGGCGCCCTGATCCGCAAACACCACCAACGCTCGCCACAACGCCAACTACAGGACCCGAGCCATGCCCATCCCCACCCACGCCGTCCCGGCGGCGGCCACGGCCGCGCCGACCCTGGCCAAGCCCAGCCGGGCCCGCTTCTTCATCATGCTGCTGCTGTTCGTCACCGTGGTGATCAACTACCTCGACCGCAGCAACCTTTCCATCGCCGCGCCGCACCTGGCGCAGGACCTGGGCATCGAACCGGTACACATGGGCCTGATCCTCTCGGCCTTCGGCTGGACCTACGCCGCCATGCAGATCCCCGGTGGCTGGCTGGTGGACAAGGTCGCCCCGCGCATCCTCTATCCGGTCGCCATCGCGCTCTGGTCGCTGGCCACCATCGGCCTCGGTTTCGTCGGCAGCTTCATCGGCCTGATCGTCCTGCGCCTGGCGGTGGGCGCCCTGGAGGCACCGGCCTATCCGATCAACAACCGGGTGGTCACCACCTGGTTTCCCGAGCGCGAGCGGGCCACCGCCATCGGCTGCTACACCTCCGGCCAGTTCGTCGGCCTGGCCTTTCTCACCCCGGTGCTGATCTACCTGCAGCAGACCTTCGGCTGGCACATGGTCTTCGTCGTCACCGGCGGCGTGGGCATCCTCTGGGCGGCCATCTGGTACCTGGTCTATCGCGAACCCAAGGACTTCCGCGGCGCCAACGCCGCCGAGGTCGCACTGATCCAGGAGGGCGGCGGTCTGGTCGACCTGGAGCAGAAGAACCGCCGCCGCGCCGCCTTCCAGTGGCGCGACCTCTGGAGCGTGCTCAACAAGCGCAAGCTCTGGGGCATCTACATCGGCCAGTTCTGCCTCAACTCCACCCTCTGGTTCTTCCTGACCTGGTTCCCCACCTACCTGGTGAAATACCGCGGCCTGGACTTCATCAAGGCCGGCTTCCTCGCCTCGCTGCCCTTCCTCGCCGCCTTCCTCGGGGTGATCTGCTCGGGGCTGCTGTCGGACTGGCTGGTCCGCCGCGGCGCCTCCGTGGGCCTGGCGCGCAAGCTGCCGATCATCGGTGGCCTCTTGATCTCCACCAGTATCGTCGGCGCCAACTTCGTCGACTCGCCGGCCTTGATCATCGCCTGCCTGGCGCTGGCCTTCTTCGGCAATGGCCTGGCCTCCATCACCTGGTCGATGGTCTCGGCCATGGCACCGGAGCGGCTGATCGGCCTGACCGGTGGGATGTTCAACTTCATCGGCAACCTCTCGGCCATCTGCGTGCCCATCGTCATCGGCTTCCTGGTCAAGGACGGCAGCTTCGCCCCGGCCATCGCCTTCATCGGCGTGACCGCGCTGGTCGGTGCCCTCTGCTATGGCCTGGTGGTGGGCAAGGTTGAACGTCTGCCCGAATAAGGGCGACTAAAGAGGCGCCTCTTGTCCTGAATGCGGAGGCGCTCTGCCACCGGCCTTGCCGGACCCACAACGACAATAAAGGAACCTGCCCATGCCGCTCGCCCGTCGCACCTTCCTCAGCGTCTCCCTGGCCGCCTCGGCCGGTCTGGTCGCCAGCCGCGCCCTGGCCGAAGACAAATTCGGTCTCACCCGCAACTGGGAGGGCAAGCCGCCCATCGTCATGCCCGATCCCGCCTGGGAGATCCATGACCAGGCCTTCAAGGGGCGCCTGGGCAATGCCTTCGTCGAGCGGCTCTGGTCCGGCGGTCTCTGGACCGAGGGGCCGGTGTGGATGGCCGACTGGCGCTGCCTGCTGTTCAGCGACATCCCCAATGCCCGGGTGATGCGCTGGAGCGCCGACGACGGCCACGTCAGTATCTACGACGACCAATCGCACAACGCCAACGGCCACACCCGAGACCGCGAGGGGCGCCTGGTCAGCTGCGAACACGACACCCGTCGCGTCACCCGCCGCGAGCACGACGGCAGCGTCACCGTGCTGCTCGACCGCTTCGACGGCAAGCCGCTCAACGCCCCCAACGACGTGGTGGTCGGCGCCGATGGTGCCCTCTGGTTCACCGATCCGGGCTACGGCATCCTCGGCGCCTACGAGGGCCACAAGGCTGAATTCGAGCTGCCCACCAACGTCTATCGCATAGACCCCCAGGGCAAGGCCACGGTAGCGGCGGGCGATTTCGGCCGGCCCAACGGCCTGGCCTTCGCGCCCGACGGCAAGCGGCTCTACATCAGCGACACCGCCGGCGGTGGCAATCCCGGCAAGCCCAATCACGTACGGGCGTTCAGCGTGAAGGACGACGGCAGCCTGGGCGGCGGCGAGGTATTGATCGACGCCAAGGATCAGGGCGTGATCGACGGCTTCCGCGTCGACAGCGATGGCAACCTCTGGTGCAGCTGGGCCGGCTCGGCCGAGCAGAACAGCGTGCGGGTGTTCAATCCGAGCGGCCAGCCGCTGGCCACCCTGCACCTGCCGGAAACCGTCTCCAACGTCGAATTCGGCGGGCTCAAGCGTAACCGCCTGTTCATCACCGGCGGCGGTTCGCTCTATGCCACCTATGTGAATGCCCAGCCCGCGCGGCTCTGGTAAGCGGCCTGCGGCGAACCAAGAATCGTTAGCTAGGTCTGTAACAAACGGAAACGGAACCACCGCGACAACAAAATCGCCCACGAAGCGAGAGAGGAGCCTCCCATGAGCAGTACCACTACGACGGCCGACGGCCACGTCACTGAAAAGGCCCAGCCAAAAGCCATCTTCGCCTGCCTGATGGCCGCCCTGGCCGGCCTGATGTTCGGTCTCGACATCGGCGTGATCTCCGGCGCCACCAAGTTCATCCAGCAGGAATTCCAGATCTCCGACCAGGTGATCGAATGGATCGTCTCCAGCATGATGGCCGGTGCTGCCCTGGGTGCCCTGGGCGCGGGTTCGCTGTCGGCGAAGCTGGGTCGCAAGAAGTCGCTGATGCTGGGCGCTGTGCTGTTCGTGGTCGGCTCGGTGCTGTGCGGCCTGGCCACCTCGCCGACCATGCTGATCTTCGCCCGCTTCCTGCTGGGCCTGGCCATCGGCATCGCCTCCTTCACCGCGCCGCTGTACCTGGCCGAAGTCGCTCCTGAAAACATCCGCGGCTCGATGATCTCGCTGTACCAGCTGATGATCACCGCCGGCATCCTGTTGGCCTTTCTCTCCAACACCGCCTTCAGCTACTACGAAGCCTGGCGCTGGATGCTCGGCATCATCGCCATCCCTGGCGTGCTGTTCCTGATCGGCGTCTTCGCCCTGCCGGACAGTCCGCGCTGGCTGATCATGGCCGGTCGCAGAGAGGAAGCCATCAAGGTCCTGCACCGGCTGCGCGGTGACGAAAAGGTCATCCAGCAGGAAGTCCGGGAAATCGAAGAGCAACTCAAGGTCCCGCAGAAAGGCTGGTCGCTGTTCAAGGAAAATCCCAACTTCCGTCGCTCGGTGGGCCTGGGCGTGCTCCTCCAGGTGGTGCAGCAATTCACCGGCATGAACGTGGTGATGTACTACGCCCCGCGC
Organism: Pseudomonas oryzihabitans; assembly: GCF_032027545.1. Classification (GTDB taxonomy): domain Bacteria; phylum Pseudomonadota; class Gammaproteobacteria; order Pseudomonadales; family Pseudomonadaceae; genus Chryseomonas; species Chryseomonas oryzihabitans_F. The sequence goes on along the minus strand of NZ_JAVSJB010000004.1, from coordinate 109,817 downwards.
ATCTTCGAAGGCATGGGCTACGATACCGCCGCCCAGATGTGGTTCACCGCCGCGGTCGGCCTGACCAACGTGCTGGCCACCTTCATCGCCATCTTCCTGGTCGACAAGTGGGGCCGCAAACCCATCCTCTACACCGGCTTCGTGGTCATGGCCGTAGGCCTGGGCGTAGTCGGCACCATGCTCGGCATGGGCAACCTGAGCCATGGCCAGCAGACCTTCACCGTGGTCATGCTGCTGATCTTCATCGTCGGCTTCGCCATGTCGGCCGGTCCGCTGATCTGGACCCTGTGCTCGGAAGTCCAGCCGCTCAAGGGCCGCGACTTCGGCATCGGCTGCTCCACCTTTACCAACTGGATCGCCAACATGATCGTCGGCGCCACCTTCCTGACCATGCTGGGTACCCTGGGCCAGGGCACCACCTTCTGGATCTACGCCGGTCTGAACGTGGTGTTCATCTTCCTGGTGTTCCTGCTGGTGCCGGAAACCAAGGGCGTCACCCTGGAGCGCATCGAGCGCAACCTGATGCAGGGCAAGCGCTTGCGCGACCTGGGTCAGTAAGGGTCAGAGCGAAACGAAAACGCCCGGCAGTGCCGGGCGTTTTCGTCTGTGTTGGCCATGCCAAGGTGCGCTCCACCGCGATGGTGCTTTTGTGATGGTGGACGCAAACCCGGGCGAAAGCCTTGTTCTAGAGCCTCTCCTGCGGCATTTTCAGCACCTGCAGTTACCGATAGGGAGATCGGTCATGTCTGGAAAACCCGCGGCACGCCTGGGTGACGCCGTCACCTGCCCCAAATGCGGTACCACCGCCCTGGTCCAGGGCTCAGTTAATGTCTTCTTCGACGGCCTGCCCGCCGCCACCCTGGGCCATGCCTGTGGCTGCGGGGCGGCGTTGAGTGCTGCCGTCATCCCCAACGTCCTCATCAACGGCCAGCCGGCGGCCGTGCTGGGCAGTGTCACCAACCATGGCGGTGTGGTGATCGGCGGCTCGGGCACTGTCGTCATCGGTACGGGCGGCGGGACCAGCGCTGGCAGGGTGGCTCCTGATGCCTGCGCAGCGAACGGAGCGCCCGTGCGGCGGGCACCGGGGCGGGGCGCACCTCTGGGGTTGCGCGGTCGGGAGCGGCCGGGGCCGGGAAGCTCATCCAGTCACCCGGCTGATACGCCGACAGGGCAGGGCACCTCGTCTGGCGAGCTTGAACGTGCGGTGGAGCAACGCATCACCCTGCGTATCGGGGTGTTCTTCGATGGCACCGGCAACAACCAGTTCAACGCCGCCACCGGCGCCGCCTGCCGGACCGAGCAACTGGGCTTTCGACAGGACCAGGCAGAAAGCATTGCGCAGCACTGCGAGCAGTTCATGCGCAACGCCGACAGTAGCTATGGCAATGCGGAGACGAACATTGCGCGGTTGTTCAGGCTGTATAACAACGATTCCGAACGTGTACTCGAGGATGACGAGTCAATCGCCAAACTACGTATTTATATCGAAGGCATCGGTACCCGTGCTGGGCAGCCGGATAGCCTTCTATCCATGGGTACCGGCCTTGGGAGCACTGGCGTCCTGGCTTGCGTTCGGACGTTTCCAACCGCTTTTTCGGAACGGTACGACCAATTCAAGCGTAGTAACCCCGAGGTCATCGTCGAAGCCATCGAGTTCGATCTCTTCGGCTTCAGCCGGGGTGCGGCGGCGGCGCGACACTTCGCCAACGAGGTGCTCAAGGCCGATGGTGGTATCGCGGCTACGGGGCTGGCGCCGTGCTTTTCCTGGCAACGCGCCAAGGTAAGGCTCAACTTCATCGGCCTGCTCGATACAGTCGCGGCAGTGGCCGACCCCTTGCGGGGCGACTTCAGCCCGGCCAATGCCGTCAATCCAGGGCTCAACCTCTATCTGCCGGCCGGATGCGCGCGTAAGGTGGTGCAATTGGTGGCCAACGACGAGCAGCGCCGCAACTTCGCCCTTACCCGCGTCGCGCCCCAACACGAGGACATCGTCCTGCCCGGCGCCCATGCCGATCTGGGTGGTGGCTATCCGGCCGAGATGACCGAGCGCCTATTGCTGACCCGACCGCTCGTCTCACGCGAGCGCTATGGCACCGACAGTCACTTCGCCTGGAGCTATCGCCAGGCCCAGGCCGAGCTGGCGCGCCTCCAGCAGTCGTCCTGGTTCGCTCCGGGCCAGGCTAGTCTGACCCTAGACACCTGGCGCACCAGGCTGCCAGCCGCTCGCGGCGAACTGCCGGAATCCGAGGTCTTCGCCGCCGTGCGCTTGGAGCGACGGGTGCGGGGGGACTTGTCCTTGGTCTACCTGCGGGTGATGCATCGCCTGGCCAGTGCCCACGGGGTACCGCTGTCGGTCATCGATGATGAGGATCCCGAATTACGCCTGCCGGATGAGCTTCAGGTGATAGCCACCAAGCTTCAGGCTCATGCTCAGGGTGCTGCGCTCAATCTCGATCAGGCTGAAACGCGCTTGCTGTTCGGGCGCTACGTGCATCTCTCCGCCCACTGGCAGGCTCAGATTGGCCGCGGCCTGGGCAACGTGGACGCGGTCTTCGTCCATGCCCCTACACCCGACGGTCGGCGTTACGCCTATCCCAATCGTCCCCAGGCAGGCTATCCACAATGAGCCGTTGGCTGCTTTGCCTCATCCTGGCGCTGGGCCTGACCGGCCGCCATTCAAGTGCTGCGACCCACCCCAAGTTGCCCTACGCTGCCTGGTACCTAGGCTTCCTGGCGCCCAATTACATGGAAGTCTGGCTGGAGCAGGCCAATATCAGCGATGTCAACGGACTCATCTTTCCCCGGGCCATGGGGGGCGTGGTTGCCATGGGCCAGCCCGAGAGTCTATCGGCTACTGCCAAGGGTTGGCCTAGGAGAATCGGTTCGGGCGCTGGCCGCTACCTGACCGGCCTGGACCTGCCCTATGTGGTTTCGCTGCGTTGGCAGTCCATGGTCGAGCCCCAGACCTACCACGCGGTGTTCCTTATCCCTGACTGGGCGCGGAATAAGATGGTCGAGCGTCTGCCGGCAGACTGTCCCGTCAGTGGTCGTACCTCGGATTATCGCAAGGACCTCACCATCGGCCTGGCACCGGGTGGTGTCGTCAAGGTTTGGATCATGGGCCCATGCCTCGACCCCATCGAAGTCCTGACCCTCCAAGCCGAGGTCGAGCCCAAAGGGCCCTATGGCGGCAAATCCAATGGCAAGTACCGTCCACTGTCGCCAGTGGTCAAGAGCTACGTTGCCAAGTACGGCGTACCCTATGGCAGCTGGTGGGCGCCGATTCCCTACACCACGGTCGGCCCTTGAGGTACTGGGGTCGGATGAAAGCTGCCAGAGGCGGTGGCGATACCATTCGCCTCGTGGAAACGAAAACGCCCGGCAGTGCCGGGCGTTTTTTGTCTATCGCTCAGCGATGGCGATGATGACGATGCTTGGCATGCTTCCAGCCCTTGCCGGGATGGTCACGGTAGCGGCGGTCGTCGCGGCCGTCGTCACCCAGATTGTTGCCCAGGGCGCTACCGGCGCCACCACCCAGGGCCGCGCCGACCAGGCCGCCGGTGCTGCCGCCGACCCGATTGCCGATCACGTTGCCACCGGCTGCACCCAGGCCACCGCCGATGGCGGCCTCAGTTCTGTTGCGGCGATCCGCGCCCAGTACACCACCGGCCGCACCACCCACGCCGGCGCCGATGGCCGCACCGGTGCTACCGCCGACCTGCTGGCCGACCAGGGTGCCGAGCACGCCACCCACGGCGCCGCCAAGTCCGGCTTCGGTATTGCCCGCATAGGCCGGGGCAACGCCCGCCAGGGCTAGCAACAGGAATAGGGCTGAAGGTTTCATGGAGTCCACTCCGTGGTAGAGACGAGCCGATCCTCGGTCCAAATCGCTGCCCTGGCAAGTACCGAACGGTCGTTTGAAGGGTAAAGGTTGTCTTTACTCAATGCTTTGATTTCGCTGAAGAAACCCTTACTCCGCGGACCGGTCTCAGCGGGTTTTCGCCTGCGACTCGCCGCTACCGCTGACTGCGCTGTCAGGACGGCCGCACTGGTCTAGACTGGGGCTTACCGGCGCGCTCGCGCGTCGGCCGTGTGCATCGGCAAGGGGACTCCATGATCCAGGCGCGTTTGCTGTTCGGCTGTCTGCTGGCGGGCGTCCTGCCCGCCGCCCAGGCCTGGGAATACACCCTCATCGCCCCTGACAAGCCAGTGCAGAACTGGAGCATCAGCAGCGATCGACTGGGGATTCGCGACGGCCTGGCCTTCACCGTCGGGATGCATCGCCTGAGCGGCGGACGCCAGGAGGGCTCGGTGCTGATCGAGATCGATACCGGCGCCCTGCAGCTCACCGTGGTCGCCACCCGCGGCATGAATGTCCTGCGCGCCCAGGCCGGCACCCTGCGGCTGGGCTGGGATTCGCCGGTGCGCGAGGTGGTCAATCCAGCCTTCGTCAACCTGGAGAGCCGCGGCGGCCTGGGCTGGCTGGAGGGCTTCAACGAACTGGTGGCCCGCGCCGGTTTCGAGTGGGTCGGCCATCCGGGGCTGGACAAGGGTCAGCTGCTGACCCTGCATGGCCGGGCCAGCTACCTGCCGGCGAGTCAGGTGGTACTGACCATCGATGAGCAGCCACCCCATCGCATCAGCCTCAAGGGCGTGCTGCACGAGGAGGCCTTCAAGCAGGCCAACTTCCGCATCGACACCGAACTGGTCACCCAGGCCGGCGCCACCCGCTTCACCTTGCACGATCGCCTGACCAACCAGGGTGACCAGGCCGCCGAGTATCAAGTGCTCTACCACAGCAACTTCGGCCCCCCGTTGCTCGGCGAGGGCAGCCGTTTCGCTGCGCCGGTACGTGAGGTGTCACCCTTCGATACGCGGGCGCGCCGCGAACTTGGCGAGTGGCAGAGCTTCCGTGCGCCCACGCCGGGCTATGGCGAGACGGTCTACAACCTCTATCCCCTGGGCGACGACCAGGGTCGCAGCCTGGCGGTCCTGCATGATCGCGGTGCCCATCAGGGCGTGGCCCTGGCCTTCAACGTACACGAGCTGCCGGTCTTCACCCTGTGGAAGAACACCGATGGCAAGGCCCAGGGCTACGTCACCGGGCTGGAGCCGGGCACCAGCTTCTCCTACAACCGCAGCCTGCAGCGAGCCCTCGGGCTGGTACCCCGTATCGAGGCCGGGGGCACCCGCGACTTCATCTTGGAGTATCGCCTGCTACCCAGTGCCGCGGCGGTCCAACAGGCGCTCGGCCAGGTCGAGAAGATCCAGCAGGGGCGCCCCATGAGGGTGCGGGAGACGCCCCTGGCACAGGAGCCCCAGGCCAGCGAAAGCGGGGCAGCCAGGTAGCGACTAGCGCCGCGCCGGCACCGGGCGGGTGCGTCCGCTGCCATCGATGGCGACGAAGACGAACACCGCCTCGGTCACCTTGCGCCACTCGCTGGACAGGGGATCGTCGCTCCAGACCTCGATGAGGATCTGGATGGAACTGCGGCCGATCTCCAGGGTGTTGGTATAGAAAGAGAGCTGTGCGCCCACGGGCACCGGCGTCATGAAGGCCATGCGATCGATGGCCACGGTCGCGACGCGTCCAGCGGCCAGTCGGCTGGCCATGGCACTGCCGGCCAGGTCCATCTGGGCCACCAGCCAACCGCCGTAGATGTCGCCGAAACCATTGGTCTCGCGGGGCAGGGCGGTGATCTGCATGGCCAGGTCGCCCTGGGGGATGGGATCTTCTTGTTCGAGCTCTTCGATCATGACAGGGCCCTCGGGAGCCCGGATAGGTAGGTAACGTTCACCATCCACACGCAAGAATGCTGCCAATCCCTGCGTCGGAGATCGTTAGGAGGCTAAAGTATAACGCCTGTGGCAGAGCCGCTCGACCGCTTTCGCCGAGAGTAGGGGCGAGATATCTCGGCAGATGGCGGCTGAATGCCAGCTGAATCTATAGCGGAAATTCCTTGCAGATTTGCTATCGTGGTATCCGTGCCCGGCCAGGCAATCCAGAGGGCCAGGCACGTCCGGTGATCAGGTAACGATCGGTCAGACCTGCTGCCGCGCGGCTCCACAAGGGCACGCGCGGTGCAGTGCAGGTCCGGCGCCCATCCGGCGGCCCGCCCGATCCTTACCCCATCCGTCCCAGGCGGAACGTCACTCGGGGCCGCGTCTTGTCCGCTACACCCGGAGGGATGCCAGAGGCCGAATTCCCTTTGCGCTCCTCTTCTGTCCGGGATCTCCGATGAAACTGCAATCCGCCTCCGCGCCCCTCACGTCGCGCCCCCTGGGCCGTAGCGACTACAAGACCCTGTCGCTGTCCGCCCTGGGTGGCGCCCTGGAGTTCTACGACTTCGTCATCTTCGTCTTCTTCGCTGCGGTGGTGGGGAAACTGTTCTTCCCCGCCGACATGCCCGAATGGCTGCGGCAGCTGCAGACCTTCGGCATCTTCGCCGCCGGCTACCTGGCGCGCCCTCTGGGCGGCATCGTCATGGCCCACTTCGGTGACCTGCTCGGGCGCAAGAAGATGTTCACCCTGAGCATCTTCATGATGGCCCTGCCCACCCTGGGCATGGGCCTGATGCCCACCTACGCCCAGATCGGCGTAGGTGGGCCCATCCTGCTGCTGGTGCTGCGCATCATCCAGGGCGCGGCCATCGGTGGCGAGGTACCCGGCGCCTGGGTGTTCGTCTCCGAACACGTCCCCGGCAAGCACGTCGGCTATGCCTGCGGCACCCTCACCGCCGGCCTCACCTTCGGCATCCTGCTCGGCTCGCTGATGGCGACCCTGATCAATACCGTCTTCACCCCGTTGGAAGTGGCCGACTACGCCTGGCGCCTACCCTTCCTGGTAGGCGGTATCTTCGGCCTGTTCTCGGTCTACCTGCGCCGCTGGCTGCACGAGACGCCGGTGTTCGCCGAGCTGGCGATCCACAAGTCCTTGGCCGAGGAGGTGCCGCTCAAGGCCGTGCTGCGCGACCACCCCGGCAGCGTGGTGCTGTCCATGCTGCTGACCTGGATGCTCACTGCCGGCATCGTCGTGGTCATCCTCATGACCCCGACCCTGCTGCAGACCCAGTACGGCTTCTCCGCCGCCCTGGCGCTCAAGGCCAACAGCCTGGCGATCGTCTTCCTGACCCTCGGTTGCATCCTCTCCGGCGCCCTGTCCGATCGCTTCGGCAGCGGCCCGGTGTTCATCGTCGGCGGTCTGCTGCTGGCGGTGGCCAGTTGGGCGCTCTATGCGGGGCTGAAGACTCATCCGGAGTGGCTGTTCCCGCTCTATGCCTTCGCCGGTGCCGCGGTGGGCGTGATCGGTGGGGTACCGCGGGTGATGGTGCTGGCCTTCCCGCCCAAGGTGCGCTTCTCGGGACTGTCGTTCTCCTACAACGTCGCCTACGCCATCTTCGGCGGGCTGACGCCCATGGTCGTCACCCTGATGCTCAAGCAGCACCCGCTGGGCCCGGCCTGGTACGTCACGGGCCTGGCCCTGCTGGGGGTCGGCATCGGCTTCTATCTGCTCGGTCGCGAACGCCGCGCTGCTGCCCTGGCCACTGCCTGATCGCGACGCCCAGGCCGCCGGTCGTGGCGGCCTGGGCGACCTCGGCATCGCCAAAAACGTCATCCCCACAGACGTCTCGCCTCGCGAGGACTAGGCTCGAAGCGCTACAGCCAGTCCAACAATAAGAGCGAGGTGCAACATGTCCGGTAATCGTGGCGTCGTCTATCTGGGGGCGGGCAAGGTCGAGGTGCAGACCATCCCCTATCCCAAGATGGAAACCCCGCAAGGCAAGCGTATCGACCACGGCGTCATCCTGCGCGTGGTCTCCACCAACATCTGCGGCTCCGACCAGCACATGGTGCGCGGCCGGACCACCGCGCCCGAAGGCCTGGTGCTCGGCCATGAGATCACCGGCGAGGTGATCGAAGCGGGCCGCGATGTCGAAACCCTCAAGGTAGGCGACCTGGTCTCGGTCCCGTTCAACGTGGCCTGCGGTCGCTGCCGTACCTGCAAGGAGCAGGACACCGGCGTCTGCCTGACCGTCAACCCCTCCCGCGCCGGCGGTGCCTACGGCTACGTCGACATGGGTGGCTGGGTCGGCGGCCAGGCGGAGTACGTGCTGGTCCCCTATGCCGACTTCAACCTGCTGAAACTGCCGAATCGCGACGCGGCCATGGAGAAGATCCGTGACCTGACCTGCCTGTCCGACATCCTGCCCACCGGCTACCACGGAGCCGTCACCGCCGGCGTCGGCCCGGGCACCAGCGTCTACGTGGCCGGTGCCGGTCCCGTCGGCCTGGCCGCCGCGGCCTCGGCCCGCCTGCTGGGCGCTGCCGTGGTCATCGTCGGCGACGTCAATCCGGTGCGCCTGGCCCATGCCAAGGCCCAGGGCTTCGAGATCGCCGACCTGTCCCAGGACACCCCGCTGCACGAGCAGATCGCTGCGCTGCTGGGTACTCCGGAGGTGGATTGCGCCGTCGACGCCGTTGGCTTCGAGGCTCGCGGCCATGGTCACGAAGGCGCCAAGAGCGAGGCGCCGGCCACGGTGCTGAACTCGCTGATGGGCATCGTTCGCGTCGCCGGCAAGATCGGCATCCCCGGTCTCTACGTCACCGACGATCCGGGCGCCGTCGACGCCGCCGCCAAGCAGGGCGCCCTGAGCATCCGCTTCGGCCTGGGCTGGGCCAAGTCCCACAGCTTCCACACCGGCCAGACCCCGGTGATGAAGTACAACCGCCAGTTGATGCAGGCGATCATGTGGGATCGCATCAAGATCGCCGACATCGTCGGTGTCCAGGTGATCACCCTCGACGAGGCCCCGCGCGGCTACAGCGAATTCGATTCGGGCGTGCCGAAGAAATTCGTCATCGATCCGCACCGGTTGTTCAGCGCGGCCTAGCTATCGCACTGGGGATTTTGTCCGAGAGTGCTGGCGATTTGGCATTTCTCGGGCAAGCCGTGCAGTCGTTTGTCGCACCAGAGGGTCTACCTCCGCAGCGTCCGCCCTGGACGCTGCTTTTTCGGTGCCACACACGAGGCCAGCATGACTCCGAATGTCCTTTCGACCCTTCGCCGTATCCTTCCCTCGCTGTTCGTGGCGTCCCTGCTGTTGCTGGGCGGCAATGCCGCCCGCGCCGAGGGTGGGGTCTCCTTTCGCCTGGCCGAAGAAGGGCAGGGCTGGCTGCTGCGCGGTCCGGTCGATGTCCTCAAGTGGCCCTTCGTCTACGACCGTAGCCGTGAACGGGCGCGCAATACCCTGGTGCGCCTTGACGGCGATACCCAGGTGCGGGTGATCGAAACCCGCTCCTTCCAGCGCTGGAAGCGCGTCGAGGTGCAGCAGGATGGTCGCACCCTGCTGGGCTGGGTGGAAAGCTACAACGTGCCCGAGGCCATGCGTCTCGACTAGCCACCGGGAGCAAAAGGCCATCGCCGCCAGTCACACCTCTGACATCCATTCATTCCAGAGGAGCGACGCATGTCCGCCATCACCCGTCTCCAGCTCAACGACGGTCACCATATTCCGCAATTCGGCCTCGGCGTCTGGCAGACCCCCGCCGACGAGACCGCCCGGGTGGTCAAGACGGCCCTCGACCTGGGCTATCGCCATATCGATACCGCTGCCATCTACGGCAACGAAGAGGGCGTCGGCCAGGCCATCGCCCAAGCCGGCCTACCGCGCGACGAACTGTTCGTCACCACCAAGCTGTGGAATGCCGACCAGGGCTACGACAGCGCCCTGCGCGCCTTCGATGCCAGCCTGGCCAAGCTGGGCCTGGACCACGTCGACCTCTACCTGATCCACTGGCCGCTGCCGGAGAAGGGCCTGTTCCTCGACAGTTGGAAAGCCCTGATCGAGCTGCGCAATCAGGGCCGGGTGAAGTCCGTCGGCGTGTCCAACTTCCGCCAGGCCGACATCGAGACGCTGCTGACCGAGACCGGCGTGGTGCCGGTAGTCAACCAGATCGAATGCCATCCGCTGCTGCAACAGCAAGAGCTGCGCGACTTCAACACCTACAAGGGCATCGCCACCGAAGCCTGGAGCCCGCTGGCCCAGGGTGGCGAGCTGCTGGGCAACCCGGTATTGCAGCGCCTGGCGGCCAAGCATGGCAAGACCCCGGCCCAGGTGGTGCTGCGCTGGCACATCCAGCTCGGCAACATCATCTTTCCCAAGTCCAAGACGCCCGCGCGTATCGAAGAGAACATGCAAATCTTCGACTTCGCCCTGGACGACGAGGACCTGCGACAGATCGCCGGGCTCAACGAGGACAAGCGCCTCGGTCCGGACCCGTCCACCTTCAACGGCTGACGTTCACGAGGCGCCGCGATGAGCGGCGTCTCTGTATGCCTGGCGCGCAAGGCGCCAGTGCCTGTATGCTGCGCGGCCCTTTCGGGACGCCTCATGCCGGATCGGCATAGGGCAGGCGACAGCGGCATTAGACACGTCCGGTAACGCTCTGGCAAAAGGTGTAGCGCTTTGGCGCTCCTCGTCCTTTTCGAGCGCCGTTTCCGCAGCCTGAACGCAGACCTTCCGCTGGCATCGCATGCGCCTTGCGCATCTCGTACCGGCCCGGTGACGTTCGTCCCGAACTCAAGCAACTAGAACAAAGGTGTCGGTACATGACCAAGCCCAAGCTCAGCCTCGCCTGGCAGATCCTCATCGGCCTCGTGCTGGGGATCGCCGTCGGCGCACTGCTCAATCACTTCAGCGCCGAGAAGGCCTGGTGGATCTCGAACGTCCTCAAGCCGGCGGGTGACATCTTCATCCGGCTGATCAAGATGATCGTGGTGCCCATCGTCATCGCCACCCTGGTGGTCGGCATCGCTGGCGTCGGCGATTCCAAGAAGCTGGGCCGCATCGGGCTGAAGACCATCCTCTATTTCGAGATCGTCACCACCCTGGCCATCGTCGTCGGCCTGTTCTTCGCCGACAGCGTCCAGCCCGGTGCCGGCATCGACATGAGCACCCTGGGCACCACCGACATCTCCCAGTACCAGAAGACCACCGCGGAAGTGCAGCATGACCATGCCTTCATCGCGACCATCCTCAACCTGATCCCGTCCAACGTCTTCGCCGCCGTCGCCCGCGGCGAGATGCTGCCGATCATCTTCTTCGCCGTGATGTTCGGCCTGGGCCTGGGTGCCCTGCCGGAAGCCACCCGCGAGCCGGTGGTGCGCGTGTTCCAGGGTATCTCCGAGGCCATGTTCAAGGTCACCCACATGATCATGAACTACGCCCCCATCGGCGTCTTCGCGCTGATCGCGGTTACCGTGGCCAACTTCGGCTTCGCCTCCCTGCTGCCGCTGGCCAAGCTGGTGGTGCTGGTCTACGTCGCCATCGGCTTCTTCGCCCTCGGCGTGCTGGGCCTGGTGGCCAAGCTGTTCGGCTTCTCGATCTTCCGCATCATCCGCATCCTCAAGGACGAGCTGATCCTGGCCTATTCCACCGCCAGCTCGGAAACCGTGCTGCCGCGCATCATCGAGAAGATGGAGGCCTACGGTGCGCCGAAGTCCATCACCAGCTTCGTGGTGCCCACCGGCTACTCCTTCAACCTGGATGGCTCCACCCTCTACCAGAGCATCGCGGCACTGTTCATCGCCCAGCTCTATGGCATCGACCTGTCGCTCGGCCAGCAGCTGCTGCTGGTGTTGACCCTGATGGTCACCTCCAAGGGCATCGCCGGCGTGCCGGGCGTGTCCTTCGTGGTGCTGCTGGCCACCCTGGGCAGCGTCGGCATCCCGCTCGAAGGCCTGGCCTTCATCGCCGGCGTGGATCGCATCATGGACATGGCGCGTACCGCCCTGAACGTCATCGGCAACGCCCTGGCCGCCCTGGTCATCGCCAAGTGGGAAGGCCTCTACGACGCCGAGAAGGGCGCCGCCTACTGGGCCGCGCTGCCGCACCTGAGGAACGGCGCCGTACAGGAAGAGGTTTCACAGGTCGCCCAGAGCGAACAGCCGCGCGACGGTCTGGATCTCTCGCGCTAAACGCTCGTCCTGAAAGAAGCCCGGCCTTGCGCCGGGCTTCTTCGTTTCAGCCTTCGAGAATCGCCGCGTAGCCCTCGCGATAGCTGGGGAAGCGCGGTTCCCAGCCCAGTGCCCGGGCGCGGGCGTTGCGGCATCTCTTGCTGCCGGCGCGGCGCAGTTCGGCTGCGTCCGACCAGAAGCTGATGCCCAGGCGGGCGCGCAGCCAGTCGACCACCTCGTCCAAGGGGGCAGGATCGTCGTCCACCCCCAGGTAAAGCTCGTCCAGGGCGACGCCTTCGCGATCCCGCTGCAGCAACAGTGCCAGCAGGCCGGCGGCGTCCTCGACATGGATGCGATTGCCGTACAGCGGCGGTTGTCGAGCGGCTCGCGCGCCGGCGCGGACCTGGCGCAGCAGCGCCTCGCGTCCGGGGCCGTAGATGCCGGTCAGGCGTACCACCGTGGCGGGGATGCCACTGCCGAGTGCCAGGTCTTCCGCCTCGCGCAGGAGGCGCCCGGAAAAGCGCTGGGGTTCGGCCGGTGCGGTCTCGTCGATCCAGGCACCGTCCTGCTGGGCATAGACGCCGCTGCTGGAGACGAACAGCAGCCGCTGCGGATGCTGTCCGCAGGCGCTCAGCCAGCCCAGCAGGTGCCGCAGGCCGTCGACGTAGGCAGCGCGGTAGCCGGCTTCGTCGTGGTCGGTGGCCGCGGTGGCATAGACTACCTGGTCGAGGGGTTCCCGCGGCCAGGCGGACGGTGGCCTGGCGTCGGCGAGATCGCCCGCGACCGGCAGCAGCTCGGCGGGGAGGGCGGCAACGTTGCGTCTGAGGCCGTAGACCCGGTGGCCCTGGGCGACCAGTTGCAGGCCGAGGCGGCTGCCGACATCGCCGCAGCCGGCGATCAGGATGGTGCTCATCGGTGTTTCCTTCCTCTGGTTCTGTACGAAAAGTCGCCGAGCGAAGGTCAGGCGAGGCGAAACGACCAACGGGAGTAACAGCCAAAGGCTGGCCCGGAGGGTGAGCGTTAGCGAATCAAAAGGCTGAGGAAGCGGAGTTTACGAACGGTAAATGAGCATTCCGAGGCCTTTTTCAACGAAGCATTACCGAGCGCAGGCACTTTTCGTACAGAACCTGGAAAAGGCCTGGACGAATGGCCAGGGTAGCCCGAGCGTGACCGGGGTCCAACCGGATAGGCCGGCTGCGCACCCGTCGCGCTTGGCCGTTGATAGAGACAGCCGCTAAGATTGGCCGGCAACCCATGGAATTTGACTATGACCCTGACTGAACTGCGCTATATCGTCACGCTCGCCCAGGAACAGCACTTTGGCCGAGCCGCCGAGCGTTGCCACGTCAGCCAGCCGACGCTGTCGGTGGGCGTCAAGAAGCTCGAGGACGAGCTGGGCATTCTGATCTTCGAGCGCAGCAAGAGTGCCGTGCGCCTCACCCCCACCGGCGAGGGCATCGTCGCCCAGGCGCAGAAGGTGCTGGAGCAGGCCCAGGGCATTCGCGAGCTGGCCCAGGCCGGCAAGAACCAGCTCAGTGCCCCGCTGAAGATCGGCGCCATCTATACCATCGGGCCCTATCTCTTCCCGCATCTCATCCCGCAACTCAACCGGGTGGCGCCGGAGATGCCGTTGTACATCGAGGAAAACTTCACCCATCTGCTGCGCGACAAGCTGCGCACGGGTGAGCTGGATGCCGTCATCCTCGCCTTGCCGTTCAGCGAGCCGGACGTCCTGACCCTGCCGCTGTACGACGAACCCTTCTACGTGATGATGCCGGCGCGGCACCCCTGGACCAAGCTCAAGACCATCCCGCAGAACCAGCTCAGCGACAAGAGCCTGTTGCTGCTGGGCGAGGGTCACTGCTTCCGCGACCAGGTCCTCGAAGCCTGCCCGACCGTACGCAAGCACGAGGAGAACAAGAACTCCACGGTGGAGTCCTCGTCGCTGGAGACCATTCGCCACATGGTGGCCTCGGGCCTGGGCGTCTCGGTACTGCCGTTCTCGGCGGTGGAGAGTCACCACTATGCGCCGGGGATCATCGAGGTACGACCCTTCGAGCGGCCGGTGCCCTATCGCACCGTGGCCATCGCCTGGCGCGCCAGCTTCCCGCGGCCCAAGGCCATCGAGGTGCTGGCCGATTCGGTCCGGCTGTGCTCGGTGGCGCGGCCCGAGGCCAAGGGCGTCGTACAGCCGGCATGAATGAGCTGGCCGCGACGCCGGTCACCGCCCTCAAGGGCGTCGGCGCGGCGCTGCAGGAGAAACTGGCGCGGGTGGGGCTGGAAACCCTGCAGGACGTGCTCTTCCACCTGCCGCTGCGCTACCAGGATCGCACCCGCATCGTGCCCATCGGTGCCCTGAGGCCCGGCCAGGACGCGGTGGTGGAGGGCATGGTCGCCTCCGCCGAGGTGATCATGGGCCGCCGCCGCAGCCTGCTGGTGCGGCTGCAGGACGGCAGCGGCACCCTGTCGCTGAGATTCTTCCACTTCAGCCAGGCGCAGAAGGACGGCCTCAAGCGCGGCACCCTGTTGCGTTGCTATGGCGAGGTGCGCCCCGGCGCCTCGGGGCTGGAGATCTACCACCCGGAATACCGCGCCCAGGACGAAAGCGCCCCGGCGCCGGTCGAGCAGACGCTGACGCCCATCTACCCGACCACCGAGGGCCTCACCCAGCTGCGCCTGCGCCAGCTCAGCGGCCAGGCACTGGAGCGGCTTGGGCCCGAGTCCTTGCCGGACTGGCTGCCACCGGAGATGGCCGAGCACTATCGCCTGGGTCCCCTGGCCGACGCCTTGCGCTATCTGCACCGACCACCGCCGGATGCGGACCTGGAAGAACTGGCCGAAGGTCGCCACTGGGCCCAGGAGCGGTTGGTCTTCGAAGAGTTGTTGACCCACCAGCTGTCGCTGCAGCGACTGCGCGAGACGCTGCGTGCCCAGCGTGCCGTACCCCTGCCGGCGGCCCAGCGCCTGCCCGGCCGCTACCTGGCCAACCTGGGCTTCACCCCCACTGGCGCCCAGCAGCGCGTCGGCCGCGAGATCGCCTTCGACCTGGCCCAGTCCGAGCCCATGCTGCGGCTGGTGCAGGGCGACGTGGGCGCGGGCAAGACGGTGGTCGCCGCCCTGGCCGCCCTGCAGGCCATCGAGGCCGGCTACCAGGTGGCCTTGATGGCGCCCACCGAGATCCTCGCCGAGCAGCATTTCCTCAACTTCCAGCGCTGGTTCGCCGCCCTGGACATCGAGGTGGCCTGGCTGGCCGGCAAGCTCAAGGGCAAGGCCCGCGCCGCTTCCCTGGAGCGCATCGCCGCGGGAGCGCCCATGGTGGTAGGTACCCATGCGCTGTTCCAGGACGAGGTGCGCTTCGCCCGCCTGGCGCTGGTGGTGATCGACGAACAGCACCGCTTTGGCGTGCAGCAGCGCCTGGCCCTGCGCCAGAAGGGCGTCGACGGCCGCCTGGCGCCGCACCAGCTGATAATGACCGCCACCCCCATCCCGCGCACCCTGGCCATGAGCGCCTATGCCGACCTGGACACCTCGGTGCTCGACGAACTGCCGCCAGGCCGCACCCCGGTCAATACCGTGAGCGTGACCGACAGCCGCCGCGAGGAAGTGGTGGAGCGGGTGCGCGCCGCCTGCCACGAAGGGCGCCAGGCCTACTGGGTCTGTACCCTGATCGAGGAGTCCGAGGAGCTCACCTGCCAGGCTGCCGAGACCACCTACGAGGAATTGCAGCTGGCCCTGGCCGAGTTGCGCGTGGGCCTGAT
The DNA here is from genome assembly GCF_032027545.1 of Pseudomonas oryzihabitans. GTDB lineage: Bacteria > Pseudomonadota > Gammaproteobacteria > Pseudomonadales > Pseudomonadaceae > Chryseomonas > Chryseomonas oryzihabitans_F. The sequence goes on along the minus strand of NZ_JAVSJB010000004.1, from coordinate 94,103 downwards.
CCATGGCCGCATGAAGCCGGCGGAGAAAGCCGCGGTGATGGCCGAGTTCAAGGCCGGCCACCTGCAACTGCTGGTGGCCACCACGGTGATCGAGGTAGGGGTGGACGTGCCCAACGCCAGCCTGATGATCATCGAGAATCCCGAGCGCCTGGGCCTGGCCCAGCTGCACCAGCTGCGCGGTCGGGTCGGGCGGGGCAGTGCGGTCAGCCACTGCGTGCTGCTGTTCCATCCGCCGCTGTCGCAGATCGGCCGCGAGCGTCTGGCCATCATGCGCGAGACCAACGACGGCTTCATCATCGCCGAGAAGGACCTGGAGCTGCGCGGTCCCGGCGAGATGCTCGGCACCCGCCAGACCGGACTGCTGCAATTCAAGGTGGCCGACCTGATGCGCGATGCCCATTGGCTGCCCGCCGTGCGCGATGCCGCCCAGGAGCTGCTGGCGCGCTGGCCGAGCCATGCCGGGCCACTGCTGGAGCGCTGGTTGCGCCATGGGCAGCAATACGGTCAGGTTTGACAATACCTATACAGACGGCGGTACCTACGGAGCCGAATGGTTATACTCACGGGCGCACGTGAGGATAAAAATGCCATGACCGATGTAGCGCTCGCTTCGCCCCTTCCGGAAGTTCCCCCTTCGATCCAGCAGTTGCTGACCCAGTTGGGGCTGCCCTATCGTCCGCTCCCGGTGCCGACTGCCCAGCTGCAGGCGAACCGGGTGCACACGGTACTGCTGAGCGACAGCGTCGGCATGTTGCTGGTGTTGCTGCCCCAGGACCAGTTGCTGGATCTGCGGCGCCTGGTGGAGTTCACCGGTCGCCAGCTCGAAGTGGTGGCGCCGGAGCGCCTGATGCGTACGCTGGAGCGCTACGAGCTGGACGTACTGCCGGGTCTGCCCTCGCTGACCAATTCGCCCTGCCTCTTCGATGAACGGCTGCTGGACACGCCGCAACTGCTGCTGGAGTCCGGCGAGCGTGCGCTGCTGCTGGAGGTGGAGACCGCCGACTATCGCCGGTTGCTGAGCCAGGCGACCGCCGGCCGCTTCGGCATCCCGGTCGCCGGCATCCAGCCGAACCTGCGTCATCCCGAGCGCGACGAGGCGGAAATCCTGCACGCCGCCACGGCCTTCACCGCGCGCCGCATCCGCCAGCGCCTGGAAGAGACCCTGGAAATCCCGCCGCTGTCGAAGACCGCGGAAAAGGTCATCAAGCTGCGGGTCGACCCCGACGCCACGGTGGACGAGCTGGCCAACGTGGTGGAGACCGATCCGGCGCTGGCGGCCCAGGTGATCAGCTGGGCCGCGTCGCCCTACTACGCTGCCCCCGGCAAGATCCGCTCGGTGGAAGACGCCATCGTCCGGGTGCTGGGCTTCGACCTGGTGATCAACCTGGCGCTCGGCCTGGCTCTGGGCAAGACCCTCAGCCTGCCCAGTGACCAGCCGCAGCAGGAAACGCCCTACTGGAAACAGGCCATCTATACCGCTGCCCTGATCGAGGGCCTGGCGCGCGCCATGCCGCGCGCCGAGCGCCCGGAGATGGGCCTGGCCTACCTCGGCGGCTTGCTGCACAACTTCGGCTACCTGGTGCTGGCTCATGTCTTCCCGCCGCACTTCTCGCTGATCTGCCGCCACCTGGAGTCCAATCGCCAGCTGGATCACCAGGTGATCGAGCATCACCTGCTGGGTATCACTCGCGAACAGATCGGTGCGGCCCTGATGCGCTGCTGGGAAATGCCCGAGGAGGTGGTGAGCGCCCTGCGTTTCCAGGGCGATCCTGACTATCGCGGCGCCCAGGCCGTCTATCCGAACCTGATCTTCCTCGCCGTGCAGTTGCTGCGCCGCGAGGGCATCGGCAACGACCCGGCGCAGCCGATCCCCGACGACCTCTATGCCCGCCTGAACATCGATCCGGCCAAGGCCTGGGAGTGCATGCAGAAGATCCTCGGCGCGGAAGCCGCCCTGCGCGAACTGACCGGCCAGTTCAAGTGAAGGCCGCCCGAACGCCAGACAACAAAAAACCCGCCGAGGCGGGTTTTTCGTCAAGGGACAGATCAATTACTTGATCTTGCCTTCCTTGTACATGACATGCTTGCGCACGACCGGATCGAACTTCTTGATCTCGATCTTTTCGGGCTTGGTGCGCTTGTTCTTGTCAGTGGTGTAGAAGTGACCGGTGCCGGCACTGGAAATCAAACGGATCAATTCACGCATGACGAATCCCCTTAGAATTTTTCGCCGCGGCTACGCAGCTCGGACAGGACGGTTTCGATACCGCGCTTGTCGATGATACGCATGCCCTTGGCAGAAACGCGCAGACGCACGAAGCGCTTCTCGGATTCTACCCAGAAACGGTGATGCTGCAGATTCGGCAGGAAACGACGACGGGTTTTGTTGTTAGCGTGGGAAATGTTATTCCCAGTAATCGGACCCTTACCGGTTACTTGGCAAACTCTCGACATGGCTCAGCCCTCATAAACCTCATGCCAAACCCGGCATGGGTTGGCCGCTTGTACTGTATTGATTCCTGTTTTGACGGGGAGAGCCGGCCAAAGCCGGGGACCGGAAGCGGCCATACCCCGAAAAAAGAGCGCTGTTTTATACCAGAAGCGCTCCGTGACCACAAGGTAGGGCGACGGATGAAATGCCTGGAAACAGCAGCCTGTGCGACAGGCGCCGGCATGTGGACCGCTCGTCGGTCGGAAGCATTGTGACGGACGGACGGGTGGTCTAGTGTGGTGTTTCAGAGGTTCGCGCAAGAATTGGCGAGTGATTTTTTGGTCCTGCTAGGCGCCGCGACGAGTCATAGCAGGGCTATGGCGAGGAGTGGCAACGCCGGCAGGGCCGAAAAAGCGCCGCCAGAATTGTGCAGTCAACCTCTGAAATACCGCACTAGTTTAAGACTCAGCCGAACGTCTGCCCACCCCAGGTTTACAAGGATACGTCCATGCGCTTCGCCGCCTTGCCTCTGCTCTTCGCGCCCCTGCTGGCCCAGGCCGCCACGCTCAGCGTCTGTACCGAAGCGAGTCCGGACGGTTTCGACGTGGTGCAGTACAACTCGCTCACCACCACCAACGCCTCGGCCGACGTGCTGATGAATCGCCTGGTGGAGTACGACGCCGGCGAAGGCAAGCTGGTGCCGAGCCTGGCACAGAGCTGGACGGTCTCCAGCGATGGACTTACCTACGATTTCGCCCTGCGTCCGGACGTGAAGTTCCACCAGACCGACTACTTCACCCCGAGCCGCACCCTGAATGCCGACGACGTGGTGTTCAGCTTCCAGCGCATGCTGGACAAGAACCATCCCTGGCACGCGGTGGCCAAGAGCGGCTATCCCCATGCCCAGTCGATGCAGTGGCCCAAGCTGATCAAGCGCGTGGAGAAGACCGGCGACCTGGGCGTGCGCATCGTGCTCAGCACCCCTGATGCCACCTTCCTGCCGACCCTGAGCATGGGCTTCGCGTCCATCTATTCCGCCGAGTACGCCGACCAGTTGCTCAAGGCGGGCAAGACCGCCCAGCTCAACGACGAGCCCGTGGGCACCGGCCCCTTCGTCTTCAAGCGCTACCAGAAGGATGCCGTGGTGCGCTACGCGGCCAATCCGGACTACTTCGGCGGCAAGCCCAAGCTGGACGGCCTGATCTATGCCATCACCCCGGATTCGGCGGTGCGCCTGCAGCGGCTCAAGCGTGGCGAATGCCAGATCGCCCTGTCGCCCAAGCCCCAGGACCTGCAGAGCGCCCGGGAGGACAGGAACCTGCAGGCGCTGCAGACCCCGGCCTTCATGACCGCCTTCGTTGGCATCAATACCACCCATGCGCCGCTGGACAACATCAAGGTGCGCCAGGCCATCAACCTGGCCTTCGACAAGCAGAGCTACCTCAAGGCGGTGTTCCAGGACACCGCGGTGGCCGCGGACAACGTCTATCCGCCCACGACCTGGGGCTATGCCAAGGACGTGCCGGCCTATCCCTACGATCCGGCCAAGGCCAAGGCGCTGCTGGCCCAGGCGGGCCTGAAGGACGGTTTCAAGACCACCATCTGGACGCGACCCAGCGGCAGCCTGCTCAACCCCAATCCGCAATTGGGCGCCCAGATGCTGCAGGCGGACCTGAAGAAGATCGGCGTCGATGCCCAGATCCAGGTGATCGAGTGGGGCGAGCTGATCCGCCGCGCCAAGGCCGGCGAGCACGATCTGCTGTTCATGGGCTGGGCCGGTGATAACGGTGACCCGGATAACTTCCTGACCCCGCAATTCTCCTGTGCCTCGGTGCAGTCGGGGCTCAACTTCGCCCGCTATTGCGACAAGACCCTGGATGGCGCCATCGCCAAGGGCAAGACCCTGTCCGACCAGATGGCCCGGGCTACGGTCTATCATCAGGCGCAGCGCATCATCCACGACCAGGCGCTGTGGCTGCCGCTGGCGCACCCGACGGTGACGGTGCTGACCAGAAGCGGCGTGCAGGGCTACCAGCCCAGTCCCTTCGGTCGCCAGGACTTCAGCCAGGTCAGCGGCGGACGCTGAAGGCCAGCGCGGCTCTTCTGGAGCGTGCTAGCGCCAAGGCTGGCCGTCGGTGCGCTCCACCAGCTTGACCTTCTGCTGGATGGCCGCACGGGCCATCATGTGGGCGCTCACCGGCGCGGTGATGAAGAGGAACAGGGCGATCAGCAACTCGTGCAGGCTGAGGCCATCGCCCTGGACGCTGAAGAACAGCATCGAAGCGATGATGGTACTGCCCACGCCCAGGGTGGTGGCCTTGGTCGGGCCGTGCAGGCGCATGAAGAAGTCCGGCAGCCGGTACAGGCCGATGGCGCCGATGAGGGCGAAGCCGCTGCCGATGAGCAGCAGGGCGCAGATCAGGAGTTCGAGCCAGAAGGGCATGAGGTAGCTCCTCGTTAATCGATGATTTCGCCGTGGAGCATATGCTTGCCCAGCGCCACGGTGCCGACGAAGCCGGTCACGGCGATCAGCAGCGCCGCTTCGAAGAAGACGTCGGTGGCCAGCCAGATGCCGAACAGCACGATCAGCGCCAGCACGTTGATGTAGAGGGTATCCAGGGCCAGTACCCGATCCGGGATGTCCGGGCCTTTCACCAGGCGATAGACGTTGAGCACGGCGGCCACGCCCATCATTCCCATGCACAGCAGGGTCACGTAGGTGAGCATTCGAAGATCTCCTTGAGCGGGGCTTCATAGCGGGTCTTGACCTGGTGGATCACCGCGTCCTTGTCGGCGACGTCCAGGCCGTGCAGCAGCAGGGTCTTGCGATCGCCGCTGAGGCCGGACGAGACGGTGCCGGGGGTGAGGGACACCACGCAGGCCAGCAGGGTGAGGAGGAACTCGTCCTCGATGTCGATGGGCACCTCGATGAAGGCCGGCTTGAGGTCCTGGGTACGCCCCAGCACCAGGCGCGCGACGTGCAGGTTGGCGACGACGATGTCGTACACCACCATCAGCATGTAGCGCAGCAACAGGCCGGGGCGGCGCAGGCGCGGGGCCTTGAGTAGGAAGTCCTGGCAGAGCAGCGGGATGCCCCAGCCGAGCAGCAGGCCCAAGAGTAGTTGGCCCAGGCTCAGGGTGTTGTTGAGCAGCAGCCAGGTCAGGGTCAGCAGCCCGGTGAGCAGCGGATGCGGCAGCCAGCGCTTCATGGGCCAACCCCCCGGACGATGTCGAAGTAGGGCGCGACGTCCAGCAGTTGCCGGGCGGTCTCCAGGGCGTAGCCATGCAGCGGGGCCGCCAGCGCCATCAGCAGCGGACTGCCCAGCAGCAGGCCGAGCACGGCGGCGAGCTGGACGGGGTCGAGGCGGACGTCCAGGGCCACGCTGTTGCTGCGCCAGAACAGCGTGGTGCCGGCGCGGGACAGCGCGATGATCATGCCCAGGCCGCCGAGCAGCACCACCGGCCAGACGATCAGCGCCGGCCAGGCGGTGCCGGTGGCCTGCAGCAGCATCACCTTGCCGAGGAAGCCGGGGAAGGGCGGCAGCCCCGCCACGGATACCGCACCCAGGAAGAACAGGCCGCCGAGCAGGCGTGGGTGAGCCAGCTGCGGGCCACTGTTGAGGGTATCGCCCTGGGCACCGCGCTGCTGGGCGACGAGGTCCGCCAGCAGGAACAGGGCACCGGCGATCCAGGTGCTATGCACCAGGTAGAACAACGCCCCGGCCAGGCCCGCGACACTGCCCAGGGCGACGCCGCTGAGCAGCAGGCCCACCGAGATGACCACCAGGTAGCCGAGCAGCGCCTTGAGGTGGTGGGCCGCCAGGGCACCGAACACCCCGGCGGCCAGGGTGATGGCCGCCAGTGGCCAGAGCCAGGGAAGGACGTAGCCGGCCAGCGGCCCGGCAGCGGCGCCGAACACCAGCAGGAAGACGCGGACGATGGCGTAGAGCCCGACCTTGGTCATGATGGCGAACAGCGCGGCGACCGGCGCGCTGGCCGCCGAATAGGCGCTGGGCAGCCAGAAGTACAGCGGCAGGATGGCGCCCTTGAGGCCGAACACCACCAACAGCAGGAAGCCCGCGGCGGCCAGCAGTGGTGCCTGTTCGGGATCGGCGTTGGCGACTCTCAGCCCCAGGTCGGCCAGGTTCAGGGTACCGAGCAGGCCGTAGAGCAGGCCGATACCGATCAGGAACAGCGCCGAGCCCACCAGGTTGAGCACCACGTAGTGCAGGCCGGCGCGTACCCGCGCGGGACCGGCGCCGTGCACCAGCAGGGCGTAGGAGGCGATCAGCAGGATCTCGAAGAAGACGAAGAGATTGAACAGGTCGCCGGTAAGGAAGGCGCCGTTGATCCCCAGCAGCTGGAACTGGAACAGTGCATGGAAATCCGGGCCGCGTTCGTCATCGCTCCGGCAGGCGTAGAGCGCCGCGCAGCCGGCCAGTACCGCCACGGTAACCAGCATCAGCGCGGCCAGGCGATCCAGCAGTAGGACGATGCCGAAGGGTGCCGACCAGTCGCCCAGGGCGTAGACCTCCAGCTGGCCGCCATCGGCGCGCTGCAGGAGTAGTACGGCCAGTGGCAGCAGCGCCCAGGTGGCGAGCAATGACAGGCGCCGCGAGGTGGTCACCGATAGCCGCGGACGCATCAGCAGGAAGGCGCCCATGAACAGCGGGACGAGGATCGGCAGGATGATCAGGTGTTTCATCGGCGCGGCTCCTCGCCGTCCACGTGGTCGGTGCGCAGCTCGCCCAGGGCGCGTAGCGACAGGGCGATCACGAAGGCGGTCATGGCGAAGCCGATGACGATGGCGGTGAGTACCAGCGCCTGGGGCACCGGATCGGCCTGCTCGGCGGCCTTGCCGATCACCGCCGGCACGCCGGTGCGCAGCCGGCCCATGGCGAACAGGAAGAGATTGACCGCATAGGAGAGCAGCGTGAGACCGAGCACCACCGGGTAGAGACGCGCCCTTAGCAGCAGGTAGACGCCGCTGGCGGTGAGCACCCCGAGGGCCGTGCAGAACAGGATTTCCATGTCAGAGCACCTCCTGGTTGGAGCCGTCCTTGTCCGTCTCGTCCCGGCTGACGTGGCCGAGGTTGGAGAGGATCAGCAGGGTGGCGCCGACCACAGCGAGGTAGACGCCGAGATCGAAGATCAGGGCGGTGGCCAGTTCGGTCTTGCCGATCAGCGGGATGGCGAAGTAGTCGAAGGCGGTGGTGAGGAAGGGGTAGCCGAAGACCCACGAGCCCAGGCCGGTGAGGGCGGCGATCAGCACGCCGAGGCCGCAGATGGCGTGGTAGCTGATCGGCAGGCGCCGCTGGGTCCAGGTCACGCCGTGGGCCACGTATTGCAGGATCAGGGCGATGGCGGTGATCAGGCCAGCGATGAAGCCGCCGCCGGGCAGGTTGTGGCCACGCACGAAGATGAAGGCCGACACCAGCAGCGCCAGTGGCAGCAGTACCCGCGCCACGTTGTTGAGGATCATCGGGTGGCTGTCGCGGGACCAGGGCGTGCCCTTGGGATCGACCAGCGGATGCGGCAGGTGCAGGTGCTTGAGCAGGCCATAGACGCCGGCCGCGGCGATGGCCAGTACGGTGATCTCGCCGAGGGTGTCGAAGCCGCGGAAGTCCACCAGGATGACGTTGACCACGTTGTAGCCACCGCCACCGGACACCGAGTTGGCCAGGAAGAAGTCACCGATGCCCTCGTAGGGACGGGTGAGCACGGCGTAGGCCAGCAGCGCCACCAGCAATCCCAGGCCGCCGGCCAGCAGGACATCGCGTAGGCCGCGCAGGCTGCTGGATTCGATGGGGGTGCGATCGGGCATGAAGAACAGCGCCAGCACCAGCAGGATGATGGTCACCACCTCCACCGACAGCTGGGTCAAGGCCAGGTCCGGTGCGGAATAGCGAGCGAACAGTAGGGAGACGATGAGGCCGACGGTGCTCAGGGTCATCAGCGCCTTGAGGCGATTGCGGTGGAAGACCACCGTCAGCACCGCGGTCAGCATGAGGATGCCCAGCCCGAGGGCGGTGAGCGGATCGAAGGGCGACAGCGCAACCTCGCCACCGAGGCTTTCCAGGCCGGACAGCGCCGCGACCAGCAGCACCAGGGTGGCCGACAGCATCAGCGCGATGTAGCCCTGCAGCGAGCCGCTCTCCAGGCGCCCGGTGAGGCGCTGGGCGAAGCCGATCAGGCGATTGAGGCTGTGTTCGAAGACCAGGCGGGCGTCAACGTCCGGCAGGCCGGCCTGCCAGCGGAACAGCGGCTGGCGGCAGGCATAGACCAGTACGCCACCGACCATGGCCAGGATGCTCATCACCAGGGCGGTATTGAAGCCGTGCCAGATGGCCAGGCTGTAGTCGGGCAGGCTGCCACCGAGGGCGGCACTGGCACCGGCGGCCAGCAGGGGCGCCACGGTGTAGCCCGGTACCACGCCCACCAGCAGGCACAGCAGCACCAGGATCTCCACCGGGATCTTCATGTAGCGTGGCGGCTCGTGGGGTGGGTAGTGGGGCAGGTCGCGCGGTTCGCCGTTGAAGAAGACGTCGTGGATGAAGCGCAGCGAATAGGCCACCGAGAAGACCCCGTAGAGCACCGCCACCGCCGGCACGATCCAGCTGAAGCTGCCGAACAGGCCGTGGTTGAGGGTCTCGTTGAAGAACATCTCCTTGCTCAGGAAGCCGTTGAGCAGGGGTACCCCGCCCATGGCCGCGGCGGCGACCATGGCCAGCACCGCGGTGTGCGGCATGTAGCGCCAGAGGCCGGCCAGGCGGCGCATGTCGCGGCTGCCGGTCTCGTGGTCGATGATGCCGGCGGCCATGAACAGCGAGGCCTTGAAGGTGGCGTGGTTGAGGATGTGGAACACCGCCGCCACGGTGGAGAGCTGGGTGTCGAGGCCGAACAGCAGGGTGATCAGGCCCAGGTGGCTGATGGTGGAATAGGCCAGCAACCCTTTGAGGTCGTGCTGGAACAGCGCCAGGATGGCGCCCACCACCAGGGTGGTGAGGCCGGTGAGGGTGACGATATAGAACCACCACTCCGAATCGGCCAGCGCCGGATAGAGCCGCGCCAGCAGGAAGACCCCGGCCTTGACCATGGTCGCCGAGTGCAGATAGGCCGACACGGGTGTCGGCGCGGCCATGGCCTGGGGCAGCCAGAAGTGGAAGGGAAATTGTGCGGACTTGGTGAAGACGCCCAGCAGCACCAGGATCAGCGCCAGGGGATAGAGCGCATGGCCGGTGATCAGCGGGCCGGCGGCGATGACGTCGCTCAGTTCGAAGCTGCCGACGATATGGCCGAGCAGCAGGATGCCGGCGAGCAGGGCCAGGCCGCCGCCGCCGGTGACGGTCAGCGCCATGCGCGCACCCTGGCGGGCTTCCTTGCTGTGGCTCCAGAAGCCGATCAGCAGGAAGGACGACAGGCTGGTCAGCTCCCAGAACACCATCAGCAGCAGCAGGTTTTCCGCCAGTACCACGCCCAGCATGGCACCCATGAACAGCAGCAGGTAGGCGAAGAAGCGCCCGACCGGTTCGTCCTTGCTCAGGTAATAGGTGGCATAGAGGATCACCAACAGGCCGATGACCAGGATCATCAGGGCGAACATCAGCCCCAGGCCATCCAGGCGCAGGCTGAGGTTCAGGCCCAGGGCGGGCAGCCAGTCGACCCGGTGCAGCAGCACGGCGCCGTCCAGTACTGCAGGCAGTTGCGTCGCCAGCAGGGCGAGAGCTACGGCAGGGGCCACGGCGGCGCCCAGGGCACAGGCGCGCCGACCAACGCGATCGGTCGCCAGCGACAGCAATGTTCCCAGGAAGGGCAACGCGATGATCAGCGCCAATACCATGCCTGCATCCTTTAGCTGAGCCGCCTCACGGCGGTTGGTAGATGGGGCTCCCTCGAGGCTTCGAGGCATTCGATCCGCTCACCGGGAGACTCGCCGGACGGCGAGCGGTAAGGCAATCGATCTATGAGTTTCGTACAAGAACCGACGGTTTAATAACCTACGGTGATAATAAAAGAGAGACCACGAATTCCTAGGCCTGTCTCCCTTACAAAATATTAGGAAACAGGGCACAGGCGAACCCCAGGGTCGTCCAGGCCGGCGGCAGGTGCGTTCCAGACCTGATTGAGACCTCTGGAGCGGGCTTTTGCTCAAGGGCGGGCGAGAGGGCAGCAGCCGGCGCGTCGTGCTGGACGGGCGCCGGCTGCGGGGAAGAAAAAACCCGACACGCCAAAGGAGCAAGAAACGCGTGCCGGGGGTAAGCGCAGACGGTCAGAACGCCTGCGCGGGGGAAACGTTGCCCTGGGCGAGACGGGCGGGCTGCACGTCCCAGCCGCCACCCAGGGCCTTGTAGAGGGCGACGATGCCGCGATAGAGCTCGATCTCGCCCTGGGCCTGCTGGTCCTCGGCGGCCAGGCGCTCGCGCTGGGCATCGAGCAGCACCAGGAAATCGGTGCCGCCCTCGCGGTAGCGGATCTCGGCCTGATCGGCGGCGGCGCGGCTGGCCACCGACTGGCGAATCAATGCCTGCAGGCGCTCCTGGCGGCGGCCGTAGTCGCTGAAGGCATTGGCGCTTTCTTCCAGGGCGGTCAGCACCTGTTGCTCGTAATTGGCGAGGGCCTCGTCCGAGCCGGCACGGGCGCCGCGCAAGCGGGCGCGGACGCTGCCCAGGTCGAAGGCCGGCCAGCTGATGCTCGGCCCCAGCGTCCAGGCGCGCGCGGCGCTGCTGCCGATCTGCGAACCGCGCCCGGCGGTGAAGCCGAGGAAGCCCGAGAGACTGACCCGCGGGAAGAGATCGGCGGTGGCGACTCCGACGTCGGCAGTGGCGGCGGCCAGGCGGCGTTCGGCGGCCGCCACGTCCGGGCGCCGCCGCAGCAATTCGCCGGGATCGCCGATAGGCAGGCGCTTGGCGATGGCCGGCAGGGCCTTGGGCGAGAGATCCACGCTCAGGGCGTCCGGCCGCTCGCCGAGCAGGGTGGCGATGCGGTTGCGGGCGCGGGTGGCCTGGGCCTGGAATTCCGGCAGGCTGGCTTCGGTGGCGGCCAGGCGCGCTTCGCTGCGCTGCACGTCCAGGTCGCTGCCCATGCCTTCGTCCCTCAGGGTCACGGTCAGGCGGCGCGCTTCGCGCTGGTTGCCCAGGTTGTCGCGGGCGATGCGTTCGCGCAACTGGGCGCCGCGCAGATCGCCATAGGCATCCACCAGTTCGGCGATCAGGCTGACCTGCAGCCCGGCGAGGTCGGAGGCCGCCGCCTCGGCGCGGGCGTCGCTGGCTTCCAGGGTATGGCGTACCCGACCGAACAGATCGATTTCCCAGGCCATGTCCAGGCCCAGGTCGTAACGGTCGCTGTTGACCCGCTCTTCGGTGAAGCCGGGTTGCTGGGCCTTGCCGAGCTGGCTGCTGGCGCGGCTGGTGACGGTCGGATAGAGATCGTTGGCGTCGTCGTCCCTCAGGGCGCGGGCGGCGCGCAGCCGGGCGAAGGCGGCGCGCAATTCACGGTTGCCGTCCAGGCTGCTTGCCACCAGGGCGTTGAGGGTCGGGTCCTCGAACTGGCGCCACCAGAGCGCCTCGAAGCGGCCCTGGTCGTAGACCGCGGGCTGCTCGCTGGCCTTGAGCTGCGCAGGTGTCGGTTGCGGGGCCTGGTAGTGCGGGCCGACGGCGCAGGCGGAAACCGCCAGCGCCAGCAGCAGGGGAGCGAAGACCTTCATGCCTGGGCCTCCCGGGCGATGGCGGAACGGGCCTGGCGACGCTCCACGAAGGCGCGCACCAGTACATAGAACAGCGGCGTGAGTAGCAGGCCGAAGAAGGTCACCCCGAGCATCCCGGAGAACACCGCGACGCCCATGGCATGGCGCATCTCGGCACCGGCACCGGTCGAGGTCACCAGGGGCACCACGCCCATGATGAAGGCGAAGCTGGTCATCAGGATGGGCCTCAGGCGCAGGCGGCAGGCCTCCAGCACCGCGGCGACGCGGTCCTTGCCGGTGGCCTGCTGGTCCTTGGCGAACTCGACGATGAGGATGGCGTTCTTGCACGCCAGGCCCACCAGCACGATCAGGCCGATCTGGGTGAAGATGTTGTTGTCACTGCCGGCCAGGATCACCCCGGTGATGGCCGAGAGCAGGGTCATGGGCACGATCAGGATCACCGCCAGCGGCAGACTCCAGCTCTCGTACTGGGCAGCCAGCACCAGGAAGGCCAGCAGCACGCAGAGCGGGAACACCAGCAGGGCGGTATTGCCGGAGAGGATCTGCTGGTAGGTCAGCTCGGTCCATTCGAAGGTCATGCCGTTGGGCAGCTCCTGCTTGAGCAGTCGCTCGATGGCCGCCTGGGCCTGGCCGGAGCTGTAGCCCGGTGCCGGCGCGCCGTTGATCTCGGCGGTGAGGAAGCCGTTGTAGTGCATCACCCGGTCGGGGCCGGCGGTATCGCTGATCTTGACGAAGGTGGACAGGGGCACCATCTCGCCGCGGTCGTTGCGCACCTTGAGCTGGCCGATCTGCTCGGGCTCCAGGCGGAAGCGCTGGTCGGCCTGGACGTTGACCTGGAAGGTACGGCCGAAACGGTTGAAGTCGTTGGCGTAGACCGAGCCCAGGTAGGCCTGCAGGGTGTCGAAGATGGCGTCGATGGGCACCCCGTGGGTCTTGGCCTTCTCACGGTCGATGTGGGCATCGATCTGTGGCACGTTGACCTGGTAGCTGGTGAACAGCGACTCCGGCGCCAGCTCCGGCAACTGCCGCGCCTTGGCCAGCACGCTCTGGGTCTGGGCGTAGAGTTCTTCGTAACCCAGGTTGCCACGGTCTTCCACCTGCAGGCGGAAGCCGCCGATGCTGCCCAGCCCCTGCACCGGTGGCGGCGGGAAGATGGCGATGATGGATTCCTGGATGGCGGCGAATTCACCGTTCAGCTGGGCGGCGATGGCACCGGCCGACAGCGAGGGATCACGACGCTCCTCGAAGGGCTTCAGGGTCACGAAGACGATGCCGCTGTTGGGGCTGTTGGTGAAGCCGTTGATGGACAGGCCGGGGAAGGCCACGGTGCTTTCCACGCCCGGGTGCTTGAGGGCGATGGCCGACATGCGGCGGATGACCTCTTCGCTGCGATCCAGGGTGGCGGCGTCGGGCAGCTGGGCGAAGGCCACCAGGTACTGCTTGTCCTGGGGCGGTACGAAGCCGGTCGGCGTCTTCACCAGGCCCAGGCCGGTCAGGCCGAGCAGCACCACATAGAGCACCAGCACGATGGAGCTACCGCGCAGCACCCGGCGCACGGTACCGACGTAGCCGTGGCTGGCCCGCTCGAAGAAGCGGTTGAAGGGGGCGAACAGCCAGCCACCGAACAGTCGGTCGAGCAGCCGCGAGAAGCGGTCCTTGGGCGCGTCGTGGCCCTTGAGCAGCACCGCGGCCAGGGCCGGCGACAGGGTCAGGGAGTTGAACGCCGAGATCACCGTGGAGATGGCGATGGTCAGGGCGAATTGGCGATAGAACTGCCCGGTAAGGCCGGAGATGAAGGCGGTGGGGACGAACACCGCGCAGAGCACCAGGGCGGTGGCGATGATGGGGCCCGTCACTTCACCCATGGCACGGCGGGTGGCGGCCACCGGATCGAGGCCCAGGCCGATGTTCCGCTCGACGTTCTCCACCACCACGATGGCGTCGTCCACCACGATGCCGATGGCCAGCACCAGGCCGAACAGGGACAGCGCATTGAGCGAGAAGCCGAAGGCGTGCATCACCGCGAAGGTGCCGATCAGCGACACCGGCACCGCCACCAGGGGAATGATGGAAGCGCGCCAGGTCTGCAGGAACAGGATCACCACCAGCACCACCAGGATGATGGCTTCGAACAGGGTGTGGACCACGGCTTCGATGGAGCCGCGCACGAAGATGGTCGGGTCGTAGACGATCTCGTAGTCCATGCCCTGGGGGAAACTCTGCTTGAGCTCGGCCATCTTGGCGCGCACCTGGTTGGACAGGTCGATGGCATTGCTGCCGGGGCGCTGGAAGATCGGGATGGCCACTGCCGGCTGGTTGTTCAGCAGGGATCTCAAGGCGTATTGGTTGGAGCCCAGTTCGATGCGGGCGATGTCGCGCAGCCGGGTGATCTGGCCGTCGCTGCCGGCGCGCACGATGATGTTGGCGAATTCTTCCTCGTCCACCAGGCGGCCCTGGGTGTTGATGGCCAACTGGAAGCTGGTGCTGCCCGGCGCTGGCGGCGCACCGAGGGCGCCCGCCGCGACCTGGCGGTTCTGCTCGCGGATGGCGGCGACCACGTCGCTGGCGGTCAGGCCGCGCGAGGCCACCTTATCCGGATCGAGCCAGACGCGCAGGGAATAGTCGCCCATGCCGAACAGCTGGACATCGCCCACGCCGTCCAGCCGCGCCAGTTCGTCCTTGACGTTGATCAGGGCGTAGTTGGACAGGTAGAGCATGTCGTAGCGCTGATCCGGCGAGGTCAGGTGCACCACCATCGCCAGGTCCGGGGAGGCCTTGTCGGCGGTCACGCCGAGGCGCTGCACCTCTTCCGGCAGCTTGGGCAGGGTGCGGGTGACGCGGTTCTGCACCTGTACCTGGGCGGTATCCAGGTTGGTACCCAGAGCGAAGGTGATGGTCAGGGTCAGCTTGCCGTCGGCGGTGGACTGCGACGACAGGTAGAGCATGTGCTCCACGCCGTTCATGGCCTGCTCCAGGGGCGCGGCGACGGTCTCGCCGATCACCTTGGGGTTGGCGCCGGGGAAGGTGGCGCGCACCACCACGGTGGGCGGCACCACCTCGGGGTATTCGCTGATCGGCAGCTGGAACAGCGAGATGGCTCCGCCGATCAGGATGATCAGCGAGAGCACGGCGGCGAAGATCGGCCGGCGGATGAAGAACTGGGAGAAGTTCATCGGGCTTTCCTTGGGCAACAGGCGGCCGTCGCGTCCATCGCGGCCTATGGGCCGCTCCTACAGAAGCCGGATATCTCGTAGGAGCGGCCCATGGCCGCGATACCGCGATGCCTATATGGGCGAAGGTTTTGAGCTGGACGGGGTGGAGCCTGGGGTCTAGCGACTACCCAGCTTGAGCGGCTGGTTAGGCGCCGGCAGGCTGGCCAATACCGCATCGCGCTGGCGCTTGAGGGCGGCCAGGGTGGTGGCGTCGGCCATGGGTACCGACTGGGCGTCGACGGTCATGCCCGGACGGACCCGCTGCAGGCCGTTGACCACGATGCGATCGCCGGCTTCCAGGCCCTTGCGGACGATGCGCAAGCCTTCCAGGCGTGGGCCCAGGTCGACGGTGCGGTAGGCGGCCTTGCTCTGGCCATCCACCACCAGCACGAATTTCTTGCCCAGGTCAGTGCCCACGGCGGCGTCCTGGATCAGGGTGCCTTCGTAGGTGCCGCTGCCCACCAGGCGCAGTCGGGCGTAGAGCCCGGGGGTGAAGCGCCCGTCGGCGTTGTCGAACACGGCGCGGCCGTGGATGGTGCCGGTGCGCGGATCGAGCTGGTTGTCCATGAAGTCCATGTGGCCTTCGTGGGAAAAGTCCTCCTCGTTGGACAGCGCCATGTAGACCGGGCTGGCGTTGCCACGTTGACCCTGGCGGGCCAGCGCCTGCTGCTTGAGGAAGACGCGCTCGTCGGCATCGAAGTAGGCGTAGACCTTGTCGGTGGAGACCAGGGTGGTGAGACGGGTATCGCCCGCGTTCACCAGGTTGCCGGCGGTGACCTCGGCACGGCCGACACGACCGTCGATGGCGGCGCGGACCTCGGTGAAGCCCAGGTTCAGGCGGGCGGCGTCCAGTTGCGCCTGGGCGGCGGCGACGCTGGCCTTGGCTTCCTGGGCGGCACTGCGGCGGGCCTCGACGATCTCCGCGGAAATGGCGTTGCTGCTGCGCAGGCGTTCGCCGCGGGCGGCTTCGTCGGCGGTGCGGCTGGCGTTGGCGCGAGCCTGTTGCAGCTCGGCTTCGAGGCGCTTGACCTCGGCCTGGAAAGGCCGCGGATCGATCTGCATGAGAAGGTCGCCGCGCTTGACCTGGGCACCTTCGTGGAACATTACCCGGTCGACGTAGCCGGACACGCGGGGTCGCACTACCACGGATTCCGGGGCCTCCAGGCGACCGGTCACCTCGTCCCACTCCACCACCGGCTGGCGCAGCACCTCGGCGGCGCTCACCTTGGGCGCGGGCGGTGCAGCGCTGGCCTGGGGATGGGAATCACCGCAGGCGGCGAGCAGCAGGGTGGAAGTCAGGGCCAGGGGGCCGAGGGTTTTCGCGAAGAGTTCCATGTTCGAGTCCGCCCGAGGTGGAAAGAGGTCAGGAAGGCGAGTCTGCCGCCGCGCGAGGGCAGCGACGAATCGAAGGGCTCGAACTTATTTATCGATGTCGATGATGGTTTTGACGTAGGTATCGCTGGCGGTGATGGCGCCCGCCGGAAAGGGCCGCTGTTGAGCCCTTCCGCCCGATCGAGGGCAGGGGCTCAGCCTCAAAGGCTGTCCGGATCGCCGATGAACATCTGGATGCGTGACCTCAGCCAGCGCTCGCCGGGGTCGTGATCCTGGGCGCCGCTCCAGGCCATGGGCAGTTCGTGGCCGCCGTCGTTCAGCTCGGCGGGCGGGTCCTCGTAGCGAAGACCGCCAGTGCTGGCCAGCAGGCGCGCGGTATAGTCCGGCACCATCACCAGCAGGTCAGTTTCCGCCAGCAGCGAGCCCAGGCCGTTGAACTGGGGCACCGCCAGCACGACCCGGCGCTGGCGGCCGAGCTTGTCGAGCAATTCGTCGACATAGCCGGTGAGGTCGCCGGCATAGGACACCAGGGCATGGGGACGAGCGCAGTACTCGTCCAGGGTCAGGCGCCCAGGCTTGCTGTCGGCGCGCAAGACCTTGAAGCCGAAGCGGCGCACCGGTCGGCGCTTGGCGTTGGCCGGCAACTCCTCGGTGTAGCCCACCGCCACGGTGATCTCGCCGGAGGCCAGCATGCCGGCGGCGGTGAGGTAGTTCATCCGTCGCACCACCAGGGTGGTCCCCGGCGCCTCGATGCGGATGCGTCGCAGCAAGGGCGGCAGCAGGGCGAATTCGACATCGTCGGACAGGCCGACGCGAAACACCCGGTCGGCGCTGGCCGGCTCGAAGCTCTGGGTGCGGCTCACCGCGCTGGAGATCTGGTCCAGCGCCGGCGACAGCAGGGCGGCGATCTCCTGGGCGCGGGGCGTGGGTTCCATGCTGCGCCCGGTGCGGACGAACAGTGGATCGTCGAACAGGGTGCGCAGCCGCGCCAGGGCGGCGCTGATCGCCGGCTGGCCAAGGAACAGCTTTTCCGCGGCACGGGTGACGCTGCGCTCGAGCATCAGGGTCTCGAACACGATGAGCAGGTTGAGGTCGACGCGACGCAGATCGGTACGGTTCATTCAGGCCCCGGCAGGGAGTGGATCGATACCCCCGATGTCCATTATCGATGGGGATGCATAGAATCCTAAGGGAAGGCTGGTTAGAGTCCTAGTCATAGCAGTCCGCCTCGGCAACCGTTCCGGGGTCGGCATCAACGCGAGGTAGTCCCATGTCCCGCCTGATCCAGTTCACCGAATTCGGCCCACCGGAGGTGCTCACCTGCATCGACCGGCCCACGCCCATGGCCGGGCCCGGCGAGGTGCTGGTGCAGGTGCAGGCTATTGGCGTGAGCTGGTACGACGTGCTCTGGCGGCAGAACCTGGCCCCCGAGCAGGCCAATCCGCCAGCGGGTCTCGGTTGCGAGCTGGCCGGGGTGGTCACCGCCCTGGGCGAGGGCGTTGCCGACCTGGCAGTGGGTGATCGGGTGGCCAGTTTCCTCGGTCACGACATCAATCGCTATCCGGCCTATGGTGATGACCTGGTCTATCCTGCCACCTCCCTGGTGCGCTATCCGGATGTCCTTACCCCGGTCGAGGCCGCGGTGCACTACACCCCGCTGCTGACCGCCTACACCGGTCTGGTGCACCAGGCGCGCCTGCAGCCAGGCGAATGGGTGCTGATCACCGACGCCAGCCGCTGTTGCGGACCGGTCTCCATTCAGCTGGCCAAGGCCCTGGGCGCGCGGGTCATCGCCAGTACCCACGATGCCGGCGACCGCGACTACCTGCGCGAACTGGGTGCCGACAAGGTCATCGCCGCCGAGGAAGAGGATCTGGTCAGCCGCATCGCCAGCATCACCGACGGCGTAGGCGTGCACGTGGCCCTGGATGCCCTGGGCGGCCCGCAGTTGGCACTGCTCGGCGAGGCCATGGCGCCCCGTGGGCGCCTGCTGCTCTACGGCCTCAACGGCGGCAACCAGACCCCGCTGCCGGCCTGCGCGGCCTTCAAGAAGAAATTCAAGCTCTACATCCACTGCGTGCAGGATTTCACCGGCCAGCCGGAGATGGGCCTGGAAGCGGACTGCGCCGTGGTACGCGAGGCGCTGCAGCACATCGACCAGCTGACCCGTGATCGGCTGCTCAAGGCACAGATCAAGCAGGTCTTCCCCTTCGACCAGTACGTCGAGGCCCATCGCTGCATGGAGCAGTGCCCGACCCGGGGGCGCGTGGTGCTCAGCGTCGAGTGATCCTCGCGGTCATGAAAAACCCACGCCTCGGCGTGGGTTTTTTGTGGCCGGTCGAGTCAGGCAGCGGCCTTTTTCTGCAGCGGCGGCGTGGCCCGGTTGACCCGTGTCTTGGCGCCGAAGAAGGCCACGCTGAGGAAGTGCAGCGGGCTGATCCGCTCCAGCACCAGCTTCAACGCCACCGGCAGGAACAAGCCCAGCACCATGCTGACGGTGAAGATCACCCAGAGGTTATGGACCTCCAGCTTGTTCAGCACGATGCGGGCACCAGCGGTGCCGAAGACGTGGAACAGGTAGATCTCGAAGGAGAAATAGCCCAGCCAGGCCAGTGGCTTGAAATAGAAGCGCCGGGCTATCAGCAGGCTGATGGCGGCCAGGCCCAGGGCAGTACCTATGAGTTCGATCTCGTTCTCATCGAGGTCAAGCAGTTCGAACAGATAGGCCTGATCGATGGCCACCAGCAAGCACAAGGCGATGCCGGCAAGGACGATGTTTCGATGCGTGATCAGGCGATCGGCGAAACGGTACAACCCCAGGCCCAACAGGAAGAACGGCAGCAGTTGCATGGCTTTGTTCAGGCTGAAAAGGTCCGGGAAGTTTTCCCAGGCCTGGGATGCAACCAGCGCGGCCAGGAGCACGAAACCGAAATTCCGCAGGCTGAGCAACAGCCCGGCCTTCTCCAGCAGTGCGATGAACACGAAGATGCAGAAGATCGACTGCAGGAACCAGAAGTGTGCGTAGCTGAAGAAGTAGATGCTGAAGATGTCGGTCAGCTGCGGCTTGGTGTTGGTATTGGGAATGGCCATCTGCACGGCGAAGAACAGTGTCGACACGACTAGCAGGGGAATGCCGATGCGCTTGAACTTGCCCAGATAGAAACGCGACAGATCGCTCCCGGTGTTTACCGGGCGGAGCGCATAGACATAGCCGGATATCGCCGTGAACAGCGGCATGCGCACGTAGACCAGGGAGTCGTACAGGTAGCGGAGCGTCGAATCGTCCGGCACCTTCATGCCGTAGATGGAAGAGTTGCCGATGACATGGCCCGCCACCATCAGAAACAGCGCCAGTCCACGAATGGTCTCGATCCGCAGGTCTTTCTCGGGCGTGGTCTTGGTCATGCTGAGTCCTCTGTACTAGCGAAGGCGAGACAGCGTTGCCTCAATCGAGCGATGGGGAACGGATGTCGGCGCATCGTTCATCTGAGCCCGCTGAGCTTAGGCTAGTTCGCTTCCTTCCTTAACGAGGCGATCGGAAAAGCCCGGGTTTTCTTGCGCTGCATCACTTTTCCGTGAAGCGATTCCCGAAAGTGTGAACTGACAACACCGGCGAATGGCGGTGATTAAGCTGGCATTCTGCCAGTTTTAAGGATTTCTTAAGCCAAAGGAGGGGTCGGGGATGGCGGCCGGGGCCGCCGGATACTCAGATGAAGGCCTTGCCGTCGAGCACCGCCTTGCGCCAGCGGGTGATGCGCACCTCGGCGGGCAGGCCGACCTGGCTGAAGGGGTCCTGGGCCAGGAAGGCCTCCGCCTCGGCACGGGTTTCCACGTCGACGATGTAGATGCTGCCGCTGGCGGTCTCGCCGTCGTCGCTGAGCTTGGCGCCGCAGGCCAGTAGGGCGGCGGCTTGCTCGCGGAGGAAGTCCAGGTGGGCCGGGCGATGCTGCTGGCGCAGGGCCAGGCTGTCCGGCTTGTCGAAGGTCTCGATCAGAAAAGGCATGGCAGGCTCCGATAGGGGCGGTGGCCCCGGTGGCCGCCGCCCGCGCAGGGTGGCGTGATCCTGGGCACAGCGTCAATCGGACCTTCGACAACTGACCACACCCTGGCGGACGGCATAGCCTTAGGCGAGAAGAGTATTAAACCTTTTCGTATAAAGCAGCCAAGCTGGCCTTCCTCAATGGAATAAGGGAAGGCCGCTATGACTTTCGCAACTCTTCGTCGCCTGGCATGCATCGCCCTGGTGGCCCTGACGACCTTCGGCAGCCTGGCCGCGGCCCAGGCCGCCGACCAGCCACTCCGGATCGGCTACCAGAAGGGCGGTGGCCTGCTGGCCGTGCTCAAGGCCCAGGGTACCCTGGAGCAGACCCTGGGCGCCCAGGGCTACCAAGTGAGCTGGCGTGAGTTCCAGGCCGGCCCGCAGCTGCTGGAGGCGCTCAACGCCGGCAGCATCGACGTCGGCTACACCGGCTCGCCGCCCCCGATCTTCGCCCAGGCCGCCGGGATCGATCTGGTCTATCTGGGGGCCGAACCGGCCAGTGAGTCGGTCGAGGCCATCCTGGTGCCGGAAGGCTCACCGATCCGCGACGTGGCGGCACTCAAGGGCAAGAAGGTCGCGGTGCAGAAGGGTTCCAGCGCGAACTTCCTGCTGGTCGCTGCCCTGGAAAAGGCCGGGCTCGGCTTCAAGGACATCCAGCCGGTCTATCTGCCGCCCGCCGATGCCCGCGCCGCCTTCGCCAACGGCTCGGTGGACGCCTGGGTGGTCTGGGACCCGTACTTGGCGGCCATCCAGCAAAGCCAGCCGGTGCGCGTACTCGCCGACTACAAGGGCCTGCTGCACGCCAACAGCTTCTATGAAGGGTCGCGCCGCTTCGCCGATGCCCATCCCGAGGCGATCCGCCTGCTGCTGGCGGAGCTGGCCAAGGCCGGGGCCTGGGCCAATACCCACAAGCCGGAGGTGAGCCGCATCCTGGCGCAGCAGATCGGTCTGCCGGAAGCGGTGATCGCCACCTGGCAGGCCCGTGCCGGCTATGGGGTGACGGCACTGACGCCCGAGATCATCGCCACCCAGCAGCAGACTGCCGACATCTTCCACGCCCAGGGGCTGATTCCGCGCAAGGTCGACGTGAGCCAGGCGGTGTGGCAGGCGCCCCACTAGAACGGCTAAGCGCGCCGCGGCAGCAGATAGCCCAGCAGGAACATTCCCGCAGCGGCCACCACCACCGAGGGGCCGGCCGGGGTGTCCTGGTACCAGGACAGCGTCAGGCCCAGGCAGACCGCGGCCATGCCCAGCAGACTGGCGCCACAGGCCATCTGCTCCGGGCTGCGGGCATGGCGCTGGGCGGTGGCGGCGGGGATGATCAGCAGCGAGGTGATCAGCAGCACCCCGACGATCTTCATGGCCACGGCGATGACGATGGCCACCAGCAGCATCAGCGCCAGGCGGATCCAGGTCACCGGTAGGCCTTCGACCTGGGCCAGCTCCTCGTGCACGGTGATGGCCAGCAGCGGCCGCCACAGCCAGGCCAGGGCCGCCAGCACCAGGGCGCTGCCGCCGAGGATCCAGCGTAGGTCGGCCGGACCTACCGCCAGCAGGTCGCCGAACAGATAGCTCATCAGGTCGATCCGCACCTCGTGCATGAACGACAGCGCCACCAGCCCCAGCGACAGGGTGCTGTGGGCGAGGATGCCCAGCAGGGTGTCGGCGGCCAGCCCCCGGCGGCGTTGCAGTACCACCAGCAGCACGGCCAGCGCCAGGCAGCCGACGGTGACGGTCAGGGTCGGGCTGACATCCAGCAGGAAGCCCAGCGCTACCCCGAGCAGGGCGGCATGGGACAGGGTGTCGCCGAAATAGGCCATGCGTCGCCAGACCACGAAGGAGCCAAGCGGACCAGCGACCAAGGCGAGGGCGAGACCGGCGAGCAGGGCATACAGCAGAAAATCAGCCATGCTTGCAGTGGGCTCCATGGACATGCGGGGTCTTGACCACGCTGCCATGCAGGTCGTGGGCATGATCGTGGTGGTGGTGATAGACGGCGAGATTGCGCGCGCTCTGGCCGAACAGCGCCTGGTAGGCCGGATCGCCGCTGACCTGCTCGGGATGGCCGGAGCAGCAGACGTGGCGATTCAGGCAGATCACCTGGTCGGTGGCACCCATCACCAGGTGCAGGTCGTGGGAGACCATCAGCACGCCGCAGCCATGGCGCTCGCGCAACTGGCCGATCAGTCGGTACAGCTCGCTCTGGCCATTGATGTCGACCCCTTGCACGGGTTCGTCGAGCACCAGCAGTTCGGGCTGGCGGAGCAGCGCGCGGGCCAGCAGCACTCGCTGCAATTCACCGCCGGAGATGCTTTGCAGGGGGCTGTCGATGACCCCTTCGGCACCCACTTCGCCCAGGGCCGCCAGGGCGCTGGCGCGATTCACCCCTGGCACCAGGCGCAGGAAGCGCAGCACCGACAGTGGCAGGGTGGCGTCCACCTGCAGCTTCTGCGGCATGTAGCCGATGCGCAGCCGCGGGCGGCGCCAGACACTGCCGCGATCCGGCGTGAGCAGGCCGAGCACGCTGCGCACCAGGGTGGTCTTGCCGGCGCCGTTGGGGCCGATGAGGGTGACGATGCGGCCGGGATCCAGGGTCAGGCTGACCTGGTCGAGCACCGGCTGGCCGGCGAAGGTCACGCTGACATCCTGCAGTCGGATCAGCGCCTCGCTCATGCCTGCTTCCGGCAGGCGGAGCACTGACCGACCACTTCCACGGTCTGGCCTTCCACCTGGAAGCCCACGGCGCTGGCGCCGTCGAGGATGGCCTGGTGCACGGCCGGCTGTTCCAGCTCGATGCTCACCTGGCAGCTACGGCAGATCAGGAACTGGCCCTGGTGGGCCTCGCCGGGATGGTTGCAGCCGACGAAGGCATTGAGCGAGGCGATGCGATGCACCAGGCCGTTCTCGACGAGGAAATCCAATGCCCGATAGACGGTGGGTGGCGCGGCGCGGCGGCCGTCCTGCTCGCTGAGCACGGCCAGGATGTCGTAGGCGCCCAGAGGCTTATGGCTTTGCCAGACCAACTCCAGCACCCGTTTGCGCAGGTCGGTGAGGCGCACGCCGGCGCGACGGCAGAGATCGTCGGCCTCGGCCAGCGCGTGGGCGACGCAGCGGGAGTGATCGTGGGGCCGAAAGGCCAGGGGAGCGTCGGACATGGAGCAGTACCTTGGAAGCCAGGACGTTATTATATTGCACCTCTCTTAAGAATCGGGATTTTCACGTGCCGCGCCTCCTACCCCTCGTCGCCTCCCTGTTGCTCACCTGCGCCCTGCTGCCCGCCCAGGCCGAGGTCAAGGTGCTGACCAGCATCAAGCCTCTGCAACTGATCGCCGCGGCCATCCAGGACGGTGCCGGGCAGCCCGCCGTGCTCTTGCCACCGGGCGCCTCGCCACACCATTACGCCCTGCGCCCCTCGGACCTGCGCCAGGTGCGCGAGGCCAATCTCGTCTATTGGATCGGCCCGGATCTGGAGACCTTCCTGCCGGCCGTGCTCAAGGAGCGCCAGGGCCCCAGCGTGGCGATTCAGGAGTTGCCGGGCCTGCACCTGCGGCGCTTCGGCGAAGAGCAGGCGGACGCCCAGGACGACGATCACGGCGACGAGCACGAGCATGGCCACGACCATGCGCACGGTGATGAACATGGTAGCGAGCCCGAATATGCCCACGACCATGACCATCGTCCCGGTAGCCTGGACGCCCATCTCTGGCTGGCCCCGGCCAATGCCCGAGTGATCGCCACCCGCCTGGCTGCCGATCTGAGCCAGGCCGATCCGGCCAATGCGCAACGCTATGCGGCCAACCTCCAGACCTTCGAGACCGAACTCGCGGCCAAGGATCAGGCCTTGCGCGCTCAGCTGGCGCCCCTGGCCGGCAAGCCCTACTTCGTCTTCCACGAGGCCTTCGACTATTTCGAGGAGGCCTATGGCCTGGGGCATCGTGGCGTCTTCGCCCTAGGCGCCGACGTCCAGCCCGGCGCCCGTCACGTGGCCGCCATGCGTGAAGAACTCAAGGCGGCCGGGCCGACCTGTGTCTTCACCGAGCCGCCGCTGCAGCCGAAGATCGCCACCACCCTGAGCAGCGGTCTGCCGGTGACCCTGGTGGAGCTGGACCCGCTGGGTGCCCGCATCGCCGTGGATCGACAGGGCTACACCGCGCTGTTGCAGCGCGTGGCCGACACCCTCGGCGGTTGCCTGGGCCAGCTGCCCTGAAGTCGTTGGGCGACGGATCGGCTGAGCCGCCTGTTCATAGCCTTCGCGCCACTTCGCCACCGTTCAGCTAGCGTTCAGGACGAGTTCAGGGAGCGTTCAGGGCCATTGGCCTAATCTGCAACTGTCAGATCAGCAACGCCGAGGTCGCCCGGATATGTTCACCCTAGCGCAGCTCCCGCTAAGGCAGATCGTCCGGACACTTCGACCCGACCTGGCGATGTTCATCCTTGTAACTCCATTGCAGGGTCACCAAGTCAGCTCTGGTTCCCTGTAGCCGTCCCCCAACGGCAGTTTCCGATCCCCATGAAGTGCTCCTTACCTCTCCAACTGGAGAGGTTTTTTTTGCCTGGAATAAAGTGAGTGACCTCGTCCATCCATCCCGCACTCTCGCCGCCAGCCCGCCACAGGCGCCATAATCGGTATCCCGGCTCCGCTGCGCGAAGCGTGCGACATGTGCGATCGCGACCAGAGAGCGTCTCGTTAGCTGTTCAGGAGTCTGCATGAAGATCCTCGTCGTCGAAGACGAAAACCTGCTGCGCCACCACCTCAAGGTGCGTCTGGGTGAAGCCGGTCATGTCGTCAATGCCGTGGCCGATGCGGAAGAAGCGCTCTACAGCGCCCGCGAATTCCATCACGACCTCGCCATCATCGACCTGGGCCTGCCGGGCATGAGCGGGCTCGATCTGATCCGCCAGCTGCGCAACCAGGGCGCCACCCTGCCCATCCTCATCCTCACCGCCCGCGGCAGCTGGCAGGACAAGGTCGAGGGTCTCGGTGCCGGCGCGGATGACTACGTGGTCAAGCCCTTCCAGTTCGAAGAGCTGGAAGCGCGCCTCAACGTGCTGCTGCGGCGCTCGGCGGGCTTCGTCCAGCCGAGCATCCGCGCCGGTTCGCTCAAGCTTGACCTGGGTCGCCAGCAGGCCTTCAACGAAGAGCAACCGCTGCAGCTCACCGCCTACGAGTACCGCCTGCTGGAATACCTGATGCGCAACCACCAGCAGGTGATCACCAAGGAGCGGCTCATGGAGCAGCTCTACGACGATGACGGCGAGCACGACAGCAACGTCATCGAGGTGCTGGTGGGCCGCCTGCGGCGCAAGCTGGAGGCCAGCTGCCAGATGCAACCCATCGAAACGGTCCGGGGCCGCGGCTACCTGTTCACCGAGCGCTGCCAGTGATCCGTTCCTTTCGCGTGCGGCTATTGCTCAGCGCGGCGCTGCTGGTGATCGTCTGCCTGGCGTTGATCGTGCCGGCGATTCGCAATGCCTTCGATCGCACGGTGGAGAACTTCGTCGCCGCGCGCCTGGAAGCCAACGCCAACACCCTGATCGGCGCGGCACGGGCCATCGACGGACGCCTGGCGATGCCGGAGATGATCGCCGAGGAGGTCTTCGACCGGCCCGGTTCGCCGATCCTCGGCTATGTCTACGACCAGAACGGGCGCCTGCTCTGGCGCTCGCGCTCGGCAATCAAGGAGCGACCCAACTACAAGCCCACCTTCGACGGCGGCGGGGTCAAGCTGGTCAAGGCCACCGATGACCAGGGCCAGGGCTTCTTCGTCTTCGATCGCGAGGTGCTGCTGGGCAATCCGCCGGTGGCGGGCTTCAGCGTGGTTACCATGCAGCCGGCCGAGGAATACGAACGGTTGCGCGCTACCTTCCTGCACCAGGTGATCCTCTGGCTGGTGGGGGTGCTCGGTGCCCTGTTGCTGCTGCTGGCGCTGGTCATGCAATGGAGCCTGCGCCCCCTGCGTCGCCTCAGCCAGCAACTCGACGCGGTGGAAACCGACCAGCGCGACCTGCTCGACGAAAAGAACGTGCCCAGTGAGATCAGCCGCCTGATCCGTTCGCTCAACCGCCTGCTCGACCACGAACGCCTGCAGCGCGAGCGCTATCGCGACACGCTCGGCGATCTCGCCCACAGCCTGAAGACACCCCTGGCGGTCTTGCAGGGGGTGACCGAGGAATTGCGCCGACGGCCGCAGCTGGACCAGGAGGTCGGCACCCTGCAGACCCAGATCGAGCGCATGAACCAGCAGGTGATGTACCAGCTGCAGCGGGCCACCCGCCAGGGCGGTGCGGTGCTCAGTCGGCCGCTGGAGCTGGCGCCACTGCTGGAATCGCTGTTCAGCACCCTGGACAAGGTCTACGCCGAGAAGCGCGTCCAGGCCGAGCTGGAGCTGCCGCCCAACCTGCGCGTCCAGGCGGAGGAAGCGGCCATGCTGGAGGTCTTCGGCAATCTGCTGGAGAACGCCTACCGGCTGTGCCTGACCCAGGTGCGGGTCAGCGCCCGGCGGCATACCGAGCACTGGATCCTCGACATCGAGGACGACGGCCCGGGCATCCCGGCCGAACGCCGCGAAAGCGTGCTGCGCCGCGGCATGCGCATGGACAGCCGGCATCCCGGTCAGGGTAT
Source organism: Pseudomonas oryzihabitans (assembly GCF_032027545.1). Taxonomy (GTDB): domain Bacteria; phylum Pseudomonadota; class Gammaproteobacteria; order Pseudomonadales; family Pseudomonadaceae; genus Chryseomonas; species Chryseomonas oryzihabitans_F. The sequence continues at coordinate 66,764 of NZ_JAVSJB010000004.1, read as the reverse complement.
CGGCCTGGCGGTGGTGCAGGACATCCTCGAGGGCTATCGCAGCAGCCTGACCATCGACGAATCCAGCCTGGGCGGTGCGCGCTTCCGCTTCCGCCTGCCCGCCGCCATTTCCCCGGAGCGTCCTTCCTTGGTGCACAATGGCGCCAGGACGTGACCCGTTGGTCATGACTGGCGTCTGCTCCCGATAGTGAAATTTTGTCTGTAAGGATCCCGGCATGAGCCGCGACTGCCGTCACCTCGAATCCCTGCTGCACCACGATATTCCCATCACCAAGGCCCTGGGCCTGGAAGTCCGCGACTGGAGCGAGCACCGCCTGCAACTGCACGCGCCGCTGGACGCCAACATCAACCACGCCAGCACCATGTTCGGCGGCAGCCTCTACTGCGTGGCCGTGCTGGCCGGCTGGGGCTGGCTGTACCTGCGGCTGCGCGAGGCGGGCATCGAGGAAGGGCACATCCTCATCCAGGAAGGCCAGATCAGCTATCCGCGGCCGATCACCGCCGATGCCCTGGCCTACGGCGAGCCGGCCGATGAACGCGCCTGGGAGCGCTTCGAGACCACCTTCCGCCGTCGCGGGCGGGCGCGCATCACCCTGCAGTCGCGTATCGTCACCGAAAGTGGCGAGGATGGTGTGCGCTTCAGCGGCCAGTACGTGCTGCATCGCTGACGGCTGCAGCAGCATGAAAAAGGGCGACCCCCAGGGTCGCCCTTTTTCATTGCCGGTCTATGACTAGCCGTGGGAGTGGGACTCGGCGGGCGCCTGCTGGGCGGTATCGGTCTTGGGCAGGTTGTCCGGCGGCACGGCCAGGGCGCGCAGGGCACCGGACATGATCTCGCTGAAGGTCGGCGCCGAGACCAGGCCGCCGAAGTAGCCTTCCTTGGTCGGCGTATCCAGCATCACCGCCAGCACCAGCTTGGGATCGGCCGCCGGCGCCATGCCGACGAACAGCGAGCGATAGGCGTGCTCGGTGTAGCTGCCGGCCCCGGCCTTACGCGCGGTACCGGACTTGCCCGCCACGTGGTAGCCGGGCACCCGGGCGCGGATTACGCCGCCGTCGTCTTCCACCACGTGGTTGAGCATCATGCGGATGCGCCGGGCGATGGTCGGGTCCATGGCCTGGACGCTCTGCTGTTTCTGGTCCTTGAGCAGGGTCAGGGGGGTGAGCTTGCCGTCGTTGGCGATCACCGAGTAGGCCTGGGCCAGCTCGGCGACGTTGACCGCCAGGCTGTAGCCGAAGGACATACTGGCGGTGGCGATCTGCGACCACTTGGTATGGCCGGGCAGGTAGCCGGCGTTCTCGCCGGGGAAGCCCAGCTCCATGGGGTTGCCGAAGCCGACGCGGCTGAGCTGCTCGTAGATGGGCAGCGGGCCGATCTGCAGGGCCACCTTGCTCATGCCGATGTTGGAGGAGTTGAGCAGCACCCCGGTCATGGTCAGCACGCCACGCTTGGCCACGTCGTGGATGGTGTGGCCGTCGATGGTCATCCAGCCGGGCGCCACGTCGACGGTGCTGTTCTCGTTGAACTTGCCCGAGGCCAGGGCCACCGACATGCTGAACGGCTTGATCACCGATCCGGGCTCGAAGGCATCGGTCAGGGTGCGGTTTCTCATGTTGGGGATCTGCAGCGTCGCCCGGTTGTTGGGGTTGTAGGAGGGGAAGTTGGTCATCGCCAGGATCTGCCCGGTCTTGGGATCGACCAGCACGGCGGAACCGGACTGGGCGCCGAACTTCTCCACCGCCGATTGCAGCGCCCGATAGGCGATGAATTGCAGGCGCAGGTCGATGGACAGCGCCACGTCCTTGCTCGGCCGCGGCTGGCGTACCACGCGCATGTTCTTCACCACGGAGCCACGCGGGTTGATCAGCACCTCGCGCACGCCGCCGCGGCCGGCCAGCCAGTCCTCGAAGCCCAGCTCCAGGCCTTCCTGGCCATGGCCGTCGATGTTGACCATGCCGATCACCTGGGCCACCAGGTCGGAGCTGGGGTAGTAGCGTTTGTACTCCTTGATCTGGCGTACGCCGGGCACGCCCAGGGCCATGATGTTCTCGCCGTCGATGGGCGACAGGGCGCGGGCCAGGTAGAGGAAGTGCTTTTCCGGGTGGCCGAGGATGAGGTTGCGCAGCTCGGCCTCGGGCTTGTGGATGGCCTGGGCCAGGCGGCTCAACTGGTCGGCGCTGTCCTGCATCTCCGCCGGGTTGCACCAGATGGTCACCACCTCGGTGGAGACCGCCAGGGGCGCACCGTTGCGGTCGGTGATCATGCCGCGGGTGACCGGGATGGGAATGTGGCGTACCGAGCGGCGGTCGCCCTGGTCACCGAGGAAGTCGGCGTCGAACAGCTTGAGATAGGTGATGCGACCGGCGACCACGCAGGTCAACAGGACCAGCACGATGACCACGACATAGAAGCGATAGCGGGGTGCGGCCGTCATGGCGGCTCCTGCGCGGGAAGAGGGCTTGGGCATGGTCACAACTGGTTACAACCATTCGGGAGCGCGCATGGTAACTGCTCCGGCCATCGCCCGGAAACCGCTGGGCGACACGGCGCGTTACACTGCGCGGATGAGCGACATCCCCCTGCACGATCTCACCCCTCCCGCCGTGACCTGCGACAGCTGCCAGGCCTGGTGCTGCCGCCAGGAAGTGCTGCTGTTCGACGACGCCGGCGTGCCCGCCCGCTACATCGAGGAAGACTGGACCGGCACCCGCATGAAGCGTCTCGACGACGGCTGGTGCGCGGCCCTGGATCGCGAGCAGATGAATTGCAGCATCTACGAGGTACGACCCTGGGTCTGCCGGATCTTCGACATGGCCGGGCCGGAATGCCTGGAAGAGCGCGCGGAAATGAAAAGGGCGATGGAGAGTGGCGATTTCTAGCGGTTCGCCTGAAAGGCTAGGCCGCCGGGTGGTCATATCGCGGCCCTGGGCCGCTCCTACAGGCGCGGATGGTTCCGTAGGAGCGGCCCATGGCCGCGATCAGCAAAGCACCTGACTCCTACAGGAGCGGCCACAGCGGCGGACTGCCATGGCCGCGATCAGAGACTCAACGCAGCTTCTGTGGCTTGTAGGCGCAGTAGTTCGGCCGCGGGCCGACCCGTGGGTGGTTGCGGCAGGTTTCCGGGCGCTGACCGTAAATGGTGCACAGCCGGGTCTTCGGATGAAGATAGAGGCAGTCGTTGTTGGACAGCCGCACCAGGGTGAACAGCCCGGTCTTGGCGTTGAGACGCTCGACGATGCCATCCTTCTTCAGCCGCTTGGCGATGTCCTTGAGCGGCTCGCCCTTCTCGAATTCGTCCACCACGCCCATGCGGATCAGGTCGGACAGCCGCGCTTCCACCGGCAGGGTGCAGCAACTGGAGACGCAATCCAGGCACATGGCCTTGTCGTAGCGGATCCAGGTTTCGGTGCGATCGAGATCCGCTCCGAGAATGCGCAGTACTTGGGCCATGATCTACTCGGCGAAGGTGACCTGGCCATCGGCCAGGGAGGCGACGCGCGCCAGGGACTCGACCCGGTAACCCTGGGCGTCGAGTTCGGCGCGTCCGGCCTGGAAGGATTTCTCGATGACGATACCCAGTCCCACGACCTGGGCGCCGGCCTGGCCGATGATCGAAATCAGGGCCTTGGCCGCCTTACCGTTGGCGAGGAAGTCGTCGATGATCAGCACCCGGTCGTCGGACGACAGATGCATGGTCGAGACGGCTATGGTGCTCTCCATCTGCTTGGTGAAGGAATAGACACTGGCCACCAGGAGATTGTCGGTGAGTGTCAAGGACTGGTGCTTGCGGGCGAAGATCACCGGCACGCCAAGCTCCAGTCCGGTCATTACCGCCGGGGCGATGCCCGAGGCTTCGATGGTCACGATCTTGGTGATACCGGCCCCGGCGAAGCGACGAGCGAATTCCTGGCCGATGGCTTGCATGAGGGCCGGATCGATCTGGTGGTTGAGGAAGGCATCGACCTTGAGCACCTGTTCGGAAAGTACCTGGCCTTCGGTTTGGATCTTGGCTTTGAGACGGTCCACGCGGGCGGTCCTTTGACGGCAACGCCCGGTCCTGCCGGGCAGGACCGGGTCTGGGAAAACGGGAAGGGCGGCGATTGTGCCCTATCTATCAAGAAAGTCGTTAGTTTGCCGACAATTCGTCTTATGAACACCCGCAAGGGGTGAACGGCGATAGTGGGCGGATGGGCAGAGGAGCGGTGGGTCATGGGTGTTTTGTTGTCACCGGGGATCCGGGTGCTGAGCCGGTTCGGTTTCGCCCGCAAGTTCGCCTTGCTGTTCGTGCTGTTCCTGTTGCCCATGGGGATCAGCCTCTGGCTGCTGGGCGCGGATTTTCAGGCCAAGCTGTCGACCGTCAGTGGCGAGCGCAGCGGTGTCCGCCTGCTGCAACGGCTGGATGCCCTGGAGGCCGGGATCATCGCGCAACGCAACCTGACCGCGCGCTGGAAGGCGATCGATGTCGTCCGCCAGCCGACGCCGGCCGTGCAGGCCGCCATCGCGGCCATGGAGCAACGCATCGCCAACCGTCAGGAACGCCTGGCCGCGCTGCAGCAACAGGTTCAGGCGGAGCGCCTGGGTGCTGGAGTGAACGAGCGGCTACAGACGCTGCAGCAGGCCCTCAAGGGCCTGGGGGTCGAGGACCTGCGCAACCTCGGCTGGTGGCCGGATGGCTATGATCGTCTGACCAATGCTCTCGTCGCCGTCCAGGCGCTGCGCGAGGAGATCGCTCTCAGCAGCGGCCTGATCCTCGATCCCTGGCTGGAAACCTATCTGCTGATGCAGATAGGTACGACGCAAGCGGTCGATCTGACCGAGCGCCTGGGCCGGTTGGGCAGCATCGGCCAGACCAGCGTGGTGGCGGGGCAATTCAGCCTGCAGAGCCGCCTGCAATTGCGCGACCTGCGCGCGCGCGTCGGCGACTCCCGCGACAGCCTGGTCAAGGTCGGTACCCTGCTCAGTGACAAGCTGCCCGCCAGCATGGCCAGTTGGAGCGGCGACTACCAGCAACTGCTGGGCCAGCTGGACGCCAGCCTCAAGCGCATCGATGACGGCCTGTATGGCACCGAGATCACCTTCAAGCCGGAGCAGTTCGAGGCAACGATCGACGGTATCCTGCAAGGGTTGCAGACCTTTCGGCAGCAGACCCTGCTGAGCCTGGATGGTCGGCTGCAGTATTACGCCACCGATGCGGTGCGCAGCTTCAGCGTCATCGCCGCCGGCTTCGGCCTGCTGCTGATCGTGACCTGCTATCTGCTGCTGTGCATGCAGGCCGCCATTCGTGGCAGTGCCCGCGGCATCACCACCCTGGCCGAAGGCCTGCGCGACGGCGATCTGACCCGCACTGCGCGGATCGTCGGCCAGGACGAGCTGGCCGACATCGGCCAGGCCCTGGATCTGGCCGTGGTCCAGTTGCGCGGCAGTCTGCAGGCGGTCGACCAGGAGAGTCGCCAGGTGGGCGTCGCCTCCGGGCAGCTGGGCCAGCAGGCCGAGTCGGCCCTGGGTGCAGTGGAGGCCCAGCGCCTGCAGATCACCCAGATCGCCACCGCGGCGACCGAATTGGCCGCTACGGCCCAGGGTGTGGCGGAGAGTTGCGAGCAGGCTGCTGGGCGCGCCGAGCAGATGCGCGAGATGGCCCAGGCCAGCCAGAACGACAGCCGGCAGACCACCAGCAGCATCCAGCGGCTGAACCAGCGCCTGGGCGACACCGCCGAGGCCATGGCCCAGGTCAATGCCCAGGCCGGGCAGATTCAGCAGGTGGTGGACGTGATCCGCGGCATCGCCGAGCAGACCAACCTGCTGGCGCTCAACGCCGCCATCGAGGCGGCGCGGGCGGGTGATCAGGGGCGCGGCTTCGCGGTGGTGGCCGATGAGGTGCGCTCGCTGTCGCAACGCACCCAGGCCTCCACGGCGCAGATCGCCGGGACCGTCGGCAGCCTGAGCAGCACCGTGGCCCAGGCCGTGTCCCTGATGCAGGAGGCCTGTGGCCAGGCCGCCAGCGACGCCCAGTCGGTCACCGGCCTGGGGCGACGGCTGGAGGAAATCGCCGAATCGGTGCAGGGAGTGTCGGATACCCTGGTGCAGATCGCCACGGCAGCCGAGGAACAGGCAGCCACTGCCGATGAGGTCAGCGGCAACATCCAGCAGATCGATGCCGCCGCCGCCGACCTGCTCGGCAACGCCCGCACCGTGCAGAACACGGCAGCCGGGCTGGCCGAGGGCAGCCGAACCCTGGTGGCCAACACCACGAAATTCCGGCTGAGCTGAAAGACGAAAGGGGCGCCCAGGCGCCCCTTTCAACCAAGATGTACGATCAGGCCTTGGTATCGATCAGGGTCCCGAGGGTTTCCTGAGCGGTCTGCATGACCTTGCTGCCGGCCAATGCCTGGTACTTGCCGACATCCAGATTGACCAGCTGGCTGGCCAGATCAGCCTCGCTGTTGGTGGTCGCCCCCAGGGCTTGTTCCTGGTTGCGCGCGGTCTGGGAGGCAATGGCGGTGCCGGCCTTGTCGACCATACGGCTACCGTTCTGGAAGGCCTGCAGGCCGCCGTAGAGCGAGTTGCTTGATGTCACGTTCATGGACGACGTCCTCGACGGTGATGTCAGAGGGCTATTAGATCAGTTTTGACGCCAACAAACCATCGTTCTCTGTGACCGCCTGTGTCCCTGCTATTGCTGGATCGTCGCCCAGGCCACGCTGGAGGCTGACGTGGTTGCCCGCACTCGCCTGGCTGATGGCAGCGGGTTGACCAGCGCCCAGCTGATATCAGCCGGGCAGGCGCAGGTGCGCGGCGACCGCGGCGGGGCCGGCCTCGGCCAGGTGCGGCACGATGCCCAGGCAGGGCGCGGGCAGGCGCTCGTGCAGGGTGGCGAGGTTGTCGTCCAGGCGCAGGGTGGCCGGCGCCACCAGGTTGGCCACCCAGCCGGCCAGGGGCAGGCCGTCGGCGAGGATGGCCTCGGCGCTGAGCAGAGCGTGGTTGATGCAGCCCAGGCGAACGCCGACTACCAGGATCACCGGCAGGCCCAGTACGCGGGCGAGGTCGGACAGCGACTCGCGCCCGGCCAGGGGGACGCGCCAGCCGCCCGCGCCTTCCACCAGGGTGAAGTCGGCCTGCAGTGCCAGGATGCGCCGCACCGGTGCGGCCAGGGTAGCGACGCTGAGGTCGATACCTGCCTCGCGGGCGGCCAGGTGCGGGGCGATGGCCGGTTCCAGGGCGATGGGATTGATGTCGGCGTAGGCGAGGGGCAGCGAGGTCTCGCCGAGCAGGGCCAGGGCATCGCCGTTACGCAGGCCCTCGGCGGTACGTTCGCAACCGGAGGCTACCGGCTTGACCCCGGCGGTGGCGAGGCCCTGCAGCCGGGCCCGGTGCAGCAGGCCGGCGGCGATGGTGGTCTTGCCGATCTCGGTGTCGGTACCGGTGACGAAATAGGCGGGCATGGTGGTCATTCCTTGCGCAGCAGGACGTGGATCACCTGGTAGGTGGCGGGCAGGCCGGCGGGTTGGCGCAGGCTTTCGTAGGCCTGGGTGAAGGCCGCCAGGCGCTGGCGTCCGGTGAGGCCCTGGGGGCGACCCTGGTTGAGGTTATGGGCACCGATGGCCTTGAGGTGCTGGGTGAGGGCGCGCAGGTCGGGGAAGTGCAGCCGCTCGGGTTCGACCTCCAGGGCCAGCGTCGCCAGGCCGCTGGCTGCGGCGGCCTCGACGTAGGCGACCTGACGACGGAAGCGGTTGACGTGGACCTGGTCGTCCACCTGGGCCCAGCTCTGGCGCAGTTCGTCGAGGGTGCCCTCGACCAGGCTGCTGAAGGCCAGTATCCCGCCCGGACGCAGGATACGGTGCGCCTCGGCGAGCACGGCGGGCAGGTCCGGGCACCACTGCAGCGCCAGACTGGAAAGGATGAGGTCGCAGCAGTTCGCGCGCAGGGGCAGGCGTTCGGCGTCGGCGGTGAGGTAGTGCCGGGCGCCGGCGCCCTGCGTCCGGGCGTGGCGGAGCATGCCGGGTGCCAGGTCCAGGGCCAGGCCTTCGGCTTGAGGATGGCGGCGGGCCAGGGCGCGGCTGCAATAGCCGGTGCCGCTGCCCAGGTCCAGCCAGCGTCGCGGACTCATGGCGGGTAGCCGGGCGAGAAGGCGGTCGGCGACCCGGCGTTGCAGCAGGGCGGCACCGTCGTAGTGGTCGGCGGCGCGGGAAAAGGACAGCGCCACCTGGCGCTTGTCGGGCAATACGTCAGCCATCGCGTCCTGCATAGATGAATTCACGGATACGGGTGGCCACCTCGTCCGGACGCTCCAGGGGCAGGCCATGGCTGGCGTGCTCCAGGACCTCGATCTGGGCGCTGGGCAGTTCGTCGCGCAACGCCTGGGCGGCGCTAGGCGGGACCAGGGCGTCGTGGGCGCCGAACAGGTGCAGTTGGGGACCACTGAAGGCCTGCAGGGCGGCGCGGGTGTCCAGCCGTGCCAGGAGTTCCAAGCCGGCGAGGACCACCTCGGGCTCGACCTCGGGCAGGGTCACCTGCAACTGGCGGGCGAGGGTACGGCTGTCGCGCGCGCCCTGGGCGACCAGCAGGGTGAAGCGCCTGAGGGTCTGGTCGGCGTCCAGCGAGCAGGCTTCGAAGAAATCGGTGAAGACACTGCGCGCCATGGCGGTCTGCCAGCCGGCACGGGCAACGAAGCAGGGATTGCTGGCCAGGGTGACGAGGCCGTGCACCCCTTCCGGGCGGCGCAGGGTGAACTCGCTGGCGAGCATGCCGCCCAGCGACCAGCCGGCCAGCCAGACGCCCTCGGCGATGCGGGCTTCCAGGTCGGTGAACCAGGCCTGGGTGTCGGTCAGGGTCGGCAGCGGCTCGATCAGCACGTCGAGAAAGGGGGCCTGCTCGACGAGTTCGTCACGCAGAGGCTCCAGCGGGGCACTGCCCAGGCCCCAGCCGGGTAGCAAGATCAGGGTATCGCGCATCGGTCGGTCACTTATCCGCGTCGGGCGGTAATTCGGCCATGGCCTGGGCCAGAGCGTCGAGCAAGAGGTCCACGTGCGCTTCGCGATGGGCCGCCGTCAGAGTCACCCGCAGGCGGGCGCTGCCGGCCGGTACGGTGGGCGGTCGGATGGCGGTGACCAGGATCCCGCGGCGACGCAGGGCGGCGGAGAGTGCGAGGGCGCGCGCGCTGTCGCCGACCAGGATCGGCTGGATCGGCGTGGCGCTGAGCATAAGGTCCAGGCCGAGGGCCGTCGCGCCCGTGCGGAATCTCTGGATCAAAGTGTGCAGGAGCTCACGGCGCCAGCCCTCTTCGCGGACGAGCTGCAGTGCGGCGAGGGAGGCGCAGGCCACCGCCGGTGGCTGGCTGGTGGTGTAGATGTAGGGGCGGGCGAACTGGATCAGCGTTTCGATCAGTTCCTCGCTGCCAGCGACGAAGGCCCCGGCGGTGCCGCAGGCCTTGCCCAGGGTGCCGACCAGCACCGGGACCTGGGTGTGGTCCAGGCCGAAGTGCTCGACGATGCCGCCGCCGGTGGCGCCCAGGGTACCGATGCCATGGGCGTCGTCCACCAGGGTCCAGGCGCCGTGGCGCTGGGCGACCTGGCAGAGTTCGGGCAGGGCGGCGAGATCGCCGTCCATGCTGAAGACGCCGTCGGTGACCACCAGGGTATCGCCCTCGGCCTTGGCCAGGCGCTCGGCCAGGCTGGCGGGGTCGTTGTGCAGATAGCGGGCGAAGCGCGCGCCGCTGAGCAGGCCGGCGTCGAGCAGGGAGGCGTGGTTGAGGCGATCTTCCAGTACGTTGTCGCCACGCCCGACCAGGGCGGTGACCGCCGCCAGGTTGGCCATGTAACCGGTGGAGAACAGCAGGGCGCGCGGCCGGCCGGTGAGTTCGGCCAGGGCCTCTTCCACCTGGTGGTGGGGGCCGCTATGGCCGATCACCAGGTGCGAGGCGCCACCGCCCACGCCCCAGCGCTCGGCGCCAGCGCGCAGGGCGGCGATGACCTGCGGGTGATTGGCCAGGCCCAGGTAGTCGTTGCTGCAGAAGGCCAGCAGGGGTTCGCCATCCACCACCACCTCGGGGCCCTGGGGCGCTTCCAGCAGTGGTCGGCGCCGGTAGAGGTGCTCGGCGTGACGCTGGGCCAGGCGGGCGGCGAGGTCGAAGGCCATGGGATGGTATCTCAGTGGTTCTTAGAGCCCCTCACCCCAGCCCTCTCCCAAGGGGAGAGGGGGTGGTCTGGAGCGCGGGTTGGCTGAAGGGTGTTCCCTCACCCCGGCCCTCTCCCAGAGGGAGAGGGGGAAGAGCGGGGGCAGTCAGGCGGTGGCGGCGTCGTAGAAGAGTTCGCTGTTGCGCTGCTCCACCAGGGCCTGCTCGATGGCGGCCTGGTGTACCTCGTCGGCATGCTCCTCGCGGGCTTCGGGCTGGATGCCGAGGCGGGCGAACAGCTGCATGTCCTTGTCGGCCTGGGGGTTGCCGGTGGTCAGCAGTTTCTCGCCGTAGAAGATGGAGTTGGCGCCGGCCAGGAAGGCCAGGGACTGCATCTGCTCGTTCATCTGCTCGCGGCCGGCGGACAGGCGCACGTGGGACTTGGGCATGAGGATGCGCGCCACGGCCAGGGTACGGATGAAGTCGAAGGGATCGACGTCCTTTTCCTCGGCCAGCGGGGTGCCCTGGACCTTGACCAGCATGTTGATCGGCACCGACTCGGGGTGCTCGGGCAGGTTGGCCAGCTGGATCAGCAGGCCCGCGCGGTCGTCCACCGACTCGCCCATGCCGAGGATGCCGCCGGAGCAGATCTTCATCCCGGCTTCGCGGACGTAGGCCAGGGTCTGCAGGCGCTCGCCGTAGGTGCGGGTGGTGATGATGTTGCCGTAGAACTCCGGCGAGGTGTCCAGGTTGTGGTTGTAGTAGTCGAGGCCGGCGTCGGCCAGGGCGCGGGTCTGCTCCTGGTCCAGGCGGCCGAGGGTCATGCAGGTCTCCAGCCCCAGGGCCTTCACGCCCTGCACCATCTGCAGGACGTAGGGCATGTCCTTGGCGGAGGGGTGCTTCCAGGCGGCGCCCATGCAGAAACGGGTGGAACCGATGGCCTTGGCCTCGGCGGCCGCCTCCAGCACCTTCTGCACCTCCATCAGCTTTTCCTTTTCCAGACCGGTGTTGTAGTGGCCGGACTGGGGGCAGTACTTGCAATCTTCCGGGCAGGCGCCGGTCTTGATCGACAGCAGGGTGGAGACCTGTACGCGATTGGGATCGAAGTGCTGGCGATGCACGCTCTGGGCCTGGAACAGCAGGTCGTTGAAGGGCTGCTGGAACAGGGCGCGGACTTCGGCGAGAGTCCAGTCGTGACGCAGGGTGGTAGCGCTCATGGGAGATCCTCGATGCATTGGACGGCCGGGTGCCGGAGCGGGGCCTTCGGAATGCGGTCGACCTTAGCGGAAGTTGTGGTTGACTACTGTGTGAAAAACGACCAATTACCGGATTTTTTGCAGGGAGATTGACGCGCTGTGGCGCGGATCGGGTTCGTTGGGTTCGGTACGGAGGTAACTTCGTAGGCCTAAGGGCTATCGCGGCCATGGGCCGCTCCTACGGAAGGGGAGACGTCCGATCCCGGTATTGCCGGGGTGATGGAGACGAGTGCCTGCGCGGGTAGCCCCCTCTCCCCGCGGGAGAGGGTTGGGGTGAGGGTGCCCCTCACCACGAGGCCCAGTGGAAAAGGCTACGCCGTTTTCCACGCTACGTGATGTATTCCTACGATGAGACAGTTGCTCCTACAGGGGTGTGATGCTTCTGTAGGAGCGGCCGCATCGGCGGACCGCCATGGCCGCGGTGGCCCCACCTGGGTTAGAGCATCCGTTCCAATCCCACTGCCTTGACCACCCAGGCGTTGAAGCGGCGCCAGGCGCTGCCGGGTTCGTGGTGCAGCACCCGGGGTTGGCCGTTACGTTCGCTGACCCACTCCAGCCGTACCCGCCCCTGATCCTCGACGCGCTGCACCTCGTAGGACACGCTGGGGGCCATGCCCTGCAGCATCAGCTGGCGCAGGCGGCCGGTGAGAACCGGGCTGTCTACCAGGATGCCGACCTCGGTGTTCCACAGTACCGAGCGCGGATCGAAGTTGAAGGAGCCGATGAAGGACCAGCGCCCGTCGATGGCCATGGCCTTGCTGTGCAGACTGGATTCGGACTCGCCGAAGCTGTAGGGCAGGGCGGATCTCTTCTGGTCCGGACGGGCGCGCAGCTCGAAGAGCTTGACGCCCTGGGCCAGCAGGGCGGCGCGATAGGGCGCGTAGCCGGCGTGCACCGCGGGGACGTCGGTGGCTTCCAGGGCGTTGGTCAGCACCCGGACGTCGACGCCACGGGCGGCCAGGCCTCCCAGGTAGGCGACCCCCTGGTCCATGGGCACGAAGTAGGAGGACACCAGCAAGAGTTCGTGCTGGGCGCCATCCAGGGTCGGTTGCAACTGGCGGGTCAGCAGCAGTTGCCAGTCCGGTTCGTCGTCGGCCAGTACCTTGCGCGGCGCATCCCAGAGTGCCTGGGCGTGGGCCCAGGTCAGCTCCTGCAGCCAGCCATCGAGCTGGGGCGCGGTGGCGTAGCGGCGCAGGCGGTTGTAGAGCGCGAGGTCCTGTGTGCGTTCGCTGTCGAGGTAGTGATGCAGCCGTTCGCGCAGCCGTACCAGGGCGCCGGCGGAGGGGGCGAACCAGCGCAGGCGCCGGGCCGGCTGGCTCAGGGGGCTGTTCCAGTACTGGTCGAAGCTGGTACCCAGCTGGCGCGCCACCGGGCCGGCGGCGAGCAGGTCGAGGTCGGTGAAGTTCATCTCCGGGCGGGCATCGAAGTACTCGTCGCCCAGGTTGCGCCCGCCGACGATGGCCACGCTGTCGTCGGCCAGCCATAGCTTGTTGTGCATGCGGCGGTGCTGGTGGTTGAGGTCCACCAGCCGTCCCAGGGCGCGGGTCGGGCCGGTGCTGCGGCCCAAGTGCAGCGGATTGAACACGCGGATCTGCACGTTGGGGTGGGCCGCCAGCACGGCGATCTGGTAATCGTTGCCGTCGCTGCTGGTGTCGTCGATGAGGAAGCGGATGCGCACGCCGCGATCCGCCGCCTTGAGCAATTCGTTGACCAGCAGGCGGGTGGTCAGGCCGTCGTGGACGATGTAGTACTGGATGTCCAGGCTGCGCTGGGCCTTGCGGATCAGCTCGGCGCGGGCGGTGAAGGCATCCGTGCTGGTTTCCAGCAGGCGCAGGCCAGACAGACCCGGGTGGGCGGCGCCGGCCGCGCGCACCTGGCGGTCCAGGGCGGTGCCGGTGGCGGGCAGGACCTGGGAGGCGTGGCGTGGGATCGGCGTGGTGCAGCCGGCCAGCAGCGCCAGCAGCAGGGGGACGAGCAGACGGATCACAGCAGGTCCTTGAGGCGATACCAGAGCATGCCCAGGGCCAGCAGCGGCGAGCGCAGATGGCGACCGCCGGGGAAGCGCGCATGGGGCACCTGGGCGAAGAGGTCGAAACCGGCCGACTGGGCCAGGATCGCCTCCGCCAGCAGGTGACCGGCCAGGTGGGTGGCGTTGACCCCATGACCCGCATAGGCCTGGGCATGGAAGACGTTGGGGTGCTCGCGCAACCGGCCGATCTGCGGCAGGCGATTGGCGCCGATGCCGATCATGCCGCCCCAGGCATAGTCCACCCGCACGTCCGCCAGCTCGGGGAAGACCTCCAGCATCTTGGGTCTCATGTAGCCGGCGATGTCCTTGGGATCGCGTCCCGAGTAGTGGCAGGCACCGCCGAACAGCAGGCGACGGTCGGCGGAGAGGCGGAAATAGTCCACCGCCACGTTCTGGTCGCAGACCGCGCGATTGCCCGGCAACAGCCGCGCGGCGCGCTCGGCGGGCAGTGGCTCGGTGGCGATCACATAGCTGCCGGCCGGCAGGACCTGGGCGGAAAGGTCGGGTTGCAGGTCATCGATATAGGCGTTGCAGCAGAGCACCAGGGTATCGGCGACCACCCGACCGCGGGCGGTGTGTATCCGTACCTTGGGCCCGTGTTCCAGGCGGGTGACCTGGCTGTCTTCATGCAATTGCACGCCCAGGGCCCGGGCCGCGGCGGCTTCGCCGAGGGCCAGGTTGAGTGGATGTAGGTGGCCGGAACCCTCGTCCACCAGGGCGCCGGCGTAGCGCTCGGAGCCCACTACCTCGGCCAACTGGGCCTTGGGCACCAGCCGTAGCGGATGGGGATAGCCCAGCGCCTGGAGCGCGGCCTGTTCTTCCTGCAGGTGCTGCCAGTGGCGCGGCTTGTTGGCCAGGTCGGCGAAACCCCAGGTGAGGTCGCAGTCGATACCGTGCCGGGCGATGCGCTGGCGCACCAGGTCCACCGCCTCGAAGCCCAGCCGCTTGAGTTCGCGCACACCTTCGGCGCCTACCACCGGTTCGAACTGCTCGACGTCATGGCCGACGCCGCGGATCAACTGGCCGCCGTTGCGCCCGCTGGCGCCCCAGCCGATGCGCCGGGCTTCCAGCAGCAGCACCCGCGCGCCGCGCTCGGCCAGTTCCAGGGCGGTATTGAGCCCGGAGAAGCCACCACCGACCACGCAGACATCGGCCTGGACCTCGCCCTCCAGGGGCGGAAAGCTCAGCGTCTGGTTGACGGTGGCGGCGTAGTAGGAGGGGGCATGCGCGGACATGGGTGGCTTCACTTCGGGCGATGCGGGACCCTACCGCGTCGGACGCACGACGAAAAGCCTCAATCCGGCACCGGCAGGCTCAGGGTCTCCTTGATCTCTTCCATCACGATATAACTCTTGGATTCGCGCACATGAGGGAGCTTGAGCAGGATGTCGCCGAGCAGCTTGCGGTAGGAGGCCATCTCCGAGATGCGCGCCTTGACCAGGTAGTCGAATTCGCCGGAGACCAGGTGGCATTCCAGTACCTGGGGCAGCTTGAGCACGGCGCGGCGGAATTCCTCGAAGGTGTCGCCGGACTTGTAGTCCAGGCTCAGTTCGACGAACACCAGCAGGCCGGCCTTGAGGTGCTGCGGATTCAGGCGGGCGTTGTAGCCCTGGATGATGCCTTCGCGCTCCAGCCGGCGGACGCGCTCGGTGCAGGGCGTGGTGGACAGGCCCACCCGCTCGCCCAGCTCGGTGAAGGAAATGCGCCCGTCTTCCTGGAGGATGCGCAGGATGTTGCGGTCGATCTTGTCCAGCTCGCGCCTGGCCTGGTGATGGGTACGCATCGCGGGGGTCTCTGCCAAAGGGGGCTTTACCGGAAAATTACTCCGAATATAGGCAATTCTTCAGTGATTAGCACTGCACGCTGCTTTCTATACTTGCTGTATCTGCCTTCATTCCGACGAAAGCCGGCGAAATCCTCTCGCCGGCCAGGAGCTAACGATGCGTGTACTGGTTTTGGGTAGCGGCGTCATCGGCACCACCAGCGCCTACTATCTGGCCCGCCAGGGGTTCGAGGTGGTCGTGGTCGATCGCCAGGCCGGTCCCGCGCTGGAGACCAGCCATGCCAACGCCGGCCAGGTCTCCCCTGGCTATGCCTCGCCCTGGGCTGCGCCCGGCGTGCCGCTCAAGGCCCTGAAGTGGCTGTTCCAGAAGCACGCGCCCCTGGCCATTCGCCTGACCGGCGATGCCAGCCAGTACCTGTGGATGGCGCAGATGCTGCGCAATTGCACCGCGGCCCGCTATGCGGTGAACAAGGAGCGCATGGTGCGGCTGTCCGAATACAGCCGCGATTGCCTCGACGAGCTGCGCGAGGAGACCGGCATCGCCTACGAAGGCCGTCAGCTGGGCACCACCCAGATCTTCCGCACCCAGCAGCAGGTGGATGCGGCAGCCAAGGATATCGCCGTCCTGGAGCGCTCCGGCGTGCCCTTCGAAATGCTCGACCGCGACGGCGTGGCCCGCGTCGAACCGGCGCTGGCGGCGGTCAAGCACAAGCTGGCCGGTGGTCTGCGCCTGCCCAACGACCAGACCGGCGACTGCTTCCTGTTCACCAATCGCCTGGCGGAGGAAGCCCGCCGCCTGGGCGTGGAATTCCGCTTCGGCGCCGAGATCCAGCAACTCAGCGCCAATGGCGATCGTATCGACGGCGTCAAGGTCGATGGCGAGCTGCTCACCGCCGACCAGTATGTGTTGGCCCTGGGCAGCTATTCGCCGCAACTGCTGGCGCCCCTGGGCATTCGCGCCCCGGTCTATCCGCTCAAGGGCTATTCGCTGACCGTGCCCATCGTCGATGCCGCCATGGCGCCGACCTCGACCATCCTCGACGAGACCTACAAGGTCGCCATCACTCGCTTCGACGATCGCATCCGCGTCGGCGGCATGGCCGAGATCTGCGGCTTCGACCTGAGCCTGGACCCGCGCCGGCGCGCGACCCTGGAAATGATCACCGGCGATCTCTATCCTCGCGGCGGCGACCTCGCCCGGGCCAGCTTCTGGACCGGCCTGCGTCCCACCACCCCGGACGGGACCCCCATCGTCGGTGCCACCCGCTATCGCAACCTGTTCCTCAATACCGGGCACGGGACGCTGGGCTGGACCATGGCCTGCGGCTCCGGTCGCCTGCTGGCCGACCTGATCGCCCGCAAGCAGCCGCAGATCAGCGCCGCGGGTCTCGACATCTCCCGTTATTCCGCTACCCAGGAGTCCCCGCGCAATGCCCGTACAGCGTCTGCACACTGATCGTCGCCTGAGCGAGATCAACATCCACAACGGTACCGTCTACCTGGCCGGCCAGCTGGCCGACGATTTTTCCGGCGACATCTACCAGCAGACCCGCGAGACCCTGGCCAACGTCGACAAATTTCTCGCCGAGGCCGGTAGCGACAAGCAGCACATCCTGGTGGTGACCATCTTCCTGCGCGACATCGCCCTGCATTTCGAGGGCATGAATCGCGCCTGGGACGAGTGGGTCGCCCAGGGCGCCACCCCGGGTCGTACCACGGTAGAGGCGAAGCTGGCCAAGCCGGATATCCTGGTGGAAATGAACGTCATCGCCGCCGTCAAGGCGTAAGACCGCTATTCCCCCTCTCCCCCTGGGAGAGGGCCGGGGTGAGGGTGTTTCAACGCCCGCCAAACTTTCCCTCTCTGCCGAGACCTCTCCATGCGTCCCGCTCGCGCCCTCATCGACCTTGCCGCCTTGCGCCAGAACTATCGCCTGGCGAGGGAACTCTCCGATGCCCGCGCCCTGGCGGTGATCAAGGCCGATGCCTACGGGCATGGTGCGGTGGCGGTGGCAGGCGCCCTGGCTGACGACGCCGATAGCTTCGCCGTGGCCTGCCTCGAGGAGGCGCTGGAGCTGCGCGCCGCGGGCATCCGCGCGCCTATCCTGTTGCTGGAAGGCTTCTTCGCCGCCGACGAGCTGCCCTTGATCGCCGAGCACGATCTCTGGACGGTGATCCACGCCGATTGGCAACTCGACGCCCTGGAGCGGACCGCCCTGGCGCGGCCGTTGCAGGTCTGGCTGAAGCTGGATTCCGGCATGCACCGGGTCGGCTTCTTTCCCCAGGACTACGCGGCGGCCTATCAGCGGGTGCTGGCCAGCGGCAAGGTCAGCAGCATCGTAAAAATGACCCACTTCGCTCGCGCCGACGAACCGGACAGCCCGGCCACCGCGGCGCAGATCGCCACCTTTCGCGCGGCCACCGAGGGCCTGCGGGGTCCCACCAGCCTGCGCAATTCGCCGGCTACCCTGGGCTGGCCCCAGGCGGCCGGTGACTGGGTACGCCCGGGGCTGATGCTCTATGGCGTCTCGCCCTTCACCACGCCCCAGGCCGCCGCCGAGCGACTGCAGCCGGTGATGACCCTGACCTCGCGGGTGATCGCCGTACGCGAGCTGGCCGCCGGCGAGCCGGTGGGCTATGGCGCCCGCTTCGTCACCGAGAGCCCGACGCGGGTCGGCGTGGTTGCCCTGGGCTATGCCGACGGCTATCCACGTCATGCGCCCAATGGCTCTCCGGTGGCCATCGAGGGCCGTCCAGGGCGGTTGATCGGGCGGGTATCCATGGACATGCTCACCGTCGATCTCAGCGATCATCCCCAGGCGGGGGTAGGCAGCGAGGTGGAGTTCTGGGGGCGGCAGGTCTCGGTCGCCGACCTGGCCGAACGTTGCGGCACCATTCCCTACCAGCTGCTGTGCAACCTCAAGCGGGTGCCACGCCACTACCAAGGCTAAGAGCCTGTTCAAAATCTGCTGCGCGTCGGCCAAACCGCGTTGAAAATGGCTTCGGAATGCTCATTTACCACTTGTAAACTCCGCTTCCTCAGCCATTTTCGCCTTGTTTGGCTCTAGCTCGCGAGCTTATGAACAGGCTCTAAGACAGCCGGCGCCGCGGGCGTGTTGTAAATCTCGAACAGCGTTGCCATGATGCTGAACACCACACCTTCGTGGTGCTAGCCCGCGGCTCGTCCGCCCTGTCGAGGAGACTTCACCACCTTGGACGTCGGTGCCCGCCTGCAAACCATCCGCACCCTCAAGGGCCTGTCCCAGCGCGAGCTCGCCAAGCGCGCCGGAGTGACCAACAGCACCATCTCGATGATCGAGAAGAACAGCGTCAGCCCTTCCATCAGCTCCTTGAAGAAGGTGCTGGCCGGCATCCCCATGTCTCTGGTCGAGTTCTTCTCCCTGGACCTGGAGCAGGACGCCCCGACCCAGGTGGTCTATCGCGCCGACGAACTCATCGACATCGCCAGCGGCGCCCAGACCGTGCGCATGCGCCTGGTCGGTCGCGCCCATCCCAGCCGCGCCCTGGCCTTCCTCGACGAGACCTATCCGCCGGGTGCCGACACCGGCGAGGAGATGTACGCCCACGAAGGCGAGGAGGCCGGCCTGGTGGTGGAAGGCCGCCTGGAACTGACCGTGGGCGGCGAGGTGCACATCCTCGAACCCGGCGACAGCTACTACTTCGAAAGCAGCCGGCCGCACCGCTTCCGCAATCCCTTCGAGGCCCCCGCCCGGCTGATCAGCGCGACCACGCCGGCGAATTTCTGAGTATCGCCGCGGCGCAGGGCGTATCTCTGTAGGAGCGCAACGGCTGATCGCGATCTTGCCTGGAGTGATGGAGGCAAGCGTCTGCTCGGATAGCTCCCTCTCCCCTCGGGAGAGGGTTGGGGTGAGGGTGCCCCTGATGATGGATTCCAGGTGGAAAAGGCTACAGCGTTTTCCACGCTACGACCTGGCTTCGTAGGAGCGGCCCATGGCCGCGATAGGATGGCGTCGAGGGGGCGCAATCGCGGCCATGGGCCGCTCCTACAAGGTAGTCCCCCACAACTCCCCTTCATCTATGCCCAGCACCTGCAATTCCGCCCGGCGCAGCGGCTCGTCCTGGGCGAGGAAGAACTCATCCAGTTGCGGCGGGGCCACGCCGCTGGCCAGCAGCAGGGCGTGGGCCTGGCCCCGGTGATGCAGCTGGTGCACGAAGAGATGTTGGAGCGTGCGCAGCCGCTGTTCCCGTACCGGGCCGGTGGCGCGGGGCAGGGTGATGAGCTGGGTCAGATGCTCGGCATCGAGGGTGCGGCACAGGGCGATCAGGCGCTGGTCGCTGACGGCCTGGGCTGCCGTCAGCGTGGCCAGGTCCGGCCAGTCCTCATCACGGTAGGGTCGGGGCTGGTCGTGCAGGGCATCGAGATAGAAACGATCGACATCCAGCAGGTGGGTGAGCAGGGCCCAGAGCGAACCGAAGAAGGCCGCGGGTTGCGGCGCGTGCAGGGCATCGGTCGACAGCGTGGCGCAGGCGGCGAGCAGGCGGTGATTGGACCAGCGATTGTTGCAGGCCTGGGCCAGCAGCAGGGTGGTGGTCATGGACAAGTCCTCGGCAAGGCGCGCGGACACCTACTGTAACCTGCCGCTGTGTGCCGGAGGTCGCAGCCTGGGCACCCTCGGCATTGAGGCTCTGGCGGCGCTTTGCCATGCTCGCGCCCTGGATCTCTCACCGGCAAGGAAGTGCACGATGCGACAGGGTTCGCGAGGGTACGGCCTGGGACTGGCGCTGGCGCTGCTCCTGGTCGGCACGGTGCCGGCCGCCGAGTCCGTGACCCTGCCGGCACTGGGCTATATTCCCCTGGGCGTGGTGGGCCACGACAACAACGCCGCCTATCCCGATGCCGAGATGGAAAAGCGGCTGCAACTGCTCGACCGCTACAACCTGCGCAGCTACCGCTCCGGCGAATTCCTGCTGCTGGACCTGCCGCGCCTGGATCGCCTGGTCGCCCTGGCCCGGCAATACAGGATCACCCTGCGGCCGGTGATCACCCAGCAACTGACCCAGGCCCAGGCCTATGCCCTGGCCAAGCGTTACGCCAGTGACATCAAGATCTGGGAAATCGGCAACGAGCAGGATCATTCGCGGGTCGGCGCCGGCGTCCGCATCAGTCGCCTGGTGGACATCTACCGTGGCATCCGCCGGGCCTCCGACGAACTGGGCGCGAATTTGCAGACCACCATCAACGTCATGGCCTGCAATCCCTATGACACCGGCCCCAAGGCGCGCTGCCCCGGTGAGCGGTCGGGCTCCCTGTGGTTTCTCGAGCAGGCCAAGGCCGCCGGCTTCGATTTCGATTACATCAGCTTCCATTACTACCCGCACTACCACGACCGCGGGCGCTGGATGGATCTCTACCTGGGCCAGATGCGTGCCCTGGCGGAGAAGTACCGCACCCAGGTCTTCTTCAACGAAGCCAACTGCGGCGAGATCTACAACGGCGCCACCGACGGCGGCCGGCCGGGCGACCACGGCTGCCACGACAGCCTCGAACAGCTGCTGTCCGAACTCAATGGGCGTTATCGAGACGTCGTACGCGAGATCAATATCTACGAACTGCTCGACGAGCCCACCCATCCGGTGCCCCACGAGCGGCACTTCGGACTGCTGTACGACCTGGATCGACCAAAGGCGGTGATGGCGCTGGTTCGTCGTTATGCCGGTTCGCCCTAGTGTGGTGTTTCAGAAGTTATCTAGACAATTTTGGCGGCGCTTTTTGCCCCTGAGTGGCGTTGCCGCTCAGCCGGAGCGCCGAACCGAACCAGAATCACCGCCAATTCTTGCGGAACTTCTGAAACACCATACTAGGCGTCAGAAAGCGGACAAGTCTGACTTTTCGTTACGGCTGGACCACCGGCTGACCGCCCAGTCACCGACCAACGGTAGCGAAGGTGCCATCATCAGCGCCGTACATCTGGAAAAGCGTCACGTTCACTGCGCTTTGTGATGGCACCGGTTTTTCTTGGTCCAGCGCTTGCACTAGTCTCCGCGGGTGCCGGGCAAACGATCTTCCCTGGCAGTTTTCCTGCTGTACCGAGGTGGGATGCACGGATCGAATCGCGCACCTCGGGCCTATCTGGTTCCGCTTCAATGACTATCCTTCGCTCTATCTCGCGTCGCCTGCCGCGTCAGGCGCTGCTGCTCCCTGCTTTGCTCGCTACCGCTTCGCTCGCTACCTCGGCCCAGGCCGTCGACCTGGTCGGCCTCAACTTCTCCGGCGCCACCTTCGCCGCTCAAATACTGCCCGGTGTCAACGACCGCAACTTCATCTTCCCGGCCGAGAGCCATTTCCAGCAGTGGAGCGCCAAGGGCGTGAAGCTGGTGCGCTTTCCCATCCTCTGGGAGCGTCTGCAGCCGTCCATGGGGGTCAACCTCGACCCGACCTACGCGGGCCTGGTCGATCGCACCCTGGGCTATGCCCAGAAGTACGGCGTCAAGGTCATCCTCGATCTGCACAACTACGCCCGCTACCAGGGCAAGGTCATCGGCGCGGGTGAAGTCCCCTACGAGGCCTTCCAGAATCTCATGACCCGGGTCGCGCAGCGCTGGGGTACCCATCCGGCGCTCTATGGCTACGACATCATGAACGAGCCCCACGACGCCGTGAGCAACTGGCCGACCGCCGCCCAGTACGGCATCAACGGCGTGCGCGTGGCCGACACCACCCACCCGATCTTCATCGAGGGCAACGGCTGGGCCGACACCACCCGCTGGCCGCAGTGGAACGACGCCCTGCGCGGGCTGACCGACCCCGCCAACAACCTGGTCTTCATGGCCCAGGCCTTCTTCGACACCAACCTGAACGTCGCGACCCTGGCGCCCAGCTATGGCGTCGATCGCCTCAAGCCCTTCGTCTCCTGGCTCAAGGCCAACAACAAGCGCGGTTTCATCGGTGGCTTCGGCGTGCCTGACACGGATGCGCGCTGGTTGCCCATTCTCGACAACATGCTGGCCTACCTGAAGCAGAACTGCATCCCGGCCACCTATTGGGCTGCCGGCCCCGGCTGGGCGAACTACAACCAGGCGGTCGAGCCGATCAATGGCAAGGACCGGCCGCAGTGGGCAGTGCTCGCCAAGTATCTCGACAAGGACAGCTGCAGCGGCATCGGCCCCCAGGTGACGCCAACCGCCGCCACGCCAACCGCCACCACGCCGGCCAAGACCGAGACCGCCACCGGCGGGGCGACGACGGGCACCACCGGCGCAATCGGAACCGCCGGCACTGCGGGCGGGACCACCGGTGCCACCACGGGCGCCGCACCGGTTGCGGGTACGGGCACCACCACCGCCATCACCGCAGGTGCCAGCGTGAGCACGGGGACGGGCACCACCACCGGCACGACCGGGACTGCCGCCAATGCCGCGACCTCGTCCAAGCTGACTACCGTGCAGCAGCTTTACCTGGCCTACTACGGGCGGGCGGCCGATGCCGGCGGCCTGAACTACTGGGCCTCGCGCCTGGCCAGCGACCTGAGCGTCGAGCAACTGGCGGCCACCTTCGCCGCCAACAGCGAATCCACCGCCCTCTATGGCTCCCTGAGTGGCGCGGCCCTGGTCAACCAGGTCTACCAGACCCTCTATGGGCGCAGCGCCGATAGCAGTGGCAGCGCCTACTGGACCAGCCGTCTGGCCAATGGCGTCACCTCACGTGCCAACCTGCCGCTGGAGGTCATGCGCAGCAGCCTCGGCGACGATAAGACCGCCTTCGACAAGAAGGTGAGCACGGCCATGGCCCAGGGCACCGCCACCACGCCAACCCCCGCGGCCAGCGTGCAGCCGGTGCAGACCGTGACCCCGCCGGTGGCCAATGGCACGGTCTCCTCGGCGCCGCTGAGTGGCTTCGCCAACATCCCCCTGGGGGTGGTGGGGCACGACAACAGCGATGCCTATCCGGACTCGGAGATGGAAGCCCGCCTGCAACTCCTGGCGGCGCGTAACCTGCGCACCTATCGTTCCGGCGAGTACCTGGTGACCAACTTCGACCGGCTGGATCGGCTGGTGGCCCTGGCACGCCAGTACAAGATCACCCTGCGGCCGGTGATCACCCACAAGCTGAGTCAGGCCCAGGCCTATACCCTGGCCAAGCGCTACGCCAACGACATCAAGATCTGGGAGATCGGCAACGAACAGGACTACACCAAGACCGGTGCCCAGGACCGCATCAACGTGCTGGTCGGCATCTACCGTGGCATCAAGCAGGCCTCGGACGAGCTGGGCGCCAACCTCAAGACCACCATCAACGTCATGGCCTGCAACTCGGACGACAAGAGCAGCACCGCGCGCTGCCCGGGTGATCGCAATGGCGCCATGTGGTTCCTCGACCAGGCCAAGGCGTCGGGCTTCAACTTCGACTACGTGAGCTTCCACTACTACCCCTACTTCGACGACAAGGGCTATTGGATGGACATGTACCTGGGGCAGATGCGCGCCATGGCCACCAAGTACAAGACCAAGGTGTTCTTCAACGAGATGAACTGCGGCAACGTCTACCAGGGCAACACCGACGGCGGCCGCGCCGGCGACCAGGCCTGCTACGACAGCGTCAAGCAGATGCTCACGGTGCTCAACACCAGCTACCGCGACGTGGTGGCCGAGATCAACGTCTATGAACTGCTCGACGAGCCGAACAACCCGGTGGTCCACGAGCAGCATTTCGGGATGATGTATGACCTCAAGCGACCCAAGCCGATCTTCGACATGGTGACCAGCTTCGCCAAGTAAGGACGCCCAGCGTCAAAACGCGCCGCCCCCACTGCCTGTCTGGCGTGGGGGCGGTGTCGTTTTGGGGGGATGGGAGTTGGGCGGGCCCTCACCCTAGCCCTCTCCCGGAGGGAGAGGGGACTGATCGGAGTGAGTGGGTTGGTCGCGTAGCCAGTGGCGGTATGACTAAGCCCAAGGCTAAATGCCTCGGCTCGCGACGGCACACGTTAGCCCTCTCTCCCTCGGGGAGAGGGTTGGGGTGAGGGTGATCCTCGGCAGCGGCGCTCAGCCCTTCTTCAACATCGCCCGCATCGCCGCCAGGGCGTCGTTGCCGCGGGCGGCCTTCTGTTCCTGGGGCGCCTCTTCCAGACCTTCCCATTGCAGGTCCTCTGGCGGCAGTTCGTCGAGGAAGCGGCTGGGGGTACAGTCGATCAGCTCGCCGTACTGCTTGCGCCGGGTAGCGTAGGTGAAGGCCAGGGTCTGGCGGGCGCGGGTGATGCCCACGTAGGCCAGGCGGCGCTCCTCCTCGATGGTGTCGGCCTCGATGCTGGAGCGGTGGGGCAGGATCTCTTCCTCCATGCCCATGATGAACACATAGGGGAATTCCAGGCCCTTGGAGGCGTGCAGGGTCATCATCTGCACCCCGTCGGCGCCTTCCTCTTCCTCCTGCTGGCGTTCGAGCATGTCGCGCAGCACCAGCTTGGCGATGGCGTCCTCGATGGTCAGCTGGCCGTCCTCGTCCTTTTCCAGGATGTTCTTCAGCGCATCCAGGAGGAACCAGACGTTGCCCATGCGGAAGTCGGCAACCTTGTCGGAGCTGGCGTTCTGGCGAATCCAGTTCTCGTAGTCGATGTCCATCACCATGCTGCGCAGGGCGCCGATGGGGTCTTCACCGGCGCAGTTCTGGCGCACCCCGTCCATCCAGCGCTTGAAGCGCGCCAGGCGCTCGGTGAAGCGGGCGTCCAGGTGCTCGCCCAGGCCGATCTCGTCGGCGGCGGCGTACATCGACAGATCGCGGCTGCCGGCGTAGTTGCCGAGCTTCTCCAGGGTGGTGGAGCCGATCTCCCGGCGCGGCACGTTGATGACCCGCAGGAAGGCATTGTCGTCGTCCGGATTCACCAGCAGGCGCAGGTAGGACATCACGTCCTTGACCTCCTGGCGGGCGAAGAAGCTGGTGCCGCCGGAGAGCCGGTAGGGAATCTGGTGGTGCTGGAGCTTGAGCTCCATCAGCTTGGCCTGGTGGTTGCCGCGGTAGAGGATGGCGAAGTCCGCGTAGGGCCGCTGGGTCTTGAGGTGCAGGGTGAGGATCTCCAGGGCGATGCGCTCGGCCTCGCCGTCCTCGTTCTTGCAGCGCAGCACCCGGATCGGATCGCCGTGGCCCATCTCGCTCCACAGCTGTTTCTCGAACACATGGGGATTGTTGGCGATGAGCACGTTGGCGCACTTGAGGATGCGGCTGGTGGAGCGATAGTTCTGCTCCAGCATCACCACCTTGAGCGAGGGGAAGTCGTCCTTGAGCTGCATCAGGTTTTCCGGCCGCGCGCCGCGCCAGGCGTAGATCGACTGGTCGTCGTCGCCCACCACGGTGAACTGGGCGCGCTCCTGCACCAGCATCTTCACCAGCAGGTACTGGCTGGTGTTGGTGTCCTGGTACTCATCCACCAGCATGTAGCGGATGCGATTGCGCCAGCGCTCCAGCACCTCGGGATGCTCCTGGAACAGCTTCACCGGCATCAGGATGAGATCGTCGAAGTCGACCGCGTTGTAGGCCTTGAGGGTGCGCTGGTAGTGCAGGTAGACCACCGCGGCGGTCTGCTCCTTGGGCGTGCGCGCCTTTTCCAGGGCCTCTTCCGGCAGGATGAGGTCGTTCTTCCAGTTGCCGATGTAGTTCTTGATCTCGTCCAGGCCGTCGTCGCCCTGGTATTCCTTCTGCATGATGTCGGTGAGCAGCGCCTTGATGTCGCCCTCGTCGAAGATGGAGAAGCCCGGCTTGTAGCCCAGGTGCACGTATTCGCGGCGGATGATGTTCAGCCCGAGGTTGTGGAAGGTGGAGACGGTCAGGCCGCGGCCTTCGCCGGCCTTGAGCAGGCTGGCCACCCGCGCCTTCATTTCCCGCGCCGCCTTGTTGGTGAAGGTCACCGCGCAGATGTACTGGGCACGGATGCCGCACTGCTGCACCAGGTAGGCGATCTTGCGGGTGATGACGCTGGTCTTGCCGGAGCCGGCGCCGGCCAGCACCAGCAGGGGGCCGCTGATGTAGGCCACGGCTTCGGCCTGGCGGGGATTGAGCTTGGACATGGCGGACCGAGGGGTGACGCTGGGCGGTGGATTCTAGCAGTCACGGCCCGCAGACGGGGAGCACTGGCCGATGCCATCGACAGAGGATTAATGCCTTGCCGGCCGCAAAAGGGACCGATCGAGCGAGAGCGTTATCAGCCAGCCTCACTAGACTTCAGGCCTGCGGGGCGGCCCGGCGGTCGTCCTGAAAACCTCAACCTCCCTTGATGAGATGCCCGCCATGTCCCTATCCCGCGTTCTGCTGCTTTCCACCCTGTTCGGTTGCTCCGGTCTGGCCCTGGCCGCCGCCAATACCACGGAGCTGAGGCAAACGGGCGATGCGAACGACGGACGCGTCACTCAGAATGGCGATCGCCTGAGCGCCTCGATCACCCAGGAGGCCACGCGAAGCGCGGCCTGGATCGAGCAGCAGGGGGCCGACAACCAGGCTGTCCTCTATCAGATGAACCGCGATTCGCTGGCGGTCATCCGCCAGGAGGGTGCACTCAATACCGCCCAGATCTCCCAGCAGGGCTCCCTCGATTTTGACGGCAATCTTTCCCAGGTCGGCAACGGCAATAGCGCGACACTGGAACAGACGGGCGGCCCGAGCGGCGAGTATGTGTCGGCCGGCCTCATCCAGATCGGCAACGACAACCAGCTGACCGTCACCCAGCGCGGCTCCTCGGCGATCAATGTGAGCCAGGATGGCGATCGTAACGTGCAGACCCTGTCGGTCTCGGGCCGCCGCAACAACATCAGCAACGCGAGCCGCGGCAACGACAACCGCATCGACATCAGTCAGGACGGTGAGCTCCTCAGCGCGGGAGCACAGCAGATCGGCGACAACAACCTGGTCACCATCGAGCAGACTGGCCTGGGTGTTTGGACGCCGGCCGGGCCGGACGGCATCCTGTACCCGGCCGCCTACGTCTACCAGAATGGCAACGCCAACCAGGTCGCGCTGACCCAGCGCGACGCCAACACGGCCTTTTTGACCCAGAACGGCAATGGCAACAGCATGACCGTCAATCAGCGTTGACCGGTCACGGCTTGGGTGGCGGCGCGACGAAGGTCAGCTGGCGCGGATAGCCGTACTTCTCCCCGGGCAGGGCCGGGCTGTCGAGGAACACCGCCATGCTGCGGCCGAATTCGTTGACGTAGGTGACGGCATAGTCCTGGCCATCGGCCAGGCGGACGATGGCGCCGCTCTTGAATTCCTCGCGGTTGCGCTCGGTGACCGGGATGGAGACCCCGGCGGCCTTGCGATAGATGCCCTTGAGCCAGTCCTGGTTGGTGAAGTCGTTGATCGGGGTGTTGAAGCGCCCCGGCAGCCGCTGCAGATGGCGCCCGGTACCGGGGGCGTCGTCCACCGCCAGGCGCCGCGGATAACCTACGGTCTCGGCGTCCAGTGGTTCGCCCTCGACGAACACCGCGAGGTTGTTGCCCACCCGCTGGACGTCGGTGATGGCGCGCCACTGACCATCGCCCAGTTGCGCCTGGCGGCCGCTGATGAAGCCCTCGACGTTGGCCGGCGTGGCGGGAATGGTCACGCCGGCTACCCGGCGCAGTACGCCGCGATCCCAATCCTCGTTGGTGAAGTCGTTGATCGAGCTGGAGAGCAGCGGCTGGGGAGCCGTGCTGGTGGCCGGCGGGCTGGCTTTCTGGGCATGGGCCAGCGGTACGGCCAGGCAGCAGGCGGAGAGCAGCAGGGCGGGAAGGGCCAGGCGAGAGGGCATGGGGGTCATCCTTAACACGAGTTTCTTGTCGGTCCCGGACAGCGGGGAGTGGCCGATAGACCCTGGATGAGCCGGAGCGTTTGGCGCGTTGCGACGAAAATGGCAACTTTTTGCTCACTTGGCGCCGAATGGTGCCCGCTGCGCTACCCTGGGGCTTTCCCGCTGGAGTCCGCCCATGAGTTCGATCCTCGCCCCCGTCCCCCTGGCCAAGGCCTATCGCCTGCTCAACCACGGCCCCACCGTGCTGGTTAGCGCCGCCCATGGCGGCCGGCGCAACGTCATGGCGGCGGCCTGGGCCATGGCGGTGGACTTCGAGCCCTGCAAGGTGGCGGTGGTGCTGGACAAGCAGACCTGGACCCGCGAGCTGCTGGAAGCCGAGGGCAGCTTCGTGCTCAACGTGCCCTGCGCCGCCCAGGTGGATCTGGTGCAGACGGTGGGCAACACCACCGGCCGCGAGCTGGACAAGTTCACCGCCTATGGCATCGAGACCCTGGAAGGCGAAAAGGTCAGCGCGCCGCTGATCGCCAGTTGCGTGGCCTGGCTGGAGTGCCGGCTGCTACCTGAGGCGCACAACCAGCAGGGCTACGACCTCTTCCTTGGCGAGGTGGTCGCCGCCCAGGCCGATACCCGGGTGTTTCGCGACGGCCACTGGGACTTCGCCGGCCAGGACGGGCTGCGCACCCTGCACCACGTGGCGGGCGGGCACTTCCTGGTGATCGGCGACGGTATCCAGGGACGGATGCTGCCGCCCCTGGACTGAAGCCGTCGACGCCCGCGCCGGGAGGTTCAGACGCGGAAGCGCGCCACCATCCGCTGGAGGTCGCCGCCCAGGCGCGCCAGCTCGCTTACCGAGGCGGCGGCATGGGCGTTGGCGGTGGCGGATTCCTCGGCCAGGCCACTGACCTTGACCACGTTACCGTTGATTTCCTCGGCCACCAGGCTCTGCTCTTCCACCGCGGTGGCGATCTGCTGGTTGAGGTTCTGGATCTCCGCCACCGTCTGGTAGATGGCGTCCAGGGCGCGCTCGGCGTCCTGGGCCAGGGTCACGGTGCCCAGGGTACGGTCGCGACTGGCCTGCATCCGCTCGCTGGCCGTCGTGGTGCCCTGCTGCAGGGCGGCGATGAGGTCACCGATCTCCTGGGTGGACTCCTGGGTACGCTTGGCCAGGGAACGGACCTCGTCGGCCACCACGGCGAAGCCGCGGCCTTGCTCGCCGGCGCGGGCGGCTTCGATGGCGGCGTTGAGGGCCAGCAGGTTGGTCTGCTCGGCGATGGCCTTGATCACGTCGATGACGCTGCCGATGCGGCCGCTGGCGGCGTCCAACTGCTCCATGGCGGTGCCCAGCCCCTGGACCTCCTCGGCGGCCAGGGCGATCTCCTGGGCCGCACGCTTGACCGTGCGGCTGCCCTCGCGGGCCATGTTGTCGGCGTTCTGGGCCGCGCTGGAGGCGGTGGAGGTGTTCTGCGCCACGTTGTGCACCGTGGCGGCCATCTCGTTCATGGCGGTGGCCACCTGGTGCATCTCGTCACGCTGCTGGGTGACGCCCCGGCTGGTTTGCACGCCGAAGGCGGACAGTTCGTCGGCCGCGCTGCTGAGCTGGCTGACGCCACTGGCGATGCCTCCGACCAATTGGCGCAGGTCGTCGGCCATGGCCTGGGTGGTGCGTTGCAGTTCGCCCAGTTCATCGCGCCGCCGCACCTCGCTGCGCTGGGTGAGGTCGCCGGCGGCGACGCGCTTGAGCATGGCCATGGCGGTCGCCAGCGGCTGGGTGATCTGGCGGGTGATCAGCCAGGCGGCGGCGATGCCGATCAGCAGGGCGATAAGGATGCTCAGGGCCAGTTGCAGCAAGGCCGAGTCTCGTTCGGCGGCGGCGGACTTGAGCTGGCCGGCACTCAGCTCGTCGAGCAGCTGCACCAGCTTGTTGCCCTGTTCCTGCAGCGTCGGCACGGCCGCCTGGGCCTGGCGGGTCTGGGTGACGATGGTTTCGAAGAAGGTGCGATAGCGGGTCACGTCCTGCATGGCGCTGTAGAAGCGCGCGGCGCTGTCGCCGTCGATCTGCCCCTGCACCGTGGTCAAGGTCTTGAGCAGGTCGTCGATGGCCAGCAGCGCCGCCTGGGCCTTGCTCTCTTCGGGATTGCCGAGGAAGCGCCGGATGGCCAGGCGCACGCCTACCATCTGCGCCTTGATCTGGGCCACGGCCTTGAGGTCTTCGGTGCGGTAATTGCCGTCCGGGCTGAAGGCCAGCTCGAACAGTTCATCGAGGATCTTGGTGAGGCTGTCGGAGATCTGGGTCAGTTGTTGCTGGGCCACGGTGCTGGCCTGGTTGGCCTGCTGCAGCGCGGTGAAGCGCTGCTGGTAGGTCCCCAGCTCCTGCTGGATATTGCTCAGGATGGCTCGGTTGTTCGGATTGCCAAGCAGGTTGAGGCCCTTGGCGAGATCGTTCGTCACCGCGGTCAGGTCGGCCTGCTGTCGAGAAACATTGGCCGCGCTGGGGTTGAGCAGGTAGTCCTTCTCATCGATCCGGAGGTTGAGGATGTTCGCCTTGAGCTGGCCGCTGTAGCGCGTCTTGTTGATCCGTTCGAGCAGGGTGTTGGCGGTGAGGTAGCCGAACAGGGCCACCACCACCACCATGACCAGCAGGGCGCCGAAGCCCAGGGCCAGCTTCTTGGAGATACCGAGATTGTTCAGCCAGGAGGCTTTGGAGACGGACATGGCGATACCAGGGAAAGGTTCAGTTTCCCTGCATCGGCCGCAGCCCCCGATTCTTGACCGTCCCAAGCGACACCGCGCCAGGCGCCGACGACCGGCGCCTGGGGGCAGGCCGCGGTCAGGCGTGCTCCTGGTTGGCCAGGGGGACCGGCAGCTCCAGCTCCAGCACCGAGATCAGTGCGTTCTGCTGACGCTCGTTGAGCTGGCGGAAACGCTGCAGCAGCAACTGCTCGTTGCCGCTGAGCAGGTCGTCGTCCTGGTGGGAATCGCTCTGCACCAGCACGCCGTCCTGCACCAGGCTGCGCTCCAGCCAGGCGACGATCTCGGTGTTCATGCTGTGGCGATGGGTCCGGGCCACGGTGGCGATGCGTTCGCGCATGCCATCGGGCAGGCGGACGACGAACTTTTCCGTAGGGATTCCAGCGGGAGCGCGGTGGACGTAAGGCATGGCGAACCTCCGAAGACAAGGGGTGGCTGACGTCAAAGCGCCGACAACAGCAGTCGACCGGCGAAGAAAACCAGCACCAGGCCCATGGTTCTTTCGAACCAGTGGCCCAGGCGCAGGAAGGTCTGGCGAACGCGGGCGCTGGAGAACAGCAGGCTGACCAGGGCGAACCAGCCGGCGTTGACCGCGCACATCCACAGGCCGTAAAGGCCCTGCACGGCCAGCGGCGTGCTGCCACTGACCACGGTGGTGAAGATGGCCAGGAAGAACAGCGTGGCCTTGGGGTTGGTAGCATTGGTCAGGAAGCCGGTGAGGAAGGCCCTGGCCGGTGCCTGGCGTTCCAGGTCGGCGGCCTGCCACTGGCTGTCGTCCAGCGGCGCGGCGGTGGGCTTGCTGCGGATGAGGTTGAAACCCAGCCAGAGGATGTAGGCACCGCCGAGTACCTTCGCGGCGTCCAGCAGCCAGGGCGTGGTGTGCATCAGGGCACCGATGCCGAGCAGGGTGTAGAGCACGTGCACCGAGATGCCAGCGCCGATGCCGAGCGCGGTGCAGAGGCCGATCAGGCGGCCGAACCTCACGCTCTGCCGCACGGTCACGGCGAAGTCGGGGCCCGGGGCCAGGACGGCGAGGAAATGGATGGTCGCCAGGGCAAGGAATTCGCTCAGGTAAGGGGACATGTCAGCTCCAGTACGTCAGGGGCTCGGTCGCCCCGCGATAGCCGACGAAGCACGAGAGCGACAGGCGCGGCTGGTCGGTGCCGGGCGTCACGGCGTGCATGCGCCGGGAATTGAAGAGGATCAGATCGCCCGGTTCCGGGCGGATGGTCAGGCTCGGCGGGCCGAGCAGGTCGGGCTCGATGCCGTAGCTGTCGCCGCGCAGGGCGTCGAAGTCGTCCGGTGACAGCTCCTTGGCCCAGAGCTGCAATTCACCGCCCTGGCTGGGCATGGTCAGGTAGACATTGCAGGCCAGCTGGGTCACCACGCTTTCGGCCTCGGTGCTGCCGGGGGCGTCCTTGGCGAAGATGTCGTGGTGGGCGAGAAAGCGCACCCCGGGCTTCACCACGCGCGACAGGCCGACATACATCTTGCGGCCCCAGAGTGTTTGCAGGCGGGCACCGGCCGGCCAGACCTCGTCGAGGACGCAGCGCACCAGGTCGATGGGATTGAGATAGGGCCGGCAGCGGCGGCGCAGCTCTTCCAGGTTGTGGGCGACGCTGGCGAAATAGTCGTCCATCTGGGCGCGCTGGTTCTCCGCCTCGTAGAAGGCCATGCCGATGCGGCCGATGCTGGGGGCGTTGGTGTAGGTGGCGAAGCCGTTGCCGAGGATCTGCTTGCCCAGGTCGTCGGCCAGGGGGCGGGGGACGAAACGCCGGATACGTACGGCCAGCAGGCGTTCATCGGCGAGACGGTTCAGGCTCTCGGTGTCGAGAGTGTCGAGTTCGAGCAGCATGGCGCTTCCTTTCTGCGGGTGAGGGAGGCGGGTGATCAGGCGCCAGCCATGTCGTAACTCACCAGCAGGCGCCCCTTCTTTTCCTTGATGCCCAGCGCGCTCAGCTGACCGACGGTGCGCGTGGAGCGCACATGGGTTCCTCCGCAGGCGTAGCGCGCGATGTCTTCGCCGAAGCGCACCTGGCGCTGGCCGTCGGCATCGACGTCGCTGTGCAGCGCCAGGTCTGCCTCCACCAGCGCATCGAAGTGCGCCTGCAGGGCAGCGCCGTCCAGCGGACGGGGTTCCAGCCCCGGAACGAATTCGATCTTGCCTTCGCCCGGCCAGTGATGGGCCTTGACCGGCTGCCAGCCATGGACCTCGCCGATATGGCCGATCAGGTGGCCGGCCGAATGCAGGCGCGAATGCAGGAGGCGACGCTTTTCGTCGATCCGGGCCAGGACGCGACCCAGCTGCAGCGGACGATTGACGTGGTGGAGGATGCGTTCGCCGTCCTGCACCACATGCAGCACCTCGGCGGTACCGAGCCAGCCGGTGTCACTGGGTTGGCCACCGCCCTGGGGATGGAAGGGCGTGGCGCGCAATTCGACGGCATACCCATCTCCCGTGGCGGTACAGGCAAGGACCTCGACCTCGGCGATCAGGCTGTCGCTCAGGAAATACAGGCGTTCGGTCATTTGTCTTACTACTCTTGGAAAACGAGAAACGCCCTCATTCTAAAGATCGCTCGATAAGGTGATAATCCACCCTCCCTCCAAAGGAATTTTGCGCTGTGAGCATGAATCTCCCCCTACCATTGCTCAGCGAAATGGCCATCTTCGTGCGGGTGGTGGAGAGCGGCAGCTTCTCTGCCGCGGCCCGGCAACTGGGGCTGACGCCCTCGTCCACCAGCCGCAGCGTGGCGCGCCTGGAGAAGGCCCTGGGCACCCGACTGCTCAATCGCAGCACGCGCAAGCTGCGGCTGTCGGAAGCGGGGGCGGAGGTCTACCGGCGCTGCAGCGACATGGTCGGCGCCGCCCGGGCTGTGCTGGAGGTCAGCGGCCAGTTCAACCAGGCGCCGGCCGGCATCGTGCGGCTGTCGGTGCCCAAGGCAGTGGGCAGCACGGTGATCCATCCGCACATGGCCGACTTCCTGCGCCGCTATCCGGCCGTGGACGTGCAACTGATGCTGGAGGACCGCTATGTCGACCTGATCGACGACAACGTCGACCTGGCCATCCGCATCACCGACCGCCCGCCGCCGGGGTTGGTCGGGCGCCAGTTGCTGACCATCGAGCACCTGCTCTGCGCCACGCCGCAGTACCTGGCCGAACACGGCAGTCCGGCGCATCCGCGCGACCTGGCCCAGCACAGCTGCATCTACCTGGGCGAGGAGCCGGCCGATTCGCGCTGGAAATTCCGCCAAGGCGCCAAGGTGGTCCACGTCAACGTGCGCGGTCGTTACGCCGCCAATCATACCGGCGTGCGCCTGGACGCGGTGCTCAGCCATATCGGCATCGGCAGCCTGCCATTCTTCACCGCCCAGGCGGCGCTGGCCCGTGGCGAGATCATCCAGGTGCTGCCCGACTGGACCTTCCTGCCGCACTACCACGGCGGTGCCTGGCTGCTCTATCCGGCAACCCGCCACCTGCCGCCCAAGCTCAAGGTGTTCATCGACTTTCTCGTCGAGCGCCTGAGTGACCAGGCGTTACGCCAGGGGCGCGGCGCTGCGGCCTTGCCTGAGCAACGCTTTCAAGAGCTCACCATCGGCAGCTAGCCATCCGGCTTTTCGTGAGACTTTTCACAACTCCTGTTACAACGCGCCCTATTAGGTGAAGCGATTCACCTAACGTTTCTTTCATGCACGTGCGGCGCTTTTTCCTGGGCCATGCTCATGACGGCCCGCTTGCGCGGGTCGTGCAGGTCGCTGCCGCGATCCTGGCCCTGGCAGAACAAGAAAGGATTTTCCCCCATGCTCGCTTCCTCACCCTCGCTCGCCGCACCCGTGGCGGCCACCCCGCGCAAGGGGCTGGTCGTGCTCATCGCCGTGATCGCCGCTCTGGGCGGCCTGCTGTTCGGCTACGACACCGGCATCATCGGCGTCGCCCTGCTCGGCCTCGGCCGGGAATTCGCCATGGACGACACCGTCAAGCAACTGGTGACCGGTGCCATCATCTTCGGTGCACTGTTCGGCTGCCTGGGTACCGGCCCGATCTCCGACCGCCTCGGCCGGCGCAAGACCATCATTGGCGTGGCCCTGGTCTTCGCCCTGGGCTCGGTGCTCTCGGCGCTGTCGCCCAACGTCACCCTGCTGATCCTGTCGCGCTTCCTGCTCGGCCTGTCGGCCGGTAGCTCCACCCAGATCATCCCGGTGTACATCGCCGAGGTGGCGCCGCCGGAGCACCGTGGCAAGCTGGTGGTGCTGTTCCAGTTCATGGTGGTGTTCGGCATCACCGTGGCCTACTTCACCGGCTTCGCCCTCGACGAGCACTGGCGCTGGATGTTCGGCCTCGGCCTGGTGCCGGCGCTGATCCTGCTGGCCGGCATGGCGGTGCTGCCGGAAAGCCCGCGCTGGCTGCTGGTGAAAGGTCGTGAGCGGGACGCCCTGGCCGTGCTGGAGCGGGTGCGTGGCGGCGCCGCTGCGGCCCAGGCAGAGCTGGCCGAGATCAAGACCGTGAGCAATGCACCGGAAGGCAGCTGGAGCGATCTGTTCTCGCCCTGGGTACGGCCAGCCCTGCTGGTGGGCGCGGGGATCGCCATGTTCTCGCAGATCACCGGCAACAACGCCCTGATCTACTACGCGCCGACCATCCTCACCCAGGCTGGTTTCTCCGACCAGACCGCGGTGCTGGCCACCGGTTGCAGCACCATCCTGGTGGTGATCATGACCGTGGTCGGCAGCTTCCTGGTGGATCGCATCGGTCGTCGCCGCTACCTGCTGACGCTTATTCCCGGCTCCATCATCGCCCTGGCGATCATGGGCTACCTGTTCCAGGGTGCCGGCCCCCAGACTGATGTCGAACGCTGGACGGTGGTGGCCTGCCTGGCGGCCTACCTGATGCTCAACTGCGGCGGCTTCGGCGTCTGCATCTGGCTGATCAACGCCGAGGTGTATCCGCTGTTCGTGCGCGGCAAGGGCGCCAGCGTCGGCGCCTTCAGCCACTGGGGCTTCGACCTGCTGGTGACCCTCACCACCCTGAGCCTGGTGACCCAGCTGGGCGCTGCCCATACCTTCTGGCTCTACGCCGGCATCTCTCTGGTCGCCCTGTTGTTCATCTGGCGCCTGGTGCCGGAAACCAAGGGCAAGAGCCTGGAGCAGATCGAGCACGACCTGCGCGAGCGGCGCTTCTTTCCCTATCAAAGGCAAGGCTGAACGCAGGCTCCAGTGCCAGAGCCTGTTCAAAGGCTGCTGCGCGTCGGCCAAACGGCGTTGAAAATGGCTTCGGAATGCTCATTTACTACTTGTAAACTCCGCTTCCTCAGCCATTTTCGCCTTGTTTTTCTCTAGCTCGCGAGCCTTTGAACAGGCTCTGAGGTCGCAACAGGAGCGGAGGTAGCTCTCCGCTCCTGTTCGCCTGTGCCGGAGTCCTGCCATGCGCCCCCTCACCCTCGACCTCGATCTGCTGGCTGCCGCCCTCGACAGCCGCGAGCGAGGTACCCACTTCCTCGATCTCGACAGCGGCGTCCTGCGTCTGCTCGATCCGGACGACCTCAGCCTGGAAGAACGCGAGGAACTGGAAGATCCCGAACGTTACCTGCCCCTGCCACGCCTGACCCAGGAGGATCGCCTGGAGCTGCGCGAAGCTTTCCTGCACCAACTGCGCCATCCCCACGCCCAGCCGCTGCTGCGCGCCGCCCTGGAAAGCCGCCGGCCGATCCGCACCTTCGACTACGAACTGGAGCTCTTCCCCACGGTGCGCGAGGCCTGGCAGGCCTTCGCCCTGAATCGGCTCAAGGAAGAGTTGCTGGTACTGCTGGACGAAGCCGGCCTGGAGGCTCTGCCGGCGGATGGTCGGGTGCCGCTACCGGACGATGTGCCCGAAGGCATCCGGCGGCGGTTGGAGAAGGGGCGGGAGCGCTGAGCGGCACCTCGGCGGTGAAAATCACCGAAGCGCGTCGTTACAGGTGATTGAGGGCCTTCCCCGATCTCTAGAGATCGTCGCCCTGCAGCCTGCTCAGGCCTGATCATGCCCATGCCGATAGAGCTTGAGCTCCACCATCAGGTCGTCGGTGAGGGTTTCCAGGTGGGCCTGCAGGGCCTCGAGTTCGAGATCGGCCGGCAGCGCCAGCAGGGCGGTGGCGTGGAACAGCAGTTCGCTGCTCATGGGCGCTGGGCGGGTCTCGGTGGCTAGCCGTTCGACATTGACGCCGACCTGATGCAGCGCCCGGGTGATGTCGCGGACGATGCCGACGCGATCATTGCCCAGCAGTTCGAGCTGCACCAGCGGCGCGCCCACCGGGGCCGGTTGGCCAGGCTCTCCCACCAGGATGCGCAGGCCGGGAATGGCCAGTTGTTGCAGGGCCTCCACCAGGCCGTTGCGCAATTCCGGTTCCACCTCCACCGAGAGGATGCCGGCGAATTGCCCGGCCAGGTGGGCCATGCGGCTTTCCAGCCAGTTGCCGCCCTGGGCGGCTACGCAGTCGGCCAGGGCTTCCACCAGACCAGGGCGATCGGGGGCGATGACGGTCAGGACCAAGTGTTCCATGGCGGGCTCCAGGGCAGACAGGGTTGCCTGCAGTCTAGCCCGCCCTGGAGCGCTGGCCTACTGGATGTCCTCGGGTTTGACGATCACCCAGTTCTTGTCCGCGTTCACCGCTACGCCGTTCTGGGCCTGGCCCTCGGCGTTGCTCTTCATCATCGCCTCGATCTGGGTACGGTACTTGGGCTTGCGGTCGACCCACAGGTGGATGCCGCCCTTGCTGCCGTCCACGCCCTGGAACAGCATGGGACCGTCGCTGACCGGGGTGTCACCCGCGACCAGGATCGGCTTCTTCCAGGGGCTGATGTAGGTGAGGATGGCAGCGTACTTGCCGGCGAACCAGGTAGCCGGGGTCCACAGGTAGGGGGTGACCTGCAGCTTCAGGTTGGCCTGGGGATCGTACTTGCCTGCGGCGATCTGCTTGCGGGCGGTGGTCAGGGCGCCGGTGGCGGGGTCCTTGAGCAGGGTGGTGACGCCGATGACGTTCTCCGGCTTCACGCCGTAGCCGTAGCGCGGATCGGCGGCGACCATGCGCACCAGCTCTTCATGGGCAGCGCTGATCACATAGACCTCGATGCCGTTCTCCATCAGCTTGTGATAGAGCTCCTGCTGGCCGGTGAAGGGCTTGGGCGGGTTGATCTGTACCGTCTCGACCTTGTCGTCCTTGCCGTAATAGGTGGCGGGGATCGGCTTGTCGTAGGCCATCAGCTCGTCGACGTAACCCTTGAGCTGCTGCAGGGTGAAGCCGGAGAACACCTGGGCGACCCAGGGGTAGCAGACCAGGTCGTCGATCTCGCACAGCCGGTAGTAGTAGCTGTTGAGGCTTTCCTTGTGGCCGCCGACGTCCTTGAACGGAATCAGCTTGAGCGAGGGGTCGAGGGTGTCGCGGGTCAGCACGCCCTTCATTTCCAGGAAGGGCAGCAGGGACTCTTCCAGGTCGTAGCGATAGCTGGTGTTGTCCATGTCGAACACCGCGTAGTTGCCTTTATTGGCATTGGCGGCGATCAGGGCGTCGAGCTGGCGGGCGGCCTCGGCGGGCCAGTGGGTCAGCTCGGTGGCGGCAGCGGTGAGGCTGAGCAGACCGCCGGCCAAGCCGGCGAGAAGGCGGGTGAGGGTGGACATTGGCGGGCTCCGGCACGGCGACCGCGATATGCGGTCATCTGGTCTAGACCATAACAAAAGGTCATGACAGTTCGATGCACGGAGCGACCTGGGTAGATGCGAGAGCGGCAGGGCCTGCCGCTCTGCGACACGGCTTCAGGCGGTGACGGTTTTGAAGCGAGGCTCGGCGTTGCCCTTGAACAGGGTCAGGGTCGCCACCAGGCCGAGTACCGCAGCCACGGTCAGCCACATGCCGGGGGCAGCCTTGTTGCCGGTCTCCTGGATCAGCCAGGTGCAAACCATCGGGGTGAAGCCGCCGAAGGTCGCGGTGGCCAGGCTGTAGGCCAGGGAGAAGCCGGTGGTGCGCACATGGGCCGGCATCACCTCGGTCAGGGCCACCACCATGCCACCGTTGTAGGTGCCATAGAGGAAGGACAGCCACAGCTCGACCATCAGCAGGCGACCGAAGCCCGGGGCGTTGGTCAGCCAGATCATCGCCGGGTAGGCGCTGAGGATGGCCAGCACGGTGGCGAAGATCAGCAGCGGACGGCGGCCGACGCGATCGCTCAGGGCGCCCATCACCGGCAGCCAGATGAAGTTGGAGATGCCCACGCAGGCCGTGACGATCAGGCTGTCCAGATCGGTCAGGTGCAGCTCGTGACGGCCGAAGGTCGGGGTGTAGGCAGTGATCAGGTAGAAGGAGGCGGTGGTCATGGAGACCATGGCCACGCCCGCCAGCACCACGCCGAAGTTCTGGCCGATGGAGGTCATGGTCTCGCCGAAGCTCGGGCGATGCTTGCGTGCCTCGAACTCGGGGCTCTCTTCCAGGGAGCGACGGATGATGAACAGGAAGGGCACGATCAGGCAGCCGATCAGGAAGGGGATGCGCCAGCCCCATTCACCCATTTCGGCGGGCGACAGCCAATGGTTGAGCAGGGCGCCCAGTACGCCGGCGAAGACCACGGCGACCTGCTGGCTGGCGGACTGCCAGGAGACGAAGAAGCCCTTGCGACCGGGGGTGGCGATCTCCGACAGGTAGACGGACACGCCGCCCAGTTCGACGCCAGCGGAGAAGCCCTGCAGCAGACGGCCGAGCAGCACCAGCAGCGGTGCGGCGACGCCCAGGGTGGCATAGCCCGGCACCACGGCGATCAGCAGGGTGCCCAGGGCCATCAGCGCGAGGGTCACGATCAGGCCATGACGACGGCCGTGCTTGTCGATGTAGGCGCCGAGGAAGATCGCACCCAGCGGGCGCATCAGGAAGCCGGCGCCGAAGGTGGCCAGCGACAGCATCAGGGAGGCGATTTCGTTGTCGCCGGGGAAGAACGTCTTGGCGATGGCGGTGGCATAGAAGCCATACACCATGAAGTCGTACATTTCGAGGAAGTTTCCGCTGACGACGCGGAACACGGATTTGGCTTTCGAGGTGGTGGCCATGACTGCTAGCTCGGATTGGGTTTGTTATGGAGACAGCTCGCGCAGGGCGCCCAAACCTCTCGCGGGTGGGTCGCGCTGTTTGTAACCTTATGTGTTGCAAAACGGCGCTGGCAAGCTTAATCCGACCGAAACCTGTGAATTTCCTGGATTTGAAAGGTTGGTGAAAGGTTCGCGACATTACGTCTGGAAATTATTGTCCAGTTGACACGTTGTCGCAGTTCAGGCTGAGAGCATTTGCCAGAACGCCGCTCCGACGCCGGCCAGGCTTTCCCCGGCGATGAGGCCGGCGGCGGCAGCCAGGGCGAAGCGCTCGGCCGCCGCCGGCGTCCGCCAGCGCACCAGGGCGGTGAGCAGGGCGCCCAGGGTCATCATCAGCGACACCGAGGCCGGTAGGATGAAGGCCAGGCCCAGGGCTGCCGAGCTGGGCAGCCAGCGCGCGCGGCGGACGGGCAGCAGGGCTTCGGCCAAGCCCAGCAGCAAGCCGGCCAGGGCGCCGAGGACGATGCCCAGGCGCATCGCCGTGTCCAGCGCGCCCAGGCCCTGGGTCAGGGTTTCCGCCACCGCCTTCCACTGGGCCACCGCCGGCGCCGGCCAGGCGGCGCTGAGCAGCAGCGCCTGGGGAT
This sequence comes from Pseudomonas oryzihabitans, assembly GCF_032027545.1. Classification (GTDB taxonomy): domain Bacteria; phylum Pseudomonadota; class Gammaproteobacteria; order Pseudomonadales; family Pseudomonadaceae; genus Chryseomonas; species Chryseomonas oryzihabitans_F. The sequence goes on along the minus strand of NZ_JAVSJB010000004.1, from coordinate 26,398 downwards.
CGGGAATCAGCAGCCGATAGGTGAGCACCCCGGTCACCGCGCCGAGGGCGATGCCCAGGCACTGGGCGACCACCTGCTTGGCCGGGGTGGCGCCGATGGCCTTGCCGACCTTGAAGTCGTTCATCAGGTCGGTGCTCTGGCCCGCCGCGCCGCCGGCGGTGTTGGCGCCCATCAGGTTGATGTTGACCTGCCCGGGCGCCGCCAGCCCGAAGGTGAGCTGCGACAGCTGGCCGATGGCGCCGATGGGTGGAATGCCGGTGGCGCCCACCACCCGGGCGGCCATGGCGGCGAGGAATAGTGCCAGGGGCAGAGCGAGCAGGGCCAGCCAGGGATCGATGCCGAACAGCCGGACCTGCAGTGCCACCACCAGCAGACTCGCGAGCAGCAGCAGGACCAGGGGCCAACCCTGCGGGCGCCGCCAGCCCGAGCGCTGCCGCTCACCGCGGGGCAGGGTGACGAGGCGCACCGCCAGGGAGGCCAGGGTGGCGCTGACCATCAGGCTCACCCCCGGCCAGAGCAGCCATTGCACCAGGAAGGCATATTGCGGACCGCTGGCATCCGCCGGCAACTCGGCCACGCCACTGGCCAGCAACCAGGGCGCCAGCCCGGCCCAGGCCAGCAGGGTACCGAGCAGCAGCGAGAGGCCGACCTTCAGACCGATGATGCCGCCGAAGCCGAGCAGCAGCAGGGAAGGATCGAAACTGAAGGTCAGCCGCTCCAGGACGGGCGAGGGCGCCGTCCGTGGCAGGGCCCAGGCGAAGGTATCCACCAGCTTGACCGCCGCCGACAGCACCAGGGCGCCCAGGAGCACCCGCAGCCGCGCCAGGGCTTCGGCACCACTGGCATACACGTGGCGCAGGGCTTCCAGGGTGGCCAGGCCCTCGGGGAATTTCAGACTGGCATCGGCCAGCAACAGGGGGCGCAGGTACCAGGCCACCCAGATCCCGAGAAAGCTCACCGCGAACACCCAGCTCATCAGCGGCAGCGTGGGCAGTTGCTGGCCGGTCAGCAGGGTGTAGGCCGGGATGGGGGCCACCAGGCCGCCGGAGACGATGCTGGCCGCCGCCGAGGCCACGGTCTGGTTGATGTTGCTCTCGTGCAGCGTCCAGCCCGGTTGCTGCAGCCGTCGTCCGAGGCGGTGCCAGAGGCCATAGCTCACCAGCAGGGCGATGATCGACATGTTGAACGACCAGCCGATCTTGAGCCCGGCGTAGACGTTGGCCGGGGTCAGCAGGATGCCCAGTAGCGCGCCGGTGAGCAGGGCCCGGGGGCTGAGTTCGCGCTCCACGGGCAGCGGCAGGTCGGATGGGGCGGCGGTGGCGTCAGGCAAGCGGGGCTCCTGGTCTCGGAAACGGCGAGCGTCGTTAGGGGACTCATTCGTACGCCGGTTGGTTCGCCGTTTGGCCGATGCGCAGCAGCCTTTGCGCAGGCTTTCAGGGGTGCCTTTCGGTCCAGGTCTGGCGCAGCGCCTCGATCAACTGGCGCAGCCCCGGTGGCGGTTGGCGCCGACTCGGGTAGTAGATGCACAGCGGCGCACCGGGTGAGGCCCAGTCCGGCAGCACCTGCTCCAGGCGACCGTCGCGCAGCTCTTCGGCCACCCGCCATTCCAGACAGTAGGCCAGGGCCAGGCCGTCGAGGGCGGCCTGGATCGAGGTCTCGGTCTCGTTGAGGGTGAGCGGGCCGGGGACGTCGACCACCCGCGTTGCGGCGCCGCTGCCCAATTCCCAGCGATAGAGGGCACCGTTGCCGAGCCGTACCCGCACGCAACGATGCTCGGCGAGATCCTCCGGCTGCTGCGGTCGGCCATGACGGTCGAGGTAGGCGGGGGCGCCCACCACCACCCAACGCAGCTCGTCGGTCAGCGGCAGGGCGACCATGTCCTGGGGCACGGTATCGCCATAGCGGATGCCGGCGTCCAGGCCGTCGGCGACGATGTCCACCGGACGATCCTCGACACTGATATCCAGCTGCAACTGCGGATAGGCGGCCAGCAGACGCGGCAGGGTAGGGGTGACCAAGAGGCGCGCTGCATCGCGCGGCACGCTCAGGCGCAGGCGACCGACCGGGGCGTCGCGGTGCTGGTCCAGCTCGCCCAGGGCCTCGCCGATGAGGGCGAAGCCCTGTTCGAGTTTTTCCGCCAGGGCGGCACCGGCCAGGGTCGGCACCACCGAGCGGCTGGTGCGATTGAGCAGCTTGACCCCCAGGCGCGTCTCCAGCTGGCGTAGGGCATGGCTCAGCGCCGAGGTGGTGACGCCCAGCTCGATGGCGGCCTGGCGAAAACTACGGCGACGGACCAGGGCGACGAAGACGTTGAGATCGGCCAGTTCGCCGCGATTGAAGGTCGGCATGCATAATCCTCGCGCGATAAGAGCCTGTTCAAAGTCTGCTACGCGTCGGCCAAACGGCGTTGAAAAGCCCTTCGGAATGCTCATTTACCACTCGTAAACTCCGCTTCCTCAGGTCTTTTCGCCTTGTTTGGCTCTAGCTCGCGAGCCTTTGAACAGGCTCTAAGGGTCAAGCGTTCGTTGAGCCCTATTCAACGCCTTTTGAATTAGCCTCACAACATTGATCCGTCCAACTGGCGTCTTCGCCTGGAGCCTTCCATGACTGAAACCCTCCGTATCCCGGGTATCGATACCCCCGTTTCCCGCATTGCCCTCGGCACCTGGGCCATCGGTGGCTGGATGTGGGGCGGCACCGACGAAGCCCGCTCCATCGAGACCGTCCGCGGCGCCGTGCAGGGCGGCATCAACCTCATAGACACTGCCCCGGTGTACGGCTTCGGCCGCTCCGAGGAAATCGTCGGCAAGGCCCTGGAAGGCATCCGCGACCAGGCGGTGATCGCCACCAAGGTGGCCCTGGAGTGGCCGAACGAAGAGGTGCGCCGCAACGCCAGCGCGACCCGTATTCGCCAGGAGGTGGAGGATTCGCTGCGTCGCCTGCGTACCGACCGCATCGATCTCTATCAGGTGCACTGGCCCGATCCCCAGGTGCCCCACGAAGAGACCGCGCGCGAACTGGAGAGGCTGCGCCAGGCGGGCAAGATCCTCGCCATCGGCGTGAGCAACTACTCGCCCGAGCAACTGGAGGCCTTCCGTCAGTTCGCCAATCCCTCCACTGTCCAGCCGCCCTACAACCTGTTCGAGCGCGCCATCGAGGCCGATGTGTTGCCCTATGCCCAGCGCCACGGCCTGGTGGTGCTGGCCTACGGCGCGCTCTGCCGCGGCCTGCTGTCCGGCCGCATGAGTGCGGCTACCCGCTTCGACGGCGACGACCTGCGCCAGGGCGATCCCAAGTTCCAGGCGCCGCGCTTCGTCCAGTATCTGGCCGCCGTGGAGGCGCTGACGGCCTTTGCCCGCGAGCGCCATGGCAAGTCGGTGCTGGCCCTGGCGATTCGCTGGATTCTCGACCAGGGGCCGACCATCGCCCTTTGGGGCGCGCGCAAGCCCGAGCAATTGCAGGGGCTGGACGAAGCCTTCGGCTGGCGGCTGTCCGGCGAGGACCTGGCGGCCATCGACAGCATCCTTGCCGAACACGTCGAGGACCCGGTGGGGCCAGAGTTCATGGCGCCCCCTCTGCGTTGATCCCGGCGGCTGGGGCACCCTGGCCCCGCCTTGTTGCCTAAGAACCTGTTCACGATCTGCTGCGCGTCGGCCAAACGGCGTTAAAAATGGCTTCGGAATGCTCATTTACCACTCGTAAACTCCGCTTCCTCAGCCATTTTTGCCTTGTTTTGCTCTAGCTCGCGAGATCGTGAACAGGTTCTAAAGAACTCAGCCACAAGAGGTGAGGATCATGGCCAAGCGCGACGATCTCGACCACAAGCCGGAAAACGCCGGCAAGGTCGGCGAGACCCACAAGGATCTCAACCAAGGCGGTGAAGAACAGCGCCCGCAGAACAGCAAACGACCCGAGCAGCCGAAGGAGAATCCGGACCCGGGTTATTGAGAGAGCAGTTGCTGAAATGACGAAGGCGCATGGGTAGAAACCCGTGCGCCTTCGTTTCGTTCGGAAGGGTGCCCGTGCCCCGAGGGTACCTTGCGTTTAGCCGCGACGCGCGATGCCCATGCCACTTTCATCGCCTACCGCACCCGGCTGCGAGCCGCTCTAGGCCTGGCAATGAAACGCAATCGCAACCTGGGCAACCATTCGTCTTGCCCATGGTGGCGATATGGAAATTCGATGAACGTTTTTTCGCCCGGTGCGGTCGATTCATGCAGACGTTGACGTTCGCCGAGTGCGGACCTCCCTCTTCAACTCACGTCACAATGACAGGAGATCTCTCATGGCCGTTGCCAATGCCAAGCAAGAACTGAAGACCGTTTCCAGCGTCAAGCAGAAGGCCCACCAGGGCGAGGACGCCACCCTGCAGAACCAGCCGGCCGTGGGCGAGGCCCTGGCCGTGTTGCTGTCCGATGTCTTCGCGCTGTACATCAAGACCAAGAACTACCACTGGCACATGAAGGGCTCGCACTTCCGCGACTATCACCTGCTGCTGGACGAGCAAGCCGCTCAGCTGTATGGCATCACCGATCTGATCGCCGAGCGCGCCCGCAAGATCGGCCAGCCCACCGTACGCTCCCTGGAGCAGATGGTGCAGCTCAAGCGCCTGGCCAGCAGCGATGCCACCGACCTGTCGGCCGAGCAGATGCTGACCGAGCTGCACGACGACAACCAGTCGCTGGCTGCCTACATGCGTACCACCCACACCTTGACCGACGACGCCAACGACGTCTCCACCACCAGCCTGCTGGAAGAGTGGATCGACCAGGCCGAAGAGCGTGCCTGGTTCCTGGGTCAGACCGTCGGTAAGTAAGCCACGGGATCTACCGAAAAGCCCGTCTCCGGACGGGCTTTTTCATGGGCGCTGGCCAGGGCGCGGGGTTGCTGCTGGTATTGGCGCGGGGTGCAGCCGAATTCGCGGCGGAACACCGCGTGCAGGTACTGCGCCGAGGTGAAGCCGCAACGCCGGGCGACCTCGGCCAGGCTCGGCGTCTCTTCCTGCAGGGCAACCGCTGCAGCGGCCAGCTTGAAGCCTAAGATCTCGTCGTGAACGCTGCGCCCCAGCTCACGGCGGAAGGAGGTTTCCAGCGCCGAACGGGAGATACCGACGTAGCTGGCCACCTGGTCGGTCTTGATGCCCTGGCAGGCGTACTGACGGATGAAGTGCAGGGCGCGCATCACCTGGGGGTGGTGCACCGCCTGGTGGCGACTGGAGGCCTGGATATTGATCCCCTCCGGCGGGATCAGCACTCGCGGTGCGCCCAGGTCGACACCGTGCAGCCGCTGGTGCAGCAGGCGCGCGGCCTCGCGACCGATGGCTTCGGTACCCTGGATGACCGAGGTCAGGGGCACTCGGGTCAGGGTGCGCGCCAGCGGATCGTTGTCGATGCCCACCAGCGCCACCTGCTCAGGCACCGGGATGCCGGCCGTGAAGCAAGCCTGGAGCAGTTGCCGCGCCCGGGCGTCGGTGACGGCGAGGATGCCCACCGGTTTGGGCAACGCCTCCAGCCAGGCGATCAGCTGCTCCACGGCGGTGTCCCACAGCGGCGCACTGGTCTCCAGGCCGCGATAGATCTCCACCGGCAGGCCGTCGCGGCGGAGCAGGGCGGCGAAGGCCGCCTCACGCTCGCCGGCCCAGCGATTGGTGTCGGCGGCGGGCAGGCTGAAGCAGGCGAAGCGGGTCAGCCCGGACTCGATCAGGTGGTCGTAGGCCAGTCGCACCAGGGCGGCGTTATCGGTGGCGACGTAGGGGATGCCGGGCGGATAGTCGTGCGCCTCGGCATAGGAGCCGCCCACGGCCACCACCGGCAGCCTGCTGTCGGCCAGGGCGGCGCTCACGGCGGGGTCGTCGAAGTCGGCGATGATGCCGTCGCCCTGCCAACGCTCGATGCCCTTGAGCCGGCAGAGGAAGTCCTCTTCGAGGAACAGGTCCCAGCGCGCCCGGGTACCGCTCAGGTAGTTGCCGATGCCGGCGAGGATGCCGCGGTCGTAGATCTTGCTGCCGTTGAACAGCAGGGCGACGCGATGGACGGGCGGCTGGCTGGGCATGGCTGGCTTCCGGCGAGAGGCGCGGTGGGATACCAGACTACGACCGCGCCGGGCGTCTCTCAAGCGGCAAAATCGCACTCGGCCCTGGTGATTTTCACAATAGGCAGCCCGGGTGGCAGCGCTACCATCGAGACAAGCCGGTACGCCGTGCCGGGTGCGACAGATAAGAACAAGGACAACGCCATGGCTTATTTCCCCAATGTCGAGAAGGTCCGCTACGCCGGCCCCGACAGCTCTTCCCCACTCGCCTTCCGCCACTACGAGGCCGACCGCCTGGTCATGGGCAAGCCCATGCGCGAGCACCTGCGCATGGCGGTCTGCTACTGGCACACCTTCGTCTGGCCGGGCAGCGATGTCTTCGGCCAGGGCACCTTCCAGCGCCCCTGGCACGCTGCCGGCGCGCCGCTGGAGCAAGCCCGCGCCAAGGCCGCTGCGGCCTTCGAATTCTTCAGCAAGCTGGGCGTGGACTACTACTGCTTCCACGACACCGATGTGGCCCCCGAGGGCGCCAGCTTCACCGAGTACCGCGAGAACTTCGCCTGCCTGGTGGACGAGCTGGAGCGCCACCAGAGCGAGACCGGCCTCAAGCTGCTGTGGGGCACCGCCAACTGCTTCAGCCACCCACGCTACGCCGCGGGCGCCGCCACCAACCCCAATCCGGAGATTTTCGCCTGCGCCGCTACCCAGGTGTGCACGGCGATGAACGCCACCCACCGCCTGGGCGGCGAGAACTACGTGCTCTGGGGCGGTCGCGAAGGCTACGAGACCCTGCTCAACACCGATCTCAAGCGCGAGCGCGAGCAACTCGGCCGCTTCATGCAACTGGTGGTGGAACACAAGCACCGCCTCGGCTTCCAGGGCGACTTGCTGATCGAGCCCAAGCCCCAGGAGCCGACCAAGCACCAGTACGACTATGACGTGGCCACCGTCTTCGGCTTCCTGCAGCAATTCGGGCTGGAAAAGGAGATCAAGGTCAACATCGAGGCCAACCACGCCACCCTGGCCGGGCACAGCTTCCAGCACGAGATCGCCAGCGCCGTGGCCCTCGGCGTGTTCGGCAGCATCGACGCCAACCGTGGCGATCCGCAGAACGGCTGGGACACCGACCAATTCCCCAACAGCGTCGAGGAAATGACCCTGGCGATCTACGAGATCCTCAAGGGCGGCGGCTTCACCCGCGGCGGCTTCAACTTCGACGCCAAGGTACGGCGCCAGAGCCTGGACGACGTCGACCTGTTCCACGGCCACGTGGCGGCCATGGATACCTTGGCGCTGTCCCTGGAACGCGCCGCGGCGCTGTTGCAGGACGACCCCCTGGGCAAGTTCAAGGCTGAGCGCTACGCCGGCTGGGACCAATCCCTCGGCCAGCGCATCCTCGGGGGCGAGCTGGACCTTGCGCAGCTCGCCGAACACACCTTCACTCAGGGTCTGGCACCCCAGCCGGTGAGCGGCCGTCAGGAGCTGCTCGAAGGCGTGGTCAATCGTTACCTGTATCGCTGAACCGCGCGAGCGGGTCGGCAGAAAAGCCATGCCGACCCGCTTGTACAAGCCCGCTGAATCGTTACACTCAAACCCGTTCGCTCGCTCCACAACAACAATAACCAAGGACGCCACCATGAACTTCAAGACGACCCTGCTCGCCGGTCTGCTCGCCCTGTGCACCACCGGTTTCGCCCAGGCCGACGCCCAGCACCCCAAGATCGGTTTCTCCATCGACGACCTGCGCCTGGAGCGCTGGGCCCGTGACCGCGACTACTTCGTCGCCGCCGCCGAACAACTCGGCGCCAAGGTCTATGTGCAATCCGCCGACGCCAACGAACAGCGCCAGCTGTCGCAGATCGAGAACCTGATCTCCCGCGGCGTGGACGCCATCGTCATCGTGCCCTTCAACGCCACGGTGCTGAACAACGTGGTGGCCGAGGCCAAGAAGGCCGGGGTCAAGGTGATCTCCTACGACCGCCTGATCCTCAACGCCGACATCGACGCCTACATCTCCTTCGATAACGAGAAGGTCGGCGAGATGCAGGCCGGTGGCGTGCTCAAGGCCCAGCCCAAGGGCAACTTCTTCCTGCTCGGCGGCGCGCCCACCGACAACAACGCCAAGATCCTCCGCCAGGGCCAGATGAAGGTCCTGCAGCCGGCCATCGACAAGGGCGATGTCAAGATCGTCGGCCAGCAGTGGGTCAAGGAGTGGAACCCGACCGAGGCCCTGGCCATCGTCGAGAACGCCCTGACCGCCAACGACAACAAGATCGACGGCATCGTCGCCTCCAACGACGCCACCGCCGGCGGCGCCATCCAGGCCCTGGCCGCGCAGAAGCTGGCCGGCAAGGTCGCCGTGTCCGGCCAGGACGCCGACCTCGCCGCCATCAAGCGGGTGATCGCCGGGACCCAGACCATGACCGTCTACAAGCCGCTCAAGCTGATCGCCTCCGAGGCGGCCAAGCTGTCGGTGCAACTGGTGCGCAACGAGAAGCCGGCCTTCAACTCCAGCTACGACAACGGCACCAAGAAGGTCGACACCCTGCTGCTCACCCCCACCGAGCTGACCAAGGCCAACGTCGACCTGCTGGTCAAGGACGGCTTCTACACCCAGGCCCAGATCGACGGCAAATAACCACTGGCCACCGGCTGGCTGCCTGACGCCTGGCGTCGGGCGGCTGCTGGGCGAGGAGCGGCCATGGCCGACTATCTGCTGGAAATGCACGGCATCGCCAAGAGCTTCGGCGGGGTGCGGGCGCTGGACGGCATCGATCTCAAGGTGCGTCCGGGCGAATGCGTAGGGCTGTGCGGCGAGAACGGCGCCGGCAAGTCCACCCTGATGAAGGTGCTTTCGGCGGTCTATCCCCACGGTACCTGGGAAGGCGAGATCCGCTGGGACGGGCGCCCCCTCGAGGCCCAGTCCATCGCCGAATCCGAGGCGGCCGGCATCGTCATCATCCACCAGGAACTGACCCTGGTGCCCGATCTGTCCGTGGCCGAGAACATCTTCATGGGCCACGAGCCGCGCCGCTTCGGCGGGCGGCTGGACTACCCGACCATGTTGCAGCGCTCGGCCGAGCTGATGCGCCGGCTCAAGGTGCCGGACATGAACGTGGCCCTGCCGGTGTCCCAGTACGGCGGCGGCCTGCAGCAGCTGGTGGAGATCGCCAAGGCGCTGAACAAGAACGCCCGGCTCTTGATCCTCGACGAACCGACCTCGGCGCTCACCACCTCCGAGATCGCCGTGCTGCTGGACATCATCCGCGACCTCAAGGCGCAGGGCGTCGCCTGCGTCTACATCTCGCACAAGCTCGACGAGGTGGCGGCCATCTGCGACACCATCACGGTGATCCGCGATGGCAAGCACATCGCCACCACGCCCATGGCCGAGATGGACATCGACCGCATCATCACCCAGATGGTCGGCCGCGCCATGACCAACCTCTATCCGCAGATCCCCCACCAGATCGGCGAGGTGATCTTCGAGGCGCGCCACTTCACCTGCCTGGACGTCGACAACCCCCAGCGCAAGAGAGTCGACGACGTCTCCTTCGCCGTGCGCGCCGGCGAGATCCTCGGCATCGCCGGGCTGGTAGGCGCCGGGCGCACCGAGCTGGTCTCGGCCATCTTCGGTGCCTACGACGGCCGCTACGAAGGCGAGGTCTGGCTCCATGGCCAGCGCATCGATACCCGCTCTCCGCTGAAATCCATTCGCGCCGGCCTCTGCCTGGTACCGGAGGATCGCAAGCGCCAGGGCATCATTCCCGACCTGGGCGTTGGTTCGAACATCACCCTCACGGTGCTGGATAGATTCGCCCACCTGAGTCGCATCGACAGCGAGGCGGAACTGTCCTGCATCGACACCGAGATCGCCCGGCTGCAACTCAAGACCAGCAGCCCCTTCCTGCCCATCACCGGCCTTTCCGGCGGCAACCAGCAGAAGGCGGTGCTCGCCAAGATGCTGCTGGCGCGGCCCAAGGTGCTGATCCTCGACGAGCCCACCCGTGGCGTCGACGTCGGTGCCAAGTTCGAGATCTACCGGCTGATCGGCCTGCTCGCGGCGGAGGGCGTGGCCATCGTCATGGTCTCCTCGGAGCTGGCCGAGGTCCTCGGCGTCTCCGACCGGGTGCTGGTACTCGGCGAAGGCCGGCTGCGCGGCGATTTCCCCAATGAGAACCTGACCCAGGAGCGGGTACTGGCCGCCGCCCTGGGCACCACCGAACGGGCGGTCGCCCAAGCCCGGGAGCACTTCTGATGCACGCCGTGAAACAGCTGTTCACCCGTTACAAGATGCTCGCCCTGCTGATCGCCGTGGCCCTGATCTGGCTGTTCTTCAGCTGGCAGACCGAGGGCGGCTTCGTTACCCCACGCAACCTCTCCAACCTGCTGCGGCAGATGTCCATCACCGGCATCCTCGCCTGCGGCATGGTGCTGGTGATCATCGCCGGCGAGATCGATCTCTCGGTGGGCTCGCAACTCGGCCTGCTCGGCGGGGTGGCGGCGATACTCGACGTGACCTACCACGTGCCCCTGCCGATCACCCTGCTGGCGGTGGCCGCCGGTGGCCTGCTGATCGGCCTGGTCAACGGCTACCTCAGTGCCTATCGCGGGATTCCCTCCTTCATCGTCGGCCTCGGCGGCATGCTGGCCTTTCGCGGCGTGCTGCTCGGTCTCACCGGCGGCGTCACCGTCGCCCCGGTGTCGCCGGAACTGGTCTACCTCGGCCAGGGCTACCTGCCGCCGGCGGTGGGCAGCGCCTTGGGCGTGCTGCTGTTCGCGGTGGCCGTCGTGCTCAGCTGGCGCCAGCGCAGCAGGCGCAAGACCCTCGGCCTCGCCCTGGCGCCGCTGTGGCGCGACGTGCTGCGGGTGGCGGTGATCGGCGCGGTGCTGGTCGGCTTCATCACCACCCTCAACCGCTACGACGGCATCCCGGTGCCGGTGCTGATCCTGCTGGTGCTGCTCGGGGTATTCAGCTACATCACCAGCCAGACGGTGTTCGGCCGGCGCATCTATGCGGTGGGCAGCAACCTGGAAGCCACCCGGCTGTCCGGCATCAACGTCCAGGCGATCAAGCTCGGCATCTTCGGCCTGATGGGCGTGATGTGCGCCCTGGCCGGACTGATCAACACCGCACGGCTCGCCGCCGGTTCACCCTCGGCCGGCACCATGGGCGAACTGGACGCCATCGCCGCCTGCTTCATCGGCGGCACCTCCATGCGCGGCGGCTCCGGCACCGTCTACGGCGCCCTGCTCGGCGCCCTGGTGATCGCCAGCCTGGACAACGGGATGTCCATGCTCGACGTGGACAGCTACTGGCAGATGATCGTCAAGGGCGGCATCCTGGTCCTGGCCGTCTGGGTCGACGTCAGCACCCGTACCAGCCGGCGCTGAGGAGACGGCATCCCAGCCAGGGACCTATCCACCGCTTCTGACCACCCCCTCTCCCTCGGGGAGAGGGCTGGGGTGAGGGGGCCGGTCAATCGCGGCCATGGGCCGCTCCTACAGGAAGTGATGCCTTTGTAGGAGCGGCCCATGGCCGCGATCAAAATGGTTCCCCTTACACATGGCCTCGAATCGTCGTCCTTTCCTGGGATAGGACTGGGAGAGGATGGATCGGCAGCGCCCCCATCACCTCAGGTCTCGAACCGCTGCACCCGCGGCCCGCGCTGGCGCAGGTCGGCCAGACTCTCCGGGCTGAGGGTGCCGACGGCACGGTCGAGATCGCGCTGCAGGTCCTGGATCACGGTGGCCAGGGAGGTGGCGCATTCCAGATTGCAGAAGGGGATGGCCTTGGTCACCGTGGCCGAGCGGGCGGTGTCGTTGATGGTGAACAGCAGGGTGCGGTCGGCCCGGCGAGGAACCGCCAGGCAGGAGTGGGGGCTGAAGGCGTCAATCAGCGCATCAATAGCGTTTTGCATGGGCAGATCGTCCCTGTCATGACCGTGGAAAGCGTCCGGGTCAGACCTGCCCGGGGTCTCAAAGGTTCATTCCAGAGCGATTTCAGCTCGGGATTTCATCATATGAAAAATATGATGATTGTCCAGGCTGGCGAGAAGGGTGGCGTATCCAGGTGATACCTGCCCTGGCCGAGCGCCCGTGTCGTTCGGGTTTTCCACCTGGGTACGGTCATCCTGGCTGTGGATAACCCCGGCCCGCATCCATCCATCCCTCACCTTTGACGCCTGCGCCAGGCTGCGGCAGAGTGCGCGCCCTTTTGGCGGTGCGGAGTCGGCGATGAATGCGGTGGTGGTGGCGGTGGGACTCATGCTGGTGCTGAGTCTCGCCCGGGTACACGTGGTGGTGGCGATGATCGCCGGGGCAGTGGCCGGTGGGCTGGTCGGCGGACTCGGCCTGGAAGGGACCCTGCTGGCCTTCAACGCCGGCCTGGGCAATGGCGCCAAGGTGGCGCTCTCCTATGCGCTGCTGGGTGCCTTCGCCGTGGCCATCAGCCAGTCGGGCCTGGCGCACATGCTGGCTGATCGGGCCCTGGCGCTGATGGAGCGGCAGGCGGCCCAGGGCGGACGGTCGCTGCGCTGGGCGCTGCTCGGATTGCTGCTGGCGGTATCCATCGCCTCGCAGAACATCCTGCCCATCCACATCGCCTTCATCCCGCTGCTGGTGCCGCCGTTGCTCTATGTGCTGACACGCCTGGAGCTGGACCGGCGGCGGCTGTCCTGCGTCATGACCTTCGGCCTGATCGCCCCCTACATGTTCCTGCCGGTGGGCTTCGGCAGCCTCTATCTGCACGACATCCTCTTGGCCAGCGTGTCCCGCGCCGGGGTGGACGTCAGCGGCGTGGACCCGAGTCGTGCCATGCTGCTGCCCGCCCTGGGCATGGTGGCTGGCCTGCTGCTGGCGGTCTTCGTCAGCTACCGCCGGCCGCGCCGTTACGACCTGAGTCTGGTCGCCCGCACCGAGCGGGCCGACCGGCCGTACAATCGCCGGACCCTGGCAGTGGCGCTGATCGCCGTGGTCGCGGCTTTCGGCGTGCAGCTCTGGCTGGACTCCATGATCCTCGGCGCCCTGGTCGGCTTCGTGGTCTTCACCGCCACCGGCGTGGTGCGCTGGCGCGAGGCGGACGACCTGTTCAGCGAGGGGGCGAAGATGATGGCGGTGATCGGTTTCATCATGCTCACCGCCGGCGGCTTCGCCGAGGTGCTGACCGCCACCGGCCAGATCAAGGACCTGGCCGCGACCGCCGCCGGGCTGATCGGCGACAACCGCGCCCTGGGCGCGCTGCTCCTGTTGCTGCTGGGCATGCTGGTGACCCTGGGCATCGGCTCGTCCTTTTCCAGCGTGCCCATCCTCGCGGCGATCCTCGGCCCGCTATGCCTGCACCTGGGCTTCTCGCCGCTGGCCATCGTCTGCCTAATCGGCACCGCCGGTGCGCTGGGCGACTCGGGTTCGCCGGCCTCGGATTCCACCCTGGGGCCCACCTCCGGCCTCAACGTCGACGGCCAGCACAGCCATATCTGGGACACCGTGGTGCCGTCCTTCCTGCACTTCAGCCTGCCGATGCTGGCGTTCGGCTGGGCTGCGGTCCTGCTGCTGTAACCGGCGGTTGCCGTACGGGCGCAAAGCGACGGCCGGGCGGGTCCAAGGCCTATCGCCCAGGAGTCGCCCATGTCCGCTGCCGCCTTTCGCCTCGAACCCCTCACCGCCGCCGACCTGCCTGCCGCCACCGAGGTGGTCCGCCTGGCCTTCGCCACCTGGATGGGCGCTGCCGAGCCGGGGGAGTTCTGGAACGACCGCGACTATGTGCGCAGTCGCTTCGTCGCACCCCACACCGCCTGGTTCAAGGCGCTGGACGGGGCGCGCCTGGTCGGTACGGTGGGTGTCACCCGCTGGGGTCGCCATGGCATCCTCGGGCCGCTGGCGGTGCACCCCGACTACTGGGACGCCAAGGTCGCCAAGGCGCTGCTGGGCGCCGCGGTCGGTCAGCTCGATGCCTGGCGACTGGAGCATGCCGGGCTCTTCACCTTTCCCGACAGCCCACGCCATCTGGGGCTCTACCAGGGCTTCGGCTTCTGGCCACAGACCCTGACGGCGGTGATGGCGCGCGCGCTGGGTGCGCCGGTCCCGACTACCGCGCAGCGCTTTTCCCGGGCCACCGATCCGGCTGCCCTGCTGGCGGCCTGTGCCGAGCTGGGCGCCGCCAACGCGCCCGGACTGGACGTCTCGGCCGAGGTGAGCGCGGTGCGCGACCAGGACCTGGGCGATAGCCTGTTCCTCCACGCCGACGACGGTCGCCCGGCGGGCTTCGCCGTCTGCCACTTCGGTCCGAGCAGCGAGGCAGGCGCGGGGGTCTGTTACGTCAAGTGCGCCGCCGTGCGCCCAGGCCGCGGCGCCGAGACCCGCTTCGCCCAACTCATCGCCGCCTGCGACGGCCTGGCCCGCGAGCAAGGTCAGCAGCGGCTGCTGGCCGGGGTCAACACCGCCCGCCTGGGCGCCTACCAGTGGCTGCTGGCCCAGGGTTTTCGCAGCGAGATCCTCGGCATCACCCTGCACCGGGGCGAAGGGCACTACGATCGTCCCGATGTCTGGCTGCTGGACGACTGGCGCTGATCGCCAGCAGCCCGGCGCGACCGTGAAAAAAAGGCTCTAGGGCGGGCTAAAGAGCGAAGCGGCGCCGCCGATATGGAGAGCTGGACCGCGCGCAGCGCTGCCGCGGCTAATCCCTCCTGAGGAGCCCATCATGGCCCTGCTCAAGCATTACTCGATCATGCGTGCACTGGACACCCTGGCTGCCGCGACCGAGAACGCCACGCCCCTCGCCGAGGTCGGTAGCTTCCAGGGCGATCGCACGCTGGCGCGCCTGGCCTCTGGTCTCCAGGCGCTGCTGCAGCAGCAGCGCGAATTGCAGCAGCAGGTCCAGACGCTCAGTCAGGACAATGCCGCCCTGACGGCGCGGATGGCCGAGAGCGAATCCTTGGCCAAACGTCTAGGGACGCGTTTCGAGCTGGTCAGCCAGGGCTCCAGCGAGGGTCTGTGGGACATGGAAGTGGTGGCCGGCGATCCAGTCAATCCGCGCAACGCCTTCTGGTGGTCGGATCAATTCCGCGCCATGCTCGGCTTTCGCGACGAAAGCGACTTCCCCAGCGAACTCGGCAGCTGGGCCAAGCGCCTGCACCCCGAGGACAGCGCCTGGGTACTGGACGCCTTCGCCGCCCACATGAAGGATCGCAGCGGCCAGACGCCTTTCGATGTCCAGTACCGCATCGCCCTGAAGTCCGGCGAATACCGCTGGATGCGCGCCACGGGTGCGACGCTGCGTGATGATCGCGGCGTACCACTGAGGGTGGCCGGCTCCCTGCGTGACATCCACGACCAGCGCCTGCGCGACCAAGAACTGGACGTCACCTTGACCCGTTTCGAGTTGGCGCGCGAGATGCTCAACGACGGCCTCTGGGACATGGAGGTGATCGCCGGCGATCCCATCAATCCCAAGAATCCCTTCTGGTGGTCGCCGCAATTCCGTCGCCTGCTCGGCTACGAGACCATCCAGGAATTTCCCGATGTGCTGGACAGCTGGGCCTCGCGCCTCTATCCGGAAGACCGCGAGCGCGTGCTCGAGGCCTTTGGCGCGCACATCAACGACCGTACCGGCCGCACCGGCTTCGACATCACCTATCGCCTGTTGCTGAAGAACAACGAGGTACGCTGGTTCCGCGCCCGTGGCCAGACCAAGCGCGCTGCTGACGGTACTCCGCTACGGGTGGTCGGTGCGCTGGCCGATGTCCACGCCACGCATGAGCAGGAATCCTTGCGCGAGACCCAGGAAGCCCAGCACCGCACCATGGAAGAAAACCTGCACAAGGTGACCGAGATCGTCGGTTCCATCCAGGGCATCGCCGCCCAGACCAACCTGCTGGCGCTCAACGCGGCCATCGAGGCTGCCCGGGCCGGTGAAGCCGGTCGCGGCTTTGCCGTGGTGGCGGACGAGGTACGCAAGCTGGCGACTCGCACCTCGGAGGCGACGCAGCGGGCGGCCGATATGATCCGCAAATAGCGGGCGCGGCGTCAGGCGTGGCCGGCGCTCGCCTTCTTGGGCGAGCGACTGCGCGGTTTGGGCGCTGGCGGGGCGACGCTGCTCTGGATGCCGCCGACCTGGGTCAGGTTGTCGTCGGGCTGGTCTTCCAGCTCGCGATTAGCACGAAACCAGTGTTCGAAATCCTGGCCATGCGGACGGCCTTCGCGCTCCCAGATTTCATAGGCGCGTTGGCGGATGCGTTCTTCGAGACTCATGGCGGTGACTCCAGGCAGAGGGCAGGGAGAAGGGACGGCAGAGCCGTGCTTCTCCCTGACTAGGCTGGCGGCGTCGGCGAAAGTTTCTCCCTGGGCGATGTCCGCCAGGCAGTGGCCGCCGCTTGTCCGGCTCTGGCTGGCGACTTTGGGCCGGCTGACCGTTCGTCGGTAATCACCTAGCCGTGCCAGGCGCGTCGATAGGCACCGGGTGCCACGCCGTAGGCCTGCTTGAACTGGCGGCCGAGGTGGCTCTGGTCGGCGAAGCCCAGGTGCAGGGCTACTTCCAGGGGCGCCCAGCCGGCGCGCAACAGGCCTTGGGCGCGGGTCAGGCGTTGCTGCTTGAGCCAGGCATGGGGCGGCAGGCCCGTCGCACGGCGAAACACCCGCAGGAAATGAAAGGGCGATAGCCCCACCGCCTGGGCTAGTTCTTCGAGGCTCGGCGGTTGCTGCAACTGCTGGCCGAGCAATTCCCGTGCGCGCTGCACCGCCAGGGGTTCGCGACCCGGCTCCGGGATGGCATCCAGGCGGGCGTGTCGGCCGAACAGCAACAGCAGGGCCTCACGCCAGGCGGTCTGCTGCTCCAAGGCTTCGGCGCCCTGGTCGGCCAACCGGTGCAGTTGGCTGAAGGCCGCACTCACCTGCGGGTCGTGCAGCACGCTGGTGGCGAAGGCCGGGGTGGCCTGCAGCGGTCGCCCCAGTTCAGCGAACACCGGTGCCAGTTGCGCGAGCGTCGGATAGAAGCCGCGGTATTGCCAGCCTTCCTCGACCGCCGTGGCGCCGGTGTGCAATTCGTCTGGGTTGATCAGCACCAGGCTGCCCACCGTCGCGAAGTGCTCGATGCCGCGATGGTTGAAACGTTCGACGCCGCGCTCGATCAAGGCGAACACATAGCCGTCGTGGGCATGGGGGGCAAAGCGCCGGCGTCGATAATGGGCGTGCAACAACTCGACGCCCCCCAGCCTAGGGGCGGACCAGAGCCGGGCCCGTTCTTCTTGTTCCTTCATGATGCCCTCGGGGTGAACTCGGCTCACCTTAACGCGCTACAGCAGCCAGCGCAGCAGATAGAACACCCCCACGCTGAGCATCACCGTGGTCAGCACCCGCCGTGTCCACAGCATCAGCCCCACCGCCGCCAGGCCCGCCAGCAGATAGGGATCGACCAGGATCGCGGCCAGCGACTGTTCGCCAGAGAACAGGATGGGGCCGCAGATGGCGGTGAGCATGCCCGGCACGGCGAATTCCAGGAAGGTGCGCAGGTTGCGTCCCAGACGCAGCGGCAGCCGGGGTTCGAGGAAGAGATAGCGATTGAAGAAGACCAGGGCGGCCATGCCGAGCAGGGTAGCGAGGATCATGAGCGGTGCTCCCGTAGGCGGCGCACGATGAAGCCCACGCCCATCCCGGCCAGGCCTCCCAGCACCAGGGCGCCCTGCCAGTGCAGATGATGCAGCCAGACCGACACCAGCAGCGCGGTGAGCACGCAGGCGACGGTGGCCAGGTCGCGCACCAGGGGCACCACCAGGGCGATGAAGGTGGCGGCGATGGAAAAGTCCAGGCCCAGGGCGCCCAGGTTCGGCAGCACCCGCCCCAGCAGCAGACCGGCAAGGGTGAACAGATTCCACAGCAGGTAGAAGCTCAGGCCCATGCCCAGGGCGCGCCAGCGATCGAAGCCCGCTGGTTGTTCGGCGTGGTTCAGGGCGAAGAATTCGTCGGTGAGCAGAAAGCCGAAGCCTAGCCGCCAGGGTAGCGGCTGCGGCGCCAGCACGCGTCTCAGGTGCAGGCCGTAGAGCAGGTGCTGGGAGGTGAGCAGCAGGGTAGTCAGCAGAATGGCAGCGAGGCCAGCGCCGGCCTTGAGCATGCCCAGGGCCACCAGCTGGGCCGCGCCGGCGAACACCAGCAGGGAAAAGGCCTGGCCTTCCAGCACGCTGAGCCCGGTCTCGATGGCGAGGGCGCCGACCAGCAGGCCCCAGGGCGCGCAGGCCAGCGACAGCGGCATGATCTGCCAGGCGCCCTGGAGGAAGGCGCGGCGGCGGGAAGCGGTCATCGGCAGGGCTCCGGAGTGCAGGGGATACCCAGGGTGCCGCACCGCGTCACCGCCGTCTTGAACGTTCTTGCGCTGTTGCGCCCTCAGCCTTCCAGCAGGGCGAACAGCTCCAGGTACTGCCGGGTCAGCTTGTGCCCTGGGTCCAGGTGGATCAGCGGACGATGCTGCTGGTGGGATTCGCGCATCTTCACCGAAGACATCAGCGGCGCCGCCAGCACCGGCAGGTCACGGGCCTGGAGTTCCTCGATCAGCTGGCGCGGGGTGCTGGCCTGGGCGTGGTACTGGTTGATGACGATGCCCTCGACGGTAAGCTTTTCGTTGTAGTCCTCGCGGATCTCCTCCAGCTCCTCGATCAGGTCGTACAGCGCCTGCTGGGCGAAGACATCGCAGTCGAAGGGGATCAGGCAGCGGTCGGCGGCGATCAGCGCCGAGATGCTGTAGAAATTCAGCGCCGGCGGGGTGTCCAGGTAGATACGGTCGTAGTCTTCGCCGAGCTTGTCGAGGTACTTGGCCAGCTTCTGGATCTTGTACTTGGACTCGAGCTTGAACTGCAGCTCGGTCAGCTCGCCCGAGGCGGCGATCAGATCCAGATTCGGCCAGGCGGTGGCATGGATGTTGGCCTGGGCCTTCTTGCCGCCGCTCAGGGTCTGCTTGAAGAAGTCGGCGATGCCGTGCGGCAGGTCGTCACCCACCTGGCCGGTGAGGTACTGGCTGGAGTTGGCCTGGGGGTCGAGGTCCACCAGCAGGGTGCGATAGCCCTCGTGGGCGCTGATGGCCGCCAGGTTGCAGGCGATGCTGGACTTGCCGACGCCGCCCTTCTTGTTGAACACCACCCGGCGCAGGGCCTGACCGGAAGGGGAGCTGTGTGCGTTCATGGAGTCGTCCCGACAGAAATGGAAAGCCAGAGGCGCGAGGCCCGAGCGACCGCTTTGCTTATACCGAAACGCCGCGATCGGATGATGACGAATTTATGGCCATTGCATGACAGCCGTATGACGAGCCTAGCGCAGCGGTGGAACCTTGGCGTCTGCCCGGCCTTCGAACCCGGCAAGTCCCCTGCGAGAATCCGCCATGACCGCCTCCCGGCTCCCCATTCTGCTGCTGCTCGCCTGCGCCTCCCTGGCCCAGGCCGCAGGCGACACCCAGTCGCCGGTACCGGTACCGGGTGCCCCCGCCCAGACCGACACCCGCGTCCTCGAAGCCGGCGCCGACGTGCTGCAGCGCAAGCCACCCATCGCCGCCCTCAACACCTACCTGGACGGCTTCCATTTCTACAATGGCCATCCCCAGGGCCAGATGGAGGCCCACCACTATTGCAGCGTGCTGGGCGAGGAGATGTTCCAGTGCGTGATCTACGACGGCAACGTCGCCGACGCCAAGCTGATGGGCGTCGAGTACATCATCAGCGAGCGGCTGTTCAAGACTCTTCCCGCTGCCGAGAAGGCGCTCTGGCACAGCCATGTGCACGAGGTGAAGTCCGGCCAGTTGATCGCCCCCGGCGTCCCCCAGGTGGCCGAGCACCGCCTGATGGATAAGCTGGTGCACACCTACGGCAAGACCTGGCACACCTGGCATACCGACCAGGACCTGGAGCTGCCGCTGGGCGTTCCTCAGCTGATGATGGGCTTCACCGCCGATGGCCAGCTCGATCCCAAGCTGCTCGCCGAGCGTGATCGCCGCCTGGGCGTCTCCAGCGCCGAGACCAAGACCGCCCGTGCCGACCTGCCCGCACCTGCGGTCGCCCCCGGCGCCGACGCCTGGCAGCAGGGCAAGGTCATCCAGCTGCAGGACCCCACTGGCCAATTGCACAACCACGCTGGCGAGCACACCGAGAAGGGCGTCAATACCAGTTCGAACAAGCCCTGAGGGTAGGTTAGGCTCCGGTCAGGAACCTGACCGGAGTCCGCCAGGCCCTTGCCCAGGCTGCATACGCCCCGCCTGCTGCTACGCCCCTTGCAGCTGGAGGATGCAGAAGCGATCCAGCGGATCTTTCCGCAGTGGGAGATCGTGCGGTACCTGTCTGCCCGGGTGCCCTGGCCCTATCCCACGGACGGTGCCCTGAATTTCGTCCGTGATCTGGTCCTGCCCGGCATGGCCGCTAATACCCACTGGTGCTGGACTCTGCGGCTTCAGGCACGACCAGACGAACTGATCGGCCTGGCTAGTCTGCAGGAGGAACCAGACAACCAGCGCGGCTTCTGGCTCGATCCCGGATACTGGCGGCAGGGTCTCATGAGCGAGGCCTGCGTCGAGCTCAATCGCTACTGGTTCCAGACACTCGCACGACCGAGTCTGCGGGTGACCAAGGTGATCGCCAATGAAGGCTCCCGCCGGCTGTCGCAGCGCGAAGGCATGCAGCGTATCGCCTGCCTGGAGATGGACAGCGTGAGCGGACGGCTGCCCGCGGAGCGCTGGGCGCTCACCCGGGCGCAGTGGTTGGCGCAGCAGAGGTAGTCCCAGGCCCACGCGCTGCCGTCCCACACGCATGGCAAAAGTGCGCGAAGGCGCTCTTGCGCGTCTGGCAGGTGCCGCAGTGGTCGTGCAGGCCGATGCCGCAGTGAGGGCAGAAGTCGATCCCTGGGTCCTTGAGGTCCACCGGGCGCTCGCAGCCAGGACAGACGCCCTTGGCCAGGCGTGCCAGGGCGGTGTCGTAGTGCAATTCCTCGCGACGCACGGTATCCGGCTGGGCTTCCTTGAGCGCCAGGCGCGCGCGATAGTCCTGCAGGGCGCGGATGGCGTAGCGTCCACCCAGCACCGTCAGCAGGATGCCCACCAGGTAGCGCACGTAGCCGCCGTAGCTCGGCAGATAAGGCACCAGTTCAACGAAGAAGGCGAACAGCGCGAAGAAGATGAAGCCCCAGACGAAGGGCCACCAGGGGCTCTGGCGCTGACGGACGAACAGCCAGGCGGCCACGGCGAGCAAGGGTAGGGTGAGCGCCAGTCGATAGAGGAAGACGCGCAATTCGGCCTGCCGACGGGCGTCTAGCCAGGCGTTCTGGGCTGCCGCGGACAGCTCTGCCAGGCGTCGCTGGGCACCCTCGGCGCCTTGTTCGGCATTCAGCAGCAATTGCTGCTGCCGCTCGACCTGCTGCTCGGCCGCGCGCTCGCTGGCCTTGAGTTCATCCAGGGCGCGGCTGCGGGCGATCAGCTCGGCGTCCTGCTCGGGGCGCTGGGTGGTCTGGCGAGTCGCCAGCCAGTTGTCGAAGGTCGCGCGGTTGGCCTGGTAGCTGCGCGCCGCCGCGGCCTGCTGCAACTGGGCCTGGTCGAGGGCGTCCTGGGCGTCGCGTCGGGCCCGGCTCGCCTGGCGCTGGTCGTTTCGCGCCGCGGCGGTGGCCGCCGGGTCCATGAAGTCGTCCAGGCTCTGCTGGCGCTCCACCTGGGGCAGGTCGCCGACCAGGGTGCCGCCCAGGCCGATGAGGAAGCCGGCGAACACCAGCGCCAGTAGCCAGAGGCCGCGGTTGAACCACTTTTCCGAGAGTCGCAGCGATTTGCCCATGGGTCCGTCCTGGTCGAGAGAGGTCTCAGCTTAGCCGGTCGGCGGCAGCGCCGCTCAGGCCAGCTTGATCGCCACCACCCCGGCGACGATGGCCAGGCCGGCGCAGATGCGGCCCAGCGGCAGCGACTCGCGCAGCCAGAGCACGCCGATCAGCAGGGCGAACAGCACGCTGGTCTCGCGCAACGCCGAGACCAGGCCGAGGGGCGCCTGGGTGGTGGCGACGATCACCAGGCTGTAGGCCAGCATCGACATCACCCCACCGCCGAGGCCGGCACGCCAGTGCGGACCGAGGCCGGCGAAGGCCTGGGCGCCGCGGGTCAGCCGCAACACCAGGGCCGCCACCGCGCCGTTCACCGCGAACAGCCAGAGGGCATAGGCCACGGCATCGCCGCTGGCGCGGGCACCGAGGGCATCGGCCAGGGTGTAGCCGGCGATGAAGGTGCCGGTGGTGAAGGCGCAGGCCAGCAGTGCCAGGCTCGGTGGCGTCCCCCGCCGGGCACCGAGCAGCGCCATCAAGGCGAGTCCCGTCACCAGCAGGCCCAGCCCGAGCAGGGCCGGTGGCGAAAGGGCTTCACCCAGGGCAAAGAAGGCCACCCCACTGACCAGCAAAGGCGCACTGCCACGGGAAAGGGGATAGACCTGGCCGAGGTCGCCATAGCGATAGGCACGGGCGAGGAAGGCGTTGTAGCCAATGTGCAGCAGGGCGGAGAGAGCGATCCAGGACCAGGCGGCAGCGGGTGGGACGGCGACGAAGGGCAGGGCGAGCAGCGCGGCGCTGCCGGCGCCAATCTGGATCAGGCTGGCGGTGAGGAAACGGTCGAGGCCGATCTTGAGCAGGGCGTTCCAGCCGGCGTGCAGCAGGGCGGCGAGCAGTACCAGGGCGAACAGGGGCGTGGTCACGAGGCCTCCGACTGGGTCAGCTCCCGAGTCTAGCAAGAAGCCTCCGGCCTGGTAGTCGATCGGCTTGGCGGTCGGAGCGGCACGGCGCAGAATGCCAGCTGTCGTCACCCTGACCAGGAGGGTTCATGGGGCCACAGCAGCTGTCTACTTTGCTACCCGATGGGGTCGAGGCGCGCCAGGGGCGCGTTGGGTTGGCCCTGGTCGCCGGGCTGTCGATCCTGGCTGGCATGACCGACGCCATCGGCTTTCTCGCCACCGGCAACTTCGTCTCCTTCATGAGTGGCAATACCACGCGCCTGGCGGCCGATCTCGGCCATGGCCAGTGGTGGCCGGCCGTCCAGCTGGCCTTGGCCATCCTGGTGTTCGTCCTGGGCAATGCCGGTGGGGTACTGTTCCAGCGTCTCAGCGGTCGCCGCGCCTGCGTGCTGCTGGCGTTCCTGGCGCTGCTGCTGGGCCTGGCCGCCTGGCTGCCGAACGCGGAGGCGGCACTGTTGCTGGCCATCTTCGCCATGGGCATGGTGAATGCGGCGGTGGAGCAGGTGAACGGCCTGCCCATTGGCCTCACCTACGTGACCGGCGCCCTGTCGCGCTTCGGCCGCGGCCTCGGGCGCTGGCTGCTGGGTGAGCGCCGGCCGGGCTGGCGCAGTCAGTTGGTGCCCTGGTGCGGCATGCTGCTCGGAGGGATCTTGGGGGCCTTGCTGGAGAGCCACCTGGGCCTTGCCGCGCTGTTCGTCAGCAGCGGCCTGGCCGCCGCGTTGGCGGTGGCGTTTCGCCTGGTGCCGCATGGTTGGCAGGTGCGTTATCTGGCGGGCTGAGCCGGCAGCGGGGAAGGCGCGCCGCGTTGCTTCATCCGCGCCTGGACAGGGTCATTGGTTCGCGGTGATCTGCGCATTGCCGATGGTGAACCAGCACTTGTCGGGATCGTCGGTGAACATGGCGGGATCGCTATTGAGCACCCCAGTAACGGTCACGCGATCACCCTTCTTGAGCTTGTTGGTAGCCTTCTTGTTGACCAGCAGGTCATCCCGGGTGATGGCCTGTGCCGAGCACTTGGGGTTGGTCGGATCGTTGAAGACCACGACGATCTTGTTCTGCCCCGTGATCACCCCGGTGGTCGTCACCCGGGTCACGACGCCCGGGATGGCGAGGTTCTTCAGGCTCCATTTGTCCTTGGCCGCGACCTCGTTCTGCTGCCAGTCCTTCCAGATGTCCGACAGCGTGGTCTGCTGGGTCGCGGAGAGCGATCTCAGGTCGCCATTCAGGAGGTCGCCGGTGGTGCCCAGGGCGTTATTGGTGGCGGACATCGCCTGGTCGAGGCTTTCGCAGCCCGATAGCGAGGTAAGGATGATGGCCAATGCCAGGCATCTCTTCATGACTGAGTCCTTTTTCCGTGTCGAGTGTTCGCGATCCGGGCGCTGGCCTTTCTAGGCCTGGCTTATCGGTGCTTGAAGGAGCCGGTTGGGAATCTAGGGCACCCACCAGGTGCCGCCCGTCTTGCCGCAACCCTCGCGAGTCGTCTTGAGTAGGTCGGCATCACGACGGTAGTAGTAGGCATCCACCGCCTGCCCCATGAAGTGCTTGCAGACCGCCTGGGGATTGGCCGGGCACTTCTCGCTGTAGGTGACCTTGCCCGGCGTGCCACCGCCCATGGCGCCCAGTTGCGCCAGGGCCGAACAGCTTTCCTTGAAGCGGGCGACCGGCAAGTCGGTACTGGTCTCCATGCAGTCCTTGGTATCCACCAGGGTGCCCAGGGCGTTCACCTGGCCTTCCAGGGTGCAGGCTTGGGTGTCTGCTCGGGCGGTCAGGGATGCCAGGCCGGTAAGGCAAACCAGCAAGATAAAGAGGTACGTGTTGCGCATGGAGTGTCCCTGAACAATCGTAGCCCGCCGGAAGCTTGGCTCTGCTCTTTGGCTATAAGTAGGGGGTTAGTATAGGTAGTAGTGGTCTACCACGTTATTCTTGAAGTAGATTCGCAGTATGTTGCCAGTCGCGCCGTTCGACAGTTTTTTATTACTGGTCCCGGTAACGGTGTTGATGTCCTTCATTACATCCTGACCCTTGTTTGCCTCAACTTTGGCGTCATTTATTTTCCAGAATGTATCCGTTGAAACATATTTTTGAGCCACGTTGAGGTACTTGTCCAGGCTGGGCTCCTGGCTCTTCTCATAGCTCCAGGTTATTTCGTTGCTGCCGTTGCTAGAGTTTGCATCTTCGTCGTGTGGCGCCCCCAACAGCTGCAGTACCTGATCCTTGGTCGTCTTGCCCGGTATTAGATTTTGCTTCAAGTAGGCCGCTTCGTACTTCTTGCCGCCTGGGCCCAGTGGATTCGTGAGGTCGCCAATGCCGCCACCGCCTTGGCAGCCCGTGAGCATGACCAGGGTAAAGGCGGATAGCATGGAAAATAGGGTGTTTCGCAGAGAGGTGCGCATGGACGTTCCCTTGTTAGATGAATCCTGATTTCGCGCCGCGGGGCAGCAAAGGGTCCGGCCAGACACGTTGGTCGGGAAGGAGCGGGCCGCTGCCCTGACTGCGTGGCTGGCGGGAAATACTGGGGCTATGCCGCTGAATGCCGTTATCGCAGGCGACCGAGCAAGAGTGGCAAGTTCGGGAGGAGTCTAGGGAAAGGCGGTTTTGGCAAGGAATAGTACAGATGTACTGGTTAGCGGGGATAAGGGGATAGGTGAACCTCGATGATCTTCATGATGGCGATAATTGTTGCTGTAATAATGTCGCGATATGCCCGGGACGTACCTGCCGGCATTGGGGTTGTTGCTGGGAGTGGCGCTCTGGATGCCATCAATGCGCCCTGGTGTCGGCACAACGGAGTCCTTGGTTTATAGCTGATTAGTATAGATGTACGGGTGTGCCGTGCCATATTTTCAGGCAGACTCGATTGCCGTCCAACGCGTTTCGGCCAACGTCCCGTGCTGTTCTGCGATCTTGGCCGTCAGTTGCAGAAGCTGTGTTGTTCCTGATGATGCAGGCACCGCTCAGTTGACCGTCTAAGAAGGATTTCAGTGTCGCTGACGTCACAGGAGTTAGGTCCATGTTTAGTTCGCGCTTTGCCCTGAGCCTGCGCAATGACTTGCCGGCGATGCAGTGGGCCGATGCCGAGCGCGGTCAGGCGCGTATTCGATTGGTCATCGCCGCTTTGGCGACGCTGTATGTCGTCTTGCTGTATCTCTGGGGCGCCGTCACCTTCGGGACGCTGCTGACCATCCTGATCGCCCATAGCCTCTTTCTGCTCATCGCCACCGGCATTCTCTGGCATATCGGTCGTCGTCCAGGCGCCATCTTCTGGCGGCGGCTGCTCGGCATGTGCCTCGACTATGGGACCATCACCTTCTCCACCCTGATGATCGGCGAGAACTTCCTCTTGCTGCACGGCGTTGTGGTCTGGATCACCGTGGGCAACGGTCTGAGATTCGGCCGTAGCTACCTGCTGCTGGCGACCGCCTTCGCCCTGCTCTGCCTGGGCATCCTGGTAGCCGGCTTGCCCTTCCTGCGCCAGTATCCGGCGGTGGCCCTGGCGCTGCTGATCACCACTCTGATCGTGCCCGGCTACATCTACTATTTGCTCGACCGCTTGCAGCGCGCCATGCGCGAAACCGAGGCCGCGCAACGGGCCAAGGCCCGCTTCCTGGCCCAGGCCAGC
The DNA here is from genome assembly GCF_032027545.1 of Pseudomonas oryzihabitans. Classification (GTDB taxonomy): domain Bacteria; phylum Pseudomonadota; class Gammaproteobacteria; order Pseudomonadales; family Pseudomonadaceae; genus Chryseomonas; species Chryseomonas oryzihabitans_F. The sequence goes on along the minus strand of NZ_JAVSJB010000004.1, from coordinate 28 downwards.
CATGACCTGCGCCAGCCGATCCATGCCC
>NZ_JAVSJB010000003.1:0-520283 GCF_032027545.1 Pseudomonas oryzihabitans | reverse complement strand
GAAGTTAAGCCCGTGCCTGGGGTTGCCCTCTCCCGGGCCCTCTCCCGGAGGGAGAGGGGACTGAGAACGGTGCTTGCCAGCAAGGTGCTGCGGATAGTTTGAAAGCAGAGCAAGCGCGGCCACAGCCCGGCGTAGCCGGGCTGTTGTGGGGCTACTGCTGGGCTATAGATCGTTATCGCGGCCATGGGCCGCTCCTACAGGGCATGAGCTTTTTGTAGGAGCGGCCCATGGCCGCGATAACTAATCATTAGGCACTGATTGCAGCCTATCCAGCACGGCACTTCCGGCCATTCTGGTGAATACAAAAAAATGCCGCGTTTCCTTCACAGGAACGCGGCGTTTTTTTGTGCGGCATGTGCCGGGCTTTGGGCTTTCTGGACAGGGCTCAAGCCGGTTCGGGCAAGGCCAGGTCGCGTTTGGCGATGTATTTCCAGTCGGCTTCGTCGATGTAGATGCCGGCGGGGCCGCTGCCGGCTTCGAGGTCGATGGCGACCTGGGCGCTGACCTGGGGTTTGACGCTGGCCAGGATGGGGACGAAGCCCAGTTGCTGGCTGGTCTCGATCAGGGCCTGCTGGTTGCGTTCGTCGATGTCGGCGGCTTCGTCCAGGTAGTAGGGCAGGCGGATCTTGGCGGCGCGTTCCCGATCCATCAGGTGCAGCAACAGGTACATGTTGGTCAGCGCCTTGATGGTCATGGTGGTGCCATTGGAGGCAGCGCCGTCGATGTCGGTATGCAGGATCGGCTGGCCGCCCTGCTTGGTGATCTCGAAGGCCAGTTCGAAGAGGTCCTTTAGGCCCAGCTGGTTGCCGTTGGCGGCTACCAGGCGGGCCAGGTAGTCCCGGGCCTCCTCGTTCTTCTGGTCCTGGCCGCTGTCTTGGGTAAGGTCGAACACCGAGAGGGTCTCGCCTTCCTCGTACTGACCAGCGCTGTGGATGATCTGGTCGATGTGCTTGAGGGCATCCTTGTTCGGCGCCAGGACGATACGGAAGCTCTCCAGGTTGGAGACCTGCTTGCGGTTGATCTCGCGGTTGAACAGCTGCAACTGGTGTTCGAGGTTGTCGTAGTCGCTACGGATGTTTCTCAGGGTGCGAGCGATGTCGGTGACGGCGGCGCGGCGGGCCTTGGCCAGGGTCAGGGCTTCGTCCTGGCGATGGGCATAGGCGTTGATCAGCAACTGCAGGCGACGCTCGGGATCTTCCTCGTTGTCGAACTTGGCGACGCCCTTGAGGCGGACCTGGGCGTAGAGGGCCTCGATCTGGGTGTCGGCACGCTGCAGTGCCTGCCAGGTGTCCTGGTAGTCGTTGAGCAAAGGCAGCAGGTTCTCCAGGGAATCGTCCACCGCTTCCATGAAGGGCGTGCCCTGGGGCAGGTCGGTGGGCAGCAGCTGGCGACGACGCAGGGCATCGGCCAGGGTGCGGTCCTTGGCTTCCAGGTCGGCCAATTGGCGACCGATCAGTTGCAGCTTGGCGGACAGTTGCTGGACGCGTTCGGTGAAGGCATCGCCGGCGCGGCGCAGTTCGTCCTGGGCGGCTTCCAGCTGCGCCAGTTGTTCGAGCTTTTCGTTCTCTTCCGCGCTCAGGGTTTGGCAGCGGCGGAAATCTTCCAAGGCTTTCTGGGCATCCAATACCTGCTGGTACAGGGCTTCGGCCTGGGCCTTGCTCGCCTGGCGGTCGGCGATGACCCCCTGCTGGGCCTTGAGCTGCTTGAGTTCGCGCTCCAGGCGATCCTTCTGGTCGCGCAGGGCGGCGCGGTCGGCCAGGGCCTGGAGGGTGGGCGGTTCGATGCCGGAGAGGTCGAGGGACAGGCCGGGGAGTTCGAAGCGATCGCCCTCGAAGCGTTCCAGGATGCCTTCGAGGGTCTTCAGCCAGCTGCCGTCCTCGGCCAGTTCGATACCCTTGGAGCCCAGGGGCAGGCTGAACAGCTGGCCATTGAATAGGCGCATCAGGCGCTCGACGTCGGCCTGGCTGAATTCCTCGCGCAGGCGGGCGTAGCTGTTGTTGTCGGCGTGGTCGAGTTGCTGGCGCAGGCCCTTGAGGCGCTGTTCCAGTTCACGGACGCGCTGGTCGAGGTCTTCGCTGCTGAACTGCCGCGACTGGGAGAGGGCGCCGGCCAGTTCGTCGTGGGCATCCTTGGCGGCCAGCAGCTGGGCTTCCAGGGGCGCGGTGGAGTCCACCAGGGCAAAGCGGTGCTTGAGCTGGGCCAGGTCGGCGAGCCAGCGTTGCAGGCCGCTGACTTCGCGCTCCAGGCGCATCAGTTCGCTGGTGCCGTCGCGCTGGTTCTGCTGCAGGCTATCCTGTTCCAGGCGGTAGTGCTCGCTCTGGGCCAGGAGTTCGTCACGGCGGTCGATGGCATAGTGCTGCCAGGTGCCGAGCAGGCTGTCGAGCAGCGGCGAGAGGCGGTGCAGCTTGCCACGCAGGCGGTCGCGCTGTTCGACGCCATTGGCCAGGGCTTCCACCAGCGGGCCGGCGGCGACCAGGGACTGGTAGTCCTGCTCCATGCGGCGCACGTCGCGGAAGGCCTCTTCGCAGGCGGCGATGTAGTCGACGCTGCCGGATCTCAGGCTGTGCTCGAAGGCGTCGAGGAACAGCTGCTTGAGCTTGGCCGCGGTGATCTCGCGCATGTGCAGCAGGTTGATGAACAGGGCGCGGAAGGTCTTGAGGCTCTGCTCGCTGGTAGACCTGAGCGGGATGAGGGTGAGGTCCAGGGGGATGCTGGTGTGGCCGCCGACCAGCAGGCGGCGCAGTTCCTCGGGCTTGACCTCGTAGGCCTTGAGCCCGGCGCGCTCCAGGTTGGCGAAGAGTTCGCGCTGGCGCAGGCAGGTGCCGTCGCGCTGGTAGTGGGCCAGGTCCAGTTCGCCGGCATAGACGAAGAACTGGTGGCCAAAGCCGCCGCCCGGGCCGCGCCCGGCCACGCCGATGACGTGGGGGCCGTGGGCCAGGCGCAGTTCGACGAGGATGTAGCTGGTGTCGGTGGCGAAGTAGAACTTGCGCGATTGCTCACTGCTGTACTTGCCGAAGCTCATGTCGGAGAGCCGCGCTAGGATGGGGAATTGCAGGGCGTTGATCGAGGCGCTCTTGCCCAGGTTGTTGGCGCCGTAGACCGACAGCGGCTGTTCCAGGGGGAACAGGCCCAGGCTATAGCCGGCGGTGTTGAGCAAGGCGAAGCGGCTGATGCCGTAGCGGATCATAGGTCGAACTCCCGTTCTGCGGCGATGGCGCGGGCCAGGGCGGCCTCTTCGTCATCCTCGGCGCTGCCGTCTTCGGCGTCTTCTTCATCACCGGCCAGGGTAGGGGCCGGCAGCGGCAGGTCGCTGGCGTGCAGGCTGGCGGCCAGGTCGCGATCCTGTTGCACGGCCAGGCAGACGTCGAGGAAGCGGTGCATGGGCGGCAGGAAGCGGTAGCTGCCGTTGCTGTCCAGGGCGAAGCCGAGTTGGGTCAGGCGGCGCAGGATCTTTTCTTCCAATTCGTCCTGGGTGGTGACCTCGGCCTGCAGGAAGAGGTCGCGGTATTTGTCCAGCAGGGCCGGCAGTTCGGGCCGGCCGAGGGTGCCGCCATCGAGCACGGCCAGCGGGTCGCGGCCCTGGTCGGCGAGATGCTCCACCAGGATGAAGGTGAACAGCGCCAGGCGCTGGGCGGTCTTGTTGACCTGGGTGCCCATCTGCTCGGGGACGAAATAGTAGAAGCCGCGCGGATCGCAGACCAGCTCGAAGCCGAGGGCGCGGAACAGGGCGCGGTACTGGTCCTGCTGCTGACTGAGTTGGGCGTAGCACTCGGGCTCGCTGCGGGACAGGTGATAGCCCTTGAACAGCTCGCGGAAGATGGGCGCGAGCTGGGTCATTTCGTTGAGATCAAGTTGCATGGGCATCGCTCGCGGAGGATCGGGCGGCCAGGGCGTAGGAGCACAGGCTGACGCGGTGTTCGAGGGTGTCGTAGTGGTGGCGGTCCAGGCGCTGGCGCTGGAAGCGCGCATCGCGGGACAGGCGTGAGAACCAGTAGAGCAGCTCGTCGGTGTCGCCGGCGGGCTCCTGTTCCAGCAGCCAAGCCATGAGGTCGGGCAGCGGCAGGGCGTCCTGGCAGAGGTCGAGCATCTCGCGCACGGTGCGTGGTGCGGCGGAACGGCGGGTGTCGCGTGGTCGACCCGACTGGCTGGGGAAGCGTGCCGGCTTGGGCTCGAAGCGGGCCAGGGCGTAGACGTAGCTCTCCACCTGGGCGGCGGTGCCAAGGAAGACGCTCTGCGGCCGGCTGAACAGCGGCAGGGCGGCCTGGGGCACGGCGTCGAGCCCCTTGCGGCGGATGGCAGCCAGGGCCAGGGCGGCGCCACGGGTGACGGCGTTGTGCCGCCGCGCCTCTTCACGCAGCGGCAGCAGCAGTTCGCGGGCGCGTCTCAGGGCCAGCTGGGCGGCGTTGTGCATTTCCAGGATGCGTGCCTGGGTGCGCAGCAGCAGGTCGTCGTCGACCAGGTGGCCGAGGCGCTGCTGTTCGCCCAGCAGGTGCAGCAGGACCTGTTCGACGCGGTAGACGCCGCGCTCGAAGGCGCCGTCGGCGGCCACCAGCTGGATCATCGGTTCGACGTACTCGTCCCAGGTGGCCAGCACCTCGGCATAGCGCTGGCGCAGGGGGATCTGGCGATCACTGGTCTTGGCCCGTTCGGCGACGCCTTCCAGGGCGTGGCCATCGTTGGCCAGTTTCTTGAGGACGTCGCGCACGCGCATGTCCAGTAGGCGCAACTGGCGGGCCAGGTCCGGGCCGTCGCGGTTGTCGAAGGCCTCGCGGATATGGCCGGCGAGGCGCTCCAGGTGACGCAGGTAGGCTTCGATCTCCAGGCACAGGCCAAGGCGGTGCTCGCGTCTCAGGTAGCCGAGGAAGTCGTGGATCTGGCCGTTGAGTTCGAAGCGGTTGGGGCTCTTGGCCACCGGCACCAGGATGTCGAGGCGGATCCAGGTGTCGAGCAGGGCCGTGAGGTCGGCCGGCGTGCGCTCGGGCAATTGCTCGGCCAGCCGGGCGCGCAACTCGGCCAGCCCCAGGGTGCCGCTGTCGAAATGAGCGCACAGCGGGTCGATGAGGTGCCAATGTTCGGCAAGGGTACGCAGGACGCGTTTGGGGTCGATCATGGTGGGGACCGCACCAGGCAAAAGCGGCATTGTACTCCAGACGCCAGAGCCTTCGATGTGACAGCGGTGGGACCGATGGGCAGGGCGGCCTTTCGATCCGGGACGATCCGCGCGACAATGCCGCCCCCGAATCATCTCGCCGCGTATCCCAAGGATCCGCCCATGTCCGACGCCGCCGCTTCCGTTTCCCCGTCGCTTGCCGTCGAGGCGCGTCGTCGCGCCTATCTGCAGGCGTTGGACCTGGATATCTGGGTGCCGCGCACGCCCTTGCCCTTCGCCGCACCCTCGCGGCCGGAGGTGCTGTGGGTGGAAGAGGTCGCAGCGGCGCCCGTGGTAGCCAGGGTGGTGCGGCCCGAGCCGGCTCCTGCGGCTCCCCCTGCCGTCGCGGCGCCTGCGGCTGTCCGCCCGCGCATCGAGATTCCCCGGCCCGGTCCGGCCAAGCCGGCCGCCAGCGTCGTCGTCGAGCCGGAAGCCGAGCGCGTCTCCCCGCCACCGCGCGAGCCGGCGCCGCGTTTCGCCCTGCAACTCCTGCAAGCCGGGCGTTGCCTGCTGTTGCTGGAGTTGCCAACCGGGGATGCCCTGGGTGCGCGCGATCCCGCCTATCTGCTGCTGCGCGACCTGCTGCGGGCGGCCGGGCTACCGGAAACGCCGCGGATCGTCAGCGAAGAACCCATTCGCTGGCCGCTGCTCAACAGCGGGCAACTCGACCAGGGACCCGCGGCTGCCGCCGAGTTCGTGCAGAGCTTCGTGGCGGCGCACCAGGAGCGCCTGGGCGAGGGGCTTGGCCTCTGGCTGATCGGTGGCGCGGCGCGGCGCTACAGCGGGGTCGAGCAGCCCGACGAGACCGGTGTGGAGCGGGAGACGGCACTGGGAGCCGCCTGGCTGGTGCCGGGGCTGGAGGTATTGATGGAAGAGCCGGCTACCAAGGCCGCGCTCTGGCAAGCCATGCGCCCTGTGCGGCGTCGCTGGACGGATAAGTGATGAACGATGCGGTGCGCTTTCGGCGCATGACCGAAGCCGACTTGAACGCGGTATTGAAGATCGAATACCAGGCCTTCAGCCATCCCTGGACACGCGGCATCTTTCTCGATGCGCTCAAGTCCTACGACTGCTGGGTGATGTTGCTGGGCGACCAGCAGGTGGGGCATGGGGTGATCAATGTCATCCTCGACGAGGCCCATCTGCTCAATATCACCGTCAAACCGGAGAATCAGGGGCGTGGCCTCGGCCTGCGCCTGCTGGAGCAACTGATGCAGGAAGCGCGCAAGGCCAAGGCCAATGAATGCTTCCTGGAAGTGCGGGCCAGCAACCAGGCGGCCTATCGACTGTACGAGCGCTACGGCTTCAACGAGATCGGCCGTCGGCGGGATTACTATCCCGCGGTCGGCGGCCGGGAAGATGCGCTGGTGATGGCCTGCACCCTGCTGGACTAGATCGGCGTAGCGTCGATCAGTGATCGGCGCGCTTTTCGTCCAGGTCCAGACTGGTCTCGCCGGCGAGGTCTTCGTCGTTGGCGTCCAGGTCGGCGTAGCGGGCGTCTCTCTGCGTCTCAGCTTCACTGGGTTGGTCGGCTTCGCCGTCCCAGGCCTGGCCGTCCAGCGGATGGCTGCGCCCCAGTTCGGCTTCGTCCTGACCAGCGCCGCCGCCGATCTCGCGGTCCTCGACCACGCTCAGGTCCTTGTCGTTGGGCCAGGCGTCACCGTAATCGCTGGGGGAGCGGGCACCGGTTTCATCCAGCAGGGTTTCCGGGCTGGCGTCGTCCAGCGTCGGTTGGTGGTCCAGGGTTTCGCCGCCGGTCATGCCGGCCTGGCGCACGCGCTCTTCGGGGAATTGGCCCTGGTAGTCGCGCTCGTCGAGTTCGTCGCCAATGCGACCGCCGCGCTCGTCCTTGCGCTCGCTGAAGTCCAGCTCGCGCATATCGCCCATGCGGTCCTGGATGTCGTCGATCTCTTCGGGGGTCTTGGTGATGTCGGGCTTGTTCATTAAGGTCTCCAAAGGCTTGGCTGCTAGAGCGTCTCCCTGATTCGGACTACGAGCCGGCAGGGGGAATTCCTCCGCGCTGCCAGAAGGTGTGAACGAACCATACGGTGACCCGACAGTCGTACCTTGCATGATCGACCTCGACAGCCTCACCTCATTGGGCCAGCCCCTGGCCTTTTTCTTCGATCTGGATGGCACCCTGGCAGAATTACAGCCACGTCCGGAACAGGTTTTCATTCCCACCGAAACCCTCGCCGCGCTCCAGCGGCTGGCGCGCCACCATGGCGTGGCCGTGGTATCCGGGCGTCCGCTGACGGAGATCGATGGTTTCACCGCGCCCCTGCGACTACCGGCCGCCGGCGTCCATGGTGCCGAGTGGCGCGACCCGCAAGGCAACATCCACCGGGTCGAGCTGGATGCTGGGGTGCTGGCGCAGGTCGGTCAACGGCTGGAGACCGCCCTGGCGGACCACCCGGATCTGCTGCTCGAACGCAAGAGCGTCGCCTTCGCCTTGCACTACCGCCAGGCGCCCGAGAAGGAAGCCCTGGTGCGTGAGCTGGCGGAGGGCATCGCGGCGGAACATCCCGAATTCAAGCTGCAACCGGGCAAGTGCGTCTTCGAGCTCAAGCCCGCCGGCGCGAGCAAGGGCGAGGCCATTGCCAGATTTCTAGAACTGGAACCCTTTGCCGGCTGCCTGTCGGTGTTTCTCGGTGACGATCGTACCGATGAAGCGGGGTTCACTGTCGTCAATGCGCGAGGCGGTCTGACCGTCAAGGTAGGGGAGGGGGAAACGGTCGCCAAGACCCGCCTGCCTTCGGTTGCCGCGGTAGCCCTTTGGCTGCAGCAACTGAGCCGTGACCTCGCGCCACATTATAAGCAAGGAGACTAGGATGAGCCGTTTAGTGGTGGTATCGAATCGGGTAGCCCCGATCGAGGAAGGCAAGGCGACCGCGGGTGGCCTGGCAGTGGGCGTACTGGACGCCCTGCGTAAGTCGGGCGGCATCTGGTTCGGCTGGAACGGCGAGACGGTCAAGGAAAACGGACCGGCGAAGACCCAGACCAAGGACAACATCGACTACGTGACCTTCGGCCTGACCAAGCGCGACTACGACCACTACTACCGCGGTTTCTCCAATGCCACGCTTTGGCCGATCTTCCACTACCGGATCGATCTGGCGCGCTACAACCGCGAGGAATACGACGGTTATCGGCGGGTGAACATGGCGATGGCCGAGCGCCTGAAGCCCTTGCTCAAGCCCGATGACATCATCTGGGTGCACGACTATCACCTGATTCCCTTCGCCGAAGCCTGCCGCATGCTGGGCATCCGCAATCGCATCGGCTTCTTCCTGCACATTCCCTTCCCGGCGCCGGAAATCCTCACCGCCATCCCGCCGCACAACGAGCTGCTCAAGACGCTGTGCTTCTATGACCTGATCGGCTTCCAGACCGACACCGATCAGTTGGCCTTCCAGGACTACATCACCCGCGAGGTGCGTGGGGTACTGGAAAAGGACGGCAGCCTGACCGCCTACGGCCACAACTTCCGCGTCGGCGTCTATCCCATCGGGGTGATGCCGGACGTCATCCAGAAGCAGGCCGAGTCCTATCGCACGCGGCGCCAGTTCATCTCGCGCAGCATCGAGGGCGTGCCCTACAAGACCATCGTCAGCGTCGATCGACTCGACTATTCCAAGGGGCTGGTGGAGCGCTTCCAGGCCTTCGAGAAGCTGCTGGAGCACTTCCCCGAGCATCACCGGGCGGTGCAGTTCGTGCAGATCGCGCCCTCGTCGCGGGCGGACGTGGTGTCCTACCAGAATATCCGCCGCCAGCTGGAGAGCCATGCCGGCCACATCAACGGTCATTTCTCCGAGCTGGACTGGACGCCCATTCGCTATCTGAACAAGAGCTACGACCGGCGCACGGTGATGGGGCTGTTCCGCTCTTCCGACGTGGGCCTGGTGACGCCGCTGCGCGATGGCATGAACCTGGTGGCCAAGGAGTACGTGGCGGCCCAGGACCCGGAGAATCCGGGCGTGCTGGTGCTGTCGCGTTTTGCCGGGGCGGCACGCGAACTCAATTCGGCGCTGATCGTGAATCCCTACGACCACATCGGCATGGCCGAGGCGTTGGATCGGGCGCTGCGTATGCCATTGGACGAACGCAAGGCGCGCTACGAGGACATGATGCGGGTGATCCGCCAGGCGGACCTGGCGTCCTGGCGCGACAACTTCCTGCGCGACCTGCGGGCCTTCAGCTCGAAGACGCTGGTGCAGTCCATCGACAGCGCAGAGGTCGATAGCGACGAGGTGGACAGCAAACAGAAGGTCGCTCTGTAACGGCGACTGCTTCGACGGAGCCCGGCTCAGGCCGGGCTTTTTCATGGCGGTGAAAAGAGTTGGCTTACGCGGAGCCATTGGCAAGGGATGGGGCGGCGGGACCCTCACCCTAGCCCTCTCCCGGAGGGAGAGGGGACCAAGAGCAGCGGCATCGGGTGGGCTTTTTCGTGGGCAATAAAAAAGGGTCAGCTTACGCTGACCCTTGGAAATAGGTGGTGGCTACGCAGGGACTTGAACCCCGGACCCCAGCATTATGAATGCTATGCTCTAACCAGCTGAGCTACGTAGCCATCCGAGGCGCGCATTATTGGCAAGGGCAGGGTAGCTGTCAAGCCTGGGGGGCAAGAATTTTTCATTGGCCGATCAGAGGGTTAAGCGAGCCTGTCCGATGGCGGCGGGCAGCGGCGTCGCCCTGGCTGGCGCGAGCATGCTGGGGTAGCGGCTGAGTGGAATTATATTTTAATGTAATTTTCGCCCTTGATCCTGGGTTTATTTTCATTTTATTGATAATTTTATGGCTTGGCGCTAGGGTAATTTTCATTAAAGTGAGAATCGGGCTCTCGCATGAAGCTCAAGGTACAGGCGTTCCTCGACGGCCGTTGGCAGGATGCGCTGTCGCTCACCTTCGTGCGGCCGGAGCGACTGGCGGAATCCCTGTGTACCAGTGGCTACGAGATGAGCTATCTCGCCGCGCATTATGAGCAACTGGATTCACCTTTCGCGGTATCGGTCAGCGCGGCGCGACGCCTGAGCTGGACGGGTCAGTACGCTACTGGCCTGCCTGCCTTCGTTTACGACCTCTTGCCCGCGGGTGCGGCACGGCGCTGGTTGGAGCAGCGTTTTGGCCAAGAGCGACCAGCGGGCTGGGATCCGGAGCTGTTCCTGCTAGCGCGCTGCACGCCGGCGCCTATCGGCCACCTGCGAATTGCCAGCGCCGAGTGGATAGAACCCTCTGCCTCCCGGGCTTTCTCGCGAGACGAGGTGGTGTCCCGTGCCGAGGAATTTCTCGAATACGCCTATGAACAGGGCGCGGCCATGGGTGGTGCGACCGGCGCGGGCGGCGAGGCGCCCAAGCTGCTGCTGACCGAGGATGCACAGGGTGGACTGCATGCCGATGCCGCCTTGGCCGATGCTCAGGCGCAACGCCATTGGCTGGTGAAGTTCGCCCGCGGCCAGGCGACCGCTCGGGATCGCGACATCCTGCGCAGCGAGTATCACTACTATCGCGCAGTGAATGCGCTGGGCCTGAACACCATCGACCCGCGTGGCCTGGCACTGGCAGAGGGGGACAAGCCCAGTCTCTGGTTGCCGCGCTTCGATCGCAAGGTCGGGGCGAATGGCGTCGAGCGTATCGCGCTGGAGTCCATCTATTCCCTATGTGGTAACACCCGGCCGGGCTCGCATCTGGTCCATGAAGAGGTGGTGGCGCGCCTAGTCGAACTTTGGGACCTCGCCGGTCAGGGGAGTGAGGTAGAGGAACTGGTATTCGAGTACGTGCGGCGCGATCTGCTCAATCGGATTCTGGGCAACTCCGACAACCATGGCCGCAATCTAAGCGTGCTGCGCTATGCGGATCGGTTGGAGCTGGCGCCCATCTACGACCTGGCGCCCATGGTGCTGGACCCGGAGGGCATCAGCCGCAGCACCAAGTGGCGCGAGGAGCAGGCAGGGTCGCCGCCCTGGCGCGGTCTCTGCGATGACTTGGAGCGCCAGTTGGCGAAGCGAGCGGGATACCGGCCCCTGGTGCCAGGTTGGCTCTTCGAACGGGTGCGCGAGCAGGCCCGGGCGTTCCTGGCGCTCCCCGATCTGCTGACGGCTTTGCCAAACGATATTCGCCGCCAGGAGCAACGGCTACCTGTGCTGCGGCTCGAACAACGGCTGCAGGAGTGGGGATTATGGTGAGGCTGCTGGACGTCGCGGAGCGCGATCAGCTGATCACTGACATCTGCCAGGGCGTGATCGACGGCAAACTCGATTTCGCCACCGCTGTGCGCCGGCTGCGGGTCGAGGTGACCGGACTCAACCAGGCGCCTTTCGCGCGAATGTGCAAGATTTCCCTCGGTGCCTTGCTGCAGTTGGAGCATGGCACCGGCAATCCGACGGTGAAGACGCTGGACTCGGTGTTTCGGATATTTGGCCTGCGGTTGTCCCTGGCGCTGCGCACCGACACCCGGCCCTGAGCGGGGTGCCCCAGTCAGCTACAGACGATAGCCCAGCATTAGTGTGGTGTTTCAGAAGTTATCTACACAATTTTGGCGGCGCTTTTTGCCTCCGGGGCGGCGTTGCCACTCCTCGCCATAGCCCTGCTATGACTCGTCGCGGCGCCTGGCCCGGAGACAAAAATCACTCGCCAATTCTTGCGCGAACTTCTGAAACACCACGCTAGTGACATTCCGGAACATCGAGTTGCAGGGGCAGCAGTTCGTAGCCCGGTTGCCCGTTGTCCAGGCTCGCGGCCACCAGGGCCTCCACCGCGCGCCGGGCCAGTTGCTCCCGGGGATGGGAGAGGACGGCCTGGACGAGTCCGCTGCGCAGGGCTTCCCGGGTGACGGGGGTGAGGTCGTGACAGACCACGGTGGGGCGTGGCAGACCCTGATCGTGCAGGTCCTGCAGGGCCTGGACCACCCCCTCGATACCGCCGCCAGCGACATAGAGACCCGCCAGATTCGGATAGGCGCTCAGTAGGTCGAGGGTATTGCCGTGGGCGTAGCCTGGATCCTCCAGTGTCAGGCGGGACGCCAGCAGCTCCCAGTCGCCCGGCGCCTCGGCCAGGTAGCTGCGAAAGCTGAGTTCGCAGAGCTCCTGGCACTGGAATCTCTGGCTGCCCACCATCACCGCCACCGGTCCGGGTTGCTGGGCGAGCTGGGTGACGAACCAGCCGGCGACGCGGCCCATGCGGCGATTGTCCACACCCAGGTAGCCGGCGCCCGCGCGGGTCGCCAGTTCAGACAGCATCGCCAGCACGGGCATGCCGTTCAGGCGCAGGTCCGACACCGCTTCGCGTACCGCCACATGGTCGACCGCCACCACGCCGAGGGCATCGACTTCGCCGCGTTGCGCCGCGATGCGCCGGGCCACCACCAGCGGATCCAGGTCATCGAGATAGCCGATCATCACCCGTACCCGGGCGCGCGCAGTGGCCGCCGCCGCCTCGGCCAAGGCCCGGGCCAATCCCTGGTAGAAGGCCACGCCGCTTTTCTGCAGCAGGAAGCCGAGGCGCAGCGTCGGCTTATCGTGCCGCAGGCGTTGTTCGATGACGCCCTGGGCATGAAAGCCGAGCTTGGCGGCGGCGTTGGCGATGCGTTGCGCGGTGTCCGCCCGCACGCCGGCGCGCAGGTTGAGCACCCGGTCGACCGTCGACAGGCTGACCCCGGCTTCGCGGGCCACGTCGGCCATCGTCGGACGTCGAGACGCTACGGAATCTGACATGAAATGAAAGGCTCCTGGCCTGGCGATGAGGGGTTTTGACAGGTTCGCGCCCCGCACTATAGCAGCCCTAGCAGGCCCGCCTTAGCATCCAGAACACGCCTGTCGCAGGCGCCACAACAACAATATCGGAGCCGACCTATGGCTATTCACATCTCCACCGCGCCCTGTTGCTGGGGCGTCGATGATGTCAAGAATCCCTTCCTGCCACCCTGGCGCCAGGTCCTCCGTGAGGCGGGCCAGGCCGGCTACCGCGGCATCGAACTGGGGCCCTATGGTTACCTGCCGCTGGATGCCGCCGAGGTCGGCCTGGCCCTGAAGGAGAACGGCCTGCACGTGGTGGCCGGCACCATCTTCGACGATCTGGTCGATCCGGCGAATCTGCCCTCCCTGCTGACCCAGACCCACAACCTCTGCGCCCTGCTCAAGCAGTTGCCCGCGGTGCACCAGGAAGCCGGTCAGCGCTTCCCGATGCCCTATCTGGTGGTGATCGACTGGGGGCATGACGAGCGCGACTACGCCGCCGGCCATTCCGATCGTGCGCCCCGTCTGGGCGATGCGGCCTGGAACGCCATGATGGCGCACATCCGTGCCATCGCCACCCTGGCCTGGCGCGAGTACGGGGTGCGCGCGGTGATCCATCCCCATGCCGGTGGCTACATCGAATTCGCCGATGAACTGGCGCGGCTGGTGGACGATATCCCGGACGAGATCGCCGGCCTTTGCCTGGATACCGGTCATCTCTACTACGCGGGCATGGACCCCGCCGCCACCCTGCGACAGTACCAGGCGCGCCTGGATTACCTGCACTTCAAGGATATCGACCAAGGGGTGTTCGACCGGGTACTGAACCAGCGCATCCGCTTCTTCGAGGCCTGCGCCCAGGGCGTGATGTGTCCGCTCGGCCGGGGTGTCATCGACTATCCCGCGCTGCGGACGCTGATCCAGGAGCTGGGGTACCAGGGCTACATCACCGTGGAACAGGAGCGCGATCCGCGCAACGCCAACGGCAGCCTGGACGATGTGGCCGAGAGCCGCGCCTACCTCACCCGTGCCGGTTTCCAATAAGGAACAACCAGATGATCAACGGCAGCAAGCGTCTCTCCCGTCCCCTGCGCTGGGCCATGGTCGGTGGCGGCAGCAACAGCCAGATTGGCTACATCCATCGCTCCGCCGCCCTGCGTGACCAGAACTTCACCCTGGTCGCGGGCGCCTTCGACATAGATCCGGCCCGGGGCCAGGCCTTCGGTGAAACCCTGGGCGTGGCGCCGGAGCGCTGTTATGCGGACTACCAGAGCCTCATCGCCGGGGAAGCCGGGCGGGAGGATGGCGTCCAGGCGATCTCGGTGGCCACCCCCAACGGCACCCACTTCGCGATCACCAAGGCCGCCCTGGAGGCCAGCTTGCACGTGGTCTGCGAGAAGCCGCTGTGCTTCACCCTGGCGGAAGCCGAAACCCTGCGCGAGATCGCCCAGGCGCACAACCGTATCGTCGGCGTGACCTATGGCTATGCCGGCCACCAGCTCATCGAGCAGGCGCGGGAGATGATCGCCGCGGGTCAGCTCGGTGAGATCCGCATGGTGCACATGCAATTCGCCCACGGCTTCCACAGTGCGCCGGTGGAAGCGCAGAGCGAGGCCACCCAGTGGCGGGTGGATCCGCGGCTGGCCGGGCCGAGCTATGTGCTGGGCGACGTCGGCACCCATCCGCTGTACATCGCCGAGACCCTGCTGCCCCAGCTCAAGATCAAGCGCCTGCAGTGCAACCGGCAGAGCTTCGTCAAGAGCCGTGCGCCCTTGGAGGACAACGCCTACACCCTGATGGAATACGAGGGTGGGGCCATGGGCTGGGTCTGGTCCAGTGCGGTCAATGCCGGCTCCATGCACGGCCAGAAGGTCCGGGTGATCGGCTCCCTGGCCAGTCTCGAATGGTGGGACGAGCGGCCCAACCAGCTCAGCTTCGAGGTCCAGGGGCAGCCGGCGCAGGTGCTCGAGCGCGGCATGGGCTATCTGCACGCCAACGCCCTGCTGGACGACCGTATCGGCGCCGGCCACCCCGAGGGCCTGTTCGAGGCCTGGTCCAACCTCTATTACCGCTTCGCCCTGGCGATGGATGCCGCGGACCGCGGCGATGCGGCGGCGCTGGCGGGGCTGCGCTATCCGGATATCCATGCCGGGGTCGAGGGCGTGCGCTGGGTGGAACGCTGCGTGGAGTCCGCCGACCGCGGTGGGGTCTGGATCGATTACTAGGCTGAAGCCGGAGTCGATCCGGCGATTCGAACGTCAGGGGAAAAGCACCATGAAAATAGCCATAGATCCCTACATGTACCGCAACCTGAGCCTGGCGGAGACCTGCCGGCACGTGGCGGAATCGGGCTTCGAGTACCTCGAGCTGTCGCCACGGGAAGATTTCCTGCCCTGGTGGAAGCGCCCGCGCGCGCACCGGGAGCGCATCGCCGAGTTCAAGCAGGCGCTCAAGGACCATGGCCTGCAACTGGCCTCGCTACTGCCCATGTACCGCTGGGCGAGTCCTCATGAAGACGAGCGGCAGGCCGCCGTGGGTTACTGGAAGGAAGCCATCCAGGTGGCCGTGGAGATGGGCTGCGACACCATGAACTCCGAGTTCGGCCGCGGTCCTTCGCCCGAGCGGGGCCATCGGATCAGTTGCTGCGGTGGCAGCCACAGCCATGAATCCAGCGAGGCGGCCTGGTGGCGCTCCATGGAGGAACTGGTGCCGATCTTCGAGCGCGAAGGCATCACCCTGAACATGGAACCCCATCCCGAGGACTGGTGCGAGACGTTGCACCCGGCCATCGACATGCTCAAGAGCCTCGGCTCGAATAACGTCAAGTTCCTCTACTGTGCACCCCATACCTTCTATTTCGGCGACGACATGGCGCAGATGATCCGGGACGCCGGTTCGCTGATCGGCCACGTCCATGTCGCCGACACCTGGAACCACAAGGCCTCTTCCGGGCTGCGCTACATCGTCAATCCACCCGGCGCCCAGGTCACCGTGCACCAGCACATGAATCTGTACCAGGGCGAGATCGACTGGGAACTGTTCTTCGCCTCCCTGGCCCAGGTGGGTTTCGACGGCATCGTCACCTCCTGCGTGTTCGGCTGGGAAGAGAAAGCCGACGAGTCCGGTCGCTTCATGCGCCAGGAGATCCAGAAGTACGTGGATAGGTACTGGCCCGGCGCTACGCCGGGAGCGGCGCGCTAGCGGCGGCACCGGCGCGCGCCGCCGAGCACTGGGCCGCAAGGCGGCTCAGTCTTCGTCCGGCCCCGGCTGGATGTCGTCCATCTTCAGTTCGAGGCGATAGGCCAGCGCCAGGAACAGCGCCTGGCAGAGGCAGAGGGTGGCGGTCAGCGAGCGAAAGGCGAAGGCACTGCCCTCGCTGACCAGCAGCAGGCCGTCGGCGCGCTTGGCCAGGGGCGACAGGGTGCTGTCGGTGATGACCAGGGTCTTGGCCTTGTGGTGCTGGGCGATGCGCGCGCACTGCTGGCTTTCCTTGCCATAGGGGCTAAAGCTGATGGCGATCAGCAGGTCGCCCTGGGCGATGCTGCGCATCTGCTCGCGATAACCGCCGCCCAGGCCGGTGATGAGGTGGATGCGCTTCTTGGTGTGCTGCAGGTTGTAGACGAGATAGTCGGCCACCGCGAAGGAGCGCCGCACCCCCACCACATAGATGTTCTCGGCATTGACCAGCAACTCGATCGCCTGGTCGAAGGCCGCGTCGTCGAATTCCTCGCCCAGCCGCTCGATCCCGGAGCGCGTGGCATTGATGCATTCCCGGGCGAGATCGCTGCCGCTCTCGTTCTTGCTCTTGTTGGCGATCAGGGTGCGGATGCGCTGCTGGTAGTTCTGCACCGGCGTGGTCTTGTGGGTATAGGCCTCGCGGAACAGCGCCTGCATCTCGCTGAAGCCCTTGAAGCCGAAACGCTGGCAGAAGCGCACGATGGCCGAGGGGTGCACCTCGCACTGGCTGGCGATATCGCTGATGCGGTCGACCATCACCCGGTCGCTCTGCTGGCTGACGTAGGCCGCCACGCGCTTGAGCTGACGGGGCAGGCTTTCGTAGTCGTTGGCGATGGCGGCCAGCAACAGCTCGACGCTGATGGGCGGCTCGGCGTGGGGACCGCCCGAGGGCATGGCGTCGGGCAATGTCTCGGAGGACATGGAGGCTTTCTCTCTTATCTGTGCTGTCGGCAAGGTAACCCATTCGCCGGATGGCGTCGAAGTGGCGGGCATGAAAGCGCCTGGCGGCTGATTGGAAAATTAATTCTATAAAATTGCATTTGAAAAAAATATTGATTTTTGTGTTTTCGCGTTCTAGCCTGGGGTCATTCCGAACAAGCTCGATCCTGGTGCAGCGATCGCGGCGATAACAATAAGCAGGAGCCACCCATGGGTGATCAATTCTTCGCCAGCGGGCGCCAGTTGGACGTGATCTGCCTCGGACGCCTGGGGGTCGATCTCTATGCCCAGCAGATTGGCGCGCCGCTGGAGGATGTCAGCAGCTTCGCCAAGTACCTGGGGGGCTCCTCCGCCAACATCGCCTTCGGCACCGCGCGGCTGGGGCTGAAATCGGCGATGCTGACCCGGGTCGGCGACGACCACATGGGCCGCTTCCTGACCGCGGCGCTCAAGCGCGAAGGCTGCGACACCCGCGGCATCACCGTGGACCGTGAGCGGCTGACCGCCATGGTGCTGCTGGGCATCAAGGACCGCGAGACCTTTCCCCTGGTGTTCTATCGCGAGAATTGCGCCGACATGGCGCTCTGCGCGGACGACATCGACGAAGCCTTCATCGCCAGCGCCAAGGCGCTGCTGATCACCGGCACCCATTTCTCCACCGACGGCGTGTTCCAGGCCAGCAGCCGGGCGCTGGACTATGCCGAGCGCCACGGCGTGAAGCGGGTGCTGGACATCGACTACCGTCCGGTGCTCTGGGGGCTGACCGGCAAGGCCGATGGCGAGACCCGCTTCATTGCCAGCGCCGAGGTCAGCGCCCACGTGCAGCGCATCCTGCCGCGCTTCGACCTGGTGGTGGGCACCGAAGAGGAATTCCAGATCGCTGGCGGCAGCGAGGACCTGCTCACCGCCCTGCGCCGGGTCCGAGAGGTGACAGCGGCGACCCTGGTGGTCAAGCTCGGCGCCCAGGGTTGCACAGTGCTGCACGGCGCCATCCCGGCGCGCCTGGAAGACGGCGAGATCCAACGCGGCATCCGCGTCGAGGTGCTCAATGTGCTGGGCGCTGGCGATGCCTTCATGTCCGGTTTCCTGCGCGGCTGGCTGACCGGGGGGGACGATGCCCAGTGCTGCCGGCTGGCCAATGCCTGTGGCGGCCTGGTGGTCTCGCGCCACGGCTGCGCCCCGGCCATGCCGACCCTGGCCGAGCTGGACTACCTGCATGCCAGCCCGGTCCCCATCACCCGGCCGGACCTGGACCCGGTGCTCACGCGGCTGCATCGGGTCAGCACCCGGCGGCGCCCCTGGCAGCAGCTGTTCATCTTCGCCTTCGACCACCGCTACCAACTGGTGGAGTGCGCCCAGCAGGTGGGCGCCGATCCGGCGCGCATCCCGGCGCTCAAGCGGCTATTCGTCCTGGCCATCGAGCAGGTCGAACAGGATCTGGCACGCCACGGCGTGGCGGCCGACGTCGGGCTACTGGCCGACGAGCGCTTCGGCCAGGACGCCTTGAATGCCGCCACTGGCCGCGGCTGGTGGGTGGCCCGCCCGGTCGAGTTGCAGAACTCGCGGCCGCTGGCCTTCGAGCACGGTCGCTCGGTGGGCACCACCCTGCTGAGTTGGCCGAGCGAGCAGATCATCAAGTGCCTGGTGCAATTCCACCCCGACGACGAGCCGCTGCTGCGCCTGGAGCAGGAGGCCCAGCTCAGGGGGCTGTACCAGGCGGCCCAGGCCAGTGGCCATGCGCTGCTGCTGGAGGTGATCCCGCCGAAGAATCATCCTTCCACCCGGCCGGATGTGCTCTATCGCGCCATCAAGCGCCTGTACAACCTG
The DNA here is from genome assembly GCF_032027545.1 of Pseudomonas oryzihabitans. GTDB lineage: Bacteria > Pseudomonadota > Gammaproteobacteria > Pseudomonadales > Pseudomonadaceae > Chryseomonas > Chryseomonas oryzihabitans_F. The sequence continues at coordinate 501,401 of NZ_JAVSJB010000003.1, read as the reverse complement.
GGTATCTACCCCGAATGGTGGAAGATCGAGGCCCAGCCGGCGGCGGTCTGGGAGCAGCTCGACCAATTGATCGCCGAGCGCGATCCCTATTGCCAGGGCGTCGTGTTGCTGGGGCTCAATGCCCCGGCCGAAGACCTGGCCGAGGGCTTCCGCCAGGCCCGCGCCAGCCAGCGTTGCCAGGGCTTCGCCGTGGGGCGGACCATCTTCGGCCAGCCGAGCCGGGCCTGGTTGGCCGGCGAGATCGACGACGCCGGGCTGATCGCGCAGATCCGCGGCAACTTCGAATTCCTGATCCAGGCCTGGCGTGACGCCCGCGCCTGATGATCGCCACCCGACGAGCAAGGCTGACATGACCGCACAACAACAACGACTCAAGATCGGCATCAACCCCATCTCCTGGGCCAACGACGACCTGCCGGCCCTGGGCGGCGACACTCCGCTTGCGACCATCCTGCGCGAGGGCAAGGAAATCGGTTTCCAGGGTTTCGAGCTGGGTGGCAAGTTTCCCAGCGAGCCCCAGGCCCTGGGCGAGGTGCTCGGCCAGCACGGCCTGGAGCTGGTCTCCGGCTGGTATTCCAGCGGCCTGGCGCACCGCGATGTGGCGGCCGAGATCGAGGCGATTCGCCCGCACTGCCGACTGCTAGCCGAAAACGGCGCCAAGGTGCTGGTCTATGGCGAGGTGGCCGGGTCCATCCAGGGCCAGCGCGTTCCGCTGATCGAGCGGCCGCGCTTCCACAGCGACGCCGCCTGGCAGGCCTATGCCGAGAAGCTCGACCGCCTGGCCGCCTTCACCCTGAGCCAGGGCCTGCGCCTGGCCTATCACCACCACATGGGCGCCTACGTGGAGTCACCCGAGGACATCGCCCGGTTGATGGCGCTGACCTCCCCGGACGTCGGCCTGCTGTTCGATGCCGGCCACTGCTACATGGGCGGTGGCGATCCGTTGAGCGTGCTGCAGCGGCATCTGGACCGGGTCTGCCACGTGCACTTCAAGGACGTGCGCAAGAACGTGGTGCAACTGGCGCGCAACCACCAGTGGAGCTTTCCGGACTGCATCCTCAACGGCACCTTCACCGTACCGGGCGATGGCGACATCGACTTCTCGGCGCTGCTCAAGGCGCTGGTGGCCGGCGGTTATGCCGGCTGGCTGGTGGTGGAGGCCGAACAGGACCCGGCGGTGGCGCCGGCCTACGAATACGCCAAGAAGGGCTACGATCACCTGCGCCAACTGGTGGCGCAGGCCACTGCCTGAGGAGGCCGTCGATGAATCTACTCGTCAAAGCCGCCAAGTCCGCGCGCGACATCGTCAACGTACCGCGCGGTGCCCTGGACTACGTCGGCTTCGCTGCCCATCGCCTGCACGCGGGCGAATCCCTGCCGGTGGTGGCGGGAGACCTCGAGGTCTGCATCGTGCTGCTCAGCGGCGGCGCCAGTATCGAGGGCGGTCATCCGCAGCTGGGCGACTTCGCCTGGCGGGGGCTGGCCGGTCGCCAGAGCGTCTTCGAGGACGTTTCGCCCTATGCCGCCTACCTGCCGCCTGGTAGCGAGGCGCGGGTGACCGCCGAGAGCACCGCCGAGGTCGCCCTCTGCACTTCGCCCGGCAATCCGGTGGCGGCGGACCGGTTGCCACCGCGGCTGATCGAGCCGGCGAGCATGCAGAGATCCACCCGCGGCAAGGGCGCCAATACCCGCTATGTCTGCGACATCCTGCCGGACACGGCGGCGGCCCATTCGCTGCTGGTGGTGGAGGTGCGTACCCCGTCCGGGCATTCCTCCAGCTATCCGCCCCATCGCCATGACCGCGACAACCTGCCGGAGGAGAGCCTGCTGGAGGAGTCCTACTACCACCGCATCGATCCGGGCCAGGGCTTCGTCTTCCAGCGCGTCTACACCGACGAACGCGACCTGGACCAGGCCATGGCGGTGGAGGATCACGACGTGGTGCTGGTGCCGCGCGGCTATCACCCGGTCAGCGTGCCCTATGGCTACGAGTCCTATTACCTCAACGTGATGGCCGGGCCCAAGCGCATCTGGAAATTCCACAACGATCCGCAGCACGAGTGGCTGCTGACCCGGTAACCCCCTTTCGCCTTCGCCATGGCGGCGACCCCAGGACACGAGGATTCAGGACATGAGCGACACCCCCGTCATCGGGCACTACATCAACGGCGAGGTCTCGACCCAGGCCGAGCGCTTCAGCGACGTCTTCAATCCGGCCGAGGGCGTGGTCCAGGCACGGGTCGCCCAGGCCACGGCGCAGACCGTGGACCAGGCCGTCGCCGCGGCCAAGGCGGCCTTTCCGGAGTGGTCCGAGCAGTCGGCCCTGCGCCGGGCGCGCATCCTGTTCCGCTTCAAGGAGTTGCTCGACCAGCACCACAAGGAACTGGCGGCCACCATTACCCGCGAGCACGGCAAGGTGCTGTCCGACGCCATGGGCGAGGTGACCCGCGGCATCGAGGTGGTGGAATTCGCCTGCGGCGCGCCGCACCTGGCCAAGACCAGCTACACCGACAACATCGGCGGCGGCATCGACAACTGGAACCTGCGCCAGCCGCTGGGCGTGTGCGCCGGCATCACCCCCTTCAACTTCCCGGTGATGGTGCCGCTGTGGATGATTCCCATGGCGCTGGCCACCGGCAACACCTTCATCCTCAAGCCTTCCGAGCGTGACCCTTCCGCCAGCCTGCTGCTGGCCGACCTGCTCAAGCAGGCTGGGCTGCCCGATGGCGTGTTCAACGTGGTCCAGGGCGACAAGGTGGCGGTGGATGCGCTGCTGCAGCACCCGGACGTGGAGGCCATCTCCTTCGTCGGCTCCACGCCCATTGCCGAGTACATCCACCAGGAGGGCACCCGCCGCGGCAAGCGCGTCCAGGCCCTGGGTGGCGCCAAGAACCACATGATCGTGATGCCCGATGCCGACCTGGACCAGGCCGCCGACGCCCTGATCGGCGCCGGCTTCGGCTCTGCCGGCGAGCGCTGCATGGCCATCTCCATCGCCGTGGCGGTGGGCGAGGTGGGCGATGCCCTGATCGAGAAGCTCTTGCCGCGCATCGATGCCCTGCGGGTGCGCAATGGCGTGGAGGCCGACGCCGACATGGGCCCGCTGGTGACCGGCCAGCACAAGGCCAAGGTCGAGGGCTACATCACCAAGGGGGTGGAGGAGGGCGCCAAGTTGCTGGTCGACGGGCGCGGCTTCAAGGTGCCCGGCGCCGAGCACGGCTTCTTCGTCGGCGCCACCCTGTTCGATGGCGTGACCCCGGAGATGACCATCTACCAGGAAGAGATCTTCGGCCCGGTGCTGGGCATCGTGCGGGTGCCGGACTTCGCCAGCGCGGTGGCGCTGATCAACGCCCACGAATTCGGCAACGGGGTGTCCTGCTTCACCAGCGACGGCGGCATCGCCCGCGCCTTCGCCCGCACCATCAAGGTGGGCATGGTCGGCATCAACGTGCCCATCCCGGTGCCCATGGCCTGGCACTCCTTCGGCGGCTGGAAGCGATCGCTGTTCGGCGACCACCACGCCTACGGCGAGGAAGGGCTGCGCTTCTATACCCGCTACAAGAGCGTGATGCAGCGCTGGCCCGACAGCATCGCCAAGGGTGCCGAATTCAGCATGCCCACCGCCAAGTAATGCCATCCACACTGCCGGAGCTGCCATGAGTCGACCCCTGCGTTTTGCCCTCAACCGCATGGTAGCGCCATCCCTCGCGCTGCCGGCCTTCATCCAGTTGACCCAGGGGCTCGGCTGCGATGCCCTGGAGCTCCGTAACGATCTCCCCGGCGTCGAGTTGGACGATGGCACGCCGGCGACCGAGGTGCGGGCACTGTGCCAGGCCGCGGGCCTGCGCATCCTGTCGATCAATGCCCTCTATCCCTTCGACGTCTGGAACGACGAGCGCCGCGCCCAGGCGCTGCGGCTGGCCGCCTATGCCCGGGATTGCGGCGCCGAGGGCCTGGTGCTGTGCCCGCTCAACGACCGTGGGGACCCACGCGACGCCGCCCAGCGCGCCCGGGATCTGCGTACCGCCCTGAGCGAGTTGGCGCCCATCCTGCGCGACCACGGCGTACTGGGTTTCGTCGAGCCGCTGGGTTTCCCGGAGAGCGCGCTGCGCCTCAAGCGCCAGGCGGTGGAGGCCATCCGCGCCATCGGCGGACTCGACGTCTTCCGCCTGGTACACGATACCTTCCATCACCACCTGGCCGGCGAGACCGAATTCTTCGCCGAGCTGACCGGGCTGGTGCATGTTTCCGGGGTAGCCGCCGGCGAGGTGCCGGTCGAGCAACTGCGCGATGCCCATCGGGTGTTGGTCGAGGCGGCCGACCGCCTGGGTAACGTGGCCCAGCTCGAGCGCCTGCTGGACGACGGCTATCGCGGTGCGCTGTCCTTCGAACCCTTCGCCGCCAGCGTCCACGGGCTACCCGATGTGGCACCGGCACTGGCGCGGAGCATGCGCCTGCTGCAGGAGCGGCTAAGCTGCGGCGCGGCGCCGGCGTGAGCCTGCCGCACCGACGCCACTCGCGACTCTCATAACAAAAAGGTGAATCCATGAGCACCCAACGTCTGACCATGGCCCAGGCCCTGGTGAAGTTCCTCGATAACCAGTACCTCAGCGTCGACGGCATCGAGACCAAGTTCGTCGCCGGCGTCTTCACCATCTTCGGCCACGGCAATGTGCTCGGCCTCGGCCAGGCCCTGGAGCAGGAGGCCGGCGACCTGGTGGTGCACCAGGGGCGTAACGAGCAGGGCATGGCCCATGCCGCCACTGGCTTCGCCAAGCAGAAGCTGCGCCGGCAGATCTATGCCTGCAGCTCCTCGGTGGGTCCGGGCGCGGCCAATATGCTGACCGCTGCGGCCACCGCCACCGCCAATCGCATCCCGCTGTTGCTGCTGCCGGGTGACGTCTACGCCAGTCGCCAGCCCGATCCGGTGCTGCAGCAGATCGAGCAATTCCACGACCTGTCGATCAGCACCAACGATGCCTTCCGCGCGGTGAGCAAGTACTGGGACCGCATCAACCGCCCCGAGCAACTGATGAGCGCGGCGATCAACGCCATGCGGGTGCTGACCGATCCGGCCGAGACCGGCGCCGTGACCCTGGCGCTGCCCCAGGATGTACAGGGCGAGGCCTACGACTATCCCGACTACTTCTTCGCCAAGCGGGTACACCGCCTGGATCGCCGGCCGCCGGTGGCCGCGGCTATCGAGGATGCCGTGCGACTGCTGTCGGGCAAGCGCAAGCCGCTGCTGATCTGCGGTGGCGGGGTGAAGTATTCCGGCGCCGCCGAGGCCCTGCAGCGCTTCGCCGAACGCTTCGAGATTCCCTTCGCCGAGACCCAGGCCGGCAAGAGCGCCATCGTCTCCAGCCACGAACTCAATGTCGGCGGCATCGGCGAGACCGGTTGCCTGGCCGCCAATTTGCTGGCCAAGGAAGCGGACCTGATCATCGGCGTCGGCACCCGCTACACCGATTTCACCACCTCCTCCAAGTGGCTCTACCAGCATCCCGAGGTAGAGTTCCTGAACCTGAACGTGGCCGCCTTCGACGCCGGCAAGCTCGACGGCCTGGCCGTGGTGGCCGATGCCCGCGAGGCGCTCCTGGCCCTGACCGAGGCGCTGGGCGCCACCGGTTACCGCGCTGGCTGGGGCGCCCAGGTAGGGGAGGCGCGCGAGCAGTACCACCAGGAGGTGGCGCGGGTCTACGCGGCCGGCTACACCGGTGCCGACTTCGTCCCGGAGATCGACGACGACCTGCCGCGGGCGGTGCTGGAAGACTTCGTCCGCCTGACCGGTTCTTCCCTGACCCAGAGCCAGGTGCTGGGCCGGCTCAACGAGCGCCTGGCCGACGACGCCATCATCGTCGCCGCCGCCGGCAGCCTGCCGGGTGACCTGCAGCGCGCCTGGCACAGCAAGGGCGTCAACACCTATCACCTGGAGTACGGCTACTCCTGCATGGGCTACGAGATCAACGCCGCCCTCGGCGTGAAGCTGGCCGAGCCCGCGCGCGAGGTCTATGCCTTGGTCGGCGACGGCTCCTACCAGATGCTGCACTCGGAGCTGGCCACCTCCATCCAGGAGCGGCGCAAGATCAACGTGGTGCTGCTGGACAACATGACCTTCGGCTGCATCAACAACCTGCAGCTGGAACACGGCATGGGCAGCTTCGGCACCGAATTCCGCTTCCGTAATCCGGAGACCGGCAAGCTCGATGGCGACTTCATGCCGGTGGATTTTGCCATGAGCGCCGCCGCCTACGGCTGCAAGACCTATCGCGTGAAGACCCTGGAGGAACTCGATGCCGCCCTGGCCGATGCCCGCCAGCAGCAGGTCTCCACCCTGATCGACATCAAGGTGCTGCCCAAGACCATGATCCACAAGTACCTGTCCTGGTGGCGGGTGGGGGGCGCCGAGGTGTCCACCAGCGAGAAGGTCGCCGCCGTCTCGCGGATGCTCAAGGAGAAGACCGCCCAGGCCCGCCAGTACTGATCGGCTGCTCGCTCCACAACAATTCCAACACGGAGAATGAAGTCATGACCTTGAACATCGGTGTCATCGGGACCGGCGCCATCGGCCGCGAACACATCCGTCGCCTGAGCCATACCCTGCTGGGCAGCCGCGTGGTGGCGGTGACCGACATCAACGCCGAGCAGGCCACCCGGGTGGTCCAGGAGCTGGGCATCGCCGCGGAGGTCTACCCGGACGGCCATGCGCTGATCGCCGCGGCGGACGTCCAGGCGGTGGTGGTCGCCTCCTGGGGCCCGACCCACGAGGAATACGTGCTGGCGGCCATCGCCGCCGGCAAGCCGGTGTTCTGCGAAAAGCCCCTGGCGACCACCGCCGAGGGCTGCCGGCGCATCGTCGAGGCCGAACAGGCTCACGGCAGGCGCCTGGTACAGGTCGGCTTCATGCGGCCCTACGACGCCGGCTACCGCCAGCTCAAGGCGGTGCTCGACGCGGAGCGCATCGGCGCGCCACTGATGATCCACGCCGCCCACCGCAATCCCACGGTGGGCGAAAATTACAGCACCGACATGGCCATCACCGACACCCTGATCCACGAGATCAACGTGCTGGCCTGGCTGCTGGACGATCATTACGTGTCCGCCCAGGTGGTCTTCCCGCGCAAGGCGCCGGCCGCGCGGGAGCAGCTGCGCGATCCCCAGGTGGTGTTGCTGGAGACGGCCAAGGGCGTGCGCATCGACGTCGAGGTGTTCGTCAACTGCCAGTACGGCTACGACATCCAGTGCGAGATCGTCGGCGAGCGCGGCATCGCCCGGCTGCCCGAGCCGACCTCGGTGCAACTGCGCAGTGAGGCGCGGCTGTCCAACGAGATCCTCATGGACTGGAAGGACAGGTTCATCGCCGCCTACGACGTGGAGCTGCAGGCCTTCATCGATGACCTCGCCGCCGGCCAACTGACCGGCCCCTCTTCCTGGGACGGCTATATAGCGGCCGTGACCGCCGATGCCTGCGTCAGGGCGCAGGACAGCGGCGCCATCGAACCCATCAGCCTGCCCAGCCGGCCAGCCTTCTACGGCTGAACGCTGTCCGGCGGCGTGGTGCGAGCAGCCTCGCCCTGGCACCTGCGTGACTGGGCCGGGGTTTCCATCACCCTTGCCGTTCGCCCGCTGGACGACTGGGAGAAAGCCAGCGCCAATGGCGAGCGGCCGCGCCTGGTGGGGTTTTCGCCAGGCGCTGAAGAGGTCTGTATATTTTTTCTATAGCGTTTGTACTGGAAATAAAATTCCAATACAGTGATTTCAGGTAGCTGCACGAACACGACCTTGCGTCTCCAGGCCAAGGCGTAACCAACAAGAACAAGATCAGGTGCCCTCCCCATGAAGACTTCCGCCTCTCCTTCGGTTAGCTCCACCCCCGCGTCCGAACTCGCTCCGCCGCTGCCAGCCGTCCTGGCCTGGCTGCTCCGGCTGTGCAGTCACGAACAGTCAGGCGCCGTGATCGGCGCCATGCCTGGCGCCCCCGTCCTCTACCGACTCAAGTGATGCGCGCCTGAGTCGATCGCGAGCTCAAGCCACGCGGCGGCGCCGATCCCGATAGGTCAGTGCCTTCCTCGGTGTGCCTCGCGGCGACGCCGCGCTGTTGCCTTGTCATCCCGCCTACCGAACGGAGTCTCGTCCATGTCCCGTACACCTCGCCTCGCCGCCCTCGCCGTGTCTCTGCTGCTGGCCAGCACCTCCGTGCTGGCCGACCTGAAGATCGGCGTGAGCATGCCCACCTTCGACGATAACTACCTGACCTACCTGCGCGAGAACATGAGCAAGAAAGCCAAGCAGGACGGGATCTCCTTGCAGTTCGAGGATGCCCGCAACGATGTGGTCAAGCAGTTGAACCAGGTGCAGAGCTTCATCAGCCAGAAGGTCGATGCGGTGATCGTCAACCCGGTGGATACCGCGGCCACGCGCAACCTGATCGAGTCGGCGACCAAGGCCGGTATCCCCCTGGTGTTCGTCAACCGCAAGCCGGACGACGCCAAGCTGCCCAGCGGCGTGGTGACGGTGACCTCCAACGATCGCGAGGCCGGGCATCTGCAGGCGCAGTACATCGCCGACAAGCTGGGCGGCAAGGGGCAGGTGGCCATCTTGCTGGGTGAGCTATCGAACAATTCCACCCAGGTGCGGACTGCCGGCTTCAAGGAGATCCTCGGCAAGTACCCCGATATCAAGATCGTCGAGGAGCAGACCGGCATGTGGTTGCGCGACAAGGGCATGGACCTGACCAGCAACTGGTTGCTGGCGGGCAAGGAGATCGACGCCATCCTGTCCAACAACGATGAAATGGCCATCGGCGCGGCCATGGCGCTCAAGCAGGCCGGCAAGCAGGGCGTGCTGGTCGGCGGCGTGGACGGCACCCCCGATGCCCTGGCGGCCATCAAGCGCGGCCTGATGAGCGTCTCGGTGTACCAGGATGCACGTGGCCAGGCCGAAGGCGCCCTCAACGCCGCCGAGAAAATGGCCAAGAAGGAAACGGTCGAACAGAACGTGACCATTCCCTACCGGCTCATCACCCCGGAGAACGTGGCCGAGTTCCAGGCCATGCTCAAGCAGTAGGGAAGACCTGGCCTGTATCTACCTTGGTGAGCACAAGAAACGCCGCGTTCTCTTCGCCAGAACGCGGCGTTTTCATTATCCGTTCGGAATTGGCCAATGCCGGGTTGCTGCATGGACCCTCTGGGCATCTACCGCTAAAGCCTTATCGCGGCCATGGGCCGCTCCTACGAGATATAGCGGTGCCTGTAGGAGCGGCCCATGGCCGCGATGAGACAGGTGCGCCTACCCTGGGAGCGGCCGCACCGGCGGACCGCCATGGCCGCGATAGCAGGCCTGAAGCCAGATCCAAGCGCTACCGTTGATAGGCACCCACGCCTTCCCGACCCGCTAGGCGAAGGCTTGACTGATGGGCCTTGCCCGCAAGGGAGCCCTTTTCGTCGGTCGGCCGTTAGTACAATAATTTCCAAAAATCTGTTGACTGGAAAATAAATTCCAATCAAAGTCGGGGTATTGGCTAGATCCGATGAGGCCTCTGCTTGCGAAGGCCGCTACAACAATAAGAAGGTGTGATCATGTCGTCCGCTCCCCTGGCGCTCGTGCTTGTCCGCATTCCGCTCGCCTGCTGCCTGGTGCTGCTGCTGACCTTCAGCGGGGTCGCCGCGGCGGAGCTGCGCATCGGCGTCACCGTCGGCAACCTCGACAACTACATCGCCTACCTGGTGCGCGCCATGCAGGACCGCGCCAAGCAGGTGGAGGGCGGCGCCACGCTCCAGGTCGAGGACTCCGCCAGCGACGTGGTCCGCCAGCTCGGTCACGTGGAGAACTTCATCGCCCAGCAGGTCGACGTCCTTATCGTCAATCCGGCCGATACCGCCGCCACCCGCAAGATCACCGAACGCGCCCGCGCTGCCGGCATCCCCCTGGTCTATCTCAACAGCCGTCCGGAAGTGGCCAGCTTTCCCGCCGGTGTCGTGTTCGTCGGCACCGACGAGCGCGCCATCGGCCGGTTGCAGATGCAGTACCTGGCCGAGCGGATGGGCGGCAAGGGCCACCTGGCCATCCTCCTCGGCCGCCTGGCCCACGACGACACCCGCCAGCGTACGGCCGGGGTCAAGGACGTGTTGGCCAACTATCCGGACATCCAGGTGGTGGAAGAGCAATCCGCCGACTGGCAGCGCGAGAAGGGCCTGGACCTGATGAACAACTGGCTACTTGGCGGACGCCAGATCGACGCCGTGGCCGCCAACAACGACGAGATGGGCATCGGCGCCGCCATGGCCCTGCAACGCGCCGGTCGCCACGAGGTGCTGGTGGGCGGCATCGACGGCACCCCGGACGGCCTGGCCGCCATCGCCCGGAAGCAGCTCGCCGTGACGGTGCTGCGCGATCCGGTGGCCATGGGCAACGGCGCGGTGGATGCCGCCGTCAAGCTGGCCCAGCACCAGCCGCTGCAGGGCGATCTGTGGATCCCGGTGCAGCTCGTCACCCCCGACAACTACCAGCAGTTCCAGCGTCTATGACCTAAGCCGCGGGCCGCCCGTTGGCGGGTCGCGAGGAGAGCGTGATCATGCTAAGTCCTGCCACCGCCGCCGCTCCGGGCGTCCTGCCAGCCGCCGCAGCGTCCAGCGAATACCTGCTCGAGATCGTCGACGTCACCAAGGAGTTTCCCGGCGTCAAGGCGCTGTCCCACGTCCAGCTGCGGGTGCGCCCCGGCACCGTGCTGGCGCTGATGGGCGAGAACGGCGCGGGCAAGTCGACGCTGATGAAGATCATCGCCGGCATCTACCAGCCGGATGCCGGCGAGGTGCGGCTGCGCGGCGTGCCGGTGCGCTTCGAGACGCCGCTGCAGGCGCTGCAGGCGGGGATCGCCATGATCCACCAGGAGCTCAACCTGATGCCCTTCATGACCATCGCCGAGAACATCTGGCTGGGTCGCGAACCGCTCAATGCCCTGCACCTGGTGGACCACGGCAAGATGCGCCGCCAGACCCAGGAGCTGCTGGATCGACTGCGCATTGCCCTGGACCCGGACGATAGCGTGGGCGAGCTGTCCATCGCCGGGCGGCAGATGGTGGAGATCGCCAAGGCGGTGTCCTACGACAGCGAGGTGCTGATCATGGACGAACCCACCTCGGCCATCACCGAGACCGAGGTGGCGCACCTGTTTTCCATCATCGCCGACCTCAAGGCCCAGGGTAAGGGCATCGTCTACATCACCCACAAGATGGACGAGGTGTTCCAGATCGCCGACGAGGTGGCGGTGTTCCGCGATGGCCAGTACATCGGCCTGCAGCGCGCCGACAGCCTGAACGGTGACGGCCTGATCGCCATGATGGTGGGCCGCGAACTGACCCAGCTGTTCCCCGAGCGCACGGCGCCGCGCGACGAGGTGCTGCTGTCGGTGCGTGACCTCACGCTCGATGGGGTGTTCTCCGGGGTCTCCTTCGACCTGCGTGCCGGCGAGGTGCTGGGTATCGCCGGGCTGATGGGCTCGGGGCGCACCAATGTCGCCGAGACCCTGTTCGGCGTGACCCCGGCCACCGCGGGCGAGATCCGCATCGACGGCCAGCCGGTGCGGATGAGCGATCCTCACCTGGCCATCCAGAAGGGCCTGGCGCTGCTCACCGAGGACCGCAAGGACACCGGCATCTTTCCCTGCCTGTCGGTGGGGGAGAACATGGAGGTGGCGGTGCTGAACGGTTTCGCCAGCGGCGGCTTCGTGCAGCAGCAGCGCCTCGACCAGCTGTGCGAGGAGATGCGCCAGCAACTGCGGGTGAAGACCCCCTCGCTGGACCAGTGCATCGCCAACCTCTCCGGCGGCAACCAGCAGAAGGCGCTGATCGCCCGCTGGCTGATGACCCGGCCGCGCATCCTGATCCTCGACGAACCCACCCGCGGCATCGACGTGGGTGCCAAGGCCGAGATCTACCGGCTGATCGCCAAGCTCGCCGCCGAAGGCCTGGCGGTGATCATGATTTCGTCCGAATTGCCCGAAGTGCTGGGCATGAGCGATCGGGTGATGGTGATGCACGAAGGCACCGTCACCGGTTTTCTCGATCGCAGCGAGGCGACCCAGGAGCGGGTCATGCACCTGGCCTCGGGCAATCCCGTCCTGCACTAGGCACTTTTCGTACAGCGCCTAGAACGTATCACCCGCGGCGGGCCCTTGCCCACCGCCCCCGGCATACCAAGAGGTAGAACAAGATGAGTGCCCTATTGGACAAGAAAACCGCCGAGCTACCCGCCGCGCGCCCGCGGCGCCGCATCCCCACCGAGCTGGGTATCCTGCTGGTGCTGCTGGGCATCGGCCTGGCCTTCGAAGCCTTCGGTTGGGTCCTGCGCGACCAGAGTTTCCTGATGAACTCCCAGCGCCTGGTGCTGATGATCCTGCAGGTGTCGGTGATCGGCCTGCTGGCCATCGCCGTGACCCAGGTGATCATCACCACCGGTATCGACCTCTCCTCCGGCTCGGTACTGGCGCTGTCGGCCATGGTGGCGGCAAGTCTCGCCCAGACCTCGGATTTCGGCCGGGCGGTGTTTCCCTCGCTGACCGACCTGCCGGTGTGGGTGCCGGTCATGGCCGGCCTTGGCGTAGGGCTGCTGGCCGGCGCCATCAACGGCAGCATCATCGCCGTCACCGGTATCCCGCCCTTCATCGCCACCCTCGGCATGATGGTCTCGGCCCGCGGCCTGGCCCGCTACTACACCGAAGGCCAACCCATCAGCATGCTGTCCGACAGTTACACCGCCATCGGCGCCGGCGCCATGCCGGTGATCATCTTCCTGGTGGTGGCGGTGATCTTCCACATCGCCCTGCGCTACACCAAGTACGGCAAGTACACCTACGCCATCGGCGGCAACATGCAGGCGGCGCGCATCTCCGGGATCAACGTCAAGAAGCACCTGATCATCGTCTACAGCATCGCCGGCCTGCTGGCGGGGCTGGCCGGGGTCGTGGCCTCGGCCCGCGCCGCCACCGGCCAGGCCGGCATGGGCATGTCCTACGAGCTGGACGCCATCGCCGCCGCGGTGATCGGTGGCACCAGCCTGGCGGGCGGGGTCGGGCGCATCACCGGCACCGTGATCGGCGCCCTGATCCTCGGGGTGATGGCCAGCGGCTTCACCTTCCTCGGCGTCGATGCCTACATCCAGGACATCATCAAGGGCCTGATCATCGTGATCGCCGTGGTCATCGACCAGTACCGCAACAAGCGCAAGGCCAAGCGCTGAGGATCGCTGTTCCCCTTCTCCCTCCGGGAGAGGGCCGGGGTGAAGGCCAGCCTGCACCCGATTACTTTTCCCCCTCTTCCTCCGGGAGAGGATTGGGGTGAGGGCGCTCTTCCACCGCTCACCCACCCTTTTACCCGGCAGGCTACTGGCTTCGTCTGCCGGGTCTTTCTACAGCCCTGACGGAGAGAAACATGCGCGACATCGGCATCGGTCTGATCGGCACCGGCTTCATGGGCCATGCCCATGCCCAGGCCTTCCATCATGCGGCGAGCAGCTTCAGCTTGCCGGTGCGCCCACGGCTGGTGGCCCTGGCCGACGCTGATCCGGAGCGCGCCGCGCGTTGCGCCGATGCCTGGGGTTTCACCCGCAGCTGCGAGTGGGAGCGCCTGATCGCCGATCCCCAGGTAGAGCTGGTGGCCATCACCACGCCGAATCTCTTGCACGCACCCATGGCCCTGGCCGCCCTGGCGGCGGGCAAGGCGGTCTATTGCGAGAAACCGCTGGCGGTGAGCCTGGAGGAGGCCACGCGAATGCGTGATGCCGCCCGCCAGGCCGGAGTGGTCAACCGGGTCGGCTACAACTACCTGCAGAATCCCATGCTCAAGCAGGCGCGCGAGCTGATCGAGAGCGGCGAGCTGGGCGAGATCACCAGCTTCAGCGGTGAATTCAGTGAAGACTTCATGGGCGATCCCCAGGGGCCCTTCACCTGGCGCTGCGAGACCCGCCAGGCCGGCGGCGCCCTGGCCGACTTGGGCAGCCATATCCTGTCGCTGGCGCGCTTCCTGCTCGGCCCGGTGGCGGCCCTGTGCGCCGATCTGCACACCGCCCATGGCCAGCGGCCCCACCCGGGGGGCACCCGCACGGTGGAGATCGACGACCAGGCCCATCTGCTGTTGCGCTTCGCCAATGGCGCCCGCGGCACCCTGACCACCAGCTGGCTCAAGCACGGCCGCAAGAATCGCCTGGCGGTCGAGGTCTGTGGCACCCGCGGCACCCTCACCTTCGACCAGGAGCGACTCAACGAACTGCGCCTCTACCAGGTCGGCGACCGCCCTGGCCTGGCCGGTTTCCGTACCCTGCTGGCCGGTCCGCACCTGCCGGACTACGCCGCCTTCTGCCCGGCCCCCGGCCACCAGCTCGGCTACAACGAACTCAAGACCCTGGAAGTCCGCTCGCTGCTGGAAGCCCTGGGTGGCAACCCCGGCCATACCGGCGTCGACTTCCAGGAGGCCTGGGAGGTAGAACGCCTGGCCCAGGCCGCGCGGCAATCGGCGCAGGAGGAGCGCTGGGTCAGGCTGGACGCTTAGTACCCCGCCACCAGGCCATCCTTGCGCGGGTCGGAGCCGCCCACGTAGCCGCCGGCGACGCGCTGGATGATCTGGGCGCCGCCGAAGGCGAACACCCCGGACGGCTCTTCCACGGTCACCTCGTGGCCCAGCGCCCGCAGCGCCGCCAGGGTGGCCGGGTCCAGGCTGCTTTCCACCGCGACCCGGCGGCCGCCTTCGAGGCGCCAGCGCGGGGCGTCGGCGGCGGCCTGGGGATTCTGCCGGTACTTGAGGATGCGCAGCATCAGCTGCAGATGCCCCTGGGCCTGCATCGGGCCGCCCATCAGGCCGAAGGCCATCAGCGGGGTGCCGTCGGCATTCATGGCGAAGCCCGGGATGATGGTGTGGAAGGGCCGCTTGCCCGGTGCCACGCTGTTGACGTGGTCCGGCGCCAGGGTGAAGCCGGCACCGCGATTCTGCAGGCTGATGCCGGTGCCCGGCACCACCACGCCCGAGCCGAAGCCCATGTAGTTGGACTGGATGAAGGAAATCATCATGCCGCTGGCGTCGGCCGCCGACAGGCAGACGGTACCGCCAGGACGGGGTGCGCCATAGCCGGGATCGCCGGCACGTGGCCCGAGCAGTCCAGCGCGTTCGCGCAGGTAGGCGGGGTCCAGCAGGTGCTCGGCCTGGATGCGCATGTGCGCGGAATCGGTGACGTGCTGGTAGAGATCGGCCAGCCCCAGCTTCATGGCCTCGATGGACCGGTGCAGGGTAGCGGGGCTGTCCACGGGATCAGCGCCGATGCCGGCGGCCTCCAGGATACCCAGGCCGGCGAGGGTGGCGATGCCCTGGCCGTTGGGTGGCAACTCGTGCACCACGGCGCCGGCGAAGGGCACCGAGAGGGTATCGATCCAGTCGGCCCGGTGGGCGCGCAGGTCTTCCTCGTCCAGCACCGCGCCGTGTTCGCGGGCATGGCGGGCCATGGCCTGGGCCAGGTCGCCCTGGTAGAAGGCGGCGCCTTCGCTTGCGGCGATGGCTTCCAGGGTTCGCGCATGATCGGGCAGGCGCACCAGGGTGCCGGCGCGGGGGACGCCGTTGGCCAGGAAGCAGGCGGCGAAACCGGGTTGGTCCTTGAGCTGCTCGGCGCCGCGGCGCCAGAGTTCGGCGATCACCGGGGTGAGCAGGAAGCCGTCGCGGGCATAGTGGATCGCCGGGGCGGCGAGGGTGGTCAGCGGCAGCTTGCCGTAACGCTGGGCCAGGGCGACCCAGGCGGAGACGGCGCCGGGCACCGTGACCGCGCCCCAGCCGCGGGCCGGCATGGCGCTCTGGCCGGCGAAGAACTCCGGGGTCCAGCCGCGCGGTGCGCGACCGGAGGCGTTGAGGCCCTGCACCTTCTCGCCGTCCCAGACGATGGCGAAGGCGTCGCTGCCGATGCCGCAGCCGGTGGGTTCCACCACGGTGAGCACCATGGCGGCGGCCACCGCGGCGTCCACCGCGTTGCCGCCGCGGCGCAGCATCTCCACTCCGGCCTGGGCGGCCAGCGGCTGCGAACAGGCCACCAGGTTGCGGCCCATGACCGGCGAGCGAGCCGAGGAATAGGGGTTGTGATAGTCCAGATCGGGCATGGCGAAGGGTCTCATTGGTGACGAGGATCAAGGGCGTCGCGCAGGCCGTCGCCCAGCAGGTTAAAGCCGAGGACGGTGAGGTAGATGCAGACGCCCGGGGCAATGGACATCCAGGGCGCCTGCTCCATGAAGTTCTTGGCGGTGTTGAGCATGGAACCCCAGGAGGGCATCGGCGGTTGCTGGCCGAGGCCGAGAAACGACAGGCTGGCCTCGGCGAGGATGGCGGCGGCGATGGTCAGGGTGGCCTGGACCACCAGCGGCGAGAGGATGTTGGGCAACACGTAGCGCCAGAGAATCCAGCGATCCGGCAGGCCGATGGCGCGCGCCCCTTCGAGGTAGTCCTCGTGGCGGATGGCGAGCACCTGGCCACGGGTCAGCCGGGCGAATACCGGCATGGCGGACAGGCCGATGGCGATCATGGCGTTGCCCAGGCTCGGCCCGAGGAAGGCGCCCAGGGCGATGGCCAGCACCAGGAAGGGGCAGGACAGCAGGGCCTCCACCAGGCGCGAGATAAGGGCGTCCAGCCAGCCGCCGAAATAGCCGGCCACCAGGCCGAGGGGGACGCCCACCAGCAGGGCGATGGCCACCGAGACCACCCCGGCCAGCAGCGAGCTGCGCGCGCCCCACAGTAGGCGCGAGAGCAGGTCGCGCCCGAGTTCGTCGGTGCCCAGCCAGTTCAGCGCCGAGGGCGCCTTGCGTACCGCCAGGAAGCTGGTCTTGAGCGGATCGAAGGGGGCCAGCCAGGGCGCCAGCAGGGCGGCCAGGGCGAACGCCAGGATCAGCGCGGTGCCGAGCAACGCCCCGCGATTGGCGCTGAACTTGCGCCAGAAGGGCGAGCGAGCGGGCCTCAGGGTGGCCGGGCGGGGCAGGGTCAGGGCGTTCATGCGGCTTGCCTCAGGCGCGGATTGATCAGGCGGTAGAGCAGGTCGGCGACCAGGTTGAGCAGCACGAAGCCCACCGCTACGCAGAGCACCACCCCCTGGACCACCGCGTAGTCGCGGTTGAACACGGCGTCGACGATCATCTTGCCGAAGCCGGGGATGCTGAAGACCTGCTCGGTGAGCACCGCGCCGCCGAGCAGCTCGCCGAACAGCAGGGTGGTGAGGGTGACGATGGGCATCAGGGCGTTGCGCAAGGCATGGCGCAGGATCACCACCCGCTCGCGCAGGCCCTTGGCCCGGGCGGTGCGCACGTAGTCGGCGCGCAGCACTTCCAGCATGGCTGCCCGGGTATGGCGCATCAGGGTACCGGAGAGGCCGGCGCCCAGCACGAAGGCCGGCAGGACCAGGGTGCGCAGGTTGCGCAGCGGGTCTTCGTGGAAGGGCACGAAGCCGGAGGCGGGCAGCCATTGCAGCTTCACCGCGAACAGCAGGATCAGCAGGATGCCGAGCCAGAAGTGCGGGATGGAGATGCCGGACAGGGCCACCAGGTTGGCGCCGTAGTCCACCGCCGTGCCCCGGCGTACCGCGGCGAGGATGCCGGCGGGGATGCCGATGAGCAGGGCGATGACGATGGCCAGCAGCGACAGCTCCAGGGTCACCGGCAGCTTCTCGGCGATCAGCGCCGTCACCGGCTGGTCGGTGCGTAGCGAGATGCCCAGGTCACCCTGCAGCACCCCGCCCATCCAGTGCAGGTACTGCACCGGTAGCGGGTCGTTGAGCCGGTACTTCTCGCGCAGGAATTCCAGCACCTGGGGATCGCGCTCCTCGCCGGCCATGGCCAGCACCGGATCGCCCGGCAGCAGTTGCTGCAGGGTGAAGACGAACAGCGACACCAGCAGCAGGGTCGGCAGGGCACTCAGCAGGCCACGCAGGAAGAGGCGCAGCATGGCTATTGCCCGCGGGTGACGCCGGCCAGGCGAATCAGGCCGTCGGGGTTGGGGACGAAGCCCTTGATATCGGCGCGGGTGGCGATGATGCGCGGATCGAAATAGAGGTAGAACACCGGCAATTCCTCGCGCAGCAGGGTCAGGGCCTGGGCATAGAGCGCCTGGCGCTGGGACTGGTCGTTGGTGGTGCGGGCCTGGTTGAGCAGTTGGTCCAGCGCCGCGTTGCAGTAGTGGCCGTCGTTCTGGTTGCCCTTGCAGGTGACGAACTGGTGTACGTTGCCATCCGGATCGGGGCGGCCGGACCAGGCGCTCAGGCCGAGCTGGAAGTTGCCGGCATGCTGTTCCGCCAGCAGGGTGGCGTATTCGGTGGCGACCAGGTTGACCTCGAAGCCGGCCTCGGCGGCCATGGCCTGGATCAGCTGGCCCACCTGCTGGGCGATGGGGTTGTTGGCGATCTTGAGTTCGACCTTGACCGGCAGAGCGACGCCGGCCGCCTTGAGCAGCGCCTGGCTGCGCGCCACGTCGCGGGCCGGCACGGCGAAGGCCTTGTCGTAGTAGGGGCTGCTCTGCGGGAAGGGCTGCACGCTGGGCGCATAGAGGCCCTCGAACACCACCTGGTTGAGCGCGTCACGATCCAGCGCCAGGTCGAAGGCCTGACGCACGCGCTTGTCCCCGGCGAAGGGATTCTTCGCCCGGTCGCCGTTGGCCATGTTCACCATCAGCTGCATGTAGCCCAGGCCCGGGGTGTTGTAGAGGGTGAAGCCGGCCTGGCCCTGCAGGCCCTTGACGTCGGTGGGCGCGACCCGCTCGACGATGTCGAGGTCGCCCGAGCGCAGGTTGGCCAGGCGTACCGAGGTGTCCGGGATGGGCAGGAAGATCAGGCGGTCGAAGTGGTAGGCGCTGGCGTTCCAGTACTGCGGGAAGCGCTCCAGCACGATGCGGTCCTGCTGCACCCGCTGCACGAAGCGATAGGGGCCGGAGCAGACCGGCTTGCTGCCCACGTCGCCCGCCGAGGCCTTGGGCGCCAGCATCATGCCGGCGCGGTCGGAGAGTTGGGCGAGCAGGGTGGCATCGGGTTGCTTGAGGCGGATGCGCACGGTCTGGGGGTCGACCACCTCCACGGTATCCACCGAGGCCAGTTCGCTCTTGCGCAGCGAGTCGGGCAGGGTACGGGCGCGGTCCAGGTTGAATTTCACTGCGGCGGCGTCGAAGGTCTCGCCGTCATGGAAGGTCACGCCCGGGCGCAATTGCAGCGTCAGGCTGCGGTTGTCGTCGCCCCACTGCCAGGCGGTGGCCAGTTGGGGCACCAGCTCCAGCTGTGGCGAGACGTCCACCAGCTTGTCGCACAGGGCGGTGTAGACCAGGCGCCCGGAGTAGGTCCGCGAGCGGTGCGGATCGAGTACGTCGGGATCATCCTGAATGCCGATGCGCAGGGTGGTCTCGGCCAGGGCGGAGCCGCCGGCCAGGAGCAGAAGGGTGGCGGTGAGCCAGGCGGAGGCTTTCATGGGGTGGACTCCAGGAGGGACTGATGACGGTTGAACAGGGCCAGGCGGCGGGTGAAGGCCGGGCTGGTGGCGATCAGCGGCGGCGGGGCGGCGCCGGCCCCGGCGATCTCGCGCCAGAAATGGCAGGCCACCCGGCCCTCGCCGGCAGAGGTTTCCAGCAGCGGTTTGGCCTCGCGGCACAGCGGCCGGGCGTGGGGGCAGCGGGTGTGGAAGCGACAGCCGCTGGGCGGCGCCGTGGGGCTGGGCAGGTCGCCGCCGAGCAGGGTGCGCGGTCGCCGCGCCCGTGGATGGCTGACCGGCACCGCGGCCAGCAGCGCCTGGGTATAGGGATGCAGGGGCGTCTCGAATAGCGCTTCCACCGGCGCCAGCTCGACGATCTCGCCCAGGTACATCACCGCCACCCGGTCGCTCATATGGCGGATCACACCTAGACCGTGGGCGACGATGATCAGGGTCAGGCCGAAGCGCGCCTTGAGGTCTTCCAGCAGGTTCACCACCTGCGCCTGTACCGAGACGTCCAGCGCCGAGACCGGCTCATCGCCGAGCAGCAGGCGCGGTTCGGCGGCCAGGGCACGGGCGATGCCGATGCGCTGGCGCTGGCCGCCGGAGAATTCGTGGGGATAGCGCCCGGCCAGTTCCGGCGCCAGGCCCACGGTGCGCAGCAGCTCGGCCACGCGCTCGGCGCGCTGACCGCGATCCAGCGGCTTGTGCAGCCACACGGGCTCGCCGACGATGTCGCCCACGCTCATGCGCGGATTCAGCGAGGCGAAGGGGTCCTGGAAGATGATCTGCAATTCCTGGCGCACCTGGCGCAGCGCCGCCGGGCTGAGATTGCCCAGGTTGCGGCCCTCGTAGATGACGTCGCCGGCGGTGGGCGCGAGCAGGTTGAGCAGCAGGCGGCCGAGGGTCGACTTGCCCGAACCGGACTCGCCCACCAGGGCCAGGGTCTCACCGCGGCGTACCGCGAAGGAGACGTCGCTCACCGCCTGTACCGGTGGGCGCGGGCGTTGCAGGAAACCGGCCTGGCCGCCGAAGTGCTTGGTCAGGCCGATGGCTTCGAGGATGGGACGTTCGACCGCTTTCATGCACTGGTCTCCAGGTGCTGTTCCAGGGGCGCGCGGAGGCAGGCCACCTGCTGGCCCGGAGCGAGCTCCACCAGTGGCGGCGGGGCCAGGCGACAGGTGTCGAGGACGAAGGGGCAGCGGCTGGCGAAGCGGCAGCCGGCCGGCATCTCGGCGGGCGTCGGTACCCGGCCGGCGATGGTCGCCAGCCGACCCGTGCGCGGCCCCAGCGAGGGCATGGAGCCCATCAGGCCGATGGTGTAGGGATGCTGCGGGTCATCGAACAGCTGGGCGACCGGGCCGGACTCCACCACCCGGCCGGCGTACATCACCGCCATCTCGTCGGCGACTTCGGCGACCACGCCGAGGTCGTGGGTGATGAGGATCATGGCGCTGCCGGTCTCGGCCTGCAGCCCGCCGATGAGTTCGAGGATCTGCGCCTGGATGGTCACGTCCAGCGCCGTGGTGGGCTCGTCGGCGATGATCAGCGCCGGGTCGTTGGCCAGCGCCATGGCGATCATCACCCGCTGGCGCATGCCGCCGGAGAGTTCGTGGGGATAGGCCGCCAGCCGCTGTGCCGCCGCCGGCACCCGCACCTTCTCCAGCATCTCCAGGGCGCGCTGGCGGGCGGCCTGGGCGCTACCGCCGCGATGGCGCAGCACCGTCTCCATCAACTGCTCGCCGACGGTGAAGGCCGGATTCAGCGAGGTCATCGGCTCCTGGAACACCATGGCCAGGCGATCGCCCCGCAGGTCACGGCGGCGCGCCTCGGGCATGCCCAGCAGGTCCTCGCCCATGAAGCTGGCCTGGCGGGCCTGGACCTGGGCGCTCGGCGGCAGCAGCCCCATCAGGGCCATGGAGGTCACGCTCTTGCCACAGCCGGATTCGCCCACCAGGGCCAGGGTCCGGCCCGGCTGCACGGCGAAGCTCAGGCCTTCCACCACCGCCGCCGGGGCGCCGGCGAAGCGCACGCTGAGATCGTCCACCACCAGTACCGGGGCGCTCATAGGGCCTGCTCCAGGGTCTGTTGCAGCACGCTGTCCAGCGCCAGTTGCAGGGCGCGCAGATGGGCGCGCATCACCGCCGCGGCGCGGACCGGATCGCGGGCGTCGAGGGCTTCCACCAGGGCCTGGTGGTCGTCGTGGTAGGCCAGCAGGCGCTGGGCGTTGCGCGCCCGGTGGCGCAGGTCGCGCCAGATCGGGTCGAGGCGGATGGCATCGAGCATCTCGAACAGGTCCAGCAACAGGCGATTGCCGGCGGCCTCGGCGATGCTGCGGTGGAAGGCGCTGTCCCACAGCTCGATGGCATCGGCGTCCTCGCTGTTGCCCAGGCGCTCGAAGGCAGTGCGCTCGGCCATGCGACGGATCAGCGCGCGCTGTTCGCCACTGGCGCGCTGGGCGGCCAGGGCGGCGAGATTCGGCTCCAGGTGCAGGCGCGCTTCCATCACCTCGCTGAAGTTGGTGCGTGCCGACAGCTGGGTGAGGGTGAGGGCCGCGCTCGGCGGCGTGGGGCCCACATAGGTGCCCTTGCCCTGGCGACGCCAGACCTGGCCCTCGGCTTCGAGCACCGCCAGGGCGCGGCGGATGGAGCGCCGGCTGACGCCGAATTCACTGGCCAGCTCGCGCTCCGGCGGCAGGGGCTTGTCGGGGACGCTGCTCTGCTGGGCCACCAGATTGCGCAAGGCATCCAGGGCCAGGCGCGCACTGTCGTCGGTATGGATCTGCATCGAACCTTTGCCTCTTAGGTCTGGGCGGGCGCCCGTGGCGGAGCGCGCTGCCAGCGGCGTCGCGGGGGCATCCGGATACCAGGGGCGGTTGCAAGGCCGATGCCATTGAAAATTGGTTCGCCAGGTCTTTCGGCGCGAGGCTCTGGGGCAATGGCTGGAATCGAGTCGCGGACCAGGTCGTCGGCATTGGTTCGCGTCTGGGCGAACCTTTCACCGCCGGCCTGTCAGGGGCTGCGCTAGGATGGAGCCGGGTCGCACCGTGGCGGCGCGTGGGAAACTCCGTCCGGGCGTCGCTTTCTACCCAGCATCCGTTCCAGGCAAGAGGACCGTCCCATCGTCATGACCACGCGCTCCCGCGACGGCCTTACCCCGGTCCGGCGCATGAAGCTCATCGCCTTGCTGCTGCTATTCCTGGCGGCGGGGCTCTACTGCCTGGCCACCGCGTTGGAAGCCCGGCATCCGGCCTGGGGCTATGCCGCCGCCTTCGCCGAGGCGGCCATGGTCGGCGCCATCGCCGACTGGTTCGCGGTGACTGCGCTGTTCCGCCATCCCCTGGGGCTACCCATCCCCCATACCGCCATCATTCCGCGCAACAAGGCCGGGGTCGGGCGCAAGCTGTCGGACTTCATCTGCCTGCATTTCCTCGCCACGCCCCAGGTGCTGGCCAAGCTGGAAGAGCTGGACGCCGCCGGGCGCCTGGCCGGCTGGTTGCGCCAGCCGGACAACGCGGTCGCGGTGGCCAACCAGGCCACCGGCGTCGCCCGCTACTCCCTGGAAGCCCTGCGCGAGGTGCGGGTGCAGGCCTTCATCCGCCGGGTGGCGGTGGAGCGCCTGCAACGGCTGGACGTGGCGGCGCTGTCCGGCGAACTGCTGGATGTGCTGACCGCCGATGGTCGCCACCAGGCGGTGCTCGACGAGGTGCTGCAGGAGATCGACCGCCTGTTGCAGGACGAGGACACCCAGGCGCTGATCGCCCGTACCATCGGCGGTGAGTTGCGCACCCTCAAGTACCTGGGGCTGGACGAGCGGGTCGGGCGCTGGTCGGCGATCAAGGTGGTGCAGGCGGTGTCGCGCCTGATCGGCGAAGTCAGCCAGGACCGCGAGCACGAGCTGCGCCGGCACTTCGATGGCTATCTGGTCGGCTTCATCGAGCGCCTCAAGCAGGACCCGGCCTTTCGCCTGCGCGGCGAACAGCTGCGCGACCGACTCCTGGAGCACCCGGCGCTGGCCGGCTATCTGCAGGAGCTATGGGGCGAGCTGGTGAACTGGCTGCAGGCGGATCTCGCCGCCCCGGACTCGCGCATCCGCCGTCGCCTGGGCCGACTGCTGGCCGAACTGGGCGAGACCCTGAGCCGCGACGAGGCCATGCGCCTGTGGATCAACGAACAGCTGATCGCCGTCGCCCCGCCCTTCATCGACCGCAACCGCCAGCGCATCGGCGACTACATCGCCGACCGGGTGGCCGCCTGGGACACCGGCGAACTGGTCCAGCAACTGGAGCAGAGCGTCGGCAAGGACCTGCAGTTCATCCGCATCAACGGCACCCTGGTAGGCGGCCTGGTGGGGCTGGTGCTGCATGCCCTGACGGTGTGGTTGGGGCCGGGGTAGGGCAGAAGGCCCTCCAGAACACGCGTGGAAAAGGCTGCGCCGTTTTCCACCCTACCGCCGCCGTAGCGTGGAAAACCGCGCAGCGTTTTCCACTGGCTGCCGCCGCTCAGGCTGATACATCGAGAACGTCGCCCCCTGCCGCACCACCCCCTCTCCCCCTGGGAGAGGGCCGGGGTGAGGGCAAACCCGGACGCCAAACCCCAAGCCCCCTCCACCCATCACCCCACCCGCACCCAGGCGGCGCCGCGCGGACTAAAGCCCATAGTCCCTGTCCCGAGCGTCCCATGTATCGAATCGGCTTTGCCTGCATGTACCGTCATCCCGAGCGCAGTCTGTCGCTCAAGGCACTGGAGCAGGTCGAGCGGGTCTTCAACACCCGCACCACCACCCTGCGCTGGCTGGGCAGCGTCGAGCGCGCCGCCGCCGAGGCCAAGTTGCTGGATGTGGTCACCCACAACCTGGATGCCCAACTGAGATTCGTCGAGCACGTCGCCGACCTGCCGGCCAATCTGCGCATGCTGCGCCTGAGCAGCGACTTGCTGCCCTTCTACAGCCACGCCGAATTCGCCTACTTCTATCGCTCCCAGGAGCTGCAAGCACTGCTGGAAGACCGCTTCGGTCGGCTGGGCGAACTGGCTCGCCGCCGCGACGTGCGGCTGTCGCTGCATCCCGGGCAATTCTGCGTGCTGGGTTCGGACCGCCCCGAGGTGGTGGAGAACAGCCTGGCGGAATTCGAATACCACGCCGACATGATCCGGCTGATGGGCTACGGCCAGCGTTTCCAGGACTTCAAGTGCAACGTACACATCGCCGGTCGCCTGGGCGTGCCGGGAATCCGCGCGGTCTGGCCGCGTCTGTCGAGCGAGGCGCGCAATTGCATCACCTTCGAGAACGATGAAAAGACCTACGGCGTCGACGACTGCCTGCAACTGGCCGACCTCGCCCCGGTGGTGCTGGACATCCACCACTGCTGGATCCACGAGGAGGCCTACATCGATCCCTGGGAGCCGCGGGTGGCGCGGATCATCGACAGCTGGCGCGGCGTGCGCCCCGCCATGCACTACTCCCAGCCACCGGAGGCGCTGCTGGAAATGGGCGTCTCGCCCAGCGAGCGGATCGATATCACGTTCCTGTTGCAGCAGATCAGCAAGCGGTTGCTCTACGGCCACAGCGACATGATGTGGAACGACTGGTGCAATCGCTACGCCTGCCAGTTCCTCGACCGCTTCGACATCATGTTCGAGGCCAAGCACAAGAATGTCACGGTGCGGGATTTCTACGATCGCTACCTGGGGGGCGATGGAAGTCTGCCGCCGCCGGATCATGGCATTCTTGCTGGCCAGGATGCCGCCAACCCGTAGCGTGGAAAACCGCACAGCGTTTTCCACTGATAGGTTCGAGCATAAATAGTGGACAAGGCTGCGCCGTTGTCCACGCTACGGGGCCGCATGCCCGGAAAGCGCAACATGTTGCAATGAGCCCAGGGAGCGGCCGACCGGGGGAAGGTCTTAACTGAAGGGTCACATTCCCGAACCGACCGTCGCGAGGCCCGCCATGCCGACCCGTCGCCATTTCCTGCAGACCACCACCGCCCTGGTCGCCGCCGTGACGGCTGCGCCCTGGCTGTGGCAGAGCGCCCAGGCCGCCGAGCCACTGCTGACCCGCAAGATCCCGCGCAGCGGCGAGGCGCTGCCGGTCATTGGCCTGGGCACCTCGGGCAACCTGAACGTCGATCTGAACGACGCCGCCCTGGCGCCGCTGCAAGAGGTGCTCAAGGCCTTGCTCGACGGCGGTGGCACCCTCATCGATACCGCCCCCAGCTACGGCAACTCCGAGCGGGTGGCCGGCGAGCTGGTCAAGCACGCCCAGGCCCGGGAGCGGGTCTTTCTCGCCACCAAGGTGTCGTCCACCGGCCGCGAGCGCGGCGCCGCCCAACTGGCCGCCAGCTTCCAGGCCCTGCAGACCGACCGCCTGGATCTGGTCCAGGTGCACAACCTGCAGGACACCGCCAACCAGTTGGCCCTGCTGCGCGAACAGCAACAGGCCGGCAAGGTGCGCTACGTGGGCGTCACCCACTACCGCGAGGCGGCGCTGGACGATCTGCTCGCTACCCTGAAACAGGAGAAGGTCGACTTCGTGCAGTTCAACTACTCGGTGGGCGAGCGCGAAGCCGAGCAGCGCCTGTTGCCCTATTGCCGTGACCAGGGCATCGCCGTGCTGATCAATCGACCCTTCCAGCGCGGCAACCTGCTCTCTGGCACCCGCGGCAAGCCGCTACCGCCGCTGGCCGCCGAGCTGGGCGCGACCAGCTGGGCGCAACTGCTGCTCAAGTTCATCCTCTCCGACCCGGCGGTGACCGCGGTGATTCCGGCCACCAGCAATCCGCGCTACATGGTCGACAACCTCCAGGCCGGTCGCGGGCGACTGCCCGATGCCCGCCAGCGCGAGGCCATCGCTCGGCTGTTCGCCTAGATGAAGGACTGGCTCGGCCGCGTCCTCGACGCCCGCGCCGGCGAGTCGTCCGCGGCCCTGGCAGGCTTCGCGTTGTTCCTCTGCCTGTTCGCCGGCTACTTCATGCTGCGGCCGATCCGCGAGGCCATGGGCATCGCCGGTGGGGTGGACAATCTGCAGTGGCTGTTCACCGCTACCTTCGTGGTGATGCTGGTCGCGGTGCCGCTGTTCGCCTGGCTCAATTCGCGAGTGGCGCGCCGGCGCTTCGTCGACTGGGTCTATGGCTTCTTCGCCCTCAACCTGCTGGCCTTCGCCGCCTGCTTCGCCAGCCTGGGCGATGGCGTCTGGCTGGCGCGTACCTTCTACGTCTGGATCTCGGTCTACAACCTCTTCGTGGTCTCGGTGGCCTGGAGCCTGATGGCCGATGTCTTCGACGGCGCCCAGGCGCGGCGGCTGTTCGCCTTCATCGCCGCTGGCGCCAGCGTCGGCGGCCTGCTCGGCCCGGTGCTGGCGGCGGCCCTGGCCCCGCTGGTCGGCGAGGCGGGCCTCGCACTGCTGGCCGCCGCGCTGCTGCTCCTGGTCCTGGCGCTCAAGGCCTATCTGCTGGGCTGGCGCGAGACCCGTGGCGCCGGGCGACCAGGCGCACCTCCTACGGAAAGTCCGCGACGGCCGGTGGCTGGCAATCCCTTCAGCGGCCTGACCCGGGTGCTGGCGTCACCCTATCTGCTGGCGGTCAGCGCCTTCGTCATCCTGCTGGCCACGGTCAGCACCTTTCTCTATTTCGAGCAGGCACGACTGGTGGCCGAGTTGTTCCCCGACCGCGCGCGCCAGGTGCAGGTGTTCGGCCTGCTGGACTTCGTGGTCCAGGCCGGCGCCCTGGCCAGCCAGGTGCTGATCACCGGCCGCCTGGCCCAGCGCTTGGGGGTGCGGGTACTGCTGGCCGGGGTGCCGCTGCTGATGTGCGTGGGCTTCGTGGGGCTCGCGCTGCTGCCCACCTTCGCCGTGCTGGCGGGCTTGATGATCGTGCGGCGCATTGGCGAATACGCCTTCATCCGGCCGGGCCGCGAGATGCTCTTCGCGCCACTGGACGCCGAGACCAAGTACAAGGCCAAGAACTTCATCGACACCGTGGTCTATCGCGCCGGCGACGCCGCCAGCGGCTGGGCCAAGAGCCTGCTGGACCTGCTCGGCCACGGCGCCTGGCTGCCGGCCCTGGTCGGTGCCGGCTGTGCGGCGCTCTGGGCCTGGCTGGGTTTCTACCTGGGCCGCCGCGCCGATCAGGCCGCGCAGGCCGGGGAGGCGGAGCGGCGCTGAATACCGGCTGAATCGTTGTAGCCGGAAACACTCCGGGGCTCCGGCGCCCGGTCGGTAGGGTGCTAAGGTAGAAGCTTCTCCTTGCCCCAGGGCCCTCCATGTTCCGCTCCCGTACCGCGATGTACCTGGTCCTTCTCGCCTTGCACCTGTTCATCGGCGTCAGTCTGATCGGCGATCTCGGGTTGTCGCTGGCCGGGCAACTGCCGTTCTGGCTTCTGTTGATCCTGTCCTTCGTCCTGGTCCCCCTGGGTTTTCGCTCGCGGGACATGAGCTCCCGCCTATTGGCCTGGACGGCGCTGATCGCCATGGGGGTGTTTTCCAGCCTGGCGATCTTCAGCCTGCTGCGTGGCCTGGTCATGGCCCTGGCGAGCCTGGTCGGCCAGCCGCTGGACGCCGCCTGGCGGGCCGGTAGCGCCTGGGCGGTGCTGGGCCTGGTGTTGCTGGTGGCGCTGCGCAGTGTCTACAACGCCCGCCGCACCGCCAAGGTCAAGGAGGTGGAGCTGGCCCTGCCGGCGCTGCCCGCCGGCCTGGACGGGCTGCGCATCGTGCAGTTGAGCGACCTGCACATCGGCCCGACCATCAAGGCCGGCTATCTGCAACGCATCGTCGACCGGGTCAACGGCCTGGACGCCGACCTGGTGGCCATCACCGGCGACCTGGTGGACGGCAGCGTGGCCGAGCTGCAGCACGAATTCCTGCCGCTGCAAGGGCTCAAGGCGCGCCTGGGCACCTACGCCATCACCGGCAACCACGAGTACTACTCTGGCGCCGAGGCCTGGGTGCGCGCCTGGCGTGACCAGGGGCTGGCGATGCTGATCGACGAGCATCGGGTGCTGGAGCATCAGGGCACGCCCTTCGTGCTGGCCGGCATCACCGACTACTCGGCGCCGCTCTATGTCCCCAGCCACAGGAGCGACGCCGCGGCTGCCTTCGCCGGTGCCCCGGAGGGGCTGTTTCGCCTGCTGCTGGCCCACCAGCCGCGCTCGGCGCCCAAGGCCGAAGCCGCCGGCGCCGACCTGCAGCTCTCCGGCCACACCCACGGCGGCCAGTTCTGGCCCTGGATGTACTTCGTGCGCCTGCAGCAACCCTGGGTGGCCGGCAGCCATCGTCTGGGCCGGCTCACCGTCTACATCAGCCGCGGCACCGGCTATTGGGGGCCGCCGCTGCGTTTCGGCGCGCCGAGCGAGATCACGCTGATTCGGTTGCGGCGGGGGTAACGACAATTTCGAATGCCCAATCCGCCAAGAACCGCGCGCTAAACGGGTTATCGCCGTTTGGGCATGGCGGCAGGCTCACGGAGCCCGCTGCCTGGCGTTGTGCCAGTCCTTGCCCCCAGGGGCTGAATCCTTATCCTCAGCCGATATTCGCCCGGACGCCCTGCCGTCCAAGGACCATTCGCCACACGGATAAGGACGTACCACCATGACGAGGACAGTGGCCTTCCTGCTGGTCCCCGAGGTGCTGATGCTGGATTTCGCCGGGCCGGTGGAGGTGTTCTCCATCGCCAATCGCTATCTGCCAGCCGCCGATCACTATCGCCTCGTGACCATCGCCGCCGGGCGGCGGCGCACCCTGCGCTGCTCCAACGGCATGACGATACGCACGGATCTCACCACCCAGCAGCCGCCTGGGGCCTATGACCTGCTGCTGGTGCCCGGCGGGCCGGGGGCCTACCTGGAACCGCACCCGGACGTTGCCGCCTGGTTGCGCCAGGTGCCCGCGCGCTGCGCCCGCTATGGCGCGGTCTGTACCGGGACCTTCCTGCTCGGCAGCGCCGGCCTGCTCGATGGGCGCCGGGTGACTACCCACTGGAATTATCGCGAGCGTCTGGCGCGGCGCTATCCCCGCGCCCAGGTGACCGCCGACGACATCTACCTGAGCGATGGCCCGCTGCTGACCTCGGCCGGCGTCACCGCCGGCATCGACCTGGCGCTGGCCCTGGTCGCCGAGGATCACGGCAAGATCATCGCGCGCGAGGTGGCCAAGGTGCTGGTGGTGGTGACCCAGCGCCAGGGCAAGCAGGCGCAGTTCAGTCCGCTGTTCGACGACCCGGAAGCGACCACGCCCATCGCCCACGTCCAGCGGCATGTGGTCGCCCACATCGACCAGCCCTATTCGATCAACCGTCTCGCGGAGTTGGCGACCATGGGCACCCGCAACTTCGCCCGGGTGTTCAAGCGCGATACCGGCATGACGCCGCTGGAATTCGTGCTGCGGGCGCGCATCGATCACGCCCGTGGATTGCTGGAGACCAGCGACCTGCCGCTGAAGACGGTGGCCTTTCGCAGCGGCTTCGCCAGCGACAGGTGCATGCGCGCTGCCTTCCAGGGCCATCTGGGGCTGACCCCGGCCCAGTACCGCTACCAATTCAGCTGAAAGCGGCCCCGATGGCGGTATCACGCCCATCGATGGCAGCTTCTGGCCGTAGATCGGCGTACGGCCTGCCAGGGCAGCGGCCAGAATGGTATGACCTATCGGCGAAGGAGAGGCGCAGACGCCTACCGGGTCCGCCTGCGCGAGCAGCGGCAGACCTGGCGCGACGCGGCGCAGCATGGTCATGCATGAACTCAAGCCCTTGTCAGTGGCAGGTGCCTACCGCTTCTGCGGTCTGACCCTGGATCCCCGGCGGCGCCTGCTGCTCGACGGCGAGCGCCCGCTCCCCGTCGGCGGGCGGGCCCTGGACATCCTGCGGGTGCTGCTGGAGCACCCCGGCGAGTTGATCGACAAGCAGACCTTGATGGCCAGGATCTGGCCCGACAGCATCGTCGAGGACATCAATCTGCGGGTGCACATTGCCGCCCTGCGTCGGGTGCTGCGCGCCTATAGCGCCCGCGACCCGATCCTCAGCGTACGCCAGCGTGGCTACGGCTTCGCTCTCGCGGTGGAGCGTCTGGGCGAGGAGGATCTCGCGCCGCTGGTCGAAACGCCGCGACCCCTGACGCCCCTGGAAGGCCGCGCGACCAGCCTCGCCGAGTTGCGCCGGCTGCTCGCCCAGCGCCGGCTGGTCTCGCTGGTCGGTCCCGGGGGGATCGGCAAGTCGCTGCTGGTCCAACACCTGCTGCCCACGCAGGGGGAAGGCTTTCCCGACGGCGTGCACTGTCTCGACCTGGCCACCCTTGGCAATGTCATGGGGCTGGTCGAGCGGCTCGTGGGCGAGCTGGGACTGGCGGGCGGGACGGGGTTGCCGGCGCTGCAGGACGCCCTGGCCACCCGGCGGATGCTGCTGGTACTGGACAACGCCGAGCGCCTGGTGGAACCCGGCGCCTGGCTGGTGGAGCGGCTGCTGCAGGGCTGTCCCCAGCTCAAGGTGCTGGTCACCAGTCGTGAAGCCCTGCGGGTGGAGGGGGAGGCGGTGCTGCGCCTGGCTCCCCTGGCGGTCGCGACCCCACCCGTGTGGCGCCTGCGCGAGGCCATGCGCGAACCGGCCTTTCGCCTGTTCGTCCGTCGCGCCCGGGCACGGTTGCCGGGACTGCAGTTGCGGCCGAGCGATGTGCAACTGGTCGGCGAGATCTGCCGGCGCAGCGAGGGGGTGCCGTTGGCCCTGGAGATCCTGGCCGAGCAGGTGGCGGCCCAGGGCCTGGCCGGGGTACTGGCGCAACTCGAAGGGGGTTACTACCTGGACGTGCAGGGCCGGCGCACCGCGGCGCAGCGTCAGCGCAGCCTCGGTGCCATGCTGGACTGGAGTCTGCACAGCCTGAGCGAAGCCGAGTTCGCCGTGCTGGCGACCCTGGCCGAGGCGGGCGAGCGCTTCAGTCGCCCCGAGGCCCTGGCCCTGGCGGCGCAGCGGGGGTTGGAAGAGGCACACTTCATACCCCTGCTGGGGCAACTGGTGGACAAGTCGCTGATCCTGGTGGAGGACGGTGGCGAGCGCCTAGGCTACCGCCTGCTGGCCATGCTGCGACTGCATCTGCGTCAGCTCCGCCAGCAGCCGCCGTTCCAGGGCCTGTTGCTGCCAGGCCAGCGGTGGCACACCCACGGCGCGGGTGAACACCCGGCTCAGATGCGCCTGGTCGAAGAAGCCGCATTCCAGGGCGATCGCCGCCAGGGGTAGCCCATGTTCGGCCAGCAGGTGCTGGGCGCGAACGATGCGCTGTTGGCGCAGCCACTCCAGCGGAGCGAGGCCGGCGCTGAGCTTGAATTGCCGGGTGAAATGGCTGCGCGACAGACCGCAGACCGAGGCGACCTGGCTGACGCTGATCCCGCGCTCCAGGTGCTGCAGCAAGACTTCCTTGGCCAGGCGTTCCTGCCAGGCCGCCAAACCGACCAGACGCCCATCCGGCCGCCTGGATAGGGCTGTGTTGCTATCGACGGTCATGGACATGGCGCTCTCCCTATCAAGCCAGCCTGGCAACGGCGGCCTGGATGAGAATGATTCCGTGCGGTTGTCTGACGTGCGAGTTGCCTATCGTTAATTAGCGTTAAGGCGGCAACCTGTTAGGCGCAGCAGTGTCGTGGATCGGCGTGACGGGCGCGGCGCTGCGGGAGGAAATGCCAGGCCAGGACGGCGAGGCCGAGTCCCGCGGCGACCAACAGCGGGGCCGGACCATAGCCTTCGAGCTCGGCCAGCAGCGCCAGGATCTGTTCTTCGAACAGGCGGCCCAGGGCCAGGCCGGAGCCGATCCAGAGGGTGGCACCGCCGAGGTCGTAGGCGAGGAAGCGCCGCAGGGGCATGGCGCTGGCACCTGCGCTCAGGGTCGCCAGGGCGGCGGCGCCGGGCAGGAACTTGGCCACCAGGAGGATGCCGGGCAACCGGGTGGCGGCAGGGACGTGCCCAGGCAGATGACGCAACAACCAGGCACCGTGGCGCCGGCCAGCCCAGTACCAGAGCAGATCGGCCAGCCCGGTGACCGCGACGGTGGCCAGCAGCGCCAGGAGCAACTCGGTCTCGTCGGCCGCGGCGCCCATCACCACCAGCGACGGATAGGCCGGCAGCGGCAGGCCCAGCTGTTCGCCGAAGACGTTCAGCGTCAGCCAGAGGGTGGCGTTACCGGCCACCAGGGAGGTCAAGGCTTGGGTGCTCATGGCGTGTTCTCGGCAAGGGGGAGGCCGTGGGAGCGGCCTCCGGGCGCAAACTAAGCCTACGATTTCGCGAGCAAATCGTAGTCAGGGCATTTGCGGCAGTTCGTTGGGCCGGAGGTCAAACACCAACACCTCGGCGTCGGACCCGTGGGCCAGGGCCAATTCGCGCTCGCCGCGCAGCCGTACGCCATCACCGGCCTGCAGCAAGACGCCATTCAGCTCCAGGCTGCCGCGGGCGACGTGCACATAGGCATGGCGCTCGGGGGCCAGTTGCAGGGTGGCGCTTTCGGCGCCGTCGAACAGACCGGCGTAGACGCGGGCGTCCTGGCGCACTTCCAGCGAACCCTCGGCGCCGTCCGGCGAGATGATCAGCGCCAGGCGGCCACGCTTGGCCGCGGTGCCGAAATGCTGCTGCTGATAGCGCGGTTCGGCACGGCGGACGTTGGGCACGATCCAGATCTGCAGGAAGTGCACCCACTCGCTTTCAGAGTGGTTGTACTCGCTGTGGCTGACGCCGCTGCCGGCGCTCATCAACTGGACGTCACCGGGACGGATCACCGAGCCGGTGCCCAGGCTGTCCTGGTGCTCCAAGGCGCCTTCGAGCACATAGGAGAAGATCTCCATGTCGCGATGCGGGTGCTCGCCGAAACCCTGGCCCGGGGCCACGGTGTCGTCGTTGATCACCAGCAGGTCGGAGAAGCCCTGCTCCGCCGGGTTGCGATAGCTGGCGAAGGAAAAGGTGTGGAAGGACTTGAGCCAACCGTGGTTGGCGGCGCCGCGATCGGAAGCTTTACGAATGGCCAGCATGGTGAGGCTCCTTCTGTAGGTGAGGGCGCGGTCGGTGCCGACGCCATGGAAGATATCCTACTGTGGAGCCGGACTTTGATTAACGAGCTGTCAGGGGAAGGTTCGTCCTGTTTTGGTTGACGATCATCAGGTGGGATATGGCGACCCGAGCCGCCATTCTCCCTACGCTTGGCGCGGTCGTGCCGGCCACAGCCGCACCAGCAACGCCAAGAGCGCGGCAGTGAGCGCGAGACCAGCGACGCCGCTCCAGCCCAGCCGGGCGAGCAACAGGCTGCCCAGGGCCGCGCCACTGGCCATGCCGACGAACATGCCGGTGAAGAGCACCGCGTTGAGCCGGCTGCGCGCCTCGGGTTCCAGGCCGTAGACCTGCGCCTGGTGCGCGATGAGCGTGGCCTGGACGCCGAGGTCGAAGACCACCGTCGCCACCGCCAGCAGGACCAGACCGGTCACCCCCGGCAGCCAGGGCAGGGTGAGCAGGCTGGCGAAGGCCAGGGCGGCGAGGCCGATGCCCAGGCGCGTCACCCATTCCGAGCCGTGGCGATCCGCCAGGCGGCCGGCCCAGGGCGCGGCCAGGGCTCCGGCGGCTCCGGCCAGGCCGAAGGCGCCGGCCGCGGCGCTGCCCAGTTGGAAGGGGCCGGCATGCAGATAGAGGGCGAGGGTCGACCAGAAGGCGCTGAAGCCGACCGACAGCAGCCCCTGGGCCAGGGTCGCCCGGCGCAGGGCGGCATGCCGGCGCCAGAGGGTGCCCAGCGAGCCGAGCAGCGCGGGATAGCTCACCTGGGTCGTCGCCGGGAAGCTCGGCAGCCCGCGCCAGACGGCCACGCCGATGGCGGCGATGCTCGCCGCCGCCAGCACGAAGAGCGCCCGCCAGCCGAACAGCTCGCCGACCAGGCCGCTGACCACCCGCGACAGCAGGATGCCCAGCAGTAGCCCGGTCATCACCGTCCCGACGATCCGTCCGCGTTCGGCCGGCGGCGCCAGGGTCGCGGCGGCGGGCACCAGGTCCTGGGCCACGGTGGCGGCCAGGCCGGTCACCAGGCTGGCGACCAACAGTGCATGCAGACCCGGCGCCAGGCTGGCGCCGAGCAGGGCCAGCAGCAGGACCGCCAGCTTGGCCAGGATGATGCGCCGACGGTCGAAGCGATCGCCCAGGGGCGCGAGCAGCAGCAGCCCCAGGGCATAGCCGAGTTGGGTAAGGGTGGGGATCAGACCCACGTCGGCGGCGGTTGCCGGCAGGGTGCTGGCCAGGGTACCCAGCAGCGGCTGGCTGTAATAGAGGTTGGCCACGCTCAGGCCGGCGCCGGTGGCCAGCAGCCCCAAGAGGGCAGGGGAGAGGCTGGCCGTACGGGAAGGGTGTTGGTCATGCGAAAGCGGAATGTCGGTCATGCGGGTTCTCCTGGCGATGGGCCCATTCTTCGCCATCTTCCTGGCCCCTGGTAGCCGAACGCACGGTACAGGGGGTATACGTAGAGCGTATGAACACGACCTTTTCCCATGATCGGCTCGACCTGCTGGAAACCTTCGTCCGCATCGTCGAGGCCGGTAGCCTGTCGGCGGCGGCGCGCCAGCTCGGCACCACCCAGCCCACCGTCAGCCGGCGCCTGCAGGCGCTGGAAGCGGCGCTGCAGGTCCGCCTGGTGCAACGCTCGACCCACGCCCTGCGCCTGACCGAGGACGGCCAGCGCTGCTATCGCCAGGCGCAGCAGTTGCTCGGCGACTGGCAAGCCTTCGCCGCGGCCCTGCACGGCGCCCATGCCGAACCCGAGGGGCGGCTGCGGGTGGTGATGCCCCACGCCTTCGGCCAGGAGCAACTGCTCGATCCCCTGGAGGCCTATCTGCGCCGCTATCCGGGCATGCAGGTGGACTGGGTGCTCAGCGACCGGGCCCCCAACTTCGTCGCCGATGGCGTGGATTGCGCCATCCGCGTGGGCGTGGTGGAAGATCCGGACACGGTGGCAGTGCGCCTGGGCGATGTCCAGCGCATCCTGGTCGCGGCGCCGGAGCTGGCTGGAACCCTGAGCGGGCCCGAGGAACTGGCGGCGCTGCCCTGGATCGCCATGACCCAGTTCTACCAGAACGAGTTGCGCCTGGAACGCCAGGCCTCGGGCGAGAGCCAGGTGGTGACCCTGCGCCCGCGCCTGGCTACGGAAAGCCTGTTCGTGGCGCGCCATGCCGCGGTCCGCGGCCTGGGTTGTGCGGCGCTGTCGCACTGGATGGTGCGCGAGGACGTGGCAGCAGGGCGGCTGGCGCACCTGCTGCCCGAGTGGCAGGCCGCGCCCCTGCCGCTCTATCTCATCTATCCCTACGCCCGGGTCTATCCGGCACGACTACGGTTGTTCCTCGACCTGCTGCGCGAGGCCTGCGCGCAGATGCTGGACGTGACGGCGCCCGCCTGACCGCGGAATCAGGCGGGCGCATCAACCGAGCGCGATCAGGCCAACCGGGCCGCCCGTACCGGCCGCCGACCATCCACGCTCAGGGCCCCGGCACCGAAGGCGGCCACCTGCAATAGGCCACCGGCGATGGCGACGTTCTTGAGGAAGTGGATCAGCTGGTTCTGGTCGGCGAAGTTGTGGTGGAACACCAGGGCGGTCACCAGGGTGAAGGCGGCCATGGCCAGCGCCACCGGGCGGGTGCGATAGCCGATCAGCAGCAGGCTGGCGAGGCCCAGCTCCACCACCAGGGCGCCCAGGTAGGCGAGGTCCGGGAAGGGCAGGCCCATGGCGGCGATGTAGCCCTTGGTGGCGGCCGGGGCGAGCAGCTTGCCCACGCCGCTGAACAGGAAGAGGCTGGCCAGCAACAGGCGGCCGGTGGTGGCGGTGAAGGCTTGGGTGGTGTTCATCGTCAGCGGTCCTTTCAAGGTCTGGCATCCGTCGTGGATGCGATGGGTGCAGATTACTGTCCACCCTCATCCCGATTAAGTAGCTGATGGGTGTTTTACCGTCACGTATGAGTTGACTGTTCAGCACGTTCAGGTCGTTGTTGTGACCTGAATCCTTTCACCTGCACGCCACAGCACAGACGTACAAAAACCAGCACAGGCGTCCAAGGCCGAGCCTCGTCGTCCGGGCGAAAGTCCGCCCCATCGACGGCGCGGGGTCTTTCTCGCAGCCGACTCTCTCATCAGGAGGATGGGCCATGCGTGACGCGCGGCTGGATCTGGGGCTCTTGTTCCTGCGCCTGGGTGGCGCCGGGCTACTCTTGGCGGTGCACGGCCTGCCCAAGGCGCTGCACTTTCGCCAGCAGCTCGGATTGATCGAAGACCCTTTGCACCTCGGTGCCTGGCCGACGCTGGGCTTCGCCGTCTTCGCCGAGGTGCTCTGCCCGCTGCTGATCGCCCTGGGCTGGGCGACACGCCTGGCCTGCCTGCCGATCCTCGGCGTGCTGCTGATCGCCCTCCTGGTGGTGCATCCGCAGTGGTCCCTGGAAGAGGGCCAGTTCGGCTGGCTGCTGCTGGTGCTGTTCGGCACCCTGGCGCTCACCGGGCCGGGTCGCTACTCGCTGGAGGCGCGGCTGGCCAGGCGTCATGCCGCCCAGGGCGGTTTCGCGAGGGCGCTGTCATGACCGCCGCATTCGGGCAAGGTCCGCAACAGACCCATGGCCGCATCGTCACCCTGGTGATCCGTCACCAGCCGCTGGCCGGCCAGCACCACGCCTACCAGCGCTGGCTGGAGCGCGCCGTCACCGCCGCCCGCGAAGCCTGCGGCCACCTGGGCGTGGACGTCATCCCGCCAGCCGAGGAGGGCGCCGCCTTCACCACCCTGGTGCGCTTCGCCGACGTCGAGCAACTGCAGGCCTGGCTGGCCTCGCCCCGGCGCCAGGCGTTGATCGCGGAAGTGGCGCCGCTGCTGCGCGAGGCCGATGCGCCTGAGGTGCATGCCGACGCCGAATTCTGGTTCAACCCGCCGCGTCCCGGTGTGCGCCCGCCCCCGGCCTGGAAGCAGGCGGTGCTGACCTATCTGGTCATCGCGCCCCTGACGATGCTGATCCCGCCGCTGTGGCAGCCGCTGTTCACGCGCTATCCCGCGCTGGCCGGCACGGTGCCGAGCAACCTGCTGATCACCCTGTGCATCGTGCCGCTGGTGGTGTTCCTGATCATGCCCAGGGTGAGTCGCCTGTGCGCACCCTGGCTCAACGCCCGCTCGGGCGCCTTTTCCACTCCTTCCACCCACCGAGGCGAACAACCATGAGCACCTTCACCACCCGCGACGGCGTCGAGATCTATTTCAAGGACTGGGGCAGCGGCAAGCCCGTGCTGTTCAGCCACGGCTGGCCGCTGGATGCCGATATGTGGGACTACCAGATGCACCAACTGGCCGCCAACGGCTATCGCGCCATCGCCTTCGACCGCCGCGGCTTCGGGCGCTCCGATCAGCCCTGGAATGGCTACGACTACGACACCTTCGCCGACGACATCAAGGAGCTGATCGAGCACCTGGACCTGCGCGACGTCACCCTGGTGGGCTTCTCCATGGGCGGTGGCGACGTCAGTCGCTACCTGGCGCGCCACGGTTCGGCGCGGGTGGCCAAGCTGGCGCTGCTGGGCGCCGTCACCCCGCTGTTCGGCCAGAAGCCGGACTTCCCCCAGGGCGTGGATAAAGGCGTCTTCGACGGTATCCGCGGCGGATTGCTGAAGGACCGCGCCCAGTTCCTCGCCGACTTCGCACCGATCTTCTATGGCACCAACCAGGGCCAGGAGGTCTCCGCGGGCGTCTTCACCCAGACCCTCAACATCGCCCTGCTGGCCTCGCTGAAAGGCACCCTGGACTGCGTCACCGTCTTCTCCGAGACCGACTTCCGCCCGGACATGGCCAAGATCGACGTACCCACCCTGGTGATCCACGGTGACGCCGACCAGGTGGTGCCCTTCGCCACCACCGGCAAGCTCGCCGCCGAGGCGATTCGTGGCGCCGAACTCAAGGTGTACGCCGGCGCGCCCCATGGCTTCGCGGTGACCCACGCCGAGCAGCTGAACCAGGACCTGCTGGCCTTCGTGGCGAGCTGAGTACCCGCCCGGGCAGCTTCAGGCGCTGGCCGGGCCGCGAGCGCCGCCATGAGCCAAGAACCCCTGGACCCCCAACGCCGCCGCGCCCTCCTGCTGGGCGCCGCCGGCGCGCTCTGGTCCGTCCTGCCCCTGGCCGGACGCGCCGACAACGCCTCTGGAGGCATCATGCAACACGCCGATCTGATCCTGCACAACGGCAAGCTCCACACCGTCGATCCCGAGCGGCCCGAAGCCACCGCGGTCGCCATCAAGGACGGCGTCTTCCTCGTCGTGGGCAGCGACGGCGAGGCCATGGCCCATCGCGGCCCGGCCACCCAGGTGGTCGACCTGCGCGGTCGCCGCGCCATCCCCGGCCTCAACGACTCCCACCTGCACCTGATCCGCGGCGGCCTCAACTACAACCTGGAGCTGCGCTGGGAGGGCGTGCCCTCGCTGGCCGACGCCCTACGGATGCTCAAGGACCAGGCCGAGCGCACCCCGGCGCCCCAGTGGGTGCGGGTGGTGGGCGGCTGGAACGAATTCCAGTTCGCCGAGCGGCGCCTGCCGACCCTGGACGAACTCAACCAGGCGGCGCCGGACACCCCGGTGTTCATCCTCCACCTCTACGACCGGGCGTTGCTCAATCGCGCCGCCCTGCGGGTGGTCGGCTACACCAGGGACACACCCAATCCGCCAGGCGGCGAGATCCAGCGCGACGCCAAGGGCGAGCCCACCGGCATGCTGATCGCCCGGCCCAACGCCATGATCCTCTATGCCACCCTGGCCAAGGGGCCCAAGCTGCCGCTGGAATACCAGGTCAATTCCACTCGCCAGTTCATGCGCGAACTCAATCGCCTGGGCCTGACCAGCGCCATCGACGCCGGCGGCGGTTTCCAGAACTACCCGGACGATTACCGGGTGATCCAGGAACTGGCCGATGCCGACCAGCTCACCGTGCGCATCGCCTACAACCTCTTCACCCAGCGGCCCAAGGAAGAGCTGACCGACTTCAAGAACTGGACCAGCAGCGTCACCCTGCACCAGGGCACCGACTTCCTCCGCCACAACGGCGCCGGCGAGATGCTGGCCTTCTCCGCGGCCGACTTCGAGGACTTCCTCGAACCGCGCCCGGACCTGCCGTCCACCATGGAAGCCGATCTGGAGCCGGTGGTGCGCCACCTGGTGGAGCAGCGCTGGCCGTTCCGCCTGCACGCCACCTACGACGAATCCATCTCGCGCATGCTCGACGTCTTCGAGAGTGTCAACCGCGACGTGCCCTTCAATGGCCTGCCTTGGTTCTTCGATCACGCCGAGACCATCAGCCCGCGCAACATCGAGCGGGTCAAGGCGCTCGGCGGCGGCATCGCCATCCAGGATCGCATGGCCTTCCAGGGCGAATACTTCGTCGACCGCTATGGCGCCCAGGCCGCCGAGCAGACCCCGCCGATCCAGCGGATGCTCGCCGAAGGCGTGCCGGTGGGGGCCGGGACGGACGCTACCCGCGTCTCCAGCTACAACCCCTGGACCTCACTGTACTGGCTGGTCAGCGGTCGTACCGTCGGCGGCCTCGCGCTCTACCAGGAGGGCCTGCCACGGGCCACCGCCTTGCAACTGTTCACCCAGGGCAGCGCCTGGTTCTCCTCGGAGCAGGGCAAGAAGGGCCAGCTGCGGGTGGGCCAGCTGGCTGACGTGGCGGTGCTCTCGGCGGACTTCTTCACGATCAAGGAAGAGGCCATCAAGCACCTGGAGTCGGTACTGACCGTGGTCGGCGGCCGCATCGTCCATGGCGCCGAGGAATTCGATCGCCTCGGCCCGGCCCCCCTGACGGTCACCCCGGACTGGTCGCCGGTGGTCAAGGTGCCCGGCCACTGGAAGCCCGGTGCACCGCTGCAGGCCGCCGTGCACCAGTGCGCCGGCGCCTGTGCCGTGCATGGCCACGGCCATGAGCGGGCGCGCCAGAGCCGGGTGCCGGTGAGCGACTTCAGTGGCTTCTGGGGCGCCTTCGGCTGCTCCTGCTTCAGCTTCTGAGGACCGCCGCCATGACCGCCGCCGCCCTGAATCCCAACGCCGCCTCGCCTTGGCAACCCTTGCGCCAGCGCACCTTCCGCTGGCTGTGGCTGGCCAGCATCGCCTCCAACATCGGCACCTGGATGCACGAGGTGGGCGCCGGCTGGCTGATGACCTCGCTGTCGGCCAGTCCGCTGGCGGTGGCCCTGGTGCAGGTGGCGGGCGCCTTGCCGATGTTCCTGCTGGCGCTGCCGGCCGGCGCCCTGGCCGACATCGTCGACCGGCGCCGCTACCTGCTCGGCGTGCAGCTGTGGATGGCCGCGGTGGCCTTGGCCCTGGCGGGTCTGACCCTGGCTGGCTGGATGACCGTACCCCTGCTCCTGGGCCTGACCCTGGCCATGGGCGTGGGCACGGCGCTGATGCTGCCGGCCTGGTCGGCGCTCACCCCCGAGCTGGTGGACAAGAGCGAACTGCCCGCCGCCATCGCCCTGTCCAGCCTGGGCATGAACGTGGCGCGGGCCCTGGGTCCGGCGCTGGCCGGGGTGCTGGTCAGCCTGGCCGGTCCCTGGCTGACCTTCGCCCTCAATGCCGTCTCTTTCCTTGCCGTCATCGTCGCGCTCCTGACCTGGCGGCGAGAGCCTGCAGCCGCCGTGCTGCCCGCGGAGCGCCTGCTGGGCGCGGTCCGGGTCGGTTTCCGCTATGCCCGCAGCTCTCCCCGGCTGCAGGTGGTGCTGGCCCGGACCGCCGCGTTTTTCCTCGGTGCCAGCGCCGGCATGGCCTTGCTGCCGCTGCTGGTCCGCCAGGCCCTGCAGGGCACCGCCCTGGATTTCGGCATCCTGCTCGGTTGCGTCGGGCTGGGTGCCATCGGCGGCGCCATGCTCTTGCCGCGCCTGCGCGAACGGCTGTCCAGTGACCTGCTGGTCGCCAGCGCCAGTGCGCTCTATGCCCTGGTCCTGCTGGGCCTGGCCTGGATTCGCGACTTCGCCTGGCTGCTACCGGTGATGCTCGCTAGCGGCCTGGCCTGGATCGCCGTGCTCTCCAGCCTGCAGGTGGCGGCCCAGACCGCCGTGCCCGGCTGGGTACGGGCTCGCGCCCTGGCCGTCTACATCCTGGTGTTCTTCGGTACCAGCGCCCTGGGTGGCGTTGTCTGGGGCGCCCTGGCCAGCCACTTCTCCCTGAGCCTGGCCCTGAGCGCGGCGGCTGCGGTACTGCTGGCTGGCATCGGGCTCACCTGGCGCCTGCGCCTGCCGGTCACCCCGGCGGCGGACATCGCGCCTGCGCTGCACTGGCCGGCGCCCATCCTCGACGATTCCCTTGACCGCGAGCGCGGCCCGGTGATGGTCACCCTGGAATACGACATCGCCCCCGAACACGGCCCGGCCTTCCGCCAGGCCATGCAGGCGGTAGGTGCCATGCGCCGCCGCAACGGCGCCTTCTCCTGGGCCCTGCTGCAAGACAGCGCCGAACCGAGACGCTGGCAGGAATTCTTCTGCGACGAATCCTGGCTGGAACACCTGCGCCACCACCACCGCGTCACCCAGGGCGAACAGCGCCTGGAAGCGGCGGCGCGGCAGTACCAGACCCCCGGCGTGCCCGTCGCCATTCGCCATCTCCTGGGCGGCGCCTGACGTCGCCCTTCATCCCAAGCACCACCACTCCACTGAGGACTCCACCATGAGCAAGCCCTACAACCGTCTCGACAAGAACGATGCCGTCGTCCTACTGATCGACCACCAGGCCGGTCTGATCTCCCTGGTGCAGGATTTCACCCCCAGCGACTTCAAGAACAACGTCCTGGCCCTGGCCAACAGCGCCAAGTTCTTCGGCCTGCCCACCATCCTCACCACCAGCTTCGAACAGGGCCCCAACGGCCCGCTGGTGCCCGAGCTGGTCGAGCTGTTCCCCGAGGCGCCCTACATCGCCCGGCCCGGCCAGATCAACGCCTGGGATAACGAAGACTTCGTCGCCGCCATCAAGGCCACCGGCCGCAAGCAGCTGATCATCGCCGGCGTGGTGACCGACGTCTGCGTGGCCTTCCCGGCGCTGGCGGCCATCGCCGAGGGCTTCGATGTCTTCGTGGTGACCGATGCCTCCGGCACCTTCGACAAGACCGTGCAACAGGCCGCCTGGGCACGCATGAGCGCCGCCGGGGTGCAACTGATGAACTGGTTCGGCGTGGCCTGCGAACTGCACCGCGACTGGCGCAACGACATCGAGGGCCTGGGTGCCCTGCTGTCCAACCACATCCCCAACTACCGCAACCTGATGACCAGCTACGCCAAGCTGGCCGCCAAGTAAGAGCCTATCCAAAGTCTGCTGCGCGTCGGCCAAACGGCGTTGAAGAGGCCCTGGGTCGCCAGCCCCACCTAGGCGGCCCCGTCGGAATGCTCATTTACTATTTGTAAACTCGAGCGCGAGTCCGATCCGCTTCCTCAGGCCTCTTCGCCTTGTTTGGCTCTAGCTCGCGAGACTTTGAACAGACTCCAAGGTAACGACAGTCAGGCGCCCCTTCCGGCGCCTGACCTTCGCGGAGGGATGCCGTGAACCGCAACGACCTGCGCCGCATCGACCTGCACCTGCTGGTGGTGTTCGAAAGCCTGATGCACGAGCGCAATCTCACCCGCACCGCGGAAAAGCTCT
Organism: Pseudomonas oryzihabitans; assembly: GCF_032027545.1. Lineage (GTDB taxonomy): Bacteria > Pseudomonadota > Gammaproteobacteria > Pseudomonadales > Pseudomonadaceae > Chryseomonas > Chryseomonas oryzihabitans_F. The sequence goes on along the minus strand of NZ_JAVSJB010000003.1, from coordinate 458,322 downwards.
TTCTCGGCCAGCCGGCCATCAGCGCCGCCCTGGTGCGCCTGCGGCAATTCTTCGACGACCCCCTGCTGGTGCGCAGCGGTCGCGCCATGGAGCCCACGCCGCGGGCCCTGGCCATTCTCGATCGGCTGCGCCCGGCCCTGGACAGCCTGTCCAACGCCCTGAGCGAGGTCGACGACTTCGATCTCGGTGCCAGCCGCGCGGTGTTCCGCATCGGCATGTCCGACGATGTCGAGTGCGGCCTGCTGCCACCGTTGCTCGCCCATCTGCGCGAGGTGGCGCCGCACTGCGTGCTGGTGGTGCGCAACGCCAACTTCCTGCTGCTGCCCGGCCTGCTCGCCAGTGGCGAAGTCTCCCTGGGCATCAGCTACACCACCCAACTGCCGGCCAACGCCAAGTGCCGCACCCTGAGGCACATCCGCGCCCTGGTGGTCCGCGCCGACAGCGATCCCGCGCCCCTGAGCCTGGACGACTACTGCGCTCGGCCCCATGTGCTGGTATCCATGTCCGGCGATCTCTGCGGCAACATCGACGACGACCTGGCGCGCCTCGGTCGCAGCCGCAAGGTGGCGCTCGGCGTGCCCCACTTCAACGGCCTCGGCGCCCTGCTGGCCGGCAGCGAACTGCTCGCCACCGTGCCCGACTACGCCGCCCGCGCCCTGGCCGCCGGTGGCGGCCTGCGTATCGAGGAGCCGCCCTTTGCCATCGTCCCGGCCAAGCTCTCGCTGGTCTGGCGCGCTGCCCAGGACCAGGACCCGGGCGAACGCTGGCTTCGTGGCGAAATTTTCAGGTTCATGGGCGAGCCGGCTGCGTGAGTCGTGCCGGTTGGCTCGCGGCCGACGGGTCGGCCACCGCTCCGGAAATCCGCATGCCACGGGTTTCCTTGCCGAAGGCCACGAACAGCACGATCAGCACGGCGACGGTACCGGCCACCAGCGCCATGGCCAGGCCATAGTTGCCGTCGTGGGCCGCGGCGATCTGCGCCTGCAGGGTGGCGTTGACCGAGGCCAGTAGGTTGCCCATCTGGTAGACGAAGCCTGGTAGCACGGCGCGCGCATTGCCCGGCACCAGTTCGTTGAGATAGGTGGGTATCACGCCCCAGGCGCCCTGCACCATGAACTGCATCAGGAAGGCGCCGATGCCCAGCGTCCAGGAGCCGCTGGCGAAGGCCCACAGCGGCAGGATCGGCAGCGACAGCAGGGCGGCCAACATGATCGCCTTCTTGCGCCCGATGCGCTCCGACAGCGAACCGAAGAAAACCCCGCCGAGCATCGCCGCGATGTTGTAGCTGATGGCGATCAGGCTCACGGTGTGGGCGTCGAACTGGTGCTGCACCTTGAGGAAGGTGGGATAGAGATCCTGGGTGCCGTGGCTGAAGAAATTGAAGCAGGCCATCAGCAGCACCATGTACAGACAGATCGGCCAATGCTGGCGCAGGATCGGCAGCAGGGCGGTGCTCTCCTTGCGCTCCCGCGCCGCCAGCCACACCGGTGACTCCGGCACCTTGAAGTAGATGAAGGGCAGCAGCAGGATCGGCACCGCGCCGATCAGGAACAGGCCGCGCCAGCCCACCGCCTCGAAGCACAGCCCGTAGACGATGGAGGCCAGCAGGTAGCCGCAGGGATAGCCGGCCTGGAAGATCCCCGACATCAACCCGCGCGAGCGATCGGGGATGGTTTCCATCGCCAGCGACGAGGCCACGCCCCAGACCCCGCCCATGGCCACGCCGTAGAGGATGCGGAAGGCCATGAAGGCGGTGAAGGTCGGCGACCAGGCGGAAAGGACCTCGAACAGCGAGAACAGCACGATATTGAGCATCAGGATCGGCCTGCGCCCGTGGCGCTCGGCCAGGCGCCCGAACAGCAGGGCACCCATCGGCCGTACCGCCAGGGTCAGCATGATCGCCAGGGATACGTCGGTCACGGAGTCCTGGAAGTACTGCGCCAGGTTGCTGAGGACGAACACCAGGATGAAGAAGTCGAAGGCATCCAGCGTCCAGCTGGCGAAGGTGGCGAAGGCCACGTTGCGTTGCGTGGAGGTCCAGCTAGACATGGCGATCTCCTTGCCCGAAGGGCTTCCCGTCCCTGGCGGCAGGAGCGGCCGGGGAGGGAGGCGACAGGGTTGTGGTGGTTGTGCCTCCAGCCTCCACCCGCCCGGCTTACCAGAACCTTAAGGTGGACATCACCGTCTTCCCCGCCTGACCGGGGGTAGCCATCAGCCGCGTCGATAAGCGCTATCCGCCGGTACGATTTATGGACGAGGGATGGGTTTCTTACGATGGCTCCATACTTTTCGGAGCCACTCCCATGCCCCTCGCCGCCCTTCGCAACGCCCTCCGCCTGCTGGCCTGCGCCGGCTCGCTCGCCCTGCTGGCCGGTTGCGCCAGCTCCCATACCGCCTACCTGCAGGACGGCCGTACCGCCTACCTGGTGCAGTGCAACGGGGTGTTCGGCAACTGGTCCGGCTGTGCGGGCGAGGCGGCCGAGCGTTGCGCCACCGGCAGCTATCAGGTGCTGGCCCGCAACCACCTCGACGGCGCCAGCGAAGCCCAGGCCGAAGCCAGCGTAGCCGGCCAGTCCTATCCGGTGCGCAACCTGTTGGTGCAGTGCCAGGGCGAACAACTGGCCTGGCGCGTCGGCACCTTCGTCCGCCGCCTGCCGGTGAGCGAGGGTTGAGGGTAGCTCGGGAGGCTACCGAGCCTTTGGCCGTTGGCTTTAGGCAAGGCGCGGAGGTACCGCTCCTACGGACAGGGGCCGGAGGCTGATCGCGAGCCTGCCGGGGTTGCTGGAGATGAACGCCTGCTCGGATAACCCCCTCTCCCCTCGGGAAAGGGTTGGGGTGAGGGCGCCCCGCGCAACGAAGTCACCCGCGGAAAAGGCTGCGCCGTTTTCCAGGCTACGACTCGGTAGCCGATTGATCTGTGATTTATCGCGGCCATGGGCCGCTCCTACGGGCTATCCGGCTGCTGTAGGAGCGGCCGCATCGGCGGACCGCCATGGCCGCGATCATGCGATCAGACCGTTCGCCAAATCCTCAGGCATGCTCCAGGAAATTCAACAGCCGCCCGCCGGGATCGCGGACGAAGAAGCGCCTCACGCCCCACGGCTCCGTCACCGGGCCATACTCCGGCGCATAGCCCGCGCTTTCCAATCGACGCAAGACCTCGTCCAGATCATCGATTTCCAGGGACAGCTCCGGCACCGGTGTTCCCGCGCCGCCTTCCACCGAGCGCCTCTGCCACGATCTGCAAAAACTCCCGGGTCGCCGGCGTCGGTAGCCGTGACCAGATGGCATGGACATTACGCTGCGGCGCATCGCTCACCGGCACGCAGGCCAGGCCGCTGAAGGTCAGCGCCAGGCTGCGTGGTACCAGTCCCACTGCCAGGCCGCGGCGAACGAAGCGCTCCAGCAACTGCATGTGGCTGGTCTCGAAGCGCACCCGATGAGGCAGGCCCAGGGCGGCGAAGGCCTCGTCGGTCTGCCGCCGCGCCCCGCTGCCGGCCGGCAGATCCACCAGCGGCAGATCCACCAGCTCGTGCAGCGACAGCCTGTCCCGCCCGGCCAGGGCGTGCTCCGTGGGCAGCACCGCCACCAATTCCTCGCTGAGCAGCAGACGACTGTCGACCCCCTCCAGCCGGACCTGCCGCGAGACGCCGATCAGGGCGAAATCCAGCTGCCGCTCCCGCACCGCCGCCAGCAGCGTCTCGCTCTTGTCCTGGCGCAGCTCGATGTCCACCTGGGGATGGCGGGCGTGGAAGGCCGCCAGCAGCTCGACGATGTCCAGCCGCGGCACCGAGGAAATCAGGCCTACCGTCAGGCTGCCACGAATGTCGCCCACCGCCGCCGCCACGTCCTGCTGCAACCGCTCCACTGCCGCCAGCGCCTGGCGCGCATTGGCCAACATCGCCTCGCCCGCCGGGGTGATACGCACCTGGCGCGGCAGCCGCTCGAACAGGGTAGCGCCCAGCTCGGCTTCCAGCCGGGCGATCTGGTGGCTGAGCGCCGACTGCACCACGTGGCACCGCTCGGCGGCGCGGGTGAAGTGGCGCTCCTCGGCCAGGGCGACGGCGAATTCCAGTTGCTTGAGATTCATGGCGCTATCTTGAAGTGAGATCGAAGTCATCTTAAGGATTCATTTAACCGATAACTACCGTTGTCCGATACTGATCAGCCTCTCGCTTGCCGGATCTCGCGGATGTCGACCCCAACGCCACCCCTCAGCCGCTGGCTGACCCTGCTCATGGCCGTCGCCACCGGCATCGCCGTGGCCAGCAACTACTACAACCAGCCGCTGCTGCACACCATCGCCCAGCGCTTCGACCTCAGCTACACCCAGGCCGGCAGCATCGTCACCACCGCCCAGCTCAGCTATGCCGCCGGGCTCCTGCTGCTGGTCCCGCTGGGCGATCTCCTGGAGCGGCGGCGGCTGATCGTCAGCATGAGCGTGATCGCCGCGGCGGGCCTCGCCCTGAGCGCCACCGCCACCAGCCTGCCCTGGCTGCTCTTGGGTACCGCCATGACCGGACTCTTCTCGGTGGTGGCCCAGGTGCTGGTGCCCTTCGCCGCGACCCTGGCGGCGCCAGAGCAGCGGGGCAGGGCGGTGGGCACGGTGATGAGCGGTCTCATCCTCGGCATCCTGCTGGCCCGTACCGTGGCCGGGGCGCTCTCGTCCCTGGGCGACTGGCGCACCGTCTATGCCGTGGCGGCCGGTCTGATGCTGGCTACCTCCCTGGCCCTGCGCCTGGCGCTGCCGCGCTATCAGCAGTCGGCGGGCCTGAGCTATCCGCGGCTGCTGGGCTCAGTGTTCGTGCTCTTGCGTGACGAACCCCTGCACCGGCTGCGCACCCTGCTGGGCTGCCTGGGGTTCGCGGTCTTCGCGGTGTTCTGGACGCCCCTGGCCTTCCTGCTCGCCGCCGAGCCGTATGGCTTCGGCGACGGCACCATCGGCCTGTTCGGTCTTGCCGGCGCGGTGGGGGCACTGGCCGCCAACCTGGCCGGGCGCATGGCCGACAAGGGCCAGGGCAATCTCGCCACCAGCATCGGCCTGGCGGCCATGGTCCTCGCCTGGCTGCCGCTGGCCTTCGCCCAGGCTTCGCTGGCGGCGCTGTTGCTCGGCGTCCTGGTGCTGGATCTCGCCGTGCAACTCACCCACGTGAGCAACCAGAACGTGGTCTATCGCCTGCGCCCGGAAGCCCGCAGCCGCCTCAATGCCGGCTACATGACCGGCTATTTCCTCGGCGGCTCCCTCGGTTCGCTGCTGTCGGCGCGGCTGTACGAACACTTCGGCTGGACCGGTGTGAGCCTGGCCGGCTGCCTGCTGGCAGCCACGGCCTTGGGTGTCTGGTGCCTGTTCCTGCTGCGTCAAGGCCAGGCACGGGGCTAGTCCTGGACGATCATCAGCGCGGTCGATGATCGCTATCCCGCAAGACGATTTCTAGGCGAGGGATGGGCTGGGGACAATGAGTCCACACCCACCCGACAAGGTACTCGCCATGAAAACCCTCACCGCACTCTTCGCCGCTTCCCTGCTCACCGCTGCCGTCGTCCAGTCGGCCCAGGCCGAGGAAAGCGCCCTGCGTCCCCTGGGTTCGCTGATCGAAAAACACCAGCAAGGTGCTGACCGTACCCTGGCCGAGAACGGCACCGACCGTAGCCTGCAGCCCTCGATCGAGCGCCAGCAGCAACGCCTGGAGCCGCGTCGCGCCCTGGCCGAGAACGGCACCGACCGTAGCCTGCAGCCCTCGATCGAGCGTCAGCAGCAGCGTCTCGATGGTCGGCGTCTGGCGGCAGATGGCGCCGAGCGTACCCTCCAGCAATGGCCCCAGCGTAAGCCGAGCCCCCAAGGCACCGTGGCTTGAGTCGGCTAGACCGTCAGTCGGTCGCGCAGATAGTCCGAGAACAGCTGGACGATGCGCGCCGACTGGCGATGCTGGGGATAGACCGCATAGACCGCCGCACTGGGCAGGGTGAAGTCCTCCAGCACCTGCACCAGCGCCCCTGAGGCCAGTGCCTCGTTGACGATGAAGGTCGGCAGCACCGCGATCCCCTGGCCGGCCATGGCCGCATCCCGCACCACCTCCCCGTTGTTGGCCCTGAGCTGACCCTGCATGGGCAGTACCAGCGGCTTGCCCCCACGCTGGAAGCGCCACTCCACCTGGCGACCATGCCCATAGAGCAGACAGCTGTGCCCGGCCAGATCCTCCGGCTGCACGAGTGGTGGCGCCTGGCGCAGATAATCCGGGCTGGCGCAGGTCACCAACTGCATCTCGGTCAGCCGCTTGGCGATCAGGCTGGAATCGGCCAGGGTGCCGATCCGGATCGACATGTCGTAACCCTCGGCCAGCAGATCCACCGCCCGGTCGTTGAGGTCCAGCTCCAGGCGAATCTGCGGATAGGCCGAGAGAAAATCCGGTAGCAAGGGACTCAGATGCAGCGTGCCGAAGGTCATGGGGGCACTGACCCTCAGTACCCCCTGGGGCACCGTGCGCCGGCTGGAGAGCAACTCCTCGGTGTCGTTGACGTCCTCGAGGATCTTCACCGCCCGCTCATAGAGCAGCACCCCCAGCTCCGTCGCCTGCAAGCGTCGCGTGGTGCGATTGATCAACCGCACGCCAAGACTCTCTTCCAGCAACAGGGTCCGCCGACTGACGAACTGCTTGGACAGCCCCAGCTTGTCGGCAGCGGCCGTGAAGCTGCCCTCGTTCAGGGTGGTGACGAACAGGCGCAGGTCATCGAAATTCATGGCGGCATCCAGGCAGCGGGAGACGTTCGACGGCGGTCGGATCGCCGTCATTGTGCCAAATCGCCAGGCGTCCGGTGTCAGCAGGCCGTTGGCGAACGGGCAAAAGAAAACCCCCTCGCCACCTTGCGGTGAGGAGGGGGTTCTGGCGTTCGCAGTCGCTTAGACATTGAAGCGGAAGTGCATGACATCACCGTCCTTGACGATGTAGTCCTTGCCTTCCAGGCGCCACTTGCCGGCTTCCTTGGCACCGTTCTCGCCCTTGAAGGCGATGAAGTCGTCATAAGCCACCACTTCGGCGCGGATGAAGCCCTTCTCGAAGTCGGTGTGGATGACGGCAGCGGCCTGGGGCGCGGTGGCGCCGATGCGCACGGTCCAGGCACGGACTTCCTTCACCCCGGCGGTGAAGTAGGTCTGCAGGTTGAGCAGCTCGTAGCCGGCGCGGATCACCCGGTTCAGGCCCGGCTCTTCCATGCCCATGGATTCGAGGAACATCTGCTTTTCCTCGTCGTCGTCCAGCTCGGCGATTTCCGCCTCGATCTTGTTGCACACCGGCACCACCACGGCGCCTTCTTCCTCGGCGATGGCACGGACCACGTCCAGGTGCGGGTTGTTCTCGAAGCCGTCTTCGGCGACGTTGGCGATGTACATCACCGGCTTGCTGGTCAGCAGGTGGAAGCTGCGCACCAGGCGCTTCTGCTCGTCGTCCAGGCCCTTCAGCAGGCTACGGGCGGGCTTGCCGGCCTCGAAGTGGGGGATGAGCTGTTCCAGCAGGGCCTTTTGCGCCAGGGCTTCCTTGTCGCCGCCCTTGGCATTGCGGGTGACGCGCTGCAGTTGCTTCTCGCAGCTGTCGAGGTCGGCGAAGATCAGCTCCAGGTCGATGACCTCGATGTCGCGCTTGGGGTCCACCGAGTTGGCCACGTGGATGACGTTCTCGTCTTCGAAGCAGCGCACCACGTGGGCGATGGCATCGGTCTCGCGGATGTTGGCGAGGAACTTGTTGCCCAGGCCTTCACCCTTGGAGGCGCCCGCCACCAGGCCGGCGATGTCGACGAACTCCATGGTGGTGGGGATCACTCGCTCGGGCTTGACGATTTCCGCCAGGGCGTTCAGCCGCGCATCGGGCATGGGCACGATGCCGCTGTTGGGCTCGATGGTGCAGAAGGGAAAGTTTTCCGCCGCGATACCGGATTGGGTCAGGGCATTGAACAGGGTGGACTTGCCGACGTTGGGCAGGCCGACGATGCCGCAATTGAATCCCATGGTGTGTGTCCTCGCGGAAGAAAAGGAAGAGAGTGGGGGGTCAGGTCTTGCGACTGTGCAGGCGCTGCATGGCGCGGGTCAGATCACCGGCCAGCAGTTCCGGCACGACTTCCAGGGCGGCGTCTATGCTGGTGTCGAGCAGGTCCTGCTCGCTGCGCGGTGCGCGGCCCAGGACGAAGTTGGAGACCAGGCTGGCGTGCCCCGGATGGCCGATGCCCAGGCGCAGGCGCTGGAAGCCGTTCTGATTGCCGAGCTGGGCGATGATGTCGCGCAGCCCGTTGTGACCACCATGGCCGCCGCCGGTCTTGAGGCGCGCGGTGCCGGGTGGCAGGTCGAGTTCGTCGTGAGCCACCAGGATGGCCGCCGGCGGGATGCGGAAGAAGCCGGCGAGCGCCGCCACGGCCTGGCCGCTGCGGTTCATGTAGGTGGTGGGAATGAGCAGACGAACATCGTTGCCCGCGTGGCGAAAGCGCCCCACGAGGCCGTGATACTTGCGCTCGACCGCCAGGCTGGCGCCCTGGGCGGCGGCGAGTCGCTCAACGAAAAGGGCCCCTGCATTATGCCGGGTCTGGTCGTATTCGGGGCCTGGATTACCCAGGCCAACGATCAGTTGAACGGCAGTCATGTCAGGGGCCCTTCTCGGTCAGGCGTGCGCGAGATTACTCGGCAGTGCCTTCTTCGGCAGCACCGTCAGCAGCTTCTTCACGGATGCGCGGCAGGTGGATGCTGGCAACCGGCAGATCGCTGCCGTGGGCCAGGGACACCAGCTCGACGCCAGCCGGGACCTTCAGGTCGCTCAGGTGAACGATCTGGTCCAGCTCGACCTTGGCCATGTCGACTTCGATGAATTCCGGCAGGTCTTTCGGCAGGCAGGAGACTTCGACTTCGTTGACGGTATGCAGGATCTCGCCACCTTGCTGCTTCACGCCCACGGAAGTTTCCTGGTTCATGAAGTGCAGGGGTACGTGAGCGGTCAGCTTCTGGTCGGCGATGACGCGCAGGAAGTCGGCGTGCATGACGTAGCCCTTGGAGGGGTGACGCTGCAGGGCCTTGACCAGGACGCTTTCGTTGCTGCCACCGACCTTCAGGGTGATGACGCTGGCGAAAGCGGCTTCGCTTTCCAGCATCTTGGCCAGGTCCTTGCCGACCAGGGTGATGGACGTCGGGGCCTTGTCGCCACCGTAGATCACGGCGGGAACGTTACCGGCGTTACGACGCAGGCGGCGGCTCGCACCTTTCCCCAGGTCGGAACGCACTTCGGCATTCAGAGTGAAATCAACCATTGTGAATCTCCAGGATAAGGAATCGGCGGGACGCGAACTTGCGACCAGTTTCTACGACCCTACCGACTAAAAAGCCCCGGTAGGCCATCACGGCCTTCCGGGGCGCTTCCAGAGCGGCTGTTCCTTAACGGAACATCGCGCTGATGGATTCTTCGTTACTGATCCGGCGCACTGCCTCGGCCACCACTGGCGCGATGTCCAGCTGGCGGATACGGCTGCAGGCCTGGGCCGCGGTGGACAGCGGAATGGTGTTGGTCACCACCAGCTCGTCCAGCACGGAGTTGTCGATGTTCTTGATGGCGCGGCCCGACAGCACCGGGTGGGTGCAGTAGGCCAGGACCTTGGCGGCGCCGTGTTCCTTCAGGGCCTTGGCCGCATGGCACAGGGTGCCGGCGGTGTCGACCATGTCGTCGACCAGCACGCAGGTGCGGTCCTGGATGTCACCGATGATGTGCATCACTTCCGACTGGTTGGCCTTGGGACGACGCTTGTCGATGATCGCCAGGTCCACGCCCAGGCTCTTGGCCACGGCACGCGCACGCACCACGCCGCCGATATCGGGGGAGACGATCATCAGATTCTCGAAACGCTGGTCTTCGATGTCATCCACCAGGGCGGGGGAGCCGTAGATGTTGTCCACGGGAATATCGAAGAAACCCTGGATCTGGTCGGCGTGCAGGTCAACGGTGAGCACCCGGTTGATGCCCACCACGGTCAGCATGTCGGCCACGACCTTGGCGCTGATGGCGACCCGCGCGGAACGCGGACGGCGATCCTGGCGCGCATAGCCGAAATAGGGGATGACTGCGGTGATACGCGTCGCCGAGGAGCGGCGGAAGGCGTCCGCCATCACCACCAGTTCCATCAGGTTGTCGTTGGTCGGCTCGCAGGTTGGCTGGATGATGAAGACATCCTTGCCGCGCACGTTCTCGTTGATTTCGACGCTGATCTCGCCATCGGAGAATTTGCCGACGGAGACGTCACCGAGAGGGATATGCAGCTGGCGCACGATGCGCCGTGCCAGATCGGGGTTGGCGTTCCCCGTGAAGACCATCATCTTGGACACGCTGCAGTTCCTGCGGCTTGAGGTGGGTCTTGGAAGGAAAATGGCAGGGGCGGCTGGATTCGAACCAACGCATGGCAGGATCAAAACCTGCTGCCTTACCGCTTGGCGACGCCCCTGTATCTTGCTGAGTACTAGCTGTACTCATTCTCTGGTCAGACTTGCTAGCGCTCGGTGCAACATCGAAACGTTGCTGCCCTTGGCTACGAAGCCTGGAAGTGATGCTGGTAGCTGGCTCGCCACTGTATCAGCTTCGGTCTTATTTGGAAAGCTTCCAAATATGCAACCTCCAGTGCCGGTTAATCTAGCTGAAACAAATTTGTTTAGCAAGATCAAAGCGTTACGAATTTCTGGGTAACGCTTCTCGACCGTACTCTGGCAGTCATTCCGACCTGTCCACTCGAGAACGGCGCAAACTTTAATGGCGGGAGTGTCTCGTGTCAACAGCGGATCGGAAAAAATTTCTGCTGTACTTACAGAGACTTGCGGCACGGCCACGAGATACCAGGGTTCCGGCGGTGCGACCGGGGTGAGCTTTTCCCCCACGCCCTCGGCGAAGGCGGCCTGGCCGCGGACGAACACCGGTACGTCGGCGCCCAGGCGCAGCCCCAGTGCTGCCAGGTCGTCGAGGCTGGCACCGAGGCCCCAGAGGTGGTTGAGGCCGAGCAGGGTGGTGGCGGCGTCCGAGCTGCCGCCGCCGATACCACCGCCCATGGGCAGGCGCTTGGTCAGCCAGAGATCGGCGCCGCGGGTGGTACCGCTTTCCGCTTGCAGCAGACGGGCGGCGCGCAGGATCAGGTTCTGTTCCGGGGCGACCCCGGGCAGGCCGTCGTGCAGCTCGAGGGTGCCGTCGTCACGCGCGGCGAAACCCAGGTCGTCGCCCCAATCGAGGAATTGGAAGAGCGTCTGCAGTTCGTGGTAGCCGTCCGGCCGGCGACCGAGGATGTGCAGGAACAGATTGAGCTTGGCCGGCGCCGGCAGGATGAAGGCGGGCGCCGCGGTCATTTGCCCAGCTCACGCGGCTGCCAGCTCTTCACCACTAGGATGACTTCCAGGTCCTTGCCGGTGAGCTTGAGGCGCTCGGGCAAGGTGTAGCCGTTCTGTTCGGTATAGCGGGTGTATTCGACGGTCCAGCCGTCCTGCACCAGGCGCGCCAGATGGCTGTCGGCGTCCAGGGTCAGCTGGCTGCGGCTGTCCGGTGCCGGCAGGCCGCGAACCCACCAGAGCAGGTGCGAGACCGGCAGGCGCCAGCCGAGTTGCTGTTCGAGCAGGGCTTCGGGAGAGTCGGCCTGGTAGCTGCCCTGGCCGGAGACGTCGAGGGTGACGGCACCCGGACGCCCGGTGAGGCGGGTGGCGCCGCGCCCCAGGGGGCCGGCCAGGCGGATGTCGTAGTAGTCCTGGCGCTGCAGCCAGAACAGGGTGCCGCTGCCGGAATCGCGCGGGGCACGGATGCCGACCTTGCCGTCGATCTGCCAGCCGTCGAGGGCGGCGATGCGCTGCTTGTGGGCCTGCCACTGGGCAGCGTTGCCCTGGCGTTCCACGGCCTCCTGGCGAGAGGTGCTGGCGCAGCCGGCCAGCAGGGCGAGCAGGAACAGGGTGAGGAGGGTACGCACGCGGATCATCGGAGGGTTTCGCTTCCAGTCAGGCGTTTGAGGGTGCTGCGCAGGATGGCGTCGTCGGCATCGGCGTCGAGACCGGCGCGCCAGACCTTGCGGGCTTCACTGCGCTTGCCCTGGGCCCAAAGCACCTCGCCGAAGTGGGCGGCTACCTCAGCATCGGGGAAGCGTTCGAAGGCCTGGCGCAGGTAGCGCTCGGCGTCGGCCAGCTGGCCCTGGCGATAGCGGACCCAACCCATGCTGTCGAGGATGGCCGGATCGTCCGGGCTCAGCTGGTGCGCCTTGTCGATCAGTTGGCGCGCCTCGGTCAGGCGGGGGGTGCGATCGGCGAGGGTGTAGCCCAGGGCATTGAGCGCCATGGCGTTGTCGGGGTCGTGGGCGATGATGTAGCGCAGGTCGCTCTCCAGCTGACCGAGATCGCCGCGCTTCTCCGCCAGCATGGAGCGGACGTAGAGCAGGTTGAGGTCGTTGGGGTATTGCTGCAGGGCCTGCTGCACGGTCTGGTCGGCGAGGGCGAGCTGGTCGGCGCTGGCCAGGCCCTCGGCTTCGAGCAGGTACAGCGGCACGGCGTATTCGCTCTGGCGCTTGCGGGCCTCGGCCAGGTGCTGGCGCGCCTCCACGGTGCGGCCGGCGCCGAGCAGGATTTCCGTCTGGCGCTGCTGGGCGGCGAGGTAGTCGGTGCCCGGACCGACCTGGGCGTATTCGGCCAGGGCTTGCTCGGGCTGGTCGAGTTCTTCGTAGCTGCGCCCCAGGTTGAGGTGTGCGGCGTCCACATGGCTGCCGCGGGCGACCAGCTCCTTGAGGTAGACCTGGGCTTCCTGCCAGGCCTGGGCCTCCAGGCAGACCAGCGCCAGGGAGAATCTGAGGTCGTCGTCATCGGGGAACTGGCTGACCAGCTCGGCGAATTCGCGCTTGGCCTGGTCCAGGCGATCCAGCTCCACCAGCAGGCGCGCATGGGCCAGGCGCAGGCGACGGTCTTCCGGATGTTGGCGGATGCCGGCCTCGAGCAGCGGCAGGGCCTCGGCGCTGCGATCCTCGCTCTGCAGCAGGCGGGCCCGCAGCAGCAGCGGGGCGACTTCGCGCTTGGCCGCCGGATTGCGCTCCAGCAGTTTCAGGGCTTCGTCGGCACGACCGTCCTGCTGCAGCAGCAGTGCCTTGCCGAACAGCAGCTGGCCGTTGTGCGGGTACTTGGTCAGCAGCCGGTCGAAGCTCTTGAGCAGGCCGGCGCGGGTGGTTTCGTCGGTTTCCGCGGCGGACAGCGCGAGGAAATCGAAATGGGTATCGCCCTGGCCCTGGAGCACCCTTTCCATGTAGACCATGGATTCGTCATAGCGCCCGGCGCGGGCCAGCATGATGGCGGCGGCACGCTGGGCGTCCAGGTTGTCCGGCGCGTTGCGGGCCCAGATCTGCGCGGTTTCCAGCGCCGGGGTGTCGGCGCCGAGGTATTCGGCGATGCGGAAGGCCCGTTCGGCCACGCCCGGATCCTGGGTCGACTTGGCCTGTTCGACGTAGTTGGTCAGGGCGATGTCGAAGCGATTGCGCTGGCCGGCCAACTCGGCGACCAGCAGGTCATAAAGGGTGTCTTCGCGGAAGGAGCCGGCCGGTTGTGGCGTGCTCGTCTTGGCGGTGGGCGCAGGAATGGCGGCTTCGGGCGTCGGTTGACGGCCGAGATTCTGGCAGCCGGCGAGCAACAGGGCGGTCGTCAGCAGCGCGAGGTATCTGGTCATAGGGTCGGGGCGGCCTTTTTACAGTCGGTCCATCATGCCACAAGAGTCGCCGTGGCCGCGTTGCCCACGCGTGGCGACGCGCACGGGAAGTGCGGTGGTCGAGGCTGTTGACGCCTTTTGTCCGGCAAGATTCATTCGCCCAGGCTATGACGGCCATTGTCCGACGGCTCGTCGCTGCTGGTTGTCGCCACCGCCCGCGCGTAGGACAATGGCCGGCTTTCCTATCCGTTCGACTGCTTGCGTCCATGGCCTTTCTCGCGCTCGGCATCAATCACAAGACCGCCTCGGTTGAGGTGCGCGAACGTGTGGCTTTCACTCCGGAGCAGACGGTCGAGGCCCTGCGCCAGCTGGAGCAGGCCACCCACAGTCGCGAAGCGGCCATTCTCTCCACCTGCAATCGCAGTGAACTCTACCTGGAGGTGGAGCCCAGTCTGGCGGAAGCCGTGCTGGCCTGGCTCGCCCAGTATCACCGGGTGCCGCTGGAGGATCTGCGCGCCAGCATCTATTTGCATCAGGACGAAGCCGCGGTGCGCCACATGATGCGGGTGGCCGCGGGCCTGGATTCCATGGTGCTGGGCGAGCCGCAGATCCTCGGCCAATTGAAGTCGGCCTATGCCGTGGCGCGCGAGGCGGGTACCGTCGGCCCGCTGCTGGGACGGTTGTTCCAGGCCACTTTCAACACTGCCAAGGCGGTGCGCACCGACACGGCGATCGGCGAGAACCCGGTGTCGGTGGCCTTCGCTGCGGTCAGCCTGGCCAAGCAGATCTTCAGCGACCTGAGTCGCAGCCAGGCGCTGCTGATCGGCGCCGGCGAGACCATCACCCTGGTCGCCCGCCATCTCCACGAGCAGGGCGTACGCCGGATCGTGGTCGCCAACCGCACCCTGGAGCGTGCCAGCCACCTGGCGGAAGAGTTCGGCGCCCACACCGTGCTGCTCGCCGATATTCCCGACGAACTGGTCAACAGCGACATCGTCATCAGTTCCACCGCCAGCCAGTTGCCCATCCTCGGCAAGGGCGCGGTCGAGCGGGCGCTCAAGCAGCGCCGGCACAAGCCCATTTTCATGGTCGACATCGCCGTCCCACGCGACATCGAGCCGGAGGTGAGCGAGCTGGAAGACGTCTACCTCTATACGGTGGACGACCTGCACGAGGTGGTGGCGGAGAATCTCAAGAGTCGCCAGGGCGCCGCCCAGGCCGCCGAGAAGCTGGTGCTGGCCGGGGTCGAGGACTTCATGCAGCGGCTGCGCGAACGCGCCGCGGTGGACGTGGTCCGCGCCTATCGCCAGCAGGGCGAGCAGATCCGCGACGACGAACTGGCCCGTGCCCAGCGCCTGCTGGCCAATGGCGCGGATCCCCAGGAAGCCCTGGCGGCCCTGGCGCGTAGCCTGACCAACAAGCTGATGCACGCACCCA
This sequence comes from Pseudomonas oryzihabitans, assembly GCF_032027545.1. Classification (GTDB taxonomy): domain Bacteria; phylum Pseudomonadota; class Gammaproteobacteria; order Pseudomonadales; family Pseudomonadaceae; genus Chryseomonas; species Chryseomonas oryzihabitans_F. Next base: position 443,218 of record NZ_JAVSJB010000003.1, on the reverse strand, counting down.
GCGTGCAGCTCAAGAAACTATCCGCCGAGGGGCGCGTCGATGCGCTGACCCTGGCCCAGGAACTCTTCGCCCTCGACGAGGGTTTGGACAAGACATGAAGACCTCTCTGTTGCACAAGCTCGACGGTCTGCAGGATCGTTTCGAGGAACTGACGGCGCTGCTCGGCGACGCCGAGGTCATCAGCGACCAGACCCAGTTCCGCGCCTATTCCAAGGAGTACGCCGAACTCGAGCCGGTGAGCCAGGCGTTCAGCGAGTATCGCAAGGTGCAGGCCGATCTGGAGGGCGCCCAGGCGCTGCTCAAGGACAGCGATCCGGACCTGCGCGAGATGGCCGAGGAGGAGGTCGCCACCGCCAGGGCGCGGCTGCAGGCGCTGGAAGACGAGTTGCAGCGCATGATGCTGCCCAAGGACCCCAACGATGGGCGCAACGTCTTCCTGGAAATCCGCGCCGGCACCGGTGGCGACGAGGCGGCGATCTTCGCCGGCGATCTGTTCCGCATGTATTCGCGCTATGTCGAGCGCCAGGGCTGGCGGCTGGAAGTGCTGTCGGAGAACGAGGGCGAGCACGGTGGCTTCAAGGAAGTCATCGCCCGGGTCGAGGGTGACAACGTCTACGCCAAGCTCAAGTTCGAATCCGGTGCACACCGGGTCCAGCGCGTTCCCGAGACCGAGTCCCAGGGCCGCATCCACACCTCGGCCTGCACCGTGGCGGTACTGCCCGAGCCCGACGAGCAGCAGGCCATCGAGATCAATCCGGCGGACCTACGCGTCGACACCTATCGTTCCTCCGGCGCGGGCGGCCAGCACGTCAACAAGACCGACTCCGCCGTGCGCATCACCCACCTGCCCACCGGCATCGTGGTGGAGTGCCAGGAAGAGCGCTCGCAGCACAAGAACCGCGCCAAGGCCATGGCCTGGCTGTCGGCCAAGCTCAACGACCAGCAGGATGCGGCGGCGCACAAGGAAATGTCCGATACCCGCCGCCTGCTGGTGGGCTCCGGTGACCGTTCCGAGCGCATCCGCACCTACAACTTTCCCCAGGGCCGGGTGACCGATCACCGCATCAACCTGACGCTCTATTCCCTGGGCGAGGTGATGAATGGCGATGTGCAGCAGGTGATCGACCCGCTGCTGCAGGAATACCAGGCCGATCAACTGGCGGCGCTGGGAGACTGACCCATGGCCACCATCGGCGCCTTGCTGCGCGAAACCCAGTTGCCGGACTCGCCCAGCGCTCGCCTCGACATGGAACTGCTGCTGGCCGCCGCCCTGGGCAAGCCGCGCAGTTACCTGCGCACCTGGCCGGAAAAGCTGGTGCCGCGCGAGGTCCTGGCGCGCTTCCAGGCCGATCTCGAGCGGCGCCGCCAGGGCGAGCCGGTGGCCTACATCCTCGGGCAGCAGGGCTTCTGGTCGCTGGACCTGGAAGTGAGTCCCGACACCCTGATTCCCCGCCCGGACACCGAGGTGCTGGTGGAGACCGTCCTGGCGCTGCCCCTGGCCGAGGAGGCGCGGGTACTGGATCTGGGGACCGGCACGGGCGCCATCGCCCTGGCCTTGGCCCACGAGCGGCCGCGCTGGACGGTGCTCGGCGTGGATCGCATTCCTGAGGCGGTAGAACTGGCGCGCCGCAATGCCCAGCGCTTGCGCCTGGCCAACGCAGGCTTCGAGCAAAGTCACTGGCTCGCCGCCCTGGCTGGCCAGCGCTTCGAACTCATCGTCAGCAATCCGCCCTATATCGCCGGTGACGATCATCATCTGGATGAAGGCGACGTGCGCTTCGAGCCGCGCAGCGCCCTGGTGGCCGGCGCCGATGGCCTGGACGACATCCGTGAATTGGTCGCGACGGCGCCCGCCCACCTGCAGCCCGGTGGCTGGCTGTGGCTGGAGCATGGCTTCGAGCAGGCGGCCGAGGTGCGCGAGCTGCTGGTACGCCAGGGCTTCAGCGCGGTCGAGAGTCGGCGCGACCTGGGCGGTCATGAGCGCATCAGTGGAGGCCATTGGCCATGCTGAGCGACGGCGAGCTGCTGCGCTACAGCCGGCAGATCCTGCTGGCCCAGGTAGACATCGCCGGACAATTGCGGCTGAAAGAAGCCAAGGTGCTCATCGTCGGTCTCGGCGGCTTGGGCTCGCCAGTGGCGCTCTACCTGGCAGCCGCGGGCGTCGGCGAGCTGCACCTGGCCGACTTCGACCAGGTCGACCTGAGCAATCTGCAACGCCAGGTGCTGCATGACGAAAGCCGCATCGGCCAGGGCAAGGTGGATTCCGCCCTGCAACGCCTGGCCGCGCTCAATCCCGAGGTGCGCCTGGTGCCGCTGCGCGAGGCGCTGGATCCCGACAGTCTGCGCGAGCGGGTAGCCGCAGTCGATCTGGTGCTGGATTGTTCGGATAACTTCACCACCCGCGCCGCGGTGAACGCCGCCTGTGTCGCCACCGGTCGCCCGCTGGTCAGTGGTGCGGCCATTCGCCTGGAGGGCCAGCTCAGCGTCTTCGATCCGCGCCGAGCCGACAGCCCCTGCTACCACTGCCTCTACGGCGAGGGTAGCGAAGCCGAACTCAGCTGCAGCGAAGCCGGTGTGCTCGGCCCGGTGGTGGGGTTGGTAGGCAGCCTGCAGGCGCTGGAAGCCCTGAAGCTGCTGGCCGAATTCGGCGAGCCCCTGGTGGGCCGCCTGCTGCTGGTGGATGCGGCGAGCAGTCGCTTCCGCGAATTGCGGGTCAAGCGCGATCCGGGCTGTCCGGTGTGCGGCGGGCGTCATGGCTGACGAGGCGCCGATCGGGGTCTTCGATTCCGGCGTCGGCGGCCTGTCGGTGCTGGCGGAGATCCGCCGGCTGTTGCCGGCGGAAACCCTGCACTACGTGGCCGATTGCGGCCATATCCCCTATGGCGAGAAAACCCCGGAATACATCCGCGAGCGCTGCCAGGTGATCGCGGCACGGCTGCACGACCAGGGTGCCAAGGCGCTGGTGGTGGCCTGCAACACCGCGACGGTGGCGGCGGTGGCCGATCTACGCGAGCGCTATCCCGACTGGCCCATCGTCGGCATGGAACCGGCGGTGAAGCCTGCGGCAGCCGCCACGCGCAATGGCGTGGTGGGCGTGCTGGCGACCACCGGCACGCTGCAGAGCGCCAAGTTCGCCGCCCTGCTGGACCGCTTCGCCCATGGCGTCCAAGTACTCACCCAGCCGTGCCCGGGTCTGGTGGAACAGGTCGAGCGGGGCGACCTCGTAGGGCCCCAGACCCGACAGCTGCTGCAGGGATTCCTGGCGCCGCTGCTGGCTGCCGGCTGCGATACCCTCATCCTCGGGTGCACCCATTATCCTTTCCTGCGTCCGCTGCTGGCTGAACTGGTCCCGCCGGAGGTCACCCTGGTGGATACCGGCGCCGCCGTGGCGCGGCGGCTGCAGAGCCTGCTGGAGGTGAACCAGCGCCTGGCGACGGGGTCCGCGGGTCCGACTCTCTTCTGGACGTCGGGCGATCCAGGCGCTCTGGCGGCGGTGCTGCCCCAGCTATGGCCGGCAGGCGCCGAGGTGAAGGCGTTCGTCTGACTTTCCCTCGGAGTTTCGCTCGCCAAGCCTCTGTCCAACGACTAGCATTCAGCCTTGTAGGTAAAATGCCGCAGCCTGTGAACCCCTTCACGACTTCGCGGTCAATCTGCTGTTCGTAAAAACTAGAAACATCAACAAGGGCACTCTTATGAACAAATTGCTTTCCTTCGCAGTAGCCACCGCGCTTGCGCTCGGTGGAGTGGCGTCGGTACAGGCCGCCGAGATCACCGGTGCGGTCGGTGCGACCAGCCAGAGCGGGATGACCTACCGCCTCGGTGCCGGTTGGAAGTGGGACAAGAGCTGGTGGGAAAGCTCCACGGGCCGCCTGACCGGCTACTGGGATGCCGGCTACACCTACTGGGAAGGCGAGAGCGGCCATTCCTCCGGTGAGCATTCGCTGTCCTTCGCTCCGGTATTCGTCTATGAATTCGGCAGGGGCTACGTGAAGCCCTTCGTCGAGGCCGGTATCGGCGTTGCGGTGTTCTCCAGCACCAAGGTCGGCGAGCAGGACCTGGGTTCGGCCTTCAACTTCGAGGACCGCATCGGCCTGGGTCTGAAGTTCGGTGAAACCCAGCGCGTCGGCATTCGCGCGACTCACTATTCCAACGCGGGGATCAAGCAGCCCAACGATGGCATCGAGTCTTACGCGCTGTTCTACAGCCACAGCCTCTGAGCCGCGGTTGGAATGAAAAAAGCCGGACCTAGTCCGGCTTTTTCTTTGCCGTCTTCCGCGCCATGCCACGATAGGCGGCCAGGGCGCGCTGGCGGCTCTCGCCGAGATCCACCAGGGGCGTCAGGTAGCGGGCGCCCGGGGTGTGCACGGCCTTGCCCTTGAGCTCGGCCAGTTCCGGTACCCAGGTGCGCACGTAGTCGCCCCGCGCATCTATCTTCAACGCCTGGGTCTGGGGATTGAACACCCGGAAGTAGGGCACCGAATCCGTGCCGGTGGAGGCGCTCCACTGCCAGCCGCCGTTGTTGGAGGCCAGGTCGCCATCGACGAGATGACGCATGAACCAGCGCTCGCCCTCACGCCAGTCGATCAGCAGGTTCTTGCAGAGGAACATGGCGGTGAGCATGCGCATGCGGTTGTGCATCCAGCCGGTCTGCTGGAGTTGGCGCATGGCCGCATCGATGATGGGAATGCCGGTGCGACCTTGCTGCCAGGCGGCGAGGCCGTCGGGATCGTCGCGCCAGGGCAGGGCGGCGAGCTCGCGATTGAAGGGTTGATGACGCGAAACCCAGGGATAGCCCACCAGCACATGGCGATAGAATTCGCGCCAGAGCAGCTCGGTGATCCAGGTCGCCGCGCCTTGGCTGCCGCCGCTCAAGCGACCGCCGTTGGCCTCGACCGCTGCCTGCAGGCATTGCCGTGGCGACAGCACACCGGCATTCAGATAGGCCGATAGCTGGCTGGTACCGGGTTCGGACGGGATGTCGCGTGCCTGGTGATAATCGTCCAGGTCATCGCGGATGAAGGTCGCCAGGCGCTGCAGTGCCGCCTGTTCACCTGCCGGCCAGAGCTGGCGCACCTCGGCCACAGGCTCGGCGAAGCCATCGATCCGGGTGGGCAACTCGTCGGACTGAAGCGCAGCCTTCTGTTGCTTGCCAGGCGCTGGCAGCGGCGTAGGCAAGCCGGTCTCCAGGCGCGCCAGACAGGTCTTCTTGAACTGGCCGAAGACCTTGAAATAACCGCCACTCTTGGTCAGCACCGTACCCGGCGCGAACAGGGTCTGGTCCAGATAACGATGCACGACGAGCCCGGCGGTGTCGAAGGCCTGGGTCACCGCCTCGTCACGGGCGGCTTCGTTGAGGCCGTATTCATCGTTGAAATAGAGATGCTGGGCCTCGACTTCCCTGGCCAGGTCGAGCAGCACCTGCGGCGCCTGCTCCCAGGTAGCGGCCTTGCGGACCAACAGGGGAATGCCCAATGCCTTGAGGGTCTTGCCCAGCTCGGCAAGATTGCGCAGCCAGAAGTCGACCTTGACCGGCGCCTCGTCGTGCGCCTGCCATTGCGCAGGGCTCACCAGGAAGACGGCGATGACCGGTCCCTGTTCGACGGCGGCGTGGAGAGCGGGATGGTCAAGGTGGCGCAGGTCGGTTCGAAACCAGACGAGGCCACTCATGCATGGCGTTCCTGACGCAACAGCCCGGCGCTCTGCAGGCGGTCGAAGGCTTCGCCCGGACCGCGGGCCGGTGCGGCATCGGCGGTCAGGGACTCGCCCAGCGCACCCAGGGTCAGGCAGGGCAGCGAATGCCGGTTGGCGAAGGCATGCAGCTGGCGGCGCAGCTCGCTGTCGGGACGGCTGTCGCGGCAAAGGATCAGTGCACGGGGTTTGAGCTGTTCGACCAGGCGATCCAGATTGCTGGCCGGGATCGACCATTCCACCAGCTCCACCGGGCAATCCGCGGCGCTGATCAACCAGGCGCACAGCCAGAGCGACGCGTTCATCGGCGTCTCGTCCAGATTCAGCAGCACCAGCGGGGCACCACGCAGACTGTGCTGGCTATGGTAGATACGCGCCCCCAGCTTGCTGCGCAGCCAGGTATGGAAGAACACCTGCTGCAGGCGACCGTCGTCGGTGGCCTGGCACAGCCGCTCCAGTTCGCGCAGCAGGGGCGCCAGCAACTGGTCCAGCAATACTCGCGGCGGATAGAGCGACGCCGCGCGGTTGTAGGCTTCATCCAGTGACCGCGAGGCGAGCCGGCCGATGGCGTCCATCATCTCCCGATGGATGCCTTGCCAGGGCGTATCGCTGGGCAGCACCGCCGGCCGCTGCTCGTCGAGCAGTCCCTTGACCTGGCTGACCGCTACGCCACGGGCGATCCAGGCGAGGACCTGCTGTACGCGGACCACATGGGCCTCGCTGTACAGGCGATGGCCCTTGGGGGTGCGCTTGGGCACCAGCAACCCATAGCGACGCTCCCAGGCGCGCAGGGTCACGGCATTCACCCCCGTACGCCGGGCGATTTCGCGGATGGGCAGCCACCCTTCGTGGAGGGCGGAATCGTAGTCCTGATCCTCACCGCCGGGCGATGAAGGCAGGGGGGTAGCGCTAGATGGCATTTCGCAGACTCAGACGTTCGGGGTGCGGTTGCAGGTAGGCCTGCTCGTTCACATAGCGATCCGGATGCTGGCGGAAGTGATGCTTGAGCAGGGTCAGGGGGACTACCAGCGGGACGATCCCCTCATGGTACTGCTCGATCAGCTGCTGCATCTCCTGCTTCTCGCTGTCGCTCAGCACACGACGCAGATAACCGAAGAGATGATAGAGCACATTGCAGTGGGTGCCACGGGTCGCGCAGCGCTTGAGCGCCGCCATCAAGCCACTGAAGTACTCCTGGCCCAGTTCGTCCAGGTTGCGCTGGCCGATGCTGCCGACCAGTTGGCCGAGCACCCGGGCGCGCTGCGGATCGTGGGCCATCAGCTGATACTTGTAGCGGGAATGGTAGGACAGCAGTGCCCGCGCCGTCAGACCCTGTTGCACCAGTTGCAGCCAGTGGGCGTGGGCGAAGACGCGGGTGACGAAGTTTTCCCGCAGCACCGGATCGTTCAGCCGACCGGCTTCTTCCACCGGCAGGTCCGGTCTCAGACGCATGATGGCGGCGGCGAACAGGCCACGCCCGTCGCTGTCGCTACCCTGGCCGTTGGCGTGATAGACCTTGACCCTTTCCATGCCACAGGACGGAGATTTCTGCATGAAGATGAAGCCGGACAGGTCGCTGAGTTCGGCCGCCATCCTCTCGCCGTAGCCGGTGAGTGCGGCGGTCACGTCGAGATCGCGGTCGACGGTGCCGACGGCGCGTGGCGCCTGGGAATCACCCAGCAGCCGAATGGGTTCGCGCGGCGTCCCCAAGCCAATCGCCATCTCCGGGCAGACCCGGACGAAGTCGAAGTGCTCGGCGAAGGTCTGGCTGCAGAGCCGGGATTCCTTGTGTCCACCGTTGTAGCGGACTTCGTCACCCAGCAGGCAGGCACTGATACCCAGGCGCGGGCGGGGCAGGCTGGAGGAGGCATTGGCAACCATGGAGATCCCCTGTCGTGTAATTTCTTGTACAAGGTTTTCCTATTTGTACAAGTTTGGTGCAACTTTCGACAGGGGGCTGCGGCAAAAGATTCGCCGCAGGTTACAGACGGCGTGCGCTTCGTCGATTAATCCAGACTGCCAAGGAGCTGCTGCGCGGCCTCATGACCACTCAACCAGGCCCCTTCCACCCGCCCGGTGGAACACCAGTCGCCACAGGCGAAGACGCCCATGTCCGGATCGGCCAGGGCGCCCCACTGGTGCGGCTGGGCCGGCCGGGCATAGAGCCAGCGATGGGCCAGGGTGAAGCTCGGCGCTGGCAGAGGGCAGCCGATCAGCTCGGCGAAGGCACCGTGCAGCCGCTCGATCACCTCGTCCTTGGTGGCGTCGATGTGCGCCTTGCTCCAGGCGCTGGTGGCGTGCAGCACCCAGGTGTCCAGGGCGGCATCGCGGCCGGGCTTGCAGCGGTTGCGCGCCAGCCAGTCCAGCTCGCTGCCCTGCACGAAGCAACCCTCCACCGGCGTCTGCAACGGCGTGGCGAAGGCCAGCGCGACCGACCAGGTCGGCTCCATGCTGACGCCGGCCACGGTCGACGCCAGCTTGGGCACGCTGGACAGCAGCGCGGCGGCCTGGGGCGCCGGCATGGCGATGATGACCTGGGCGAAGGGGCCGTGGGTCTCGCCGTTGGCATCCAGCAGGTGCCAGTGCTTGGCACCGCGGAAAACCTCGGTGATGCGGCAATCGAAGGTGGTCGGCAGATCGGCCAGCAGGTGGCGGGTGATGGCGCTCATGCGCGGCACCCCGACCCAGCGCGGCTGCTCGTCCTGCGACGGACTCAGGCGCCCGTCGCGATACTGGTAGAGCGACGGATTCCATTCGGCCGCGCAGCCGGCGCGGCGCCATTCGTTGAGGGCGTCGATGAAGCGGCGATCCCGCGCCGTGAAATACTGGGCGCCCAGGTCCAGGGCACCGGCTTCGCTGCGCTTGCTGGCCATGCGGCCGCCGCTGCCGCGGCTCTTGTCGAAGATCTGGACCTGCTGCCCGGCGCGAATCAGCGTCTGGGCAGCGGAAAGTCCGGCTATTCCTGCGCCAATGATGGCGATAGGGGCAGTCATGATGGACCTCGCTTGTCTGACGAATCGCCCTCGACGAACGTTTGCGCGCGCAAGGGCTCTACGGCTACGACTGGCAACCGTTCTGGATCTTTCGACCCACGACCATAACAAACAATCCTCATCCCTATCGTCCAGATGCCAACTGGCGAGAGGGCTTTACGAGAAGGAAGTGACGACATGCATATCCTGCTGACGGGTGGTACCGGACTCATCGGCCGCGCCCTGTGCCGCCAATGGACGGCGGCTGGGCACCGGCTCAGCGTGCTCAGCCGCGATCCGGGGCGGGTCGCCCGGGAGTGCGGACCGGGCGTGCGCGGCATCGCCCGGCTGGAAGAACTGGGTGACGAACCCCTGGACGCCGTGGTCAACCTGGCCGGTGCGCCCATCGCCGACAAGCCCTGGACGCGCAGTCGCAAGGCCGAGCTCTGGGAGAGCCGGATCGGCACCACCGAACGGCTGGTCGACTGGTTGCGCGGCCGCAGTCAGAAGCCCGCGGTGCTGCTCTCCGGCTCGGCGACCGGCTTCTATGGCGACAGCGGCGAGAAGCCGGTGAGCGAGACCGACAACCTGGCGGGTCCCGATTTCGCCGGCGAGCTGTGCCTGGCCTGGGAGCAGATGGCCAACGAGGCCGAGAAGCTGGGGATCCGAGTGGTCAATCTGCGTACCGGTCTGGTGCTGGCCGCCGACGATGGCTTCCTGCTGCGCCTGTTGCCACCCTTCCGCTTCGGTCTGGGCGCGCGCCTGGGCAATGGACGCCAATGGATGCCCTGGATTCATTTGCAGGATCAAATCGGGGCCATCGATTTTCTTCTCAACCGCAGCGACGCCCGGGGTCCCTATAATCTCTGTGCCCCCCAGCCGGTGCGCAACCGCGACTTCACCGAAGCCCTGGGCCGGGCCTTGCGGCGCCCGGCGCGATTGCTGATTCCTGCCTTCGCCCTGCGCCTGATGGGAGAGCTGTCCATCCTGCTGCTGGGTGGCCAGCGCGCCCGCCCCGAGCGCCTGCTCGCGGCCGGGTACGTCTTTCGCTATCCCGAGCTGGACGCGGCCCTGACCGACCTGCTCGCTGCCAAGGATTCACGATGACTGCCAACGCTCTGCTGCTCGCCAACCTGGGTTCGCCCGATTCGCCCCACGTCCCCGACGTGAAGCGCTATCTCAATCAGTTCCTGATGGACCCCTACGTGGTCGACCTGCCCTGGCCGCTGCGTCGGTTGCTGGTCTCGCTGGTGCTGATCAAGCGACCCGCGGCCTCGGCCGAGGCCTATGAGTCGATCTGGTGGGACGACGGCTCGCCGCTGATCGTGCTCAGTCGCCGGCTGCAAGAAGTCGTGCGCCCGCACTGGCGCCATGGCCCGGTCGAGCTGTGCATGAGATACGGCGAGCCGTCGGTGGAGTCGGTGCTCAAGCGCCTGGCCAGCCAGGGCATCCGCGAGGTGACCTATGCGCCGCTCTATCCGCAATTCGCCGACAGCACCACCACCACCGCCATCGTCGAGGCACGGCGGGTGATCGAGACCCACCAGCTGCCGCTCACGCTGAAGATCCTGCCGCCCTTCTACGACCGTCCCGAGTACCAGGCGGCCCTGGCGGCCAGCGTCGAACCCTATCTGCAGGAGCCCTACGACCACCTGCTGCTGTCCTTCCATGGCCTGCCCGAGCGGCACATCCGCAAGCTGGTCAAGGATCGTAGCCACGACCTGCGCGCGCCCGACAGCAGCAAGGTCAGCGCCAAGGCCCTGGCCGTCTGCTATCGCAGCCAGTGCCAGCGCACCGCCGAGCTGGTGACCAAGCGCCTGGGCATTCCCGACGGCAAGTGGTCGGTGTCCTTCCAGTCGCGACTGGGCAAGGACAAATGGATCGAGCCCTACACCGAAGCGCGGCTGGACGAGCTGGCCAAGGCGGGGGTCAAGCGCCTGCTGGTGATGTGCCCGGCCTTCGTCGCCGACTGCATCGAGACGCTGGAGGAAATCGGGGATCGCGGGCGCGAGCAGTTCATCGAGGCCGGTGGCCAGGAGCTGGTGCTGATCCCCTGCGTCAACGACCACCCGGCGTGGGTAGAGGCGCTGGTGGAGCTGTGCGAAGAGGTGGCGGAACTGCCGCCGCAGCCCATCGAACAGCCCGAGATGCCGGCCTAGCCGACATCTCGGGCGAGCCGTCAGAGCAGCGGGCGCTCTGGCGGTTCGGCGTTCTTCTTCCAGGCATTGTGCCCGGGCAGGACCAGGTTGAGGCCGATGGCGATCAGGCCGCAAAGCGAGATGCCCTTGAGGCCGATGTCGCCATTGCCGAAGACGATGCCGCCAATACCGAACACCAGGGTCACCGAGACGATCACCAGGTTGCGTGCCTCGGACAGGTCCACCTGGTGGCGGATCAGGATGTTCAGGCCTACCACCGCGATGGAGCCGAACAGCAGGCAGAGGATGCCGCCCATGACCGGTACCGGGATGGTCTGCAGCGCCGCGCCGAACTTGCCGACGAAGGCCAGCACCATGGCGAAGCCCGCCGCCCACAGCATGACCCTTGGGTTGTGGTTCTTGGTCAGCATCACCGCGCCGGTCACCTCGGCGTAGGTGGTGTTGGGCGGGCCGCCGAACAGGCCGGCGGAGGAGGTGGCCAGGCCATCCCCCAGCAGGGTGCGGTGCAGGCCGGGCTGCTTAAGGTAGTTCTTGCCGGTCACTCCCCCCACCGCGATCACCCCGCCGACGTGCTCGATGGCCGGCGCCAGGGCGACCGGGACCATGAACAGGATGGCGCCCCAGTGGAATTCCGGTGCGACGAAGGCCGGGATCGCCAGCCAGGGCGCGGCGCCTATGCCCTCGGTATGGACGATGCCGAAGACGAAGGCCAGGGCATAGCCGACGAACACGCCCGCGAGGATGGGGACCAGGCGGAACATGCCCTTGCCATAGATGGCCACCAGCAGGGTGGTGACCAGCGCCGGCATGGAGACCAGCATCGCCGTGGCATAGGGCACCAGCTGGGCGCTGCCGTCGCCGGCCTTGCCCATCGCCATGTTGGCCGCCACGGGTGACAGGCCCAGGCCGATGGAGATGATCACCGGGGCGATCACCACTGGCGGCAGCAGCCGGTCGATGAAGCCCACGCCGCGCAGCTTCACCGCCAGGCCCAGGAAGGTGTAGACGAAGCCCGCCGCCACGACGCCGCCCAGCACCGCCGGCAGGCCGAATTCGGCCTTGGCGGCGATGATCGGGGCGATGAAGGCGAAGCTCGACGCCAGGAATACCGGCACCTGGCGGCCGGTGACCAGGTGGAACAGCAGGGTGCCGAAGCCGGCGGTGAAGAGGGCTACATTGGGGTCCATGCCGGTGATCAGCGGCATCAGCACCAGGGCGCCGAAGGCCACGAAGAGCATCTGGGCACCGACCACGATTTCCCGCCAGAGCGGTTCCCGCGTCGTCACGCTCAGGCGTCCTTCTGCTTGGTGCCGAAGATCTTGTCACCGGCATCGCCCAGCCCCGGCAGGATGTAGCCGTGCTCGTTGAGGCGCTCGTCGATGGAGGCGGTGTAGAGGCGCACGTCCGGATGGGCTTCCGCGACCGCGGCGATGCCTTCGGGCGCGGCCACCAGCACCAGGGCGCGGATCTCCTTGGCGCCGGCCTTCTTCAGCAGGTCGATGGTGGCGATCATGGAGCCGCCAGTGGCCAGCATGGGGTCGATGATCATGGCCAGGCGCTGGTCCAGCTCACCGACCAGCTTCTCGAGGTAGGTGTGGGCCTGCAGGGTGGATTCGTTGCGGGCGAGGCCCACCACGCTGACCCGGGCGCTGGGGATCAGGCTGAGCACGCCGTCGAGCATGCCGATGCCGGCGCGCAGGATGGGCACCACGGTGACCTTCTTGCCGGAGATCTTCTCCACCTGCACGGTGCCGCACCAGCCCTCGATGTCCACCGTTTCCACCGGCAGATCCTGGGTCGCCTCGTAGGTGAGCAGGGCGCCGACCTCCTGGGCCAGCTCCCGAAAATTCTTGGTGCTGATGTCGGCGCGGCGCATCAGGCCCAGCTTGTGGCGGATGAGCGGGTGGCGGATTTCGTGGACGGGCATGGGATTCTCCAGAGACGGTGGGGCAGCGGATCGCCGCGAGCGAGGAGGGTGTCGGTACGACCGGCGGCCCGAAGGCTTGCCGCAGGGTAGGGCAAGCCATAAAAAAACCGCGGTACATTAAAGCATCCGACTCGAGCTGGGCAGTACCCTGCGACAATACTAGCCGCCTGCCGGCGCTTGAGATCGGCCGGCGGTATCTGTACCTTTGCCGCCTTTTATCCGCGCCAACCACCAGGCAGGCGCCCCGTCCCCCGGAGAAGCCCCATGTCCGCCGATCTCGCCCATATCCGCCAGGTCATGCAGGAGGCCGACTGCCTCTATGACGAAGCCCAGGTCGAAGCGGCCATCGACAAAGTCGCTGCGGCGATCACCGCCGATCTCGCCGAGCGCAACCCGGTGGTCTTCTGCGTGATGAACGGTGGCCTGATCTTCACCGGCAAGCTGGCCACCCGGCTGAACTTCCCGCTGGAAATGTCCTATCTGCACGCCACCCGCTATCGCAACGAGACCACCGGCGGCGAGCTGTTCTGGAAGGCCAAGCCCGAGGTGTCCTTCATCGATCGCGACGTGCTGATCGTCGACGACATCTTCGACGAGGGCCACACCCTCAAGGCCATCATCGACTTCTGCTGCCATGCCGGTGCGCGCCAGGTCCACACCGCAGTACTGATCGACAAGACCCACGACCGTAAGGTCAAGGGCCTGGAAGCCACCTACGTCGGCCTGCCCTGCATCGATCGCTACATCTTCGGCTATGGCATGGACTACAAGGGTTACTGGCGCAATGCTCCCGGCATCTATGCCGTGAAGGGGCTGTGACCGCTCGCCTGTTCGATCAGGCGCTGTTCGCCGATCTGCTCCGGCAGGCGGCGCTCAGCCCACGGCGACGTGCCCACCACGCCCTGCACGCCATGGACGAGCCCTGCCATCGGCTAGTGGTCGGCCTGTGCGAAGACAGCTACGTCCCGCCCCATCGCCACCTGGATCCGCACAAGGCCGAGAGTCTGCTGGTGCTGCAAGGGCGGCTCGGGCTGCTGACCTTCGCCGAGGACGGCCAGGTGCTGCTGCGCCGCGAACTGTCCCAGGTCGCCGGCTGCCTCGGTGTCGATCTGGCGCCAGGCCATTTCCACGCCCTGGTCGCCCTGGGCGGCGATTGCCTGTTCTTCGAATGCAAGGCCGGCCCCTTCGTACCCCTGGGCGAAGGCGAGCGGCCCGCCTGGGCGCCGCTGGAAGGGGCTGCGGATGCCGACCGTTATCGCGCCTGGATGCGTGCTCAGTTCGATTGAACTTTTGGTCGGCCTCGCGGTATTGCCATGGCTTTGTCACTGGCGGGGCGGCGGACGGCGGGGGTAGAATCGATCCTCCCTCAAATCCCCCAGCACAGGTAGCCAAAGGATGCGCAAGGATAAAAAGCAGGTCATCGGTGAAGAGATCAGTGACGAGCAGATCAAGCTGTTCCTCGACGTCGAACCGGCGGACGATACCCCGGCGTCTCTGCACAAGCTGGTCAAGGCCTATCGCGGGTTGCGTCCCGACGACTTCGAGCGTTTCGTCGGCTTCTTCGTCGAAGCGGGCTACGATCTCGATGCACGCAATGCCGAGGGTGAAGACTTCATCGCGCTGATCCGCAGCCATCGCCAGGCCGAGCCCTATATCGACGCCCTGCGCGCCGCCCACGCCTGATTCGGTTGATAAGTGCCTGCGCTCGGTCATGCTGCGTTAAAAACCGGCTGGATCGCCAGCTCGGCCTAGGCGGCCCCGTCGCAATGCTCATTTACCCGTAAACGCGAGCGCGAGTCCGGTCCGCTTCCTTGCCGATTTGACTCGTTGGCGCTCACCCTTCGGGCCAGCCATTGGCTGTTACTCCCGTTGGTCGTTGCGCCTTGCCTGACCTTCGCTCGGCGACTTCTCAAACAGGCCTAAAAAAGAAACCCCGCCATGGCGGGGTTTCTTTTTGCCTGATGGATGGGCCGCCAGGGCGGCCCATCCATTCCTCAGGCTTCGCGGTTGCGGGTCAGCAGCGCAGGCTTCTCGCTACGCGGCCGGCTTGGCAGCTCTTCCAGCTGCTCCAGCGTCGGCAGGCGGTCGGCACGGGATGGCTTGTGTACGATCTTTGGCTGCGGCTTGCTCGACGCCCGCTCTTCGGTGGCATAGGCGCGTGGCTCGCTCGGTGCGGCTTCGTAAGGCCGCGCCGCGCGGGGCTGGCCAGCGTTCTGGCCACGGCGCTTGCCGGGCTGCTGCTGTTGCTGACCACGCGGACCACGGGCGGCGGCGCCCTGGCCCTGGCGGGGCTGGCCAGTGCCAACTGCGGCGGCAGCAGGACGGGCGCCATTGCTGCCATTGCCGCTACGCGGGCCTTTGCGACCCTTGCCCTGGTAGGGGCTGACGTAGTCGACGCTATTGCCGAAATTGTCGTAATCGTCGTCCAGGAATTCTTCCGGGTCGCGATTGCGCGGCTGCTGGGCCACGGCCTGGCCGGGCTGGGCGGCCTTGTCCTGGCCGGCATCATCGCGATCGCGGCGGTTGCGACGATTGCGGGTGCGGCCCTTGCGCTCGCCCTGGGGCTGCGCGCCGGAGGCCTCGCCATTGCTGGCTTTGCCTTGACCTTGGCCCTGATTCTGGCCCTGGCCTTCACTGCGTGCCGGCTTCTCGGCCTTCTTCTGGCGATTCTGCTGCGGCTTGCCACGCGGCTCGCGCGGCGCCCGAACTTCCGGTTGCTCCGGTGGGACGCTGGCGGGGTCGAAGCCCTGCATGTCGCCGTCGGGGATGCTCTGCTTGGTCAGGCGCTCGATGGCCTTGAGCAGCTTCTCTTCGTCCGGCGATACCAGCGAGATGGCCTCGCCGCTACGACCGGCCCGGCCGGTACGGCCGATACGGTGCACATAGTCTTCCTCGACATTGGGCAGCTCGAAGTTGACCACATGGGGCAACTGGTCGATGTCCAGGCCGCGGGCGGCGATGTCGGTGGCCACCAGCACACGGATGTCGTTGCTCTTGAAGTCGGCCAGGGCCTTGGTCCGCGCGTTCTGGCTCTTGTTGCCATGGATCGGCGCGGCCGGCAGGCCATGCTTGTTCAGGTACTCGGCCAGACGGTTGGCGCCATGCTTGGTGCGGGTGAACACCAGCACCTGCTCCCAGGCCCCCAGGGTGATCAGGTGGGCGAGCAGGGCGCGCTTCTGGTTGGCCGGGATACGGAAAAGCCGCTGCTCGATGCGCTCGACCGTGGTGTTCGGCGGGGTGACCTCGATCCGCTCGGGATCCTGCAGCAACTTGCCGGCGAGGTCGGTGATGTCCTTGGAGAAGGTGGCCGAGAACAGCAGGTTCTGGCGCCGCGCCGGCAGGCGGGCCAGGACTTTCTTCACGTCATGGATGAAGCCCATGTCGAGCATGCGGTCGGCTTCGTCCAGCACCAGGACCTCGACGGCGGACAGGTCGACGCTCTGCTGGCCGGCGAGGTCCAGCAGGCGGCCGGGGCAGGCGACCAGGACGTCGACACCCTTGGCCAGGGCGGTAACCTGCGGCTTGAGGCCGACGCCGCCGAAGACGCAGGCGCTGCGCATGGGCAGGTCGCGGGCATAGACCTTGAAGCTGTCGTGCACCTGGGCTGCCAGCTCGCGGGTCGGGGTCAGCACCAGCACGCGCGGTTGCTTGGCGACATAGTGGTGACCATCGGGATGACCGTTGGGGAACAGCCGCTCCAGGACCGGTAGGGCGAAGCCGCCGGTCTTGCCGGTGCCTGTCTGGGCCGCCACCATCAGGTCGCGACCCTGCAGGACGGCCGGAATGGCGCGTTGCTGGACGGGAGTGGGGTTCGTGTAGCCGGCGTTTTCCACGGCGCGGGCAAGGGCCTCGGAGAGACCGAGGGAAATGAAGGACATGCGGGGTTCCTGTCTCTGTCGGCGTCCCGCCGACGTGGGGGCGCGGTTGCGCTCCTGGTTGACGTCCGGAAAGATCCAGGCGTCTCGCCCGCACTCGTCATCCTGCGCTGGATGAAAAGCCGGGCGATGACCGGAAGCGGTAATCACGATTGGGTGAAGCCGCCGCCAAAACGCGTGGCCGACTTCAGAAGCCGAGGTTTCGCCAGATGGCGATGCACGGCTCCGCTTGGTTCAGGGTGTAGAAGTGCACGCCGGGTGCCCCGCCTTCGAGCAGACGCTCGCACAGGGCGGTCATGACTTCTTCGCCAAAGGCTTGGATGCTCTGGGTATCATCACCATAGGCTTCCAATTGCTTCCGCAGCCAGCGCGGCAGTTCAGCGCCGCAGGCATCGGAGAAGCGCGCCAACTTGCTGTAGTTGGTGATCGGCATGATGCCAGGGATCACCGGAGCTTCGACTCCCAGTTTGCGGACACGTTCCACAAAATGGAAGTAGCAATCGGCGTTGAAGAAGTACTGGGTGACCGCGCGGTCGGCACCAGCCTCCATCTTGTACACGAAATTGCGCACGTCGTCCGTAAAGCTGCGCGCCTGCGGGTGGGTTTCCGGATAGGCGGCGACCTCGATATGGAAGTGATCGCCGGTTTCCTCGCGGATGAAGGCGACCAGATCGCTGGCATGCCGCAACTCACCACCGCCCGACAGGCCCATGCCGGAGGGCAGGTCGCCACGCAGGGCGACGATGCGGTTGATGCCGGCTTCCCGGTATTGCTGCAGCAGTTCGCGCAGCTTGGCCTTGCTGTCGCCCACGCAGGACAGGTGCGGCGCGGTCGGTACGCCGACCTCGTCGTTGAGCTGGCGCACGGTGCGATAGGTGCCATCGCGGGTCGAACCGCCGGCGCCGTAGGTGCAGGAGAAGAACTCCGGCCCGTGGCCTGCCAGCTGCCGCGCGGTAGCGATCAGCTTTTCGTGGCCCGCCTCGGTCTTGCAGGGAAAGAATTCGAAACTCAGACTGGGTTTCACGTCGTTTCTCTCGTGAGAAGCCCCGCCCTCGCGGGCGGGGCGCGCCATCAGTAGCGGTAGCTGTCCGGCTTGAAGGGGCCGTCCTGGGTCACACCGATGTACTTGGCCTGGGCCTCGGTCAGGCGGGTGACGACGCCACCGAAGCCTTTCACCATTTCCAGGGCCACTTCTTCGTCGAGCTTCTTGGGCAGGACCATGACGGTGACATTGGCGGTCTTCTCGGCGACCGGCAGGTCGGCGAACTTCTCCTGGTACAGGTGGATCTGCGCCAGGACCTGGTTGGCGAAGGAACCGTCCATGATGCGGCTGGGGTGGCCGGTGGCGTTGCCCAGGTTCACCAGACGGCCTTCGGCCAGCAGGATCAGGTAGTCGTCGTTGGTCGGGTCGACGGTCAGGCCGGTGCGGTGAATCTTGTGCACCTGCGGCTTCACCTCTTCCCAACCCCAGTGCTGGCGCATGAAGGCGGTGTCGATCTCGTTGTCGAAGTGACCGATGTTGCACACCACGGCACGCTTCTTCAGGGCCTTGAGCATGTTGGCGTCGCAGACGTTGACGTTACCGGTGGTGGTGACGAGCAGGTCGATCTTGCCCAGCAGGGCGCGATCCACGGAGCCTTCGCTGCCGTCGTTGAGGCCGTCGACATAGGGCGAGACCAGCTCGTAGCCGTCCATGCAGGCCTGCATGGCGCAGATCGGATCGACTTCCGAGACCTTGACGATCATGCCTTCCTGACGCAGCGAGGCGGCCGAGCCCTTGCCCACGTCGCCGTAGCCGATCACCAGCGCCTGCTTGCCAGACAGCAGGTGGTCGGTGGCGCGCTTGATGGCGTCGTTGAGGCTGTGGCGGCAGCCGTACTTGTTGTCGTTCTTGCTCTTGGTGACCGAGTCGTTGACGTTGATCGCCGGGACCTTGAGGGTGCCGTCCTTGAGCATGTCCAGCAGGCGGTGCACGCCGGTGGTGGTCTCTTCGGTGATGCCGTGCACGCGCTCCAGCACCTGCGGGTACTTGTCGTGCAGGATCTGGGTCAGGTCACCGCCGTCGTCCAGCACCATGTTGGCGTCCCAGGGCTGGCCGTCCTTGAGGATAGTCTGCTCGATGCACCACTCGTACTCGGCTTCGGTCTCGCCCTTCCAGGCGAACACCGGAATGCCGGCGGCGGCGATGGCGGCAGCGGCCTGGTCCTGGGTGGAGAAGATGTTGCAGCTGGACCAGCGCACTTCGGCGCCCAGGGCCACCAGGGTCTCGATGAGCACGGCGGTCTGGATGGTCATGTGGATGCAGCCGAGGATCTTGGCGCCGGCCAGGGGTTGCTCGCCGGCGTACTTGCGTCTCAGCCCCATCAGGGCGGGCATTTCCGATTCGGCGATGATGACTTCGCGACGACCCCAGTCGGCCAGGGAAATGTCGGCGACCTTGAAATCGTTGAAAGCGGCAGGCGTAAGGACAGCGCTCATTGAAGAGTCTCCATTCGTTAGGTGCGAATGGGCGCCGTTGATGCGTTCTGATAACGCTCCGCTCGAGCCTGACAACGTCTGGCGTCATGCCCGCCGAGATTCCCGCAGCGGCGGCGGGTCGGCTAGGATGGGATAACGCAGCGTGCTGCAGCGCCCCTCGAGCGGAAGGCGGGGCGGCCTGGTGGCCGCGATGCGCGGGCAGTATAACGAGGATCGCACTAAACCCAAAGGGTGGCGCTCTGCCTCATGTCGACCGGAATCTACCGCGCGCCCCCTGATCTGATGCCCCAACCCCCCTGGACATTCAAGGAACCCCGATGAACTTCCATACCCGCAAATGGGTGAAACCCGAGGACCTCAACGCCAACGGCACCCTGTTCGGTGGCAGCCTGCTGAAGTGGATCGACGAGGAGGCGGCGATCTACGCCATCGTCCAGCTGGAAAATCCCAAGGTGGTCACCAAGTACATCTCGGAGATCAACTTCATCAGCGCCTCGCGCCAGGGCGACATCATCGAGCTGGGCATCACCGCCACCGAGTTCGGCCGGACCTCCATCACCCTCAGATGCGAGGTGCGCAACAAGATCACCCGCAAGAGCATCCTCACCATCGACAAGATCGTCTTCGTCAACCTCGACGAGGAGGGCAATCCGGCGCCGCACGGCAAGACCGAGATCACCTACGTCAAGGACAGGTTCAAGGATGCGCCTTGAGACCGGGCTTGCTCACGTCCAGGCGCCGGCGTTCGGCCCAGTAGAGCAGCAGCTCGCGTAGCTGGGACAATTCGATCGGCTTGCCCATGTGGCCGTCCATGCCAGCCTCCTGGGCGCGATCCTTGTGCTCGGTGAGAATGTGGGCGGTCAGCGCCACCACCGGCGTCCGCGACCTATGGTTCTGCTGCTCCCAGGCCCGCAACCGGCGCGTGGCCCCGAAGCCATCGAGCAGCGGCATCTCGCAGTCCATCAGGATCAGGTCATAGGTGTTCTGCTGGATCTTCTCGAAGGCCTCCAGGCCGTTGCTCACGGTGTCGGGCTCCACGCCCAGCTTCTTGAGCATGCCGCGGATGACCTTGACCGAGATGCTGTTGTCCTCGGCCACCAGCACCCGGAAGTCGGCCGGAACGCCACTCGGCTGTTCCTGGGGCTCAGGTTC
The DNA here is from genome assembly GCF_032027545.1 of Pseudomonas oryzihabitans. Classification (GTDB taxonomy): domain Bacteria; phylum Pseudomonadota; class Gammaproteobacteria; order Pseudomonadales; family Pseudomonadaceae; genus Chryseomonas; species Chryseomonas oryzihabitans_F. The sequence goes on along the minus strand of NZ_JAVSJB010000003.1, from coordinate 422,967 downwards.
GCTGGCGCGTTGGCCGCGGCGGGATAGTTCGTCGGCGAGGGTGGCTCTGAGGGTATAGCCGGCCACCGGCTTGGCCATGATGCGCTTGATGCCGGCGTTGCGGGCGATGACCTTGCTGGGCGCGTTGCTCAGCCCGGTGAGCATGATCAGCAGCAAGTCGTGGTTGAGGTTCTCGTCTTCGTTGATGCGCGCGGCCAGTTGCATGCCGGTCATGCCGGGCATCTGCTGGTCGAGCAGGACCACGTCGAAGTATTCGCGCAGGTGCGACTGGGTGCGCAGCAGCGCCAGGGCCTCGCGGCCAGAGGCGGCGGTGACCACCTGCATGCCCCAGGCGCTGCATTGTTGCTGCAGCACCTTGCGGCACAGCTCGTTGTCGTCGACCACCAGGACGCGCACGTCCTGCAGCGGGTAGTCGCTGTCGCCGCGGGAGAGCACCAGCGCCTGGGCCGGTATGGGCAGGCTGATCCAGAAGCTGGAGCCGCCCTCGGCGTTGTTCTGGATGCCGAACTCACCCTGCATCAGCAGCACCAGCTGGCGGGCGATGATCAGGCCGAAGTCGAGGCTGTCGGTGTCGCCGGTGAGGAAGTCACGGCTGTCGAGATGGCTGGAGAGCAACTGGCGGCTGAGGGTGGCGTCCAGCGGCGTGCCACTGTCCTGCACGGAAATGCGCAGCCGCGGCGCGTGGCCGGCGGCTTCTTCCAGGGAGATCACCAGCAGGATCTCGCCCTCTTCGGTCCGGTGGAAGGCGTTTTCCAACAGGTTGAGCAGGATCTGGCGCAAGCGGGTCGGGTCGCCGATGAAGCGGCGCGGTACCTGGGGCTGGATGAAGCTGAGCAGTTCGACCCGGTGCTCCTCGGCGCGGGGGCGGAAGATGTCCAGGCAGTCGTCGAGCAGGGCGTTGAGGTCGAAGGTGACCTCTTCCAGTTCGATCTGGCCGCTTTCCAGGCGGGTGATGTCGATGATCTCGTTGATCAGGTTGAGCAGTTCGGCGCCGGCGCTGTGGATGGTCTGCACGTAGTCGCGTTGCTTGGCCGACAGCGCGGTGCCCTGCAGTAGTTCGGTCATGCCCAGCACGCCGTTCATGGGGGTGCGGATCTCATGGCTGATGCGCGAGAGGAACTCGGCCTTGCCCTTGAGCTCGGCGTGGTTGGCGGCGCGATCGCGGGTGCGGGTGAACTGCTCCTCGCGCAGGTAGCGGCGGCGCTCTTCCAGCGCCAGGGTGAGCAGGATGCCGGCGAGCATGCAGCTGCTCATCAGCGCCCGGCCCAGCCACAGGGGGGCATTGGCGTAGCCGGAGAGCGCCGGCAGGGCGATCAGGCCGGACAGCCCCAGCAGGGCGCTGCTGACCACCAGCAGCCGCGCATAGCGGTCGCCCTGGTGCCAGCGCTCGCTGGCGATGACCAGGCAGGCGAACAGCACCAGGCCGTTGACCAGCATCAGCCAGTCGCCGACGTAGAGGTCGCCGGCGAGTATCCGTCCCGCGGCCGCCACGCCCACCAGGGCCAGCAGGACCCGGACCACCCGCCGGGTCCAGATCGGCAACCGGCGCCAGCCGAAGAAGGCGGCGACCAGGTGCAGTCCGGCCGCGCTGCAGGCGAGTACCGACAGATCGGTCAGTAGCGGTGCCTGGTTCTTGAAGGTGCCGAGCAGGAACTTGCTCAGGCCGAAGAGATTGAGCGCCACGCACACCAGCATCACCAGCAGCACGGTCAGGGCGCTGGTGGCGCGGCTGCGGTGGTAGAGCAGCTGCACACCGTTGTACAGCGCGAGCATGGCCAGGCAGCCGAGCAGCACGCCGAACATCACCAGCCGATGGGTGATCTCGGCCTCGGCGCTGTTGCTGAGCGTCAGCGCGATGCGCATCGGCTGGGGCGATTCGAATCTCAGGAACAGGTCCAGTGGCTCGGTGCTGGGTGGGATGGGAAAGACGAAGTCGCGGCTGATCTGCTGGGGATTGAGCAGCGGTCGGGCCAGGCCATCGCGAATCTCGCTGAGCATCTGGTCTTCGCTGTAGGCGTAGAAATCCAGGTAGCCGACGTTGGGCGAGATGATGCGCAGCAGCCGCTGCTGGGTATCGGGCGAGACTCGGGTGTGCAGCCAGAGGGCACCCGGGCCGGCGGGTCTATGGGTCTTGTTGGCGATCAGCGGCTTGAAGGCGGAGAGGCGGTCGCGCACGTCGTCCAGCCGGAATTCACCGGTAGCGTCTTCGTACTGCGCCCAGCCCGCGTCCGGCGGGCTCTCGGCTTGCACGGAATTGGCCACCGCCAGCAACAGTAGCCAGCTGACCACAAAGCCTAGGGCGATCCAGAGCCGGTGCACGAGAGTTCCCTTCGCGGATGCAGGTATCGAGTATAGATCAGCCCGTCGCAGCCGGTGACGTCATCGGCTGGACGGACGAATCCCGGAAGAGCGTCACTGTCGCTCGCGGGCGATGGCACGGTAGCCGATGTCGCTACGGAAGAAACAGCCATTCCAGGAAATTTCGCGAGCCAGTGCATAGGCATTCTGCTGGGCAGCGGAAACCGTATCACCTAACGCCGTGGCGCACAGCACCCGGCCACCGGCTGTTACAACCTGACCGTCGCGCAGGGCGGTACCGGCATGGAACACCTTGCCCGGCCGCGCAGCGGCAGCCGCCAGGCCGGCGATGGCGTCGCCCTTGGCGTAGTCGCCCGGATAGCCGCCGGCGGCCAGGACGATGCCCAGGCTCGGCCGCGGATCCCAGCGGGCTTCGATCTTGTCCAGCGCCTCGGCCAGCGCCGCTTCCACCAGCAGCACCAGGCTGGACTGCAGGCGCAGCATCACGGGCTGGGTCTCGGGATCGCCGAAACGGCAGTTGAACTCGATGACCTTGGGCGCACCGCTGGCATCGATCATCAGACCGGCATAGAGGAAGCCGGTGTAGACATTGCCTTCGGCAGCCATGCCGGCCACGGTGGGCTCGATGATCTCGCGCATGACCCGGGCGTGTACCTCGGCGGTCACCACCGGTGCCGGGGAGTAGGCGCCCATGCCGCCGGTGTTGGGGCCGCTGTCACCGTCGCCGACACGCTTGTGGTCCTGGCTGGTGGCCATGGGCAGCACGTTCTTGCCGTCGACCATGACGATGAAGCTGGCTTCCTCGCCGTCGAGGAATTCCTCGATCACCACCCGCGCGCCGGCATCGCCGAAGGCATTGCCGGAGAGCATGTCACGCACCGCGTCCTCGGCTTCGGCCAGGGTCATGGCGACGATCACGCCCTTGCCGGCGGCCAGGCCGTCGGCCTTGATGACGATAGGGGCACCCTGCTCGCGCAGGTAGGCCAGCGCCGGCTCCACTTCGGTGAAGTTGGCGTAGGCAGCGGTGGGAATCCGGTGGCGCGCCAGGAAATCCTTGGTGAAGGCCTTGGAGCCTTCCAGCTGGGCGGCGCCGGCGGTGGGGCCGAAGCAGGGCAGGCCACGGCGGCGGAACAGGTCGACCACCCCGGCCACCAGGGGCGCCTCGGGGCCGACGATGGTCAGCTGCACGTTGGCGGCGGCGAAGTCGGCCAGTTGCTCCAGGGCCAGGACGTCGAGGGCGACGTTCTCGCACTTGGCTTCGGTGGCGGTGCCGGCGTTGCCGGGGGCGACATAGACCTTGGTGACCCGGGTGTCCTGGGCGACCTTCCAGGCCAGGGCGTGTTCGCGACCGCCGCTGCCGATGATGAGTACGTTCATGCAGAATTCCTCTCCGGCGGTCGCATCGGGGCGGCCACCGCTGAAAATTGGCGCCACGGCGAGGCCTTGCGGCCGCGCCGTGGCAGGCTCTTAGTGGCGGAAGTGGCGCATACCGGTGAAGACCATGGCGATGTCCGCTTCGTCGGCGGCGGCGATGACCTCGGCGTCACGCATGGAGCCGCCTGGCTGGATCACCGCGGTGATGCCGACGGCCGCGGCGTTGTCGATGCCGTCGCGGAAGGGGAAGAAGGCGTCCGAGGCCATGACCGCCCCGGCCACGGCCAGACCCGCGTGCTCGGCCTTGATGGCGGCGATGCGCGCCGAGTTGACCCGGCTCATCTGGCCGGCGCCGATGCCAACGGTCTGCTGGCCCTTGGCGTAGACGATGGCATTGGATTTGACGAACTTGGCCACCTTCCAGGCGAAGATCAGGTCCTGCAGCTCCTGCTCGCTGGGCGCGCGCTGGGTCACCACCTTGAGGTCGGCGGCAGTGATCATGGCGATGTCACGGCTCTGCACCAGCAGGCCGCCGTTGACGCGCTTGAGGTCCAGGCCGGGCTTGCGCTCGGCCGGCCACTCGCCGCATTCCAGCAGGCGGACGTTGGCCTTGGCGGCGACGACGTCACGGGCTTCGGCACTGACGCGCGGGGCGATGATCACCTCGACGAACTGGCGCTCGACGATGGCACGGGCAGTCTCGGCGTCCAGCTCGCGGTTGAAGGCGATGATACCGCCGAAGGCCGATTCGTTGTCGGTGGCGTAGGCCAGTTCGTAGGCCTGGCGGATATCGCCGGCCGCGGCCACGCCGCAGGGGTTGGCGTGCTTGACGATGACGCAGGCCGGCTGGTCGTAGCTCTTCACGGTTTCCAGGGCGGCGTCGGTGTCGGCGACGTTGTTGAAGGACAGTTCCTTGCCCTGCAGCTGGGTGGCGGTGGCCACGCAGGCTTCGCTGGCGTGCTCGACGTAGAAGGCCGCCTGCTGGTGCGGGTTTTCGCCATAGCGCATGTCCTGCGCCTTGATGAACTGGGCGCTGAAGGTGCGCGGGAAGGCCGCGCGGCCTGCGGTGGACAGGGTCTCTGCCTGCTGGTCGATGCTGCCCAGGTAGTTGGCGATCATGCCGTCGTAGGCGGCGGTGTGCTCGAAGGCCTTGAGCGCCAGGTCGAAGCGCTGGGCATAGGTCAGGCCACCAGCCTTGAGGTCGTCGAGGATGGCCGCGTAGTCGCTGGCATTGACCACGATGGCGACGTCCTTGTGGTTCTTGGCCGCGCTGCGGACCATGGTCGGGCCGCCGATGTCGATGTTCTCGATGGCGTCGGCCAGGCTGCAGCCGGGCTTGGCCACGGTGGCGGCGAAGGGGTAGAGGTTGACCGCAACCAGGTCGATGGGGCGGATGCCGTGTTCGCTCATCACCTCATGGTCGACGCCGCGACGACCGAGGATGCCGCCGTGGATCTTCGGGTGCAGGGTCTTGACGCGGCCGTCCATCATCTCCGGGAAGCCGGTGTAGTCGGCCACTTCCAAGGCCGGGATGCCTTCGTCGCGCAGCAGCTTGTAGGTGCCGCCGGTGGACAGGATTTCCACGCCGATGGCCGCGAGTTCGCGGGCGAAGTCGACGACGCCCGTCTTGTCGGACACGCTGATCAGCGCGCGGCGGACGGGGAGGCGAGAGGTCTGGTCGGTCATGGTCATGTCCATCAGGAGAAGAGAGGCCGCCGGTGAGCCCGCTTGGCCCGCCGGCGAGGAGGCGGATCAGAGCAGGTCGTACTGCTTGAGCTTCTTGCGCAGGGTGCCGCGATTGAGGCCGAGCATTTCCGAGGCCTTGGTCTGGTTGCCCTTGACGTAATTCATCACGCTTTCGAGCAGCGGTGCTTCCACTTCGCAGAGCACCATGTTGTAGACGTCGGTCACCGGCTGCCCATCGAGATGGGCGAAATAGTTGCGCAGCGCCTTCTCGACGCTGTCGCGCAGCGTCTGGCCCTCCTGCAGGGGGGCGGTCAGGTGCTGCTTTAAGTCGCCGTTGTCGCTCACGGGCGCTATTCCAGTCAAAGGGGTCTGGGTCATCGAATTCATGCCACCTGCTTCCCGGTCGGGGGCTGCGCGAAGAAGGCGCGAATGCTGGCGTGCTGCGCGTCCGCGTCTTGCAAACGATTGAACAGGGCACGCGATTCCGCCGCGCCGGGGCGGTCGGCCAGGTACCAGCCGACGTGCTTGCGAGCGATGCGGACGCCCATCTCCGGGCCATAGAAGGCGTGCAGGGCAGCCAGGTGCTCCAGCAGGATGGCTGCCACCTCGGCGTCGGTCGGCGCCGGCAGGTGCTCGCCGGTCGCCAGGTAATGCGCGATCTCGCGGAAGATCCAGGGGCGGCCCTGGGCGGCGCGGCCGATCAGCAGGCCGTCGCAACGGGTGTGCTCGAGCACCGCCCGGGCCTTTTCCGGGCTGTCGATATCGCCATTGGCGAACACCGGGATGCCGACCGCCCGCTTGATGGTGGCGATGGTGTCGTACTCGGCGGCGCCGAGGAAACGGTCGTCCCGGGTGCGGCCATGCACGGCGAGGGCCTGGATGCCCGCGGCTTCGGCCAGCTGCGCGATGCGCAGGCCGTTGCGATTGTCGGGATTCCAGCCGGTACGGATCTTCAGGGTCACGGGGACGTCGACGGCCGCCACCACGGCGGCGAGGATCTCGGCCACCAGGGCCTCGTCCTTCATCAGCGCGGAACCGGCAGCCTTGTTGCAGACCTTCTTGGCCGGGCAGCCCATGTTGATGTCGATGATCTGGGCGCCCAGCTCGACGTTGCGCCGGGCCGCTTCGGCCAGCATGGCCGGATCGCCGCCGGCGATCTGCACCGAGCGCGGCTCCTGCTCGCTGGCGTGAATCAGGCGCAGCCGCGACTTGCGGCTGTCGTAGAGACGCACGTCGCTGGTCACCATTTCCGACACGGCCATGCCGGCGCCCAGTGCGAGGCACAGGCGGCGGAAGGGCAGGTCGGTGACCCCGGCCATGGGCGCGAGGATCAGCGGATTGGGCAAGGTATAAGGGCCGATGCGCACCATCGACATATCTTTTTCCCTGGCGAATAGGCGCCTGTTCCGCCTGCGCCGGAAACCGGCCGCGGACAGGGACTGCGGTGCTTGAAAAGGGTTGGGAATGATACCCGCTCGCCGCCTCCGGATAAAGCGCGAGTTGGCTAGTTTATGAGCAATTCCCGGGTGCCCTCACTCCGGCGAGAAGAAGCTCAGGCTGTAATTCACCGCCCGCGGACCGGGATCGAGGATGTCCAGGGCGATGTGGATCGGCGTCTGCGGCGGCATCTCGTCCTGGCCCTTGAGCTCGCCGTTCAGGTACTCGCCGGGCTTGAAGCGGCGGCTGGCGAGCAGTTGGCCGTTGAGGTCGGCGAAGCGCAGTTCCAGCAGCGGGAAGGGCTGCGAGAAGGGCGCGCGGTTGTAGAGGATGGCGTCGACGCGCAGGGCACCGGAGAATTGCGGATGGCTGCGTACCACCAGGTTGCTGCTGCGGATCTGCTGGACGTCGACCTTGGAGGGCACCTTGCAGCCGAGGCTGGCACAGGCCTGGACGAACAGCGGCCGGTAGCTGTCCTGCCGCGCCAGTTCGTCGAAGTGGTAGTAGACGTACTGGCCGGCCAGGGCCAGCAGGGCCAGCAGGCAAAGGAAGATCCATAGCAGGCGCCGCCCCCAGCGCGGGCGTTCGCGGCGGGTGCCCAGCAGCAGGGGGTCGTCGTGCAGGTCGACCAGGGGATCGTCCTGCCATTCCGGCTCGCTGCGCAACGCGGTCGCCGACTTGGCCGGCGGGGCTTCGTCTTCGCCGTCACGGTCGGCGCTGAGCGGCTCGGTGACCGGTTCCCGCCAATCGTCCAGTCGGCCCAGGCCGGGTTCGGCGCGGTCGTCGTCCTCGGCATCGACGCGGCCGAGGGCCGGCTCCTGGCGTTCGCGTGCGGGTACCGTGAGCGGGGCGGGCGGCGGCGGGGCGGCCGGGCGCAGGGGGGCCGCGTTGGCGGTGATCGGCGGCAGGGCGGCTGCCGACCGTGCGGTGACGGCTGGTGGTTCGGGTTCGGGTTCGGCTGCAGGCTCGGGACGGTCGTCGAGCTCCGGCTCGACAGCGGTCCGCAGCGCCAGGGGCTCGGGTTCGGCTTCCCGCTCGGCGGTGACGGGGCCCAGTGCCGGCAGTTCGAGCGAGTCCTCGTCGTCCTCGCGACGGCGCGCGGCCAGGCCAGGCTCCGGCGCCGGCTCTTCCTGCGGTGCCTTCACCGAGGGGGCTGCAGCGGGCATGGCCGGAACACGGCGCTGCTCTTCCAGTGCGCCGAGGCGGGCGACCTCGGCGTCGAGTTCCAGGTGGCTGAGATCCAGCTCGTCGTGCGGCCAGGCGGCTTCGCTCGGCGCCGGCTCGGTCGCGGCTGGCGGCGGTGCCACCGGGGTAGGCGCGGCGACCGGAGCGGTCAGGGGCGCGGCCTGGTTGGTGGCGTTGAAGACTTCCAGGCAGACGCCGCACCTGACGTCACCGTCCGCGGCAGCCAGATGTTCCTGGGTGACGCGGAAGCGAGTATGGCAATGCGGACACTGGGCGACGAGGGAATCGGTCATGGCGAGGCGACAGCCAGGGAATTTAAGCGCGCTAGTGTACCCGAAGGCCCTGGCGAAAGAAGGGCTTCCGCCGGGCCGCCCGGTGAGCGGTTCGGCGGTGGGACAGCTGCCTAGTGGCGGCGGGTGCCGCTGATGCGCACCCAGCCGTCGAGGGTGGCGGTGGGCTCCAGGTCGAAGCTGCCGGCGTAGGCGGCGCGCACGTCCTCGGCCTGCTCGGCGAGGATGCCGGAGAGCGCCAGGCGTCCGCCGATGCGGGTCAGGCGGGTGATCTGCTCGGCCAGCCCGACCAGCGGACCGGCGAGGATATTGGCGACCACCACGTCGGCCGGCTCGCTCGGCAGGTCGGCGGGCAGGTATAGCGGAAAGCGTGCCGGGTCGATGCCGTTGCGATTGGCGTTCTCCCGCGAGGCTTCCAGTGCCTGGACGTCGATGTCGGTACCCACCGCGCGCTTGGCGCCCAGCAGCAGGGCGGCGATGGCGAGGATGCCCGAGCCGCAGCCGAAATCCAGTACCTGACGTCCTTCCACCGGCTCGCCGTCCAGCCATTGCAGGCACAGGGAGGTGGTGGGGTGGGTACCCGTGCCGAAGGCCAGGCCCGGGTCCAGCAGCAGGTTGACCGCGTCCGGTTCCGGCGCCTCGTGCCAGCTGGGCACGATCCACAGGCGCTGGCCGAAGCGCATGGGCTGGAAGTTGTCCATCCAGCTGCGTTCCCACTCCTGGTCTTCCAGGCGCTCGACCTCGTAGGTCAGGCCGTTGGCCAACAACTGGACGCGCTGCTCCAGGGCGGTGGCGTCGGTATCGCCTTCAAACAGCGCCAGCAGGTGGGTCTGGGACCACAGCGGCGTGGTGCCCAGGTCCGGCTCGAAGATCGGCTGGTCCTCGGCGTCCATGAAGGTCACCGAGACGGCGCCCAGTTCGAGCATGAGGTCTTCGTAGGTTTCCGCCTGGGCGGGGGTGATGGCGAGGCGGACTTGCAGCCAGGACATGATGGGCTACCTGAATCGGGTCAAAGCGGGGAGGGTAAATGAAAACGGGCTGCCCGAGGGCAGCCCGTTCACTGAATCAGCAGTCGTCATGCACTCAGTGGCGCATGCCCAACTTCTTCTCCAGGTAATGGATGTTCACCGCGCCCTGGCCAAAGGCCTGGTCGCGGGTCAGCATCCGGTGCAGATCGGCATTGGTCTTGATGCCGTCGACGATCAGCTCGTCCAGGGCGTTGCGCATCCGGGCCATGGCCTCGTCGCGGGTCTTGCCCCAGGTGATCAGCTTGCCGATCAGCGAATCGTAGTTCGGCGGAACCTTGTAGCCGCTGTACAGGTGAGAATCCACCCGCACGCCATTGCCGCCCGGCGCATGGTAGTGCTTGACCAGGCCCGGGGAGGGCATGAAGGTCTTGGGATCTTCGGCGTTGATCCGGCACTCGATGGCGTGGCCGGTGATCTTGATGTCTTCCTGCTTGATCGAAAGCGGGTTGCCAGCGGCGATGCTGAGCATCTCCTTGACGATGTCGACGCCGGTGATCATCTCGGTCACCGGATGCTCCACCTGCACGCGGGTGTTCATCTCGATGAAGTAGAAGCGGCCGTCCTCGTAGAGGAACTCGAAGGTGCCGGCGCCGCGGTAGCCGATGTCGATGCAGGCCTTGACGCAGCGGGCCAGGACTTCTTCACGGGCCTTCTCGTCGATCTGGGGCGCAGGCGCTTCCTCGATGACCTTCTGGTGACGACGCTGCAGCGAGCAGTCGCGGTCGTAGAGGTGCACGGCGTTGCCCTGGCCATCGGAGAGCACCTGGACTTCCACGTGACGCGGATTGCCGAGGAATTTCTCCATGTAGACCATGGAGTTGCCGAAGGCGGCGCCGGCTTCGGTCTGGGTCAGCTTGATCGACTTGATCAGCTCGGCCTCGTCTTCGACCACGCGCATGCCGCGACCACCACCGCCACCGGCGGCCTTGATGATCACCGGATAGCCGACTTCGCGACCGATGCGCAGGCACTCGGCCTCGTCATCCGGCAGGGCGCCGTCGGAGCCCGGGACGGTGGGCACACCGGCCTGCTTCATGGCGTTCTTGGCGGAGACCTTGTCGCCCATCAGGCGAATCACGTCGGCGGTGGGGCCGACGAAGGCGAAGCCGGATTGTTCCACCTGCTCGGCGAAGTCGGCGTTCTCGGCGAGAAAGCCGTAGCCGGGGTGGATGGCGGTGGCGCCGGTGACTTCCGCGGCACTGATGATGGCCGGGATGTTCAGGTAGGACTGGGGCGAGGGGGCCGGGCCGATGCACACCGATTCGTCGGCGAGGGACAGATGCATCAGTTCGCGGTCGGCGGTGGAATGAACCGCCACCGTCTTGATGCCCAGCTCCTTGCAGGCACGCACCACGCGCAGGGCGATTTCCCCGCGGTTGGCGATCAGGACTTTTTCCAGCATCGTGGGCTCCACGGGCTTAGACAATGGTGAACAGCGGCTGGTCGAATTCGACGGGCTGACCGTTCTCGACCAGCACCTGGCCGATGGTGCCGCTGGCTTCGGCTTCGATGTGGTTCATCATCTTCATGGCTTCGACGATGCACAGGATGTCGCCTTTCTTCACCTGCTGGCCGACTTCGACGAAGGGCGGGGTGGTGGGCGAGGAAGCGCGGTAGAAGGTGCCGACCATGGGCGAACGAGCCACGTTACCGGTCAACTGCGGGGCGGCGGCTTCGGCGGGGGCAGCAGCAGCCGGCGCCGGAGCCGGGGCGGCGACCGGAGCGGGAGCGGCGGCGTAGACGGTCTGCATGCCCTGGCCACGGCCAGTGTTGCGGCTGATGCGCACGGACTCTTCGCCTTCGCGGATTTCCAGCTCGTCGATACCGGACTCTTCCAGCAGCTCGATCAGTTTCTTGACTTTACGGATGTCCATTGGCGTTGGCTCTCCCCTCGGGTTCAGGTGATGTTCTAGATATTGGGGCGCGTTCAGCCGCGGGCGGCGAGCTGTTCGCAGGCGGCTTCCAGCGCCAGGCGATAGCCACTGGCGCCGAGCCCGCAGATGACCCCGACCGCCACGTCGGAAAAGTAGGAGTGGTGGCGGAAGGGTTCGCGCTTGTGCACGTTGGAAAGGTGCACTTCGATGAATGGGATGCTCACCGCGAGCAAGGCGTCACGTAGGGCGACGCTGGTATGGGTGAAGGCGGCCGGATTGATCAGGATGAAATCCACCCCTTCGTCGCGCGCGGCATGGATGCGGTCGATCAGCTGGTGCTCGGCGTTGCTTTGCAGGTATTGCAGGCGATGACCGGCAGCGCTGGCGCGGGCTTCGAGATCGGCGTTGATCTGGGCCAGGGTGGTGGCACCGTAGACGCCCGGCTCCCGGGTCCCCAGCAGATTCAGGTTGGGCCCATGCAGTACCAGCAGATGCGCCATAGCCGCCTTGCCTCACGTTTTCGCAACCAGATTGGCCGCGGACTATGCCGCAACCTGAGGTGACTGTCCAGTCGCTGGACGTTTGCCGGAAATGCCAGCACGTTGGGCGAAATTTCTTTTAATCGCTGGCGATGAGCCTTTTTACCCCAGCCAGGCGGGCGAGAAAGCCGGTGGCGTCGATTTCGCCGACGATGCGAGCCGAGGTCCGCTCCTGGCCCCTTGCATCGTAGAACAGGATAGCTGGCGGGCCGAACAGGCCCTGGCGCTCCAGCCATTGCCGCTGTTCCCGGTCGCTCGCCGTCATATCGAAGCGGATCAGCGTGAAATCCCGCAATTGCGCCTGTACCCCAGGGTCGCCGAACACCTCGCGCTCGATGAGTTTGCAACTGATGCACCAGTCGGCATAGACATCCACCAGCACCGGGCGGCCCTGGCCAAGGGCGGCGGTGAGGGCCGCCGGATCGCTCAGGCTGCGCATTTCCTCCGTGCGCGCGGCCAGCGGCGGAGCGGCGGATTCGCCCAGCGGCCGTTGCGGATCGCTGGCCCCACGCAGGGCGCCGATACCGCAGGCGGCGCCGTACAGCAGCAGGGCCAGGCCGAGCAGTTGCAGCAGCCGCTGGCGCGGTGGCTTGGGTACGAAGTCCAGGGCGCCGAGGAAGAGACCGCTACCGGCCGCCAGCAGGCCCCAGCCGGCCAGGGCCAGCGGACCCGGCAACAGGCGTTCGAGCAACCACAGCGCCACCGCCAGCAGCAGTACGCCGAAGGCATTGCGCACGCCCACCAGCCAGGCACCGCTGCGGGGGAGCAGGGCGCCACCGCCGGCGGCGACGACGATCAGCGGCATGCCCATGCCCAGGCCGAGGGCGAACAGGGCCAGGCCGCCGCCGGTGACGTCCGCGGTGGTGCTGATGTAGAGCAGCAGCCCGGCCAGGGGCGCCGAGATGCAGGGCGAGACCACCAGGCTGGAGAGCACGCCGAGGGTCGCGGCACCACCCAGGGAGCCACCTTGGCGGCTCTGCAGCAGGCGTTCCAGCCGCTCGCGCAGCGGGGCGGGCAGGCGCACGTCGAAGAGGCCGAACATCCCCAGTCCGAAGACGACGAAGAGCGCGGCGAAGGGCACCAGCACCCAGGGCGACTGCAGGCGTGCCTGGAGGTTGAGCCCGGCGCCGAACAGGCCCATCAGGGCACCCAGCACGGCGAAACACAGCGCCATGGGTAGCACATAGGCTAGCGCCAGCAGCAGCCCGCGTCCTGGCCGTGCCCGCCCGGCCAGCACCACGGCGGAAAGGATCGGCAGCATGGGCAGCACGCAGGGCGTGAAGGTTAGGGTCAGGCCGGACAGGAAGGCCAGCAGCGCCTGCTGCAGCCAGCCTGGGGCGGGCGGCGCCAGCCAGGACCAGAAGCCCTGTGGCGGCGTGGCGATGTCCAGGGTGCGGGTTTCGGGGGGATAGCAGAGGCCGCGGTCGGCGCAGCCCTGGTAGGTGACGCGCACCTGGCCGCCACGCCCGGCCGCGAGGGGCAGGGGAATGTCCACTCCCGCGTGATAGACCTGGACGTCGCCGAACCACTCGTCGTGCTTGGGCTCGCCGGGTGGCAGGCGCACCGGACCGGCCAGCAGGCCGGGATCGGCGGCGAAGGCGAAGCGCTGGCGATAGAGGTAGTAGCCTTCGGCGATGGTGAAGCGCACCACGGTACGTCCTGCGGCGTCCTGGCGCTGTTCGAAGCGGAACGCCTGGTCCACCGGCAGGAATGGCTGGCTGGCGCGCTGGCCCCCCAGGCCCAGGTCGGCAGCCGGGCGTGGCGCGTCGAACAGGCCCGCGGCGGCGGGCAGGGTCAGCAGCAGGGTGAGCAGGAACAGCAGGACACGCATGGGCTTCTCGAAGATCGGCAGCGGCCGATCATAGCAGAGGCGCCAGCGGGTTCCGGCTAGTGTGGTGTTTCAGGGGTTCGCGCAAGAATTGGCGAGGGATTTTTTGACGGTTCGGCGCTCCGACGGTTCGGCGCCCCGACTGGGCCAGGCGCCGCGACGAGTCATGGCAGGGCTATGGTGAGGAGTGGCAACGTCGTCCGGACGGTCCGCCGCTGCGGCCGAAAAAGCGCCGCCAAAATTGTGCAGACAACCTCGAACACCACACTATTCCTGGCCGTACTGGCGCACGCAGTTGCGGCCGGCGCGCTTGGCCGCGTAGAGCGCCTGGTCGGCCTGCTTGGCGAGCAGCGTCATCTCCTGGTTGGGCTCCAGCTGCGCCAGGCCCGCACTGAAGGTACAGCTGAGTTCCTTGGGCGAGGCGGGATAGTGGATCTCGGCGAAGCGCTGGCGGATCTCGTCGATCAGCCGGGTGGCGGTGGCCAGGTCGGTATCGGGCAGGACGATGGCGAATTCCTCGCCACCGTAGCGACCGATATGATCGGACTTGCGCAGGCGTTGCTTGAGGAACAGCGCCAGGCTCTTGATCACCCGGTCGCCCATGGGATGGCCGTAGTGGTCGTTGACCTGCTTGAAATGGTCAATGTCCAGCATGGCGAAGGTGATCGGCCGCTGGGTGCGGCGGGCGCGGAAGCAGGCGTCTTCCAGCAACTGCAGGGTATGGGTGTGGTTGTACAGGCCGGTGAGGCTGTCCTGGACGATGCGCGCCTGCAGGCTGCGCGCCCGGGCGGCGCGGGTGCGGACGGTAGCGATCAGGTGACGCGGCTTGATCGGCTTGGTGAGGAAGTCGTCGCCGCCTTCGCTCATGGCGTCCAGCTGCTTGTCGAGATCGTCCTCGGCCGACAGATAGATGATGGGCACGCTGACATAGCGCTCGTGCTGGCGGATGACCTTGGCCAGTTCGGTGCCGATGCACTCGGGCATGTACATGTCGAGGATGATCAGGTCAGGCACGAATTCGGCCAGGTGGGACATCACCGCGCCAGGCTGCATCAGGGTGCGGGTGACGATGCCGGCACTGTTGAGCGCCATTTCCGTGGCCATGGCCTGGGCGCGTGAGTCGTCCACCACCAGGGCGCGGATCGGATCGTAGTAGACGGTGCGGGTGAGGTTCTCGATCTTTTCCAGCAGCCGCGCCGAATCCAGGGTGCCGGTGTAGAACTCCTGGCCGCCGGCGCGGACCGCTGCCAGGCGAAAGGGCGTGTCGGCCTCCTGGTGGCTGTAGAACAGCACCGGCAGCTTGCGCTCCAGGCCGGTCTGGGCCTCCAGCGCCAGCTGGATACCCGCGCCGACGCCGCCGAAGTCGACGTCCATGACGATGACCGCCGGGTGGCGGGTATCCAGCATCTGGCGGAATTCCTCGGCGCCGCGGCAGAGCTGGATGACCACACCGAAATATTCCATCTGCTGCGCCAGGCGCTCGGCACGTTCGGTATCGAGCAGGGCGATGTAGATCGGCTTGCGCAGCGGCGGCAAGCTGGTGGTTTCCAGCTGGTCGCCCTGGCGCAGGCCGGTGCGCGACAGGCTCTGCATGGCCTGGCTGAGCTCGGTGATGGCCTGGCTGTTGAGGCGACCGCGATTGGCCGCGACCTGAACCAGGGTAGCGGCGATGGCCTCGGCGAGTTCGGCGTGTCCCTGCTGGTCGAAGCGCTTGGCGTACTGCAGTAGGCGCGCATTGGCATCGGTCAGCTCGGCAAGGCTGCTCGCGTTCCACTCGTCCCGCTGCAAGCGCTGCCAGATCTCCAGTACCTGGCGCGACTGATGAATGACCCGCTGGGCGAAATGCAGCTTCAGGCGGTCGCGGCTCGGGTCTTCAGGTTCGCTCACGAATTGATCCGTCATTCTTGAGTTGATGGCTCTATGCTACCAATTGAAGAGCGGCAGGGAAGAGGCGTTACCCTGGTTAGCGGCGGCGATGCCGCTCGCATGGACACTGCCGGTCGCTTCTGGAGTAGCGTCCGTCGCCTGTTACCCTAGTCTCGGGATGACCGCCGACGCGATGCTGCCGCCTGCGCCCGATCTTGCGTGCGCAACCGGCGCCACCGGCGACAGTCCAAGCGCAGACCCCTTTGAAATCATTGCAAGGAATTGCCCATGCGGGAGTGGAATATGAGGTCGGGATGGCTCCGGCTGGTGGCTGTGCTGGTGGCACTCTATCTGCTGGTCACCCTGGCGATAGGTTGGTACTGGAGCCGCGAACCGGATTTCTTCCCGGTGCAGCAGCATGCCCAGGAGGCGGCCACGGCCAGCGGGCGCAAGCTGGTGCTGGGCTACACCACGGTGGAGACGCTCAAGCAGGTGGCCAGCACCCTGCTCGACAAGCCGGGTGGCTACCTCTCCAACGACATCCTGCCGCCGGGCGTCTGGCTGGACGACATGCCGTCCTGGGAATATGGCGTGCTGGTGCAGACCCGCGACCTGGCCCGTGCCCTGCGCAAGGACTTCGCGCGCTCCCAGTCGCAATCCACCGAGGATGTCGACCTGGCCCAGGCCGAGCCACGCTTCAACTTCGACAACCACAGCTGGGCCATGCCCTCGTCGGAGTCGGAATACCGCGCCGGCATCGCCTCCCTGGATCGCTACCTGGCGCGCCTGGGTGGCCAGAATGCCCAGGGCCAGCCTGCCGCCTACTTCTATTCGCGTTCCGACAACCTGCGCAACTGGCTGGGTGACGTCGAGACCCGCCTGGGCTCGCTGTCCCAGCGGCTTTCCGCCAGCGTCGGTCGGGTGCGCCTGGATGCCGAGGTGCAGCCGAACCAGGACATTCCCGCCGGTCAGGTGCCGGAGGTGCACGAGCAGCGCGTCGAGACGCCCTGGCTGCAGATCGACAACGTCTTCTACGAAGCCCGCGGCCAGGCCTGGGCGCTGTCGCACATCCTGCGTGCCATCGAGGTGGACTTCGCCGACACCCTGGCCAAGAAGAACGCCACGGTGAACGTGCGCGAGATCATCCGCGAACTGGAAGCGGCGCAGCAGCCGATCTGGAGTCCGATGATCCTCAACGGCAGCGGCTTCGGCATCCTGGCCAACCACTCGCTGGTGATCGCGAACTACATCTCCCGCGCCAACGCCGCCATCATCGACCTGCGCCAGTTGCTGGAACAGGGCTGATGGCGATCGAGGAGCGCGAAGCGGCGCATCGCGCCGCGTCCGACCGGGAAGCGGTGGTCTGGGTCGACCGCGACGACCGCATCCAAGGCCACCTGCCGCGGGCCGAATTGCGCGCCCGCGGTCTGATCGGCCGCTGTACCTTCATCCTGCTGTTCAACGGCGCGGGCGAGCTCTGCGTGCACCGCCGTACCCTGAGCAAGGCGCTCTACCCGGGTTACTGGGACGTGGCCGCCGGTGGCATGGTGGCGCCGGGAGAAAGCTACGCCGAGTCCGCGGCGCGGGAAATGGCGGAGGAACTGGGCGTGAGCGGCGTCCCGCTCCGCGAGCACGGTACCTTCTATTACGAGGAGCCAGGCAATCGGCTCTGGGGCGGGGTGTTCAGCGCCCGCTGGGATGGCCGGCTGCAGCTGCAGCCGGAAGAGGTGCTGGAAGCGCGCTTTCTCGCTCCTGCGGCCATCGTCGAACAGGCGCGCGAGATGCCCTATTGCCCGGACTCGCTGGCCGCGCTGCGGCTCGTCCTGACCGGTGCCGATGTCGCATCCCTGCCTTAATTTCTCGCATTCGTCCCTTAGCATCCGGCGACGATGCTGCTACATTGCGCGGCCCCGGAATAGCGCGGCCCGAGCCGGCCGGCGCAGCTTCCAAGGTTGCCTCCAGGCGTCCGTCGCCTGGTGCCCGACGCCTGTCCCCGAGCTGGGAGGACCGCCCCTTGAGCAAGAAATCCACATCCCTGTCGGACCTCAGCCGCCTGGTGTACTCCACCGACGTCGGCCGCATTCGCCCGGAGGAGCCGGCCGCGCCGGCGCCGGCCGGCGACGGCATCGCCCGGGTGCGGCGCGAGACCAAGGGGCGCGGCGGCAAGACGGTGACCACTGTCACCGGCGTGCCACTCGAGGGTGATGAACTCAGGGAGCTGGCCAGTGCGCTCAAGCGTCGCTGCGGCACCGGCGGCGCGCTCAAGGAAGGCGTCATTGAGATCCAGGGCGACCACGTCGAGCTGCTGGTCGGTGAACTCGAGAAGCGCGGCTTCAAGACCAAGCGAGCAGGCGGCTAGATCGCACCCTCGGTGCTCCTGCGTACAACTTACCGCCCTTGGTGGCGGTCCATCCAAGCAAGATTCCCAACAGGAGATTCCCGCGAATGTCCCCACGACGCACGCGCAAAGACGACGGCAGCCAGTGGACCGTGGCGGACAGCCGCAGTGTCTACGGTATTCGCCACTGGGGCGCCGGCTACTTCGCCATCAGCGACACCGGCAACGTGGAGGTACGCCCCCACGGCCCGGACGGTTCGCCGATCGACCTGCACGTGCTGGTCGGCCAATTGCGCGAGGCAGGGCTCTCGTTGCCGCTGCTGGTCCGTTTCCCGGACATCCTGCAGGGCCAGGTACGCCACCTGACCGGCGCCTTCGACCGCAACATCGAGCGACTCGACTACCAGGGCCGCTACACCGCCCTCTATCCGATCAAGGTCAACCAGCAGGAAGCGGTGGTGGAGAACATCATCGCCACCCGCGACGTCTCCATTGGCCTGGAAGCCGGTTCCAAGCCGGAATTGATGGCGGTGCTGGCGCTGGCGCCCAAGGGCGGCACCATCGTCTGTAACGGCTACAAGGACCGCGAATTCATCCGCCTGGCGCTGATGGGCCAGAAGCTCGGTCATAGCGTCTTCATCGTCATCGAGAAGGAATCCGAGGTTCCGCTGGTGATCGAGGAGGCCGCTGAGCTGAAGGTCACGCCCCAGGTTGGTCTGCGCGTGCGGCTGTCGTCCCTGGCGTCGAGCAAATGGGCCGATACCGGCGGCGAGAAATCCAAGTTTGGTCTCTCCGCCGCCCAGCTGCTGTCGGTGATCGAGCGCTTCCGCGCCGCTGGCCTGGAGCAGGGCGTGCGCCTGCTGCACTTCCACATGGGCTCGCAGATCGCCAACCTGGCCGACTACCGCCAGGGCTTCCGCGAAGCCATCCGCTACTACGCCGAGCTGCGCGCCCTGGGGCTGCCGCTGGACCACATCGACGTCGGCGGCGGCCTGGGCGTGGACTACGACGGTACCCACTCGCGCAACGCCAGCTCCATCAACTACGACATGGACGACTACGCCAGTACCGTGGTCGGCATGCTCAAGGAGTTCTGCGACCAGCAGGAATTGCCGCATCCGAACATCTTCTCGGAAAGCGGTCGGGCCATGACTGCCCATCACGCCATGCTGGTGATGCAGGTCACCGACGTCGAGCGCCACAACGACAGCGTGCCGGCCAGCGAGCGTTTCGAAGGCAAGGCCGAGGTGGTGCAGTGGCTGGCCGAGCTGCTCGGCGATACCGATCCGGAGATGGTCACCGAGACCTACTGGCGCGCCACCCAGTACGTCAGCGAAGCCGCTGCGCAGTACGCCGCCGGCACCCTGAGCCTGAGCGACAAGGCCCTGGCCGAGCAGTGCTACTTCGCCATCTGCCGCCGCCTGTACAACCAGCTCAAGGCCCGCCAGCGCTCCCATCGGCAGGTGCTCGACGAACTCAACGACAAGCTGGCCGACAAGTACATCTGCAACTTCTCGGTGTTCCAGAGCCTGCCCGACACCTGGGCCATCGACCAGATCCTGCCCATCGTGCCGCTCACCCGGCTCGATGAAGAACCGGTGCGCCGCGCCGTGCTGCAGGACCTGACCTGCGATTCCGACGGCAAGATCAAGCAGTACGTCGACGAGCAGAGCATCGAGACCAGCCTGCCGGTACACGAGGTGCGCGAAGGCGAGGACTACCTGCTGGCGGTGTTCCTGGTGGGCGCCTATCAGGAGATCCTCGGCGACATGCACAACCTGTTCGGCGACACCGACTCGGTGAACGTCTACCAGGACGCCGACGGCAGCGTGCGCCATGGCGGTATCGAGACCCACGACACCATCGAGGACATGCTCAGGTACGTGCACCTCTCGCCCGAAGAGCTGATGACCTACTACCGCGACAAGGTCGCCAGCGCCCGGCTCACCGCCCGCGAGCGGACCCAGTTCCTCGACGCCATGCGCCTGGGGTTGACCCGTTCCTCCTACCTCGCCGGCTGAGATAGCGAACCCTGACGGCCAGGCGGGTTCTATAGCCTTGCCGTCAGGATGGAGGAGAGGACCCATGAAGCTGCGTACGGCGTCGCTGCTGTTGAGCTGCCTGGTATTGGCCGCGTGTGGCAAGGTGACCCAGGAAAACTATTCCCGGCTCAAGGCCGGCCAGACCAAGGCGGAAGTGGAGCAGATCCTGGGCGCGCCCACCGAATGCGCCGGCGCCCTGGGCGTCACCACCTGTACCTGGGGTGATCGCGGCTCCTTCATCAGCGTGCAGTATCTCAACGACAAGGTGGCGATGTTCGCCGGGCAGGGTCTGCGATGAAAACTTCTACCAAATTGTTACTGCTGGCGGGCGCCGCCGGGCTGCTCGCGGCCTGCGCCGGTAGTCCGAAGCCGGTGCCGCCGCTCACCGCCGGCAATGTCGACCTGCAGCGCTACCAGGGGCACTGGTACGAACTGGCGCGGCTACCGATGTTCTTCCAGCGCAACTGCGCCCAGTCCGAAGCCAACTACCACGTCATGGCCGATGGCAAGGTCGCGGTGTTCAACCGTTGCCGCACCCTGGATGGCAAGGTCCAGGAAGCCACGGGCACCGCCACGCCGATCAAGCCGGGCGTGACCGATCGCCTGGAAGTCCGCTTCGATACCTGGTTCAGCGGGGTATTGCCCAATGTCGCCAAGGGGCCGTACTGGATTCTCTACGTCGACGACGACTACAAGACCGCGCTGGTCGGCAGCCCCGATCGCAAGTACCTCTGGCTGCTGGCGCGCAGCCCCGAGATCTCTTCGGCGCAGAGCGAGAAGCTGCTGCGTATCGCCCGTGAGAAGGGCTACAACCTCAACCGTCTGGTCTGGCGCGAGACCGACGCCCATATGCCTTGAGTGACAGGAGCCCGTTCATGAAACTCTGGACCGATGCCTTCGCCGACAACGGCTTCATGCCCAAGCGCCACGAATTCGATGTGGCCGACTTCGGCGCCCACGGCGAGAACGTCTCGCCCGCCCTGCAATGGTCCGACCTGCCAGCCGGCACCCAAAGCCTGGCGCTGACCGTCTACGATCCCGACGCGCCCACCGGCAGCGGCTTCTGGCACTGGGTCGTGGTCAATATCCCGGTCGGCACCCAGGGCCTGGCGGAAGACGCCGGGCGTGCCGATGGTTCCGGCCTGCCGGCCGGTGCGCTGCAGTTGATCAACGACTACGGTACCCGCGGCTTCGGTGGGGCGGCGCCGCCCAAGGGCGACAAGCCACATCGCTACATCTTCCAGCTGCATGCGCTCAAGGTCGCTCAGCTGCCGCTACCGGCAGAGGCGACCAACGCCGTCGGTCGCTTCATGATCCACCTCAATCAACTGGCCTCGGCGACCTATACCGGTCTCTACGAGATCAAATAGGGGCTGGACGGACGAGCTAGAACAGCGCGTCCGTCGACGCCACCAGCCGCACGCCAGCGGCGCGCATCTCGGCCAGAAAGGCTTCGCCCTGAGACTCGAACCCGGGCACCGAGTGGCTGCAATCGGTCAGCAGCACCAGATCCTTGCGCCGGTCTGTCGGCAAGACCTCGAGTAGATCGCGCAGGGTGCTGGCCACGCAGTGTGACAGGGCTTCACCGGCCACCAGCAGGGTGTCGGCGTCTTGCAGGCGGGCGATCAGGCGGGCATCGAGTGCGGTGCTCGGGTCTGTTGGATCCGGCACCTCGGCGCGCAGGGCCGAATAATGCTCCGTCCGGGGATTGCCGCCCTTGACGATGAAGTCCACCAGGCGCCCGTGCGCTCTTCCCCAGGCATTGAGTGCCTGATGCACGTCCTGCTGCACACCGTGTCCCCAGCCGCCGACCAGGCAGTGCTCCGGCCAGATCACCAGTCGATAGCGCCCGCCTGCTTCCAAGGCCTGCACATAGGCCAGGCCTTTGGCCTGCTGCGCCGGATCACGGGTCTGCCAGCGTCCGTTGGCCACTTCGTCGGCACCGATCTGAGTGAAGGGCGCTGGCGGCTGACCGGCGGCGTCCTGCCACCAGTGCGGATGGGCAATATGCAACGGCTGGTGGGAGTCCAGCGTCAGGTGTACCTGGTCGAGGCGCGCCCCGAGGCGTTCGACCAGGGTAGCGACGCGCTGTAGACCGGCGACCGCGCCGGGGACGGGCAGGGCGGCGCCTGGCAGATCGCAGAAGTCGTTCTGCGGGTCGATCAGCAGCAGGTGCAGCTTGGACTCGGACATGGGGACTCCTCGGGCGAAGGGCTGATGATGGTGCGGGCAGGCGCGGACGGCAGGCAAGCCCCGGGCGGCATGGAAACCCGGTAAGGTGCAGGTCTATGATGAACAGGCCGACCCTGCACCGCGGAGCGCGACATGCTGAATCTGTACCCGGAAATCAAGCCCTATGCCCGCCACGAGCTGGCCGTCGAAGCCCCCCATGTGCTCTATGCCGACGAGAGTGGCTCGCCCGACGGTCTGCCGGTGCTGTTCATCCATGGTGGCCCCGGCTCCGGGTGTGATCGGCTCAGCCGGCGCTTCTTCGACCCCAATCTCTATCGCATCGTCACCTTCGACCAGCGCGGCTGCGGTCGCTCCACGCCCTACGCCAGCCTGGAGAACAACACCACCTGGCACCTGGTGGACGACATCGAGCGCCTGCGCGAGCACCTGGGCATCGAGCAATGGGTGCTGTTCGGCGGCTCCTGGGGCTCGACCCTGGCACTGGCCTATGCCCAGCGCCACCCCGAGCGCGTCCGGGCGATGATCGTCCGCGGCATCTTCCTCTGCCGCCCGGTGGATCTGCAGTGGTTCTACCAGGAAGGAGCGAGCCGGCTCTTCCCGGACTTCTGGCAGGACTACCTGAATCCCATCGCCGAGGACGAACGCGGCGAGCTGATCAACGCCTACTACCGGCGCCTGACCGGTCCGGACGAACTGGCGCAGATGTCCGCCGCCCGTGCTTGGTCCTGCTGGGAAGGTCGTACCGCCACCCTGAGGCCCAACCCCGACGTGCTGGAGAAGTTCAGCGAGCACGCCCTGGCCATCGCCCGCATCGAATGCCACTACTTCGTCAACGACGCCTTCCTCGAACCCAACCAGTTGCTGCGTGACATGCCCCGGATCGCCCATATCCCGGCGGTGATCGTCCACGGTCGCTACGACATGATCTGCCCGCTGGACAACGCCTGGGCACTGCACCATGCCTGGCCGGGCAGCGAATTGCAGATCATCCGCGACGCCGGCCACGCGGCCAGCGAACCCGGCATCTGCGACGCCCTGGTGCGAGCGACCGACCAGATCGCCCGTCAGCTGCTCGACCTGCCGCAGGAAGCCGAATGAAGGCACTGCTGCAGCGGGTCACCCGCGCCGCGGTCGAGGTCGAAGGCGTCGCGGTCGGTACCATCGGCCCGGGCCTGCTGGTCTTCGTCGGCATCGAGCCCCAGGATGACGAGACGACCTGCGCCCGCATGCTCAAGCGCCTGCGGGAATACCGGGTGTTCGCCGATGGCGAGCAGCGCATGAACCTGTCGCTGCAGGAGGTCAATGGCGGCCTGCTGTTGGTGTCCCAGTTCACCCTGGCGGCCGATACCCGCAGCGGGCGCCGCCCGAGTTTTTCCACCGCCGCGCCGCCGGCCCAGGGGGAGCGCCTGTTCAGTCATCTGGTAAGTCTCGCCCGCGACCTGCATCCGGAGGTGCAGACCGGGCGTTTCGGTGCCGATATGCAGGTTTCCCTGGTCAACGACGGACCGGTGACATTTTTATTGTCGATTTAGTGAGGGCGCCCCTTACAGCGCCCTGCCAAGTGTCTATGATTGCGCAGTTCGAGTTTGAACGGTCGTCCAACTGGGGAATCATTGACCCCTGAGGGAGTCGGACCACTGCCTATCCGTTTCGCGACCGTGGGTCGCCGAACGTATTCGTACGCTGATTTAGGAGGCTGCGTGTTATCCAATTCCAAAGTTAAGCCGGGCAAGCAGGGCTTCGCCCTTGCCGGGCTCACCATCGCGCTGGGCCTGTTCAGTGCCCAGGCCCTGGCCTTCAGCCTGGACGACGTGGCCGCCAAGGCCAAAGAGCTCTCCGGGCAGAAGTTCGTCGCGCCCAAGAGCAACCTGCCGGCATCCTTCAGCGGCATGAAGTACGCCGACTATCAGCAGATCACCTTCAATCAGGACAAGGCCTACTGGAAGGATGCCAAGACCCCCTTCCGCCTCAACTTCTATCATGAGGGCATGCACTACAGCGTGCCGGTGAAGATCAACGAGGTCACGGCCACCAACGTCGAGGAGATCAAGTACGATCCGTCGATGTTCAACTTCGGCAACCTGCAGATCGACCAGAGCCAGCTCAAGGATCTCGGCTTCGCCGGCTTCAAGGTGCTCTATCCGCTGAACAAGGCGGACAAGTACGACGAAGTCATGACCATGCTTGGCGCCAGCTACTTCCGCGTGATCGGCAAGAACCAGGTGTACGGTCTGTCGGCCCGCGGCCTGGCCATCGATACGGCGCTGCCGTCCGGCGAGGAATTCCCGCGCTTCACCGAATTCTGGATCGAACAGCCCCAGGCGGATCGTCGCAACCTGGTGATCTATGCGCTGCTCGATTCGCCGCGCGCCACCGGCGCCTATCGCTTCGTGCTGACGCCCGGCAAGGACAGCACCGTCGACGTCGAGTCCAAGGTGTTCCTGCGCGACAACGTCAACAAGCTCGGCCTTGCCCCGCTGACCAGCATGTACCTGTTCGGCCCCAACCAGCCGAGCCCCCAGGTCAACTATCGTCCGGCCCTGCACGATTCCAACGGCCTGGCCATCGCCGCTGGCAATGGCGAGTGGCTGTGGCGCCCGCTGAACAACCCGCGGCGCCTCTCGGTCAGTACCTACACCATCGAGAATCCGCGCGGCTTCGGCCTGCTGCAGCGCGGCCACGAGTTCTACAAGTACCAGGATCTGGACGAGCGCTACGACAAGCGTCCCAGCGGTTGGGTCGAGCCCAAGGGTGACTGGGGCAAGGGCCACATCGAACTGGTGGAGATCCCCACGCCGGACGAGACCAACGACAACATCGTGGCCTTCTGGACGCCGGATACGCTGCCTGAAAAGGGCCAGCCGATCGAGATGAGCTACCGGCTGCACTTCACCACCGACGAGCCGGCGCTGCACACCAAGGACCTGGCCTGGGTCGCCCAGACCCGTCTGTCCACCGGTGACGTGCGCCAGTCCAACCTGGTGCGCCAGACCGATGGCAGCCTGGCCTATATCATCGACTTCGAAGGTCCGAACCTCGATGACCTGCCCGAGGATTCCCAGGTCGGCTCCCAGGTCAGCCTGGATGCCAACGGTGAACTGGTCGAGAACTCTGTGCGCTACAACCCGGTTACCAAGGGCTATCGCCTGACCTTGAGACTCAAGGTCAAGGATCAGACCAAACCGGTGGAAATGCGCGCCAACCTCGCCCAGGGTGACAAGCCGCTCAGCGAAACCTGGACCTACCAGCTACCTGCCAATGAATAACAGCACCCGCGATACCTCGGTCGCCACCTCCGGCGACTACCTCGAACACCTGCCACTGCCCCCCGGGCAGCGGCAGGCGCTGGACGCGACGGCCGACGTCGAGACGCTGCATCGACAACTGGCCGGTACCCGTGGCGAGGGCGCCCAGGGCGCTGATGCGGTGATTGCCTCCACCGAGGCGCGCCTCGCCGCCGGCTGGGGCGAGACCCTGGAAGACGGCGAGTTGCTGGGCAGCGATGCCCAGGGGCGGGTCTTCATCAAGGCCACCCCGCCCATGACCCGTTCCATGATGGTGCCCGATCCCTGGCGCACCAATCCCGTGGCGCGGAGCTGGAAGCGTCTGCTCGGCCGCAAGGACCACAGCCGCTGGCAACCCGATCCCGAGGCCGATGCCCATGCGCACTGGCGCAAGGTCGGTTCCTTCCGGCGCTTCATCTTGCTGATCCTGATGCTGGTGCAGACCGGCATCGCCACCTGGTACATGAAGGCCGTGCTGCCCTATCAGGGCTGGGCGCTGGTCGATCTCAGCGAGGTCTACAGTCAGGGTTGGGGCGAGTCCATCCGTCAGGTATTGCCCTACGTGGTGCAGACCAGCATCCTGTTGCTCTTCGCTCTGCTGTTCTGCTGGGTCTCCGCTGGCTTCTGGACCGCCCTGATGGGCTTCTGGCAACTGCTCAGCGGCCGCGACAAGTACAGCATCTCGGCCAGCTCCACCGGGACCGAGCCGATCGATCCCCAGTCGCGCACCGCCCTGGTGATGCCCATCGCCAACGAAGACGTTCCGCGCGTCTTCGCCGGTCTGAGAGCCACCTACGAGTCGGTACGGGCCAGCGGCGAGCTGGAACACTTCGATTTCTTCATCCTCAGCGACAGCAACGATCCGGACAAGTGCGTGGCCGAAGAGAAGGCCTGGCTGGAGCTGTGCCGCGAGGTCGGCGGCTTCGGGCATATTTTCTATCGCCGTCGCCGCCGTCGGGTGAAGCGCAAGAGCGGCAACATCGACGACTTCTGCCGTCGCTGGGGCAGCCAGTACAAGTACATGGTGGTACTCGACGCCGACAGCGTGATGAGCGGCGAATGCCTGGCCAGCCTGGTCCGGCTGATGGAAGCCAATCCCCGTGCCGGCATCATCCAGACCGCGCCCAAGGCGTCGGGCATGGATACCCTCTATGCACGCCTGCAGCAGTTCGCTACCCGGGTGTACGGACCGCTGTTCACCGCGGGCCTGCACTTCTGGCAGCTGGGTGAATCCCACTACTGGGGTCACAACGCCATCATCCGGGTCAAGCCGTTCATCGACCACTGCGCCCTGGCTCCCCTGCCGGGTACCGGTTCCTTCGCGGGCGCCATCCTCTCCCACGACTTCGTCGAAGCCGCGCTGATGCGCCGCTCCGGCTGGGGCGTGTGGATCGCCTACGACCTGCCGGGCAGTTACGAAGAACTGCCGCCGAACCTGCTGGACGAACTCAAGCGTGACCGTCGCTGGTGCCACGGCAACCTGATGAACTTCCGATTGTTCCTGGTCAAGGGCATGCACCCGGTGCACCGCGCGGTATTCCTCACCGGGGTGATGTCCTACCTGTCGGCGCCGCTGTGGTTCCTCTTCCTGGTACTGTCCACCGCGCTGCTGGCGATCCACAAGTTGCTGGAGCCCCAGTACTTCTTCCAGCCCCGGCAGCTGTTCCCGGTCTGGCCCCAGTGGCATCCGGAGCAGGCCATCGCGCTGTTCTCCACCACCCTGGTGCTGCTGTTCCTGCCCAAGCTGCTCAGCGTGGTGCTGATCATCGCCAAGGGCGCGAAGGAATTCGGCGGTGGGCTGCGGCTGTTCCTCTCCATGATGCTGGAGATGCTCTTCTCGGTGCTGCTGGCACCGGTGCGGATGCTGTTCCACACGGTGTTCGTGACTGCCGCCTTCCTCGGCTGGTCGGTGCAGTGGAATTCGCCCCAGCGTGACGACAACGACACGCCCTGGAGCGAGGCCTTTCGCCGTCATGGTTCGCAGATGCTGCTCGGCCTGATCTGGACCGCCGGCGTCGCCTGGCTGGACCCGCGTTTCCTCTGGTGGTTATCGCCCATCGTGGTGTCGCTGATCCTGTCGGCGCCGGTGTCGGTGATTTCCAGCCGGACCAACCTGGGCCTGGGCAGTCGCCGCCATCACCTGTTCCTGATTCCGGAAGAGTACGCGCCGCCGCGGGAATTGGTCGCGACCGACGAGTACCTGCACCTGAACAACCGCAATGCCCTGACCAAGGGTTTCCTGCGCGCCACCGTCGATCCGGTGCTCAACGCCCTGGCCATCGCCATGGCCCGCGGGCGCCACGGCAAGGTGGTGGAGCCGGCACGACGCCTGCGCGAAGAGCGGGTGGCACGGGTACTGGCCGCCGGTCCGGACAAGACCAAGGGTGACGACCAGTGGCGTCTGCTCAGCGATCCTGATGGCATGGCGCAACTGCACCTACAGGTCTGGAAAGCCGAAGAGCATCGCAACTGGCGTGAAGCCTATGCGACCCTGCGGCCGCGCTCCCACAGCGATTCGGCCGCGGATACCCTGGCCAATCCGACCAACCTGAGCCCGCGGCCCGCCTCCTGAGGCGGTATTCCGCGCCATGAAAAAGCCCGGTGTCGCGAGACACCGGGCTTTTTCATTTCATAAGTTTCGGCCTAGAACAGCCGAGCGAGCAGGGCCGGGACGGCATTCTCCACTCGCAGGATGCGCTCACCGAGCTGCACGGGCGCAAGGCCCGCTTCCTGCAGCTTTTCCACCTCATAGGGAATCCAGCCCCCTTCCGGGCCGATCGCCAGCGTCACGGGCTCGCTGAGGGCGCGTGGGCAGGTCGGATAGTTACCCGGGTGGCCAACCAGGCCACGGGTGCCGGCTGCCAGAGTGGGAAGGCGGTCTTCGACGAAGGGCTTGAAGCGCTTTTCGATGAACACCTCCGGCAGCACCGTGTCTCGCGCCTGTTCCAGGCCCAGGCGCAACTGCTCCTCAATGGCGGTCGGTTCGAGGAAGGGGGTCTGCCAGAAACTCTTTTCCACCCGGTAGCTGTTGAGCAGCACCAGCCGCTCGACGCCCATGGCAGAGACGGTCTGCAGCACGCGGCGCAGCATCTTGGGCCGCGGCAGGGCCAGCAGCAGGGTGAGCGGCAGCTTGGCCGGTGGCGCCTGGTCGAGGGTGACGCTCAGACAGGCCTGGCCGGCATCGAGTGACTCGATGTGGCCGGAACCCATCAGGCCATTCAGCAGGCCCACGCGCATCCGGTCTCCGGCGGCCGCCTGGTGCA
Organism: Pseudomonas oryzihabitans; assembly: GCF_032027545.1. Taxonomy (GTDB): domain Bacteria; phylum Pseudomonadota; class Gammaproteobacteria; order Pseudomonadales; family Pseudomonadaceae; genus Chryseomonas; species Chryseomonas oryzihabitans_F. The sequence goes on along the minus strand of NZ_JAVSJB010000003.1, from coordinate 394,421 downwards.
CTTCGCGCAGATGGGCGAGACGCCGCGGATCGCGCAGCACGACCCGGTCACTGGCCGTGAAATCGGCCGCGTCGAGCAGGATCAGGTTCACGGGCGCTCTGCGGGCGGCTGGGCTTCGGTGCCGGTCTCTTCATCGTCGATGGGGCGTTCGCGTTTCTGTACGAAGCGACCGAACAGCAGGCCGATCTCGAACAGCAGCCACATGGGCACGGCCAGCATGGTCTGGGAGAAGACATCCGGCGGCGTCAGGATCATGCCGACCACGAAGCAGCCGATGATGACGTAGGGTCGGATCTTCTTCAGGTAGTCCACGTCGACCACGCCGATCCAGATCAGTAGCACCGTAGCCACTGGAATCTCGAAGGCTACGCCGAAGGCGAAGAACAGCGTCAGGATGAAATCCAGATAGGCGTTCAGGTCCGGCATCATCATGGCGCCTTCCGGCGTGATGCTGCTGAAGAAGTGGAAGATGATCGGGAACACCAGGAAGTAGGCGAAGGCCATGCCGGCATAGAACAGCAGGATGCTGGAGATCAGCAGCGGGATGGCGACCTTCTTCTCGTGACGATAGAGCCCAGGCGCGATGAACCCCCAGACCTGATGCAGGATCACCGGCATGGCGATGAACAACGACACCACCAGGGTGAGCTTGAAGGGTGCGAGAAAGGGCGAGGTGACGTCCGTGGAGATCATGGTCGCGCCTTCGGGCAGCACGCGGCGGATCGGCTCGGAAGCGAAGGCATAGATCTTCTGGGCGAAGTAGAACAGCCCGAGGAAGATCAGGAAGGTCGCCAGCACGCATCTCAGGATGCGCGTACGCAATTCGGTCAGGTGCGAGACCAGAGGCATTTCCTGGTCGTCGTGTTCGGGAGGCTTGTCGCTCATGGTGCTCTTGGCGGCGTCTGGGGCGGATCCTGCGGGCGTTCGGCAACCACGTCCTGGGGCATGGGCGGCGCAGCGGCGGCAGGGGGCGTCTGGGCCTCAGGGGTGGACGCCCCGGGCTTGGGCCGATTGTCGCGCTGCTCCAGGGACAGGATATGCTCGTTGCGCAGCTGCTGGCGAATTTCGTCGGCGCCGATCTCCCGCTCGACTTCCTGGCGGATGCTATTGAAGCTCCGCCGCAGGCGGCCGATCCACAGGCCTGCGGTGCGCGCTGCACCGGGCAGGCGCTCCGGACCCAGCACCAGCAGGGCGACGAATCCCACCAGCATCATCTCGGGAAAGCTGATTCCGAACATGGCGGGGCCTTAGTCCTTGCGCACCACCGGCTCTTCGACCTTGCGATGCTCGGCCTCGAAGGTCTGGGGGCGATTCAGGGGCGCATTGGGGTTGGCTGTGGTGGTAGCCGGCGGTTGCTCGGCTTTCTCGTCTTCGTCGGTGTGCATGGCCTTGCGGAAGCCCTTGATGGCTTCGCCTACGTCCGAGCCGAGATTCTTCAGGCGTTTGGTGCCGAAGACGATCACCACGACGAGCAGGATGACGATCCAGTGTTTCCAGTCGAAGATACCCATGGTCTTTCCTCGTTGCGAAGCTTGGGGTCAGGATTGAGTGCGGGCCGCCTTTTCGGCATGCCCGGAGAGGCCGAAACGGCGGTCCAGTTCGTCCAGTACGGCCTGGGGATGCTGGCCCAGGGCCGAAAGCATGATCAGGCTGTGGAACCAGAGGTCGGCGGTCTCGTAGATGACGTCGTCGTACTGACCGCTGGTAGCCGCGTCCTTGGCGGCGAGAATGGTCTCGACGCTTTCCTCGCCGACCTTTTCCAGGATCTTGTTCAGACCCTTGTGATAGAGGCTGGCCACGTAGGAGGAATCCGGGGCGGCTTGCTTGCGTTCTTCCAGCACCTGCGCCAGGCGCGTGAGGGTGTCAGTCATGGCCGTGGCCTCCGGCATAGATGGCGCTGGGATCCTTGAGTACCGGGTCGACGGTCTGCCACTGGCCATCGCATAGGACGCGATAGAAGCAGCTCTCGCGGCCGGTATGGCAAGCGATGCCGCCCAGCTGCTCCACCTGCAGCACGACGACGTCGGCGTCGCAGTCCAGGCGCAGCTCCAGGACCCGTTGCACATGGCCGGATTCCTCGCCCTTGCGCCACAGGCGATTACGCGAGCGCGACCAGTAGACCGCACGGCCTTCGGCGGCGGTCAGGGCCAGGGACTCGCGGTTCATCCAGGCCATCATCAGGATGCGTCCCGTGGCGGGGTCCTGGGCGATGGCCGGCACCAGGCCATCGTCGTTCCAGTGGATCTCGTCTAACCAGTCGCTCATCGGTCTGTTCAGTACTACGAATTAGGGTACCAGCCTCGCACAAGACGCGGCTCGAATACAGCGGCAGGGCACCAATGGCTGAGGGCGTGTATTGCGCCCGATGAAAGTGACAGGATCGTGACAGCTTAAGGAGTTCAGCGGCGGATCACCAGAACCAGGCCACCGACCAGCATGGCCCAGGCCGGCCAGGCCTGGGCATGGGGTTCGAGACCCAGCTGAGTGGCGCCGACCAGCAGTACCGCGCCGATCACTCGGACGATCCAGTCGTCGTTGCGGCCGCCCCATGGATTGGGCGGGTCCTTGCGGTGCGGCTGGGTGATGCGCTCCAAGGTATCGCGCGCCATCTGCGCCAGGTGCGGGATCTGTTCCAGTTGCTGCTGGATATTGCGGGCGACCTGCGGCGGACTCAGCCGCTTGCGCATCCACTTTTCCAGATAGGGCTTGGCGGTGGACCAGAGGTCCAGGTCCGGATAGAGCTGGCGTCCCAAGCCCTCGATGTTCAGCAGGGTCTTCTGCAGCAGCACCAGCTGCGGCTGGATCTCCATGTTGAAGCGGCGCGCCACCTGGAACAGGCGCAACAACAACTGGCCGAAGGAGATGTCCTTGAGCGGCTTCTCGAAGATGGGTTCGCAGACGGTACGGATGGCCGCTTCCAGCTCGTTGACCTGGGTGTTGGCGGGGACCCAGCCGGAGTCGATGTGCAACTGGGCGACCTTGCGGTAGTCGCGCTGGAAGAAGGCCCAGAGGTTGCGTGCCAGGTAGTCCTGGTCCTCGGGCGTCAGGCTGCCGATGATGCCGCAGTCCACCGCGATGTAGAGCGGGTCCCAGGGCTTGGCAGTGCTGACGAAGATGTTGCCGGGATGCATGTCGGCATGGAAGAAGCTATCGCGGAACACCTGGGTGAAGAAGATCTCCACGCCGCGTTCGGCCAGCAGCTTGAAGTCGGTGCCCTGGTCGCGTAGTGCGGCCAGGTCGGTCACCGGGATGCCGTAGATGCGTTCCATGACCAGCACCCGCTCGCGGCACCAGTCCCAATAGACCTGGGGCACGTAGAGTCGCTCGGAGCCTTCGAAATTGCGCCGCAGCTGGCTGGAGTTGGCTGCCTCGCGCAGCAGGTCCAGTTCGTCGTAGATGGTCTTCTCGTAATCGCTGACCACGTCCACCGGGTGGAGGCGGCGTGCCTCGGCGGAGAGGCGCTCGGCGGTGCGCGCCAGCAGGAACAGCCAGGCGATGTCCTGGCTGATGATGCCTTTCAGGCCGGGCCGTACCACCTTGACCACCACCTCTTCGCCGGTGCGCAGCTGGGCGGCGTGGACCTGGGCCACCGAGGCCGAGGCCAGCGGCTGGTGGTCAAAGCGGGCGAAGGCCTGCTTGATGGGCACCCCGAGTTGCGACTCGATGAGTGCCACGGCCTTTTCCGGCGGGAAGGGCGGGACCTTGTCCTGCAGGAACATCAGCTCGTCGGCGATATCCTCGGGCATGAGGTCCCGGCGGGTGGAGAGGATCTGGCCGAACTTGACGAACACCGGGCCCAGGCCTTCCAGGGCCAGGCGCAGGCGCGCACCGCGCGGCAGGGTCTTGCTCGGGCGCGGCAGCCAGCGCCAGGGCATGAAGTAGCGCGTGGTCCGCAGGTACCAGGGCAGCGGCAGGGCGTAGACGATGTCGTCCAGCCGATAGCGGATGACGACGAAGAAGATCCGCAACAGGCGGTTGAGGGCAGCGAACAGCTTCATTCGTCGGGGTTGTCCCTGGCGGAGCGGGCGGCGCCCAGGCGGGCGAGGCGAGCGTCGAGGCGATCCACGTCCAGGCGCAGGGCGTCGATTTCGGCGAAGCGCGCTTCGCCTTCGAGACGACCCACCAGGTGGCGGCTTTCCTCGTTCAGCCAGTTGGACAGCGTCAGGCGCAGGCTGTCCCGGCTCTGCTCACCGAAGGCTTGGCCGCGACGGGCGAGATCACCGAGCAACGCTGCGGGTAGTGGCCCGAGCCAGCGACTCACCTCGTGCTGCCAGTCCAGCTCCAGCTTCTGCAGGATATCGGCCAGTTCGATCAGCAGGGTGCTGTCGCCTTCGAGACGCACGTCGGGCTGGTGCAGGACCTTTTGCTTGTCGCGGGCCAATGCCAGTTCGGCCAGGCGCGTCGCCGGCGCGCTCAGGGTGCAGTCGACGTCACCCTCGTGGTGGGCAGCGAAGTGCAGGCCGTCGCCGGCCGGCAGGATGTAGAGGCGCAGGGCGGGTTGCCGAGCCTGGACGGCGATGACGCGGCCAGTCAGGCCCGCCAGGCGCGGCAAGGCCACGGGGTCGAGCGCCAGCAGCGGATTCAGGCCGCGCTCCAGTGCGGCCAGCAACGCCTGGGTGACGAGGGCCATCAGGGCTTGATGCCGCGATGCAGGGCGACCACGCCGCTGGTCATGTTGTGGAAGGTGACCCGGGCGAAGCCGGTCTCTTCCATCATGGCCTTGAGGGTTTGCTGGTCGGGGTGCATGCGGATGGATTCCGCCAGGTAGCGGTAGCTCTCGGCATCGCCGGCCACCAGCTTGCCCATCAGCGGCAGCAGGCCGAAGGAGTAGGCGTCATAGGCCTTGGAGACCAGCGGATTGGTGGGCTTGGAGAATTCCAGCACCAGCAGCCGGCCACCGGGCTTGAGCACGCGCAGCATGGATGCCAGGGCCTGGTCCTTGTGGGTCACGTTGCGCAGGCCGAAGGCAATGGTGATGCAGTCGAAGTGATTGTCGGGGAAGGGCAGCTTCTCGGCGTCGGCCTGGACGAAGCGCACGTTGCTCGCCACGCCTTCGTCGAGCAGGCGGTCGCGACCGACCTTGAGCATGGAGTCGTTGATGTCGGCCAGCACCACTTCGCCGGTCGGGCCGACCAGGCGGGCGAACTGCTTGGTCAGGTCGCCGGTGCCGCCGGCGATGTCCAGCACGCGGTTGCCGCGGCGCACGCCGGAGAGCTCGATGGTGAATCTCTTCCACAGCCGGTGGATGCCCGCCGACATCAGGTCGTTCATCACATCGTACTTGGCCGCCACCGAGTGGAAGACTTCCGCGACCTTGTAAGCCTTCTGGCTCTCCGGAACGCTCTGGTAGCCGAAGTGGGTCTGGGATTCGGCCTCGGGGCCTTTGCGCGGATCGCTCATGGGGCTACACCTGGGACAGGGACAAGAGGGCATTCTAGCAGGCCGGTCGCCCGGCATGCCCGGCTAAAACGGGGGCTGACCGCTCGGTTCTCGCGATTGGCGACGTAGCGGGCCCTCGCTATAGTCAGGGCCCCTTATCCGGAGTTCCCCGATGTCCCAGATCACCATCGAACGCAGTCATTCGCTCGGCCTGGAAAGCGCGCGGCAAAAGGCTGACCAACTGGCCGAGAAACTCACGCGCGACTATGGGGTGGCCTGCGCCTGGGAGGGCGACACCCTGACGTTCGCCCGTAGTGGCGTGGACGGCCGGATCGAGGTGGCGGAAGACCGTGTGCGGGTGCTGGCGACCCTGGGGATGATGTTCTCGATGCTCAGTGGCCAGATCGAAAAGGAAATCGAGCGCAAGCTGGACAAGGCCCTGGCGAACTGAGCCGGGGCACTCGATGAAGGTCAGGCTCGCCGATCAAGCGTCTTCAGCGGGCGCTGTCGCTCAGCAGCCGCCCGCCAAGCAGTCCCAACAGGGCACCCATGCAGCGGTCGATCTTGCCTTTTGCGCGTAGGTAGAGGGTCTGTGGACGCTGTGCGGAAAAAGCCAGGGCGACGATGGCGTACCATCCGGCTTCCAGTGCCATGACCAAGGGCGGCAGTGCCAGCAAGACCCAACTGGGCGTCGAGGGTGGTACCAGCGATGCGAAGACGCTGACGTAGACGACCGCTGTCTTGGGGTTGCTCAGTTGGGTGAACAGGCCCAGCAGGAAGGCGCGCCTTGGCTGAGTGGCGGTTGGGATAGCCGTACCTGCGGCGCCCAGGGGCCTGCTCGCTCCTCGCCAGATCCGCCAACCCAGGTACAGAAGATAGAGACCACCGGCGATACGCAGCAGCCGGTAAAGCCATTCGACACTCAGGATAATGGCGGTCAAGCCCAGGAGTGCCAGGGAGGCGAAGAGTGCCGCCCCCAGCCCCATGCCCAGGGCTCCTGCCAACGCGCTACGGCGTGACGACTCCAGGGCAATCCGCGATATGAGTACGAAGCTGGGGCCCGGACTCATGGCGCCGACGAGCAGCGTGCCTAGTACCGCAGCGAGAATCAGGGCCGATGACATGGGGGCGCTCTACCAAGCGGGTTAGCGGGAGGCTAATGCAGGCAGGCATGGACGGCAAGGGGTAGCCTCAGAGCATCAGCTTGACCGCGCTGACGTGGGGATCCCGCGTCTTGCCGGCGCGGGCGAGCTTTTCCAGGTAATCGGCCCAGAGCTGGTCGCGGCGACTGCCCAATTCATAGAGATAGTCCCAGCTGAACAGGCCGCTGTCGTGGCCGTCGTCGAAGGTCAGCTTGATGGCGTAGCGCCCCGCCGGCTCCACGGCGGTGATGCCGACGTGCTGTTTGCCGAATTGCAGTACCGGATTGCCATGCCCTTGGACCTCGGCCGAGGGTGAGTGTACCCGCAGGAATTCGGCAGGCAGGTCGAAGATTTCCGCGCCGTAGCTGACGCTGAGGGTCTTGGAAGCCTTGTGGAGCTGGATGGCGGTGGGGGTGCGCATGCTGGGTTCTCTTGGCGGCGTTTTAGCCCTTGCTTCGAGCTATCGCGGCCATGGGCCGCTCCTACAGGGGGATGCTTCTTGTAGGAGCGGCCCATGGCCGCGATCAATCAGGCACAAGGCCTAACGTCACAGTATATAGCGCGACAGGTCTTCGTCCTGGGCCAGTTCGCCCAGGTGGCCGTTCACATAGGCCGCATCGATGACGATGGGCTCGCCATTCTGCTGGCCGGCGAGATCGGCGGCGCTGAAGGACACCTCTTCCAGCAGGCGTTCCAGCAGGGTGTGCAGGCGACGGGCACCGATGTTCTCGGTCTTCTCGTTGACCTGCCAGGCGATCTCGGCGATGCGGGTGATGCCTTCGGCGGCGAACTCCACGTGCAGCCCTTCGGTCTTGAGCAGTTCACGATACTGCTCGGTGAGGGACGCATGGGGCTCGGTGAGGATGCGCTCGAAGTCCTGCGGGGTCAGCGCCTTGAGTTCGACGCGGATCGGCAGGCGACCCTGCAGCTCCGGCACCAGGTCGCTGGGTTTGGACAGGTGGAAGGCACCCGAGGCGATGAACAGGATGTGGTCGGTCTTGACCATGCCCAGCTTGGTATTGACGGTGCAGCCTTCGATCAACGGCAGCAGGTCACGCTGTACGCCCTCGCGGGAGACATCGGCGCCGCTGGTATTGCCGCGCTTGGCGACCTTGTCGATCTCGTCGATGAAGACGATGCCGTGCTGCTCGACGGCCTCCAGGGCACGGCCCTTGAGTTCTTCCTCGTTGACCAGGCGCGCGGCTTCTTCATCGCGCACCAGCTTGAGGGCTTCCTTGACCTTGAGCTTGCGCTGCTTGGTCTTGCCCTTCTGCATGCCGGCGAAGAGATTCTGCAGCTGGCTGGTCATCTCCTCCATGCCAGGCGGGGTCATGATCTCGACGCCGGCCGGGGTGTCGGCCACCTCGATGTCGATTTCCTTGTCGTCCAACTGGCCTTCGCGCAGGCGCTTGCGGAACAGCTGACGGGTGTTGCTATCGGTGGCGGCCGGCTGCGGCTCGTTGCTGAAGCCTACCGAGGGGCGTGCCGGTGGCAGCAGGGCGTCGAGGATGCGCTCTTCGGCAGCGTCTTCGGCGCGGTGGCGGTTACGCACCATTTCCTGTTCGCGCAGCATCTTCACGGCGGCATCGGCCAGGTCACGGATGATGGACTCGACGTCGCGGCCGACATAGCCGACCTCGGTGAACTTGGTGGCTTCCACCTTGAGGAAGGGCGCGTTGGCCAGTTTGGCCAGGCGCCGGGCTATCTCGGTCTTGCCCACACCCGTGGGGCCTATCATCAGGATGTTCTTCGGCGTGACCTCGGGGCGCAGCTCGGCGGGCAGCTGCATGCGCCGCCAGCGGTTGCGCAGGGCGATGGCCACGGCGCGCTTGGCGTCGTCCTGGCCGATGATGTGGCGATTGAGTTCGTGGACGATCTCGCGGGGGGTCATGGACATGGGCAGTCTCTAAACCGGATCACGCCTGGGGCGCGTCCAGCTCCTCGATGGTCAGGTTGCGGTTGGTGAACACGCAGATGTCACCGGCGATGTTGAGCGCGGTCTCGGCGATCTCGCGGGCACTGAGGTCGGTGTGCATCAGCAGCGCGCGAGCGGCGGCCTGGGCATAGGCGCCACCGGAACCCATGGCGATGAGGCCTTCTTCGGGTTCCACCACGTCGCCGTTGCCGGTGATGATCAGGGAGGCGTCCTTGTTGGCCACCGCCAGCATGGCTTCCAGGCGGCGCAGGGCGCGGTCGGTACGCCAATCCTTGGCCAGTTCGACGGCGGCACGGACCAGGTGGCCCTGGTGCTTCTCGAGTTGCGCCTCGAAGCGCTCGAAGAGGGTGAAGGCATCGGCGGTACCGCCAGCGAAACCGGCCAGCACCTCGCCTCGGTACAGCCGCCGGACTTTCTTGGCATTGCCTTTCATGACGGTGTTGCCCAGGGAAACCTGGCCGTCGCCGCCGATCACGACCTTGCCGTTGCGGCGTACAGAAACGATGGTGGTCAAGGGAATCTCTCCGCGTTGCTTGGGGCAGTCAGCCCCGGTTACGCGGAGATATGGGGATGGCCGCGGCGCCCTTCAAGCATCGCGGGAGGGATTCGCCTAATCAGTGACCGCGGCGCTGCTGCAGCAATAGATTCTTGAACCCACTGCCGGCGAGTTGCTTCTGCGCCTGGGTCAGCTGGTCGCGATCACTGTAGGGCCCGACCAGCACCCGGTACCAGGTGTCGTCCTTGACCTTGCCCGACTCCACCCGCACGTCCTGGCCGAGCATGATGATCTGGGCGCGCACCCGGTCGGCATCGGCCTGGGTGCGGAAGGAGCCGGCCTGGAGGAAGAACAGGGTCACCGGCGGCTGGGGCTTGGTGGTGGCTTCCTTGGGCGGCGTGGTGGCGGTCTGGCCAGGCGTGGTGCCCGGGGCGGTCGACGTGGTGCCGGCAGCGGGCTGGCCGGCTTGGCCAGGCGTCGCGGTCGCGTCCGGTTTGGCCGGTGTGGTCGGCTTGGCCGCCGGGTTGCGCGGCACGGCATCCGGCGGCACGATCACTTCGGATTCGGGCAACAGGGTGTAGAAGTCGTACTTGGGCTTGATCGGTGTCGGAGGAGTGGCCTCGTTCTTGGCCGCCGCGGCCGGCGCCTTGCCATTGCCCGCCGCGGCCGCCGGTCGACCCTCGTCCGGCTTGGTACGCTGCACCGCCTTGTTGCCCGGTTCGAGCTTCATCAGGAAGACCACGAAGGCGCCAATGGCCAGTCCCGACGCGAGCCAGACCCAGCCGGGCAAGGGCTGCTTCTTGGGAGCCGAGGTGTTGCGACTGGCGCCGCGCTTGGGTGGGGCTTTCTTGGTGGCCATCAGGCGGGGATCCGTCTCTTACATGCGTTCCAGGGTATGCAGGCCGAGCAGTTCCAGGCCCTGCTTGAGGGTACGCCCGGTAAGCGCGGCCAGGCGCAGGCGGCTCTGACGCAGCTCGGGATCCTCGGCAGTCAGGATCGGGCAATTCTCGTAGAAGCTGGAGAACAGGCCGGCCAGGTCGTAGAGATAGCTGCACAGCAGGTGTGGCGTGCCCTTGTCGGCGACGCTGCCGAGGATCTCGCCTAATTGCGCCAGGCGGCCGCCCAGGTCCTGCTCCTGGGGGGCGTCCAGTTGGATGCTGCCGGTGGGCTCGGTCTGCCCGGCCTTGCGCAGGACACTGGCGACCCGGGTGTAGGCATACAGCAGATAGGGCGCGGTATTGCCCTCGAAGCTGAGCATCTGCTCGAAGTTGAAGCTGTAGTCGCTGGTACGGTGCTTGGACAGGTCGGCGTACTTCACCGAGGCGATGCCCACCACGCGGCCGATATGGCGCAGTTCGTCTTCGCTGAAGGGCGTCTCGCCGCGCTCGGCGCGTCCGGCATTGCGCTCCTTGACCAGTTGGTAGGCGCGTTCCTCGGCTTCGTCGAGCAGGTCGACCAGCTTCACGGTACCGCCGTCGCGGGTCTTGAAGGGGCGGCCGTCGGCGCCGTTCATGGTGCCGAAGCCCATGTGCTCCAGTTGCATGGCTGGATCGACGAAGCCTGCGCGGCGCGCGACCTCGAAGGCCATCTGGAAGTGCAGGGCCTGGCGTTGGTCGACGAAGTAAAGAGCGCGGTCGGCGTGCAGCTGACGGCTGCGATAGCGCATGGCGGCCAGGTCGGTGGTGGAATAGAGATAGCCGCCACCGGCCTTCTGCACGATCACCGGCAGGGGATTGCCCTCGGCATTCTTGAATTCGTCGAGGAAGACGCAGCGGGCGCCGTCACTCTCGGTGAGCAGGCCGGCGGCGTCGAGATCGGCCACCACCTGGGCCAGGTCGTCGTTGTAGGCGCTCTCGCCCTTGACGTCGGCCGGGGTCAGCTTGACGTTGAGGCGGTCGTAGACCTCCTGGCAGTGGGACAGGGAGACGGCATTGAAGCGCTCCCAGAGACGCAGGCAATGGGCATCGCCCGCCTGCAGCGCCACCACCAGTTCGCGGGCGCGGGCAGCGAATTCCGGCGAGGCATCGAAGCGGCCCTTGGCGGCGCGGTAGAACATCTCCAGGTCGGCCAGCTCGCCCTCGGCGGCCTGGGGCTGCTCTTCCATGTAGGCCAGCAGCATGCCGAACTGGGTGCCCCAGTCACCGACGTGGTTCTGGCGGATCACCTCGTCGCCGAGGAATTCCAGCACCCGCGCCACGGCGTCACCGATGATGGTGGAGCGCAGATGGCCGACGTGCATCTCCTTGGCCAGGTTCGGCGAAGACAGGTCCACCACCACGCGTTGACGCGGATCGTGCTTGGGTACGCCCAGGTGTGGATCGGCGAAGGCGGCATCCAGCCGCGCGGCCAGTTGCGCGTGATTCTGGAAGAAGTTGAGGAAGCCGGGGCCGGCGATCTCCACCTTGCTCACCGACGGATCGGCGGGCAGGGCAGCCAGCAGCTTCTCGGCCAGGTCGCGCGGTTTGGCGCGAGCTGGCTTGGCCAGCAACAGGGCGACGTTGCTGGCGAAGTCGCCGTGGCTCTTGTCCTTGGTGTTTTCCACCTGGATGGCCGGGGCGACGTCGGCCGGCAGGGTGCCGTCGGCGATCAGGCGGTCGAGGGCGTGCTGGATGAGCTGGCGGATGCTGTCTTTCATGATCTTGGGCCTTCGGCGTGCGCCGGGCGCGCACTGCGATGAAAACCCGGCATTATCCGTGGCTGGCCCGGCCTTGCCAATGGTAAGCCTGTGCCACTAGAAGAGATCGATGGGATCGACGTCCAGCGACCAGCGCACCTGGCGGGCCTCCGGCAGGCTCTCGAGCTGGGCGACCCAGATCGCCAGCAGCCGGTGCAAGGGCGCGCGGCTGCTGCTTTGCAGCAGCAACTGGGCGCGATGACGGCCGGCACGGCGCTCCATTGGCGCCGGTACCGGACCGAGCAACTCCACTTGGGGCAGGGCCAGATTGACCGCCAGTCCTTCGGCGACGTGATAGGCCGCTTCAAGGAAGTTCTCCACCTGATCCTGGCGGTGCGCATCGGCGCGCAGCAGCGCCAGATAGGCGAAGGGTGGCAGTCCGGCGGATCGCCTTTCCTGCAGCGCCTGGCGAGCAAAGGCCGGATAACCTTCCTCGGCCAGCTGGACCATCAGTGGATGATCGGCCAGGTGGGTCTGGATCAGTACCTGACCAGGCTCTTCGGCACGGCCGGCGCGACCGGCGACCTGGACGATTTGTTGCGCCATGCGCTCGCTGGCACGGAAGTCGGCGGAAAACAGCCCGCTGTCGGCGTCCAGCACGGCGACCAGGGTCACCTTGGGGAAGTGGTGTCCCTTGGCGAGCATCTGGGTGCCGACCAGGATGCAGGGCGTGCCGCTGTGAATGGTGCGCAACAGCTTGCCCAGGGCATCCTTGCGTGCCGTGGTGTCGCGGTCGATGCGCAGCACCGGCACGTCCGGGAACAGCAACTGCAGCCGTTCCTCGGCGCGTTCGGTACCGGCGCCTACCGGGCGCAGATCCAGCTTGCCACAGGACGGACAGTGACGCGGTGGTACCTGGCGATGATCGCAATGGTGGCAGCGCAGCTCGCCAGAGCCACGGTGATAGGTCATGCGTGCATCGCAGCGGGGGCACTGGGCCAGCCAGCCGCAGTCGTGGCAGAGCAGGGTGGGGGCGAAGCCGCGGCGGTTGAGGAACACCAGTACCTGCTGGCCGCGTTCGAGGGTGGCCCCCATGGCCTTGAGCAATGGTTGCGACAGGCCGCTGTCCAGCGGTCGACTGCGCACGTCCAGGCGCTCGAAGCGCGGCGGCTGGGCTCCACCGGCGCGCAGCGACAGGCGCAGATGGGCGTAGCGCCCCTGGTCGGCGTTGTGCAGGCTTTCCAATGACGGCGTGGCCGAACCCAGCACCACCGGCAGATTCTCGAAGCGAGCGCGGACCACCGCCAGGTCGCGGGCGTGATACCTCAGCCCCTCCTGCTGTTTATAGGAGGCGTCGTGTTCTTCGTCGACGATGAGCAGTCCGAGATGCTTGAGCGGAGTGAACAGCGCCGAGCGGGTGCCCACCACGATGTCCACCTCGCCATCGCGGGCGGCCAGCCAGATATCCATGCGCTCGCGATCGGTCAGCGCCGAATGCAGCAGGGCGATGCGGGCATTGAAGCGCTGCTCGAAGCGCCCCAGGGTCTGGGGCCCCAGGTTGATCTCCGGGATCAGCAGCAGCGCCTGGCGTCCCGCTTCCAAGGTGGCCCGGATCAGTTGCAGATAGACCTCGGTCTTGCCGCTGCCGGTTACTCCCTCCAATAGATAGCAGTGGAAACCACTGCCGGCGCGAACCGCCTCATAGGCCAGCCGCTGTTCGCTGTTGAGCGGCAATTCGGCCTGGGCGAGCCAGGAGCCCTGGTGCCGGGTCGGCTGGTGATAGCGGGTCTCCACCTTGACCAGGCCCTTGGCCTGCAGGAGATCGAGACTGTCCTTGACCAGGCCGAGCTGGCCGAGCAATTCGTGCAGCACGCCATGGGGGTGCTGGCGTAGGGTCTTGAGCGCCTCGCGCTGCCGCGGTGCCCGGGCCAGGCGCGGATCTTCCGGACGGGCGTCGGGCTGGGCGATCCAGAAGCGTTGCAGCCGACGCTCCGCTGGCTCTCCCTGACGCAAAAGGGCAGGAAGTGCCCAGCTCAAGGTATCGCCGAGGCTGTGCTGGTAGTACTGGGCGGACCACTGGCAGAGTTCGAACAGGGCGCTCGGCAATGGTGGGCGTTCGTCGAGCAGTTGCAGGGCCTGGCGCAGCTTGTCCGCGGGGACCTCGCTTTCCTGGGCGATCTCGATCAGTACCCCGACCACCTCGCGGCGACCGAAGGGGACTCGCAGGCGCACCCCCGGGCGCAATTGCTCCGCTGCCGCGCCCTTGGGCGGCAGGTAGTCGAACAGGCGACGCAGCGGGGAAGGCAGGGCCAGGCGCAGGATCGGAGGCACGGCGGGGCTCGCAGGCGTAAAGCCCGATGGTAGCAGACGGGCGGTGTGAGGGCTGCTTGCACGGCCTACCCGCTCTGGTATGATTCGCAGCCCAAATCTGTGCGGTATCCGGCAATGGCGTCGGGTGGCGGCACAGCTAGACCCCGAGGATAGTTCCATGAAAGCTGATATCCATCCGCAGTACGATGCCATCGAAGCCACCTGCAGCTGTGGCAACGTCATCAAGACCCGCTCCACGCTGAGCAAGAACATTCACCTGGACGTCTGCTCCGAATGCCACCCGTTCTACACCGGCAAGCAGAAAGTCCTGGACGCTGGCGGCCGTATCGACCGTTTCAAGCAGCGCTTCGGCGTGTTCGGCAGCAGCAAGTAATGGGCTGTCGTCGACCATCTCCGTATGGCTCGACACTGAACAAGGCGTCCCTCTGGGGCGCCTTTTTCGTTTGGGCCCTGGTTGCGGCGCCGCAGGCCCTGGCCGTGGCGTGCCCCCTGCTGCCGAATGGGCAGGAGGTGACGGTCCAGCAGGTGGTGGACGGCGACACCCTGCGCCTGGTCGACGGTCGCTCCGTACGCCTGATCGGCGTCAATGCTCCCGAGCTGGGCAAGTCGGGCGGTACGGCCCAGCCTTACGCCGAAGCCGCCCGGCGACGTCTGCAGGCGCTGGTCGAGGCCAGCGACGAGCGCCTCACGCTGGTCCAGGGTGTCGAGGAAGCCGACCGCTTCGGCCGTACCCTGGCGCACCTCTATGACCGCCAGGGCCGCAATCTCGAGGCGCAGCTGATCGCCGAAGGCCTCGGCTACGCGGTGGCCATCGCGCCCAATACCCGGCTGGCCGCCTGCCAGGCGGCGGCGGAAAGCACAGCGCGCCAGGCACGCCTCGGCGTATGGAAGCAGGATCCGACCATAGCCGCCACCCGTATCGCCGAAGGCGGTTTCGCCGTGGTGCAGGGCCGCCTGCAGGACGTCGAACGCAATCGCGGTGGCCTCTGGCTGCAGTTCGAAGGCGACCTGGTGGTCAATGTCCCCAATCGTTTCGTCGACGCCTTCGACGGTGTACCGCTGCGGCAGTGGATCGGCCGCAACCTCGAAGCGCGTGGCTGGATTTCCGATCGCAGTCGGCGCAAGGAGCCGGGGCGAGCGCGTTGGCAGATGACCTTGAGCGACCCGCACATGCTGGGTCTGCGGGTTGAATCGTTTTAGCCGAAAGTCGTATTGCGATTGATTTCAGGCATGTGGCCGATTGCTTGTGGCACCTTGAGTCTTTGCGTATTCTCGCCCGACCCAAGACCCACACCACGCGGATATACCAATAATGTCTGATCTCAAAACCGCCGCCCTCGAATACCATGCCCAGCCGCGCCCCGGCAAACTCAGCGTCGAGTTGACCAAGCCCACCGCGACTGCCCGTGACCTTTCCCTGGCCTACAGCCCCGGCGTCGCTGAACCGGTCCGCGAGATCGGCCGCGATCCCGAGCTGGCCTACCGCTACACCGGCAAGGGCAACCTGGTCGCCGTGATCTCCGACGGCACCGCCATCCTCGGCCTGGGCAACCTCGGCCCGCTGGCCTCCAAGCCGGTGATGGAAGGCAAGGGCGTGCTGTTCAAACGCTTCGCCGGTGTGGACGTCTTCGACATCGAGGTCGACGCCGAGAGCCCCCAGGCCTTCATCGATACCGTCAAGCGCATCTCAATCACCTTCGGCGGCATCAACCTGGAAGACATCAAGGCACCCGAGTGCTTCGAGATCGAGCGCGCCCTGATCGAGCAGTGCGACATCCCGGTCTTCCACGATGACCAACACGGCACCGCCATCGTCACCGCCGCCGGCATGCTCAACGCCCTGGAAATCGCCGGCAAGCGCCTGGAAGACGCCAAGATCGTCTGCCTGGGTGCCGGTGCCGCCGCCATCTCCTGCATGCGCCTGTTGGCCAGCATGGGTGCCAAGGTCGAGAACATCTACATGGTCGACCGTCAGGGCGTGGTCCACAGCGGCCGCAACGACCTGAACCAGTACAAGGCGACCTTCGCCACCGAGACCGATAAGCGCACCCTGGACGACGCCCTCGAGGGGGCCGATGTCTTCGTCGGTCTGTCCGGCCCGAACCTGCTGTCGGCCGAAGGCCTCAAGCGCATGGCGGCCAACCCCATCGTCTTCGCCTGCTCCAACCCGGATCCGGAAATCACCCCCGAGCTGGCCCACGCCACCCGCGATGACGTGATCATGGCCACCGGTCGTTCGGACTACCCGAACCAGGTCAACAACGTCCTGGGCTTCCCCTTCATCTTCCGTGGTGCCCTGGACGTCCGTGCCCGGGTCATCAACGAAGAGATGAAGATCGCCGCCGCCCTGGCGCTGCGTGACCTGGCCAAGCTGCCGGTGCCCAAGGAAGTCTGCGCGGCCTACCAGGTCGACAGCCTGAGCTTCGGTCGCGAGTACATCATTCCCAAGCCGATGGACGCGCGCCTGATCACCCTGGTATCCGATGCCGTGGCCAAGGCCGCCATCGAGACCGGCGTGGCCACGCTGCCCTATCCGTCGAACTATCCGCTGAAGTCGGTGGACGACGTCTTCGCCAAGTAAGTCTCGGTGCAATAAAAAACCCGCCTCGGCGGGGTTTTTTATTGGCCTGGGATCAGAAGATGTCCATGGGCACGGTTTCGCTGGAGGGCAGCGGCGTGCCGGGCGCGACCCCAGGGGGCAGTTCGTCCAGGCTGGGCGGGGTGTCCTCGCTCTTGAACAGCTCGAAGTAGGCGTTTGGCGTGCCAGGCGGTGCCGCGCGGCCAGTGGTCGGGTCGACCCGGATCGAGACGATGCCATCCGGTTCCTTGAGCTGGTGTTCGGGCTTGTCCTTGAGCGCGGCTCCCATGTAGCTCATCCAGATCGGCAGGGCGACGGTACCCCCGAATTCCTGGCGGCCCAAGGTGTCGGGCTGGTCGAAGCCCGCCCATACCGTGGTCACGTAGTCACCGTTGTAGCCGGAGAACCAGGTGTCCTTGGATTCGTTGGTGGTCCCGGTCTTGCCGGCCAGGTCGTTGCGTCCCAGCTCCAGCGCCTTGCGGCCGGTGCCGCGCTTGATCACGTCCTGCAGCATGCTGTTCATGATGTAGGCATTGCGCGGATCGATCACCTGGGGGGCGAACACTTGGGCCGGGTTGGCGGGGTCTGCCGTGGCGGTATCCGTCGCTGGCGTGACCTGGACGCCCGCTGCCGCCTGCGCCTGGGGCTGCTGGGGGACGCGCGGCGGCGCGGCACGATAGACCACCTTGCCGTCGCGGTCGGTCACATGGTCGACCACATAGGGCGTCACCTTGTAGCCCTCGTTGGCGAACACCGACCAGCCGGTGGCGACCTCCAACGGGGTCAGGCCCGGGGTGCCCAGGGCGAGGGACAGGTTGCGTGGCAACTGGTCGCGCTCGAAGCCGAAGCGGCTGACGTAGTCCAGTGCGTAATCGATGCCGATGGCCTGCAGTACCCGGATGGATACCAGGTTGCGCGAGCGATACAGCGCCTCGCGCAGCCGGATCGGACCCAAGAAGGTATTGTTGTCGTTCTTGGGGCGCCAGACTTCGTCGGGGTTCTCGTCCATGAAGACGATGGGGGCATCGTTGACCAGGCTGGCCGCGGTGAAGCCCTTTTCCAGCGCCGCGCTGTAGATGAACGGCTTGAAGCTGGAGCCAGGCTGGCGCCGCGCCTGGGTCGCCCGGTTGTAGTTGCTCTGCTCGAAGGAGAAGCCACCGATCAGCGCACGAATGGCGCCATCCTGCGGGTCGAGGGACACCAGGGCGCTCTGCGCCTTGGGAATCTGCGAGAACTTCAGACTGCCGTCATCCTGGCGCTGCACGCGAACCAGGTCGCCGACCTTGACCACATCGGCGGGCCCATTCGGGCGTGGGCCCAGGCTGTTGGCGCTGAGATAGGGGCGGGCCCACTTCATGGACTCCCAGGATACGGCCTCTTCCTTGCCCTCGCGGGTCATGACCAGGATGCCACTCTTCTCGACCTGGGTAACCACGGCCGGGTCCTGGCCGCCGACGATGCGCTGCTTCTGGATCAGGGCGGCCCACTCGGCGCGACTCTGGTTCGGCCACTGGGCCTCGGGGCCGCGATAGCCATGGCGGCGGTCGTAGTCGGTCAGGCCGTCGCGCACGGCCTCGAAGGCGGAGGTCTGCAGCCGGCTGTCGATGGTGGTATAGACCTGATAGCCGTCGGTGTAGGCGTCGCCGCCGTAGCGCCCGACCATTTCCGCCCGCGCCATCTCGGCGATGTAGGGGGCGTTGAGTTCCGGTACGGCGACGTGGTGATAGGCCTCGAGCGGCTCGGCGATGCCGGCCTGGTAGGCCGCCTGGTCGATGTAGCCGAGCTTGAACATGCGTTCGAGAATCCAGTTGCGTCTTTCCAGGCTACGCTCAGGGTTGGCGACCGGGTTGTAGCGCGACGGCGCCTTGGGCAGGCCGGCGATCATCGCCATCTGGGCGACGGTCAGGTCCTTGATGGACTTGCCGTAGTAGACCTGGGCGGCGGCCTCGATGCCGTAGGCACGGTTACCCAGGTAGATCTTGTTGACGTAGAGCTCGAGGATCTCGTCCTTGGTCAGTTGGCGCTCGATTTGCAGGGCCAACAAAATCTCGGTGAATTTGCGCGAGAAGCTACGCTCGCTGGTAAGGAAGTAGTTCTTGGCGACCTGCATGGTAATGGTGCTGCCGCCGGTCTGGATGTGTCCCGTCTTGACCAGCTGGCTCACCGCGCGCATCAGGCTTTTCACATCGACGCCATAATGATTGGCGAAGTTGTCGTCTTCGGCGGAGAGCAGGGCATGGATGAAATCGGGCGGAATTTCGCTGAAGCGCAGCGGCGAGCGGCGCATCTCACCGAATTCGGCGATGAGTTTGCCATCGGCGCTGTACACCCGCAGCGGGATCTGCAGCTGGACGTTACGCAGGGCGTCGATGGAGGGCAGGCTGGGGCTGAGGTAGAGGAAGGCGCCGCTCAGGCCCAGCAACAGGCTGCAGACCAGGGCGACCAGCGACCACCAGAAAAACTTCAGAACACGCATCAAGAGACTTTTCGAATGGAAAGAGGGAAAGGGCGACAGGCGACGGTCAGCCTACACGGCGTCGCCATTATAGGCGCGTTTGGCGGTTGGCCGCTATTTGCTCGGGTGTCAAGTCTGTTATCTAATGCGCGTCCGCGGAACACCACCGTCGCTCATAGGGAACTGATGTGCTAGGGCTATTCAGAAAGAAGGCGAATACGCTGCTGGGTATCGACGTCAGTTCGACATCCGTGAAACTCATCGAGTTGAGCCGTTCGGGCGGGCGCTATCGCGTCGAGGCCTATGCGGTGGAACCCTTGCCAGCCAATGCCGTGGTCGAGAAGAACATCGCCGAGCTGGAAGGCGTCGGCCTGGCCATCGGGCGGTTGCTGGTGAAGGCACGCACCTCCGCCCGCAGCGCGGCGGTGGCCGTCTCGGGATCGGCGGTGATCGCCAAGACCATCGAGATGGATGCCGGCCTGTCCGACGACGAGCTGGAAAACCAGATCAAGCTCGAAGCCGACCAGTACATCCCCTACCCGCTGGACGAGGTCGCCATCGACTTCGAGGTGCAGGGGCCGTCGCCGCGTAACGCCGAGCGCGTCGAGGTGCTGCTCGCTGCCTGCCGGAAGGAAAACGTCGAGGTCCGGGAGGCGGCGCTGGCGCTGGCTGGCGTCTCGGCCAAGGTGGTCGACGTCGAGGCCTATGCCATGGAGCGGGCCTACCAGTTGCTCGCCAACCAGCTGGGTGGCCACGTCGATGACCTGACCGTGGCGGTCGTCGACATCGGCGCCACCATGACCACCCTGAGCGTGCTGCACAACGGCAAGACCATCTATACCCGCGAGCAGCTGTTCGGCGGTCGTCAGCTGACCGAGGAAATCCAGCGGCGCTATGGCCTGTCGGTGGAAGAGGCCGGCCTGGCCAAGAAACAGGGCGGGCTGCCGGACGATTACCAGAGCGAGGTCCTGACCCCCTTCCGCGAGGCGGTGGTGCAGCAGGTGGCGCGCTCGCTGCAGTTCTTCTTCGCCGCCGGGCAATACAATGATGTGGACTACATCTTGCTTGCGGGAGGAACAGCGTCAATTTCCGGACTCGACCGCTTGATCCAGCAGAAAATCGGCACCCCGACCGTCCTCGCCAACCCCTTTGCCGACATGACCGTCAGCAACAAGGTCAACGCGGCGGCCCTGACAGGGGATGCCCCGGCGCTGATGATCGCCTGTGGCCTGGCCATGAGGAGTTTCGACTAGATGGCCCGCATCAACCTCTTGCCCTGGCGGGAACAGCTGCGCGAAGAAAGGCGCAAGCAGTTCCTGGTGATCCTGGGCGGCATCTTCGTGCTCTCGTGCGGCGCCGTGTTCCTCGCCGATCAGTACCTGTCCGGGGAAATCGCCCGGCAGGAGGCGCGCAATGCCTTCATCCAGCAGAACATCGCCCAGCTGGACGTCCGCATCAAGGAGATCAGCGAGCTCAAGACCCGGCGCCAGCAGTTGCTGGCGCGGATGAAGATCATCCAGGACCTGCAGGGCAACCGCCCGGTCATCGGCCATGTGTTCGATCAACTGGTGCGGACGCTGCCGGACGGCGTGTTCTTCCGCGAGCTGAAGATGCAGGGCGACACCCTGTCGATCAGTGGCGAGGCGGAATCCAATAACCGGGTCTCCAACCTGATGCGTAATCTGGATGCCTCGGACTGGTTCGCCTCGCCTACGCTGATCGAGGTGAAGGCGACCACCGCGGGTGCGGTGGACCAGGCCAACACCTTCCAGCTCACCGTCAAGCAGACCCAGCCCGGTGGTCCTGCGCCCACGCCGGCACCGCTCGCCAAGGGAGGCAAACCATGAGTCTCGCCGATTCCCTGGCCAGTCTGCGCAAGATCGACATCAATGACCTGGACTTCGAGAACCTCGGTTCCTGGCCCAAGCCGATCAAGGTCATCGCCTGCCTGCTGATCGTGCTGGTGGTGCTGCTGCTCGGCTACCAGTTCCACCTCAGCGACATGGAAGCGCAGCTGGACAGCCAGAGGTCCCAGGAAGAAGCCCTCAAGCAGCAATACGCCAGCAAGGCCTTCCAGGCCGCCAATCTCGACGCCTACAAGCAACAGATGGTGGAGATGGAGGAGTCCTTCGGCGCCCTGCTGCGTCAATTGCCGGGCGACACCGAGGTGCCAGCGCTGCTGGAAGACATCACCCGTACCGGCCTTGGCAGTGGTCTCGAGTTCGAGCAGATCAAGCTGCTGCCGGAGGTGACACAGCAGTTCTATGTCGAATTGCCGATCCAGATCACCGTCGTCGGTAGCTATCATGACCTGGCGACCTTCGTCAGCAGCGTGTCCAGCCTGCCGCGCATCGTCACCCTGCATGACTTCGATCTCAAACCGGTGGATGACAAGAATGCCAATGGCGGTTCCGTTTCCGGCGGCGGTGGCAAGTTGCGCATGAACGTCCTGGCCAAGACCTATCGCTATAACGACAAGGGGCTCGGCAAATGAGAACGCCCCTGTTGCTCTGCCTGCTGACCACCGTACTGGTCGGTTGCGGTTCCAGCGATACCAGCGACCTGCAGGCGTTCATGGACGAGACCCGTGCCAAGCCGCGGGGCTCCATCGAGCCGCTGCCGCAGTTTCGCGCCTACGAGCCCTTCACCTATGCCGCAGCCGCACTGCGTAGCCCCTTCCAGGCACCGGTGCGCATCGATCCCACGGTGCGTCAGCGCGGTACCGGCAACATCAAGCCCGACGTGAATCGGCCCAAGCAGTTTCTCGAAGGCTTCAATATCGAAACCTTCAGCATGGTGGGCATCCTGGCCAACGCCAGTGGCCGCTATGCGCTGGTCAACGGTGCTGGCGGCGTGCATCGCGTCAAGGTAGGGGATTACCTGGGGCGTAACGACGGACGCATCACCAAGATTACCGACGGTGAGATCGACGTGATCGAAATCGTCCCGGATGGCGAGGGTGGCTGGCTGGAACGGCCGCGCACCATCACCTTGAAGGAAAAGACTTAAATGGGCAGGGCGAGCACTGTGAACACTACTATCGCGGGACGACTGGGACTGGGCCTGGCCCTGCTGCTGAGCAGCCTGGCCGGCCAGGTCCTGGCGGCGGATCTGCAGGCCTTGAACGTCGCCTCCCTGCCCGGGGATCGCGTCGAGCTCAAGCTGACCTTCGACCAGCCGGTCGCCGTGCCCAAGGGCTATACCATCGAGCAGCCGGCACGTATCGCCCTGGACCTGCCCGGGGTAGCCAACAAGCTGGGCACCAAGAGCCGCGACCTGGGCAACGGCAATGCCCGCAGCGTGACGGTGGTCGAGGCGGGCAACCGCACCCGGCTGATCATCAACCTCACCAATCTGGCCAGCTACGATACCCGTGTCGACGGGCGCAATCTCTTCGTCACCATCGGTGGCACGGCGGGCGGTCAGATGGCCGCCGCCCAGAGTGGCCTGACGCCCAATCTGCCGCGCGCTGCCGCGCCTGCCACCGTGACGGCCCCGACGACGGGCGGCGTGGCCCGGACGGTCTCGCCAGCCACGCCAGCCACTTCCAGCGTGGCGGCCATGACCGCTGCCCGGCCGCAACTGCGTGGCAAGGCGATCCGCCATATCGATTTCCAGCGGGGTCCCCAGGGTGAGGGCAACGTGGTCATCGACCTGAGCGAGACCGGCATCAATCCGGACATCCAGGAGCAAGGCGGCAAGATCCGCCTGGCCTTCGCCGGTACCCAGCTGCCCGAGGAATTGCGCGTGCGGCTGGACGTCAAGGATTTCGCCACCCCGGTGCAGTTCGTCAATGCCTCGGCTGACAGCAGCGGCGCTTCCATCGTCATCGAGCCGACCGGCACCTACGACTACCTGGCCTACCAGACCAACAATCGCCTGACCCTGAGCGTCAAGCCGCTCACCACCGAGGAGAAGGAAAAGCGCGCCGCCGATCGCTTCACCTACACCGGCGAGAAGCTGTCGCTCAACTTCCAGGATATCGACGTGCGCTCGGTGCTGCAGTTGATCGCTGACTTCACCAACCTCAACCTGGTGGCGAGCGACACCGTGCAGGGCAATATCACCCTGCGCCTGCAGAACGTGCCTTGGGACCAGGCCCTGGACCTGATCCTCAAGACCAAGGGTCTGGACAAGCGCCAGATCGGCAACGTACTGCTGGTGGCCCCGGCCGACGAGATCGCGGCCCGCGAGCGCCAGGAGCTGGAGTCCCAGAAGCAGATCCAGCAACTGGCCCCCTTGCGCCGTGATCTCATCCAGGTCAACTACGCCAAGGCTGCCGACATCGCCAAGCTGTTCCAGTCGGTCACCAGTGCCGACAAGACCGCGGACGAGCGTGGCTCCATCTCGGTGGACGAGCGTACCAACAGCATCATCGCCTACCAGACCCAGAACCGCCTGGACGAGCTGCGGCGGATCGTCTCCCAGCTGGACATCCCGGTGCGCCAGGTGATGATCGAGGCGCGGCTGGTGGAAGCCAATGTGGACTACAGCAAGCAGCTGGGGGTACGTTGGGGCGGCGCTGCAACGTCAGGTAACTTCGCTGTCTACGGCAAGGATGGTGCCACCACGGTCGACCAGACGACAGGCCAAGTCTACTTGCCGGGTACGACCACCATCGGTAATTACACCGCGACCAGCGGGGTGGCGCCGACGCCCTTCGTCGACATGGGCGTCAGCGGCAGTACCTCGGGTATCGGTATCGGCTTCATGGTCGGCGGCAAGATGCTCGACCTGCAACTGTCCGCCCTGCAGGCGAGCGGTAATGGCGAGATCATCTCCCAGCCCAAGGTGGTCACCTCCGACAAGGAGACGGCCAAGATCCTGCGCGGTACCGAGATTCCCTACCAGGAGGCCAGTTCCAGCGGTGCCACCAGCACCAGCTTCAAGCAGGCCGCCCTGTCGCTGGAGGTGACGCCGCAGATCACGCCGGACAATCGCATTATCATGGAGGTCAAGGTCAACAAGGACGCGCCGGACTACCAGAATGCCCTGAATGGCGTGCCACCGATCAGCAAGAACGAAGTCAATGCCAAGGTGCTGGTCGCGGATGGCGAGACCATCGTCCTGGGGGGGGTCTTCTCCAATACCCAGACCCGGTCCACCATCAAGGTGCCCATGCTGGGCGACATTCCCTATGTGGGCCGCCTGTTCCGCCGGGATGCGGTCACCGATAGCAAAGTGGAGCTGCTGATCTTCCTCACGCCGCGTATCATGAACAACCAGGCGATAGCGGTTGGTCGATGACATAAGTGCGTAATCTGTTTCTGGTAGGACCGATGGGCTCGGGCAAGAGCACCATCGGTCGGCTCCTGGCGAAGGAATTGCGGTTGCCGTTCAAGGATTCCGACAAGGTAATCGAAGAACGCACCGGTGCCGACATTCCCTGGATCTTCGACGTGGAAGGCGAGCAGGGCTTTCGCGAGCGCGAAAGAGCCGCAATCGCCGACCTGTGTGCCGAAAACGGCCTGGTCATGGCGACCGGAGGCGGAGCGGTGCTGCGTGAGGACAATCGCCAGGCGCTCAAGCGCGGTGGCCGGGTGATCTATCTGCATGCCTCCATTGAGCAGCAGATCGAGCGCACCGCGCGGGATCGCAACCGACCGTTATTGCAGACGGCCGATCCGGCGGCGGTACTGCGCAATCTCATGGCCATGCGCGATCCGCTCTATCGCGAGATCGCCGACATCGTCATCGAAACCGACGAGCGGCCGCCACGGCTGGTGGTCCTGCAGATACTCGACCGTCTGAAAGCCCTGGCGCCACATTAAAGCCTGCGGCGTTCTGCGCTATGCTAGGCGCCCTTCGAATCAAGGTGACGGCATGCGGACTCTTCACGTCGAGCTCGGTGAGCGCAGCTACCCGATCTACATCGGCCAGGGCCTTCTGGATCGGCCGGAATGCTTCCTGTCCCATCTCGCCGGGCGCAAGGTGGCCATCGTCACCAACGACACCATCGCACCGCTCTATCTGGAGCGTCTGATACAGACACTGGGCGACCGGCCGATCAGTTCGATCGTGCTGCCCGATGGCGAGGCGCACAAGAATTGGGAAACCCTGCAGCTGATCTTCGACGGCCTGCTGCAGGACCGTCACGACCGCAAGACCACCCTCATCGCCCTGGGTGGCGGGGTGATCGGCGACATGGGTGGGTTCGCCGCCGCCTGCTACCAGCGCGGCGTGGACTTCATCCAGGTGCCGACCACCCTGCTGTCCCAGGTGGACTCCTCGGTAGGCGGCAAGACCGGCATCAACCACCCGCTGGGTAAGAACATGATCGGTGCCTTCTACCAGCCCAAGGCGGTGGTCATCGATACCGACAGCCTGTCCACCCTGCCGGCGCGCGAGTTGTCGGCGGGTCTGGCCGAAGTCATCAAGTACGGCCTGATCTGCGACGAGCCCTTCCTTGGCTGGCTCGAAGAGCACGTCGAGGCGCTGCTGTCCCTCGACCAAGCGGCGCTCACCGAGGCCATCGAGCGCTCCTGTGCGGCCAAGGCCGCGGTGGTGGGCAGCGATGAGCGGGAGTCGGGCTTGCGGGCGATCCTCAACTTCGGCCACACCTTCGGTCATGCCATCGAGACCCAGCAGGGCTATGGCGTCTGGCTGCATGGCGAAGCCGTCTCGGCCGGAATGGTGATGGCGTTGCAGATGTCCCTGCTGCTGGGCTGGTTGAGCACCGAGCAGCGCGACCGCGCCATTCGCCTGCTGGTGCGGGCAGGGCTTCCCGTGGTGCCGCCGGCGGACATGCAGCCGGCCGATTTCGAACGCCTCATGGCGGTGGACAAGAAGGTCCTGGATGGACAACTTCGGCTGGTGCTGCTCAGTGACCTGGGCCAGGCCGTGGTGACCGCCGACTTCGCCCGCGACATTCTCGAGCAGACGCTGCGTACCGATTACCAAGCGCTGACCGCCCAGTAAGGAGAACAAGAGAGTCCCATGTCCAATCTGCACGCCGACGAAGCCTTCCTCGGTCACTATCAGTTCACTCACGATCCCTTTGCCGCTCGGGTGCCGGGCTTCAAGTTCTTCCCGGCGCAACGCAAGCCAGTGCTGGGGCAACTGCACCACCTGGCGCGTTACAGCCAGCTGCTGCTGGTGGTCAGCGGTCCGCAGGGCAGTGGCAAGACGCTGTTGCGCCAGGCGCTGGTGGCCAGCACCAAGAAGGAGGCCGTGCATTGCGTGGTGATCTCCGCGCAGAACGGTGGCGATGCCCGTACCGTGCTGGGCCAGGTCGCCAAGGGCGTCGGGGCGAGCAGCCAGACCCCCGCGGCCATCCTCGAACAGGCAGCGGAAGTACGCCTGGCGGGACAGGAGGTCTACATCCTGGTGGATGACGCCGAGGCGCTGGCCACCCCAGCGCTGGAGGTCCTGCTGGAGCTGGCCGGCGGTGCCGAGCGGGAGCGCCTGCACGTCTTCCTGTTCGGCGAGGCGGAAGTGGTGATGCGCCTGGAAGACATCGCCCAAGGTGAAGAGCGCTATCACGCCATCGAGTTGCTGCCCTACAGCGAGAGCGAGGCCGAAGAATATCTGGCCCAACGCCTGGAAGGTGCCGGCCAGGGGCTGGAGATCTTCACCGACGAGCAACTTGCAACTATCCACGAACGTTCCGGCGGTTGGCCGGGACGGCTCAACGAAGAGGCGCGGGATGTGCTGGTGGCTGGCATGAGCGCCCGCCGCAAAAAGGCCGCGGCGCCGGCCAAGGGTTCGCGCAACCTGCTGGCGGCCCTGCCGCGCAAGCATCTGGTCATCCTGGGTGTCGTGGTGCTGGCGGTGGGTGCTGCGGCGCTGTCCCTCAAGGGCGGCAAGAATGAGGCGCCGACCACCGTCGCGAGCGGCCAGGCGCTGCCGCTGGGTGGTCAGGGCTCGGCCTCGGTCAGCAAGGACGCCCAGGGCGCCCCTATCCAGTTCGATGGTTCTTCCAAGCCGTTGCCCCTGCCGCTGGTGGGTGACTCGCAGCCGGTGATCCGCGAGCCTCTGGCGGAAGCGGCCGGTGGTCGCCAGGCCGGTACTGCCGCGGGCAATGACCTGGGCGCGGGCGGGGTGCCGCCGACCGTGACCACCGATGCGCCGCCGATCAGCGACGAGGACGAGCTGCCCAGCCGCACGCCCGTACGGACGCCGGCGCCCAGCGCCCCGGTGGTCGCTGCACCTGCGCCCAAGCACACGGCGCCCGCCCCGACGGCTCCGGCATCCGCCAAGCCGGCTCCTGCCGCGACACCGACCCGTGCCGCCGGTGGTGCCGCCGCCGGTTGGTATGGCAGTCAGTCCGGCAGCAAGTACGCCTTGCAGGTCGTGGGGACCAGCACCGAGAAGGCTGCCCAGGCGTTCATCGCGAGCCAGGCCGACAGTGGTAACTTCCGCTATTTCAAGAAGAGCTACCAGGGCAAGGCGCTCTATGTGGTGACCTACGGCAGCTTCGCCAATCGCGCGGCGGCCGAGGCAGCGGTCAAGCAACTGCCGGCCAAGGTCCAGGCCAGCAAGCCCTGGCCGCGTACCTTCGCCAGCATTCAGCAGGACATCGCGACCAGTCGTTGAATCTTGCTTGACACGAAACGTAAGCCCCGGTGCTATCACGAGAGTGACGCCGGGGCTTTCTTTTTTGCGTCATTGAATTTTCATCAGGTGTCATCGGTGTTTGTCGAAGCCATTTTTTTCGCTACACTGGACGGCCTTTGACTGTCCGAAAAAAGTTCAAATAAACGGACCGTTTTGTGATGCCTTTGCAATAACCTGATTGCCGGTGAGAGCGCTATGAAAGCAGGCCTGTTCAATCCCGATAGCTTCAAGGACAACTGCGGCTTCGGCCTGATCGCCCATATGCAGGGCGAGCCCAGCCATGACCTGCTGGAAACGGCCATCGAAGCCCTGACCTGCATGACCCACCGGGGCGGTATCAACGCCGATGGCAAGACCGGCGACGGTTGCGGTCTGCTCATGCAGAAGCCGGACGCCTTCCTGCGCGCCGTCGCTCAGGAGCAGTTCGGCGCCGAGTTGCCCGAGCAGTACGCCGCCGGCGTGGTGTTCTTCAACCAGGACGAGGCTCGCGCCGAGCAGGCCCGCGCTAACATGAACCTGGAGATCGAGGCCGCCGGCCTGACCCTGGTCGGCTGGCGCCAGGTCCCCATCGATACTTCCGTGCTGGGTGAATTGGCCCTGGCCCGCCTGCCACGCATCGAGCAGGTGTTCGTCGCCGGCCCCGGCCTCGATGACCAGCAGTTCGGGGTCAAGCTGTTCTCCGCCCGCCGCCGCTCCTCGGTGCGCAATGCCGAGGACGCCGAGCACTACATCTGCAGCCTGTCGTCCAAGGTCATCGTCTATAAAGGCCTGATGATGCCGGCGGATCTCGCCGCCTTCTATCCGGATCTGGGCGATCCGCGCCTGGCCACCGCCATCTGCGTCTTCCACCAGCGCTTCTCCACCAACACCCTGCCGAAGTGGCCGCTGGCGCAGCCCTTCCGCTATCTCGCCCACAATGGCGAGATCAACACCATTACCGGCAACCGCAACTGGGCCCAGGCGCGGCGCACCAAGTTCGTCAACGAACTGATCCCGGACCTCGATCAGCTCGGGCCGCTGGTCAACCGCGTGGGTTCCGACTCCTCGAGCATGGACAACATGCTGGAGCTGCTGGTGACCGGTGGCATGGACCTGTTCCGCGCCGTGCGCATGATCATTCCGCCGGCCTGGCAGAACGTCGAGACCATGGACGCCGATCTGCGCGCCTTCTACGAATTCAACTCCATGCACATGGAGCCCTGGGACGGTCCGGCCGGTGTGGTGCTGACCGAAGGCCGCTACGCCGTCTGCCTGCTCGACCGCAACGGCCTGCGCCCGGCGCGCTGGGTGACCACCAAGAATGGCTACATCACCCTGGCCTCGGAAGTCGGCGTCTGGAACTACCAGCCGGATGACGTCATCGCCAAGGGCCGGGTCGGTCCCGGACAGATCCTCGCCGTGGACACCGAGACCGGCGAGGTGCTGCAGACCGACGACATCGACAACCGCCTCAAGGCGCGCCATCCCTACAAGCAGTGGCTGCGCAAGAACGCCATGCGTATCCAGGCGACCCTGGACGACAACGATCACGGTTCGGCCTTCTACGACCAGGATCAGCTGCGCCAGTACATGAAGATGTTCCAGGTCACCTTCGAAGAGCGTGACCAGGTGCTGCGTCCGCTGGGTGAGCAGGGCCAGGAAGCCGTGGGCTCCATGGGCGACGACACCCCCATGGCGGTGCTGTCGCGGCGCATCCGTTCGCCCTACGACTATTTCCGCCAGCAATTCGCCCAGGTCACCAACCCGCCGATCGACCCGCTGCGCGAGTCCATCGTCATGTCCCTGGAGACCTGCCTGGGTGCCGAGCGCAACGTCTTCGAGGAAACCGCCGAGCACGCCGATCGCGCCATCCTGAGCAGCCCGGTGATCTCGCCGGCCAAGTGGCGGACCATCCTCAACATGCCCAAGCCCGGCTTCGAGCATGTGAAGATCGACCTCAACTACCCCGAGTCCATGGGCCTCGAGGCGGCGCTGCGCAACATCGTCGAGCAGGCCGAGGAGGCCGTGCGTGCCGGCAAGGTACTGCTGGTGCTGACCGACCGTCACATCGAGCCGGGCAAGCTCCCGGTGCATGCGGTGCTGGCCACTGGCGCCGTGCACCATCACCTGGTCAACCTGGGCCTGCGCACCAGTAGCAACATCCTGGTGGAGACCGCCACCGCCCGCGATCCGCACCACTTCGCCGTACTGCTGGGCTTCGGTGCCACCGCGGTCTACCCGTTCCTGGCCTACGAGGTGCTGGGCGACCTGATCCGCACCGGCGAGGTGCTGGGCGATCTCTACGAGGTGTTCAAGTACTACCGCAAGGGCATCACCAAGGGCCTGCTCAAGGTGATCTCCAAGATGGGCATCTCCACCGTCGCCTCCTACCGCGGCGCCCAGCTGTTCGAGGCCGTGGGCCTGGCGGACGAAGTCACCGACCTGTGCTTCCCCGGTGTCACCAGCCGCATCAAGGGCGCGCGCTTCGTCGACCTGGAAGCCGAGCAGAAGCTGCTGGCCGGCGAAGCCTGGAACAACCGCAAGCCGATCCAGCCGGGTGGCCTGCTCAAGTTCGTCTACGGCGGCGAGTACCACGCCTACAACCCGGACGTGGTCAACCTGCTGCAGGCCGCCGTGCAACAGGGCGACTACGCCAAGTTCCGCGAATACACCGCGCTGGTGGACCAGCGTCCGGTGGCGATGATCCGCGACCTGCTCAAGGTCAAGACCAGCGACCAGCCCCTGGCGCTGGAAGAGATCGAGCCGCTGACCAACATCTTCACCCGCTTCGACGCCGCCGGCATCTCCCTGGGCGCCCTGTCGCCGGAGGCCCACGAGGCCCTGGCCGAGGCCATGAACCGTCTGGGCGGGCGCTCCAACTCCGGTGAGGGTGGCGAGGACCCGGCGCGCTACGGCACGGTGAAGAGCTCCAAGATCAAGCAGGTGGCCACCGGCCGCTTCGGCGTCACCCCCGAGTACCTGGTCAACGCCGAGGTCTTGCAGATCAAGGTGGCCCAGGGCGCCAAGCCCGGCGAGGGCGGCCAGCTGCCCGGCGGCAAGGTCAACGGCCTGATCGCCAAGCTGCGCTATGCGGTGCCCGGCGTGACCCTGATCTCGCCGCCGCCGCACCATGACATCTACTCCATCGAGGACCTGTCCCAGCTGATCTTCGACCTCAAGCAGGTCAATCCCAAGGCGCTGGTATCGGTCAAGCTGGTCTCCGAGCCTGGCGTGGGTACCGTGGCCGCTGGCGTAGCCAAGGCCTATGCCGACCTCATCACCATCTCCGGCTACGACGGTGGTACCGGCGCTTCGCCGGTGACCTCCATCAAGTACGCCGGCTCGCCCTGGGAACTGGGCCTGGCCGAGGCGCACCAGACCCTGCGCGGCAACGACCTGCGCGGCAAGGTGCGGGTGCAGACCGACGGGGGCTTGAAGACCGGCCTGGACGTGATAAAGGCGGCCATCCTCGGCGCCGAGAGCTTCGGCTTCGGCACCGCGCCGATGATCGCCCTGGGCTGCAAGTACCTGCGCATCTGCCACCTGAACAACTGCGCCACCGGCGTGGCCACCCAGAACGACCGGCTGCGCAAGGAGCATTTCATCGGCACGGTGGAGATGGTGATGAATTTCTTCACCTTCATCGCCGAGGAAACCCGCGAGTGGCTGGCCAGGCTGGGCGTGCGCAGCCTGGGCGAACTGATCGGTCGTACCGACCTGCTGGAAATCCTGCCGGGCGAGACCGCCAAGCAGCAGCACCTGGACCTCACGCCGCTGCTGGGTAGCGAGCTCATTCCGGCCGAGAAGCCGCAGTTCTGCCAGGTGGAGAAGAACCCACCGTTCGACCAGGGCCTACTGGCCGAGGAGATGGTGCGCCTGGCGCTGCCGGGGATCGAAAAGCTCGAAGGCGGCGAATTCAGCCTGAGCATCGGCAACTGCGATCGTTCCATCGGCGCCCGTGTCTCCGGCGAGATCGCCCGGCGTCACGGCAACCAGGGCATGGTCAAGGCTCCGGTCACCTTCCGCTTCAAGGGCACCGCCGGCCAAAGCTTCGGCGTCTGGAACGCCGGCGGCCTGCATCTGTATCTGGAAGGCGATGCCAACGACTACGTGGGCAAGGGCATGACCGGCGGCAAGCTGGTCATCACCCCGCCCCAGGGCGCGGGCTACAAGAGCCAGGAATCGGCCATCATCGGCAACACCTGCCTCTATGGCGCCACCGGTGGCAAGCTGTTCGCGGCCGGTACCGCCGGTGAGCGCTTCGGAGTGCGTAACTCCGGGGCCCATACCGTGGTGGAGGGCACCGGTGACCATTGCTGCGAGTACATGACCGGCGGTTTCGTCTGCGTGCTGGGCAAGACCGGCTACAACTTCGGCTCGGGCATGACCGGCGGCTTCGCCTATGTACTGGACCTGGACAACGGCTTCTATGACCGGGTCAACCACGAACTGGTGGAAATCCAGCGCATCAACAGCGAGGCCATGGAGGCCTATCGCAGCCACCTGGAAGGGGTGCTGGCCGAATACGTGCGCGAGACCGGCAGTGCCTGGGGCAGCCATCTCCATGAGAATCTGGACGACTACCTGCGCAAGTTCTGGCTGGTGAAGCCCAAGGCCGCGAGCCTGGCGTCGCTGCTGGTCAGCACCCGCGCCCGTCCGGAATAACGACTTCGATGCCGGCTCCTCAAGGCGCCGGTTTCACCGTGCTAGCTCGTGGCGCCCAGCTGAAGGGGCGTCGCTTCAAGAGGTTTGGAAATGGCTGAACGTCTGAACAACGACTTCCAGTTCATCGAGGTCGGTCGCAAGGATCCGAAGAAGAAGCTGCTGCGCCAGCGCAAGAAGGAATTCGTCGAGATCCACGATCCCTTCAAGCCACAGCAGGCCGCCGAGCAGGCGCACCGCTGCCTGGGCTGCGGCAACCCCTATTGCGAATGGAAGTGCCCGGTGCACAACTTCATTCCCAACTGGCTCAAGTTGGTGTCCGAAGGCAACATCCTGGCGGCGGCGGAATTGTCGCACCAGACCAATACCCTGCCCGAGGTCTGTGGTCGCGTCTGCCCGCAGGATCGTCTCTGCGAGGGTGCCTGCACCCTCAACGACGGCTTCGGCGCGGTGACCATCGGTTCGGTGGAGAAATACATCACCGATACCGCCTTCGCCATGGGCTGGCGCCCGGACATGTCCAAGGTCAAGCCCACCGGCAAGCGCGTTGCCGTCATTGGCGCCGGTCCGGCCGGCCTGGGTTGTGCCGATATCCTGGTACGCAATGGCGTGACCCCGGTGGTGTTCGACAAGCACCCCGAGATCGGCGGCCTGCTGACCTTCGGCATTCCCGAGTTCAAGCTGGAGAAGACCGTGCTCAGCCGTCGCCGTGAGGTGTTCGGCGGCATGGGCGTGGAATTCCGCCTGAACACCGAGGTGGGCAAGGACGTGACCATGGAACAGCTGCTCGAGGAATTCGATGCGATCTTCCTCGGCATGGGCACCTACACCTACATGAAGGGTGGCTTCCCCGGAGAAGACCTGCCCGGCGTGCACGACGCCCTGGATTTCCTGGTGGCCAACGTCAACCGCAACCTGGGCTTCGAAAAGGATGCGGCCGACTTCGTCGACATGAAGGGCAAGCGCGTGGTGGTCCTGGGGGGCGGCGACACCGCCATGGACTGCAACCGTACCTCCATCCGCCAGGGCGCCAAGAGCGTGACCTGCGCCTACCGACGCGACGCCGCCAACATGCCGGGCTCGCGCAAGGAAGTGAAGAACGCCAAGGAAGAGGGCGTGAAGTTCCTCTTCAACCGCCAGCCTATCGCCATCATCGGTGAAGACAAGGTGGAAGGCGTCAAGGTAGTGGAGACCCGCCTGGGTGAGCCTGATGCCCGTGGTCGCCGTAGTCCTGAGCCAATTCCTGGTTCCGAGGAAGTCCTGCCGGCCGATGCAGTAGTCATCGCCTTTGGTTTCCGTCCAAGTCCCGCACCCTGGTTCGAGCAGTTCGGTATCGACCTCGACAGTCAGGGGCGCGTGGTGGCACCCGGCCTGGGCGAGTTCAAGCACCAGACCAGCAACCCGAAGATCTTCGCCGGTGGCGACATGGTGCGCGGTTCCGACCTGGTGGTGACCGCCATCTTCGAAGGACGCAACGCCGCCGAGGGCATCCTCGACTACCTGGGCGTCTAACGCTCGATGGCTGGACAGAAGCCGACCGGTGCCGAGCCGGTCGGCTTTTTTCTTGGGCGTCATCCAGGGACCGGGCTGCGTTCTGGTGCAGCGAGAGGTAGGAAGGGTGCTGCGTGGGCCGTGCCAGAGCGTTCGCCGCGCCCTGGCACAGGGTCTGCAAAGATCCCGGTTCTCTCCTCCGAGGTACTGCCATGAACAAGCCCGAAATGACCGCCGCCATTCTCGCTGCCAAGCAGCGCCTGGGCCTGAGTTGGGCCGCGATCGCCGCCAGCCTGGAAATGTCGCCGGTCTGGACCACCTCCGCCTGCCTGGGCATGAACAGCATGGCGCCCGAGGTAGCGGAGCGCCTGTGCCAGGTACTGGAATTGCCAGCCGAGGTGTCCCAGGCCCTGCAAGCCTTCCCGCACAAGCACTGGGACAAGGCCGTGCCGACCGATCCGCTGATCTATCGCTTCTACGAGATGATCAATGTCTACGGCGATACCATAAAAACCCTGATCCATGAAGAATTCGGCGACGGCATCATGAGCGCCATCGACTTCAGCATGGACATCTCGCGGGTGGCCGATCCCAAGGGCGACCGGGTGCAGATCGTGCTCAACGGTAAGTTCCTGCCCTACAAGAGCTGGTAAGCCGATCACCGCGATAGACAAAAGGCACGCCCCGGCGCCGTGCCTTTTGCCAGCCGCTTTGCGACAATGCCGGCACTTTTGCTGCCGGATGTCCTCATGACCGCCCTGAAGAACGACCGTTTCCTGCGTGCCCTGCTCAAGCAGCCGGTGGATGTCACCCCGGTGTGGATGATGCGCCAGGCCGGGCGTTACCTGCCTGAGTACCGCGCCAGCCGGGCCCGTGCCGGTGACTTCATGAGCCTGTGCAAGAACCCGCAGTTCGCCTGCGAGGTGACCCTGCAGCCGCTGGAACGCTACCCGCTGGACGCGGCCATCCTCTTCTCCGACATCCTCACCATCCCCGACGCCATGGGCCAGGGCCTGTACTTCGAAACCGGCGAAGGCCCGCGCTTTCGCAAGGTGATCGATACCCCGGCCGACATCGAGGCGCTGCCGATCCCCAATGCCGAAGCCGACCTGGGCTACGTGATGGACGCCGTTCGCACCATCCGTGCCGCTCTGGACGGCCGGGTACCGCTGATCGGCTTCTCCGGCAGCCCCTGGACCCTGGCGACTTACATGATCGAAGGCGGCTCCAGCAAGGACTTCCGCAAGGCCAAGGCCATGCTCTACGACACCCCCGCGGCCCTGCACCTGTTGCTGGACAAGCTGGCCCAGGCGGTCACCGCCTACCTGAATGGCCAGATCCGCGCTGGCGCCCAGGCAGTGCAGATCTTCGATACCTGGGGTGGCAACCTGTCCGCCGCGGCCTACCAGGAATTTTCCCTGGCCTATATGCGCAAGATCGTCGCCGGGCTGATCCGCGAGCACGAAGGACGCCGGGTGCCGGTGATCCTCTTCACCAAGAATGGGGGGCTTTGGCTGGAAAGCCTGGCCGACAGCGGCGCTGAGGCCCTGGGCCTGGACTGGACCTGCGATATCGGCGAAGCCCGCCGCCGCGTGGGTGGCAAGGTCGCCCTGCAGGGCAACATGGACCCCAGCGTGCTCTACGCCAAGCCGGCGGCCATTCGGGCCGAGGTGGGACGCATCCTGGAGAGCTATGGCCAGGGCAGCGGCCACGTCTTCAACCTCGGCCACGGTATCACCCCCGAGGTGGACCCGGCCCATGCCGGTGCCTTCATCGAAGCCGTACACGAGTTGTCTGGGCGCTACCACCAGGGCTGACTGTGCCGGGATCGGCCCAGCCGATCCCAAGTCGAGCGAGCGGGCTGCTGCCGGTTGCGGCATAGTCGGGGTTTTCCCGATGGAGCGCCGCCATGGCCCAGATGACCCCGGAAGACTTGCAGCAACTGGCCGAGGACGTACTCCAGGCCCATGGCTTCAGCCCGGCGCAGGGCGCTGCCATTGCTACCATGATGGTGGCCGGCCAGCGCGACGACTGCGCCTCCCACGGCATCTATCGGCTGCTGGGCATCGTCAAGACGCTCAAGGCCGGCAAGGTGGTGCCCGATGCCGAGCCAAGGGTAGAGGACCTGGCCCCGGCCATCGTCCGCGTCGATGCCGGTGGCGGCTTCTCCCCGTTGGCCTTCGCGGCGGGTCTGCCCCTGCTGGAGGCCAAGGCGCGGGCCTGCGGCCTAGCGGCCCTGGCGATCAACCGCTGCGTGCACTTTTCGGCGCTCTGGGTGGAAATGGAGGCCCTCACGGCCCGTGGCCTGGTCGCCCTGGCCTGCAATCCGACCCAGGCCTACGTCGCTCCGGCCGGAGGTCGTCGCCCCCTGTTCGGCACCAATCCCATCGCCTTCGGCTGGCCGCGACCGGAAGGTGTGCCCTTCGTCTTCGACTTCGCCACCAGCGCCGTGGCCCGTGGCGAGATCGAGCTGCATCGCCGTGCCGGCAAGGCCCTGCCGGAGGGCTGGGGCGTTGACGCCGAGGGCGCGCCAAGCAGCGATGCCCATACCGTGCTGGAGGAGGGCGCCATGCTCACCTTCGGCGGTCATAAGGGCTCGGCCTTGTCGGCCATGATCGAGTTGCTGGCCGGGCCGTTGATCGGTGATCTCACCAGCCCGGAGTCCTCCGACTTCGATGCGGGAGCCGGCGGGCTGCCCTATCACGGCGAACTCATCCTGGCCTTCGACCCCCAGCGCTTTCTCGGCGCTGCACTAGCCGACTATCAACAGCGCGCCGAGGCGCTATTCGCCGGTATCGAGGCCCAGGGTGCCCGGCTGCCGTCGCAGCGTCGCTACCAAGCGCGGGAACGCAATACCGCCCGCGGCTGGCTGGAGGTGCCGGACGAGTTGCTCGCCGAGGTCCGGACGCTGCTGCCGGACTGATCCGCCGCGCGATATGCATCACCTGTAGAGGACTGCGACAACGCGCCTCCTGAACCCCGTCGCAGGCTCAAGGTCCACGGCTGGCTACTATCGTGCCAGCCTGGATCTTCATGTACGCCGACGACACCGCCCGTCCCCATCACCGAGGCCTGCTCCTGTTGAGCATCACCCTCATGGTGCTGGTGTACTTCCTCGACAACCTCTCCATCGCCCTGGCCAATCGCTATGTCTACGGCGGCCTGGGTATCGACCAGCGCAGCTATAGCCTGGCCACCGCCTGCTACAGCGCGGCGGTCATCCTCACCAGCGCGCCGCACCAGTGGTTCGCCCAGCGCCTGGGCTATCGCAACCTGATCTTCGCGGCCGTCGGCATCCA
This sequence comes from Pseudomonas oryzihabitans, assembly GCF_032027545.1. GTDB lineage: Bacteria > Pseudomonadota > Gammaproteobacteria > Pseudomonadales > Pseudomonadaceae > Chryseomonas > Chryseomonas oryzihabitans_F. The sequence continues at coordinate 357,503 of NZ_JAVSJB010000003.1, read as the reverse complement.
CCTGGTCGGCCAGGTGTTCTGCCTGATCGCCACCGACCTGCCGACCTTCATCGCCGGTCGTGTCCTGATGGGGGCTGGCGCCGCCACTTTCTTCGCCGGGGCGCGGGTGCTGGTGCAGATGTACTTCTCCGGGCCGCAGCTGCCGACCGGCATCCGCGCCTTCGCCTCGGGCGTACCCCTGGGCGGCGCCCTGGCCTCCTTCACCACCGCCGAATTGCTGGAAGGCCATCAGTGGCGCGCAATCTTCATGGTGCCGGCACTGGCCTGCCTGCTGGTGGCGGTGTGCGTCTGGCTGTCGCTGCCCCGCCGCTCCCATCCGCTGGAGAACTCCGGCGCGCCCTCGTTGCTGTCCATGGTGCTGCTGGCCGGTGGCAGCCTGTTGCTCACCATCACCACCCAGCGGCTGGCCTTCGACTTCTTCAGCGATGGGCCGCGGCTGGCCCTGGAGCTGCTGGCTGGGGTAGCCATCCTCGGGCTCTACATCTATTACGAGCGGGGCCTGGCGCGGCCGACCCTGGACTTCAGGCACGCCATCACGCCGGGCTTCCTCGCCGGCATGCTGTTCATGATGCTCAACTACTTCCTGCTTGGCGCCTACAACTTCATCATCCCCCAGTACGTGGTCAATGCCCTGCAGGTGCCGGTCTATACCGCGGGCGGGGTCATGGCGCTCGGCTGGCTGTGCGGCCTGGCGCCGCTGCTGATGATCACCTCGGTGCGGCTGCGCGAGCGCTTTCCCTGGGGTGGTTTTCGCAAGTACCTCGTGGCCGGCTATCTGCTGCTGGCCGGCTACGGCTTCTGGATGGTGCGCCAGCATGCCGATGTGCCCCTTTATCAGCAATTGGTACCGGGCCTGATGATGCACGGCACCTACCTGATCGGCACCTTCGCGGTGATCATCATGTACACCTTCATGCGCGTCGAACCGGCCTATTTCAGTCAGGCCTACCAGATCAAGAACATGACCCAGCAACTGGTCATGCCCCTGGGCATCGTGCTGTCCAATGTCTTCCTGCAGTGGCGCGATGCCTTCCATGCCACGGTGCTCGGCGCCGCGGTCACGCCCTATGCCCAGACCTACCAGGCCTATGGCGAGCGCTATCGGCAGGCCATCGGTGCGGACAACGTCCTGGCCCAGATCTCCAGCCTGGTCACCCGCCAGAGCCAGGTGCTGGGTTATCTCGACTACTTTTGGCTGGTCGGTTGGATCGGCTTGGCGCTGGCCGTCTACATGGCCCTGCAACGACATTTCCGCTAGCGGCCGCTGATCGTCAGGCCTTAAGCCGACGTTCAGCGAGCGGCCACCATACTGCTGACCCCTGCCGGTAGTGCCAGTCGCCGGCAGACGGCGCCGGTCGGCCGCGCCCCAGTCGGTCCGGAGCTTGCATTGCTGGGCTGTCGGGCTTTGTGGAACAATGCGGGCAACGACATTTTTCAAGGGTGGCAGCCGTGATCGATGCTGATGGTTTTCGCCCCAATGTCGGCATCATTCTCGCCAATGATGCCGGCCAAGTACTGTGGGCCCGCCGGATCAACCAGGATGCCTGGCAGTTCCCCCAGGGTGGGATCGATGACCGGGAGACGCCCGAAGAGGCGCTGTACCGGGAGCTGAACGAAGAGGTAGGGCTGAGCCCTGACGACGTCCGTATCCTGGCCTGTACCCGGGGCTGGCTGCGCTATCGTCTGCCGCAGCGCATGGTGCGCACGCACAGCCGGCCGCTGTGCATCGGTCAGAAGCAGAAGTGGTTCCTGCTGCGGCTGACGGCGGAAGAGCAGCGCGTGCGGATGGACGTGACGGGCAAGCCGGAATTCGATGGCTGGCGCTGGGTGAGCTACTGGTACCCCTTGGGCCAGGTGGTGACCTTCAAGCGAGAGGTCTATCGGCGGGCGCTCAAGGAGTTGGCACCCCGCTTGCTGGCCTGATTACCGGCTTGGCCGGTGCGAAAGAGGTGAGGAGAAGCTGTGGTCATGCAGGATGAACGACACGTGATGCACGCCGGCGGGCTCGCCGGGCGTCGACTGCGGAGGCGCTAGATGCTTGCAGTTCTGCGCAAGATCGTCCAGGAGGTAAATGCCGCCAAGGATCTGGGGTCGGCACTGTCCATCATCGTGCAGCGCGTCCGCGCAGCCATGCAGTCCCAGGTCTGCTCCGTCTATCTGCTGGACCCGGACACCAACCGTTTCGTGCTCATGGCCACCGAAGGCCTGAACAAGAAGTCCATCGGCCGGGTCAGCATGGCCCCCAACGAAGGCCTGGTCGGCCTGGTTGGCACCCGCGAAGAGCCGCTCAATCTCGAAGACGCCGCCAGCCATCCCCGTTTCCGCTATTTCGCCGAGACCGGTGAGGAACGCTATGCGTCTTTCCTCGGTGCCCCGATCATCCACCATCGACGCGTCATGGGCGTGCTGGTGGTGCAGCAGAAGGAACGCCGTCAGTTCGACGAGGGCGAGGAAGCCTTCCTGGTCACCATGAGCGCCCAGCTCGCCGGGGTGATCGCCCACGCCGAGGCCACCGGGACCATCCGTGGCCTGGATCGGCAGGGCAAGGGCATCCAGGAAGCCCGTTTCGTCGGCATTCCCGGTTCGCCCGGCGTTGGCGTCGGCAAGGCCGTGGTGGTCTTGCCACCTGCCGATCTGGAAGTGGTGCCCGACAAGACCGTCACCGACATCGAGGCGGAGCTGCAGCTGTTCCGCTCCGCCCTCGAGGGCGTGCGGGCGGATATGAAGGCGCTGTCGAAGCGGCTGTCCACCCAGTTGCGCAAGGAAGAGCGGGCGCTGTTCGACGTCTACCTGATGATGCTCGACGACGCCGCCCTCGGTAACGAGGTGACCACCATCATCAAGGGCGGCCAGTGGGCCCAGGGCGCCCTGCGCCAGGTGGTGATGGAGCACGTCCAGCGCTTCGAGCTGATGGACGACGCCTACCTGCGCGAACGGGCCGCCGACGTGCGCGACCTGGGGCGCCGGCTGCTTGCCTATCTGCAACAGGCCCACCAGGCCTGCCTGATCTATCCGGAAAACACCATCCTGGTCAGCGAGGAGCTCTCGCCGACCATGCTCGGCGAGGTGCCCGAAGGGCGTCTGGTCGGTCTCATCTCGGTATTGGGGTCGGGCAACTCCCACGTCGCCATCCTCGCTCGCGCCATGGGTATCCCCACGGTGATGGGCGCGGTGGACCTGCCGTACTCCAAGGTCGATGGCATCGACCTCATCGTCGACGGCTACCACGGCGAGATCTTCACCAACCCCTCGCCGACGCTGATCAAGCAGTACGGCGATGTGGTGGAAGAGGAGCGCCAGTTGACCCAGGGCCTCGACGCCCTGCGCAGCCTGCCCTGCGAGACCCTCGACGGTCACCGCATGCCGCTGTGGGTCAACACCGGCCTGATGGCCGACGTGGCTCGCGCCCAGCAGCGGGGCGCCGAAGGGGTGGGGCTGTATCGCACCGAAGTCCCCTTCATGGTCAACGAGCGCTTCCCCAGCGAGAAGGAGCAGCTCTCGATCTATCGCGAGCAGCTGGCGGCCTTCCATCCGGCGCCGGTGACCATGCGCACCCTGGACATCGGCGGTGACAAGGCGCTGTCCTATTTCCCGATCAAGGAAGACAACCCCTTCCTGGGCTGGCGCGGTATCCGCGTCACCCTGGATCATCCGGAGATCTTCCTGGTGCAGACCCGCGCCATGCTCAAGGCCAGCGAGGGGCTGAACAACCTGCGCATCATGCTGCCGATGATCTCCGGCGTGCACGAGGTGGAGGAATCCCAGCACCTGTTGCACCGCGCCTGGTGCGAGGTGCGTGACGAAGGCGTCGACATTCCCATGCCGCCCGTGGGTGTCATGGTCGAGGTGCCTTCGGCGGTCTACCAGGCTCGTGATCTGGCGCGCCAGGTGGACTTCATCTCGGTGGGCTCCAACGACCTGACCCAGTACCTGCTGGCGGTGGATCGCAACAACCCGCGGGTGGCCGACCTCTACGACTACTTCCACCCAGCGGTGCTGCAGGCGCTGCAACAGGTGGTGGATGGGGCCCATGCCGAAGGGGTACCGGTGAGCATCTGCGGCGAGATGGCCGGTGATCCGGCGGCGGCGGTGCTGCTCATGGGCATGGGCTTCGACACCCTGTCGATGAACGCCACCAACCTGCCCAAGGTGAAGTGGCTGCTGCGCCAGGTCACCCTGGAAAAGGCCCAGGAGCTGGTGCAGCAGATGCGCCAGATCGACAACCCCCAGGTGATCCACAGTGCCCTGCACCTGGCCCTGCGTAACCTCGGCCTGGGTCGGGTGATCAATCCGGCCGCCAGCGTCCAGAGCTGAGCGTGCCGGGCGGGGCCTTCGCTTCCCGCCCGGCAGGTAGCGGCGTACCATGCCGCTTCTTGCGCCCGAGGTGATGATGGATCTCTTGCTCTTCCTAGTTCTCGGCGCTTGCGCCGGGGTACTGGCCGGACTGTTCGGGGTCGGCGGCGGCCTGATCATCGTGCCGGTGCTGGTCTACAGCTTCACCGCCAAGGGGCTCGATCCGGACATCCTTACCCACCTGGCGGTGGGCACCTCGCTGGCTACCATCGTCTTCACCTCGCTCAACTCGGTCTGGGCCCACCATCGCCTGGGCGCAGTCCGCTGGCGGCTGTTCGCCTGGATGACGCTGGGCATCGTCGGCGGCAGTGCGCTGGGCGCCGTCACGGCGGCTGCCATCCATGGTCAGCTGCTACAGAAGATCATCGGCACCTTCGCCATCCTGATCGCCATCCTGATCGCCATCCAGCTGGCCCTGGACCTGCGGCCCAAGGCCCAGGCCGGTGAGCCGGGCAAGCCGGCGCTGACGGTAGCGGGCGTGGTGATCGGCTGGGCCTCGGCCATCTTCGGCATCGGCGGCGGCTCGCTCACCGTGCCCTTCCTGGTCTGGCGCAGCCTGACGATGCAGCAGGCGGTGGCCACCTCGGCGGCCTGTGGCCTGCCCATTGCCCTGTCCGGAGCGCTTTCCTTCATCCTCGTCGGTTGGCAGGAGCCGGGCCTGCCCGCCTGGAGCCTGGGCTACGTCTATCTGCCGGCGTTGCTGGGTATCGCCCTGACCAGCATGTTCTTCGCCCGCTTCGGTGCCCGGCTGGCCCATCGCCTGTCACCGCGGCTGCTCAAGCGGCTGTTCGCCCTGCTGCTGTTCGGCGTCGGGCTCAACTTCTTACTCTGATCCCCCATCAAGGAGGCACCATGCTGCCGTATCCGCAAATAGACCCGGTGGCCCTGTCACTGGGCCCGCTGAAGATCCACTGGTACGGCCTCATGTACCTCGTGGGGATCGGCGGCGCCTGGTGGTTGGCCAAGCGCCGGCTGAATCGCTTCGATCCGCGCTGGACCAGCGAGACCCTGTCCGACCTGGTGTTCTGGGTGGCGCTGGGGGTCATCGCCGGCGGGCGCTTGGGCTATGTGCTGTTCTACAACCTGGCGGAATACATCGCCAATCCGACGCTGATCTTCGAGGTCTGGAAGGGCGGCATGTCCTTCCACGGTGGTCTGCTCGGAGTGATCCTGGCGGTCTGGTGGTTCGGCAAGCGCCACAACAAGGGCTTCTTCGAGCTGATGGACTTCATCGCCCCGCTGGTGCCCATCGGCCTCGGCGCCGGCCGCATCGGCAACTTCATCAACGCCGAACTCTGGGGCAAGCCCACCGACGTGCCCTGGGCGATGATCTTCCCGCCCTACAGCGATCCGGCCCAGCTGCCGCGCCACCCGTCGCAGCTCTACCAGTTCGCCCTGGAAGGCGTAGCGCTGTTCGTCATCCTCTGGCTCTACTCGCGCAAGCCGCGGCCGACCATGGCCGTCTCCGGCCTGTTCGTGCTCTGCTATGGCATCTTCCGCTTCATCGTCGAATTCGTCCGGGTGCCGGATGCGCAACTCGGCTATCTGGCTTGGGGCTGGCTGACCATGGGCCAGGTGCTCTGCGTGCCCATGGTGCTGGGCGGTGTGGCCTTGATGGTCTATGCCTATCGCCGGGCGCCGCAGCCGGTCGTCCGCGCCGAATGACGTCTGGGGCCCGCCCGCATGACAAGTGCGGGCGGCCTGTTATAGTTCAGGAACCACCAATCTTCTTCGCGCAAGGGATCAGCCGTATGAATCCGTTCCGTAGCCTGGCTGCCGTGCTGGCCTTGGCCCTGACCTTCCAGGCCTTGCCGGTGCAGGCGCAACAGGCTCAGGGTGAAATCACCGAGTACCAGACCGCGGACCAGGCCTTCGGTGAAGCCCAGGCGCCCGAGGCCTTCTCGATGATCGGCGATCTGCTGATCGCGCGGCCACTGCTGATCGCCGCCACCGTGATCGGGGCCGGTGCGTTCGTGATCAGCCTGCCGTTCACCGCCGCAGGCGGCAATGTCGGCAAGGCCGGCAAGGCGCTGGTGGTCGAACCAGGCAAGGCAGCCTTCGTCCGCTGCCTGGGTTGCACCCAGAGCGGCTACGGCCGTACGGAATAGCGGTGCTAGCGGTCGGACTCAGGCCTGGCCGCTGATCTTCAGGTACTTCTCGTGCAATTGCTCCTTTGTCTCGACGTGGTTCTCGTCGAGGGGGATGCAGTCCACCGGGCAGACCTGCTGGCACTGGGGTTCGTCGTAGTGGCCCACGCACTCGGTGCACAGGTTCGGATCGATCACGTAGATCTCCGCACCCTGGGAGATGGCGCCGTTCGGGCACTCGGGCTCGCACACGTCGCAGTTGATGCAATCGTCGGTAATGATGAGGGACATCGTCGGCTCCTCGCCACACGGCTGCGCGGCGATCCAAAAGTCAGGCGCGCATTTTGCCCCATCCGCGCGCCGGCTGCACCCGACAGTCCTTGGGGTTAATCAGCCTGCCGACGGAAAACGCTCCAGCAGCGCCTGGTGCACGGTGGGGTGGACGAACTTGGTCACGTCGCCGCCGAGGGCCGCGATCTCCCGCACCAGGGTGGAGGAGAGGTAGGAGTAGTGCTCCGAGGGGGTGAGGAACATGCTCTCCGCCTGGGGCGCCAGAACGCGATTCATGTTGGCCAGCTGGAATTCGAATTCGAAATCCGACACCGCGCGCAGGCCGCGCAGGATGATGGTCGCCTTCTGCTGCTCCACCAGCTTGGCCAGCAGGCAGCTGAAGCCGATCACCTCGACGTTGGGCAGGTGCGCCGTCACCGCCTTGGCCAGCTCCACGCGCCGCTCCAGGGGAAACAGCGGATTCTTCTTGGGGCTGGCGGCTACCGCCACCACGACTTCATCGAACAGCCGCGAGGCGCGCTCCACCAGATCGCCATGGCCCTTGGTGATGGGGTCGAAGGTGCCGGGGTATAGCACTCGGTTCATGACGCTGTCCTTGGGGGCGAAGCTGTTGGGGCTTGGATGGTAGCTCAGGGGCGGGGTGGGGCCAAGGCGAGGAGGGGCGGGATGGCGGCGCCGTGGGCGTTTATCGGCCGGATGGCGATGCCAGCTGGCTGACCAGCCAGTCGGGGATGCGCCTTTCCAGATAGTAGTCGGGCTGGCGAAAGGAACCGCCGACGAAGCCCACATGGCCACCATGGGGCAGGCGCTCGAAGAGGGTGCCCGGTGCCAGTTCGGCCCGCGCCGGGAGGGCGTCGGTGCCGATGAAGGGGTCGTCCTCGGCCTGGATCAACAGGGTGGGGATGCGAATGCCGCCCAGGTAGTAGCGACTGGAGGCCTGGCGATAGTAGTCCCGGGCGTCGTGGAAGCCGTGCAGCGGCGCGGTGTATCTGTCGTCGAAATCCCAGAAGGTCTTCAGCCCCTCGGGCGGACCCAGGCGGGCGAGGGTCTCGTGCTGCTCGGGATGGCGTTCGCGATCGAACAGTGCCTGTTTTTCGCGTACGTAGCGGGCCAGTTCGCGGATGAAGTGTCGCTGGTAGATGCGCGAGAAGCCGATGCCGATGCGGTCGGCGCAGAGATCCAGACGAAAGGGCACCGAGACCGCGGCAGCGGCGCGCAGGCCGCTGTCTTCGCCGCGCTCGCCCAGGTACTTGAGCAGCACGTTGCCGCCCAGAGAGAAGCCGACGGCGAACAGCGGGGCGTCCGGGCGACTGGCCCTTAGATGGCGGACCACCGCGGCCAGGTCGTCGCTGACGCCGGAGTGATAGCCGCGCGGCAGGCGATTGGGTTCGCCGGAGCAGCCGCGCCAGTTGAGGCCGACACTGGCCCAGCCGCGGGCGGCGAGGGCGAATTGCAGGCCGAGCACATAGTGGGAGCCTGAGCTGCCGGTGAGGCCATGGGCGATCAGTACCAGCGGCGCGCGCGGATCTTCGGCGTGGTACCAGTCCAGGTCGAGGAAATCGCCATCCTCCAGCCACAGCCGTTCCCGCGGCCGGGTGATGGGCGGCAGGCGGCGCCACAGCGAGCCCCAGAGGGTCTGCAGGTGCGGGCCGGGCAACCAGCGCGCCGGGCGAAAGGGAGCACTGTTCACGCTTGGCGATGCCAGAGGGCGTAGTGGACGTTGCCGGTCTTCTTCTCGCGGTGCAGCTGCCAGGTCGCGGGCAGGGTCAGGCGCGAGGGCTGGGTCTCGCTCTCGGTGTAGATCCAGGTGTCCGCGGCCAGCCAGCCCTGGGTTTCCAGGGCCGCGCAGGCCGGCTCCAGCAGGTCCTTGCCAAAGGGCGGATCGAGAAACACCAGGTCGAAGGGCGTCTCCGCCGGCCTGGACAGGGCTTGCAGGGCGTCGGTCTGGAGCACCTCGGCATGGGTGCAGCCAAGGGTCTGCAGGTGGCCGCGCAGGGCATTGGCCGCCTGGGCGTTGAGGTCGAAGGCCAGCGCCTGGCTGGCGCCGCGGGACAGGGCTTCCAGCAGCAAGGCGCCGCTGCCGGCGAAGGGGTCGAGCACCCGGGCGCCCGGGGTCACGGCGGCCAGCCAGTTGAACAGCGTCTCGCGGACCCGGTCCGGCGTGGGCCTCAGGCCCAGGGCGTCGGGAAAGACGAAGCGCCGGCTGCGCCAGTCGCCACCGATGATGCGCAGTTGGTTGGCGGTCTTCTGGGCCATGTCAGTGCTCCGGGACGCCGCTGGGCGGCAGTGAGGTGAGGGGACGTGGTGGCGGCAGGGGCTGCTGGGCGACGTTGGGGCCGGCGGTGACCACGACGAACTTCGCCGGGTCCAGGTGCCGCTGCAGGGCATCACGCACCTGCTCGACGGTGAGGGCGCGGACCTGCTGGAGGAAGTCGTCGAGGTAGCTGCTGGGCAGGTCGTAGAAGCCGATGTTGCCCAGTTGGGCGACGATGGCGCCGTTGCTGGCGTTGGCCAGCGGGAAACTGCCTTCGATCTGGCGCTTGGCGCGATCCAGCTCGGCCTGGGTGGGACCCTGGGCCCGGTAATCACGCAGCAGGTCGAGGACCAGGGCGAGGGTGGCAGCGCCCAGTTCGGCGCGGGTCTGCAGGCCGAGGGTGAAGGGGCCTGGCTGGCGCATGGGGGTGAAGCCCGAGCTGACCCCATAGGTGAGACCGCGACGTTCGCGCAGCTCGGTCATCAGGCGGCTGCCGAAGCCACCGCCACCGAGGATTTGGTTGCCGACGAACAGGGCGGCGTAGTCGGGATCGCTCCGGGTGATGCCGAGTTGACCGAGCAGCAGGCGCGTCTGCTGGGCGGGAATCTCTAGGTGCACGACCGCCGGCGCGGCGGGACGCGGAGCGGGTAGTGGCGGCAGGGCAGGGCCTGGGGGCAGGGCGCGGGACAGCTGGGCGGCGATGCGCTCGGCGCGGGCTCGATCCAGGTCGCCGGTGATGGCGATCACCGCATTGCCGGCGGCATAGGCACGGGTATGGAAAGCCCGCAGGGCGGTCGCGTCGAGGTGCGCCAGGCCCGCTGCGGTGCCACGGGGCGAATGGGCATAGGGGTGGGTGCCGTAGAGCCGTTCCTGCAGGGCTTCGCCGGCCAGGCTGGCCGGTTCACGGCGGCTGGCGGCGATCAGGGTCAGCAACTGGTCGCGGATGCGCTGGATGGCCTCGGCGGGGAAGGTCGGGTGGCCGACCACCTCGGCGAGCAGCGCCAGGGCCGGTTCGCTATGGGCGGGATCGGCGAGGGTGCGCAGCCCGGCCACCGCCTGGTCACGATAGGCGCCGTTGCTGAAGTCGGCGCCCAGGCGCTCGAAGCCATCGGCGATGGCACCGGCATCGCGTCCCGGCGTGCCTTCGTTGAGCAGGCCGTTGGTCAGCATGGCCAGGCCCGGGGTGGCGCCGTCCTGGCTGCTGCCGGCAGCGAAGATCAGGCGCACGTCGAACATCGGCAATTCCGGCGCCGGCACGAACAGTACCTGGGCGCCCTCGGCGGTGCGCCAGCGCTGGATGTCCAGCTGGCGGCCGAGAGGCGGGGCGTCCTTGAGCGTCTTCAGGCTGTCCACGGTGGGATAGGCGCGGGCCAGGTCGCCGACCGGTGATGGGGTCTGGCAACCGGCGAGCAAGCACAGCGAGAGGCAGAGCAGGCGTTTCATCGTTGGGTCTCCGCGGCGGCGGGGCGCAACTGGGCAAGGGTCAGCCGCTCGCGGGTGAAATAGGTGCGGGCCACGCGACGGAGGTCGTCGGGAGTGACCTTGCTCAGTTCGTCTAGCAGGAGCTCACCCTGGCGCCAACCGAGGCCGACGCTTTCCAGCTGGCCGATGCTGCTGGCCTGGGCGGTGATGGAGTCGCGGCCGTAGACCAGGCCAGCCACCAGCAGGGCGCGGACCCGGGCCAGCTCTTCCGTGCTGGGCGGCTCGCGCTTGAGCAGGTCCAACTGCTCCCAGAAGGCCGCTTCCAGCTGTTCGAGGGTCTTGCCACGCGGGGTGTTGGGGGTGCCGCTGAGCAGGAAGAGGCTATCGCCACGGGTGTAGGAGCCATAGGCCGCGCGCACGCTGCTGGCCACTTCCTGGCCGCGCTCGAGACGACTGGGCAGGCGCGCGCCCGAGCCGCCGCTGAGCAGGGCGGCCAGCAACTGCAGGGCATAGGAGTCACGTGGCTGGGCCGCAGTGGCCAGGCTCGGCACGTTGAACCCCATCAACAGGCTGGGTACCTCGCGGGCCTGCAAGGCCAGGCGACGCTCACCCGGCGCTGGCAATTCCAGCGGTCGCCGAGGCGCGGGCAGGTCGCTGCGGGGAATGCCGCCGAACCAGCGCTGTACCTCGGCGCGGATCGCCTGGGGCTCGACATCGCCGACCACCACCAGGGTGGCGTTGTTGGGGGCGTACCAGGTCTGGTACCAGCGGCGGAGATCGTCCACGCTCAGGCGTTGCAGATCCTGGGGCCAGCCGATGGTGGGATTGCGATAGCCACTGGCCGGATAGGCCGCCGCCTTGAATCTTTCGAAGGACAGCGCCTCAGGGCGGTCATCGGTGCGCAGCCGGCGTTCTTCCTTGATGACTTCCAGTTCGCGAGTGACCTCGTCCGGCGCCAGGCGCAGGTGCTGCATGCGATCGGCTTCCAGCTCCAGGGCGATCGGCAAGCGGTCGCGCGCCAGCAACTGGTAGTAGACGGTGTAGTCGTCGGTGGTGAAGGCGTTTTCCTCGGCGCCCAGGTCGCGCAGGAGGTGCGAGGCCTCGCCGGCACCAAGCTTGCGGCTGCCCTTGAACATCAGGTGTTCCAGCGCGTGGGACAGCCCGGTCGCGCCGGGCGCCTCCAGGCTCGAGCCCACGCGGTACCAGAGTTGCACCACGGCCACCGGCGCCCGGTGATCTTCGCGGACCACCAGTTTCAGGCCGTTGTCGAGGGTGAATTCCTGGGTGTTCTGCCGGCCGGCGTCGGCCGGGGCGACAGTGGGAAGCAGGCAGAGCAGGCCGATCAGGGTGGCGCGCAGGGAGCGGTAGGCGGGCATCGCGAGAGCAGGCCTTGGGACGCGGTGGGAAACGAAGCGCGGGCGTCCTGGGGACGGCCGCGCGTTTTTCGCCGACGGGGAGGTCTTCCGCCCGGCAGGCTGCTAGGATACGCATCCCTTTTCCCGACGGCCATGGCTGACGGTCGAGCGCCGCCTGGCGGAGCTCCCGCAGCCTGGTCGTCCGTTCGACACAGAGCCGCGCATGTTTGGATCCGACGACAAGAAGTCTCCCCCCGCGGAGAAGAAAGGCCTGTTCGGCTGGTTCCGCAAGAAGACCGCCGAACCCGAAGAGACGCCTGCGGCAGCGCCGGCGGGCACCGCTGAGGAGCGCGCGCCCGAGCCGCCGACCAGCGCGCCGATAGCGCACCTGGGGCCGGTGCCCGAACCGCCCGAGGCCACCCCCTCGTTGGCGCCTGTCCCTGTGGTCGAGGAGCAAGCCCCGCCGCCGGTCGCCCTCTCGGCGCTGGTCGAGCCGCTGGTCACCGATCCCATCGTGCCGCCGGTCGAGGTCGAGCCCGTGGTGGAGCCTGCTCCCGAGCCCGAGCCCGAGCCCGAGCCCGAGCCTGTCGCCGCGCCGGTCTTACCTGTTGTGCCCATCGCCTCGGCCCGTCCAGAGCCGGCCGTTAAGCCTGAACCTGAGCCCGGGCCCGCTCAGCCAGCCGTCGCCGCTACCCTGGCCGAACCCGCCAAGCTGGGCTTCTTTGCTCGCCTGCGCCAGGGTCTGTCCAAGACCAGCGCCAGCCTCGGTGAAGGCATGGCCAGCCTGTTCCTCGGCCAGAAGGCCATCGACGATGACCTGCTCGAAGAGCTGGAAACCCGCCTGCTGACCGCCGACGTCGGCGTCGAGGCCACCGGCGTCATCATGCGCAACCTGACCCAGAAGGTGGCGCGCAAGCAGCTGGCCGACAGCGAGGCGCTCTATCAGGCGCTGCAGCAGGAGCTCACCGAGATGCTGCTGCCGGTGGAGCAGCCGCTGCTGATCGATACCAGTCACAAGCCCTATGTCATCCTGGTGGTCGGCGTGAACGGTGCCGGCAAGACCACCACCATCGGCAAGCTGGCCAAGCGCCTGCAGAACGAGGGCAAGAAGGTCATGCTGGCCGCCGGCGACACCTTCCGCGCCGCCGCCGTGGAGCAGTTGCAAGTATGGGGCGAGCGCAACCGCATCCCGGTGATCGCCCAGCACACCGGGGCCGATTCCGCCTCGGTGATCTTCGACGCCGTCCAGGCGGCCAAGGCCCGCGGCATCGATGTCCTGATCGCCGATACCGCCGGCCGGCTGCACACCAAGGACAACCTCATGGAAGAACTGCGCAAGGTCCGTCGGGTGATCGGCAAGCTGGACGAGGCGGCACCCCACGAGACCCTGCTGGTGCTGGATGCCGGTACCGGCCAGAACGCCCTCAACCAGGCCAAGCAATTCCACAATGCGGTGCCCCTGACCGGTCTGGCCCTGACCAAGCTCGATGGCACCGCCAAGGGCGGGGTGATCTTCGCCCTGGCCAAGCAGAGCGCCCTGCCGATCCGCTACGTCGGCGTCGGCGAAAGCATCGACGACCTGCGGCCCTTCGAGGCGCGGCCCTTCGTCCAGGCCCTGTTCGCGGAGCGTGGCGTCTCATGATCCAGTTCGACCGCGTCTCCAAGCGCTATCCCAACGGTCACGTCGGCCTGCAGGAACTGAGCTTCCGTGCCGAACGCGGCGAGATCCTCTTCGTCACCGGTCACTCCGGCGCCGGCAAGAGCACCCTGATGCGGCTGATCCTGGCGATGGAAAGGCCCACCGGTGGCAAGCTGACCCTGGCCGGCCAGGACATCTCGCGCATCACCAATGCGCAGATCCCCTTCCTACGCCGGCAGATCGGTGTGGTCTTCCAGAATCACCAACTGCTCTACGACCGCACCGTGTTCGACAACGTCGCCCTGCCGCTGCAGATCCTCGGCCTGTCCAAGCCCGAAATCGCCAAGCGCGTGGCCGCGGCGCTGGAACGGGTCAGCCTCAAGGACAAGCTCGACGACTATCCGGCCGAGCTGTCCACCGGCCAGCAGCAGCGGGTCGGCATCGCCCGCGCCGTGGTCCATCGCCCGGCCCTGCTGCTCGCCGACGAGCCTACCGGTAACCTCGATCCGCGCCTGGCCTCGGAAATCATGGGCGTCTTCGAGGACATCAACAGCCTCGGCACCACGGTGCTGATCGCCAGCCACGACCACGCCCTCATCGCCCGGCTGCGCCACCGCATGCTCACCCTGCAGCGCGGCCGCCTGATCGGCGATGAAGAGGAGAGCCAGCCATGAGCACCACCGAACTGCCCCGTGGCCAGGAGCAGGGCGGCAAGCCCCAGCGTCCGCAACGCCAGGCACCCAAACCGCCCAAGAGCGACTGGCGCGGCCCGCTGCATGCCTATCTCGAAGCCCACCGCACCGGCCTGAGGGACAGCCTCAGACGCATGGTGCAGCAACCCATAGGCACCTTCCTCACCTGCCTGGTGATGGGCATCGCCCTGGCACTGCCCATGGGCGTGTCCCTGCTGCTGAAGAACGTCGAGCGCCTCGGCGGTTCCTGGCAGCGGGCCGCCCAGATATCGGTGTTCCTCGACCTGCGCACCGGCCAGGATCAGGCCGAGGTGCTGATGAGCCAGATCAAGGTCTTGCCCGACGTTGCCGAGGCGCGCTGGATCAGTCCGGACGATGCCCTGAAGGAATTGCAGCAGGACGCCGGCCTGGGTGAGGCGCTGCGCGAATTGCCGCAGAATCCTCTGCCCGGTGTCATCGCCGTGACCCCCAAGGAAATCGACAAGAGCCGCCTCGACATGCTGCGCAGTCAGCTGGCCGAGCTGAGCGGCGTACAGCAGGTACAGCTGGACATGCAGTGGGTCGAGCGCCTCACCGCCATCCTCAAGCTGGGCGAGCGCTTCGTCTTCGGCCTGACCGTGGTGCTGGTGATCGCCCTGCTACTGGTGATAGGCAACACCATTCGCCTGGCCATCGAGAATCGTCGCACCGAGATCGAGGTGGTCAAGCTGGTGGGCGGCACTGACGGCTACGTCCGCCGGCCCTTCCTTTACATGGGCGCCTTGTTCGGCCTGGGCGCCGGCATCGCCGCCTGGGCGCTGCTGGTCTTCGGCCTGAACTGGCTCAACGCCGCGGTGATGGAGCTGGCCGGGCTCTATGGCAGCGACTTCGCCCTGGGCAGCGTTGCCGTGGAAGATGGCCTGCAACTGCTGATCGGTGCCGTGCTGCTGGGCTACATCGGCGCCTGGCTGGCCGTCGCTCGCCACCTGCGCGAGCTTGCCCCGCGCTGACGAACGGCCGGTTCCGTAACCTGCGGAAACGGTCCAAATCTCTGCAGAACCGAGCTTTTCACGGCCATTTTCAGCTGAGGTTAAGGGAACCCGGGTTAGTCTGGCGCTGTCCAAAAAATCAGTGTTAGACTGCCCAGTGCTTAGTGAATCGGAGGATTCGCATGACCACTTCGTTGCAACCTGTTCCTACATTGGTTCCCGGCGCCAGCCTGGAAGCCTATGTGCATTCGGTGAACAGCATTCCGCTGCTCACCCCGGAGCGGGAGCGTGAACTGGCCGAGCGCCTCTTCTATAAGGAAGACGTCGAGGCCGCTCGGCAGTTGGTGCTCGCGCACCTGCGTTTCGTAGTGCATATCGCCAAGAGCTATTCCGGCTATGGATTGGCCCAGGCCGACCTGATCCAGGAAGGCAACGTCGGCTTGATGAAGGCCGTGAAGCGCTTCAATCCCGAGATGGGCGTACGCCTGGTGTCCTTTGCCGTGCACTGGATCAAGGCCGAGATCCACGAGTTCATCCTGCGCAACTGGCGCATCGTCAAGGTGGCCACCACCAAGGCCCAGCGCAAGCTGTTCTTCAACCTGCGCAGCCAGAAGAAGCGGCTGGCCTGGTTGAACAACGACGAGGTCCATCGCGTAGCGGAAACCCTTGGCGTCGAGCCGCGGGAGGTTCGCGAGATGGAGAGCCGCCTGACCGGTCAGGACATGGCCTTCGATCCGGCCAGCGATGCCGACGACGATGCCGCCTACCAGTCGCCCGCGCAGTACCTGGAAGACAGCCGCTATGATCCGGCGCGCCAGCTTGAGGAAGCCGACTGGAGCGACAGCTCCACGGCCAATCTGCACGAGGCTCTGGAACGCCTGGACGACCGCAGCCGCGACATCCTCTACCAGCGCTGGCTGGCCGAGGAGAAGGCGACGCTGCATGAGCTGGCGGCCAAGTACAACGTCTCGGCGGAGCGTATCCGTCAGCTGGAAAAGAACGCGATGAACAAGCTCAAGGGCAATATCGCCGCCTGATCCGGTGGCTGACCAAAGACCGCACCTCAGGGTGCGGTTTTTTTATGTCCGCAAATCCGTACCCTGTTATGGACGGTATCCGGCATATCGTGGCCATGGGCGGCTCTTACGGGCTCCGCCGCAACCGTAGGAGCGGCCCATGGCCGCGATGGAACATCAAGGCACGGCCGCATTGATCGGTAGGGTGGAAAACCGCGCAGCGTTTTCCACGCGAAGTTGCCTGGCTACTCTACTGCCCGGTCATCCGCCGCAGATAGTCGCTACCGCCCAGTTGGCGTTCCTGCTGGCGGATCCAGGCGGCGCGTTCGGCGACGTAGGCGCTGGGACGGCTCGGGCTCCACTCGCGGGGGTTGGGCAGTACGGCGGCCAGCAGGCTGGCCTGGCGGTCGGACAGGTAGGGGGCGCCTATGCCGAAATGATGACGGGCCGCGGCTTCGGCGCCGAATACCCCGTCGTCCCATTCCACGCTGTTGAGATAGACCTCGAGGATGCGCTGCTTGGACCAGAAGGTCTCGAGCAACAGGGTGAACCAGGTTTCGAAGCCCTTGCGCACCCAGCTACGGCTGCTCCAAAGAAAGAGATTCTTGGCGGTCTGCTGGCTGATGGTACTGGCGCCGCGCAGGGAGCCGCCGGCTTCGTTGTGGTTGAAAGCCTGGCGGATCGCCGTCATGTCGAAGCCCCAATGCTCGGCGAAGTGCTGGTCCTCGCCGGCGATCACCGCCATCTTGAGATCGTCCGGCAGTTCCTTCCAGGGGCGCCAGTCGCGCTGCAGGTCGATGGGCTTGCCATCGATCCAGGATTCGATCTTGCGTTCCACCATCAGCATGCTGCCCGGCGGCGGCACCCAGCGCAGGACCAGCACCACGGCGGCGCTGAGGGCGGCGAACCAGAGGGCTGCACGCAGGAGACGACGGAGGAGGGTACGCAGCATCGGCTTGGTCTTTGGCGGTTAGCGGGCCATTATAACCAACGCTCACCTTTCATCGCCCGGGAAAACCCATGTTGCGTCTCTTCCTGCTGTTCGCGGCCCTGGCCGGTTTCACCGGCGTCGGCCTGGGCGCCTTCGCCGCCCATGGTCTCAAGGGTCGCCTGTCCGCCGACTACCTGGCCGTGTTCCAGACCGGGGTGCTCTATCAGCTCATCCATGCCCTGGCGCTGTTCGGCGTGGCGCTGCTGTCGCTGCATTTCCAGGGCCGCCTGGTGGCCTGGGCCGGCGGTTTCTTCATCGCCGGTATCCTGCTGTTTTCCGGCAGTCTCTATCTGCTGACGCTGACCGGCATCTCGCGGCTGGGCATCATCACCCCCTTCGGCGGCTTGTGCTTTCTCGCCGGCTGGGTCTGCCTGGCCGTGTTGGCCTGGCGCCTGAGCAGCCTTTGAGCGCGCGGTTCCGGATCGGGCGTCGCTGCAATGAGCGCCCGACCGGCGTAGAATGCCAACTCACCCCGCGACGATGCTTTTTCCATGCAGATCCTGTTGAACGGCGAAGCCCTTGAGTTGCCGGACGGTACCACCGTCGCCGACCTGCTCGTGCGTCTCGAATTGACCGGACGACGGGTTGCGGTGGAACGCAACCTCGACATCGTGCCGCGCAGCCAGCATGCCACCACCGCCCTGGTGGAGGGTGACCAGCTGGAAGTGGTCCACGCCATCGGCGGCGGCTAGCCGCGAAAGAGGAATCCAGATGAAAGACACTCCCTTGACCCTGGCCGGGCGCACCTATGCCTCGCGCCTGTTGGTCGGTACCGGCAAGTACCGCGATCTCGAAGAGACCCGCCTGGCCATCGAGGCCTCCGGCGCCGAGATCGTCACCGTAGCGGTGCGTCGCACCAACATCGGCCAGAATCCCGGCGAGCCCAATCTGCTCGACGTGATCTCGCCCGAGCGCTACACCATCCTGCCCAACACCGCCGGCTGCTACGACGCGGTGGAAGCGGTACGCACCTGCCGCCTGGCCCGTGAGCTGCTCGATGGCCACAACCTGGTCAAGCTGGAAGTGCTGGCCGACCAGAAGACCCTGTTCCCCAACGTCATCGAGACCCTCAAGGCCGCCGAGACGCTGGTAGCGGATGGCTTCGACGTCATGGTCTACACCAGCGACGACCCCATCGTCGCCCGCCAGTTGGAGGCCATTGGCTGCATCGCCGTCATGCCCCTGGCCGGCCTGATCGGCTCGGGTCTGGGCATCTGCAATCCCTACAACCTGCGCATCATCCTCGAAGAGGCCAAGGTGCCGGTGCTGGTCGACGCCGGGGTGGGCACCGCCTCCGACGCCACCATCGCCATGGAGCTGGGCTGCGAGGCAGTGCTGATGAACAGCGCCATTGCCCATGCCCGCGAGCCGGTGCTGATGGCCGAGGCCATGAAGCACGCTATCGTCGCCGGTCGCCTGGCCTACCTGGCCGGGCGTATGCCGCGCAAGCTCTACGCCACGGCGTCTTCGCCGCTGGACGGTCTGGTCGGCTGATCCGCGAGCGAACCTTCATGCGCCCGGCTCCGTGCCGGGCGTCTCTTTTTCCCACTATCGATAACGCCATGACCGATCATCAAGACGAGCAGACCCCCGACCGTCCCCTGCGTACCATCAAGAGCTTCGTGATGCGTGCCGGCCGCATGACCGAAGGCCAGCAGCGTGGTCTCGACCAGGGCTGGCCGCGCTTCGGCCTGGAGCTGGCCGACGGCCCGCAGGATTTCGACCGGGTGTTCGGCCGCCAGGCACCACGCACCTTCGAGATCGGCTTCGGCATGGGCCATTCCACCCTGGAAATGGCCGCCGCGGCCCCGGAACAGGACTTCATCGGCGTCGAGGTGCATCGTCCCGGCGTTGGCGCCCTGCTCAATGGTGCCATGACCCAGGGGCTGACCAACCTGCGGGTCTACAGTTGCGATGCCCTGGAGGTGCTGCGCCAATGCGTGGCCGATGCCAGCCTGGACCGGGTCCTGCTGTTCTTTCCCGACCCCTGGCACAAGAGTCGCCATCACAAGCGCCGTATCGTCCAGCCGGCCTTCGCCGAACTGGTGCGGCAGAAGCTCAAGGTCGGCGGCGTACTGCACATGGCCACCGATTGGCAGGCCTACGCTGAGCACATGCTCGAGGTCATGAACGCCGCTCCCGGCTACCGCAACCTGGGCGATGACTCGGGTTACGTGCCGCGGCCCGAGGAGCGCCCCATCACCAAGTTCGAACGTCGTGGCGAGCGCCTGGGCCATGGGGTCTGGGATCTGAAGTTCGTACGACTGGACTGACCGTACGTCGCGGATGAGGAGGGGTTGAGCCAGCTGCCGCCTGTTTGGCATGATGGCGTTTTGCCGCGATGGGGCCTAACCATCGGGAAACCTTGGAATCTGCGAGATGCCTGCCGACCAAAACCGTGAGCCGGGGCGCTGTTTGCCCGGGATGCAACGGTGATCCTGGGACCTGACGGCGCGCTCGATGCCTTGCGGCAGCTGGAGGTCGAGCGTAGTGCCCGCCAACGCACCGAGCGTTCGCTGCATCTGATGGCCTCGGCCTTCGCCCTCTGCCGGGACGCCATGGCCGTGCTCAGCGAGAGCGGCCAGATCATCGAAGCCAACGAGGCGCTGTGCAAGCTGATGCTCAGCGCCGGCAAGAGCGTGGCTGGCCAGTACCTGTCCCATTACATCAAGTTGCCCGAGGCGGCCATCCAGGCCTTCGAGCGGCATGGCTATGCCCTGTCCGAGGCGAGCTTCCACGTCTCGGCCAAGCGCGTGACCCCGATGGAGATCAGTCTCAGCCGCTTCGCCGGCGAAGGCGGCGCCGAGGGCTACGTCATCGCCAGCCTGCGCGACATCACCGACCGCAAGCGTGCCGAGCAGGCGCTGGAGCGCCTGGCGTTGAGCGATGGCCTGACCCAACTGCCCAATCGCGGCGGCTTCTATCGCCGCTTCGATGACTGCCTGCGCGCCCTTGCGCCAGGACGCAGCCTGGCCGTGCTGTTCATCGACGTGGATGGGTTCAAGGAGGTCAACGACTCCTTGGGCCATGAGGCGGGCGACGAATTGCTGCGTGTCCTCGCCGCCGGTCTGCAGGACAGCCTCGGCCACGACGAGTTGCTGGCCCGCTGGGGGGGCGATGAATTCGTCGCCGCCATCGCGGTGGACGGCCGCAGCCAGGCGCGCCAGATCGCCGAGCGCCTGCTGCAGGTGGTCGGTCGGCCACAGCGCATCGCCGAGCACGACATCCGGGTGTCCGCCAGCATCGGCCTGAGTATGACCCCCGACGACGGCCAGAGCGCCGAGGCACTGCTCAGCAATGCCGACGCCGCCATGTACGCGGCCAAGAGCGCCGGCAAGAGCCGGGCGCGCTTCTACGATCCGGAATTCACCGCCGAGGCGCTGCGCAAGGTCACCCTGCTGGCCCATCTACACGCCGCCATCGAGGCGGAAGAGATCAGCTTCGTCCTGCAACCCAAGTTCGATGCCCAGCGTCGGCTGGTCAGCGCCGAGCTGTTGGCGCGCTGGGATTGCCCCGGGGTGGGCTCGGTACTGCCCTGTGTCTTCGTCGCCCTGGCCGAGCAGAATGGCATGGCCTCGTCCTTGGGGCGGCTGGCGATCCGGCGGGCGGCGGCCTATGCCCGCGACTTGCAGCAGGCCGGCGTCTGTATTCCGGTGGCGGTGAACATCTCGGCCCGCCAGGTGGCGGACGATGAACTGGGCCTGGTCTTGGAACGTGCCTGCGCCGAGTTCGGCGTGCGGCCATGGGCCCTGGAGCTGGAGGTGACCGAGTCGGTGTTCCTGCAGCGCGGTGCCCCGGAGCGGCGACTCGGTCTGCTGCGTGACCAGGGCTTCCGGGTGGCCATGGACGACTTCGGCACGGGCTATTCGTCCCTGAGCTATCTGCATCGGCTGTCCTTCGACACCATCAAGATCGACCGTAGCTTCCTGCTGTCGGTGGATCGCGACGCTCGCTCGCGGCAATTGCTGGCGGGCATCGTCAGCCTGTGCCGGGCGCTGAACATGCAGATCGTTGCCGAGGGGGTGGAGACCCAGGCGCAATTCGACCTGCTCAAGAGCCTGGGCGTGGACTGCTTCCAGGGCTTCCTGCTCGGCCGGCCGCAGTCGCTGGATAGCCTGCTGCTGCTGGCCGGCGTCCCGGACTGCACCTCGCTCTAGCAGGGCAATTCAGGCGTTCGCACGAGTGGGCGAGTGACTTCCGTGCGGTTCGGCGTTCCGCTTGGGCCAGGCGCCATGGCGAGTCAGGGCAACGCCGTCCAGGAGCGAGAAGCGCCGCCAGGATGGTAGATCAGGTCTGAACCACCACCCTAGCTGCGGCGTTCGGCCAGCACGCCCAGCAGGCAGACGCCGATCAGCAGCACCGGGGCCAGGGCGTAGTTGTTGAACTGTGCCAGGCCCTTGACCACCCAGGGTGTAAGGAAGGTCATGGCGGCGCCGTAGATGGCCAGGCAGGCCAGGGCGAAGGCCGGTACGCGGATGGCGGTCGGCAAACTGCCCAGGCGCGCCTGGATGAAGGCGTTGACCTGGCTACCGAACAGCACCAGCAGGGTGGCGGTGACCGCCAGGGCCACCTCGTCCAGATGGCTGCGGCTCCAGCGGGAGAGGTCGGCGATGTGGTTGAGCACGAAGTCCAAGGCAAAGCTCCTCGTCAGTCAGGCAGAAAGGATTGCAAGAGGTCGTTCAGGAACAGCTGGCCGCGCGTGGTCGGTTGCAACCGCTCCAGGTCGTCTACCAGCAGGCCGTCGCGGCGCGCCGCGGCCAGCGCGGGGGCCAGGCTGTCCAGGGCCTGGCCGGTGCGCTGCGGATACCAGGAAGCCGGTACGCCGTCCACCAGGCGCAGGGCGTTCATCATGAATTCGAAGGGCAGGTCGGCCGGCTCCAGGCGCTTCTCGCCGGCCTGGAAGGGCTTGGCCGGATCGAGATAATCCTTGGGCAGGCGGGTCTTCCAGCTGCGCAACAGGGTGCCGTCCGGCGCGCTCAGCTTGGCGTGGGCGCCAGCGCCGATGCCGAGGAAGTCGCCGAAGCCCCAATAGTTGAGATTATGCCGCGCCTGGCGCCCGGGCTGGGCATAGGCGGAGGTCTCGTACTGCCGGTAGCCGGCGACGGCCAGGCGGGCCTGGCCGGCTTCCTGGATATCCCAAAGGGTATCGTCCTCGGGCAGCTCCGGCGGCTGGCTCCAGAACACCGTATTGGGCTCCATGGTCAGCTGGTACCAGGACAGGTGCGTGGGCGCCAGAGCGATGGCCTGCTCCAGGTCACCGAGGGCGTCGGCCAGGCTCTGGCCGGGCAGGCCGTGCATGAGGTCCAGGTTGAAGTTGTCGAAGCCGGCGGCGCGGGCTCGGTCGGCGGCGCGGATGGCTTCGTCGCGCCCGTGGATGCGACCCAGGGCTTTGAGCTTTTCGTCCTGGAAACTCTGGATGCCGATGGACAGCCGGTTGATGCCCAGCCCGCGATAGGCGACGAACTTGGCCTGCTCGAAGGTGCCGGGGTTGGCTTCCAGGGTGATCTCGATGTCCGGCGCGAAGTCCAGGCGCTGGGCCACACCTACCAGCAGCCGGCCCAGGGCCGCGGCCGAGAACAGGCTCGGCGTGCCGCCGCCGAAGAAGATGGAGGTCAGTGGCCGGCCATGGACATGGCTCAGGTCGTTATCCAGATCCGCCAGCAGGGCGTCGACGTACTCCGCTTCCGGCAGCGTCGGGCCGGCGGCATGGGAGTTGAAGTCACAATAGGGGCACTTGCGTACGCACCAGGGGATATGGACGTAGAGCGCCAGCGGCGGCAGGGTGAAGGTCGGAGTCACAGGCCGAGCCGTTGCTTGAGCAGGACCATGGCGCGGGCGCGATGGCTGCGCTGGTTCTTTTCCACCGGGGCCAGTTCGGCGGCGGAAACGCTTTCGCCATCGGGCTGGAACAGCGGATCGTAGCCGAAGCCGTGCTCGCCCTGGGCGGCATGGAGGATGCGACCGGGCCAGAGGCCTTCGCAAAGGATCGGCAGCGGATCGTCGGCGTGACGTACCAGGGCCAGCACGCAGACGAACTGGCCGGTACGCGCGGCGTCGGGGACGTCTCTCAGGGCTTCGAGCAGCTTGGCGTTGTTGGCCGCATCGCCCTTGCCATCGGCGTAGCGGGCGGAATAGATGCCGGGGGCGCCGCCGAGGGCGTCCACCGCCAGGCCCGAGTCGTCGGCCAGGGCCGGCAGGCCGGACAGGCGCGCGGCGTTGCGGGCCTTGAGGATGGCGTTCTCGACGAAGGACAGACCGGTCTCTTCGGGCTCGATCTGGCTGAATTCGCCCACCGAGCGTATCCGTACCTGGCCGCCGAGCATGGCCTGGAGTTCCTTGAGCTTGCCGGCATTGTGGCTGGCGAGGACCAGTTCGGTTAGGTCGGACATGAGGACACCGCGTCTCGTGAAGGATGGCGGCGTATTGTACGCGAAGCCAGGCCCAGGCTGGCCGCGCTGCCCCTGCCTTACGTCATATCGCGACGCGATGTTCCTGTAGGCGCGGCGCGCTGACCCGGTAGATGCCGATCTCGCCGAGCAGGTTGGGCCACAGCCGACTGGCCCAGCCATGGCGGTGCTGGCGGTCCACGGCGAGGCGATCCAGCACCTGGGCGCGTTGCTCGCGGCAGAGGCGTTCGAAGTCCTCGAAGGTGCAGAAGTGGATGTTCGGCGTGTTGTACCAAGTGTAGGGCAGGAAGTCGGAGACCGGCATGCGGCCCTTGGTGCCCAGGTACAGGCGGCAGCGCCAGTGACCGAAGTTTGGGAAGGTGATGATGCACTGGCGACCGACCCTGAGCATCTCCTGGAGGATGCGGTCGGGGTATTGCAGGGCCTGCAGCGACTGGGTCATGACCACCACGTCGAAGCTGTCGCTGGCGAAGTTGGCCAGGCCGCCGTCGAGGTCCTGCTCGATGACGTTGACGTCCTTGAGCAGGCATTCGGCGATCTTGTCCGGATCGATCTCCAGGCCGTAGCCGGTGACCTGCTTGTGGTCGCGCAGCCAGGCGAGGAGCTCGCCGGTGCCACAACCGAGGTCGAGCACCCGGCTGCCGGCAGGGATCCATTCCTGAATGATGTCCAGATCGGCGCGCACGCAGCTATACCTCGATACGGGTCATGTAGTGGGAGAAGGCCTGCAGGTAGCGCGGGATGGGGATGAGGAAGGCGTCATGGCCCTGGGGGGCGTCCACCTCCAGGTAGCTGACATCCTTGCGCGCGGCCATCAGGGCGTTGACGATCTCCTTGGAGCGCGCCGGCGAGAAGCGCCAGTCGGTGGTGAAGGAGACGATCAGGAAGCGCGCCTGCACGCCGGCGAGGGTCTTGGCCAGGTCGCCGCCCTGGGCGTGGGCCGGATCGAAGTAGTCCAGCGCCTTGGTCATCAGCAGGTAGGTGTTGGCGTCGAAGCGGCCGGAGAATTCCTCGCCCTGGTAGCGCAGGTAGCTCTCCACCTGGAATTCGACGCTGTGGAAGTCGTAGTTGAGCTGGTCGGTCTTGAGTTCGCGGCCGAATTTCTCGCCCATGGCCTCGTCGGACAGGTAGGTGATGTGGCCGACCATGCGCGCCAGCATCAAGCCTCGCTTGGGGATCACGCCCTTTTCCTGGAAGTGGCCGGCGTGGAAATCCGGGTCCGAGAGAATGGCCTGGCGCGCCACCTCGTTGAAGGCGATGTTCTCCGCCGACAGCTTGGGCGCCGAGGCGATGGCCAGGCAGTGGCGGATGCGCTCCGGATAGCTGATGGTCCATTGCAGCGCCTGCATGCCGCCGAGGCTGCCGCCGATCACCGCCGCCCACTGCTGGATACCCAGGCGATCGGCCAGCCGCGCCTGGCTGTGGACCCAGTCTTCCACGGTCAGCACCGGGAAATCCGCGCCGTAGGGACGGCCGGTGTCCGGATTCGGGCTGCTCGGCCCGGTGGAGCCGTTGCAGCCGCCCAGGTTGTTCAGGGCGACGACGAAGAACTTGCGGGTGTCGATGGGCTTGCCGGGGCCGATGCAACTGTCCCACCAGCCAGGCTTGCGGTCGTCCAGGCTGTGGTAGCCGGCGGCGTGGTGATGGCCGGAGAGCGCGTGGCAGATCAGCACGGCATTGCTGGCCGTGGCGTTGAGCTCGCCGTAGGTCTCGACCATCAGGTCGTAGGCCGGCAGGGTGCGACCACCGGCGAGGGCCAGGGGCTCGCTGAAATGCAGCAGCTCGGGGGTGACCAGGCCGACGGAATCTTCGGGGATGACGCTGGGCATTGACGGCTCGTCCGGGGCGGGGCTCGCCAGTCTAAAGAGCACCGCGGGGAGCGGCAAGGGCAGGCGTGGCACCCTGACCGAACCCGCGTGAGGACGGCGCGGCCAGGGGCCCTAGACCACGCGGGCCAAGGGCAGCACGACCACGTTGTCGTGACGCTGGGAGGGCGCCGGGCGGGCGATCTGCTTGAGCATGTCGCTGACCTCGGTGAGCTGCTTGTGGAGCACGTCCTCGTGCACCTGCAGTCGGCGTACCTGCTCCTGGCCGTTGAGATTCTGCTGGGTGAGCTGCTTGAGGGCCAGCATGCTGGTCTCCAGCAGCTGCTTCTGCTCGCGGGTGTGCTGCACCAGCGGTGTCAGGGCGCCGTCGTTCCAACGCAGCACCTGGGCATGGGCGCCTTCCTGCAGGGCCTGGACTTCCTGGGCCACGGTGGCGAAGAAGCGGCGGGCCAGGGCGCTCTGTTCGGTGAGCAGGGTCTTCACCTGGCGCTGGATTTCCTCGGTCTTGAGCTGCAGCTGGCGCAGCTCGCGGACGTAGGGTCGGATGCGCAACCGCGGCGCTTCCAGGGGATGCAGGGGATTCTCCAGGTTGTGCCGCTGGTAGACCGCGCCGAGCACCTTGTTGGCGCGATCGGCTTCGTTGTCCAGCGCCAGCAGGTCGTGCTCGACCATGCGGAAGAACCGTTCGATGGATTGGTTGATCCCCACGGTGGTCAGGCTGCTGCGGAATTCCCGGCGAGCGGTCTCCAGGTGGGCGTCCAGGCGCTCAGGGACGACCAGGTCGAGGAGTAGCTTGCGCTGGCCAGCCAGCATGTTCTGGGTGGTGCGCAGGTCCAGCAGGCGGCGGTGGTACTGGTCGTACTCCTGGCGCGTGCGGGCGGTCTGCAATTCGAGCCCGGCACCTGGCAATTCTTCGTCGGCCAGCTGCGCGTACTGCGCCCGGATGGCCTCCAGGCGCTGTTCGATGAGCGTGCGACTGGCACCCAGCAGGCCACTGGCCTGGTGCACGATGCGTTGCTGCAGCAGCCGCTCGCGGGCACCGACGATGCGATCGGCGAGCAGTTGCTCGAGGCCGTCCAGTTGGCTGCGTGCGAGCAGTTCCAGGTCGCCGCGCACCTTGCCCAGCAGAGCCTGCTTGGCCGACAGCGGCAGGATGTGCTCGGCGGGCAGGGCCAGTTGCCGGGCGCTGGCCTGGCGGACGTTCTCCAGCGAATGGGCGACGTGGGCAGCACCGCCAAGGTCGTCCCAGAGACTGTCGATCTTGTTCATCACTGCGAACAGTCGCTCGGGACTGTCACCCAGCGCCGGCTTGACGCACTGTTCCCAGAGCGCCAGGTCCGAAGCGGTGACGCCGGTGTCGGCGCCGATCAGAAAGAGCACGGCCTGGGCGTGGGGCAGCAGCGAGAGGGTCAGCTCGGGCTCGGCACCCAGGGCGTTGAGGCCGGGGGTATCGAGAATGCGCAGGCCCTGGCGCAGCAGCGGATGATCGATGCTGATGAGCGCATGGCGCCAGGCCGGCACGCTGACCAGGCCGGCGTCACCGAGCTGTTCCAGCTGTTCGGGATCGAAGCCCAGCTGCGCTGCCGTTTCCGCCGTCACTTCGCGGGTCTCGGTGACCTTGGCCAACAGGGTGGCCATGGCATCCGGATGGCGATCATCCAGCGGGAAGCGCTGCCAGGCCTCGGGCGCCTTGCGCCAGGCGACCAGGCTGCGGTCGTCCAGCCGGCTGTCGATGGGCAGCAACTGCAGGTAGGGCCCGTCGGCGCCGGCATCGAAGAAGATCTCGGTGGGGCACATGGTGGTGCGCCCGGCTTGGGACGGCAGCATGCGCTGGCCGTAGTCGGCGAAGAAGAGGGCGTTGATCAGCTCGGTCTTGCCGCGGGAGAACTCGCCGGCGAAGGCCAGGGTGATGCCATCGGCCTGGAGTTCGCTCTGGCAACTGGCCAGGGCAGCGTCCAGGGCGGGGGAGGCGAGGCGATTACGCTGCAACCAGTCGCGGTAGCGCCCCAATTGGGTATCGAGTTCGGCTTTCCACGTGGCATAGGCATCGACGTGGCGGAACAGACGTTCCATGGGGACTTCCTTGGCCTGGACAGCTAAAGCCTGGACGGTGCCCCAGCCTCCAGGCCGCGTCAATGCCGGCTCCGTCACGACGCGGCGGGCGGTCGTGACGGAGGGGCGAGCGGTGGCGGACGTCGTACGTTAGAGGAAGGGCGCGAGGATCTGCGGCATGCCGGTGGCGGCGGCCAGTTGGCCGATGACGAAGCGATCCAGCAGGTTGATCACGATGAAGGCGAAGATCGGCGACAGATCCAGGCCGCCCAGGCTGGGCAGGATGCGGCGGAAGGGCGCCAGCAGCGGTTCGCAGATCTGGTTGACCAGTTCGGCGGCGGGGTTGTGGGTCTGGGGCGCGACCCAGGAGAGGATGACGCTGACGATCAGGGCGAAGAAGAACACCTTGAGGAACAGCGAAGCCACGCCGAGCAGGGCCCAGATCAGCAGCGCCGGGAACAGACCGCCGATGCTGGCGCCGAGCAGTACCACCACGACCATCATCAGGGCCAGCTGGACCAGGATCGCCAGCACCAGGGCCGCCAGATCGACGCCGCCGAAGCCGGGAATGACCCGGCGCAGGGGTTTGAGCAGCGGCTGGGTGGCGCGCACGGTGAATTGCGACAGCGGGTTGTAGAAGTCGGCCCGGACCAGCTGCAGGATGAAGCGCAGCAGGATGATCAGCAGGTAGAGACTGCCGAGGGTCTGGATGACGTAGACGAGAGCTTGCGCGAAAGCGGACATGGATACTCCTTATCGATCCGGCAACTGGGCCAGTTCCGCAGCCCGGTCGGCCGCGGCGGTGAGGGCTTCTTCCACCAGGTCCGCGAAGGCCCCGGCTTGGAAGGTTTCGATGGCGCGTTCGGTGGTGCCCTTGGGGGACATCACCGAGCGGCGCAGTTGTTCAGGGGTGCGGTCGCCCTGGCAGGCCATGGCTGCAGCGCCACGGGCGGTGTGCAGGGTCAGTTGCTCGGCCACCGCGGCTGGCAGGCCGAGCTTGGCGCCGGCCTCGGTCATGGCCTCCATCAGCAGGAAGAAGTAGGCCGGACCGCTACCGGACACCGCGGTGACCGCATCCAGCTGCTGCTCTTCCTCGACCCAGAGGGCCAGGCCGACCGCGGCGAGGATTTCCTGGGCGCGGGCGCGCTGGTCTGGGCTGACCTGCTCGTTGGCGAACAGGCCGCTGGCGCCGAGGCGCAGCTGCGCCGGCACGTTGGGCATGCAGCGCACCAGCGGCCGCTCGCCCAGCCAGCGCGTCAGACTGGCGCAGGTGATGCCGGCGGCGACCGAGACGATCAGTTGCTCCGGACGCAGGTGCGGTGCCAGTTCGGCGCAGACCTCGCCCATCACCTGGGGCTTCACGCCCAGCACCACCACGTCGGCGTCAGCCAGGACCGCGGTGTTGCTGGCTTCGACGCGGATGCCGTACGTCTGGGCCAGTGCCTCGCGCTTGGCCGGATTGCGATTGCTGGCACTGAGCTGGCGGGCCGGCACGCCCTGGGCGAGCAGCCCGCCGATGATGGCGCCTGCCATGTTGCCGGCGCCGATGAAGGCGATGCGGGTGTCGTTCATCGAGACTTCCTAGGTTGAAGAGGCGGTGGCGCCGTAGTCGCGGGCGCCGAACAGGGCGGTACCGATGCGGACCCAGGTGGCGCCCTCGGCGATGGCGGCTTCCAGGTCCTGGCTCATGCCCATGGACAGGGTGTCCAGGTCCAGGTTCAGCGCTTCGCTCAAGGCGCGCAGCCGGGCGAAGGCCGCGCGCTGGCTGGCCGGGTCCTCGGTAGGTTCGGGGATGGCCATCAGGCCGCGCAGGCACAGGTTGGGCAGTTGGCTCACGGCGGCCGCCAGGGCGGGCAGTTCGTCGGGGTGGCAGCCGGACTTGCTGGCTTCGCCGCTGACGTTGACCTGCAGACAGATGTTCAGCGGCCCTCGCTCGGGCGGTCGCTGCTCGGCCAGGCGCTGGGCGATCTTCAGTCGATCCACCGAGTGCACCCAGTCGAAATGGCTGGCGATGGCGCGGGTCTTGTTGGACTGGATGGGGCCGATGAAATGCCACGTCAGTGGCAGATCGGCGAGTGCGGCCTGCTTGTCCAGCGCCTCCTGCAGATAGTTCTCGCCGAAGTCGCGCAGGCCGGCGGCGCAGGCTTCGCGCAGGGCGGCGGCGGGTTTGGTCTTGCTCACCGCCAGCAGGCCGACGGTCGCGGGATCGCGGCCTGCCGTCTGGCTGGCCGCGGCGATGCGTTCGAGTACGGTTGCGCTATTCTCGGCTATCGTGGACATTCAGCCCCTGCTTGCGTCGGCGCATCCGGCAGGCCTCGGCGTACCGGATGAATGAGTGGCGGTGACCAGGTCAGACCGCCAGTGCTGCGCGGCATTCTACCTGCTTGCTCGACATCTGGGAGTCCCATGGATATCACCGAATTGCTGGCCTTTTCCGCGCGGCAAGGCGCCTCCGACCTGCACCTGTCCGCCGGCCTGCCGCCGATGATCCGCGTCGACGGCGACGTGCGCCGCATCAATCTGCCGGCTTTCGAGCACAAGCAGGTGCACGGGCTGATCTACGACATCATGAACGACAAGCAGCGCAAGGACTTCGAGGAGTTCCTGGAGACCGACTTCTCCTTCGAGGTGCCGGGCGTGGCGCGCTTCCGGGTCAACGCCTTCAACCAGAATCGCGGCGCCGGTGCGGTGTTCCGGACCATCCCCTCCAAGGTGCTGAGCATGGAGGAGTTGGGCATGGGCGAGGTGTTCAAGAAGATCACCGACGTACCACGTGGCCTGGTGCTGGTGACCGGGCCGACCGGTTCGGGTAAGTCCACCACCCTGGCGGCCATGCTCGACTACCTCAACAACCACAAGTACCACCACATCCTCACCATCGAGGACCCCATCGAGTTCGTCCACGAATCCAAGAAGTGCCTGGTCAACCAGCGCGAGGTGCACCGCGACACCCTGGGCTTCTCCGAGGCCCTTCGCTCGGCCCTGCGCGAGGACCCGGACGTCATCCTGGTGGGCGAGCTGCGCGACCTGGAGACCATCCGCCTGGCGCTGACCGCCGCCGAGACCGGCCACTTGGTGTTCGGTACCCTCCACACCACCTCGGCGGCCAAGACCATCGATCGGGTAGTGGATGTCTTTCCGGCGGAAGAGAAATCCATGGTGCGTTCGATGTTGTCCGAATCCCTGCAGGCGGTGGTCTCCCAGACCTTGCTCAAGAAGGTCGGTGGCGGCCGGGTGGCGGCCCACGAGATCATGATCGGCACCCCGGCCATTCGTAACCTGATCCGCGAGGACAAGGTGGCGCAGATGTATTCGGCGATCCAGACCGGTGGCGGGCTGGGCATGCAGACCCTGGACATGTGCCTCAAGGCATTGCTGTCCAAGGGCTTGATCAGCCGCGATGCGGCGCGCGAGAAGGCCAAGACGCCGGAGAATTTCTGATGGAATTCGACAGATTCCTGCAACTGATGGTGGACAAGGGCGCCTCCGACCTCTTCATCACCACCGGCGTCCCCCCGTCGATGAAGATCAACGGCCGCATGACGCCCATCACCAAGGACTCGCTCTCGCCGGATCAGTGCCGAGCCATCGTGCTGGGCGTGATGAACGAGGAGCAGCGCCAGGAATTCCAGCAAAAGCGCGAATCCAATTTCGCCATCAGTGCCCGGGGCATCGGCCGCTTCCGGGTCAGTGCCTTCTACCAGCGCAACCTGGTGGGCATGGTGCTGCGCCGCATCGAGGTGAATATCCCCACGGTGGAGCAACTGCGCCTGCCGGAGATCATCAAGAAGCTGGCCATGACCAAGCGTGGCCTGGTGATCTTCGTCGGCGCCACCGGCACCGGCAAGTCCACCTCGCTGGCGGCCATGATCGGCCACCGCAACAGGAACTCGGCGGGGCACATCATCTCCATCGAGGATCCCATCGAATACATCCACCAGCACCAGGGCTGCATCGTCACCCAGCGTGAGGTGGGCATCGACACCGAGTCCTTCGAGGTGGCGCTGAAGAACACCCTGCGCCAGGCGCCGGACGTCATCATGATCGGCGAGATCCGCAGCCGGGACACCATGGAACACGCCCTGGCCTTCGCCGAGACCGGCCACCTGTGCCTGGCCACGCTGCACGCCAACAACGCCAACCAGGCATTGGACCGTATCATCCACTTCTTCCCGGCCGACCGGCACAGTCAGACCTGGATGGACCTGTCGCTCAACCTCAAGGGCATCGTCGCCCAGCAACTGGTGCCCACCACCGACGGCCAGGGGCGCCGTGCGGTGATCGAGGTGCTGCTCAACACGCCCTTGGCTGCCGACCTGATCCGCAAGGGCGAGGTGCACGAACTCAAGGCATTGATGAAGAAGTCCGGTGAACTGGGCATGCAGACCTTCGACCAGTCGCTCTATGCCCTTTATCGCGATGGCGAGATCAGCTACGAGGCGGCCCTGGCCCATGCCGATTCCGCCAACGACCTGCGCTTGATGATCAAACTGGGGTCGGAGACCGATGCCGACCACCTCAATCAGGTGACCCGCAACCTCTCGGTGGACATGGGCGACGATCCGCCCAAGCGTTTTCGCTAGTCGCTGTCGGTCGCCAAGGTCCTGGCTTCGTGCAGTGCGGCTACCAGGGCCTGATGCGCCTGCTCCTGCTGTGTGGCGTCGGGTGCGCGCAGGATGTAGGACGGGTGATAGGTAGCGATGATCCAACGCTCGTCCAGCCGCAGCGGCCGGCCCATGAACTGGGCCAGGCCACGTGGCTTGCGCCTTAGCAGGGCTTCCAGTGCGGTCGAGCCGAGCGCCACCACCACTACCGGCTGGATGTCGCGCAGTTCCTGCTCAAGCCAGTAGCGGCAGGGCGCTATCTCCGGTCCCGGGGTCACGTGCTTGCGTCGCCGGCCCTGGGGAATCCATTTGAAGTGCTTGACCGCATTGGTCAGGAACACCTCGTCGCGGTCGAGTCCTGCCTCGGCCAGCGCCGCCATCAGCACCTGCCCGGCCGGACCGACGAAGGGACGGCCGGCCAGGTCCTCCTGGTCGCCGGGTTGCTCGCCGAGCAAGAGGATACGGGCCGTGCGCGGGCCTTCGCCGGCCACTGGCTGGGTGGCCTTTTCCCAGAGCTCGCAGCGGCGGCATTCGTCCAGAGTAGTGGGCAGCGGGCGTTCGGGCTGGGCACGCGAGGCCGCGATCAGCACCTCGCGCCCGCTCTGGCGGCCGACCGCCTCGACTTGGGCCAGGCGCTGGGCACCGGCGCGCGCTTCGCTGAGCAGTGCCGGGATCAGCGGGCCTTCCGGCAGGTCCTTCCAGAAGCGCGCCGGCATGTTGCCGCGCAACGTACGCGGATTGGCTCGCGCCGGATTGAAGGTGCTGCGGTAGTAGGCGCGCCAGAGTTCGTCGCCAGCGTTGCGGTCATCGTCTTCCGGGGTCTGGCGGGCCAACTGCTGCAGCTCGGCGGGGCAGGGCTCCAGCAATTGCAGTGCCTGGCCATCCCAGAGCGCCGCGGCCTCCGGGGTGGCGATCAGCCAGCTGCTGTTGCCCATTCGATCGCAGAAGTGCGGTGCCGCCAGCGCCAGGACGTCGTGGGCCGGCTGGTGCCAGGCCACCCAGGCCGGCGGACCGGCGCTTTCGGCGCGGGGCCGGAATCTGAGAAAGGCATGCACATGGTGGATCTCGCGGCGAATCGCCTTGACCCGGCGCTGTAACTCGCTGCCGTCCTCGTCGCCGGCCAGCATCGCCGCCCGGTCTCCCCGGGCGACCCGCCAGAGCACCTGGTAGAGCAGCGCCCAGCGATCTTCGCTGCGAAAGCAGGCGGCATAGGTGAGGGCCTCGGCCAGTTGCGGCGGAATGCGCACGGCGCCACTGGGCGGGGTTGCCACGGCCTCGACCGGTTCATCGAACAGATCGCCCAAGCCGCGGCTTTCCTGCCAGCTCACCTGGGCCGGCGCGATGCCGGCCTGCAGCAGGCGGCGCGCTTCCTGGCGCCAGCCGGCGAAGGTGCCATCGAAATCGACCTTGGGCATCTACAGCAAGGCGAGTTGCGCGGGCGGCTCGGCGAGTTGGCGGCGCAGATCGAGGGATTCGGCCAGGCGTGGTTGCGGGCGATAGTCCTGGGTGACGATGAAAGGCCGGGCCTTCTCCACGCTGCACCTGAGCCGGATCAGGTCGGCGTAGCGGATGCGCCGCTCGCGCCTGAGTTCCACCAGCCGCTTGGCCGAGAGCACGCCGATGCCGGGGACCCGGGCGATCAGGACCTGGTCGGCGCGATTGAGGTCCAGCGGGAAGATGGCGCGATTATGCAGTGCCCAGGCCAGCTTGGGGTCCACGTCCAGCGGCAGCTGGCCGTCTTCGGTGGGCAGCTCCGCCGCCTGGAAGCCATAGCCGCGCATGAGGAAGTCGGCCTGGTACAGCCGGTGTTCGCGCAGCAGCGGCGGCGGCTGCAGCGGCACCGTGCCCGGGCTTTCCGGGATGGGGCTGAAGGCCGAATAGTAGACGCGCTTGAGGCGATAGGCGCCATAGAGCGTCTGGGCGGTGTCGAGAATGGTGCGGTCGTCGGTGGCGTCGGCGCCGACGATCATCTGGGTGCTCTGGCCCGCCGGCGCGAAGCGCGGTGCCTTGGCTTCGGCCTCGGCCTCTTCCAGCCCCAGGCGGATGTTGCCCATGGTCTTGCGGATGCTGCTGCCATTCTTTTCCGGCGCCAGCTTGATCAGCCCGCTCTCGGTGGGCAGCTCGATGTTCACCGACAGGCGATCGGCATAGAGGCCGGCCTGGGCGATGAGCTCGGGATCGGCGTCGGGAATGGTCTTGAGGTGGATGTAGCCGCGGAACTGGTGCTCTTCGCGCAGCAACTGGGCCACCCGGGTCAGTTGCTCCATGGTGTAGTTGGAGGAGCGAATGATGCCGGAACTGAGGAACAGCCCGCTGATGACATTGCGCCGGTAGAAGTCGAGGGTCAGCTGCACCACTTCCTCGGGCGTGAAACGTGCCCGCGGTACATTGCTACTGCGGCGGTTGACGCAGTACTGGCAGTCGTACAGGCAGAAGTTGGTCAGCAGCACCTTGAGCAGCGCCACGCAGCGCCCATCGGGGGTGAAGCTGTGGCAGATGCCCATGCCATCGGTCGAGCCCAGGCCGTCCTTGCCCTTGGAGCTGCGCTTGGGCGCGCCGCTGCTGGCGCAGGACACGTCGTACTTGGCGGCGTCGGCGAGAATGATCAGCTTGTCGGCGAGCTCCATCGAGATCTCCTGGACTGTGATTGCATACAGTATCCAGGAAGCGGAGCGTCGTTCAATGGCTTTGCGCCGGGCGGTGCCGAGTGGAGCGACACTCCGCCGGGCGGTAGCGGCCCGACGGAGGGAGGGGAGGAATCAGGACTTGCGGGTACGCTTGGCGCGCGGCTTGTCGACGACAGGGTCGGCTTCGGCGGCCAGGGTAGTGGGCTGCGGCAGGACGCGCTTGGCCGAGGCAAAACGCTTGGTCCAGTACGGCTTGCTCAGGTGATCGACCCGGACGCTCTCGCCACTGCGTGGGGCATGGACGAAACGGTCGTTGCCCAGGTAGATGGCCACATGGTCGATGCCGCTGCGCTGACCGGTCTTGAAGAACACCAGGTCACCGGCCTTGAGATCGCTACGGGCGACCTTGGGACCCTTGAGCTGGGCCAGTTCGCGGGAGGTCCGCGGCAGCTTGACGTTGTGCACGTCACGATAGACGTAGTTCACCAGGCCGCTGCAGTCCAGGCCGTTCTTCGGGCTGGTACCACCGAAGCGGTAGGGCGTACCGACCAGATCCATGGCGCGGGTAGCGACCTGGGCGCCGACGTTGCGCGTCGCGGCCTGGGCAGTGGCCTGCTTACGGTGCAGCGCACTGCTCGCCCGCGCTGCACGCTTGGCGCGGGCCGCGGATGCCGCCTGGGTGTGATTGTCGGCAGCGGTGACGTGACGGGCTGCGGGCTTGGAGGTTGGTGCGGCGGTGACATGCCGGGCTGCGACCTTGTGGACCGGAGCGGCAGTGCGCGCTGCAGAGTTCTCTTTCGCTTGCGCCGCCACTGGCAGCACAAGACAGGCGGAGAGCCATGTCAGGAGGAATAGACGCATTGTCGTAGGGGTGTCTGAAGATCGAAGCGAGGGATTCTATACCAACCCTGTGGATATTTTGTGCACCTCTCATCAAGAAATTATGTAATTTTTAGCGGAAAGTGAGGTCCTTAGAGCGCCAACCAGTGAGACTCCCTGGGCATTCATCCAGTTTTCGACATAAAGTCACGGTGAAGGTAAGGGTGTAGGTAAGGCGCGTCTTCCCCAGTATTCGCGAGGTCGTAGGCATGCAGTATCAGGACACCCACAGCAAGGTCATGGGCTATCTGCTGTGGATCTTCGGTTTTCTCGGCGCTCACCGCTTCTACTATGGCAAGCCGGTCACCGGCACGATCTGGTTCTGCACCCTGGGTCTGCTGGGCGTCGGTTGGCTGATCGACCTGTTCCTGATCCCATCCATGGATCGCGAGGCTGACCTGCGCTTCCAGTCCGGCTCCCTCAACTACAGCCTGGCCTGGATTCTGCTGACCTTCCTCGGCCTCTTCGGCGTGCATCGTCTCTATCTGGGGAAATGGGTTACCGCCATTCTTTATTTCTTCACGGCGGGTTTCTTCCTGCTGGGCGTGCTTTACGACTTCTGGACACTCAATTCGCAGATTTCCGAAGAGAATCGTCGGCGTCTGGTGCGCTAGGCCAGGTCGGTCAGACAAAAAGAAGGGGGCTCCAAGGAGCCCCCTTCTTTCATTCCCCGCGACGGTAGGTCGCGCGGCCTCCCACCAGGGTGCGCTCGACCCGTCCGGGCAACGTCATGCCGTGGAAGGGGCAATTGCGCCCGCGCGACAGCCAGGGCGTGTCCGCCTGCCTGGTGGTCTGCTGGGAGAACAGCACCAGATCCGCCGGCTGGCCCTTGGCCAGGCGACCTGCCGGCAGGCGCAGGGCGTCGGCCGGGCCGGTGGTGAGGCGTGCCAGCAGCCTGGGCAGGTCCAGCAAGCCATCTTCCACCAGGGTCAGGGCCAGTGGCAGCAGCAGTTCGACGCTGCTGATGCCTGGTTCGGTGGCGGCGAAGGGTGCCAGCTTGGCATCCGCCTCATGGGGCTGGTGATGACTGGAGATGGCGCCGATCACGCCATCCCGTACCCCGGCGCGCAGGGCATCGCGGTCGCGCGCGGTGCGCAGTGGCGGCTTGACGTGATAGAGGCTGGAGAAGCCCTGCAGCGCCTCGTCGGTGAGCAGCAACTGATAGAGGGCCACGTCGGCGGTCACCGGCAGGCCGCGGGCCTGGGCGGCGGCGATCATCTCCACCGCGCGGGCGCTGGTGAGCAGGCCGAAGTGGGCGCGCACGCCGCTCTGTTCTACCAGCAGCAGGTCGCGGGCCAGGGCGATGGTTTCGGCGGTCTCGGGGATGCCGGTCAAGCCGAGGAAGCTGGCGGTGGGGCCTTCGTGGGCCAGGCCGCCGTCGGCCAGGTCGGCGTCCAGGGCATTGAAGACCACGGTGAGGTCGAAGGTGGCCGCATATTCCAGCGCGCGGCGCTGTACCCGCAGATTTTCGAAGCGCTGCAGGCCGTTGGTGAAGGCCACGCAGCCGGCATCGCGCAGGGCCATCAGCTCGGACAGCTGCTCGCCGGCCATCCCTCTGGTCAGGGCGCCGATGGGGTTGACGCGGACATGGTCCGCGGTGCGGGCGCGGTCGAGGATTAGTTCAGCTACCGCCGTGGTGTCCAGCACCGGGCGAGTGGTCGGCGGGCAGCACAGGCTGGTCACGCCACCCGCAGCCGCCGCGCGGGTTTCGCTGGCGACGTTGCCCTTGCGGGTCAGACCCGGTTCGCACAGGGCGACGTCCAGGTCGACCAGGCCCGGCGCCAGGATCAGGCCGCTGGCGTCCAGCTGCTCGGCGGCCGTGAAGCCCCTGGGGGCCTCGCCGATGGCGAGAATGCGACCCTCGTCGATATGGACGTCGCCGACCTGGTCGAGGTCGGTGGCCGGGTCGATCACCCGGGCATTGCGGATGCTCAGGCTCACTGGGCATTCTCCTGTAGCTGACGCTGGGCCGTCTGCCCGCTCATGGCCATCGACAGCACCGCCATGCGGACCGCGATGCCGTAGGTGACCTGGTTGAGGATGACCGATTGCTCGCCATCGGCGACCGCGGATTCGATCTCCACCCCGCGGTTGATCGGGCCCGGGTGCATGACGATCGCGTCGGGCTTGGCGCGGGCCAGGCGCTGGCGGGTCAGGCCGAACAGCCGGTAGTACTCGCCTTCGCTGGGCAGCAGGCCGCCCTGCATGCGCTCGCGTTGCAGGCGCAGCATGATCACCACGTCCACCCCGTCCAGGCCCTCGGCCAGGTCGGTGAAGGTGCGCACGCCATAGAGGTCTTCGAGACCGACCGGCAGCAGGGTGCGCGGAGCGATCACGCGGATGTCGCGGCAGCCCAGGGTGCGCAGCGCCAGCATGTCGGAGCGGGCGACCCGCGAGTGCAGGATGTCGCCGACGATGGCCACCGAGAGGTTGGCGAAGTCGCCCTTGTGCCGGCGGATGGTCAGCATGTCGAGCATGCCCTGGGTGGGGTGGGCATGGCGGCCGTCGCCCCCGTTGATGATGGCGACGTCGGGGCAGACGTGCTCGGCGATGAAATGGGCGGCGCCGGAGTCGGCATGGCGCACCACGAACATGTCGGCGGCCATGGCCTCCAGGTTGCGCAGGGTGTCGAACAGCGTCTCGCCCTTGCTGGTGGAGGAGGTGGAGACGTTGAGGGTGATGACGTCCGCCGACAGCCGCTTGGCCGCCAGTTCGAAGGTGGTGCGGGTGCGGGTGGAGTTCTCGAAGAAGACGTTGCACACCGTCTTGCCACGCAGCAGCGGCACCTTCTTGACCGCCCGGGCGCCGACCTCGAGGAAGGAGTCGGCGGTATCGAGCAGCTCGGTCAAAAGTTCGGCGGGTAGGTCATCGAGTGACAGGAAATGGCGCAATTGGCCCTGGGCGTTGAGTTGCAGCGAGCGCGTAGCGTCGGTCATGGCAGCGAATCCAGGTCAGGCGGCGGGGACGTTGCGGTATTCGAGGGCGAGCGGCGTGGGGCCGGTCAGCTTGACGCGCTGTGTGGGAGCGAGGCTCAGGGTGGCGCCCACCACGTCGGGCTGGATCGGCAATTCGCGGGCATTGACGTCGAGCAGGCAGACCAGGGTCACACTGGCCGGACGGCCATAGTCGAAGAGTTCGTTGAGCGCCGCGCGTACGGTGCGGCCACTCATCAGTACATCGTCCACCAGCACCAGGTGGCGCCCGTCGATCTCGAAGGGCAGGGCCGAGGGGCGCACCTGGGGATGCAGGCCCTTCTGGGTGAAGTCGTCGCGGTAGAAGGACACGTCCAGGCTGCCCAGCGGGGTGTCCAGGCCGAGTTCGGCCAGCAGGGCCTCGGCGACCCAGAGGCCGCCGGTATGGATGCCGACGAAACCGGGATCGGTGATGCCACGACGATCCAGCGACAGACGCAGGTCGGCGGCCAGCCGCGGCAGGAGCTCGGCGGGAGAGGGCAGGTGCATGGCTACTCCGATTGCGGGCGCGCGGCCCGTTCCAGTTGTTGGGTCAGCCAGCCTTCCAGGAGGAGGGCGGCGGCGAGGGCGTCCACCGGGCGCTCGCGATAGCCGTCGCGCTGGCCACCCTGCAGGCGTTCGCCCTTGGCGGCGTAGGTGGTGAGGCGTTCGTCGTGGGTATGCACCGGCAGGCCATAGCGGCCGTGCAGGCGGCGGGCGAAGCGTTCGGCGCGCTCGCTCATCTCGCTGGGCGTACCGTCCATGTTCAGCGGCAGGCCGACCACCAGGGCGGTAGGGCGCCACTCGTCCAGCAGCCGCTGGATCTGCTGCCAGTCCGGCACGCCGTTCTGCGCCTTGAGGGTCAGCAGTTCGCGGGCCTGGCCGGTGACGGCCTGGCCGACGGCGACGCCGATCTGCCGGGTGCCGTAGTCGAAGCCCAGGTAGAGTCCCGTGGACGCACTCATGCGTGGCCCGCTTGGCGCGACAGCAGGCGCAGGTCGACCCCGAGCAGGGCGGCGGCGGCGCCGAGGCGTTGCTCGGTAGGGGTGTCGAACAGCAGCGCGGAGGGCGCCGGGGTAGTGAGCCAGAGGTTCGCCGCGAGCTCTTCTTCCAGTTGGCCGGGACCCCAGCCGCTGTAGCCCAGGGTGATCAGGTACCGGTCCGGGCCACTGCCGTCGGAGAGGGCGAACAGCACGTCCGGCGAGGTGGTCAGGCTCAGGTCATCGAGTTCCAGGGTGTTCTGGAAGACGGGGCCTGCGTCGTGCAGGACGAAGCCGCGGTCGGTCTGCACCGGACCGCCGGCATAGAGGGCGATCTGGGTATCTTCCAGGGTGGCGGGCACCTCGGGGCGCAGCTGTTCGAGCAGGTCGTCCAGGTGCAGGCCGTTGGGGCGGTTGATCACCAGGCCCATGGCGCCGTCGGGACCGTGGTCGACCAGGTAGATCACCGTCTCGGCGAAATGGGGATCGTCCATCTGCGGCATGGCGATCAGGAGCTGGTGCTGTAGGGTGGTGCTGGAGGTCGGCTTCATGACCGGCAAGTTTCCCGGTTGCGCGGTCCGGCTTCAAGTCCAACGACGCGCGCGGCTATTGACTGGACAGGCGGTCGCCGCGCTCGAAACGCCAGGTGCGGATGATCTCCAGCCGGTCGATGTCGGCCAGATCGCCGCTGAAGGGAGCGAAGGGCGCCGCCAGCCGGACGATGCGCAGGGCGGCCTGGTCCAGCACCGGACGGCCCGAGGATTCCAGCACCTGCACCTCGTAGAGCGAACCGTCCTTGTTGATGGCCACCAGCAGGCGCAGGCTGCCATAGAGGCGGTCGCGCTTGGCCTGCTCGGGATAGTTGAGGTTGCCGATGCGCTCGATCTTGCGTCGCCACTCTTCCTTGTAGCGGGCGCCCTTGTCCTTCTGCGTCGAGGCGGCGTTGATCCGCCAGATCTTCGGTCGCTTGGCGTATTGCTGGCGCTCCTCGGCGAGCTGGGCTTCCAGGCTGGCGAGTTCGGCGGCCTGGCTGTCGGCTTCCGGGGCCGGGGCATCGCGCTGTTCCTGCTGGGGCGTCTCGCGGCTGGGCTCGGCCTTGGTCGGGCGACTGGCACGGGTGGTCAGCGCCGCCTTGGGCGCCTGGGCGCGATCCGCCGCGGGCTTGCGGGCCGGCGGGGCGGCCTCGCGGATCTCGCTGTCGTGGAAGGGCGCCTGCACCGGCGTGCTCGGCGCCGCCGCCTTGTCCAGGGTGCCGCTGCCCTGCTGGTTCTCCTGGGCGAGGAAGTCCGCCTGCTTGGGCGCCTCGTCGCTCTTGAAGCTCGCCAGCGTCACCTCCAAGGTACGGCTGATCTGGCTCGGTTCGGGCAGGGAGAAGCCGACGCCCAGGATCAGCACCACGTGCAGCAGGGTCGCGATGAGCAACGTGAAGCCCAGGCGGTCGGCAGCGCGAACCTGGGCGGCGGGGTGCGGAGCGGTGCTGGACATGGACGGGGTCGGCAAGGGCGGAAGAGGCGCGTTTAGGCTGGCGCCAGTCTGCGGATTGTGTTCGCGCTTGTCCATGCCGCGCGCGGCGGCATGGACGCGCGCCTCAGCTCGCGCGTTGCTGCGCGATCACCTCCATCAGCCGCTCGGCGATCCGGGTGTCGTAGGCCGCATCGATCTCGCGGATGCAGGTCGGGCTGGTCACGTTGATCTCGGTGAGATGCTCGCCGATCACGTCCAGGCCCACGAACAGCAGGCCCCGCTTGCGCAGCTCCGGGCCGACCGCGGTGGCGATCTCGCGATCCCGCGCCGACAGCGGCTGGGCGACGCCACGGCCGCCGGCGGCCAGGTTGCCGCGGGTCTCGCCCTGGGCGGGAATGCGCGCCAGGCAGTATTCCACCGGCTCGCCATCGATCATCAGGATGCGCTTGTCGCCGTCCTTGATGCCCGGCAGGTAGCGCTGGGCGATGATCTGCTGGGTGCCATGGGCCGTGAGGGTCTCCAGGATCACCGACAGGTTGGGATCGCCTTCGCGGTGACGGAACACCGAGCTGCCGCCCATGCCGTCCAGCGGCTTGAGGATGACGTCGCCATGGCTGCGGGCGAATTCGCGGATGATGTCGGCGCGGCGGCTGACCAGGGTCGGCGGCGCCAGTTCGGGGAAGAGGGTGGCGAAGAACTTCTCGTTGCAGTCGCGCAGGCTCGCCGGGCGATTGACCACCAGGGTGCCGCCCCGCTCGGCCTGCTCCAGCAGGTAGGTGGCGTAGACGAACTCGTTGTCGAAGGGCGGGTCCTTGCGCATCAGGATGACGTCCAGCTCGCGCAGGGGCAGATCGACGTTCTCGCCGAAGGCGAACCAGCGTTCCGGGTCTTGGAAGACCTCCAGCTGGCGACCCCGACCACGAGCTTCGCCATCGACCTGGTACAGGTCCTGCATCTCGAAATAATGCAGTGTCCAGCCGCGGGCCTTGGCCGCCCACAGCATGGCCAGGGAGCTATCCTTCTTATAGGAGATGCGTTCGATGGGATCCATGACGATCCCCAGGCGGATACTCATTGACGCTAGACCTCGGTTCTACGTGGGCAAGGCGTCAGAATAGCCCTTCGATCGCCCCGAGTGCCATGCTTGCGCGATCGTCGTGGTGGGCGGGCCGGTGGTCCGCCGCCAGGGGATCTGCGTGGTACGTCACGGTATTGTGTGCTACAAAGAGGCGCCGCCAAGGGGCCCGGATCGACATCATTCACGTTTCATCAGACGATGAGCTGGTAGCTTGAACATGGAACAGTATTCGGAAGGGCTCAAGGTCATGGTGATCGACGATTCGAAGACGATTCGCCGTACCGCCGAGACCCTGCTCAAGAAAGTTGGCTGCGAGGTCATCACCGCCATCGATGGATTCGATGCGCTCGCCAAGATCGCCGATAGTCATCCCCACATCATCTTCGTGGATATCATGATGCCGCGACTGGATGGGTATCAGACCTGCGCGCTGATCAAGAACAACAGCGCCTTCCGCGCGACCCCGGTCATCATGCTGTCTTCGCGTGATGGCCTCTTCGACAAGGCCAAGGGCCGCATCGTCGGTTCCGACCAGTACCTCACCAAACCCTTCAGCAAAGAAGAGCTGATCGGTGCGATCAAGACCCACGTCCCCAGCTTCACGCCGCTCGAACAGGCGTCCTGATCGTTCCGGGACGGGTGATTCAATCTAGTAGGAAATTTTCATGGCTCGAATTCTGATCGTCGACGACTCTCCCACCGAGATGTACAAGCTCACCGCCATGCTCGAGAAGCATGGGCATCAGGTGCTCAAGGCCGAAAACGGCGCGGACGGCGTAGCCCTGGCCCGCCAGGAGAAGCCGGATGCGGTCCTGATGGATATCGTCATGCCGGGCCTCAACGGCTTCCAGGCCACACGCCAGCTGACCAAGGACGCCGAAACCAGCCATATCCCGGTCGTCATCGTCACCACCAAGGATCAGGAGACCGACAAGGTCTGGGGCAAGCGCCAGGGCGCCAAGGATTACCTGACCAAGCCCATCGACGAAGACACCCTGCTGCGCACCCTGGCAGGTGTTTTGCAAGGCTGACGCGATTCGTCCGTCTTTTGCGGCAGCGCCCTAGTGGGCAGGGAATCTCATGAGCGACGCCACCACGCCCTACGAACTCTTGCGCCTGATCGACCTGCGCTGCCGCGAGCGAGCAGCCGGTCTGCCCGCGCAACAGGAAAATCAGCAGACCTGGAGTGGCATCGGCTTTCGGCTGGGTGAACTGCGTTTCGTCATCCCTATGGGCGAGGTCAGTGAGATTTTGCCGGAGCCGCGCTTCACCGCGCTGCCCGGGGTCAAGCCCTGGCTCAAGGGCGTAGCCAACGTGCGCGGTCGCTTGCTGCCGATCGCCGACCTCGGGCAATTCCTCGGCGTGAAGATCCAGGCGCTGCGCAAACAGCGACGCATCCTGATCGTCGACCATGGCGACCTTTTCGTCGGATTGGCGGTTGACGAAGTCCTGGGCATGCAGCATTTCGACATCGAGGCCTACCGCGAGCACGACGACAGCGTGCCGCCGGGGCTGCAATTCTTTCTGGAAGGCGTCTTCCAACGCGACGTTCCGTGGCTGGTCTGCAGCCCGCGTGCCTTGGTCGAGCATCCCGAATTCATGGACGTCGCGGCCTGAGCCAAGGCTCCGCTGCACGTGTTGCGGGAGCGGGATGGCAGTAGCCGTAACCGACGGATGGGGGTAGGCCGATACGCACCGCTTTCAAGCGAAAGGGTACGGCGGCCGACAAGGAATCGAATCAAAGGAACCAAGGTCCAGGCGGGGGCCGCTGATGAACAAACTTAATACAGGGAAACTCAACGCGTGGGTCGCGGGCATGTTCGTGGTACTGATCGTCGCGATCGTGCTGCTGTTCGCCAACTTCGCGTACTTGAGCACGCAAGCCGGCTACGACAGCCAGTACCAGGGGCAGGCCACCGAACTGCGTATCCTCTCGCAGCAGCTCGCCAAGAGCGCCAGTGAGGCCGCCACCGGCAAACCGGAAGCCTTCCAGGACCTACGCGTGGCCCGGAGCGAGTTCGAGCGCCGCTGGAACATCCTGAACAATGGCGATCCGAGCACCGGGCTGCCGCCTTCGCCCGCGCTGCTGAAGCCCCGCATGGACACCGTGGAGGGCCAGTGGTCGGCCCTGCGTAGCCAGGTCGACACCATGCTGGGCAGCGAGCAGACGGTACTGTCGCTGCACCAGTTGGCCGGTGCCCTGGCAGAAACCATCCCGCAGCTGCAGGTCGAGAACGAAGAGATCGTCGACATCCTGATCGAGCGGAACGCCCCGGCGAGCCAGGTGGTGGTAGCCCAGCGCCAGGCCCTGCTGGCCGAACGGATCCTCGGTTCCATCAACAAGATCCTCACCGGCGACGAAGCCGCCGTGCAGGCCGCCGACAGTTTCGGTCGCGATGCCAGCCTGTTCGGCCGCGTGCTCAAGGCCATGCGCGAAGGCAACGCCTCCATGGGCGTCGCCAAGGTCACCGACCC
The DNA here is from genome assembly GCF_032027545.1 of Pseudomonas oryzihabitans. Classification (GTDB taxonomy): domain Bacteria; phylum Pseudomonadota; class Gammaproteobacteria; order Pseudomonadales; family Pseudomonadaceae; genus Chryseomonas; species Chryseomonas oryzihabitans_F. The sequence continues at coordinate 313,092 of NZ_JAVSJB010000003.1, read as the reverse complement.
GGAAGCGGTGGGACGCCTGAACGAAGCCAACAAGCTGTTCGAATTCGTCTCCGGCAACGTCGACGAGATCTTGGCCACCTCACCTGAGCTGTTGCAGGTCCGCGCCGCGGTTGGCCAGATCTACACGGGCTCTCAGGCCCTGCTCGGCTCCGTTTCCGAGTTGAGCACCGGCTACGCCTCCCTGACCCAGAGTCGCAAGATCAACACTGTCGGTAGCTATCTGCTGGTGTTCATCGCCCTGGCCGCCATTCTCTGCATCGGCTTCATCCTGGTGCGCGACACCCGTCGCCGCCTGGCCGAGACCGATGAGAAGAACCAGCGCAACCAGGCCGCCATTCTGCGACTGCTGGATGAAATCGCCGACCTCGCCGACGGTGACCTGACCGTCCAGGCCACGGTGACCGAGGATTTCACCGGCGCCATCGCCGACTCCATCAACTACTCCATCGACCAACTGCGCGAACTGGTGGAAACCATCAACCAGACCGCGCTGCAGGTGGCCGCCGCGGCCCAGGAATCCCAGCACACCGCGACCGTGCTGGCCGAGGCCTCGGAGCACCAGGCCCAGGAAATCGCCGGAGCCTCCGCGGCGATCAACGAGATGGCCGTGTCCATCGACCAGGTATCCACCAACGCCTCCGAATCCACCGCGGTAGCGGAGCGCTCCGTGGCCATCGCCAACAAGGGCAACCAGGTGGTGCACAACACCATCATCGGCATGGACAGCATTCGCGAGCAGATCCAGGACACCTCCAAGCGGATCAAGCGCCTGGGCGAATCGTCCCAGGAGATCGGCGACATCGTCGGCCTGATCAACGACATCGCCGACCAGACCAACATCCTGGCACTCAATGCCGCCATCCAGGCCTCCATGGCCGGTGATGCCGGTCGTGGCTTCGCCGTGGTCGCCGACGAGGTCCAGCGCCTCGCCGAACGTTCCTCCGGCGCCACCAAGCAGATCGAGGCACTGGTCAAGGCGATCCAGACCGACACCAACGAGGCGGTCATCTCCATGGAGCAGACCACCTCCGAAGTGGTCCGCGGCGCCGCCCTGGCCCAGGACGCCGGGGTGGCCCTGGAGGAGATCGAGAAGGTATCCCAGAGTCTCGCCGGGCTGATCCAGAACATTTCCAATGCCGCACGGCAGCAGTCTTCGTCCGCCAGCCACATCTCCAGCACCATGAACGTCATCCAGGAGATCACCTCGCAGACCTCGGCCGGCACCACCGCTACTGCCCGCAGCATCGGCGAGCTGGCCAAGCTGGCCAGCGAGATGCGTCGTTCGGTATCGGGCTTCAATCTGCCGAACGAGCAGCCGCAGGGCTGAGCGCATCGGCCACGCCGAGGCGTGGCGAGGGGGAAACGTGGGTGGGGAGTCGAGTTGGGCGTTGTGCCGCGCTCCCGAGCTACCGGATGCGGATTTCGAGCGCTGGCGACAGTTGCTCGAAACGCGCGCGGGGATGGTGCTGGACGACCGGCAGCGCAGCTTTCTGCAGGTCCAGCTGGCCGCCCGCATGCGCGAGCTGGCCATCGCGGACTACGAAAGCTACTACCGGATCGTCTGCGAAGGGGTCAGCGGGCGAGTCGAATGGGTTCGCCTGCTCGACCGCCTGACCATCCAGGCGACGCGTTTCTTCCGTCACCCGCCATCGTTCGCCCTGCTGGAAGCCTATGTGAGTAAGTTCGTCCAGACCGCCGAAGGCCAGTCTCTGGCCCTGTGGAGTCTGGGCTGTTCCAGTGGAGAGGAAGCCTTTTCGATGGCCATCAGCACCGCCGAAGTCTTATCCCGGCAGGGGCAGCCCATGACGTTCTCGCTGACCGGAACGGACATCAGCAGCGAAGCCCTGCGCCAGGCGCGCCAGGGCATCTTCAGCCGGCAGCGGTTGGATGGCGTGTCGACGACCCTGCGGGAACGTTACTTCCGTTCCCGCGAGGACGGCAGCTATCAGATCTGTCCCCGCCTGGCGGAGCGCCTCTGCTTCGCCAGACTCAATGTGCTGGAACTGAGCCAGGCCCCCTTGCAGGGGCTCAATGTCATTTTTTGTCAGAACCTGCTGATTTACTTCCGCCGCTGGCTGCGTCGAGACCTGCTCAATCAACTGGTCCAGCGGCTCGCACCCGGCGGGTTGTTGGTCTTGGGCGTTGGTGAGGTGAGCAACTGGAGCCACCCGCAATTGGTGCCCGCCGAGCATCCCGAGGTCCTGGCGTTCGTCCGCCAGGCGGACTGCCCGGCATGACAGGAGCCGAGATGATCGATCGACACGACTACGTAGCCCTCGAGTGGGTCAAGGGAGAGATCGCCGAAACCTTGCAGCAGGCCCGCAAGGCGCTCGAGGCCTTCGTCGACAACCCACAGGACCGTAGCCGCCTGGGTTTTTGCCGGACCTACGTGCACCAGGTCTATGGCACCCTGCAGATGGTGGAGTTCTATGGCGCCGCCCTGCTGGCCGAGGAAATGGAGCTGCTGCTGCAGGAACTCCACGAAGGTCGGGTGAGCAGCCCGGACGAGGCGCTGGAAGTACTGATGCAGGCCATCCTGCAGGTGCCACCCTACCTCGACCGGGTACTGGAAGCACGCCGCGACCTACCCCTGGCCATCCTGCCGCTGCTCAATGACCTGCGTTCGGCGCGTGGCGAGAAGTTGCTGTCGGAAACCAGCCTGTTCTCGCCGGATTTCTCCGCCGCCCCGCTCTCCCTGAGCGACGCGGAGCTGGCTGATCGCGCTTCGCCGGACTGGCTGCCGCGCCTGCGCAAGCTGCGCCAGGCCCTGCAGGGTGCCCAGGTCGGGCTGTTCCGCGACCGCGATGTCCATTTGCACCTGGACTACCTGCTGCGGGTGTTCGAACGCCTGGACCAGCTCTGCGCCGGGTCGCCCTTCGGCGCCCTCTGGCCGGTGGCGGCGGGTCTCACCGAGTTGCTCAAGGCTGGCGAGCTGGACAACAGCAGCTCCATCCGTGGCCTGTTGCGCCAGCTCGACCGTGAGCTCAAGCGCTTGATCAGCGATGGCGTGGTGACGCTCAACCAGCCGGCGCCGGCGGATTTGCTCAAGAACCTGCTGTTCTATCTGGCCAAGGCGCCGGTGCAGAGTCCGCGCATTGCCGCGCTCAAGGCCCACTATCGTCTCGACGAAGCCCTGCCGGATGCCGAGCTGGTGGGTTTCGAGCGCTCGCGCATCGTCGGTCCCGACCGCGAGGCCATGCGCTCGGTGGTCACCGCGCTGTGCGAAGAGCTGGTGCAGATCAAGGACAGCCTCGATCTTTTCGTGCGCAGCGATCGCCAGCAGGTCGGCAGCCTGCGTGGCCTGCTGGCACCGCTCAAGCAGATCGCCGATACCCTGGCGGTACTGGGCTTCGGCCAGCCGCGCAAGGTGGTGCTGGAGCAGCACGAGGCCGTCGGTGAACTGGCCGAGGGCGGGCGCGAAGCCAACGACGCGGCCCTGATGGATATCGCCGGCGCGCTGCTCTACGTGGAGGCGACCCTGGCCGGCATGGTCAGCGGCAACGACTCGGGGGATTCCGAGGAAAACCGGCTGCCCACCACCGACATCGACCAGTTGCACCGGGTGGTGGTACGGGAGGCGCGCAACGGCCTGGAGCAATCCAAGGACGCCATCATCGAATTCATCGCCTCCCAGTGGAACCACGTCCACCTGGAGCCGGTGCCCCTGCTGTTGACCCAGGTCCGTGGCGGCCTGGCGATGATTCCCCTGGAGCGGGCCGCCGCCCAGGTCCAGGCCGCGAACGACTACATCTGCGAGCAGCTCCTTGGCAAGCAGGCGGTGCCGGACTGGCAGAGCCTGGATACCCTGGCCGACGCCATCACCAGCGTCGAGTACTACCTGGAGCGCCTGGCCGAGGATCCGTCCACACCCCACGAGATGATCCTCGACATTGCCGACGAGAGCCTCATCGCCCTTGGTTATCCCGCCCGTGCGGCGCATGAGGAGGTATCGCCACCGACGCCTCCCTTCGACGCGCCGGCACTGGACGCCGCTGCCGTCGACGAAGCCCTGCCCCAGGCCGCCAACGCAGCCATGCTGGAGCTTGACGCGCTGCCGGACGAAAGGCTGCTGGAAAACCTCCCCGTCAGCGAAGAGCCGAACGTCGACGAACACCCCGAAGCTTCGTTCGAGCTGGCGCCGATCTTCGAGGAGCCGATGTTCGAGGAACCAGGCTTCGAGGAGGAGTCGCTGACCCTCGAGCCTGCGGACGAACTCGCTGCGAGCCCGGAGGATACCGAGGCGGCGCGGCCGGACGAGTCTTTGCCCACTCCGGATGTCGACGAAGACAGCGAAGAGCCCGAGGAGCTGCTGGCCGGCGTCGAGCTGGACCAGCTCGAACCCCTGGGCGTGGACATCGATTCGGTGGCCGAAGTCCTGGCGGCACCGGTCAACCCCATCAATCCCCCGGCGGCCCAGGTGCCTCATGCCTTGCTGCCGCCGCCTGCCGACGCCGAGCCGATCGAGGAAGAGCTGCGCGAGGTCTTCATCGAAGAGGCGGGCGAAGTCCAGGCGGAGTTGGAACGCTGGTTGCCGACCTGGCATGGCGACCCCGAGGGGCGCCCGGCGCTGGCCGAATTGCGGCGCAATTTCCACACCCTCAAGGGCAGTGGGCGGATGGTCCAGGCCCTGGTCATCGGTGAACTGGCCTGGGCAGTGGAGAATCTGCTCAATCGCCGCCTGGACCACAGCGTCGGCCACAGCGCCGCGCTGCAGACGGTGGTGGACGACGTCTGTGCCCTGTTGCCGGAATTGGTGACGGAGTACGCCGAGGATCGTCAGCGGCAGCGCGACGACGTCGACTGGCTGGCCCATGCCGCCCATGCCCTGGCCCGCAACGAGGTGCTGCCCGAGCGGGACGCCGTCCAGGGGACGGAGCCGGTCGAGGTCGCGGCGCTACCCCTGGTCGAGGTGACGGACGTCGGTACTGCCGCGCTGGACGAAGCCTCCAGCGAGGCCGACAACCAGTTGCTGGAGATATTCCGTACCGAAGCCCAGGCGCATCTGGAAACGGTGCGCCGCTACCTGGAGCAGGCCGAATCCGGCAGTGGCCAGGCGGTGTCCGATGCCCTGCTGCGTGCCCTGCATACGCTCAAGGGCAGTGCCCACATGGCGGGCAGCTCGCCGGTGGCCGAACTGGCTTCGGCGCTGGAGCGTCTGGCCAAGGAATACAAGCTCGCCCACATCCCCTTCGCCGCGCCGGAGCGCGAACTGCTCGCCCGTGGCGCGGATCTGCTGGAGGCACGGCTCGCCATCCTCGAGGACGGCTTCCTGATGGAGCCCCTGACCGGGGCGCCGGCGGTGATCGCCGAGTGCGAAGCGCTGCTGGAGCAGTTGGGCGAGGAGTTGCCGGTGCCTGAGGTACCGGTGCCGGAGCGGCGCGACGTCCTGCGCCTGTCCGATTTCCTGATGCCGGCGATGGATCTGCTACTGGACGCCGACGAGCGCCTGGTGGCCTGGCACACCGGTGGTGCGGCCGAGGCTTGTCCGGATCTGCTGGCCGAACGGCTGAACACCTTTGCCGATCAAGCCGCGCGGGTCGGCCTGGTCGATGTGGAGCAACTCGCCGAAGCCCTGCAGGCGGTCTATGCCGCGGTCGCCAGCGGTTCGCTGCCGGCCGACGAGGCCTTCTTCCGGGAGGCGGAAGATGCCCAGGAAGCCCTGATCAGCATGCTCAACCAGCTGGCCAGCGGTACCCGCGCGGCCCCCTGCGACGAGCGTATCGACGGGCTGCGCGCCTTGCTGGTCGGCATCTTCGCCGGGCTGCCCGAAACGGCGACGGCACTGCTGGGTGAGCCCGAACCCGAAGCCTTCCTGGCTGCCGACGTCGCCACGCCGGTCGAACCGGCAGCGGCACTCGACCTCGAACTGCCCGCCGAAGCCGAAGCCGAAGCCGAAGCCGAAGCCGAAGCCGAAGCCGAAGCCGAAGCCGAAGCCGAAGCCGAAGCCGAAGCCGAAGCCGAAGCCGAAGCCGAACCGGAGCCCGAGGCCGAGCCAGACGTTGTGGCCGAAGCCGAACCGGAGCCCGAGGCCGAGCCAGACGTTGTGGCCGAAGCCGAACCGGAGCCCGATGCTGAGCCAGGCGTTGTGGCCGAAGCGGAGCCGGAGCCCGAGGCTGAACCAGAAATCGAAGCCGAAGCGGAAAAGCTGCTCGAACAGACCGAGCCGCCGCTGGAGTCGACTCCGGAAGCGACCGACGACGTCGATCGCGAAATGCAGCTGATCTTCCTCGAAGAAGCCCTGGACCTGCTGGACAGCGCCGACCGAGCGCTGGAGCGCTGGTTGATCGAGCCGCAGCAACGTTTCCATCTCGGCACCCTACAGCGTGACCTGCACACCCTCAAGGGGGGGGCCAACCTGGCCGAGATCGCCCCGGTCGCCGCCCTGGCCACCGAGCTGGATGCCATCTACGAAGGACTGCTCGACGGCCGTCTCGCGGGCGGCGCCGAACTCGGCGTCCCGCTGCGCGATGCCCATGCCTGTCTCGCCACCCAGCTGGAAGAGCTGGAAAACGGTGCGCCGATCAGCGAATACGCGGACGAGATCGAGCGTCTGCAGCGCATCCGCGCCGGGCATCTCGACGAGTTGGCGAACGAGACGCCGAGCGCTGACCTGGCCGAGCCGTCGGCGGAAGAGGCTCTCGACGCCGCCCCGGCCACGCCGTCGATGCCGCCCCTGCCCACCGCGGACGGCCCCGACGCCGAGTTGCTGGCCATCTATGTCGAGGAAAGCCGCGACCTGCTGGACAGCATGGCCAGCTCGCTGCGCGCCTGGGAAAAGGATCCGCGCAACGGCATCGAGCTGGAATCCCTGCTGCGCGACCTGCATACCCTCAAGGGCGGTGCGCGCCTGGCCGAGGTGGACGCCATCGGCGATCTCGCCCACGCCCTGGAAGCCTTCTACGAGGGGCTGGCACGAGGCCGGATCAAGCCGGGCCCGAGTCTCGGTGGGTTGCTGCATCGCTGCCATGACCGTCTGCACGAGCAGCTCGAAGCCCTCGCTCTGGGGCAGGCATCCCCTGCGGCCGACGAGCTGATCGAGGCCCTGCGCGACTATCGCGAGCAACCGGTCATGGCCGCCGAATCGCTTGCATCGCCGCCGGTCGCGGCACCGATCTTCGACGAGGAAACGGATGCGGAAATCCTCGAGATCTTCATCGAGGAAGCCCAGGACCTGCTGGCCAGCATGGATACCGCGCTGGCCCGCTGGCCCGCGGCGCCCGACGTGGCGGTGGACGAGCTGCTGCGCTGCCTGCACACCTTGAAGGGCGGGGCGCGACTGGCCGGTCTCCATGGCCTGGGCGAACAGGCCCACGACCTGGAACAACAACTCGCCGAGCTGCGTTCGCTGGCAGTGGGACTGAACGAGGGCGAAGGCGCTCGCGTACGGGATCTGGCGGTGAAGGGCGTCGACCAGTTGCAGTTGGGCGTCGTCCGGCTGTCGGCGCCGAGCGCGGCGCCCACTGCGGCCCCGACCTCGGTTGCCGAGAGCGAGCCATCGGACCACCCCGAATGGCCGGACGAGGCACCCTCGGAGCTGGCCGAGGCAGCGCCCGCCGAAGAAGAGCCGATTGCGGAAGCGCCGGACGAGCCCGTCGTGGATGAACCTTCGATCCTGGCCAATGAGGCGCCCGAGCCCGAGCCTGAGGTCGCGGTGGCGCCCGTCATGGTGGCTCCCGAGCAGCCCAGCGCACCGGTCGCCGTGCTGCCCTTCGTGCAGCGCCTGCAGCAGGTCCGCCAACAGGCGGCACAGCGCCGGTCCTCCCAGGAACTGGTCCGGGTCCCGGCGGCGTTGCTGGAACAGCTGGTCAACCTGGCGGGCGAGACCTCGATCTTCCGTGGTCGCGTCGAGCAGCAGGTGAACGACATCGGTACCACCCTGGGTGAGATGGAAGCCACCATCGAGCGGGTCCGCGATCAGTTGCGACGCCTGGACACCGAGACCCAGGCGCAGATCATCAGCCGCCACCACGAAGACGTCGACCGCGTCGGCTACGAGGATTTCGATCCGCTGGAGCTGGATCGCTATTCCCAGCTGCAGCAGCTGTCCCGTGCGTTGTTCGAATCGGCGTCCGACCTGCTGGACCTGAAGAACACCCTGGGGCAGCGCAACCGCGACGCCGAGACGCTGCTGCTGCAACAGGCCCGGGTCAACACCGAGCTGCAGGAAAGCCTCATGCAGACGCGCATGGTGCCTTTCGAGCGCATGGTGCCGCGGCTGCATCGGGTGGTGCGCCAGGTCAGCGGCGAACTGGACAAGCCGGTGGAGCTGAGGGTCGGCAACGCCGAGGGCGAGCTGGACCGCACGGTGCTCGAACGGATCATTCCGCCGTTGGAACACATGCTGCGCAACGCCATCGACCACGGCATCGAAGACCCCGCCGGGCGCCAGCGCGCCGGCAAGCCGGCCGAAGGCGTCATCAGCCTGGATCTGCGCCGTGAGGGCGGCGACATCATCCTCACCCTGGCCGACGATGGTCGCGGTATCGACCTAGGCGCGGTGCGCCGCAAGGCGATCGAGCGCGGACTGATGGCCGAGGGCGTCGAGCTGCCCGACGCCGACGTGCTGCAGTTCATCCTCGAATCGGGCTTCTCCACGGCCGCCACCATTACCCAGATTTCCGGGCGCGGCGTGGGCATGGACGTGGTTCACCAGGAGGTGAAGCAGCTCGGCGGCAGCATGGACATCCACAGCGAGTCGGGTGAGGGTACGCGCTTTACCATCCGCCTGCCGTTCACCGTGTCGGTGAACCGGGCGCTGATGGTGCATGCCGGCGACGACCTTTACGCCGTACCGCTGAACACCATCGAAGGCATCGTGCGGGTGACCGCGGCCGATCTCGAGCGTTTCTATCGCCCCGGGGCGGAAGCCTTCGAATACGGCGGCCAGCGCTACGATCTGCGCTACCTGGGACACCTGCTCGGCAACGGCCAGCATCCCAAGCTGACCGGCCAGAGTCTGCCGCTGCCGGTGGTCCTGGTGCGCTCGGCCGAGCACGCCGTGGCCGTGCAGGTAGATGCGGTGGCCGGTTCGCGGGAAATCGTGGTGAAAGGCCTGGGGCCGCAATTCGCCGGGGTGCCGGGCCTCTCCGGCGCTACCCTGCTCGGCGACGGACGCGTGGTGGTGATCCTCGACCTGCTGGCGATGATCCGTAGCCAGCGCAGCGCGGCCGACGACGCGGCACACCTGGCCCAGAACCTGCAGGCATCCGTGGAAGCCAGCCGCCCGGTCCTGGTCATGGTGGTGGACGATTCGGTAACGGTACGCAAGGTGACCAGCCGGTTGCTGGAGCGCCATGGCATGGAGGTCTTCACCGCCAAGGACGGGGTGGACGCCATCGCCCAGCTCCAGGAACGCCAGCCGGACATCCTGTTGCTGGATATCGAGATGCCGCGCATGGATGGCTTCGAGGTGGCCACGCTGGTCCGCCACGATGCCCGACTCAAGGACCTGCCGATCGTGATGATCACCTCCCGTACTGGGGAAAAGCACCGCGAGCGCGCGCTGAGCCTGGGCGTGAACGAGTACCTGGGCAAGCCCTATCAGGAGAGTGAACTCCTGGCCCACATTCATCGACTGGTCAGGGAACATGACTGAGATGCATACCGCCCGCGTCGCCATCCTGGCCGATAGCCCCCTGCAGCGCCACGTGCTGCAGCAGGTGCTGGCCGACAATGGCTATCACGTAGTCCTCAACAGCGATCCCGAGCGTTTCGACGAGGCCGAATGGCCGTCGGTGACGACCGACCTGTGGCTGATCGACCTGAGCCAGACCGAAGAGTCGCCGCTGGTGGACGTCCTGCTGGAAGAGGCCGAGGTACCCATCCTGTTCGGCGAGGGCCAGGCGCCGGAGCGCTTCACCGATCCCTTCAGCCACTGGGAGAAGCGGCTGATCGGCAAGCTCAAGCGGCTGATCGGCGATCCGGTCGCGGCGGTCGGTCCGGCGCTGGAGACCCTGCTGCAGGATCAGCCGCGCCCGCCGCGCCTGGCGCTGCCCGAGCCATTGGCCAACCTGCCGTTGCCGGCAGGCGATCCGGCCCCCGAGGTCTGGTTGCTGGCCGCCTCCATTGGCGGTCCGGCGGCGGTGAAGGCCTTCCTCGACGCCCTGCCGGGTGGCCTGCCGGTCGGCTTCCTCTATGCCCAGCACATCGGCGACGGCTTCGCCGCCAATCTGCTGCGCGCGGTCGGCCGCCACAGCCAGTGGCACATCCAGGGCGTGCGTCCGGGTGAGCCGATCCGCTGTGGCGAAGTGGTGGTAGTGCCGACCCAGCAGGAACTCAACTTCACTGCCAATGGTGCGCTGGACATCGTCGAGCGGGCTTGGCCCGAACCCTATACCCCGTCGATCAGCCAGATGATGCTCAATCTGGCCCAGCATTTTGGCGCGCGTTGCGGGGTCATCGTCTTCAGCGGCATGGGCAACGACGGTACCGCCTCGGCGCCTTACGTTCGTCGCCGCGGTGGCACCCTGTGGACCCAGTCGGCGAGCACTTGTGTGGCCTCCAGCATGCCGGAAAGCCTGCGTGAATCGGGCCTGGCGACCTTCACCGCCGATCCTCGCGGCCTGGCCGAAGCGCTGGTGGCGCGACTGGCCGAGCAGCACAGCTAGAGAAGAATTCATCCATGTCGACCGCTGCTTCCGCCAACGAACACCTGACTGGCCTGCTGCTGACCCTGGCCGATCGCACCCTGCTGCTGCCCAACGCGGCGGTGGCCGAGCTGGTGCCCTGTCGCGAGATCCGGCCACTGCCGGTGCAGCCGGACTGGTGCCTGGGCCAGGTCGCCTGGCGCGATCTGCGCCTGCCGCTGATCAGCTTCGAGGCGCTGTCCAGCGGTAGCGCCGCCCAGTTCGATGGTGACCGCCATGCGCGGGTGGCCATCCTCAACGCCCTGGGTGGCCGCGACCGAGTGCGCTTTCTCGCCTTGCTGATCCGCAGCATTCCGCGTTCGCTGCGCATCACCCCGGCGCTGGCCGCCGCCGAGGTGCCCCTGGCCGCCCTGGAGCTGGGCGCCGTGGCCTACGAAGGCGGCATGGCGCGTATTCCCGATCTGATCGGGGTGGAAGAACGCCTGGCCGACGCCGGGGTGTTCTAGCGGGTCAGGCGCATCCTGCCGGCTTCATCGCGGACGACGCTCACTCCACGATAGTCGGCCAGGGTCGGCAGACCCAGATCCAACGGCTCGCGATGGGTCGCCGTGATGGCGACGGCATCGGCGCCTGCAGCCTTGGCCGCGGCGAAGCCGGCATGGGCATCCTCGAATACCAGGCAATCGCCGATCTCCACACCCAGCTTGCGTGCTCCGGCCAGGAAGCAGTCCGGCGCCGGCTTGCCCTGGGTGACGTCTTCGGCGCAGACCATCACCGGCGGCAGGCTCATGCCCGCGGCCGCGAGACGGACCTCGGCCAGGCGCCGCGAGGCGGAGGTGACCAGCGCCCAGCTACCTGCCGGCAGGCTGGCGAGAAAAGCCGCCGCGCCGGGGATTTCCTGGATGTCGTGGACGTCGGCGATCTCCAGTTCGGTGATGGCGCGGGTCTCGGCTTCGATGTCGGCGCCGGGCGGGGCGAAGCGCTTGACCGTCTCCACCGCCCGCACCCCGTGCATCACCGCCAGCACGTCCGCCGGGTCGAGGCCATGGCCGAGGGCCCAGGTGCTCCAGGCGCGTTCGGCGGAGGCCACGCTGGTGAGCAGGGTGCCGTCCATGTCGAAGAGGAAGGCGGCGTAGGGGCGAGAGGGTAGGGTCATCCAGGGCTCCGAAACTATCCGTTGGGAAAGGGTTGGACCGCCGCGCGGCAGTGGTCGCTCGTACAGATCAAGAGGTCTGGAAATCGCCCCAGAGTTGCTGGGCGACGCTCAGCGCCACCACGGGCGCGGTCTCGGTGCGTAGCACCCGCGGGCCCAGGCGCGCCGGCTGGAAATCGGCGGCCCGCGCTACGGCCACCTCGGCCTCGCTCAGCCCACCTTCCGGACCGATCAACAGTGCCAGACGGCCAGGGCGGGCGTGGCTTTCCAGGGGCTCGGCCACCGGATGCAGCACCAGCTTGAGATCGGCGGCCACGCTGGCCTGCCAGTCGGCCAGCAGCTGCGGCGGATGGATCACCGGCACGCTGGACCGCCCGCATTGCTCGCAGGCGCTGATGGCCACCTGGCGCCAGTGCTGCAGGCGCTTGTCGGCACGTTCGTCCTTGAGGCGGACCTCGCAGCGTTCGCTGACCAGCGGGGTGATCTCGGCCACGCCCAGTTCGGTGGCCTTCTGGATCGCCCAGTCCATGCGTTCGCCGCGGGACAGGCCCTGGCCAAGGTGGATGTGCAGGGGGGAATCGGGCTGGCCGGCCAGCGCCTCGGTGAGCTCCACGCTGAGGCTCTTCTTGCCCACTTCCGTCACCTGGCCCAGGTATTCCCGGCCGCTACCGTCGAACAGCTGCACGGCATCGCCCGGCGCCAGGCGCAGCACCCGACCCAGGTAGTGGGCCTGGGCCTCGGGCAGGTCCAGGCGGCCGAGGGCCAGGGGCAGGTCGAGATGGCAGCGGGTGAGACGCATGGCAGGCTCCAGATCAGCCGGGATCGCGGTGGTTGGGGTGCAGGTCGCTCAGGGCGACGCTGACCGAGGTGCGGGTGGCGAGGTCGATGCCTTCGCTCGCCACCTCGGCGAGGAAATCGATTTGCTCGGGGGTGATGATATAGGGCGGCAGGAAGTAGACCACGTTGCCCAGCGGGCGCAACAGGGCACCGCGGGAAAGGGCGTGCTGGTAGACGGCGAGACCGCGTCGTTCCTGCCAGGGGTAGGGGGTGCGCTGGGCCTTGTCGGCGCTCATCTCAATGGCCAGCGCCATGCCGGTCTGACGCACTTCGCCGACGTGAGGGTGCTCGGCCAGGTGGGCGGTGGCTTCGGCCATGCGCCGGGCCAGCGGCTTGTTGGCTTCGATGACGTCGTCCTGTTCGAAGATGTCCAGGGTCGCCAGGGCGGCAGCGCAGGCCAGCGGGTTGCCGGTGTAGCTGTGGGAATGCAGGAAGGCGCGCAGGGTGTGGTAGTCGTCGTAGAAGGCCTGGTAGACCGCATCGGTGGTCAGGCAGGCGGCCAGCGGCAGGTAGCCGCCGGTGAGCGCCTTGGACAGGCAGAGGAAATCCGGGCGGATACCGGCCTGTTCGCAGGCGAACAGCGTGCCGGTGCGGCCGAAGCCCACGGCGATCTCGTCATGGATCAGGTGCACGCCATAGCGGTCGCAGGCCTCGCGCAACAGGCGCAGATAGACCGGATGGTACATGCGCATGCCGGTGGCGCCCTGGATCAGCGGCTCGACGATGACTGCGGCGACACTGGCATGGTGCTCGGCCAGGGTACGTTCCATGTGGGCGAACATCTGCCGGGAGTGTTCTTCCCAACCCGTCCCCTCGGGGCGCAGGTAGCAGTCGGGGCTCGGTACCTTGAGGGTGTCCAGCAACAGGCCCTGGTAGGTCTCGGTGAACAGCGCCACGTCACCCACCGACATGGCCGCCACCGTTTCACCGTGATAGCTGTTGGTCAGGGTGACGAAACGGCGCTTCTGCGGCTGCCCCATGTTGCGCCAGTAGTGGTAGCTCATCTTCAGTGCCACCTCGATGCACGAGGAGCCGTTGTCGGCGTAGAACACTCGGTCGAGGCCAGCCGGGGTGAGGGCGACCAGGCGCTCCGACAGCTCGATCACCGGCTGGTGGCTGAAGCCGGCGAGGATGACGTGCTCCAGCTGGTCGACCTGGGCCTTGATGCGCTCGTTGATGCGCGGATTGGCGTGGCCGAAGACGTTGACCCACCAGGAGCTGACGGCGTCCAGGTAGCGATTGCCGTCGAAGTCCTCCAGCCAGACGCCCTCGCCACGGCGGATCGGGATCACCGGCAGCTGTTCGTGATCCTTCATCTGGGTGCAGGGGTGCCAGAGCACCTCCAGGTCGCGGCGCATCCAGTCGTGATTGGTCATGGCGGTCTCCCGGCACTGGCCCGGCGGCAAAAGGGGGCGCAAGCCTAAGTCAGGCCGCACGACAGGAGCAAGGCGCGGGCCGATTGCCGGTCGTGGCGGCGGCTAGTTGCCCCGTTGCCGCTCGCGTATGCTGCGCCACCGCCGTTTCCCGGTCCCAGGAGTCTAGAGAAGATGTCGTCGCGTTGGACAGGTTTTACCGTCTGCTTGGCAGCCGGCGTATTCGCCACCAGCCTGAGCGCAGGTGCTGCCGAGAAGGCGCACAAGGACGCCCATAAAGAAGTGCACAAGGCACCGGAAAAGGCCGCCGCTGCCCCCGCCGCGCCCAGTGGCCCCTCGGCGATCGTAGTCGGCGCCGGCCTGGCTGGCCTGGCCTCGGCCTATGAACTGCAGCAGGCCGGCTGGAACGTGACCCTGCTGGAAGCCGGCCCCCGCGTTGGCGGTCGCTCGGGCCTGGCCTCCAGCGAATGGATCGGCGACACCAAGGCCCAGCCGGTACTCAATCACTACCTGGATACCTTCAAGCTCAAGACCGTCGACGCGCCGTCCTTCGTGCGCACCCCGGGCTACCTGATCGAAGGCCAGTATTATTCCCAGGACGACCTGGCGCAGAAGATGCCGGCCGTGGCCGATGCCCTCAAGCGTGTCGACAAGTCCCTGGACGACCTGGCCGCCGCCATCAGCGATCCGCTGCAGCCGACCGCCACCCCAACCCTGCATGCCCTCGACCAGATCAACGCCGCCACCTGGCTGGACAAGCAGAACCTGCCGCCGGTGGCCCGCCAGCTGATCAACCAGCGCATCCGCACCCGCTACGACGAGCCTTCGCGGCTGTCGCTGCTCTATCTGGCCCAGCAGACCCGCGTCTATCGCGGTGTCGACGACAAGGACCTGCGCGCCGCCCGCCTGCCCGGTGGCAGCGACGTCCTGGCCCAGGCCTTCGTCAAGCAGATCAGGACGATCAAGACCGACAGCAAGGTGTCGAGCATCGTCCAGGCGCCGGACGGCGTCACGGTCAAGGCCGGCGCCACCGGCTACAAGGCCGACTACGTGGTGATGGCGGTGCCGTTGCGCGCCCTCGGCCAAGTGCAGATGACCCCGGCGCTGGACGCCACCCAGCAGGCGGCCATCAAGGGCACCACCTACGGCTGGCGCGACCAGATCCTGCTCAAGTTCAGGACCCCGGTGTGGGACAGCAAGTCGCGCATGAGCGGCGAGATCTACAGCGACCAGGGCCTGGGCATGCTGTGGGTGGAGCCGGACGTCAAGGGCGGTGCCAACGTGCTGGTCAACCTGGCCGGTGACAGCGCGCGGTTGGTGCAGGCCTTCGGCGACAAACAGATGGTCGACCAGGTGCTGATCCGCTTCCATGCCATCTATCCCAAGGCACGGGGTGCCTTCTCCGGCTACGAAGTGCGCCGCTACAGCCGCGATCCGGGCGTGGGTGGTGCCTACCTGGCCTACGGTCCGGGGCAGATCACCCGTTACTGGCGACTGTGGGAAAAGCCCACGGGCCGGGTGATCTTCGCCGGCGAGCATACCGATCCGCTGCATCCGGGCACCCTGGAAGGCGCCCTGGCCAGTGGGCAGCGCGCGGCGGGGCAGGTCCGCGACCTCAAGGCCGGCAAGGCCGTGGTCCCGGTGGTTGCCAGCGCCAAGGCACAGGCCACCCCGGCTGCCGCACCCAAGCCCGCCGACGCCGCGCTGGCCAAGGACAGCAGCGAGCACGGCTTCTTCTGGAAGCTGTTCCACTGGTCGTTCTGATCCCGGCCAGGGCACAGGCGCTGCACCCCTGCAGCGCCTGTGCTGGATCGGCAGGCACGCTGGCGCATCCGTCGATCCATCGATTCCTTCGATATTGATTAGATACTTTTTCCGCTTTCCATCGATACGTTTGCAGCTAGGCTTAGGCAAGGCTTTTTCAGGAGAGAAAAGCGATGCACTGGCGCAACGACGGCCTTCGTTACGGTCTGGTCAGTCTGGTTCTGCATTGGGTCATGGCCCTGGCGATCATCGCCATGTTCGCCTCCGGCCTGTGGATGCGTACCCTGGACTACTACGACACCTGGTATCACACCGCCCCCGAACTGCATAAGAGCGCCGGCATACTGCTGTTGATCGCCCTGGTGCTGCGCCTGCTCTGGCGCCTGGTCAGTCCGCCGCCGCCGGTGGAGGGCAGCCCCCTGGTGCGCCGTGCCGCGGGCATCGGCCACTTCCTGCTCTATGGGCTGATGCTCACCGTCATGGTGGCCGGCTACCTGATCTCCACCGCCGATGGCGTGGCCATCGATGTCTTCGGCTGGTTCAAGGTCCCGGCGACCCTGAGCGGGTTGCCGGATCAGGCCGACACCGCCGGCAATATCCACCTTTGGTTCGCCTGGACGTTGATCGTCCTCGCCGGTCTGCACGTGCTGGCCGCCCTCAAGCATCACTTCGTCGACCGCGATGGCACCCTGGTGCGTATGCTCGGGCGCGTGCACAACCCTTCCTGATCCTCCGCTTCCAACAACCACATGGAGCTTCATCCAATGCTGAAGAAAACCTTCGCCGCCCTGGCCCTGGGCACCGCTCTGCTGGGCGCCGGCCAAGCCATGGCCGCCGACTACAAGATCGACAAGCAAGGCCAGCACGCCTTCATCCAGTTCCGTATCCAGCACCTGGGCTACAGCTGGCTGTACGGCACCTTCAAGGACTTCGACGGCAACTTCAGCTTCGATGCCAAGGACCCGTCCGCCGACAAGGTCAAGGTGACCATCAACACCGACAGCGTCGACACCAACCACGCCGAGCGTGACAAGCACCTGCGCAGCGCTGACTTCCTCAACGTCGCCGCCCATCCCCAGGCCAGCTTCGAGTCGACCAAGGTCACCCCCACGGGCGACGGCACTGCCGACGTCACCGGCAACCTGACCCTGAACGGCGTGACCAAGCCGATCACCATCAAGGCCCACTTCATGGGCGAGGGCAAGGACCCGTGGGGCGGCTACCGCGCCGGCTTCGAGGGCACCACCACCCTCAAGCTCAAGGACTTCAACATCCAGAAGGACCTCGGTCCGAAGTCCCAGGAAGTGGAGTTCATGCTCTCCTTCGAAGGCGTGCGCCAGTAACGGGACGCCCTCAAGTTGTAACCAAAAATGCCGGATTCGTCCGGCATTTTTGTAGGTGGTCGTTTTCCCCGGCGCCGCTATGGTCGGGCCGTTCGCGCCTCAGAACTCGGCCCGGGCGCCATGGTCTGCTAGCCAGATCGGTCGCAGGGGGCCATCCTTGCGGGATTCAATCGTCCTCACAAGCAGTCGGACCGCCCTGGCGGGATACCCGAGCAGAGCGCTTGGGTTATTTACAAACACTCGTGAATGTATTTATATTGGTCTGATAATTATTCCTATGCTCGAGCCGGTGCGGATCCACAAGGCGCGCTGCGCATGCTCATTTCCCCCGCTTTCAAGGACTTTAGATATGCAGATCAAGCCGGTGCATGCCTTCTTCGCTCCCGCCCTGCTGGCCCTCGCCTTGGCTCTGGGTGCCTGCGGCAAGCAGGAGAACAAGGATCAGCAGCAACAGCAACAGAAACCCCCGGAAGTCGGCGTGGTGACCATCGAGCCACGCACCGTGACCCTGACCGACGAACTCCCCGGTCGTACCTCCGCCTTCCGTATCGCCGAGGTTCGCCCGCAGGTCAGCGGCATCCTGCTCAAGCGCAGTTTCACCGAAGGGGCCGACGTCAAGGCCGGCCAACAGCTCTATCAGATCGATCCGCGCACCTACGAAGCCAACGTCAATTCCGCCAAGGCCTCCCTGGCCCAGGCCCAGGCGACCCTGGCTTCCAACCGGCTCAAGGCCCAGCGCTATGGCGCCCTGGTCAAGGAGCAGGCGATCAGCAAGCAGGAAGCCGATGACGCCCTGTCCATGCAGCGGCAGAACGAAGCCCAGGTGGAATCGGCCAAGGCCGCCCTGCGCAACGCCGAGATCAACCTGGCCTACACCAAGGTCGCCGCGCCCATTTCCGGCCGTATCGGTCGCTCGATGATGACCGAAGGCGCCCTGGTCACTGCCGACCAGACCACCGCCCTGACCAGCATCACCCAGCTCGATCCCATCTATGTCGACGTGACCCAGTCCGCCACCGACCTGCTACGCCTGCGCCGCGAACTGGACAGCGGCCAGCTGCAGCGCGTCCAGGGCGAGAACGCGGCCGAGGTCAAGCTGATGCTGGAAGACGGCAGCGCCTACAGCCGTGCCGGCAAGCTCAAGTTCGCCGAGGTCTCGGTGGATCAGGGCACCGGCTCGGTGACTATCCGCGCCGAATTCCCCAACCCCGACAAGCTGCTGCTGCCCGGCATGTTCGTGCGTGCCCAGCTGCAGTCCGGCGTGCGCCAGAATGCGCTGCTGGTGCCGCAACAGGGCGTGACCCGCGACCTCAAGGGCCAGCCCACCGCCATGGTGGTCAACGGCGAAGGCAAGGTCGAGCAGCGGGTACTCAAGACCGAGCGCACCGTCGGTGCCGACTGGCTGGTCACCGATGGCCTGAAGGCTGGTGACAAGGTCATCACCGAAGGCCTGCAGAAGATCAAGCCCGGTGCCGCCGTCACCGCCAAGCCGGCGAGCAACATCGCCTCCGCCGAGCAGCAGCCGGCGGGTCAGGGTCAGTAAGGGGAGCGCCCGATGTCCAAGTTCTTCATCGACCGGCCCATCTTCGCCTGGGTGATCGCCCTGGTGATCATGCTCGCCGGCATCCTGTCGATCCTCAATCTGCCGATCAACCAGTACCCGAACATCGCGGCCCCGGCGGTCTCGATCCAGGTGAGCTACCCGGGCGCCTCGGCGCAGACGGTGCAGGACACCGTGGTCCAGGTCATCGAGCAGCAGATGAACGGGATCGACAACCTCAGGTACATCTCCTCGGAGTCCAACTCCGATGGCAGCATGACCATCATCGTGACCTTCAACCAGGGCACCAACTCCGACATCGCCCAGGTCCAGGTGCAGAACAAGCTGCAGCTGGCCACGCCGCTGCTGCCGCAGGAAGTCCAGCAGCAGGGCATGCGCGTCGCCAAGTACCAGCGCAACTTCATGATGGTGGTGGGCCTGGTGTCGAACGACCCCAGCCTGACCCGTGAAGACCTGTCCAACTACATCGTCTCCAACATGCGCGATCCCATCGCGCGGACCAGCGGTGTGGGTGACTTCCAGGTGTTCGGTGCCCAGTACGCCATGCGCATCTGGCTGGACCCGGCCAAGCTGGTGAAGTACCAGCTCACCCCGGTCGATGTCAGCAGCGCCATCCAGAGCCAGAACGTGCAGATCGCCTCCGGTCAGCTCGGCGGCCTGCCGGCGGTGCCGGGGCAGCAGCTCAACGCCACCATCATCGGCAAGACCCGCCTGACCAGTGTGGAGGAATTCGGCAAGATCTTCCTCAAGGTGGACCAGAGCGGGGCCCAGGTGCGCCTGCGCGACGTGGCGCGGATCGAACTGGGCGGCGAGAGCTACACCATCGACGCCCAGTTCGACGGCAAGCCGGCCTCCGGCATGGCCCTGCGCCTGGCCACGGGCGCCAACGCCCTGGACACCGCCAAGGCGGTCCGAGCGACCATCGAGCGGCTCAAGCCGTTCATGCCCCAGGGCATGGAAGTGGTCTATCCCTACGACACCACCCCGGTGGTGACCGCTTCCATCCATGAGGTGGTCAAGACCCTGGGCGAGGCGATTCTGCTGGTGTTCCTGGTGATGTTCCTGTTCCTGCAGAACTTCCGGGCCACCCTGATTCCCACCATCGCCGTACCCGTGGTGCTCCTGGGTACCTTCGCGGTGCTCCTGGCCGCCGGCTTCACCATCAACATCCTGACCATGTTCGGCATGGTGCTGGCCATCGGCTTGCTGGTGGACGACGCCATCGTGGTGGTGGAAAACGTCGAGCGGGTGATGGCCGAGGAGGGACTTTCGCCCAAGGAGGCCACCCGCAAGTCCATGGGCCAGATCCAGGGCGCCCTGGTGGGTATCGCCCTGGTGCTGTCGGCGGTATTCGTGCCCATGGCCTTCTTCGGCGGCTCCACCGGGGTGATCTATCGCCAGTTCTCCATCACCATCGTCTCCTCGATGGTGCTCTCGGTACTGGTGGCCCTGATCCTGACCCCGGCGCTGTGCGCCACCCTGCTCAAGCCGGTCAAGCAGGGTCATCACGAGAAGCGCGGTTTCTTCGGCTGGTTCAACCGCAAGTTCGAGAACGGCCAGCACCGCTACGAGCGCAGTGTGGCCGCGGTGATCCGCCACAAGGTGCCCTTCCTGCTGCTGTACGTGCTGATCGTCGGCGTCATGGTGTTCCTCTTCACCCGCATCCAGTCGTCCTTCCTGCCGGAAGAGGACCAGGGCGTGATCTTCGCCCAGGTCACCACGCCGCCGGGCTCCAGTGCCGAGCGGACGCAGAAGGTGCTCGACACCATGCGCGAGATGATGATGAAGAACGACTCGAGTGCGATCAGCTCGATGTTCACGGTCAACGGCTTCAACTTCGCCGGTCGTGGCCAGAGTTCGGGCTTGGCCTTCATCCAGCTCAAGCCCTGGGAAGATCGCCCGGACGCCAGGGACGGGGCTAGCGCCGTGGCCGGTCGCGCCATGGGCTACCTGTCGGGCATCAAGGACGCCATCGTCTATGCCATCGTCCCGCCGGCGGTACTGGAGCTGGGCAACGCCACCGGCTTCGACTTCTACCTGCAGGACCAGGGCGGCATCGGCCACGAGGCGCTGATGGCCGCGCGCAACCAGCTGCTCGGCATGGCCGCGCAGAATCCCAAGCTGATGCAGACCCGCCCCAACGGCCTCAACGACGAGCCGCAATACAAGCTCATCGTCGACGACGAGAAGGTGCGCGCCCTGGGCCTGTCGCAGAGCGACGTCAACCAGACGCTGTCTATCGGCTGGGCGTCCAGCTACGTCAACGACTTCATCGACCGTGGTCGGGTGAAGAAGGTGTACCTGCAGGGCGACGCCAGCGCGCGGATGAATCCCGAGGACTTCAGCAAATGGTACGTGCGCAACAGCGCCGGCGAGATGGTGCCGGTATCGGCCTTCGCCCGCGGCGAGTGGGTCTATGGCTCGCCCAAGCTGGAACGCTACAACGGCATCTCCTCGGTGGAGATCCTGGGTTCCGCGGCGCCCGGCTACAGTACCGGTGACGCCATGGCCGAGATCGAGCGCATGGCCAAGGACCTGCCACAGGGCGTGGGTGTCGCCTGGACCGGCCTGTCCTACGAGGAGCGCCTGTCGGGCTCCCAGGCACCGGCGCTCTATGCCCTGTCGCTGCTGGTGGTGTTCCTCTGCCTGGCGGCGCTGTACGAGAGCTGGTCGATCCCGATCGCGGTCATCCTGGTGGTGCCGCTGGGGGTGGTAGGGGCCTTGCTGGCCACCTATTTCCGCGGGCTGGCCAACGACGTCTTCTTCCAGGTCGGTCTGTTGACGACCATCGGCCTGGCAGCGAAGAACGCCATCCTGATCGTGGAATTCGCCAAGGAGCTGCACGAGGGCGGCAAGAACATCGTCGATGCGGCGGTGGAGGCCTCGCGCATGCGCTTGCGGCCGATCATCATGACTTCCATGGCCTTCATCCTGGGCGTGGTGCCCCTGGCGATCTCCTCGGGCGCGAGCTCCGGTAGCCAGCACGCCGTGGGTACCGGTGTGATCGGCGGCATGCTCACCGCCACGGTGCTGGCGATCTTCTGGATTCCCATGTTCTACGTGGTGGTCAGCGGCCTGTTCAAGGACAAGGCCACCAAGGAGCAGGAAGCCCATGGCAACGAAGGACACTGATATGAAGAAGTCTGTCTTGGCGGTGGTCGTGGGCATGCTGGCCGTTTCCGGCTGCAGCCTGATCCCCGATTACCAGCGGCCCAATGCGCCGGTGGAGAATGCCTGGCCCCACGGCCAGGCCTACGATGCCCTGACGGTCAACCGCGACCAGCAGGCGGCCGACATCGGCTGGCGCGATTTCTATCGCGATCCGGCGCTGCAGCGGCTGATCCAACTGTCGCTGGACAACAACCGCGACCTGCGCCAGGCCGCGCTGAACGTGCGGCTCTACCAGGCGCAGTACCGGGTGCAGCGCGCCGAGCTGTTTCCCGACATCGGGGTGACGGGTACTGGTACCCGAACCCGGACGCCGGAAGACCTGAGCCAGACCGCTGCCATCCAGCAACTGCTGGCGGGCAATGGCGGCAACGCCGGGGGTGGCGGTGGTGGCAGCATCAGCAGCCAGTACAGCGTTACCCTGGGCTTCACCTCCTATGAACTGGACCTGTTCGGTCGCCTGCGCAGCCTCAGCGAGCAGGCGCTGCTGAACTACTTCGCCACCAGCGAAGGACGTCGCAGTACCCAGATCTCGCTGGTCTCGGAAGTGGCCAACGCCTATTACGCCTGGCTCACCGACCAGCGCATGCTGCAGCTGACCCGGGATACCCTGGACGCCTACCAGCGCTCCTACGACCTGACCCGCCAGACCGTGGAGAACGGCGTGGCCAGCGGTCTGGACCTGCGCCAGTCGCGTACCGCGCTGGAAGGGGCGCGGGCGAACCTGGCCCAGTACACCCGCCAGGTGGCCCAGGATCGCAATGCCCTGGCCCTGTTGCTGGGCACCTCGATCCCGGCGGACCTGCCGCAGGGCAAGGGCCTGGATGGGACCGATCTGCTCGCCGACCTGCCGGCCAATTTGCCGTCGGACCTGCTGCAGAAACGTCCGGACATCCTCCAGTCCGAACTGCAACTGCGCGCGGCCAACGCCAACATCGGCGCAGCGCGGGCGGCCTTCTTTCCGAGCATCAGCCTGACTGCCCAAGGCGGCACGGCCAGTCGTGACCTGAACGGCTTGTTCGACGCCGGCTCCGGCTACTGGACCTTCTCGCCGAGCATCAACATCCCGATCTTCAACGCGGGTAGCCTCAAGGCCAGCCTGGATGCGGCCAAGATCCAGAAGGACATCAACGTCGCCACCTACGAGAAGTCGATCCAGACCGCCTTCCGTGAAGTGGCCGATGCCCTGGCGGCAAAAGGCACCTACGACGACCAGCTACAGGCCCAGCAGGACCTGGTGCAGGCCAGCCAGGAGTACTACGACCTGGCCAACCTGCGCTATCGCCAGGGGATCGACAACTACCTCACGGTGCTCGACGCCCAGCGCTCGCTATACAGCGCCCAGCAGCAGCTGATCACCGACCGGCTCAACCAGCTCAACAGCGGGGTCACCCTGTACAAGGCCCTCGGCGGTGGCTGGCTGGAACGCAGCCAGACGCGGCCGCCCTTGGCGGCCAAGCCGTAGCGCCTGGTTTGCGAAACGCCGGCCTCGTGCCGGCGTTTCTTTGTCCACCCCCCTCTCTATCGACGCCGCCGGGGCGCTGGGTATACTGCCCGCTGTCCCTTTCTTCCGGAGTCTCTGCATGCGCTATCGCCTGTTGCTCGGCCTGCTCGCCGCCACTGGTCTGACCCTGGTCGGTTGTGCCAGCAGCCCCCAGCAATTGAGTCCGCAACCCCAGATCACCGCGCCCATCGCCCCGGTCGGCCAGGGCCAGCCGGTCTCGGTCCGGGTGGTCGACGGGCGTTCCTCCTTCACCCTGGGTACCCGTGGCGGTCTCTATCCCGACACCAGCGTGGTGGTGGTGCAGAGCCAGGACGTGATTCCCAAGCTGCAGGCCGAGGCCGAGAAGGCGATCCGCCAGATGGGCTTCACCCCGTCGCCCAATGCCGGTCCTGGCGCGCCCCAGCTGACCCTGACCCTGGCCGAGCTGAACTACCAGTCGCCCAAGGAGCTTTACGTCACCGCCTCCGACGTCGCCGCCACCTTCCAGGTCGAGGTGCGCAACAGCCAGCGCGGCTACAAGGGCCGCTACGGCGCCAGCTTGAACCAGCGTTTCGGCATGGCGCCCAATGCCGAGGCCAACACCAAGCTGGTCAGCGATGTGCTGAGCGATGCCTTGACCCGGGTGTTCAAGGACCCGACCGTGGTCCAGGTGCTCAGCGGCCACTGAGGCCTGTCACCCATGAAAAAGCCCGGCATTGGCCGGGCTTTTTCATGGGCGGATGACCCCTATTCCAGGCCGGCCTGGACGCGGTATTTGTTCAGCACCGGCTGGGCGTACTGGCGTACCAGCTGCGCGCGGTACTCCGCCGGGCACTCGGCCAGGCGGCGCTCCCATTCGGCGCGGGCGGCTTCGATTTCCTCGGCCGCGAACAGCGTCTCGATGGCGGGCACGGCGAGCGTCGGATCCTGGCCGTCCCACGCGGCATAGGCCAGGTAGCTGGCCGGGAACAGCCGGTAGTTGCCGAGGATCTGCCGATCCATCTCCTGGGCCAGGGCCTTGGCATCCTCGAAGGCGCCGCTGACCGGCTCGCCGAAGGCCACGTGCACCCGGCCCTTGTAGCCGGTGATGCCCCGGGCGATGCTGACGTCGTCCTCGCCCGGCGCCTTGGTGTAGCTGCCAGTGGTGGCGCGGATGTGCAGCTCGCGGGCCTTGGCCTGGTCGCAGGGATCGAACTCGTAGCTGATGGATACCGGCACGATGTTCAGCGCCTTGACCAGCTCGGCGAAGGGCTCGTCCTTGCAGCTCATGTGGAACATCTTGAGGATGGCCGAATCGGTGCGGTCGTCGCCGTCCTTGGCCCGGCCTTCGGCCTGGGCGATCCAGATGGACTGGCCGTCCTGGCGGATCGAATGATTGATGTAGGCGGACAGCTGCTGGTACGCCGCCAGCTTCTCGCGCCGCCCGCTGATGGAGCGGTGTACGATGAAGCTCTTGTTCAGCCGCATCAGGTCGCTGACGAACGGCTTCTGCAGCAGGTTGTCGCCGATGGCGATGCGCGGCGTCGGCAGACCGGCGTGGTAGACGGCATAGTTGACGAAGGCCGGGTCCATCACGATGTCACGATGGTTGGCCAGGAACAGATAGGCGCGACCGCTGCGCAACTGGTCGATGCCGGAATAGGTGACGCCGTCCGAGGCCTTCTCGATGGCGCGATCCACATAGGGTTCGAGCTTGTCCTGCAGCGCGGCTACGCTTCGGATGTCGCCCAGCTCCTGGCGTAGGCGGGTGCGCAGCAGCGGGCGCACCACCCAGCCGAGTCCCTTGGACAGGCGCGGGAAGCGATAACCGGCCAGGATGGAGATGAAGTGGTCGTCGTCGATCAGGCGGGCCAGAACCCCGGGGACTTCCGCGTCGTTATAGGGTCGAATGGCTTCGAACTCGCCCATGGTGTTCTCTTGTAGAAATTCCGGCGGCCATAGTAGAGCGCGTGACGCCAGATGCAAGCGCCAGGGGCCGGATGGGCGCCAGTGGCGGCGAAGGGAGAGCGGAATAGATGCTGGAAAGCCAGGAATACGATTGCCCCTACTGCGGCGAGCCGGGCGAGGTGGTGCTGGACCTCAGCGGTGGCGACCAGGACTACTACGAGGACTGCGCCGTCTGCTGTCGACCGATCCGCTTCGGCCTGCATACCGATGGCGCCGACTGGACCCTCGAGGTCCGGCGGGAGGATGACTGATGCGGCGCATCTACGAGCCGGCCTCGCTGCACGAGGCCGAGTTGCTGCTGGCGGTGCTGGCCAGCGAAGGCATCGACGGCTTTCTCGCCGGTCGCCACCTGCTGGGTGCCATCGGCGACCTGCCCGCGGTGGGATTGCTCGGCCTGCTGGTCGAGGATGAGCAGGCCTCGCGCGCGCAAGCGCTGATCGCCGCGTACAATGCCGCCACGCCCCTGCCGGGAGAAGATACGTCGCCGGAGCAGGGCATCCTCCTCTGTTAGGTTCTGCACGAAAAGTGCCTGCGCATCGGTGATGCTTCGTTGAAAAACGCCTGGAACGCCAGCCCGGTCGTAATGCTCATTTACTACTTGTAAACTCCGCTTCCTCAGCCTTTTTCGCCTCGCCTGACCTTCGCTCGGCGACTTTTCGCATAGAACCTTGAAAGGTTTTCATGTCCGGACGCTACGCCCTGTTCCGTTGGCCCGCCGAATTCGCCGCCCTGCCAGGGTTTCCTGACCGGCATCCGCCGCGCTGGAACATCTCGCCCCACCAGCAGGTGCTGCTGCAGCGCCGCACGGCGGAGGGCGAGCGGGTCGACAGCGGTCGCTGGGGACTGACGCCGCCCTGGCTCACCGATTTCTCCCGCACCCCTACCCATGCCCGCGCCGAGAGTCTGGCCACCCAGCCGATGTTCCGCGAGGCCTTTCGCCTGCGCCGCTGCCTGCTGCCGGCCAATGGCTTCTACGAATGGCGCGGCAATCATCGCAAGCGGCCCTACTGGATGCTCAACGGCGAACCCCTGGCCTGGTTCGCTGCCCTCTGGGAAGCCTATCCGGCCGGTGATCAGGTCTGGCTGTCGACGGCCATGGTCACCCAGCCGGCCGGACCGCTGCGCCGGCCGATCCTGCTGGACGAGGCGGGGCGCGCCCTCTGGCTCGATCCGGAGAGTCCGCCCGAGGCCCTGCAGGCGTTGCTGGCGGCGGGCGGCATGCCGTTGCGCGAGCGGGTGCTGGCC
This sequence comes from Pseudomonas oryzihabitans, assembly GCF_032027545.1. Classification (GTDB taxonomy): domain Bacteria; phylum Pseudomonadota; class Gammaproteobacteria; order Pseudomonadales; family Pseudomonadaceae; genus Chryseomonas; species Chryseomonas oryzihabitans_F. The sequence goes on along the minus strand of NZ_JAVSJB010000003.1, from coordinate 286,632 downwards.
GACATCGTCAACCGACCCGAGGTGGACGGGCCGGAGTGCCTAACACCGCTGTAACAAGGGTTGCCGCTTTCCTCGTTGCCCCTTCGCCAGGCTGCACCTACCATGTATCCGCCTCGATACCTGGAGATTCCCATGCGCCGTATCCTTCCCCTCGCGGGCCTGTCCTTGAGCCTGCTGCTGGTCGCCTGCCAGTCCGTCAACACCACTTCGAGTGGCACGGTGGGGGTGCAGCGCAAGCAGTACATGTTCAGCATGCTGTCCGAGCAACAAGTCAATCAGATGTACGCCCAGTCCTATGCCAAGACGGTCAACGAAGCCAAGGTGGCGGGCAAGCTGGCCAACGACACGGCGGATGGCAAGCGCGTCGCCGCCATTGCCAAGCGACTCATCCCGCAGACCGCGGCCTTCCGCCCGGACGCGGTGAACTGGGACTGGCAGGTCAACCTGGTGCAGAGCGACGAACTCAACGCCAACTGCGGTCCGGGCGGCAAGATCTTCGTCTACAGCGGCCTCATCGACCAGCTCAAGCTCACCGACGACGAACTGGCGGCGGTGATGGGCCACGAGATCGCCCACGCCCTGCGCGAACACAGCCGCGAGCAGATGTCGCGGGCCTATGCCATCCAGATGGGCGAGAACCTCGGCGGCGCCCTGCTGGGAGTCGGCCAGGGCGGCATGCAGCTGGCCGACCAGGTCTCCCAGGTAGCCCTGACCCTGCCGTTCAGCCGTGGCAACGAGAACGAGGCCGACCTCATCGGCCTGGAACTGGCCGCCCGTGCGGGCTACAACCCCAATGCGGCTCTCACCCTTTGGCAGAAGATGGCCCAGGCCAGCCAGGGCAACCAGCCGGCTGAATTCCTCAGCACCCACCCCTCCGACGCCAGCCGCACCAAGGCGCTGCAGGCGGCGATTCCCAAGGTGATGCCGCTCTACGAGGCAGCGAAGAAGGGCTGATTCGGGCCAGGTCTCGACGGCTGTCGCTTTCTCACCCCAACCCTCTCCCAGGGGAGAGGGTGCTGGTTGGGTGCCTGTTCCTAGAACAGGAAGTATCGCTGCGCCATGGGCAGCACCTCGGCCGGTTCGCACCAGAGCAACTGGCCGTCGGCCTTGACCTGGTAGTTCTGCGGATCGACCTCGATGGTCGGTAGGTAGTCGTTGTGGATGAGGTCGCTCTTCTGCGCGGTGCGGCAGCCTTTCACCACCCCGATGCGCTTCTTCAGCCCCAGTTGCTCGGGCACCCCGGCCTCGAAGGCCGCCTGGCTGATGAAGGTCAGGCTGGTGTCGTGGAGCATGCCGGCGTAGCTGCCGAACATGGGGCGGTAGTGCACCGGCTGAGGGGTGGGGATAGAGGCGTTGGCGTCGCCCATCAGGCTCGCGGCGATGGCGCCACCCTTGAGGATCAGCGTCGGCTTGACGCCGAAGAAGGCCGGGCGCCAGAGCACCAGGTCGGCGAACTTGCCCACCTCGATGGAGCCCACCTCGTGGCTGATGCCGTGGGTGATGGCCGGGTTGATGGTGTACTTGGCGATGTAGCGCTTGACCCGGAAGTTGTCGTTGCCGGCGCCATCCTCAGGCAGCGGGCCGCGCTGCTTCTTCATCTTGTCGGCGGTCTGCCAGGTGCGGGTGATGACCTCGCCGACGCGGCCCATGGCCTGGCTGTCGGAGCTGATCATGGCGAAGGCGCCGAGGTCGTGGAGGATGTCCTCGGCGGCGATGGTCTCGCGGCGGATGCGACTCTCGGCGAAGGCCACGTCCTCGGCGATGCTCGGGTCCAGGTGGTGGCAGACCATGAGCATGTCCAGGTGCTCGTCGATGGTGTTCTTGGTGAAGGGCCGCGTCGGGTTGGTGGAGCTGGGCAGCACGTTGGGGAAGCCGCAGGCCTTGATGATGTCCGGCGCGTGGCCGCCACCGGCACCCTCGGTGTGGTAGGTGTGGATGGTGCGGCCCTTGAAGGCACCCAGGGTGGTCTCGACGAAGCCGGATTCGTTGAGGGTGTCGGTGTGGATGGCCACCTGGATGTCGAAGCGATCGGCCACCGCCAGGCAGTTGTCGATGGCGGCGGGGGTGGTGCCCCAGTCCTCGTGCAGTTTCAAGCCGATGGCGCCGGCGCGAACCTGTTCTTCCAGCGGCCCGGGCAGGCTGGCGTTGCCCTTGCCGGTGAAGCCGATGTTCATCGGGAAGGCGTCGGCGGCCTTGAGCATCTGCGCCATGTGCCAGGGACCGGGGGTCACGGTGGTGGCATAGGTGCCGGTGGCCGGCCCGGTGCCGCCACCGATCATGGTGGTGGTGCCGCTCATGAGCGCCTCTTCGATCTGCTGCGGGCAGATGAAGTGGATGTGGGAGTCGATGCCACCGGCGGTGAGGATCATGCCCTCGCCGGCGATGACCTCGGTGGCGGCGCCGATGGGCACGCTGACACCGGGCTGGATATCCGGGTTGCCGGCCTTGCCGATGGCATGGATGCGACCGTTCTTGAGCCCGACGTCGGCCTTGACGATGCCCCAGTGATCGACGATCAGGGCATTGGTGATGACGGTATCCACCACCTCGGCGGCGAGTAGCTGGCTCTGGCCCATGCCGTCGCGGATGACCTTGCCGCCACCGAATTTCACTTCTTCGCCATAGACGGTGTGGTCCTGCTCGACCTCGATCCAGAGATCGGTATCGGCCAGGCGCACCCGGTCGCCGGTGGTGGGGCCGAACATGTCGGCATAGGCTTGGCGGGAGATTTTCATAGGTGTGAATCCCGAATAAGGGTGGTCCGGTTTGCCCTCTCCCCGGCCCTCTCCCGGAGGGAGAGGGGGAAGAGCGAGTGGCACGGTATCTGTTCTCGAGCCCCCTCTCCCCCTGGGAGAGGGTTGGGGTGAGGGGCCCGCCCCTACAACTTGCCCATCACCCGCCCGGCGAAGCCGTAGACGGTACGCAGGCCTGCCAGCTCCACCAGTTCCACCTCGCGGCTCTGCCCTGGCTCGAAGCGTACGGCGGTGCCGGCGGCGATGTTCAGGCGCATGCCGCGGGCCAGGGCGCGATCGAACAGCAGGGCGTCGTTGGTCTCGTGGAAGTGGTAGTGGGAACCCACCTGGATCGGCCGGTCGCCGCTGTTGGCGACGGTGAGGCTCAAGGTGCGGCGGCCGGCGTTGAGTTCGATGTCGCCGTCCTGGATCTGGTATTCGCCGGGGATCATGGGCGTTGCTCCAGCATGAGTTGCATGAAGGTGAGGTCCAGCCAGCGACCGAACTTGGTGCCGACCTGGGGCATCTGCCCGGTGGTGAGGAAGCCCAGGCGTTCGTGCAGGCGGATGGAGGCCAGGTTGCCGCTCTCGATGGCGGCCACCATCACGTGCTTGTCGCAGGCGCGGGCGCGTTCGATGAGCACCGTCATCAGCCGCGGGCCGATGCCCTGGCCGCGCTGGTCGTTGCGTACGTAGACCGAGTGCTCGACGGTGTGGCGAAAGCCATCGAAGGGCCGCCAGTCGCCGAAGGCGGCGTAGCCCACTACCTCGCCTTCGGCGTTCTCGGCCACCAGGATGGGGTAACCCTGGTCGGCGCGCAGGTCGAACCAGGCCTGGCGGTTGGCCAGGTCGACGAGGTTGTCGTTCCAGATCGCCGTGGTGTTGGCCACGGCATCGTTGTAGATGGCCAGGACCGCCGGCAGGTCGGCGGGCGTGGCGTCGCGGACGATCAGGCTCATGTGGCCTCCCTAGGCGATGGGCTGGTGGACGGTGACCAGCTTGGTGCCGTCGGGGAAGGTGGCCTCCACCTGGATCTCCGGGATCATTTCCGGGACGCCTTCCATCACCTGGTCGCGGGTCAGCAGGGTGGTGCCGTAGTGCATCAACTCGGCCACGGTGCGCCCGTCGCGGGCGCCTTCGAGCAGGGCGGCGGAGATCAGCGCCATGGCTTCCGGGTAGTTGAGCTTCACACCGCGCGCCAGGCGGCGCTCGGCCACCAGGCCGGCGGTGAAGATGAGCAGCTTGTCTTTTTCGCGGGGCGTCAGGTCCATGGGTGTTCCGGTTTGGCAGGTTCGGTCAAGGGAAGTCGGTCGATCATCGCGGCCACGGGCCGCTCCTACAAGAGCGTTGCGGCCTCAGGTGCTCCAGATCCGCGGTGGCATGGCTACGCGGCCGAGCAGGGCCGGGCGCAGCAGGCGCCAGACTTCGATCAGCCAGGCGCGGGCCTGCAGCGATTCGGCGGCCAGGCAGCGGGCGACCACCAGGCCGGGCAACTGGGTCAGGTCACCGCGTACCGGCAGGGTGAGCGCGCGGCAGCGTTCCAGGGTGTCGGCGTCCAGGGTGCCGGTGATCAGCAGGGTGGCGAACACTGGTTGACCGGCGAGGCCGATGGGCGAGTCCAGCAGGCGATCCGCACCGATGAGACGCTGGCGTTCGTGCCACAGTGGAGTACCGTCGCGACGGATGTCCAGGTGCGCCTGGAACAGGCCCTCGGTGAAGCGCTCGGCACTGGCCGGACGACCCAGGGCGACGATGTCCCAGTAGCAGAGGCGGGCGTCACCTTCCAGCTCGATGCGGGTGGCGAGATGGGCCTGGGCGCCGGAGAAGACGATGGTCTCCTGGGGCAGCCATTCCAGGGTGGCGCCAGCGGCGACGCGTAGCTCGATCTGTTGGTGCGCTGCGCTGCCGGCGCGATACCACTTGGCTGCCCCCGGGCTGGTGAGCTGGGCCCAGGCTGTCTTGCCGACGCTGACCTCGATGTCCAGCCGATCACCGCCGGCGATGCCGCCTGGCGGGTGCACCAGGATGTGCTGGCAGACCTCGGGGCCTTCGGCGTGGAGGTGCTTCTGCACCCGCAAGGGGCCGAGGTGGCGGCGGGTGGTGGGGCGGGTCCAGTCACCCTGGCGGGCATAGGCCAGCTCCAGGCGCGCCAGCCAGGCCGGGGTGAAGAGGGCAGGGGGCAGGGCGGAGGTCATCGTGGGGTGGTTTCGTTGTTCTGGTTGGGGCGGTTTGGGTTGGCCTTGCAAGAATCTGACCGGGTGGATGGGATTGGGTGGGTGTTGGTGTTTGGATTGTTGTTGGGTGTCCTGGTTGATTACCAGTTGTTCGGCGGGTTTTCGTTTCGCTCACCTGGGCGAGTTGCTTTTGGCTGTTCGGTAGGTTGGTGTTGAGCGCAGCGAAGTCCAACAAGTCGCAGTTGATATTAGGTGCCTTAGCTGATTATCGAGTGCTTTGATGGTTTTTGTTTCGCCCACCCGGGCGACTCACTTTTTTCAGTCGCGAAAAAAGTAAGCAAAAACGCTTGCCCCGGTCATCCGGCCCTCCGCTACGCTGCGGGTCCGCTCACGCCAGCGCCGTTCCGGGGTCGGTCCAGACGGGCCGTCCATGGCCCGCTGGACCTCTCGCCGCCTCCATGCGGCTCGACCCCTGCACGGCGCTGGCGTGAGCCCTCCTGAACGGAGCGACTCGCTAGCCTGAAAGTTTCGGTTGAAGAGCCGTAACCGTCCGTAGCGTGGACAACGGCGAAGCCTTGTCCACCATGTTCAGCACTTCGCATAGCGGAAAACACTGCGGTTTTCCAGGCTACAAATCCTGTGAACACCGAACTCTCAGGCTGGCGCCCCGTCCCCGTCAGTGAGGCCGAGTGTAGGTGTCGCGGAGGGGGATGTGAGGCAGGAAGCCGAGCAAGGCGCGAGGGGCAGGATGCCCCTTCGTGCCGTGCCCCTGGAGCGGCACCGGGGCGAGGGGACCCGGAGCGTAGCGTAGGGCCGAAACGTGGGGACAGCGTTTTTGGTTACTTTTGTCCGGGGCGCGCAGCCGCGACTGGCAAAAGTGACTCGCCCGGGTGGGCGAAACAGAATCTCCCCCAAAAATTCGATAAGCAGCCAGAACACCGATAAGCCAGACCTGAAGCACTGTAATGCTGGACTTCGCTGCGCTCAGCGCCAACCCACGTCAGTTGGCGTTCGGCGCGCCGACCCTTTCCTACGAAATTCCCCGCCACTGCCTCGGACTTACCTGAAACCACCGCCGAAACGCCCGCGAAAAGGCGCTCGTCTCCGAGTACCCGAGCAGCGGAGCCAGGTCGGTGACCGGCAGTCGCTGCCGGAGGTAGTGCTGCGCCAGATCGCGGCGGACGCCCTCGACCAGGGCCGAGAAGCTCGCGCCCTGGTCGCGCAGGCGGCGTTGCAGCTGGCTGGTGGAGAGGTCCAGGCGCTGGGCGATGGTCTCCAGGCTGGGTTCGCCCAGGGGCAGCGCCAGGCGTACCGAGGCGCGGACTTCTTCGAGCAGTTCCACCTGCGGCAGGCGCTGGCCGAGTTGGCGAATGGCGTCCTGCACCACCAGGAGCAGCAGCGGATCGTGGTCGGGCATGGCCCGGCCGCGCAGGTCGGCCTTGGGTACCAGCATGGCGTTGCACGAGTGGCCGAAGCTGACCGGGGCGTCGAACAGCCGCCGGTGTTCGTGCCAGCCCTCGGGGCGCGGGTGTTCGAACTGCACCGCGCGCGGCGCCCAGGTCGGGCCGAGCACGTGGCGTAGCAAATTGAGCAGCATGCCCAGGGTCAGTTCGGCGTCCTGGCGGCGGGCGACGATGGCGCCGTGGCGGACCTGGTAGTCGAAGCGCCAGCAGTCGCCGGCGTCCACCAGCCGGATCAGGGTGCTGTGCTGATGGAAGGGAAAGGCGGCGGCGAAGTTCTGTAGCGCCGCTTCGGCGGTGGGCGAGCAGAGCCCCACGTAGCCCAGTAGTCCCAGCATCTGCGGTTTGAATTGCTGGCCGTAGTGCAGGCCGAAATTGTCGCAGCCGGACTGGGCGGCGGCTTCCTCCAACACCCGGCAGTAGTTGCCCAATCCCAGGCTCAGGGTGGGGTGCTGCAATTGCTCGGGATCGATACCGGCGGTACCGAAGATGCGGTCCACGTCGCCACCGTGGCTGGCGATGACGGCATCCAGACCGCTGGCGGCAGCGGAGAGCACGCCGAGGTTGCGCGACGGTGAGGTCAGGGCGGCGAAGCCGGAGGCGGCCAGGGGCATGGGTGGGGTCCATGGAGAGATTAGGCACGGATGAAGCAAAGGCTGTGCCCCTGGGCGAGGAATGTCCGCTGGGGACCGCCAAGACGCCGAGGGTTTCACGGTATTACGGCCCTTGGCATGCCTCATCGTAGGGCGGCTTCCGTGGAGGTGCACTCTGGTGGTGCGGTCTCGGGTAGCACGCTGGGAAGAGGGGTAACGCCGACTTGACCTGAGGTCGCAGCGACCGTGCTGACGGGTCAAGTCGGCGTAGCCCCAGGCTCGCTAAGCTCGAAAAAGCCGGGCATCGCGGGATCGCGGTTGCCCATTCGGATCACGTCGCTACAAGGGGAGTGGCCTGTCATGACCAACGAGAAACTCAAGCCGACCCTCGGCACCCTGCATCTCTGGGGTATCGCCGTGGGCCTGGTGATCTCCGGGGAATACTTCGGCTGGAGCTACGGCTGGGGCGTCGCCGGGACCCTGGGCTTTCTGATCACCGCCCTGGTGGTGGCGGTGATGTACACCTGCTTCATCTTCAGCTTCACCGAATTGACCACCGCCATTCCCCATGCGGGAGGCCCCTTCGCCTACAGCCGGCGGGCCTTCGGTCCGGTCGGCGGCACCCTCGCCGGGATCGCGACGCTGATCGAATTCGTCTTCGCCCCGCCGGCCATCGCCATGGCCATCGGCGCCTATCTCAACGTGCAGTTTCCCACCCTCGATCCCAAGCTCTGCGCGGTGGCGGCCTACTTCATCTTCATGACCCTGAATATCCTCGGGGTGAGCATCGCCGCCACCTTCGAGCTGGTGGTCACGGTGCTGGCGGTGATCGAGTTGCTGATCTTCATGGGCGTGGTGGCGCCGGGCTTCAGCCTGGCCAACTTCACCAGCGGCGGCTGGGCGGGCCAGGATCAGTTTTCCCTGGCCGCGGTGGGTGGCATGTTCGCCGCCATTCCCTTCGCCATCTGGTTCTTCCTCGCCATCGAGGGCGCGGCCATGGCCGCCGAGGAAGCCAAGGACCCCAAGCGCACCATTCCCAAGGCCTACATCGCCGGCATCCTCACCCTGGTGACCCTGGCCATCGGCGTGATGATCTTTGCCGGCGGCGTGGGCGACTGGCGTGCCCTGTCCAACATCAACGACCCGCTGCCCCAGGCCATGAAGGGCGTGGTGGGCGATAACTCGATGTGGCTGCACCTGCTGGTGGGCATCGGCCTGTTCGGCCTGGTGGCCAGCTTCCACGGCATCATCCTCGGCTACTCGCGGCAGTTCTTCGCCCTGGCCCGGGCCGGCTTCCTGCCCCATGGCCTGGCCAAGCTGTCGCGCTTCCAGACGCCGCACCGCGCGGTGCTGGCCGGTGGCGTGGTGGGCATCGCCGCCATCTTCAGCGACGGTGTGGTCAGCCTGCAGGGCATGACCCTGACCGCCGCCATGATCACCATGAGCGTGTTCGGCGCCATCGTCATGTACATCATGAGCATGCTCAGCCTGTTCAAGCTGCGCCGTAGCGAGCCCAACCTGGAACGCACCTTCCGCGCCCCCGGCTATCCGGTGGTGCCGGCCATCGCCCTGGTGCTGGCAGTGGTCTGCCTGATCGCCATGGTCTGGTACAACACCGTCATCGCCGTGGTGTTCCTGGGCCTGATGGTGATAGGGGCGCTGGTCTGCGGTCTCAGCCGTAGACAGGGCAACATCGCCCCCGACGCCGCCTTCGGCGAGGCCTGAGCAACGCGACCCCAGGAGGTAGCATGAGTGGTTTCCAGCACAGCGTGGGTGGCCAGACCTGGCGCTTCGCCGATCTCAAGGAGCTGTTGGCCAAGGCCACCCCGGCGCGTTCGGGCGATGTCCTGGCCGGCGTCGCTGCCGGCAGTGACGTGGAGCGGGTGGCGGCGCAGATGGCCCTGGCCGAGGTGCCGCTCAAGCGCTTCCTCAGCGAGGCGGTGATCCCCTACGAGGCTGACGAGGTCACCCGGCTGATCCTGGATACCCATGATGCCCAGGCCTTCGCCCCGGTCGCCCATCTCAGTGTGGGCGGCTTTCGCGACTGGCTGCTCGGCCCGGCGGCGGACGAGGCCAGTCTCGCTGCGCTGGCGCCGGGATTGACCCCGGAGATGGTCGCCGCGGTGTCCAAGATCATGCGCATCCAGGACCTGATCCTGGTGGCGCAGAAGGTGCGGGTGGTGACCCGCTTCCGCAACACCATCGGTCTGCGCGGGCGGCTGTCGACCCGCCTGCAGCCCAATCACCCCACCGACGATCCGGCCGGCATCGCCGCCAGCGTCCTCGACGGCCTGCTCTATGGCAACGGCGATGCGGTGATCGGCATCAATCCGGCCACCGACAGCACCAGCGGCATCTGCGAGCTGCTGAAGATGCTCGACGCGGTGATCCAGCGCTACGAGATCCCTACCCAGTCCTGTGTCCTGACCCATGTCACCACCAGCATCGCCGCCATCGAGCGCGGTGCGCCGGTGGACCTGGTGTTCCAGTCCATCGCCGGCACCCAGGGCGCCAACGAAAGCTTCGGCATCAGCCTGGCGCTGTTGCAGGAGGGCTATGAGGCGGGGCTGTCGCAACGGCGCGGCACCCTGGGCGACAACCTCATGTATTTCGAGACCGGGCAGGGCAGCGCCCTCTCGGCGGGAGCGCACCATGGCGTCGACCAGCAGACCTGCGAGGTGCGCGCCTACGCCGTGGCCCGTCAATTCAAGCCGCTCTTGGTGAACACCGTGGTCGGCTTCATCGGCCCGGAATACCTCTACAACGGCAAGCAGATCATCCGCGCCGGCCTTGAGGATCACTTTTGCGGCAAGCTGCTCGGCGTACCCATGGGGTGCGACATCTGCTACACCAACCATGCCGAGGCCGACCAGGACGACATGGACATGCTGCTGACCCTGCTGGGTGCGGCGGGCATCAATTTCATCATGGGCATCCCGGGGTCGGACGACGTGATGCTCAACTACCAGACCACCTCCTTCCACGATGCCCTCTATGCGCGCCAGGTGCTGGGCTTGCAGCCCGCCCCGGAATTCGCCGCCTGGCTGGACCGCCTGGGTATCCTGCGACTGGAGGATGGCCGCTTCCGTCTCGGCGAGGGCTTGCCCGCGCCGTTTCAGCGGGTGTTGGCGCAGTTGTAGGAAGGATCGCGGCCATGGGCCGCTCCTACCGATACGGAAGGAGCTTGTAGGAGCGGCCTATGGCCGCGATAAGGCTGCATCGGCGGACCGCTATGGCCGCGATAGCCCTTGCAGACAGACACCGAATCGCTCAGGAGTCTCCCCATGAATCCCAACGACACCGCCCGTCCCGACCCCTGGGCCGAACTACGTCGCCTGACCCCGGCGCGGATCGCCCTGGGCCGCGCCGGCACCAGCCTGCCCACCGCCGCCCAGCTGGATTTCCAGGCCGCCCACGCCCAGGCCCGCGATGCCGTGCACCTGGCCTTCGATCACCAGACCCTGCGTGAAGGCCTGACCGCCCTGGGCCGCGAGACCCTGGTGCTGAAGAGTGCCGCGCCGGATCGCCATACCTATCTGCAACGTCCCGACCTGGGCCGCAAGCTGTCCGAGGAGTCCGCTCGCGAACTCGGGGCCTATGCCGCCGACCATCCCGAGGGCTTCGACGTCGCCGTGGTGATCGCCGACGGCCTCTCCGCCCTGGCGGTGCATCGCCATGCGCTGCCATTCATCGAGCGCCTGGCCGACCAGGCCGAGGCCGAGGGCTGGCGCTGGGCCCCGGTGACCCTGGTGGAGCAGGGGCGGGTGGCGGTGGGTGACGAGATCGGTGGCCTGCTCAAGGCGCGGCTGCTGGTGATGCTGATCGGCGAACGCCCGGGCCTGAGCTCGCCGGACAGTCTCGGTCTCTACTTCACCTACGGTCCGCGTCCCGGGCTCAACGATGCCTATCGTAACTGCATCTCCAACGTGCGCCTGGAAGGCCTCGCCTATGGCCTGGCGGCGCACAAGCTGCTCTATCTGATGCGCGAAGCGAATCGCCGCAAGCTCTCTGGCGTACAACTCAAGGACGAAGCCGAGGTGCCGCTGCTGGAGGGCGGCGAGGAGAACGCGCGAATCGGCAATTTCCTCACCGACCAGTGAGCGAGCCTGGCGCTCAGTCCGGCCTGAGCGTCTTGCGCAAGAAATACCGTGCGAAGCCCGGCGGATAGTCCGCCAGCTCGCCGAACACCTCATAGCCCAGGCGTTCGTAGAAGCCCCGGGCCTGGAATTCGTGGGTGTCGAGCCAGGCGCCGTGACAACCGCGGCTGCTCGCTTCGGCCTCGGCGCGCAGCAGCAATTCCCGGCCAGCGCCCTGGCCGCGGACCGCCTCGTCCACCGCCAGCAGTTGTACATAGAGCCAGCCGTAGCTGGTATAGCCCCAGAGGCCACCCAAGGGGAGCCCATCGCGGGTCAGGGTAATCACCAGCGCGCGATAACCACTCGAACCGACCTGGGCCTCGTTGTAAAGGCGCAACGGTACGCCGATGGCCTGGCGCAGGTCCTCCCGTGCTTCGTCGGTGAGGTGGTAGTCCAGCGGCGTTGCAGCCACGGAGGTGGTCTCAGGGAGAGGATCGTCTGAGCATAGCGCACCCCTGCGGCGTGACCGGTGGGTTCTGCCGCTTTCGCCGCACCGGCCTTGGAGTAGCATGTACCTTCACCCATTTCGCGGATGAGCCATGGACATACGTGAAGGTCGTGCCCGGGTCGGCACGCTGGAGCTGGCCTACGAGGATTGGGGCGATCCCGCCGATCCGGCGCTGCTGTTGATCATGGGCTTCGGCGCCCAGTTGCTGCTCTGGCCGGAGGGCTTCTGCGAGGCCCTGGTGCGGCGCGGCCTACGGGTGATCCGCTTCGACAATCGCGACGTTGGCCAGTCCTCGCGGCTGAGCTGGCCGGGTGGCCGGCCGCCGTCGTTGTGGCCGGTGCTCGGGCGGGCCCAGTTGGGCAAGACCAGTCCGGTGCCCTATCGCCTGGAGGCCATGGCCGCCGACGCCGTCGGCCTGCTCGATCACCTGGGCATCGACCGCGCCTTCGTGCTGGGCGGCTCCATGGGCGGCATGATCGCCCAGATTCTCGCCGCCGACTGGCCGCAGCGGGTAACGCGGTTGGGCATCCTGTTCTCGTCGACCAACCAGCCGCTGTTGCCACCGCCGTCGTTCAGGCTGCTCGGCAGCCTGCTGTTGCGGCCGCCGGCCGAGCTACCGATGGACGCGGCGATCGCGCGGCAGAAGGCGCTGCTGCGGGGCATCGAAAGTCCCCGCTACCGGCAGAGCGACGCCGATCTCGAACGGCTGGTGCAGCGCATCCTGGCGCGCGGCGTGGACGTGGACGGGGTGCAACGCCAGCTGTTCGCCCTGCTCGGTAGCGGTGATCTAAGACCCTTCGCCCACCGCATCCAGGCGCCGACCCTGGTGGTGCACGGCGCCTGCGACCCGCTGCTCAAGCCCGCCTGTGGCCGCGCCGTGGCGCGCGCCATCCCCGGGTCGCGCTTCGAGCTCATCCCCGCCATGGCCCACGACCTGCCGGCGCCGCTGTGGCCGCGGTTGAGCCAGCTGTTCGCCGACTTCTTCCTGGCGTCCTGATCCCGCGCTCAGATGGCGGGACGGGGCCTCAGGCCCTCGATGATCAGGGTTTCGAGGCCTTGCAGAACTTCGTCGAAGAAGTCCGGATCGCTCAGGGTGCGCCCGCAGAGGGCCTGCACCTGCACGCGGAAGTCCGCGTAGTGTTGGGTGGTGGCCCAGATGCTGAAGATCAGGTGGTGCGGGTCCACCGGCGCCAGCTTGCCGGCGGCGATCCAGGCGCGGATCACCCGGACCTTTTCGACCAGCAGGTCGTGCAGACTGCTCTGCAACTCCGGCAGCAGCAGCGGCGCGCCCTGGATCATCTCCAGGCAGAACAGCCGGGACTCGGCCGGCCGGTCGCGGGACATCTCCAGCTTCTGGCGCAGATAGCCGCGCAGGGCGTCGAGGGGTTCCTGGTCTTCGCTGAAGGTGCGCAGTGGGCTTAGCCAGGTGGCGAGCAACTGACGCAGCACGGCCAGGTACAGCTCTTCCTTGTTGCTGAAGTAATAGAGGAGGTTGGTCTTGGAGACATCCGCCTGCAGCGCGACCTGATCCAGGCTGGCGCCATGCAGGCCGAAGCGGGAAAAGATGTCGAGGGCCGCACCGAGGATCTGCGCGCGCTTGGCCTCAATCTGCCGTAGCCGTCGCTGCTGGGCGGCCGGGCTGGGGGTACGGGACTTGCGTGGGGGTGAAACGTCACTGGCCTGACTCACGAACTGCTCCTTGGGCCTTATCGATGTCTGACGCGTGCCAGTCACTCGATGAACGGTTTCAGGCACGGTCGCTCGGTTCGCACCATCCTGGCGACGAACAAATGGCGGTCACCGTGATGGTCGCCAAGGGTTCAACTCTAGCATGTCGAATGGCCGTCCATGCCCCGGATTCGGGCGTCCTGCACAAACCAGGTGCTCCAGTGTGGACCAAATAGTCTGAAATTAATTCGGTACTTGATCCAAGTGTTTGATTGGGCTGAATTTTCAGAACTTGGCAAGCTTTCTGCTCTCATCCTGCAGCAACGGCGCCTTCGGGTGCGTTCCGGTTCCTGACTGTGGAGAGTGCGAGCGATGAACATCGGTGTCTTCATTCCCATCGGCAACAACGGCTGGCTGCTCTCGGAAAATGCGCCGCAATACCGGCCCACCTTCGAGCTGAATCGCGAGATCGTGCAGCGTGCCGAGCACTATGGCTTCGACTTTGCCCTGTCGATGATCAAGCTGCGCGGCTTCGGCGGTAAGACTGAATTCTGGGACCACAACCTGGAATCCTTCACCCTGATGGCGGGCCTGGCGGCGGTGACCTCGCGCATCAAGCTGTTCGCCACCGCCGCGACCCTGACCCTGCCGCCGGCCATCGTTGCGCGCATGGCATCCACCATCGATTCCATTTCCGGCGGACGCTTCGGCGTCAACCTGGTCACCGGCTGGCAGAAGCCCGAGTACAGCCAGATGGGCCTCTGGCCGGGCGATGAGTTCTTCGCCAGTCGTTACCAGTACCTCGGCGAATACGCCCAGGTGCTGCGCGATCTCTGGGGTACTGGTCGCTCGGACTTCCAGGGCGCGCATTTCCAGATGGACGACTGCCGGGTAAGTCCCCAACCCCAGGCGCCCATGGAGATCGTCTGCGCTGGAGCGAGCGATGCCGGCCTGGCGTTCGCCGCCGAGCACGCTGACTACAGCTTCGTCTTCGGCAAGGGCGTCAACACGCCCAAGGCCTTCGCCCCGGCGGTGGAGCGGTTGCAGGTAGCCACCGCCAAGACCGGGCGCGACGTCACCTCCATCGCCCTGTTCATGATCATCGCCGCCGAGACCGACGAGGCCGCCCGCGCCAAGTGGGAGCACTACAAGGCCGGTGCCGACGAGGAGGCCATCGCCTGGCTCGGCGCCCAGGCTGCCGCCGACACCAAGTCCGGCAGCGATACCAACGTGCGCCAGATGGCCGATCCGACCTCGGCGGTGAACATCAACATGGGCACCCTGGTGGGTTCCTTCGCCAGCGTGGCACGGATGCTCGACGAGATCGCCGAGGTGCCCGGGGCCAGCGGGGTACTGCTGACCTTCGACGACTTCGTCCAGGGCGTGACCGACTTCGGCGAGCGCATCCAGCCGCTGATGCACAGCCGCCGTCACATCGACCTGCTCAAGGAGAGTGCCTGATGAATGCCGTGGAAACCCTGGCGGGCTATGCCCTGCCCGCGAGCGACGCCGAAGCCCTGACCCTGCCGGCGCGGCCCGAGCCGCTGCGGCTCAAGGCCAGCGAGACGGCCCTGATCGTGGTGGACATGCAGAACGCCTATGCCAGCCAGGGCGGCTACCTGGACCTGGCCGGCTTCGACGTCTCCGCCACCGGGCCGGTGATCGAGAACGTCGCCGCGGTGGTGGAGACCGCCCGCGGCGCGGGTATCCAGGTGGTCTGGTTCCAGAACGGCTGGGACCCGGAGTACCGCGAGGCGGGTGGCCCCGGTTCGCCCAACTGGCACAAGTCCAATGCGCTCAAGACCATGCGCAAGCGACCCGAGCTGCAGGGGCAATTGCTGGCCAAGGGCGGCTGGGACTACGCCCTGGTGGATCGGCTGCAGCCGACGGCGGCAGACCTGGTGGTGCCCAAGACTCGCTACAGCGGTTTCTACAACACCAACCTGGACAGCCTGCTGCGCGCCCGCGGCATCCGTAACCTGGTATTCGTTGGCGTCGCCACCAATGTCTGCGTGGAGTCGACCCTGAGGGACGGCTTCTTCCTCGAATACTTCGGCGTCTGCCTGCACGACGCCTGCCACCAGGCCGGCCCACGCGCGGCCCATGACGCTGCGCTGTTCAATATCGAGACCTTCTTCGGCTGGGTCGCCAGCTGCGCCGACTTCCACACCACCTTCGCCAAGGACTGAGCCACCATGCCCAAGCAAGCCGTGATCCCCGCCGGTACCGGTACTCCCATCGCCCCCTTCGTGCCCGGCAGCCTGGCCGATGGGGTGCTCTATGTCTCCGGCACCCTGCCGTTCGATGCCCAGAACAACGTGGTCCATGTCGGCGACGCCGCCGCCCAGGCGCGCCATGTCCTCACCACCATCCAGGGCGTGGTGGAGGCGGCGGGTGGCTCCATGGCCGACGTCACCTTCAACATGATCATGCTCACCGACTGGGCGAACTACGCCGCCATCAACGCGGTGTACGCCGAGTTCTTTCCCGGCGAGAAGCCGGCGCGCTATTGCATCCAGTGCGGCCTGGTGAAGCCGGACGCCCTGATCGAGATTGCCAGCATCGCCCATGTCGGCTAGGACGAGCGCCGTACTCTGCCCCCGCTCCGTACCGCCCCCTCTCCCTCAGGGAGAGGGTTGGGGTGAGGGCATCGCCAACCACTGAACCACCGAGGACCGCCCATGCACGTCGAACTCCATGGCCGCCAGGATCCGGCGGCCGAGACCCTGCTGCTCAGCTCCGGGCTGGGCGGCGCCGGGGCCTTCTGGGCGCCGCAACTGGCGGCCCTGGGCGAACGCTTCCGGGTGGTGGTCTACGACCAGCCCGGCACCGGCAAAAGCCCAGCGGAATTGCCCGCCGACTATCGTATCCAGCACATGGCCGAGGACCTGCTGGCCCTGGCCGATCGCCTGGAACTCGACCACTGCCTGTTCATGGGCCATGCCCTGGGCGGCCTGGTGGGGCTGCAGGTCAATCTGCTGCGGCCGGGGCTGATCCGCCGCCAGGTGCTGGTCAACGCCTGGAGCCGGCCGAATCCGCATACCGCGCGCTGCTTCGCCCTGCGCCAACGGCTGCTGCGCGACAGCGGTGCCGCGGCCTACGTCCAGGCCCAGGCGATCTTCCTCTATCCGGCCACCTGGATCGCCGAGCACGACGAGCGCCTGGCCGCCGACGAGGCCCATGCCCTGGCGCACTTCCCAGGTGAGGCCAACGTGCTGCGGCGCATCGGCGCCCTGCTGGCCTTCGACGTGGACGCCGAGCTGGCGCGGATCGAGGTGCCGACCCTGGTGCTGGCCAACCGCGACGACGTGCTGGTGCCCTGGACCTCGTCCCAGCGCCTGGCCGCGGGTCTGCCCCGGGCCACCTTCCAGTTGCTGGAGTGGGGCGGCCACGCCTCCAGTGTCACCGACCCCACCACCTTCGACCAGGTGGTACTCGACTATCTCAGCCAAGCTCGCGAGGAATAGCGCCATGTCCGTTGCCCATGCCTTGCCGCCTGCCACGACGCCCGCCGTCCCGGTCGAGCGCGATCTCTTCCGCGGTGCCATGGCGCGCCTGGGCGCGGCGGTCAACATCGTCACCACCGATGGCCCGGCCGGACCGGCCGGTTTCACCGCCACCGCCGTGTGCAGCGTCAGCGACAGCCCGCCGACCCTGCTGGTCTGCCTCAACCGTGGTGCCTCGGTGCATCCGGCCTTCAGCGCCAACGGGGTGCTCTGCGTCAACGTCCTGGCCGCCGGCCAGCAGGCGCTGGCCAACCTCTTCGGCGGCAAGACCGCCATGCCCGAACGCTTCGCCGCCGCCAGTTGGACGCGCCTCGCCAGCGGCGCGCCGGTGCTGGATGGCGCCCTGGTGGCCTGCGACTGCCGTATTGCCGAGGTGCAGTCGGTGGGCAGCCATGACCTGTTGCTGTGCGAGGTCCTGGGCGTGGCCGAGCCGGGTGGCAAGGGGGGGCTGCTGTACTTCGACCGGCGTTATCACGAGCTGGGTTAGTCGGGGCTGTTGGGCTTCCGTAGGTTGGGCTGAGACTCGCGAAGCCCAACATCCCCAAGCTGCCAACCATCCGTATTCACTCCCTTCGCCCGTTCCCATCCATCCCCTGGCACCACCGCGAGCCACCCCGGTGCACGCTGATCGCTCAAGGTGCAGCGTGCCACTGACGGGTCACAGACTTTTTATCCAACCTGCTGTTTTCGTATGGTTTTTTAGTTTTTACCAAATGGTCCAAAGCTGGCACAACGGTTGCACTTGCCCTGCTGCCGTCCTGCCCGGTGAACGTGTGTCGCGCTGTCTCCTTTCGTCCCATCATCGCGAGGTCCGTCATGCCGCTGTCCAGTGTTCCCATCATCGATCTGGCCCCCTATTTCGACGGCTCGCCCGCCGGCAAGCAGGCGGTGGCCAAGGCTGTCGACCAGGCCTGCCGCGATATCGGCTTCCTGGTGATCACCCACCACCAGGTGCCCGACGAGCTGGTCGAGCGCGTCTCGCGCCTGTCGCGGGCCTTCTTCGATCTGCCGCTGGCGGAGAAGCGCAAGGCCGATCGGCCGCGCCCGGACCAGGTGCGCGGCTACAGCGCGGTGGCCGAGGAAAGCCTGTCCTACAGCCTGGAAGAGGCGGCGCCGGGAGATCTCAAGGAGTCCTTTTCCATCGGTCCGCTGGACGTCCCGGAGACGGCCTACTACCGCGGTCCCGAAGCTGGGCCGCACTTCGCGCCCAACGTCTGGCCCACGGCCATCCCCGGTTTTCGCGAGGCCTATGCCGAGTATTTCGCCGCCATGAGCGACCTGGCGCGCACCCTGATGCGCCTCTTCGCCCTGGGGCTGGAGTTGCCTGAGACCTACTTCGACAGCCGCATCGACCGCCACATCAGCATGTTCCGCACCCTCTGCTATCCGCACCAGAAGGAAGCGGCGCTGCCCGGCCAACTGCGTGCCGGCGCCCATACCGACTACGGCAGCCTGACCATCGTCCGCCCCGATGACGCCCCCGGCGGCCTCCAGGTGCGCAATGCCCAGGGCGAGTGGGTGGACGTGCCCAAGGTGCCGGGCGGCTTCGTGGTCAACATCGGCGACCTGATGATGCAATGGACCAACGACCGCTGGGTCTCCACCCTGCACCGGGTGGTGAATCCGCCGGCGGATGCCGGCTGCGATACCCGCCGCCAGTCCCTGGTGTTCTTCCACCAGCCCAACTACGACACCCTCATCGAATGCCTGCCCGGCTGCGCCACGCCCGGCACGCCGCCGCGTCATGCGCCCATCACCTCGGGCGACCACCTGAGGTCCAAGTTCGTCAAGCAGACCACCTTCGGCGGCACCCAGGCCGGCGTGCGGGTGGCCTGATGCCGAGCCTTTCCTACGTCAACGTCTTCGCCCATGACGTGGTGGCCCTGAGCGGCTTCTACCAGCGGGTGTTCGGCTTTGCGGAGATCGAGGCGATCCGCTCGCCGATCTTCCGTGGCCTGGACACCGGCAAGACCGCCATCGGCTTCAATGCGCCGGAGGCCTATGAACTGCTGGGGTTGGGCGAATTCGCCGGCAGTCAGGGTTGCCGTTTCCTGCTCAACCTGGAGGTGGGCAGCCGCGCCGAGGTGGACCTCCTGGTGCCGGTGGCCGAGGCCGCCGGTGCCCGCCTGTTGAAGGCGCCCTACGAAACCTACTACCACTGGTACCAGGCCGTGCTGCTGGACCCGGAAGGCAACGTGTTCCGTATCAACCACATGCTGTGAACAAGACTAAGGACGAGACGATGCTGAGCAGATGGCTGGGAAGAGTGGCGTGCGTGCTGGCGCTGGTAGGACTGGGCGCCGTGGCGCGGGCGGACGACGAGGGTTTCACCCTCAAGGGCGAGCCGAAGATCGCCATGCTGTATTTCACCGCCAAGAACGACGGCGGCTGGACCCAGGCCATGGACGAGGCGCGGGTGAAGATCGAGAAGGAACTGGGCATGAAGATCCAGTTCGTGGAAAACGTGCCGGAGACCGCCTCGGCCATCCGCCCGGCCGCCGAGCGCTTCATCAAGCGCGGCGCCAACATCGTCATCGGTACCGCCTTCGGCTATTCCGACACCTTCAAGCAACTGGCCGAGCAGTATCCCGAGGTGGCCTTCCTCAACGCCTCGGGCACCACCAACGGGCGTAACCTGGAATCCTTCTATGGCCGCACCTACGAGAGCCAGTACCTCTGTGGCATGGCCGCGGGCGCGGCGTCCAAGACCGGCAAGCTGGGCTTCGTCGCCGCCAATCCCTTCGGCGTGGTGAACTGGACCATCAACGCCTACGAGCTGGGCGCCCGGCAGATGAATCCCAATGCCACCCTCACGGTGATCTACACCGGCAGCTGGAACGATCCGGTCAAGGAGCGCGCCGCCGCCGCCGCGCTGATCGACCAGGGCGCCGATGTCATCGGCCAGCACGTGGACACCCCCACGCCGCAGATCGTCGCCCAGGAGCGTGGCGTCTACGGCACCGGCCACCACCGAGACATGCGCCAGTTCGCGCCCAAGGCCACCCTCTGTTCCTCGGTGTGGGTCTGGGATCGCTTCCTGGTGCCGGAGCTCAAGCGCGTCATCGCCGGCCACTGGAAACCCGCGCCCCACGGTGCCTTCGTCTCCATGGCCGATGGCGGCACCGACATCGCCGGCTTCGGCGACGGCGTGCCCAAGGCGGCCCAGGAGAAGATCCTCGCCGAGCGCGAGGCCATCCTCAAGGGCAAGCAGATCTACGCCGGTCCCTTGAGCGACCGTGACGGCAAGGAGCGCGTCGCCGCCGGTCAGGTGCCGTCCGACCCGGCGCTGTGGCAGATGGACTGGTTCGTCCAGGGCGTGACGACGCAGAAGTAGAGCGCCACCGGCGCGGCTGCGCGCCCTGGGTAGGGTGGAAAACCGCACAGCGTTTTCCACGCAAGCGATGCTTGGACCGATTTGGCGATCCCCATGAAAAGACACAACGCCCTGCACCTGCGTGGCGTCGGCAAGACCTTCGATGGCTTCCAGGCGCTGCAGCAGGCGGATTTCCTGGTGCGCTGGGGCGAGGTGCATGCGCTGCTCGGCGAGAATGGCGCGGGCAAGTCGACGCTGATGAACATCGCCGCCGGCCTCTATGCGCCGGAGACCGGCGAACTGCTGGTGGACGACAACCCGGTGCGGCTGCGCGGTCCGGCGGACGCCGCTCGGCTGCGCATCGGCATGGTCCACCAGCACTTCAAGCTGGTCCGGCCGTTCAGCGTCGCCGAGAACGTCCTGCTCGGTCTGCCAGCGGGGGAGGGCAGTCATCGACGCCGCCTGGCCGAGATCAGCGAGCGCATCCGCCAGCAGGCCGCCGCCCTCGGCTTCGCCATCCGCCCGGAGCAGCGGGTGGCGGAGCTGTCCATCGCCGAGCAGCAGCGGGTGGAGATCCTCAAGGTACTGCTGGCCGGGGCACGCATCCTCATCCTCGACGAACCCACCGCGGTGCTCACCGATGGCGAGGGCGAGCGGCTGTTGCAGACCCTGCGCGCCCTGGCGGCGGAGGGCGCCGCCGTGGTGCTGGTGACCCATCGCATGCAGGACGCCCTGACCTACGCCGACCGCCTCACGGTGATGCGTGGCGGTCGCACCCTGCGCAGCCTGGACCCCGCCGAGGTATCGGTGGACGAACTGGTGCGCCTCACCGTGGGTGACGCCCAGCCGCTGGCCGACACCCCGCGGCGCGCTGCCGGGGCACCGCTGTTGACGGTGCGCGGCCTGCGTACCCCCGAGCGCGGTGGCCGCCGCGCCCTGGACGGTATCGACCTGGAGCTGCGCGCCGGCGAGATCTATGGCATCGCCGGGGTTGGCGGCAACGGCCAGGGCGAACTGGCCGACGTCTTGATGGGCCTGCCGCAGCCCTACGAAGGCGAGGTGCGGCTGGAGGGCTTCGGCGATCTGGCCGCGGCCGCCAGCGCCCGACGCCGCGACCTGCGCATCGCCGCCATTCCTGCCGACCGCTATGGCAGCGCCCTGGCCGGAGGCCTGTCGGTGGCCGACAACTTCGCCATCGGCGCGGTGCACAGCGGTCGCTTTGGTGGTTTCGCCCGCCTGGATCGCCGCGCCCAGGAAGCGGCGACCCAGGCGGCGGTCACGCAATTCGATGTCCAGGGCGTGCGCTCGGTCCGGCAGAAGGCGGCGCTGCTCTCCGGTGGCAACGCCCAGAAGCTGGTGATCGCCCGGGAATTCGGTCGCGAGCCGCGGCTGGTGCTGGCCCACAGTCCCAGCCGCGGCCTGGACGTCCGTGCTGGTGCCGAGGTACAGGCACGGCTGCTGGCCGCCCGCGAGGCCGGCGCCGCGGTGTTGCTGATCAGCGAAGACCTGGACGAGGTACTGGCCCTCGCCGACCGCATCGGGGTGATGAGCGCCGGGCGCCTCGTCGCCGAATTCCAGCGACCCGCCGATCGCCAGGCGATCGGCCATGCCATGGTGAATCATGCTTGAACCCCTGAATCCTCCCCTGGCGCAGACCGCGGCCGCGCCACCGCGGCAACCGCTGTTCAGTCGTCGCTATACCCTGGAGATCCGCCAGCAATTGGCCTGGCCCTGGCAGGCGCTGATCCTGGGTCTGGCACTGCTGCTGGGTCTGGGCCTGTCGGCCGCCATTTTGGTCCTGGCCGGGGTACCGGCCGGCGAGTTGCTTAACGAATTCGTGGTCGCCACCCTGTTCGATGCCCAGAGTCTGCAAGCCACCCTGTTCCAGGCCGCGCCGGTGATCCTGGTCGGTCTGGCCGGCTGCCTGGCCTTTCGCGCGCGCTTCTGGAACCTGGGCCTGGAAGGCCAGATGATCTGGGGCGCCATCGGCGCCACGGCGGTGTCCCTGTTCGAGATCGGTCCGGAGGCCCTGCGCCTGCCGCTGATGCTGGTGGCGGCGCTGCTCGGCGGCCTGCTCTGGGCGCTGGCGCCCCTGCTGCTCAAGCTGCGCCTGGGGGTGAACGAGATCATCGCCTCGCTGATGCTCAACTACATCGCCGCCAACTTCCTGCTGCACCTGGTGTTCGGCCCCTGGAAGGACCCGCGCGACGCCTTTCCCTATTCGCCGCTGTTCCGCCCCTTCGAGCGGCTGCCGGAGTTGCTGCCCGGGCTGAGCCTGGCGGTGCCCCTGGCGCTGCTGGTGGCGGTGCTGGCCTGGTGGTTCGTGGCGGTGAGTCGCGCCGGGCTCTACCTGAGATTCGTCGACGCCAATCCACGGGTGGCCGGCGCCGTAGGCGTGCCGGTGCGCGCCACCATCCTCGCCACGGTACTGGCCTCCGGCGCCCTGGCCGGGCTGGCCGGCTTCGTGGTGGCGGCGGGGCAGGAAGGGCGACTGACCCAGTCCTTCTACCAGGGCTACGGCTTCTCCGGGATCCTCATCGCCTTCCTGGCGCGCAACAACCCGCTGGCCGCCGCGGTGGTGGCCTTCCTGGTGGCGACCCTGTTCGTCGCCGGCCGCAACCTGCAGGTGTTCTACCAGATCCCCTTCGCCATGGTGCAGCTGATCCAGGCGCTGATCGTCATCTGCGTGGCGTCCTCGGACTTCTTCATCCGCCATCGGCTCAGACGCAGCCAGGGAGGTGCCGCTTGAACCTGCTCGCCAGTTGGCTGGGTAACGTCCCCGACTTCGCCGTGCCCTACGCCCTGGCGGCGCTGGGGCTGATCCTCACCGAGCGCTCCGGGGTGCTGGCCCTGCACGCCGAGGGCCTTATGCTGGTCGGCGCCCTGTTCGGCATCGGCGCGC
The DNA here is from genome assembly GCF_032027545.1 of Pseudomonas oryzihabitans. Lineage (GTDB taxonomy): Bacteria > Pseudomonadota > Gammaproteobacteria > Pseudomonadales > Pseudomonadaceae > Chryseomonas > Chryseomonas oryzihabitans_F. The sequence continues at coordinate 263,701 of NZ_JAVSJB010000003.1, read as the reverse complement.
AACTGGCGCTGGGCAACGCCGGCCTGGCGCTGCTGGCGGCCATGGGCGCGGCGGCGCTGGTCTCGCTGCTGTTCGCCGTCATGGTGATCTGGCTGCGCATCAACCAGGTGATCGCCGGCCTGACCCTGGTGTTCTTCTGCCAGGGCCTCACCGGCCTGCTCGGCACCCTCTGGGGCTGGACCAACCAGCCGGTGGCCGGGCTGCCGGCGCTGGCGCTCTGGCCGCTGTCCGAGCTGCCGCTGGTGGGGCGGCTGTTCCAGCAGAACCTGCTGGTCTACCTGACCCCGCTGATCTTCCTCGCGCTGATCGCCTGGCTCGAACGCACCACCCCTGGCCTGCGCCTGCGGGCGGTGGGCGAGAACCCCCAGGCGGCCGATGCCGCGGGTCTCTCGGTGGCGGGCTACCGATTGCTGGCGATCCTCGCCGGCGCGGCCCTGGTGGGTCTTGCGGGCGGCTACATCGCCGTGCTCAGCACCAAGCTGTGGATCGCCGAGATGACCGGTGGCCGTGGCTGGATCGCCGTGGCCCTGGTGATCTTCGCCCGCTGGTCGCCCTGGCGCGCCCTGGCCGGGGCGCTGCTGTTCGGCTGCATCGAGGCGCTGATTCCGCAACTGGCCGCCGCCGGGGTGCGGCTGTCGCAATACTTCATCCTGATGGCGCCCTATGCCGTCACCCTGGGTGTGATGATCTGGGTGGCCCTGGCCGGGCGTGACCGCCTCAGCCAACCCGGCGCCCTGGGCGAAGCCTATGTTCGCGAGGAACGCCGATGAGCCTGCGCGCTTTCGTCTATGAAGAACCCCGGCTGCTGGCGCGGGCGGACTTCACCGATTACCTGGACCCCGCCACCACGGCGGTGCTGTCCATCGACCTGCACCGCGGGCACTTGGACGCCTCACCGGATTGCCCCTGCCCGGCGCCACGTGCCCGTGACCTGGTGGCACCGGTGGACGCCTTCCACCGCCAGGCCCGCGCCCTGGGCGTGCGCATCGTCCATGTGAAGTCGGTGCTGCGCGCCAATGGCGCCGACGACCTGGGCGGCATCCCCGCAGCCTGGCGGCGGACCTTCCCGCTGCACGTCGGGCCGATTCCCAACGCTGACGCCCATGCCCTGGAAGGCTCGCCCTGGACCGAATTGCTCACCGAGGTCCTGCCCGAGGATCTGCGGGTGGAGAACAAGCGGCGGCTGTCGGCCTTCTATCCCACCGACCTGGACTTCCTGCTGCGCAACCAGCGCATCACCACCGTGGTGCTGGATGGCGGCTTCACCGACTGCTGCGTGCTCAACACCGCCTTCGACGCCAGCAACCGCACCTACCGGGTGATCGTCCTGCGTGACCTGGTGCGGGGGACCGACGAAGGCCTGGAGCGGGCGGCGCTGAGCATGGTCTCCCTGCACCTGGGGCTGGTGATGGAGTCCCAGGACCTGCTCGCGGCCTGGGGTGTGGACGGCGCTGTCAGGGCAGCGTCGCCATCCGGCTGAAGGCACGGAAGCGCTCCTTGAGATTGCCGGGCCGGGCGCCCTGCCAGAGTAGCTGCCAGCCCGGCGGCACCGCCGTGGGTTCGTGCCACTCGTCCTGTACCACCAGCACCTGGCAGGGCACCTGGCGCAGGCTGGCCTGTTCCTGTGGTGGATAGCCACTGTAGACGTGCAGCATGGAGCGCTCCGACTCCCCCAGGCCGTAGCTGGCCACGCAATCCGTCTGTGGCAGCACCCGCTGCAGTTCGGTGAAGGGCCGGGCATAGCTGTTGCCCAGGTCGACCCAGGGCAGCCAGAGGCTGTTGGCCAGGGTCCAGCTGACGGTCAGGCCCACGAACCAGACGCTGGCGGCACCCAACTGCGCACGCAGCCCCAGGGTGACGCCCCAGCCGACCAGGGCCAGCAGGGCGACCGCCCAGGCAAGGATACTCAGCGACAGGCGTTCCGCGATCGGCAGGTGATCGCGGACCAGGTGCGGCCAGGGCAAGGCCCAGCCCAGGGCCAGGCCGATACCGCCCAGAGCCAGCAGGGCGATGAGGGGCGTCCAGAAGGCCACGCTGGCGTCACGCCCGAGGCGGGCGATGGCCGGTGGTGGCTCCAGCCGCGCGGCCAGTAACGCCAGGGCGGGAAACAGCGGCAGCAGGTAGAGGCTACGAAAGACCGCCGACTTGAGCAGCACTCCCAGGCAGACGATGGCATAGAGCGCCACCGTGGCCAGTCCCGGATGCCGGCCCAGCCGCTTCAGGGGGCTGCCGCCGCGGCGATAGAGCTGCCAGAGCGTGGCGCCGAGCAGGACCAGCCCGGTGGGAAAGGACAGCGCCGTCAGGTCCGCCAGGCTGGAGAGCAGGCCGTCGGTATCGCTGTTGCGTGCCTCCAGGCCGAAGAAGCGGCCAATGTTGTTGGTCCACAGCCAGGTATGGAACAGCTCGGGCGCCCGGTGCCAGAGCAGTGCGGGCCAGATCAGCAACCAGGGCAGGGCGGCCAGGGCCGCGGCGAGCAGCCAGCGGCGGTTGGCTGGCTCGACCAGGCGGTGGGGCCAGCAGAGGGCGCAGAGTCCGCCACAGAGGCCCAGCACCCCAGGCACCAGCAGGCCCTTGCTCATGAAGGCGATGCCCAGGCCGCTACCGAACAACAGGCCGCGCGCCCAGGGCTTCTGGCCGTCGTGCAGGTAGGCCGCCAGTCCCGCCAGGCCCAGGGTGGCGCCGGCCAGTTGCGGTACGTCAGCGATCAACAGATGGCTGTGCTGCACCACGCCGAGCATGCCCAGCAGGGCGAGCAACGCCTGGCGCGCGCGACCGGGCAGCAGCTGGTGGGTCAGCCAGGCCAGCGCGGCCAGGGTCACCAGCATCCAGCCCAGCACCGCCAGCCGCGCGCCGTCCGGCTCACCGAGCCAGGGCGAGAACAGCCGGGCGGTGAGGGCGCCGCTCCAATACATCAGCGGCGGCTTTTCCATGAAGGGCGCGTCACCGACCCGGGGGATCAGCCAGTCCGGGGTGGTGAGAAAATTCCAGACCATGCCGAAGGAGTAGGGCTCGTCGGCCTTCCACAACCCACGGCCGAACAGCCCGGCGAGCAGATAGGCGGCCAGGCAGCCGAGCAGCAGCGTCCGCTCCAGCTGTGCGGCTTTTGGGGAGGCAGAGGAAGAAGAGGGGAGCACGGCAGGGACTCTTGGCGGAATCCTGCCGGTATACGGGAGTTGGCTTAGAGGGGGCTTAAGGATGTGACGGGGGTGACTGGTATGGTGATTAGGGCCAATCGCGGCCATGGGCCGCTCCTACAAGGCCAATCCAGCCCTGTAGAAGCGGCCCATGGCCGCGATTGCTGATCTTTGTGCCTTTGCTACTTATGGAGGTCTGCTGAGGCTTTTTGTTTCGCCCACCCGGGCGAGTCACTTTTGCCAAGTCGCGGCTGCGCGCCCCGGACTACGTGCCCCGGACAAAAGTAACCAAAAACGCTTGCCCCACCATCCGGCCCTACGCTTCGCTCCGGGTCTGCTCACGCCAGCGCCGTTCCGGGATCGGCCTACACGGGCCGTCCATGGCCCGTTAGGCCTCTCGCCGCATCCATGCGGCTCGACCCACTCCACGACACTGGCGTTCGCCCTCCTGAACGGGGCGATTTCGCCAGCCTGAAAGTTTTGGTTGAATAGCCACAAAAGCCATAGCTCGTAGCGTGGACAACGGCGAAGCCTTGTCCGCTGCTCACGATCATCGGTGGAAAACTCTTCCCAACGACAACCTGACTCCGCTGGAATCGCGGCCATGGGCCGCTCCTACAGGCTGCGATGTTTTTCGTAGGAGCGGCCCATGGCCGCGATAAAGACTGCCAGTGGAAAACGCTGCGCGGTTTTCCACGCTACAGATACTGGAAATACCCAACTCTCAGGCTGGCGCCCCGCCCCGTCAGTGAGGCCGAGCTCCGGTGTCGTGGCGGGGGATGCGAGGCAGGACGCCGAGCAAGGCGCGAGGGGCAGGATGCCCCTTCGTGCCGTGCCCCTGGAGCGGCGCCGGAACGAGGGAAACGTAGCGAAGCGGAGTAACGGCCGCAGGCTGGCCCGAAGGGTGAGCGAAGCGAATCACCCGGAGCGCAGCGGAGGGCCGAAACGTGGGGTGTGCTTTCTTTTGCTTACTTTTCTTTGCACAAGCAAAGAAAAGTAAGTCGCCCGGGTGGGCGAAACCAAAACCATCCGAGCACTCGATAACCAGCTAAGACACCTAATGCCCAAGCCGTTGGGCTTCGCTCCGCTCAGCCCCAGCCTACGGACCCACCTGCCGCGGCATCAGGCCAGATGCCTCAACCGCTCCACCAACTGCCCGTGCAACTCCGGATCGCCACAGGCCAGGATGGCGCCACCCTGCTGGGCATCACCGCCATCCCAGGCCGTCATGCGCCCGCCGGCGCCTTCGATGATGGGGATCAGCGCCTGGACGTCGTAGGACTGCAGGCTGGCTTCGATGATCACGTCGACGAAGCCCGAGGCCAGCATGCAGTAGGCGTAGCAATCGCCGCCGAAGCGGGCCAGCTGCACCTCGGCGGCCACGGCGTCGAAGGCCGCCAGGCGTTCGGGGCTGTCGAAGATGTCGCGGCTGGTGCACATCAGCCGCGCCTGGGCGAGGCTGGCGCAGGGGCGGGTGCGCAGCGGCACGCCGTTGCGCCAGGCGCCAGCCGGGGTGCCCAGGTAGCGTTCGCCGGTGAAGGGCTGGTTCATCACCCCCACCACCGGGCGGCTGCCGTCGTTGAGCGCCACCAGGGTGCCCCACAGCGGCAGGCCGGTGATGAAGGCGCGGGTGCCGTCGATGGGGTCCAGCACCCAGGTCAGGGGGCTGCTACCGGCGACGTTTTCCTCTTCTTCACCGAGGATGCCGTGATCCGGATGCTCGGCCTGGATGAGTTCGCGCATGGCCCGTTCGGCGGCCTTGTCGGCCACGGTGACCGGGTCGTAGCGGCGTCCGGCGCTGGCCCCATCGCCCTTGTCGTCCACCGCCAGCTGGGCGCGGAAGTAGGGCTGGATGGCCACGGCGGCGGCGTCGGCCAGGCGCTCGGCGAAGCGTTCGTAGTAGGAAATCTCGGCAGCGGTCAGGCTCATGCTCATTTCACCAGGCGCGCGTCGAGGCTGTTCTGCGCCAGGCGCTGGGCCTGCTCGCGGGTCATGCCGAGGCCGTCGTGCAGGGCCATGAAGTTCTCGGTGACGTAGCCGCCGAAGTAGGCCGGGTCGTCCGAGTTGACGGTGACCTTGAGGCCGCGGTCGAGCATCTTCAGGATGGTGTGCTGGCTCATGTCGTCGAACACGCAGAGCTTGGTGTTGGACAGCGGGCAGACGGTGAGCGGGATCTGCTGGTCGATCAGGCGGGCCATCAGGCGCTCGTCCTCGAAGGCGCGCACGCCATGGTCGATACGCACCACCCCGAGCTGGTCCAGGGCCTCCCAGATGTACTCCGGCGGACCTTCCTCGCCGGCGTGGGCCACGGCCGGGAAACCCTCGGCGCGGGCACGGGCGAAGACGCGCTTGAACTTGCTCGGCGGATGGCCCTGCTCGGAGCTGTCCAGGCCGACGGCGATGAAGTGGTCGCGGAATGGCAGCGCCTGGTCCAGGGTGGCCTGGGCGGCGTCTTCGGACAGGTGGCGCAGGAAGCTCAGGATCAGCCCGCTGGTCACGCCCAGCTGCCTTTCACCGTCGGTCAGCGCCTGGGTGATGCCGCGCACCACCACCTCGAAGGGAATGCCGCGATCGGTGTGGGTCTGGGGATCGAAGAAGGGCTCGGTGTGGATGACGTTCTGCTCCTTGCACTTCTGCAGGTAGGCCCAGGTCAGGTCGTAGAAGTCCTGCTCGGTGCGCAGCACGTCGGCGCCGGCGTAGTAGAGGTCGAGGAATTCCTGCAGGTTGCCGAAGTTGTAGGCGGCGCGCAGGGCTTCGACATCACCCCAGGGCAGGGCGACGCCATGGCGCTCGGCCAGCTTGAACAGCAGCTCGGGCTCCAGGGTGCCTTCCAGGTGCAGGTGCAGTTCGGCCTTGGGCAGGGCATTGAGCCAGTCGTACATGGAAACCTCGAATCGCGTGTGGAATGGAACTGCTGATGATTGTCGCACGCTTTGCCCGGTCCTTCGCGGCCAGGCGGGTTCCCCCTGACCGATGTACGGTGGTTCGGGACCTCAGAAATTCCCAGCGCTCCACGCTTTGGGCCAGCAAAAGGCCATAACCCCTGCAGCGAGTCGTGATCTGACTACAATCGGGACGCATGGCTCCAAACACCAGGCGTGAGGTATCCGTGCAGACCGTTCAGGATCATGTTGGCGGCAAGAACAACAATCTCAATCTGATTCGCATGATCGCGGCGCTCGCCGTGGTCTTCAGCCACAGCTTCGCCATCTCCAGTGGCACCCCCACGGCGGAGCCCGGACGCGAGAGCCTGGGCATGACCCTCGGCGACATCGCCGTCGATATCTTCTTCATCACCAGCGGTTTCCTGGTCACCAAGAGCCTGCTCAGTCGGGCCGATATCATCGACTTCGTCTGGGGCCGCGCCCTGCGCGTGGTGCCGGGCCTGCTGGTGATGCTGGTGCTGACGGTGCTGGGCCTGGGTGCCTGGCTGACCCGGGCGCCCTTGCAGGACTACCTGAGCGACGGCCAGACCTGGCTCTACCTGCTGAAGAACACCGGCCTGATCGCCGGCGCCGAGTTCGACCTGCCCGGCCTGTTCGAGGGCAATCCGTTGCAGACCATCGTCAATGGCTCGCTATGGACGCTGCCCTTCGAGGTGGGCATGTACGGCGCCCTGGCGCTGCTGTGGCTGGCGGTGCTCTGGCTGCGGCTGGACAGTCGCCACTTCCAGCGCGCCATCCTGCTGTTCGCCGCGGGTGCCGCGCTGTTCAAGCTGTTCGCCTACTACTTCTTCGCCAGCGAATCGCACCTGCTGCGACTGTTCCAGATGTTCTTCCTGGGCGGCGCCTTCTATGTGCTGCGCGGCTACATCCCGCTGTCGCGCGCGGCCTTCGTCGCGGCCGTGGCGCTGCTGGCGGTGGCCACGCCGGACCGCGACAGCTTCTTCCTGGTCTACAACCTGGTACTGGGCTATGTGCTGCTCTACCTGGCCTTCGTCCCGGCCGGGCGCATCCGCGCCTTCAACGAGGTGGGCGACTACTCCTACGGGCTCTACATCTACTCCTTCCCGGTGCAGCAGACCCTGGCGGCGGTGATCCCCGGTATCGAGGCCTGGACGATGGTGATCCTGTCCATCGGCATCACCCTGCCGCTGGCGGTGGTGTCCTGGTACCTGGTGGAGCGCCATGCCCTGGGCTATCGCCAGGTCTGTGCCCTGGGTACCAGGGCGGTGTGGAGCCGCCTGGTGCCGCGCAGGTCAGGGGCGAACTGAGGCGCGGTCAGCGCTCGTCGACCCAGACGCGCATCTCGCCTTCACCACGATTGGCCCAGGCGTAGTAGGGGATGAAGGTGAGTCGTTGCGGACTGGCCTGGGGCGGCGCCGAAGCCTGGCGGTAGAGCGGCTGGGCGGCGCTGTCCGAGGCATTCCAGCGCAATCCCTCGGCGCCCAGCTGCACCACCTGCTGCAGGGGCGCACGGCCATGGATTTCCTGGAATCGGGCCGTCGGCGGCAGCGACAGGTTGTGCAGGTCGGCGCCGTTGTCCGCCTGTTCCAGGCAATAGACCAGCGGCCCGCGCTGCACCGCCACCTTGCCGGCCAGTTGGCGGACCTGCGGATGGGCGCGCAGGCGTTGCGGCGCCATGGGCAGGTCCAGTTCCACCCGGTCGCCGGTCCGCCACTCGCGGCACAGGTGGCAATAGCCGTCGCGGCTCAGGGGCGCCAGGTCGACCGGCTCGTCGTTGATCCGTAGCGCCGGCGCCGGGCACCAGTCGGGCAGGCGCAGGGCCAGGGTGAAGGTGCCGCCCTGGGACGCCCCGGCCAGCTCGAAAACGATGTTGCCCTGCCAGGGATAGTCGCTGCGCTGGCGCAGTTGCCAGCGTTGGCCGGCGAGGCTGAAGTCGAGATCGCTGCCCACGTAGAGATGCACATAGAGGCTGTCTTCGCGCTGCAGATAGACATAGTCCTCCAGCGAGCCCAGCAGGCGGGCGATGTTCGGCGGACAGCAGGCGCAACCGAACCAACGCTGGCGCACGGCGTGGACGTGGTCGTAGCGGTGGCTGCCGGCCAGGGTCGCGGGGTGTACCTCCAGTGGATTGACGTAGAAGAAGTGCCGGCCGTCCAGCGCCATGCCAGCCAGCACGGTGTTGTACAGCGCCCGCTCCAGGACGTCGGCGTAGCGGCCTTCCGGGCTGATTTCGAGCAGGCGCCGGGCGAACATCACCAGGGCCACCGAGGCACAGGTCTCGGCGTAGGCGGTGTCGCTGGGCAGGTCGAAGTCGCAGGTCAGGGATTCGCCGTGGCTCTGGGCGCCCACCCCGCCGGTGACATAGAGCTGGCGCTGGGTCAGGTTGTCCCAGATGCGCCGGCAGGCGGCGGCCTGCTCGGCGTCGCCGGTGAGTCGGGCGAGGTGGGCGACCCCGGTGTAGAGATAGAGCAGGCGCACCGCATGGCCGATCGCCTTGTCCTGCTGGAGGATGGGTGCGTGGGCCTGGCTGTAGGCCTTGTCCTTGATCATCCAGGCCGGGCCGTGACTGGGCCAGTGGAAGGTGCGGCCGCGGCGCTCGTATTCGGCGTCGTAATAGTGCGGCTGCTGGCCGCGCTGTTCGACGAAGTAGCGGCCCAGCGCCAGATAGCGCGGCTCGTCGGTGACCTCGTAGAGCCGCATCAGTGCCAGTTCGATCTCCGGGTGGCCTGGATAGCCGGGCAACTGCCCGGGGCGCGGACCGAATACCTGGTCGATGTGGTCGGTCAGGCGCCGGGCGATGTCCAGCAGGGCGGTCTTGCCGGTGGCCTGGTAGTAGGCCACGGCGGCCTCGATCAGGTGGCCGGCACAGTACAGCTCGTGGCATTCGGCGAGGTTGGTCCAGCGCGCCGCGGGGGCCTTCACGGTGAAGTAGGTGTTGAGGTAGCCGTCCGGTTGCTGGGCCGCGCCAATCAGGGCGATCACCTCGTCGGCAGTGGCTTCCAGCGCCGGGTCGGGCGCCTGGGCGAGTTGGTAGGCCACCGCCTCCAGCCATTTGGTCACGTCACTGTCCTGGAACACCATGCCGTGGTGTTCGCCCTGGCGCTGGCCGGCGGCGATGCGGAAGTTGTCGAGGGCGTGGCTGGGCTCGGCGGCGTCGACCCGGTCGTTGAGCGCTTCCCATTGGTAGGGGATGACCACGTCGCGGACCAGTTGCCGATAGGCGCTCCAGAAGGGGTCGTCGAGCCGGACGCGGGGCGTTTTGAGAAGGGGCGTTGACATGGAATCCTCCGGGGGAAGTCAGGCGGCCTGCAGGTCGTCGGCGAGACGCTGCATGAAGGGACGATCAAGCTTGCAGAAGGCCAGTACGCCGGCCAGCGCCAGGTGCAGCAGGGCAGGGACCAGGGTCTCCAGCAGGGTGATGGCGGACAGCGACGCCGGGGTCTGGGCGGCCTGGCCGGGATGGTAGGCCACCAGGGTGAAGAGGACGCTGATGATCAGGGCGCTGGAAGCCCAGGCCAGCTTGATGCAGAACAGGTTGGCGGCGAAGTTCAGTCCCGAGGAGCGCACCCCGGTCTTCCAGCGGCCGTAGTCGTCGGCGAAGGCCATGAAGGAGAAGTGCAGCGGCAGCGTCATGCCCTGGACCAGGCAGGTGGCGAAGATCAGGCCGAGCCAGAGCCGGGCGTGTTCGGCGCCGGTGGGCACCAGGTACAGCCCCAGGCTCCAGACCGCCAGCAGCAGGTTGATGCCCAGGTACAGCCGGAGTGGATCGATGCGCCGCGACAGTGGCGGTACCAGCAGGGCACCGCCGGTGGTGGCCAGGGCCACCATGGCGAAGAACAGCGAGGTATAGGCCGTGTCGCCATGCAGCACATAGGTGATGAAGTAGAGGTAGCCGCCGCCGCGCACGTTGAACACGTTGATCAGCAGGAAGGACAGCGCCAGCATCAGCAGGAGCTGGTCGTTACGTCTCATCGCGGCCAGGTGCTGGCGCAGTCCGAAGTTCCCCAGGGTGGCCAACGGCACGCGTTCGCGCACACTGAAGAAGCACCAGAGGAACATGGCCACCGCCACCCCGCAGAGTAGGGTCACGCCCCAGCGATAGCCCTGCGCCTGGTCGCCATGGCCGAAGGCGGCGACCATCCAGGGCAGGCCCACCGATACCAGCAGCCCGGCGAGGCCACAGAGCATGAAGCGCCAGGTCTGGCAGGACACCACTTCCTGCTGGCGGGTGGTCATGGCGTTGATCAGCGCGCAGTAGGGCACGTTGATGGCGCTGTAGCTGAGCGACAACGCCAGGTAGGTGAGAAAGGCGTAGACCAGCTTGGCGGTGGGGCCGAGATCGGGCGTGCTGAAGGTCAGGATACCGGCCAGGCCGATGGGCAGGGCGGCCCACAGCTGCCAGGGGCGGAAGCGACCGAAGCGGCTGTTGGTGCGGTCGGCGAGGGTGCCCATCAGCGGATCGGCGAGGGCGTCCACCACCCGCAGCACCAGGAACAGGGTGCCGACCACGGCCGGGGTGAGGCCGAAGATGTCGGTGTAGAAGAAGGTGAGGAAGTTGGCGATGAGGCAGGTGATGATGGTACCCCCGGCATCGCCGAGGCCGTAGCCGAACTTTTCCGCACGAGACAATTCCGCCGCCGACGTGGCCGGCGCGAGCGTAGCGGGGCTGAGGGCCGAGGTGGTCATGGTGGCTTCTCCCTTTCTTGTCATTATTGGAGGCGACCGTCGAAGAGGACGGTCAGGGCCGGTTCCTGCCGCCGCGAGGGCGGTTGGCCTGGAGACTAGGTTGGCATCGCCGGTCAAAGGCCGACAAGGGAGCCGGGACGTATAAAAACGGGACGATTCCGACTTATCTTGCTGGACTAGGCGAAGCGATGAATGCCGAAGGGGTGGCCATGCTGCAACTGAGTTTCACCAGTCCGCTGCGGGTACAGAACGGCGGCCATTTCATCTCCCGCGGGGTGGGGCGCCATCCGCGGCGCATCCTCGATTCCTACGAGTTGATCTACGTCGACCGCGGTGTGCTCGGCCTGCGCGAGGAAGAGGCGGAATTCGTCCTCGCTGCCGGTGAAGCCTTGCTGTTGCAACCGGGACGCCTGCACGAGGGCTTGGGCGACTTCGATCCCGAGCTGAGTTTCTACTGGCTGCACTTCGAGCTCGCCGCCGAGCCGCTATCGGGCAACGGCCTGACGGTGCCGCAACGCTCGCAGGTGCAGGCGCCGGAACGCTTCGTCGCCCTGCTGCGGTTATTTCTCGCCGAGCAGGAGGACGGCGCCCCGGCCGCGGCCCTGGAGTTGTTGTTGCTGGCTCTGCTGGAACGCCTGGCGCGCAGTCCCCTGGCCAGCGCCGCCCAGGGCGCCGGGGTGGCCCTGGCCTATCGTGCCCGCCAACTGATCAGGACTCGTTTCGGCGAGGCGCTCGGCGCCGCGACGCTGGCCAGTGCCCTGCGCTGCAATCCCGACTACCTCGGCCGGGTGTTCCGCCAGACCTTCGGCATCACCCTGACCGAGGCCATCCATCGCCAACGTATCACCGCCGCCGAGCGTCTGCTGCTCAACGCCGAACTGCCCTTGGCAGGCATCGCCGAGCGTTGCGGCTTCGGCGACAGCGCCTATTTCCGCCGGCTGTTCCGCCGCCAGCGTGGCATGACCCCGGCCGCCTACCGGCGGCTGTACTGCAAGGAGCACATCAACTCGGCGTGAGCGATCACCACTGCGCCGGAGATGCGAGCGTTTTATCATCCACGGCGGTCGTAACAAGGCATTGCTCACTCAAGGACGCTCTTCTCCATGCTCGCCGCCCTCAAAGACGAAACCCTGCTGCTGGTCGCCATCGGTGCCACGGTGCTGGCCTATGTGTTCGAACACGCGCTGCTCGGCGGTGGCCAGACCCTGGCGTTGGTCGCCGCCGGCGGCCTGATCGCCGCCATCATCTGTGCCGCCATGCGCGTGGCCCACCATGCCGAATTGCTGGCGGAAAAGGTCGGCGACCCCTACGGCACCATGATCCTGACGCTGTCCGCCGTGCTGGTGGAGGTGATCATCCTGGCGATCATGATGAGCCACGACCACTCGCCGACCCTGGCTCGCGACACCATCTACGCCGCGGTGATGCTGGACATGAACGGCATCATCGGCCTGGCCGCGCTGCTCGGCGGCCTCAAGCACGGCGAGCAGCCCTACAACGACGACTCCAGTCGCAGCTACGGGGTGATGATCATCACCGCGGTGAGCATCTCCATGCTGGTGCCGGAGTTCATTCCCTCGGCCCAGTGGCACGTCTATTCCTTCTTCACCATCGGCGCCATGGCGCTGCTCTATGGGCTGTTCCTGCGCATGCAGACCGGTCCGCACAGCTACTTCTTCAGCTACAACTACCCCGAGAAGAAACGCAAGCGCCCAGTCGTCGAAGGCCAGGAAGAGGCAAGCGGCCATGGCGAGAGCAGTGCGGCGCTGTCCATCGGGATGCTGATCGTCGGCATCGTCGCCACCGGTGCCCTGGCCGAGGTGATGTCCAAGTCGCTGGACACCGGCCTGGAAGGCCTGGCCGTTCCGGCGCTGGTGCCGGCCCTGGTGGTGGCGGTGATCTCCGCCAGCCCGGAGATTCTCACGGCGCTGCGCGCGGCCATGGCCAATCGCATGCAGTCGGTGATCAACATCGCCCTGGGCGCCAGCCTGTCCACCGTCATCCTCACCGTACCGGTGGTGGAAGCCATCGCCCTGTATAACGGCCAGCCGATCCAGATGGCCATGACCCCGGTGCAGACGGTGATGATGGCGGTGACCCTGATCGTCGCCGCCATCAACCTCAACGACGGCGAAACCAACGCTATCGAGGGCATGACCCACTTCGTGCTGTTCGGTACCTTCATCATGCTGACCATCCTTGGACTCTAGTGTGGCGTTTCAGAAGTTGACTGCACAATTTTGGCGGCGCTTTTTCGGCCTGGGCAGCGTTGCCACTCCTCGCCATAGCCCTGCTATGACTCGTCGCGGCGCCTTGCCAATCGGGGCGCCGAACCGACCAAAAAATCACTCGCCAATTCTTGTGCGAACTTCCGAAACACCACACTAGGACGACCCATGATCGACAGTGAGATGATCAGCAACTACGGCTATGGAGCGGCCGTTCTAGGCGCTCTGGTGGAGGGCGACGGCGTCGCCATCCTGGCTGGTATCGCTGCGCGACACGGGTACCTGATCTTCCCGCTCACGGCGGTCTGCGTGGCGCTGGGCGGTTTCATCGGTGACCAGACGTTGTTCTTTCTCGGGCGGCGCTACGGCGACAACATCCTGCGCCGTTTCAAGCGCCAGCAGGCGCGCATCGACTGGCTGCGCAGCCGCATCCATCGCCACGAGGCGTTGTGGATCATCGGCATCCGCTTCGCCTATGGCTTCCGCCTGATCGGCCCGCTGTTGATCGGCGCCAGCGGGATACGGCCGCGCCGCTTTCTGTTCTACAACATCATCGGCGCGCTGCTGTGGGGCTTTCTCATGACCGGCATCGGCTATGCGGTGGGGGAGATCCTGCGGGATTTTTTCGCCGAGCATCATGTGTCGAAGCGGTGGTTCTTTGCGGCGGCGATCTGTGTGGTGGTGTTGTTCGTGGGGGTACGGGCGGTGTTGCGGCGAAGGGAGGGGGTGTAGGGGAGGGTGGTTTCGTAGGTTGGGTTGAGCGCAAGCGAAGCCCAAAGCCTTGCTCTACCTGATTATCGAGTGCCTTGATGGTTTTGGTTTCGCCCACCCGGGCGAGTCACTTTTGTCAGTCGCGACAAAAGTAACCAAAAGCGCTTGCCCCACCATCCGGCCCTCCGCTGCGCTGCAGGTCCGCTCACGCCAGCGCCGTTTCGGGGTCGGTCCAGATGGGCCGTCCATGGCCCACTGGACCTCTCGCCGCATCCATGCGGCTCGACCCACTCCACGACACTGGCGCTCGCCCTGCTGAACGGGGCGATTCGCCAGCCTGAAAGTTCTGGTTGAGGAGCCCGTAGCGTGGACAACGGCTAAGCCTTGTCCACAAGGATCGGCGTTACGCGCCAGTGGAAAACGCTACGCGGTTTTCCACGCTACAACCTGTGAACACCCAAGCCTCAGGCTTGCGCCCCGTCCCCGTCAGTGAGGCCGAGTTCCGGTGTCGTGGCAGGGGTTGCGAGGCAGGACGCCGAGCAAGGCGCGAGGGGCAGGATGCCCCTTCGTGCCGTGCCCCCGCCACGGCGCCGGGACGAGGGTACCCGCAGCGCAGCGGAGGGCCGAAACGTGGGGACAGCGTTTTTGGTTACTTTTGCCGCGATTGGCAAAAGTGACTCGCCCGGGTGGGCGAAACAAAAAGCCTCAGCACACGTCGGTAAGTAGCCGGGCACTGATAGGCGCAAACTCTGCAGTGTTCGGCTTCGCTCCGCTCAACCCAACCTATCAAACCCTGCCGGCCAACGAAAAAGGCGCCCTGAGGCGCCTTTTTCGAACCAAGCCAACCCCCAAGTCAGACCTTGACGATCCAACCCTCCGGAGCCGGCTTGTCGCCGGTCTGGATACCGGTCAACTCCTCGTACAGCTTGCGCGTCACCGGGCCGACCTCGGTCAGGCTGTGGAAGACGTGCAGCTTCTCGCCGTACTGGATGCCACCGATGGGGGTGATCACCGCGGCGGTGCCGCAGGCGCCGGCTTCGACGAACTGGTCGAGTTGGTCGATGAAGACGTCGCCCTCGACCACCTCCAGGTCCAGGCGGTCGCGGGCCAGGTCCATCAGCGACAGGCGGGTCACGCCCGGCAGCACCGATTCGGAGCGCGGGGTGATGAATTTGCCGTCGCCGGTGATGGCGAAGAAGTTGGCCGAGCCGACTTCCTCGATCTTGCGATGGGTCAGGGGGTCCAGGTAGATGCAGTCGGCGAAGCCTTCGGCCTTGGCCTGGGCGCCGGGCATCAGGCTCGCGGCGTAGTTGCCGCCGACCTTGGCGGCACCGGTGCCCTGGGGTGCGGCGCGGTCGTAGCTGGAGATGACGAAATTGTGCGGGGTCATGCCGCCCTTGAAGTAGGCGCCGACCGGGATGCCGAACACCACGAAGTGGAATTCGGGGGCGGTGCGCACGCCGATGTTGTCACCCACGCCGATGACGAAAGGCCTCAGGTAGAAGGCGCCGCCGCTGCCATAGGGCGGAATCCAGGCCTCGTTGGCCTTGACCACCTGCCGGCAGGCGTCGATGAAGAGTTCGGTAGGCACCGGCGGCATCAGCAGGCGGGCGCAGCTCTTGTGCATGCGCGCGGCGTTGCGGTCGGGGCGGAACAGGTTGATGGAACCGTCCTGGCAGCGATAGGCCTTGAGGCCTTCGAAGCACTGCTGGCCGTAGTGGATGGCCGTGGAGCCTTCGCTGATGTGCAACTGGTTGTCGCGAGTCAGCTCGCCGGGTTGCCAGCTGCCGTTGCGATAGGTGGCGATGAAGCGGAAGTCGGTCTTGATGTAGTCGAAACCGAGGGTCTTCCAATCGATATCCGCAGCGCTCATAAATCCTCGCAGTGCTCTCCGGCGCCTCGGCCGGTCGTTCTAGGGGTGGCCGTACGCCTCACCGGCGACGGTTCAAGGAGGTGAACGAGACGGAACTCGTCCTCAGACTGTGAAAGATACCGCTTATCCAGACCGGCGGGGGCACCTTTCAGCCAATCGGGTCTCCAAACGGTGACGCTGGCCCTTTGCCGCCTCCACCTGTTGCCTCAGGCTAGGCGCGCCGGTCGCGACCAGGAGCTCGTCTTGAAAACAACGATGGCGTTGCTGGGTGCCCTCACCCTGCCAGCGCTCCCGGTGCAGGCCGCCGGAATCTTCACCGATGCCTTCGATCCGGCGCTCAATCGCCGGGTCATCGAATGGCGGGGTGCGCCTTCGCCCGAGGGCATCGTCTTCAGCGTGATCGCCAGTCAGTTCAAGACCAGCGCCGGCCACGCCACCACCGATTTCCGCACCCAGCTGTCCACCTTCGGCGACAAGGTGCGCTTCCATGGCTGCAGCGCCAGCCGCTGGGAGATGGACGGCCGGCTGTACCTGCCGCTCAAGGGCCAGTACCGCATGGCCGGGCTGGACGAGCGCTATGGCGAATACTTCGTCGCCCAGCCCACCCGCCAGGATCTGGAGTGGGTAGCCATGAACACCCGGGTTCACTATCGCCTCTGCCGCCTGCGCGAGACTCTCTCCGCCGAGGATCTGCAGGGCCTGCGCTGGGTGCTTCGGGCGGCAGAGGCCGACTAGCCCTGGCTAGTCGAAGCGGGTGATGACGGTCACCCCGGTCCCCTGGAAGCTGTCCATCTGCATCAGCGCCGCGCAGGATTCGGCCAGGCTGATCTCCCGACCGATCAGTTTTTCCGGCGCCAGGGTGCCGTGGCGCAGCATGGCCATCAGCACGTCGTAGCGATGGGCCTGCATGCCGTGGCTGCCGAGGATCTCCAATTCGTGGGCGATCACCAGGTTCATCGGCAGCGCCGGTGTGGCCTGGTCGCCCAGCAGCAGGCCGACCTGGACGTGCTTGCCGCGCTTGCGCAGGCTGGCGATGGAGTTCCAGCAGGTGGTGGGGTGGCCGAGGGCGTCGAGGGAAACATGGGCGCCGCCGCCGGTGAGTTCGCGTACCGCTTCGGGCACGCTGGCCACCTGGGTGGCATCGACGGTCGCCACGGCGCCGAGCTGGCGGGCCAGCGCCAGCTTGTCCGCGGCGATGTCGATGGCCACTACCTGGGCGCCCAGGGCACGGGCGATCATGATGGCCGAGAGCCCGACTCCCCCGCAGCCATGCACCGCCACCCACTGGCCGGCGCTGACCTTGCCCTGGTCGACCACGGCGCGAAAGGAGGTGACGAAGCGGCAGCCCAGGCTCGCCGCGGTGGCGAAGTCCAGGCTCTCGGGCAGGGCGACCAGGTTGAGGTCGGCCTGGTGGATGGCGACGTACTGGGCGAAGGAGCCCCAATGGTTGAAGCCGGGCTGGAACTGGTGATCGCAGACCTGCTGATGGCCAGCGTGGCACTGGGGGCAGGCCCCGCAACCGCCGACGAAGGGCACCGTCACCCGGTCGCCGATCCGCCAGCGGGTCACGTCCTTGCCCACGGCCTCGACGATCCCGGCCAGTTCATGACCCGGCACATGAGGCAGTTCGATATCGGGATCATGGCCGACCCAACCGTGCCAATCGCTGCGGCAGACACCGGTCGCCATGACCTTGAGCACCACGCCATGGGTGGCAGGAGTGGGGTCCGGCACCGTGGTCAGGCGTGGCGGCGCGGAAAAGGCTTCGTAGACGACGGCTTTCATGGGCTGGCCTCGGGAGGGATAGGGTCCTCCAGTATGGCAGCGCCTTGCCCGAGGTGGTTTGAATAGCCGTTCCCGGGCCAGGGGCTAGCGGTTGACTAGCGGGTTGGCGACTAGCCGGCCAGTGCCTGCAGGCCGTTCCAGGTGGCGGGTGCTTCGCCGGCCAGGGCCTGGACCAGGGCGGCCTTGAGGCGGCAGTCGGGCAGGGCACGGTGGGTGTCCTGCACCGTGACGCCCTGGTTGCGGGCGGCCATCGCCAGCGCTTTGCGCCGCCAGCCGTCCTGGCTGCGGCTGTCCAGGCTCGGTTCCTGCCAGAACTGGGCATAGAGTTGCATCAGGCAGTGCAGGCGGGTGCCGTCCACCAGTTGCACCGGCGGCGTCTCCCGTTCCAGCTCCGGTGGCAGCACCAGGCCGTGCAGCCGAGCGTTGTGCGACAGCAAGCGATAGTCGAAGGCCATGCCGTAGGCCAGCACGGTACGGCTCTGCAGCAGGGGCCAGAGTTGGGCGAACACCGCGGGAAAGGCGGGTGCCTGGGCCAGGTCGGCATCGGTCAGGCCGTGGATCAGCGTCGCCTCGCGCGGCACGGCGATGGAGGGGCGCACCAGGGTATTGAGCAGCACCCGACCGCTCAGGGTCATCACCGCGACCTCGATCAGCTGGGCGTCTTCACCGAGGCCGGTGGCCTCGGTGTCCAGCACCAGAACGTCCTGTTCCAGCCAGCGGCGGGCTTGCTCGCGCACGAGCGCTTGCTGGGTGTTGTAGCGGGACACGGCCCCGCTGGGAAAGGACGACGACAACGAATTCATGACACTGCCTGAAACGGTAACCAAGAAGACGCCCAGTAACCGAGCGAGTCGGCTCTACGACGGGTGTGGCCATTCGATGCAAGATCATCGCCATAGGACACACGGCAGTCCGTCGGAGCGACGAGCGGACCACTGGGCACCCCGGGGTCGCCCCGCCCGGCCAGCCTTGCGAGAATGGCGCCCCGAGCGACTTAAGAGGAGCGCGATGGCCGTGGCCGCCGCCCAGGGTTTTCTGCTGACACGCCTCTGGCACGAGACTCCAACCGGAACGGAACTGGTGTTCTGGTTCGCCACCGACGCGGGTCCGCGGCAACTGCGGGTACCAGGGCAACAGGTGGTGGCCTTCGCGCCTGCCGAGCGACGAGCGGACATCGAGCGCCTTTTGCCGGCAGGCGTGGAAGTGCGGGAATTGGCGCTCCTGGACTTCCAGCGGCGCCCCGTCCTGGGGCTCTATGCGCCGCGCCATCGCACCCTGCGCGACGTTGAGCAGCGGCTCACGGCGGCAGGCATCGAGGTCTACGAGGCGGACATCGCCCCGGCGGATCGCTTCCTCATGGAGCGTTTCATCACCGCGCCGGTCCAGTTGCCGGACGGCGAGTCCGCGCCGCTGCGGCCCGCTCCCGACTACCGTCCGCCGCTGCGCACCCTGTCGCTGGACATCGAGACCAGCGAGCACGGCGAGCTCTACAGCATCGGCCTGCACGGCTGCGGCCAGCGCCAGGTGTACATGCTCGGCCCACCCACCGGCGAAGAGGCGGCGGTGGACTTCGACCTGGAATACGTCGCCGACCGCGCTACCCTGCTCGAGCGCCTCAACGCCTGGCTGGCGCGCCACGATCCCGACGTCATCATCGGCTGGAGCGTGCTGCAGTTCGACATCCGCGTGCTCCACGAACATGCCCGCAAGCTGGGCGTGGCCCTGCACCTGGGCCGAGGTGCGCCCGAGGACGACCGCTACGAACCCGGCGGCCAGGGCCGGCCGTTCTCGGCGCTGCTGGCCGGGCGGCCGATCATCGATGGCGTGGAGGCGCTCAAGTCGGCGACCTGGGTATTTCCCTCCTACAGCCTGGAGAATGTCAGCCGCACCCTGCTGGGCGAAGGCAAGGCCATCGACAATCCCCATGACCGCATGGCCTCCATCAACCGGATGTTCGCCGGTGAGAAGAGCGCCCTGGCGCGCTATAACCTGGTGGACTGCGAGCTGGTCACCCGCATCTTCGCCAAGACCGAGCTGCTGCGCTTCCTCCTGGAGCGGGCCAGCGTCACCGGCCTGCCGCTGGAGCGGCATGGCGCCTCCATCGCCGCCTTCTACCACCTCTACCTGCCGTTGATGCACCGCCAGGGCTTCGTCGCACCCAACCTCGGCGCCCAGCCGCCCGAGGCCAGTCCCGGCGGCTTCGTCATGGATTCCCGGCCCGGGCTCTACGATTCTGTGTTGGTGCTGGACTACAAGAGCCTCTATCCCTCGCTGATCCGCACCTTTCTCATCGATCCGGTGGGCCTGGTGGAGGGGCTGGCGTTGCCCGAGGCCGAGACGGTACCGGGCTTTCGCGGGGCGCGCTTCCATCGCACCCGGCATTGCCTGCCGGAAATGGTGGCGCGGGTCTGGGAGGGGCGCGACGCCGCCAAGCGCGCCGGTAACGCGCCCCTGGCCCAGGCGCTGAAGATCATCATGAACAGCTTCTACGGGGTACTGGGCACGCCGCACTGCCGCTTCTTCGATCATCGCCTGGCCTCGTCCATCACCCTGCGCGGCCACGCGGTGATGCACCGCACCCGCGAGTTGATCGAGGCGCGCGGCCACCAGGTGATCTATGGCGACACCGACTCCACCTTCGTCTGGCTCGGCCGCGCCCACGGGGAAGCCGACGCCGAGCGCATCGGCCGCGAGCTGGCGGCGGCGGTCAACGCCCACTGGCAAGCGCACCTGCAGGCCGAGCTGGGGCTGGAAAGCCAGCTGGAGCTGCAATACGAGACTCACTTCGCCCGTTTCCTCATGCCCACCATCCGCGGCGCGGAGGAGGGCAGCAAGAAGAGATACGCCGGGCTCAGGCCCGGTGCGGACGGCCAGCCGGAGCTGGTGTTCAAGGGTCTGGAGACGGTGCGCAGCGACTGGTCGCCCCTGGCCCAGCGCTTCCAGCGCGAGCTGTACCTGCGCGTCTTTACCGGTGCGCCCCATGCCGACTATGTAAGGGACTTCGTCGCGCGTACCCGCGCCGGCGAGTTCGACGACCTACTGGTCTATCGCAAGCGCCTGCGGCGGCCGCTGGAGGAGTACCAGAGCAACGTCTCGCCCCAGGTGCGCGCGGCGCGGCTGGTGGACGCGGAAAACGCTCGCCTCGGTCGTCGTAGCCAATTCCGCCGTGGCGGCTGGATCAGCTACCTGATCACCACCGCCGGCGCCGAACCGGTGGAGCTGCCCCATGCGCCGCCGGACTACGACCACTACGAGCAGCGCCAGCTGGCGCCGGTGGCCGATGCCATCCTGCCCTTCGTCGGCGATCGCTTCGAGCGGCTGCTGGATCGGCAAATGGGGTTGTTCTGATGCGCCAGGCTGACAGCGGATTGGATGCCGAGGGTTTTATCCGCCAGGTGCCCAGGGTGTCCTTCCAGGCCGAGTACAGGGCGGTGCTGACTGCCGTGCGTAGCCAGTTGCCAACCTCCATGGGTAGTCATCTGGTAGCGCTCTATGTCTATGGCAGCGTGGCCGAGGGCTGCGCGCGACCGGGGCATTCGGACCTGGATCTCACGTTGATCCTGAGCGACGCCTGCCCGAGCGCCAAGGTGGTCGAGCTGGAGCATCTGCGGCGTGCGCTGGAGCTCAAGCATCCCGAAGTCAGCAAGATCGATTTCGACATCGGTCGCCGGGCCGAAGCCCTGGCCGCCGGTAGCCGTCTCAGTTGGGGCTTCTGGCTCAAGCATCATTGCCGCTGGATGTGGGGCGAGGACCTGGCACGGCGCTTCGCCCCCTTCAAGCCCGAGGTCGCCATCGCCCGGGCGGTGAGTGGCGAGGTGTTGCCGGTGCTGGAGGGTTATCTGCAGACCATGGCGGGGTGCACGCTGCCCGCCGAGCGCTTGCGCCTGCAACGGGAGGCTGCGCGACGGCTACTGCGCTCGCTCCTGGTGCTACGTCGGCCTGAGGAGATCGACTGGCCTTGGACCCTGGAGGATCATTGGGCGCGCGCCCTGCGGCTGCATCCCGAGCAAGGTAGCGCGTTGGTATTCTTCTATGCCGAAGCCCAGCAACTCCAGGCGGGCGCACCCGAATTCGGCCAGCGGTTGGCCGAATTCCTTAGCTGGTTCGCCCAGCAGCCGGTATCACCGGAATGCTAGCGCTAGATCCCGAACACCCTCACCCCAACCCTCTCCCGCACGCGGGAGAGGGGGCGGTCCGCGTAGGATCCATCGCGGCCATGCCGGTGCGCCTTAGCGACCGCTCCTACAGTGGTGTCCGTACCTGTAGGAGCGGCCCATGGCCGCGATAAGCCAAGGAGTGCGGAGCGGCCGCGATGAGCAGCCTATACAGAGTGACGACGCAGCCACATCCCAACACGCGGCTTCGCTCGCACTCGCCTCCGCTCCATCAGTCCGATTCCAGGGGGGGTAAACGTCGGCTAGGTCGCCTCTCTGCAGGATGATGCCCGTCCTCCCGGCGAGTGCTCGTTATACTGAGCGGCTAGGGGGTGTTTCCGCGTGAAAGGGATGGACGATCCGGCGGTGGCAACGGCGGCAACCACGATTCCTATGGATTTTCAGACGGCGGATAGATGAGCAACCAGGCGGATGTGGCCCGACCCAACAACTCCAGGAACCTGACCCCCAGCGACCTGCCGTTTCCGGTGGTGGGGATTGGGGCCTCTGCCGGGGGTATCCAGGCGCTGCTGCATTTCTTCGAAGCCCTGCCGGCCGATTGCGGCATGGCCTTCGTGGTGGTGATGCACCTGTCGTCCGAGCACCAGAGCAGTCTCGACGAGATCCTGCAGCGGGTGACCCGCTTGCCGGTGCAGCAGGTCACCCAGCCGGTGTCCATCCAGGCCGAGCACGTCTATGTGATCCCGCCCGGCTCCGATCTGACCATGAACGACGGCTACTTGCGACTGGCCCCGGCGGAGCGCCCCCAGGGCGATCATGTCGCCGTGGACCTATTCTTTCGTGCCCTGGCCGATGTGCACCGGACCCGCGCCATCGCCATCGTCCTGTCCGGTAACGGGGCCGACGGCTCGGTGGGACTGGGACGGGTCAAGGAGCAGGGTGGCGTGACCCTGGCCCAGGCACCGGAAGACGCCGAATTCGACTCCATGCCCAACAGTGCCATCGCCACTGGCGCCGTGGACTTCGTCCTGCCGGTGGTGGAGATACCGCAGAAGCTGCTGGAACTGGCCGCCACCATCAGTACCCTGAGCCAGGGCGAACTCCGCCATTTCGATGTCGAAGCCCGGGTGCCGGGGCCTTCGAGCAAGGCCATGCAACTGGCCCTGCGCGACATCCTCACCCTGCTGCGTACCCGCACCGGGCACAACTTCAAGCAGTACAAGACCGCGACCGTGCTGCGCCGGGTCGAGCGGCGCATGCAGGTGAACACCATCGCCGACATGCCCGCCTATGCGAGCTTTCTCCACGACCATCCCGAGGAGACTCCGGCGTTGCTCAAGGACATGCTCATCGGGGTGACCAATTTCTTCCGTGATCGCGAGGCCTTCGAAGCGCTGGAACGTGAGGTCATCCCGGCGTTGTTCGAGCACCTGCCGGTCAGCGAGGACGATCAGGAACTGCGCGTCTGGAGCGCTGCCTGCTCCAGTGGCGAGGAGGCCTATTCGCTGGCCATGCTGCTGACCGAGCAGGCCGAGTTGCGCCAGTCCGGGGCGCGGCTGCAGGTCTTCGCCACCGATCTCGACGAGCACGCCCTGGCGCTGGCGCGCTATGGCGTCTACCCCGCTTCCATCGTCACCGACGTCGCGCCCACCCGGTTGCGCCAGCACCTGCTCAAGGAGCAGAACCAGTACCGGGTGAAGAAGGAACTGCGCGAGAAGGTGCTGTTCGCCCAGCACAACCTGCTCAGCGATCCACCGTTCTCCCGGCTCGACCTCATCAGTTGCCGCAACCTGCTGATCTACCTCGACCGGGAGGTACAGGCCGAGATCCTGCACACCTTCCACTTCGCCCTCAAGCCGGGTGGCTTCCTGTTCCTCGGCAGTTCCGAGTCGGCCGATGTGCAGAGCAGCCTGTTCGCCACGGTGGACAAGAAGAACCGCATCTATCGCGCCAAGCACACCACCAGCGTGGTACGGCCCACGCCGCTGCTCAATCTCAATCCGGGGGTGCACAGCGTGCGCCTGCCACCGCACCAGGTCGGCCGGCGCAAGAAGGTGTCCTTCGCCGAGGTGCACCAGCGGGTGCTGGAGCAATACGCGCCGCCAAGCATCATCGTCGACCGCGAATCCAACATCGTGCACCTGTCCGAGCGGGCCGGGCGCTTCCTGCGCTATGTCGGCGGCGAGCCCAGCTACAACCTACCGGCACTGGTACTGGAGGAGTTGCGCCTGGAGCTGCGCACCGCGTTGTTCCAGGCGCTGCAGAGCAACAAGAGCGTCGAGGCGCGCCGCGTGCACATCCAGCGCGACGACCGCAGCTACTACATCAACATGGTGGTGCGGCCGTTCCGCGACGGCGACACCAGCACGGACTACCTGCTGGTGCTCTTCGACGAAGTCGAAGACGTCATGAGCACCGACTCCCCTAGTGATCACGTCGAGGCCAAGGACAGCGTCCTCACCCAGCTGGAAGCCGAGCTGCAGCGCACCAAGGAGCAGCTGCAACTGACCATCGAGCAGTCGGAGACCTCCACCGAGGAACTCAAGGCCTCCAACGAGGAGTTGCAGGCGATCAACGAGGAGTTGCGCTCGGCCACCGAGGAGCTGGAGACCAGCAAGGAAGAGTTGCAGTCGATCAACGAAGAGCTGATCACCGTCAACTACGAGCTCAAGGCCAAGATCGAGGAAACCGGCAAGATCAACGACGATCTGCAGAACCTCATCACCTCCACCGACATCGCCACGGTGTTCGTCGACCGTGGCATGCGCATCAAGAGATTCACCCCGCGCGCCGCCAGCATCTTCAACATCATCGTCAGCGATACCGGGCGTTCGCTGCTGGACATCACCCATCGGCTGGACTACCCGGAGCTGGCCACCGATGCCAACCAGGTGTTCGAGTCCCTCGGCCAGATCGAGCGCGAGGTGCGCAGCCACGATGACCACTGGTACCTGGCGCGGTTGTTGCCCTATCGCACCGCGGAGGACCGCATCGAAGGCGCGGTGCTGACCTTCATCGACGTCACCGAGCGCCGCCTGGCCCAGGATCGTGCCCGCGATGGCGAGGAAAACATGCGCCTCATGGCGCAGAACATCCATGACTATGCCATCGTCACCCTGGATGCTGGCGGCATCATCAACAGCTGGAACGGCGGCGCCACCCGACTGTTCGGCTATAGCGAACGCGAGGCGCTGGGGCAGCCCATAGGCCTGATTTTCACTCCGGAAGACCGGGCCGCCCAGGTTCCGGAAGCGGAGCTGCGCCAGGCCGACGAGCAGGGCGCCGCCCAAGATGAACGCTGGCTCAGGCGCAAGGATGGTAGCCGCCTCTATTGCACCGGGGTACTCAGTCGCATGAGCAATGCCTCCGGTGGCCGCGGCTACGCCAAGATCGCCCGCGACGCTACCGCCGACCACGTTCGTTCCAGCGAGGCCACTACCCAGCAGGCCCAGCAGCGCGCCCTGGGTCAGCTCAAGGACGAGTTCTTCGCGGTGATGTCGCACGAGCTCAAGCACCCGCTCAATCTCATCCAGCTCAACAGCGAGCTGCTGACCCGTTCGCCACTGCTGCGCGACGTGCCCCTGGCGCGCCGGGCCACCGAGGCCATCCAGCGCGCGGTGCGCAGCCAGGCGCAGATCATCGACGACCTCCTGGATCTGTCGCGCATTCGCACCGGCAAGCTCAAGCTGGAGCGCCAGAGCCTGGATCTGGGCCAGCAACTGCGCGAGATCGCCGAGGTGATCCGGCCGCTGGCAGGCGAGGTCGAGGTCAGCTGCGTGCGGTTGCCGCAGGCGCCGCTGTATGTCCAGGCGGATGCCACCCGCATCGGCCAGATCGTCTGGAATCTGCTCAACAATGCCATCAAGTTCACCCCGGCCGGTGGCCAGGTGCAGATCGCCCTGGGCGTGGAAGGCGAAGAGGCCCGCCTGGATGTCAGGGATACCGGCCAGGGCATCGACCCGGACTTCCTGCCGCGGGTGTTCGAGATGTTCGGCCAGGCGGAGATGAAATACACCGCCCGCGCCCAGCATGGCCTGGGCATCGGCCTGGCGCTGGTCAAGCAACTGGTGGAAGCCCATGGCGGGCGGATCGAGGCGCATTCCGCGGGGCTCGGCCAGGGCGCCCGGTTCAGCGTCTGGCTGCCGTTGTGTCACGCCGAGCAGCACCTCGCCCCCAGGGCGCAACCGGATGGGCAGTCCGTTGCCGGGCTGCGGGTACTGCTGGTGGACGACTCGCCCGATATCGTCGAGACCCTGCAACTGCTGCTGGAAGAGGAGGGGGTGCTGGTCACCGCGGCGACCGAATCCCGGCACGGCCTGACCCTGGCCCAGGCGCAGGATTTCGACGTCATCCTCTCCGACATCGGCATGCCGGAAATGGATGGCCACGACTTCCTGCGGCAGGTCCGCGCAGGCGATCGCAACGTCGGCACGCCGGCGGTGGCGCTGTCCGGCTATGGCACCCGGCTGGACATCGACAAGGCGCGGGCGGCGGGCTTCGCCCGCCATCTGAACAAGCCGGTCAGCTTCGAGGCGCTGATCGCCGTGCTGCACGAATTGCAGGCGTCCGGCTGAGGCCGGACCGCTGCGTGGGTGGTGACATAGTCAGACCATTCACGGCACACTCGGCCCCAGCCGAGGCGCCCGCCCATCCGGGTCGGACGCCCCGATTCCCGCCAGAGGAGCACCGCGATGACCCGTCTCACCGCCAAGGATTTCTCGCCCGAACTGCTCGAACTCTACGACTTCTACGTCCATGGGCGCATCAGCCGCCGCGATTTCCTCGACCGCGCCGGGGCCTGCGCCGCGGTCTTGGGGCTGTCGGCTACCGGGGTGCTGGCGGCGCTGAGCCCCAACTACGCCCTGGCCACCCAGGTGGAATTCACCGACCCGGACATCGTCGCCGAATACGTCTACTACCCCTCGCCCCGCGGCCACGGACGGGTGCGCGGCTACCTGGTGCGGCCGGCCAAGGCCAGCGGCAAGGTACCGGCGGTGGTGGTGGTGCACGAGAATCGCGGTCTCAATCCCTATATCGAGGACGTGGCCCGGCGCCTGGCCAAGGCCGGCTACCTGGCCCTGGCACCGGACGGCCTGACGTCCGTGGGTGGCTACCCCGGCAACGACGACAAGGGCCGCGAACTGCAGCAGCAAGTCGATCCCGCGAAGTTGATGAACGACTTCTTCGCCGCGGTGGAAACCCTGATGAGCCATGAATTCAGCAGCGGCAAGGTCGGCATCACTGGCTTCTGCTACGGCGGCGGCGTGGCCAATGCCGCCGC
Organism: Pseudomonas oryzihabitans; assembly: GCF_032027545.1. Lineage (GTDB taxonomy): Bacteria > Pseudomonadota > Gammaproteobacteria > Pseudomonadales > Pseudomonadaceae > Chryseomonas > Chryseomonas oryzihabitans_F. The sequence continues at coordinate 236,982 of NZ_JAVSJB010000003.1, read as the reverse complement.
CGTGGCCTATCCCGAGCTGGCTGCCGCGGTGCCCTTCTATGGTCGCCAGCCGCGCGCCGAAGAGGTGGCCGCGATCAAGGCGCCGCTGCTGATCCATTACGCCGAGAACGATCCGCGCATCAACGAGGGCGCGGCCGCCTACGAAGAGGCGCTCAAGGCCCAGGGCAAGACCTTCGAGGTGCATCGCTATCCCGGCACCACCCACGGCTTCCACAACGATTCCACCCCACGCTACGACGAAGCCGCCGCGAAGCTGGCCTGGGATCGCACCCTGGCCTGGTTCGGCCGCTATCTGGCCTGATACCGCGCCGGAGACCCCGATGCCTTTCCCAGGGGGAGTCGGGTCCAGAGCTCTGTTGATCGCGGCCATGGCGGTCCGCCGATGCGGCCGCTCCTGCTGCTGAGCAATATCCATCGCGGCCATGGGCCGCTCCTACAGGTTAACCGGTACCCGTAGGAGCGGCCCATGGCCGCGATAATGTGAGCAGACAGTTGCTCCTACAGGCTCCGAGGTAACCGTAGGAGCGGTCGCTACGACGCACCGGCATGGCTGCGATGGCTACCTCACCGTAGCGTGGAAAACCGCGCAGCGTTTTCCACTGGCAAGCCCACCGTAAAACGGTGGATAAGGCTGCGCCGTTATCCACCCTACGCGGCCCAACCGCCCCCTCTCCCTGCGGGAGAGGACTGGGGGAGAGGGCGATCACGGCAGGAGTGTCCACTTTTGCTGGGCTTCGCTGCGCTCAGCGCCAACCTACGGGGGTGCGGTGGGGCGTTCAGGTCCCTTCGATCAGATCGCGGAGGCGGATCGCCAGGGCATCCATGGCGAAGGGCTTGGTCATCACGTGCATGCCGGGCTCCAGGTGGCCGTTGCCGACCACGGCGTTCTCGGCGTAGCCGGTGATGAACAGCACCTTGAGTCCCGGGCGGCGCTGGCGGGCGGCGTCGGCCATCTGCCGGCCGTTCATCCCGCCGGGCAGGCCGACGTCGCTGACCAACAGGTCGATGCGCACGTCGGACTCCAGCAGCCGTAGCCCGGAGCTGGCGTCGGCCGCTTCCAGGGCGGCGTAGCCGAGTTCTTCGAGGACCTCGGTGACCAGCATCCGCACCGTGGGCTCGTCGTCCACCACCAGCACCGTCTCGCCGTGGCCGACGCGGGGCAGTGCCGGTTGGCTGGCGGCCAGCTCGGCGCTGACGGGGGCGTCGCGGTGGCGCGGCAGGAACAGGGTGACGCTGGTGCCCTGGTCGACGTGGGAATGGATGCGCGCCTGGCCGCCGGACTGGCGGACGAAGCCATAGATCATCGACAGGCCCAGGCCGGTGCCGACGCCGATGGGCTTGGTGGTGAAGAAGGGATCGAAGGCCTTGGCGATCACCTCGGGCGGCATGCCGCAACCGTTGTCGGTCACGGAGAGGGCGATGTACTCGCCGGGCTCCAGGTCGCGCAGGCGCCCCATGCGCGCATCCAGGGCGCGGTTGGTGGTCTCGATGTAGATGCGTCCGCCCTCGGGCATGGCGTCGCGGGCGTTGATGCAGAGGTTGAGCAGGGCATTTTCCAGCTGCGGCGGATCGACCAGGGTCCACCAGAGATCGCTGGCCGCCACCACCTCGATCTGGATCGCCGGGCCCACGGTACGGCGGATCAGGTCTTCCATGCCGGCGACCAGCCGGTTGATGTCGGTCGGCTTGGGGTCCAGCGTCTGCCGGCGGGAGAAGGCCAGCAGCCGGTGGGTGAGGGCGGCGGCGCGGATGGCGGCACCCTGGGCGGCGGTGGTGTAGCGCTCGAGATTGTTCAGCCGGCCCTGGCCGATGCGCACGGTGAGCAGGTCGAGACTGCCGACGATGCCGGCGAGCAGGTTGTTGAAGTCGTGGGCCAGGCCGCCGGTGAGCTGGCCGACCGCCTCCATTTTCTGCGATTGGCGCAGTTGCTCTTCCAGCAGCGCCTGGGTTTCGGCGGCTTCCTTCTCCCGGGTGATATCGCGCCCGGCGCCGGTGAGGTGGTCCTGGTCGGGGTCCAGGGAGAGGGTCCAGGAAAGCCAGTGCCAGCTGCCGCTGGCGGCCAGCACGCGATTCTCCAGCCGCGCCGGCAGACCGCTGCGGCGCAGCTCGTCGAGGGCCGCCAGTACCTTCGGCAGGTCGTCGGGATGGATGAGTTCGGTGTAGGGCCGGCTGAGCAGTTCGGCCTCGGAATAGCCCAGGTGCCGGGACCAGGACGGACTCACCCGTAGGAGCTGCCCGGCGAAGTCGGCGACCAGCAGCAGGTCTTCGCTGAGGGCCCAGAGCCGGTCGCGCTCGGCGGTACGGGCCTGCACCTCCTGGCTGAGGCTCAGGTTCTGCGCCTGGATCAGCGCCTGGGCGTCGCGCTGGGTGGTGACGTCCTGGGCGAAGACGTAGAAGCCGTCCACGCTGCCCTTGGCGTCGCGCCGTGGCCGGTAGTGGATGTCGGCAATGCGGCGGCGGCCATCCGGCCAGGGCCAGGGCAGGTCGAGGCGCGCCGGGGTGCCGTCCAGGGCGGCCTGGATGGCCTGCTGGCGGGCGGCGAACAACGCGGGGGAAAAGACCTCGGGCATGCTGCGCCCGACGAGGCCGTCCGACCCTTCCTTGAACCACTTGGGGGCCTCGGCATTGGCAAAGCGATAGACCAGGGCGCGATCGACGAAGGCGATCAGGCAGGGCAGGGTGTCGGCCACCAGGCGCAGGTTCATCTCGCTGTCCTGCAGCGCGTGCTCCGCGGTGAGGCGGGCCGTGGCCGAGCGGGTGCGACTGGCGACCTCGCGGATGAACTGGAGTTCGTGCGGCGCCCAGTGGCGTGGGGTGCGGGAACTGACGTAGAGCAGGGCGACGAAACGGTGGTGTTCGAACAGGGGGGTGTTGACGAAGGCGCGGGTGTCCAGGGTCTGCAGGGCGGCGAGGTTGTCGCGGGTACGGGCATCTTCCTGGACGTCTTCGATCACCACGGTCTCGCCGCGCTTGAAATCCTCGATATAGCTGCCGTAGTCGCGGAAATTCAGGGCGCCCACCAGGCTCTGAGCCCCGGGGACGGTCCAGTCGCGCGCCACGGTGATGGTCTCGGCTTCGGCATCCACCAGGCCATAGCCCACCAGGTGGGCACCGAGGGTGGTGCCCAGGGTGGCGCAGGCCACCTCGGTGACGGCCGCGCTGTCGTCGAGGTGGCTGAAGCGTTCGCCGAGCTCCAGCAGCGCCAGGCGATAGCGCTCCTCGTGGCGCTTGGCCTGGGCGGCCAGTTCCCGTTCGGTGACCTCCAGGAAGAGCACCAGGAAACTGTCCGGGCCGGCCTTGTGCGCATGGCCTTCGTACCAGCGCCCGTCATGGTGGAATTGCCGCACGTAGCTGAACGACTGGCCGGTATCGACCACCCGGGTGAAATCCTCCACCCAGCTGTCTTCCAGCGCGGGAAAGAGTTCACGGGCGCGGCGGCCGATGGCCTGTTCCGCGCTGAGCCCAAAGTGGCGCGACCAGGCGCGGTTGACCTGGTCGTAGCGCCAATCCCGCCCTCGGCCCTGTTCATCGCGCAGGATGGTGCCGAGGATGAAACCTTCCTCCAACTGCTCGAACAGATCGCGCCAGTAGCGCTCGCTTTCCAGCAGGCGCCGCTGGACGTCGCCGAGGCTGACTTCGCTGGCGCGCAGGGCTTCGCCGGCCAGGTGCTGGGCGGTGCGATCACGCAGGATCTTGACGAAGCCGGTGTGGCGACCGGCTTCGTCGTGCAGCGGGTGCATCTCGCCGCTGGCCCAGAAGCGCGCACCGTCACGGCGCAGGTGCCAGCGCTCGTCCTCGGCACGGCCGTCGCGCAGCGCCAGCCGCATTTCCAGACCGGCGCGGTCGCTGCGATTGTCTTCCGGGGTGAAGAAGCGCTCGGCCGGACTGCCGCGCATCTCTTCGGCGGTCCAGCCCAGCAGGCGTTCGGCGCCACTGTTCCAGTCGGTGATGGTACCCGAGGGGTCGAGCACGATCATGGCGAAGTCGATGGCGCCATCGAAGATCGCCAGGCGCCGCTGGGTATCCTGCGGCTGCAGGGCGGAGCGCGCGTCGAGGGCGGCGCGGAGGCGGTGCACTTCCGCTTGGAGTTCAGCGTAGGAGGGAGTCTGTTCAGCCATGGGATCGTCGAGGCGGAGGGTAGATGACACCTAAGAACCTGTTCACGCTCTCGCGAGCTAGAGCCAGACAAGGCCTGGGCGGCCCCGCGAAAACAGCTGAGGGAAGCGGATCGGACCCGCGCTCAGGTTTACGCGTGGTAAATGAGCATTGCGACGGGGCCGCCTAGGCGGGGCTGGCCTTCCAGGCCATTTTCAACGCCGTTTGGCCGGCGCGCAGCAGATCATGAACAGGTTCTCAGAAAGGTTCAGCCTGGGAGTCGTAGATAACAGAGTCCAGCGGGAAGCGAGGATTCCGGTAAAATTTTCCGACCGGTCGGGAATTAAGTCGTCGCTGGCGCATCAGACAGGTGCGGACGGGTGGGGACCAGCCGTCCATCCGCATCCTGTGATCCAAGTCAGGTAAAGTCGGTCCATATTAGTCGTACTAATGAAGTAGCGTTGCCATGACCGATGCAATAACACCCGTTGCCATTGCCACCGTGCTGGTCGTCGAGGACGATCCGGTGCTGCGTTCCCTGGCGACGGAGGTGTTCGAGATGGAAGGCTACGCCGTGCAGTCCTTCGCCACCGCCGATGCCGCCTGGGCCTGGCTGGACGATGACCCTGCGCCGCCGGACCTGCTCTTCACCGACGTACGCATGCCCGGACGGCTCGATGGCCTGGCCCTGGCCAGGCAGGTGCGCCAGCGTTTCGCCGAGCTGCCCATCCTGGTCTCCTCCGGCTACACCGGCCAGCAGTACGCCGAGCGCGAGGAGCGCGCGCTGTTCCTACCCAAACCCTGGACCATCGACCAGTTGCTGCACGCCTGCCACAAGCTCGGTATCTAATGGGGTGTTGCAGCCATTGACGGCACCAGGTTGGCAGTGCTTGTTCGGCCACAGTGGCGGATCGTGCGGGCGGCATTGCCACTCCTGGCCACGGCGGCGCCTGGCCCCAGCCGAGCCGCCGGAAAATCACTCGCCCTCGCTTGCGCGACTTGCTGAAACGCCGCACCAGGTTCTGGACGAGCGCTGTCTAACGTCCGCTGGGGCGTCCTTGAGAAGGCCTGGCCTTCACCGACGGTTCGTCCTCACCTCGTCGCGTCCCTGGCGTGCCTGGGCCAGGTGGACCGCTGCATCCACCTGGTCGAGCGTCCAGGGTTTCTGCAGGAAGACCACCTGGGGCGGCAGCGCCGTAGTGATCTCGTAGCCGTATCCCGAGGTGATCACCATGGGCAGGTCTGGCCAGCGCTGACTCAGCAACTGCACCAGTTCAGCCCCTCTCAACTGGCCGGGCATGAGGTGGTCGGTGACCAGCAACACCGGCGGTGCCGGCCGCTGCAGCAGCTGGACCAGGGCGTCGTCGGCCGTGTCGAACCTTAGGCAGGTCCAGCCCAGGCTGGCTTCGAGGTGATGGCCCAGCAGCTCGCCGAGCAGCCCGTTGTCTTCGATGACGACGGCATAGGGAGGGGCGCTGGCTGGGTTCATCGAGCGTTCCGGAATTCACGCGGGGGCGACTTCCGGAAGCTTAGCAGGTTTATGGTATTACTAATTTAGATGTCCAGGACGATCTTGCCGAAGTGGCTGCCGTCCTTCTGGAAGGCAAAGGCCTGGGCGATCTCCTGCAACGGATAGTGGCGATCGATCACCGGCTTGATCCCGGTGCTCTCCAGGGCACGGATCATCTCCTGCTGATGGCGCCGGCTGCCGACGATCAAGCCCTGCAGGCGCTGGTGACGACGCATCAGGTGGGCGGTGGGGACCTGGCCCTCGACACCGGTGAGCACCCCGATCAGCGCCAGGTGGCCGTGGATGCGGGCGGCCTGGATCGACTGCGCCAGGGTCGCCGGCCCACCGACTTCCACCACGATGTCCACCCCGCGGCCGCCGGTGATGGCCTGCACCTTGGCCCCCCATTCCGGCTCTTCGCGATAGTTGATCAGGTGATCGGCGCCGAGGGCATAGGCGCGCTGCAGCTTCTCGTCCGAGGAAGAGGTGGCGATCACCATGGCACCCATGGCCTTGGCGAGTTGCAGGGCGAAGATGGACACGCCGCCGGTACCCATCACCAGCACGCTGTCGCCGGCCTTGAGACCGCCATCCACCACCAGGGCGCGCCAGGCGGTGAGCCCGGCGGTGGTCAGGGTGGCCGCCTCGGCGTGGCTGTAGCCCCGGGGCGCGCGGGTAAAGGCGGTGGCTGGACGCACCACCACCTCGCAGGCGAAGCCGTCGACGCCATCGCCCGGCGTGGTGGAAAAGTCGTCGAGGGGCGGCTCGCCGTCGAGCCAGGTGGGGAAAAAGGTGGACACCACGGGATCGCCCACGGCGAAGTCGCTGACGCCCGGTCCTACGGCCTCGACCACGCCGGCCCCATCGGACATGGGGATGCGACCGTCGGCGGCGGGCATCTTGCCGAGTACCACGCCGAGGTCATGGAAATTCAGCGAACTGGCCTTGATCCGCACACGGATCTCGCCGGCACCGGGCTGGCCGGGATCAGGCAGCTCGCAGTTCTCGAGCTGGTCGAGTCCACCGGGCTTGCGCAGGCGTATGGCTTTCATGGGGCATCCTCCAGACAGGGGCGAGCGAAGGCTCGCGGGTCTGTAGAGGACCACGGCAGGGAGCGCAGGATTCCCGGGCAAGACCTGCGCCCCGAACCTTACTTCACCGCTTTCTGCAGCTGTTGCAGCTGCTGGGTGCGGGTATTCAGGCGGGCTTCGCCGCGCTCGGCGTCGGTCTTCTTCAGCTCGGCTTCGGCCAGGCGCAGCTTGATGGTCTGCATGGCGGTCTGGATGCGCTGCTGGGTCAGGTAGGCCAGCTGGTCGACGGTCTTCTCGTTCTCACCGTCCTTGTAGGCCTTGTCGGCCTTGGCCAGCCAGGTACCGGCATCCTTGGTCTCCAGGGCAGCCAACTGGGCGGCCTGGGGCTGGGATTCCAGGGCGGCGTAGTCGTTGCGCGCCTTTTCCAGGTTGGGATTGGGCGGGGTGGCGCAGGCGGCCAGGGTGAGGGTCAGCGCCGACAGCACCGGAAGCAGGAAACGTTTACGCATGGTCTTGTCCTTCACGAGCGGGCAGCCTTACTGCTGCACCTTTTTCTGGAGATTCTGTTGCAGCTGGAGGTTGATCTGACCTTCCTCGCGCAGCTGCTGGATGCTGTCCTTGGCGTCCTTGAGCGCCGCGTCCGCCTTGGCGGCCTGGGTCTTGCGGGTAGCCAGGCGGGCGTCCCACTCGGCCTGCTCGGCCAGGCGCTTGGCATCGTCGTATTTCTCGTTGGAGAGGGCAGTCTGGGCCTGGGTCCACTTGTCCTGGGCCGACTTGGTCTCGATCGGGGCGTATTGGTTGCCGCCGGAGTTCACGGCTTCGTCGACGGCCGACTGGGTCACGGCCATCTGCTCGGTCGGCGGGTTGCCGGCACAGCCTGCCAGCAGCAGGGCGCCACCCAGGGCGAGGGAGGCGAGCAGTACCCGCGGCGTACGGCGGGTGGCGGGAAGAGCGGTCTTCATCGGGGTATTCCTGACGAGCCGCCCGAACTGGGCGGCGGTGCCATTCAGACGATGGAAAACGCTCGAGGTTCGCCGCGATCGCTCTATCGCAGTCTAAGCCCGCACCGCCTGGTAGAGGGCGCGGATCAGATCCGACTGGGTGATGATGCCTACCAGGCGCCGCGAACCGTCGATGATGGGGATGTGCCGGTGGCCGTTCTCGGAGAACACCGGCACCAGGTCGATCAGCAGGCGGTCGGCGCTGGCCACGCGCACGGTGCGGGTCATGATCAGGCCCACGGTACGGGCGCCCTGGCGGCCCCGCGGGCGGACCAGGGAGCGCAGGCGCCAGCCGAGGCCTTCGTGGACGTCCAGGTCGATCTGGCGCATGAAGTCGGCGACGGTGACGATGCCCAGCAAATGGCCCTGGCGATCGGTGACCGGCAACGCCTTGATGCGCCGGCCGCGCATCAGCGCCCAGGCTTCCTGCAGCGGCATCTCGGCACGGGCCACCACCAGCTCCCGGCTCATGACGTCGGCGCAGCGCAGCTCGCCCATCTTGCGCTGGTAGGCGCGCGCCTCCACCTGTTCGAGCAGTTCGGCCAGGTCGTCGCGGCTGATGTCCAGCACCTGGTTGTAGCGCGCCAGCACGGCGTCCAGGTCGGCGCGCTGCAGGCGCGTCTCGCTGCCGGCCTCGGCCGGACGCGGCACATGGGGCCAGGGGCGGCGGGTGAGGTTGTTGTAGAGCAGCCCGGCCGCCACCAGCAGCAGCGAATCCAGCGCCACCGGGCTCCAGGCATAGCTGAAGTCCTGGGCGCCGATCAGCACCATCAGCAGCGCCGAAGCGCCTCCCGGCGGATGCAGGCAGCGCAGGGCGAACATGGTGGCGATGGCCAGGGCGACCGCCGCGGCGGCGGCCAGGTTGGCCTCGGGAATCCACAGGGCGCAGGCGATGCCGATCAGCGCCGAGAGGGTATTGCCGCCCACCACCGACCAGGGCTGCGCCAGGGGGCTGGCGGGCAGGGCGAACACCAGCACGGCGCTGGCGCCCAGCGGCGCCACCAGGGCCAGCGCCAGGGCGCCATGCTGATGCACCGGCTGGCCTTCCAGCCACCAGGCCGCCAGCAGGGCGGCGAGCAGGATGCCGAGCCCGGCGCCCAGGCTGGCGCGCAGGCGCTCGCGGCCGTCGATGGGCAGCGGCGCCGGCCAGAAGGCGCGCAGGCCCTGGGCGAGGCGGGAGCAGCGGGTGGCAGCGGGCGACGGGGAATCCTGGGACATGGCACGGCGACGGGCGGGCAGAACGGGCGCTGATGGTCCTCCGCCAGGACGCCTCTGGCAAGGTCGTCGAGCCCGGACGGCGAGCGCGGTTTCGGCCGGCCCCGTGCCAGAGCGGTCGCCGGATTGGCGGCTGCGCAGCAAGGCCGGAGCGGTGTACCATCGGCGGCTGGGTGTCGCCGCAATGGTGCGGAAGGACAGGTTGAACTAAGCGCAGGTCGGGCCGCCGCGCGGAGTTCGGCTGCCCGTGACTTCCCCCCTCGCTCCGGCCAAGGCCCTGGCCTTTCTCAACAAATTCTGCGCCGCCGAGGCCGCGGGCGGCATCGTGCTGATGGTCGCCGCCGCCCTGGCCCTCGTTGTCGCCAACTCGCCCCTGGCCGATAGCTATTTCGCCAGCCTTCATTGGGACGTGGGCGGTCTGTCCCTCAGCCACTGGATCAACGACGGCCTCATGGCCCTCTTCTTCCTGCTGGTGGGCCTGGAGATCAAGCGCGAGCTGGCGGTCGGCCAACTGGCCAGTTGGGGCGACCGCGCCCTGCCGGGGCTGGCGGCCCTGGGCGGCATGCTGGTGCCGGCGCTGCTCTATGCCCTGGTCAATCGCCACGATCCCCAGACCCTCGCCGGCTGGGCGATTCCCGCCGCCACCGACATCGCCTTCGCCCTCGGCGTGCTGTCGCTGCTGGGGTCGCGCGTGCCGGTGTCGCTCAAGGTATTCCTCTCGGCGCTGGCGATCCTCGACGACCTCGGCGCCGTGCTGATCATCGCCCTGTTCTATACCAGCGATCTCTCCATCAGCATGCTGCTGGCCGCGGCGGGTCTGGTGGCGGTGCTGTTCGTGCTCAACCGCCTCAAGGTCACCGCCTTGCTGCCCTATCTGCTGGTCGGGGCGCTGCTGTGGTTCTGCCTGCTGCGCTCGGGCATCCATGCGACCCTGGCCGGGGTGATCCTGGCGCTGTTCATTCCCCTGGGCGACACCGAGGTCGACGCCGCCTCGCCGCTGCTCCGACTGGAGTCCGCCCTGCATCCCTGGGTGGCCTTCCTCATCGTGCCGCTGTTCGGCTTCGCCAATGCCGGGGTCTCCCTGGCCGGCATCTCGCCCGCTAATCTGCTGGACCCGGTGCCCCTCGGCGTGGCCCTGGGGCTGTTCCTCGGCAAGCAGGTAGGCATCTCGCTGCTGGTGCTGCTGGCCATCCGTAGCGGCCTGGCGCGGCTGCCGGAAGGCGCCAGTTGGCTGCAGCTCTATGGCGTGGCCCTGCTGTGCGGCATCGGCTTCACCATGAGCCTGTTCATTGGCGCCCTGGCCTTTCCCGCGGCGCCCTTCCTGGTGGACGAGGTCAAGATCGGCGTACTGCTGGGGTCCTTGCTGTCGGCCCTGGCGGGTGTCGCCGTGTTGCTGTTCGCTGCGCGTCGTTGAGAGGAAAGGTCATGCCCTATGCGCTGTTCGCGGTGATGCTCGGGGGGGCGGTAGGTAGCGCCTGCCGCTGGTGGATCGGTCTGCGGCTCAACGCCGTGCTCGCCCAGTTGCCCCTGGGAACGCTGCTGGTGAATCTGGTCGGCGGCTTCGTCATCGGGCTGGCGCTCGGACTCTTCGCCCGCTATCCGGGGCTGGACCCGCACTGGAAGCTGCTGCTGGTGACCGGCTTCTGCGGTGGCTTCACTACCTTCTCGACCTTTTCCGCCGAGGTGGTGAGCCTGTTGCAGGGCGGCCGCCTGGGCTGGGCGGCGCTCACCGTCAGCGCCCACGTGCTGGGTTCGCTGCTCATGACCCTGGCGGGCTTCGCCCTGGCCGCGCGGCTCGGCTGAGCCGGGCGGCCAGGCGTCCTCAGGGCTGCGGCGTGGATGATGCCAGGGCCTTGCGCCGCCGCTTGAATCTCAGGGCCGGCGCCTCGATCAGGTGCCAGGACAGCACCGCGAGGCCCAGCGTGAGGCCATAGCTCAGCAGCAGGAAACCGCCCAGCGAGAAGCTGTCGGGAAAGCTGTGCATGAGCAGTTGCTGTACCGGGAAGTTGAACAGGTAGAGGCCGTAGGAATAGTCGCCGCAGCGGCCGAAGCCGTGCAGCAGCGGCACCCGGGCCTGGGCCAGGTAAAGGCTCACGTAGGACAGCGACACCAGGTGCAGCACCGGCAGCGTCTGCCAGACGATGGCCGCCAGTGACAGCAGGCAGAACGCCAGGGCCAAGTCCAGGCGCCAGGGGATGCGCGGGCCCGCCAGCTGCAGCAGGGCGCCGGCGAAGAAGAACATCCCCAGGCTGAACACCTTGTGCAGCATGAAGCTGGCGACGCCCATCTGCGGCAGCAACAGGAAGTTGCCCAGCACCAGCACCACCAGGGTGGCCATGACCACCGAGCGGGTCAGCAGCCCCAGCACCCCGATGATCAGCACCGAGAGGTACATGAATACCTCGTAGGGCAGGGTCCAGTAGCTACCGTTCACCGTGTCGGGAAAGGGGTTGTCGGCGAACACCCCGGGCAGTTCGAAGCGCGTCAGCAGCAAGATGTTCTTGAAGAAGCCCAGGGTCTGGCGGTCGCTGAAATAGGCGCCGGTGTCGCGAGTGGTGGCGAGCCAGCCCACCACCAGCACCGAGAAGAGCACCGAGACGATCAACGCCGGAAAGATCCGCAGGGCGCGATTGGCGAGGAAGTCCAGCGGGTGGCGGCTGCGCTGGAAGGAGGCCGTGATCAGGAAGCCGCTGATCACGAAGAACAGGTAGACGGCGATGCTGGCGGCATCGGTGAAGCCGGTGAGTTGCAGGATGGGCTCGGCGTCGAGACGGCCCGAGAGCCAGAAGCCGTGGCCGATGACCACGGTGGAAGCGGCGGCGAAACGGAGGAAATCGAAGTTGTTGCGTCCGTGGGTGACGGGTGGGATAGGCATGGCTGCTCCTCGCGGCCTGGGTCACGGTCGCCCCTGGCGCCCGGCAATGACCGGCAGGCGCCAGGGGCGATATCGACCCAGGCAGGCGCGCTCGCCTCAGGGCGAGCGCAGGCAAAGGCCGCTGCCGGGGGTATCGGCAGCGGATGGGCGGCAGCCGGCGCGATCAGCGTGATCGGCCGGGCCGGCGAGGGCAGTGGACTATGGGGGGCTGAGCGGGGCGCGAGCGGACGGCGGCAGACGCCGGGGACGGGGGCAAGGCAGCCCTGCGGTGGCAACCCAGAACGAGGGACGCGCGCGCGTGGACGTGGACTGGGGCCTCCCGGCCGCCACGTCGGTTGCGCGCGTCCCGCGCATCAGGCGCTGGCCTGCAGCGGCTGGTCGAGGGTCACCGGCGGGGCGTGGTCGGCGAAGTAGAGGGCGGCGCTCTGCCGGGCGTGGTCGCCGAATTCCTGGGGATGCCGCATGACGATGCGTTCGAAGGCGCCGGGTTCCAGGCCGTCTTCGTAGAAACCGTTGTGGCACTGCAGGATGCCCGCGGCGCAGACGCTGCGCTCGACGGCGGCGATCAGGCCACCGGCTCTCAGGCTCTTGACGATGTTGTGCGGCAGCCGCCCGCGCCGGCGTAGATTGGCAGCGGTCTCGCTGAGGGTGTCGAGGATCTCGGTTTCGGCCGGGGTAAGCCGGCGCACGTCAAGCTTGGACTTCTGCACCAGGTAGCGCCGGGAGAGCAGGCGGGCCTGGTCGTTGAGCGCCTTGAGCACCGCGCCGCTGAGTTCACCGCGGGTGAACAGGCCGGTCTCCAGGGCGATCAGGTAGGACCAATCGGTGATGAGCGAAATCTTGCTGAGATCACGTTCCATGTGAGTGCCTTCGTCCATTTAAGTTGACTAAATTGAGGGCGTCACACCTCGATGGTTCCATAGCGCCAGTATAAGGCGACCAATGGCATGGAATTTGACGCTACTGACAAGAAATGTCGGTTTTTTGTCGAAGTGGATCACGCCTTGAGGATGCAACCTCAACGCTGCGCTTCGGGTCCCTAGCTAGAGCCTGGCGCGAGTCGGGTAACCCTCCGCAATGTCAGGTGACGTGATGAGTGACCCCGCACAGCCTTCGAACACCCCGGATCTCCACTGCGATGTCGCCGTGATCGGCGCCGGCACCGCGGGCCTCGCCGCCGAACGCGCGGCCCGTCGCCAGGGCGCTAGCACCCTGTTGATCGACGACCGTTGGGCCGGTACCACCTGCGCCTCGGTGGGCTGCATGCCGTCCAAGCTGCTGATCGTCGCCGGCGAGGCTCACCACGCCGTTCAGCGGGCCGGCACCTTCGGCATCGAGGTGGGTAGCGTCAGGGTCGATGGTGCGGCGGTCATGGCGCGGGTCCGTCGCGAGCGTGACCATTTCGTCGCCGCCACCCAGCAGGGTTTCGAGAAACTGCCCGAAGGTGTGGCCCAGCGCGCCACCGCCCGCTTCATGGCGCCGGACCGCCTGCAACTCAGCGATGGTCGGACTGTTCAGGCTCGTAGCGTGGTCATCGCCACGGGTTCCTATCCGCTGGTACCGGCTCCGTTCGACCGCCTCGGCGACCGTGCGCTGACCAATGATACGATCTTCGAGTTGCCGGACCTGCCGCGTTCCCTGGCGGTGATAGGCACCGGCCCGGTCGGCCTGGAGTTGGCCCAGGCCATGGCTCGCCTGGGGGTGGCGGTCACCCTGTTCGGGCAGGACGACGGTCTCGGTGCGCTCAAGGACGCCGAGGTGAAGGCCGAACTGCGCCAGATCCTGGAACAGGACCTGGCGCTGTACCTGAATGTCGAGGTGGATGCCCGGTGCGAAGGCGAGGGTGTGCGGCTGTCCTGGTCCGGCGCTACGAGCGGCGAGGGCGATTTCGACTACGTGCTGGTGGCCGCCGGGCGACCGCCGCGGCTCAAGGATTTGGGCCTGGACACCACTGGCCTCGAGCTCGACGACCATGGCACCCCGCTCTATGACCCCAAGACGATGCAGTGCGGCGCTTCATCGATCTTCATCGCCGGCGATGCCGACCACGACCGGCCCATCCTCCATGAAGCCTCCGACGAAGGCGCCATCGCCGGGCACAATGCCGCCTGCTACCCGGAGGTCCGGGCCACGCCCCGTTCGCCAGCGTTCTCGCTGATCTTCACCGATCCGCCGGTGGCCGTGCTGGGCAGTCCGCCGGACGAGGGCAGCCTGATCGGGAGGTCTTCCTATCACGACCAGGGCCGTGCCCGGGTCGAGGCACGCAACCAGGGCATCGCCCGCTTCTACGCCGAACCGGGCACCGGCAAGCTCACCGGTGCCGCCATGGTCGGGCCGGGCATGGATCACATCGGCCATCTGCTGGTACTGGCGCTGATCAACGGCGAGACCGCCAGCTCGCTGCTCGACATGCCATTCTACCATCCCACCCTGGAAGAGGGCCTCAAGAGCGGCCTGCGCGAGATCTGCCAGGCCGCCCATAGCAACCTCCGCAACGACCGCGACCAGGGTTCGCCGTCCGGGGCTTGAGGGGGGTATTGGGGTCGCATCGTAGGTTGGGGTGAGCGCAGCGAAGCCCAACGGGGTGGTCGACACTCGTGGAAAAGGCTGCGCCGTTTTCCGCGCTACGGTTTTGCTAGAGGCACCCTTACCCCAGCCCTCCCAGGGGGAGAGAGGGCCGTTCGGCGCAGTGGGTAGGTTCAACGTCCGTAGAGTGGATAACGGCGCAGCCTTATCCACGCATCACCAAACGCCCACCCAACAAAAAAGCCCCGCCGGAATCACCTGCGGGGCTGCTGCTACCACCAGGCAACCGGTCAGGCCTTGAAGCGGCGGACCAGGCTGTTCAGTTCGCCGGAGAGGTGCGACAGGCGCGAGGAGTCGTGGCTGGTGGACTGGGCCAGGCCTTCCACCTGCAGGGCATCGTCCTGGATCTGGGCGATGTGGCGGTTGATGTCCTCGGCTACCTGGTGCTGTTCCTCGGCCGCCGCGGCGATCTGCAGGGCCTGGTTGCGGATGTCGTCCACCGAATGGCGGATGCCTTCGAAGCTGCCGCGTGCCTCGCTGATCGAGGTCACGCTGGTCTGCGACAGCTGCAGGCTGGTCTCGATCTGGCGGGTGACCTCCTGGGTCTTGCGCGCCAAATTGCCCAGCAGGCCGTCGATCTCGCCGGTGGAGTCGGCGGTACGCTTGGCCAGAGCCCGCACCTCGTCGGCCACCACGGCGAAGCCGCGACCCTGCTCGCCGGCCCGTGCCGCCTCGATGGCGGCATTGAGCGCCAGCAGGTTGGTCTGTTCGGCGATGCCGCGAATGGTGTCGAGGATGGTGTTGATGTTCTGGCTGTCCTGCTCCAGCACGGCCATGGCCTGGGCCGACTGGGCCAGACTGCCGCTGAGCTGGTTGACGTTGCCGGTGGCCCGCTCGATCTGGCCGTAACCTTCCTGCACCTTGTGATGGCCGACGTCGGCGGACGCCGCGGCCTGGCTGCAGGAGCGGGCGACCTCGTTGGAGGTGGCGACCATCTCGTTGAAGGCGGTGGACACCAGCTCCACGGCTTCGCGTTGGCGACCGGCCACCTCGTTCATGCTGGCGGCGGCCTGGGTAGTGGTCTGGGACGCCTGCTGCAGGTCGCTCGAGGCCTGGCCGATGCGCTGTACCAACTGGCGAATACTGGCGAGGAACTGGTTGAACCAGCCGGCCAGGGTGGCGGTTTCGTCCTTGCCCTGCACGCTCAGGCTCTTGGTCAGGTCGCCTTCGCCCTGGGCGATGGATTCCAGACCCGCGGACACGCCGCGGATCGGCCGCACGATCATGCCGGCGAAGGCGGCGCCGAGCAGGGCGAACACCAGTGCCAGCACGGCGGTGATCCCGGCGATCTGCCAGGTCAGGCGAGTGGCCTTGCCCATCACCTCGCTGCGTTCGATCAGGCCGATGAATTTCCAGCCCAGGTTCTTGGCCTGATAGACGTTGACCATGTAGTCGGTGCCGCCCAGGGTGACTTCACCCAGGCCGCTCTGGATGCCGCTCAGGGTCTGGTAGGCGTCGCCCTGATCCTTGAGCTGCTTGAAGTTGTGCTTGGGATCGCGGGGGTCGACCAGCACGTTGCCGCTGTCTTCCACCAGCATCAGGTAGCCGCTCTGGCCGAGGGTGATGCTCTTCACCAGGTCAGTCAGCTGCTTGAGGGAGATGTCCAGGCCCACTACGCCACGCACCTTGCCGTTGGCGTCTTCCATCGTCCGCACCACGCCCATCAGGGAGACGTCATCGGCCGCCCAGTAATAGGCCGGCGTCCGCACCACCTTGCCTGGGTTGGCGATGGCGGCCTGATACCAGGGACGCACGCGTGGGTCGTAGTTGGCCAGCTTGGCGTCGTCCGGCCAGCTGACGTAGGTGCCATCGGCCAGGCCGACCGACAGGTAGGCGGTGGTGGGGTGGGTCTTGGCGAAGCGGGTGAAGTAGGCCAGTGTCTGCTGGCCGATTTCCGGCTGCGGAATCTGCGCGGCATCGGCACCGCTGTAGTTCTTCAGGCCTTCCAGCGCGACGATGTTCGGCTCCTTGGCCAGGAAGTCGACGTTCTGCTGGATGCCGGAGAAGAACTGCTGAATGTTGCGATCGATCTGGCGGATTTCGCGCCCGCTGCCGTCGAGGAAGTCGTCGGTGGCCTGGCTGCGCACGTTCATGATGACCACGCCGGCCACCAGGATCACCGGGAGGCAGGCGGTTACCGCAAAAAGCGAGGTGAGTTTCTGCTTGATGTTCATCGAAAGCCCCGATCGCGCCCCGGCGCGAAGAATGACGGCGACATGCCTTCACTCTGCATCGGCTTGGAAAGGTCCGACTTGACACGGGATGAGAAATTATTCCATTTGGTCCGTGGCAAGCCGGAGAATCGCCGATCGGTCCGCTAGCGACCCCCGCTATAGTTCTTTCTTCAAATGGCGCTCGATCTCTTCCAGGGACTTGCCGCGGGTCTCCGGCAGGCAGAAGAACACGAACACCAGCGACCCCAGGTTGATCGCGGCGAAGACGTAGAAGGTGTAGTTGCCGATGGCTTCCAGGGCCACCGGAAAGCTGAAGGCCACGGTGGCGTTGCACAGCCATTGCACGGCCACCGCCACCCCGGTGAGCAGGCCGCGGACCTGGTTGGGGAACAGCTCCGACATCAGCAGCCAGTACACCGGGGCGATGCACATCTGCATGAACAGCAGGAACACCAGGATGCAGGCCAGCGCCAGGTAGCTCTGGGTGAGATCCTGCGGCAGCCACAGCAGCACGCTGCCCAGCGCCAGTTGGGCCAGCACCACGATCACCAGGCCGATCAGCAGCAGGGTACGGCGTCCGGCGCGGCCGATGGCCCAGATGCCCAGCAGGGTGGCGATCACCGAGACCACGCCGTTGCCGATGGTGGCGGTGAGGGCCGCGCTGGTGCCCATGCCGGTGCTCTTGAGGATGATCGGGGTGTAGTACATGAAGGCGTTGACCCCGGTGAACTGGGCGACGAAGCCGAGGCCGATGCCCAGCAACAGCAGCTTGACCACCCAGCCCTGGCGCAGCAGCTCGCGCAGCGGCGGCCGGTGCTTGGCCTGCTCCTCGGCCTCGCGCATCTCCTGCACCTCGCGCTCCACCTCCTCAGGGGTGTCGCGCAGGCGCTCCAGCACCGCCTCGGCTTCTTCGATACGGCCCTTGGCCGCCAGCCAGCGCGGCGAGGTGGGCAAAAGGAAGGTACCGGCGAACAGCAGGATGCCCGGCACCATGGCGATGGCCAGCATGTAGCGCCAGATGCCGTTGTCATGCACCAGCCAGGCGAGCAGGGCGCTGAGCACATAGGCCAGCAACTGGCCGCTGACGATCATCAGCTCGTTGCGGCTCACCAGCCGGCCGCGGCGCTTGGGGCCGGCGATCTCGGCGATAAACACCGGCACCGTGGCCGAGCCGCCACCCACCGCCAGGCCGAGCACGAAGCGCGCGACCACCATCAGCTCCACCGAGGGCGCCACCGCGGTGCCCAGGGCGCCCAGGACGAACAGGATCGACAGCAGGCGCAGGGTGGTGCGCCGGCCATGGCGATCGGCGAGATAGCCCGCCGCCAGCGAGCCGAAGGCGGCGCCGACGATCAGGGCGGCGGTGACCAGCCCTTCGGTGTAGGCGTTGAGCCCCAGCCCGCCCTGGTCGGCCGGCAGGGTCATGAAGGGCAGGGCACCGGCGATGATGCCGGTGTCGTAGCCGAAGGCCAGGGCGCCCATGGTGGCGACCAGCACGGTGATGAAGATCAGCCGGCGGGCCGAGGCCTGCTGGTCGGGGGCAGCGGAAGCGGAAGCGGAAGCGGAAGCAGGGGCAGACATACGAATGGACTATCCTGGCAGACACGAAGAGAAGGCGACGCAGGCGCCCTGCCAGTGAGCGAAGCGACCGCGGGCGGCGCTTCGAGTCAGCAAGGGGGCGCCAGGAGTGCGGGCGTGGCTGATTAGGGGCGGGATGTGGGGTGGAGTTCCGCGCCCTCGTTCAGGACCCCAGGTGCTCCACCAGGAAATCCACGAACAGCCGCACCCGCGCCGGCATGGTGGCCCCGCCGACGAACACCGCGTGGATGGGCTCCTGGTCGCCCGGATTCCAGGCATCCAGCAACGGGACCAGGGCGCCGCTGTGCAGGTCGTCGGCCACGCTGAAGGCGCCGATGCGGGCGATGCCGGCGCCTTCCCGGGCCAGGTGTGCCAGGGCCTCGCCGCTGTTGCATTCGATGTTGCCGGCGATCTTCAGCGAGAATACCTGGCCGTCGCGTCGGAAAGGCCAGTCCGGTTCGGCCCGGCGGAAGTTGAATCTCAGGCAGTTGTGCCGCAGCAGGTCTTCTGGCACCTGGGGCGTGCCGTGACGGGCGAGATAGGCGGGCGAGGCCACCACCACCTGGCCGGTGACGCCGATGGGACGGGCGGTGAGGGGGCTGTCGGCCAGCTGGCCGAAGCGGATCGCCACGTCGGCCTGGCCGGCGAGGATGTCCACCACCTCGTCACCCAGCGCCAGGTCCACCACGATGTGCGGATAGCGGGCGCTGAAGGCGGCCACCAGCGGCACGATGGTCATCCGCCCGTGGCCCAGGGCGGCGCTGACCCTCAGCCGCCCCCGGGGCACGCCCTGGTCGGCGATGGCCTCTTCCACCTCGGCCAGATCCGCCAGGATGCGCCGCGCCGCTCGCAGATAGGCCTCGCCCTCGGCGGTGAGGGTGATGGCGCGGGTGGTGCGCAGCAGCAAGCGGGTGCCCAGGCGCTGCTCGGTGCGGGCGAGGGAGCGGCTCACCGCCGAAGGCGTCAGGCCGAGGGCACGCGCCGCGGCCGACAGGCTGCCGGCCTCCACCACCTGCACGAACACCGTCATCTCGCCGGATCGGCCCGCCAAGTCCATCTGTGACTCCTAGGCAAAGGTGCATGCCGCAACCGGTGTCTACCGGCTGCTGGGGTGGGAGCTTAGCATTCGTGGCATAGATAAGGAGTCTTTCCCATGCGTATCAATCCTCCCTTGCTGGCCTTGGCCACCGGTGCCTTCGGCATCGGCGTCACCGAGTTCGCCCCCATGGGCATGTTGCCGGGCATCGCCGCCGACCTCGGTGTCTCCATCCCGACTGCGGGCCTGCTGGTCAGCGCCTATGCCCTCGGCGTGCTGATCGGCGCGCCGCTGATGACCCTCACCACCGGCCGCATCCCGCGCCGCCAGCTGTTGATCGGCCTGATGGCCATCTTCACCCTCGGTAACCTGATGTCGGCCCTGGCCAGCGACTACACCAGCCTGCTGATCGCCCGGGTGGTGACCTCGCTCAACCACGGCGCCTTCTTCGGCGTCGGTGCCCTGGTGGCGGCCAGCGTGGTCGCCCCGGATAAGCGCGCCGGCGCGGTGGCGGCCATGTTCATGGGCCTGACCCTGGCCACCATCGGCGGGGTGCCCCTGGCCACCTGGTTCGGCGAACTGCTCGGCTGGCGCCAGGCCTTCTGGGGCATCGCCGGACTCGGCCTGCTGACCATGGCCGCGCTCTGGTTCGCCCTGCCCAACGTGGCCCTGCCGCCGAGCGATGGCGTGTTGGCCGAGATCCGCGTGCTGGGGCGTCCGCCGGTACTGGCCGCCCTGGCGCTGACCGTGGTTGGCTCCGGCGCCATGTTCACCGTCTTCACCTATATCGCGCCCATCCTGAGCAGCGAGACGCACGCGTCCACCGCCTTCATCACCGCCATGCTGGTGCTGTTCGGCGTCGGCCTGACCCTGGGCAATCTCTGGGGTGGCAAGGCGGCGGACAGATCCATCGACCGCACCTTGATCGTCTCCCTCGGCGTGCTGATCCTGGTGCTGCTGGCCTTCACCGTGCTGATGCGCTGGCCGCTGGCGGCTGCCGTGGCCATTCTCGTCTGGGGCTTCGCCAGCTTCGCCCTGGTGCCGCCGCTGCAGATGCGGGTGATGGAAGCCGCCAAGGACGCCCCCAACCTGGCCTCGGCGGTCAACATCGGCGCCTTCAACCTGGGCAATGCCCTGGGCGCGGCCCTGGGCGGCGCGGTGATCAGCGCCGGCCTGGGCTATCCGGCCATTTCCCTGGCCGGCGCCGGCATGGCCGCGCTGGGGCTGCTGATGGTGCTGGCCTTCGCCTGGCGCGGTCGGTCTGCGGACGGCGCGGTGGCGGGATAGCCCGCGTTTAGACCGGTCCGCGGCCTAATGCCTAGCGGGTCGGAACGACAGCAGCGGCTGTGTGCTAGCGGGCGGAGCTTGGATCTGGCTGCAGGCGTGCTATCGCGGCCATGGGCCGCTCCTACGGGGTATATCGTGCCTTTGTAGGAGCGGCCCATGGCCGCGATAGGCAGCGGTCCTGCTAGTGCCCCATGCAACAACCTGGCATGGGCCCACTGCCGATCGGTTACACAAAACGCCGCGTTCTGGCGCAGAGAACACGGCGTTCTTGTGGTCATCAAGGTAGCTGGAAGCGCCGTATGGACGGTGACCGAGGCTTGACTGACATTGGTCCGCGGCCTGCCTTATTCGGCGAAAGGGAGGGGCGCCTTGCTTCCCCGGTCGACCGCGAAGGCGTTCAGGGTCATGGCCACCAGGCTGTAGTAGCCATATACCCCGATCAACTCGACCATCCCGGCTTCGCCGAACAGCGTCACCCCTTGCTGGTAGACGTCATCGGGGAGGCGCCGGGTGTTGTAGAGCGCCATGCCGATGGCATGCACGCAGGTCTCCTCGGGCGTTTCGAAGGCCGGCACGTTGCGCTGCCGGAGCGCCTCGATCACCTCGTCCGAGAGCCCAGCGGAGCGGGCGATGGGTTCGTGGATCTGCCATTCCGCCTGGGAACGCCACCAGGCCGCGGTGGTGAGGATCGCCAGCTCGGTAAGCCGCAGCTCCAATCGCGTGCCGTAGCGGCAGAAGGCCCCCAATCGCTGTGCGTGGTCGGCCAGCGCCGGGCTGTGCACCCAGGCCAGGAAGGGGCCATCGAGATTGCCTCGCGGACCGCCGAGGATATCGGCCAGCACCCGCTGCTGTTCTGGCGTCATGCGCTGTTCGGACAGCGTTGTCAGGCGCGATGAGATCGCCATGGTGGTCATCCTCTAGCGGCTGGCGACTACGGCATCCAGGGTGTCCGACAGCTTCTCGACGATCTCGTCGAGATGGCTGTCGTCCAGGATGAAGGGCGGGGCCAGCAGGATGTGATCGCCGCGCTGCCCATCGAGGGTGCCCCCCATGGGATAGCACAGCAGGCCCAGCTCCATCGCGCGCTTCTTGAAGCGTGCGTGCAGCTTGAGTTCGGGGGCGAAGGGCGTCTTGCTCTCGCGGTCGGCGACCAGCTCGATACCGCGGAACAGCCCGCGCCCGCGGATATTCCCGACATGGGGATGCTGGCCCAGGCGTTCGACCAGCTTGGCCTGCAGGCTGTCGCCCAGCTGGTTGACCCGGTCCAGCAGGCCGCGCTGCTCGACGGCCTTCTGCACCGCCAGGGCTGCCGCACAGGCCGTGGCATGGCCGATGTAGGTGTGGCCGTGCTGGAAGAAACCGGAGCCCTGGGCGATGGCGTCGCGAATGCGACCGCTGAGCAGGGTGGCGCCGATGGGCTGGTAGCCGGCGCCCAGGCCCTTGGCGATGGTGATGAGATCCGCGGTGATGCCCTCCTGCTCGGCGGCGAACAGCGAGCCGGTACGGCCCATGCCGCACATGACCTCGTCGAGGATCAGCAGCACGCCATGGCGATCGCAGACCTCGCGGATCTTCCTGAAGTAGCCGGGCACGGCCGGCACCGCGCCCAGGGTGGCGCCCACCACCGGCTCGGCGACGAAGGCCATGACCTGGTCGGCGCCCAGGCGCAGGATCTCCGTTTCCAGTTCCTGCGCCAGGCGGGTGGTGAAGTGCTCGTCGCTTTCCCCCGCCTGCTGCTCGCGATAGGCATAGCAGGGGCTGACGTGGCTGACGTCGATCAGCAGCGGTTGGAATTGCTGGCGGCGCCAGGCGTTGCCGCCGGCGGCCAGTGCGCCCAGGGTATTGCCGTGGTAGCTCTGCCGGCGGGCGATCACGTGCTTGCGCCCCGGTTGGCCGATCTCGACGAAATACTGCCGGGCCAGCTTCAATGCCGTTTCCACGGCCTCCGAGCCACCCGAGACGAAGTACACCGACTCCAGGCCCGCCGGCGCCCGGGCGATCAGGAAGTCGGCCAGTTCTTCCATCACCTCGGTGGTGAAGAAGGAGGTATGGGCATAGGCCAGGGTGCCGATCTGCTGGCGCACCGCCTCGATGACTTCCTGGTCGCTGTGCCCCAGGCAGGACACGGCGGCGCCGCCACTGGCATCCAGATAGCGCCGGCCGTCGCGGTCGATCAGATAGGGCCCGTCGCCGGCGACTGCGGTGGGGTAGGTGTGGGTAAGGCTGCGGTGCAGTACGTGGCTCATAGACCCTCCTAGTGATGTGCAAATATTACTTGCATCGTTTTGCAAGGCAACGGATATTTGCATTCGAGCGACGCAAGCAGTCCTTGCGGGTTCGCGGCAATCGGCTCGCCGCCCGCTCTGGCCTGCCGCTGCCACCCATAAGAATTCGAGCCTACCCAACGCCCTTACTGCCGCTTTCCCTCGCACCGACCTGCGGTGACCGAGACCACCTTTTGCTGAGGAAAGACGATGAAGACCATCTTCAAAGCTTCGCTGGCCGCTATTGCCTTCACCCTTTCGTGCGCCACCCAGGCAGCGGGCAAGGAGTTGCTGATCGCGACCGACACCGCCTTCGTGCCGTTCGAGTTCAAGCAGGGCAACGAGTACGTGGGGTTCGATATCGATCTCTGGGCGGCGATCGCCAAGGAGCTGGGGGTGACCTACCAGCTCAAGCCCATGGACTTCAACGGCATCATCCCGGCGCTGCAGACGCGCAACGTCGATGCAGCCCTGGCCGGCATCACCATCAAGGAGGAGCGCAAGCAGGTCATCGACTTCTCCGACGGCTACTACGACAGCGGCTTCCTGCTGATGGTCAAGAGCGACAACGACAGCATCAAGGGCGAAGCGGATCTCGCCGGCAAGACCGTCGCGGTGAAGGCCGGCACCTCCGCGGCCGACTACGCCAAGGCCCACTTCAAGGCCAAGGAACTGCGCCAGTTCCCCAACATCGACAACGCCTACCTGGAGCTGCGCACCGGCCGCGTCGACGCCGCCATGCACGACACCCCCAACGTCCTCTACTACATCAAGACCGCCGGCGACGGCCAGGTGAAGACCGTGGGCACCCAGATGATGGCCCAGCAATACGGCATCGGCTTCCCCAAGGGCAGCGAGCTGCGCGAGCCGGTCAATGCGGCGCTGAAGAAGCTGCGTGAAGACGGCACCTACGCGCGTATCTACGAGAAGTGGTTCGGCACCCAGCCAAAGTAATCCTGTCCCGTAGCCAAGAGAGTCATCAGCATGAACTTCCAATGGAGCGCCATCTGGGATGCGCTCCCCGTCCTGCTGGACGGCGCCAAACTCACGCTCTGGATCTCCATCCTGGGCCTGATGGGTGGCGCCGTGATCGGCGTGGTCGCGGGCTTCGCTCGCGCCTACGGCGGTTTCCTGAGCAGCCGGGTAGCCCTCGTCTTCATCGAACTCTTCCGTGGCACCCCGATCATGGTGCAGGTGATGTTCATCTACTTCGCCCTGCCGTTGATGATCCCGGTGCGGATCGATCCCTTCGGCGCGGCGGTCGCCACCATCATGCTCAACTCGGGCGCCTATATCGGCGAGATCACCCGGGGCGCGGTGCTGTCGATCAATCGCGGTTTCCGTGAAGCGGGCCTGGCCCTGGGCCTGTCGCGGCGCGACACCCTGAGATACGTCATCGCCCCGCTGGCCTTCCGCCGCATGCTGCCCGCCCTGGGCAACCAGTGGATCGTCAGCATCAAGGACACCTCGCTGTTCATCGTCATCGGCGTGGCCGAACTGACCCGCCAGGGCCAGGAAATCATCGCCGGCAACTTCCGCGCGATGGAAATCTGGACGGCCGTGGCGGTGATCTACCTGGTCATCACCCTGGTCCTCAGCTACGCCCTGCGCGTCATGGAAGCGAGGATGAAAATCCTATGATCGAATTCAAGAACGTCTCCAAGCACTTCGGCCGCACCCAGGTGCTGCACGACATCGACCTGCGCATCGCCAGTGGCGAGGTGGTGGTGATCATCGGCCCATCGGGCTCGGGCAAATCCACCCTGCTGCGCTGCATCAACAAGCTCGAAGAGATCACCTTCGGCGAGCTGATCGTCGACGGCCTGAAGGTCAACGACCCCAAGGTGGACGAGCGCCTGATCCGCCAGGAAGCGGGCATGGTATTCCAGCAATTCCACCTGTTCCCGCAGATGACCGCCCTGGAAAACGTGGCGTTCGGTCCGATCCGCGTGCGGGGCGCGAGCAAGGCCGAGGCCCAGGCCCAGGCGCGGGAGCTGCTGGCCAAGGTCGGCCTGGCCGAGCGCGCCGATCACTATCCCTCGCAGCTGTCCGGTGGCCAGCAGCAGCGCGTCGCCATCGCCCGCGCCCTGGCGGTCAAGCCGAAGCTGATGCTGTTCGACGAGCCCACCTCTGCCCTCGACCCGGAGTTGCGCCATGAGGTGCTCACGGTGATGAAGGCCCTCGCCGAGGAAGGCATGACCATGGTCATCGTCACCCACGAGGTGGACTTCGCGCGCAAGGTCGCCAGCCGGCTGATCTTCATCGACAAGGGCCGGATCGCCGAAGACGGCGAGCCCAAGGCGCTGATCGCCAATCCGCCGAGTCCGCGCCTGCGCGAATTCCTCCAGCACGTTTCCTGAGGCCGCCCTGACCATGCTCGCTCGACTCCAGCTTTCCGGCAGCGCCCATGACATCGGCTTCGGCCTGGGTGAATTCGGTCGTGCCGCGGTGCATGCCAAGCTGCGCCCACTGCCGCTCTGGCAACACCTGGCAGGCCTGGCGGATAGCGCCAAGGCCCAGCGGATGCAGGCCCTGGTGCGCCAGCACTTCCCCCGTTATTGGCAGGAACTCGAAGGCCTCGCCGCCGGCCTGCAACTGCCGCTGGCGGAAGTCTTCCTGTGGAATTGCCGCGGCGACTTCCCCGGCCTGCCGGCGGTGGACGGATGCACCACGGTGTACGGCCGGACCGCCCGGGGCACCCTCATCGCCCATAACGAAGACGGCCTGCCGCAACTGCGTGACGACTGCGCCCTGGTCGAGGTCAGCCCCGTCGAGGGCGTGGCCTTCACCAGCTTCGTCTATCCGGGCTCCATCCCCGGCCACACCTTCGCGGTCAACGCCCATGGCGTCGTCGCCACGGTCAACAACCTGAGACCCAGCGACATCCCCGCCGGTGTGCCGCGGCAGATCCTCGGCCGTGCTTCCCTCGATGCCCGCTCGGTCGACGAAGCCATCGCCGCGGTCTCCTCCCAGCCGCGCGCCGGAGCCTTCCACCACATCTTCGGCCAGGCCGGCTCGGCGCGGGTAGTCAGTGTCGAGGCCAGCGCGGCCGCTACCGCCGTGGCCGAGATCGGCCGGCCCGGTGGCCACGCCAACCATATCGTCCACCCGGCGCTGACTGGGGTAGGGCAGCGCATCACCGACAGCTCTGGCGCGCGGCAGCGGCAGGTGGAGGCGCGCCTGGCGTTGCTCCCGGCCGATCTCTCGCCGGCCCAGGCCCTCGCCATCCTGCGCGACACCGCCGTGGCCGACTTGCCCATCTACCGCTGTGCCGCCGATGACCCGGACGACGAGAACACCCTGGCCACCGCCATCTTCATCCTCGGGGCCACCAAGGTAGAATGGCGCGTTCACACCCGCGCGGCGACGGAAACGGCCGACGCGGCGGGCGTGGTTTCCATTCCCCAATGACGGAAGGTCGATGAGCACAGCGAGCGCCCTGGCGCCTGACACGGTAGGCGGCTTGAAAGAGCTGCTCGCCGCTATCGAGAGCGGCGCGGTCGACATCGCCCTGGGCAGCAGTTCGGTGCGGGTGCTCACCGCCCTCATCGAATCGCCGCAACGGGCCGCGGTGTCGTCCATCACCGAGCTGGCCGAGCAGGTCAATGTCAACGCCTCCACCCTGTCGCGGCTCGCCCGGCGCCTGGGTTACTCGGGCTTCAGCAAGCTGCAGGACGTGTTCCGCCGCGAGCTGACCGAAGGCCGTAGCTTCTACAGCGACCAGGCCTCCCGGCTGGTGGTCGGTGCCGACGCCAAGGGTACCCTGGCGCAGCTCACCCGGTTGGGGCGCCAGGAGAGCGCCAACATCGCCAGTACCATCGAGCAGGTCGATCCGGCCACCTTCGAGGCGGTGGTGACCCTCCTCAGCCAGGCCAGGCGCGTGCGTATCCACGGCATGCGCCAGTTCAACTCCCTGGCGCTGTTCATGGCCTACGGCCTGGGCATGCTGCGCCCGGACGTCGGCGCCCTGGATTCCAGTCGCCAGGGCGTGGCCGATGCCCTGGCGCAACTGGAGACCGGCGATGTCCTGGTGGTCGCCAGCTGCTTTCCCTACACCCCCAGCGTGCTGGCCACCGCCGAGGTCGCGGCGCGCCACGGCATCACCGTCGTCGCCCTGACCGATTCGGCCAGCTCGCCACTGGCGAAGACCGCCCGGCACAGCTTCTTCGTGCCCAACCGCAGCCTGTTCTTCAGCAACAGCATGTGCGCCTTCATGCTGCTCGCCGAAGGGCTGCTCAGCGCCGTTGCCAGTTCGCTGGGCGAGGCCTCGGTGGAGGCACTCAAATACCGGGAAACCCTGATCGCCGAGCTCAATGCGTCCCTCTGAAGGTCGCAATCAGGCTGGCACCACCCTCGGCGGCTGATCACAATAAGGTCTGACCTTTCCCAGGGAGTCTTGGCGATGGACCGGACCTGCACCACCTTCTACCTCGAAATGACCTCCTCGGCCGAGCTGCGGGAGAAGCCGCAGCGGCCCGACCTGCACATCGTCGAATGCGAGGTGCCGCAACCCGAACTCAACCGCTTTCTCTACGCCCTGGTGGGCAAGGCCTGGGAATGGGGCGATCTCGACCGCTGGAGCGATGAGCAGTGGCGTGGGCTGGTGGAGCAGGACGGGCACCGCACCTGGGTCGCCTATCACCGTGGCGCCATCGCCGGTTACTACGAGCTGTACCGCCCGGATGGCCGCAACGTGGAGATCCGCTACTTCGGCCTGGCCGGCGCCTTCATGGGCCTCGGCTTCGGCGGGCCACTGCTGAGCCATGCCATCCGCAGTGCCTGGGACTGGCCCGGCACCGAGCGCGTCTGGGTGCACACCTGCACCCTGGACCACCCGGCTGCGCTGGCCAACTACCAGGCGCGCGGGCTGAAGATCTACCAGCAGGAAGAGACGCTGCTCTAGGCGCGGCTAGTCGGCGCCCTGGTCGACCAGTCCCAGCCGCGGCACCCGGGTGCCAGGGGCGAGCAGCGTGCCGGGCGCCAGCACCGCATTGGCGCCCAGTTTGCACCCGTCGCCGATGAGGGCGCCGAACTTGCTCACCCCGGTCTCGATCACCCGCTTGCCATGGCGGATGCGGATGGGCGCACCGTCGCTCTCGTTGCGGTAGTTGGCGACGATGGCGCCGGCTTCCAGATTCACCCCGGCGCCGATCAGCGAATCCCCGACGAAATTGAAGTGCGCCAGCTTGCTGCCGTCCAGCAGCAGGCTGCTCTTCACCTCGCACGCCGGACCTACACCGCAGCCCGCGCCGAGATAGACCCCGCCGCGCAGATAGGCACCGGCCGCCACGAAGGCTCCGGCGCCGATGATCAAGGGCCCTTTCAGTACCACGCCGGCTTCCACCACGGCACTGTCATGGATGGCCTGGTCCCCTACGCGCCGAAAGCCCGGGCCGAGTCGTTCCAGCAGGGCGCGGATGTGCACCTCGCACTCCTGGGTGATCCACCAGGGCTCGGCGGGCGCCAGGCCTAGTGTCCGCCAGCGGGCGATGAAGGTGCCGATGTCCAGAGGGCTCATGGCCGGGGCTCGCGGAACACGTTCGGCGTCGTGGTCGTCATCTTGGGTTGCGCCTCATGCTGTCGTGCATGGCAGCGAGCCTGGCCCGCTGTGCGAGCGGCCTGCCGCCTAAAGGGCTAGGGGAGTTTATCGACGAATTGCGCCAGCTCCGCTGCATAGAGTTTGGCCAGGCCGGTCGTGCCGTGCCCGCGCGTGTCGGCGCTACCTGGAATCAGCAGATACCGGGCGCTGGGCACCTGCTTCAGCGCCTCCTGCATGAGGCCCGTTTCGGGTGGATTGCGCTCGTCGTCCGCAGCATTGATGGCCAGCACCGGCACCTTGATCTTGCTCAGTCCCGGCATGGCGTCGTAGTCGGCCGAGGCCTCCCACTGGTAGATGAAGTCATTGGCGTCGACCGTGACCGGTGCGGCCAGGCGCTTGTCGATCAACTCATCGGCCTTGGCATGGGTGCCGGCGATCTCCTGGTAGTTCAGGGTGCCGCCACTGGTGGCGAACTCGAACATGGTCTTGGCCAGGCGGAGCGACGGCGGCTGGGTCTGGTAGTTACCGTGATCCCAGGCCGGGTCCTGCTTGATGGATTCCACCAGCATGCGCCTCATGATCCAGTTGCGTCCCGCCATCTCCGTCGGCTGCGCCGCCATGGGCACCAGGCCATCGGCGAAACCGGGGTGCAGGCCGCCCCACAGCCAGGTCTGCATGCCGCCCATCGAATTGCCGATGATCAGCCGTAGGTGCTTGATCCCCAGGCCCTGGGTGAGCAGCAGGTATTGCGCCTGCACCATGTCGGCGTAGTCGTACTGGGGAAAGGCGGCGCGCAAGCCATCCGACGGCTTGGTCGATTTGCCCGTACCTATCGCATCCGGGATCACGATGAAGTACTTGGCTGCATCCAGCGGCTGGCCAGTGCCGAACAGCTGGCCGCCCACATCCTTGCTCAACATCGCCGCGCCCTGCTGACCGGTGCCGTGCAGTACCAGGATCGCCGGGTTGCCTGGTTTGCCCAGCGTCAGATAGTGCAGACGGAAGTTGTCGAGGGTCTGACCGGTATGGAAGGTGAAGCGCGGCAGCTCGAAGTCGCCTTCGACCGGCTTGGGTGGCTCGTCCGCCTGGACGGTCAGGGTGGTCAGCAGAAGGAAGGTAACGGCAGAGCAAAGGCTGCCAATCGCGCGTCGCCAATCAAGAGCCCTGGTCATCGAAGGCTTTCCTATTGTTATTGAAGTTGACGATAGAGGGTTATAAAGCCAAACAGAGCCCCCGACAATTCGCTGCCGGGACGTGCGCCTTCCGGACCGGGTGGATCGGCCGCGGTGGGGGCGCGTGCGCCGCACGACCCGCCAGTGACCGTACCGCGCCGGCCATCACGGCGAGGCCGTGTCCTTCGCCGACTCCCCTTGGCCGGCGTTGGCAAGCGCAACGCTGGAACGCTTGCGCCAGCGGTCGAGTCGGAATGAGCAACAGTTCTTGGAGAACACCTGGCCTCATGCAAGCCCTTCGTACCCAGTTGGCGGCGCTGGACCCGCCCATCAAGCACGAGCTCCAGTCCCAGGGGGACAACCTGGTGATCGTCCTCATCGATCCGACCCGTCCGGCGCGGGTCAGTCGTACCCTCAACCAGACCCTGGTGCGCAACACCTCGCTGCTCTACGACGTGATCCGCGATGCGGTGAACGAACTGCGCGCCCTGGGCACCCATCCGGCCATCACCGACCAAGACATCTACCCCGACGATCGCCCCAAGCCGGTCGCTTCCGGTAGCGCCTGAGCATCCTCCCGCGCCGCCACCTCCTCGTCCGCCGGCAGAAGTTGCTGGCGGACTCCGGCGACTTCGCCCTGCGCTGCGACGACCTGGACGAGATCTTCACCCGCGGGTGGGCGAGGCGCTCGGTACCGACCTGGCCAAGGATCGAGGGCCTGGCCGCGCGGAACCGAGTTGCGGCTGGGTTGCAAGGTCAAGTAATAGCCGGTTAGGGCTCTTCCGCCACGGCTGGCGTCACCGCCGAACCCGCCAGCAAGCCGCCGTCAAGATTCAACTCGCTGCCGGTCATGTAGCTCGCCTCGTCGGAGGCCAGCAGAACTGCCAGAGCGGCCACTTCCTCGGGTCGACCGAAGCGCCGCAGCGGCGTATCCCGCACCAGGGCCGCCATGCGCGCCTCGCGCTCCGGTCCGTCGCCCAGCATGGGTTCCCACATCGGCGTGAGGATGGCGGCGGGGTGGATCGAATTGCAGCGGATGGCCAGACCCTGTTCGGCACAATAGAGCGCCACTGTCTTGCTGTGATTGCGCACCGCGGCCTTGGACGAGGCATAGGCCGCCGCGCCGGGAATACCCACCAACCCGGAGCGCGACGAGACATTGATGATGGACCCAGCCCCCGCCGGGCGCATGGCGCGGATGCCATGCTTGCAGCCAAGGAAGACGCCTTCGAGATTGGTGCGATGCACCGCCTGCCAGTCGGCCAGGCGGGCGTGTTCCGGATCGTGGGCCACCACGCCCTGCTCGAATCCGGTGATCCCGGCGTTGTTCACCAGCACGTCCAGCCGACCACGTTCGGTGAGGATCTGCCCGGTCACCTGCTGCCATTGCGCCTCGTCACGCACATCCAGGTGCAGATAGCGCCCCTGGTCGCCCAGCTCGGCCGCAACGACGCAGCCGAGCTCGTCGTTCAGGTCGGTGACATAGACGAAGGCACCTTCCGCCACGAAGGCCCGGGCGATGGCGGCGCCTATGCCCTGGGCCGCGCCGGTGATCAGCGCGGTCTTGGCGAGCAGCCTGTTGGCCATGGTGGATTCCTCAACGGTGCATGAGGCCCCAAGGGTAACCCAAGCCGCTGGGCACAGATCACGCCTCGGCGCTGACCTCACTGCTGCTGTCGCCGGCCTTCTTCAGCGCTTCGGTGTAGGCGGCATAGGCATTCATCAGCGCCGCGCTGGCGGCCGCCTGGGCTTCCTTGCTCTGGCCTTCCTGGCCTGACGATCCGTACCTTGCCCAGCCAAGAGACATCGAGTCTAGTCGCCTATCGTTCAGGGGCTAGTTCCGCTTACCCGGCACGGCGGGCACCGCCAGCGCGGCCTGGTTGAACGGCTCGCCCACGCTGATCACCTGGGTGGTGACTCTATAATCCGAATCGGCGCTGGGGACCTGTTCCAGCACGATGAAACCCCGATTGGGCCGATGGTCGTTCAGCGGCTCGGCCGCGAAGCCCCACGTCGTTCCCGCCGACCAGACGCACTGGCGCAAGCCATTGGGCTTGACCCATTCGTCACAGGGCTGCCCGGCCACCGTGCGCGAGGTCGGTCCCTGGAAATCACCCAGTGCGGCCGGCGCGCTCTTTTCCACCGGCATGCGGCTCAAGGCCTCTGGCGCCGCTGCCTCCTCGGTCTTCTCGCCCGTCGCCAGATCCACCCGCTGGTAGGAGGTGTCGGTGGTGGTTTCCTGGGTACCCGTGGTGTCCAGGCGGAACAGGCAGGTACCGCCTGGGCCGTCGTTGGCGACACTCCAACTCGTCTCGCGAACCACCTCGATATCCCGAGCGAACCAGAGCTCATAGCGGGTGGTGCCGAGCAAGGCGACGTCCTGATCGGCCAGCGCGCGGCTTTGCAATCCACCCGCCTGGCAGTCGCGCAGGGCCGCCAGATAGTTCGCCCGTGCCTCGTTGACGCCTTGGTAGGTCAGTTCCACGCTCTGGCGTACGTGGATCGGCGGCATCGAACGACGGGTGTCTTCCACGCTGTCCGGCTGAGCGTCCGCCCAGGCCATACCGATGTTGGCCAGTATCGACATCATCACGACGGCGCGGGAGGCTCGCATGGGGAGTGTCCTTGTGGTGAGTTATGACGGTGGCCAGGGCAGCAGCGCTGCCCGAGGAGGGTGCGCGGAAGTCGAGGAATGCTCAGTCAGTAAGCTAGGGCGTAAAGTGGTGGGCGCAATAGCGCAAAAGGGCTAGTGCGGTGTTGCCGAAGCTCGCGCAAGCCGTGGCGGGTGATTGTCGGCGCTCCGATGAGGACCAGGCGCCGCGCCGAGTCTTGGCAGGGCTATGCCAAGGAGTGGCAACGTCGCCCGCGCTCAAAAGGCGCCGCCAACCGGGTAGGGATCTCTTCCGAAACACCACGCCAGTGGCTGGAAAGCCCGATTGGCAGATGAGCGTGAGGGCTTCGTAGATGGCGAATGAGGCTCAATGCCGGTGGGTGTTTTCAAGTCGATGCGTTCGTCCCTGGACGAGCAGGAGCGCATTGAACGCGCCGCCGCCAGGCCGTCGCTCCGCCAGGTGGCGACCGGGAGTGACCGAGGCACTGCCCTCCCGGCCTGCCGCGACCGGTCTACTGGGTAATCACCGCGTGGTTAGAGAAGCCACTCTGGGTCAGGTTGATGGCATTGCCCGCCGTGGCCTGGGTCAGGTTGGCGGTGTGCTGGAAGCCGCTCTGATTGACGACGATGCTGGAGGCATCGCCCGTGACATAGGCCGTGACCCCGAGGCCGCTGCCCTGTTGATCCACCTTCAGTTGGCCGTCGTTGCCCAGGTAGTAGGCCGTGATGCCATTGCCGTCGCCAGTGGACACCAGGTCCAGCTGATTGCCCTCGCCGGAGACGATGGCGGAGGCGCCATTGCCGTCACCGGTCTGCGCCAGGGTCAGCTGGCTACCCACGCCATAGACATTCACTTCCGCGCGGTTGAGATCGCCGCGCTGGGCGATGTCGACGGTGCTGGGCTGGCCCAGGTTGCTGGAATGGCTCAGGCGGACATCGTTACCATTGCCCTGCTGGACCACCTTGGAATCCACTCGCTCACCGGCCTGCTTCAGGCCCACGTAGTTGTCGTTGCCGTTCTGCTCGATGAGGGTCGTGGAATCGTTGCCGTTCTGGTTGACCCAGGCCGCGTTGCGCAATCCGACGCTGACCACCTGCAGATCCAGCGCATCGCCGTACTGGCGCAGGTCCAGGGTGCCGTTCAGCCCGTTCTGCCGCACGCTGAGGGTATTGTCCCCCGCGCGCTCGCCGGTCTGGTCGATGGTGATCCGGTGCGAACCGCCATCCTGCTGCACCAGGGTGTCCTGCCGCAGACCGGTCTGCCGCACCACCGTCTCGTTGTCCGCGCCCGGCCCCTGGCTCACCTCCACCCGCCCGTAGCCGGCATCCACCTGCTCGACATCCACCCGCCGCCGCGCACCCCAGCTCTGGTTGACCACCGCCACGCTCCTGCCGCCGTCCTGCACCAGCCGGACGCTGTCATCGGCGTCGTTCTGCTGGATGACCTGGGCATTCAGGAAGCTGCCGCTCTGCTGGATATCCGCCGTATTACGCGCCGATAGCCCACTGCCCTGGTCCAGGTTCACCACATTGAAGCCACCGCTTTGCTGGACGTTCGCCGTCTGGGACGCGGCCCAGGTGGCGCCGGTATTGGCCAAGAGCAACAGCATCATGAGGGAGCGGGAGGTGGGCATGGGGACGGTCCTTGTGGAGGGCTTCGGTTGAAATGGGAGGGCTATGAACCTAGGAAAAGAATAGAGAAAAAGGGATTACGCAGAGATGTTCTAACTGATAAAGCCACATGCACAATAGATCTAAAGATTGATAATTTTACAGTTAATAAATTTGAGTTAATTTTTTGGATTATGCTGGAGGGATTTCCATTGTTTTGATAGGATATATCGGTTTATATTTTAAAATTTTGACTTCGCCAGCTGTTTATATTGTTCGATTAGATATGTGTTGTGTTGTGTTGTGTTGTGTTGTGTTGTGTTGTGTTGTGTTGTGTTGTGTTGTGTTGTGTTGTGTTGTGTTGTGTTGTGTTGTTTGCAAATATTAGATTGTGAATTGACTATGTCGAAAATCTCACTAGTTTTTAAATATGCTAGTGAGATTTTTTGGAGTTTAAAACGCTGCGGATTTTGCTGCTTGGTGATGCGTTAGTTTTGGGCGCCAATGCTTTTTAGAAGAGCTTGATATTGGTGTGGATCATTTTCCTTTATCCGCTCAATAATTAATTTGGCCGAAATTTTCATTTCAGGTATCTCGACTGGTGTTGCTCCTCGCTCAAAAACTCCCGCTAGGTGTGAATATTCGTTATTTATGCGATTGGTCAGTATGGCAGGTATGTTGTCACCAAAGAACTTTTCAATTGTTTCGTCACTCATTCCACGATCTGGATATTTGTAGTAAAGGTATATCTCAAAAAATTTTCTTGCGTTGTTTCCAAAGTTGTAGAAGGTAGTGTAGTTTCCATCGTCGATATGCTCAAGCTGCGAGCATTTGTAGATTTCACTAAATAAATAATTGAATTCTGTTACGTAGTTTTTTAGGTAATCAGGCATTATTCTTATTTGGCTGATGTTGTTTGTTCTGTTTATCGTGAAGTACTCGGAGGTTTTGTTGCTATTTGCGCCAGGAAGTCTCTTGAGATATTTTAGGAATTCTAGGTTGTGCGTCGATATAAAGAGCTGGCTATGCTTGGGGATGTTTTTCTCTTCGCCGTTTTCAATGCGGATTTCCGGTGACATTATCTCTGCATGTATCAGGCTGTATACGAAAAATATGTGATTCGAGTCAAGGCTGCAGATAGGATCATCAATCCAAATTATAGG
The DNA here is from genome assembly GCF_032027545.1 of Pseudomonas oryzihabitans. Taxonomy (GTDB): domain Bacteria; phylum Pseudomonadota; class Gammaproteobacteria; order Pseudomonadales; family Pseudomonadaceae; genus Chryseomonas; species Chryseomonas oryzihabitans_F. The sequence goes on along the minus strand of NZ_JAVSJB010000003.1, from coordinate 202,234 downwards.
TTGCTTTCCTTTTGTCTCATAGTCGCTGAGTTTTGCCATGAAATAACAAAATGCAATTAGGCTGCACTCACCTTCACTGAGATGGAAAGCTTTAGCTCCTTTACGACTCACCTCGAATCGAATGGATTTGTAACTCTCAGGGCTAGATTCTTCGATTGATGTTAGTTGAAGTCCTTGGTGCTCAAAGAATTTGTTTAAATATTCATTGACCTTTTCAGCGCCTTTGCTTTCATCCTTGAGTTGCGCCTGTAAAATTAAAATATTGTTTTTTAAAGTGTTGGCTTGATCAAGTAATAGATTTTTTTGAGCCAGATCAAATTGCTGTTCTTGTCCTAGTTTTTGGATTTCGTCTAGAGCGGACTGGTAGTCGATGTCTATCAAGAAAGTGAAAACCTCATGCAGCCTTAGAGCTCGCCGAGATTCCTGCTGCTTCGTACCCAAAATAGAAGAAAACTCGTTTGATTTTTTTATTATTTCTTCAAGGTCGTCCTGAGCTTTGAGAATTAATTCTTTAGGGTTTTTTACTTCCGTAAAGTTGAGTGGCTTGAATATATTCAAGCTTCTGCTGTAGAGCTGCGCCGCGACACTTTCAAGTGCGGTTTTATACTCAAGCTTGGCTGTTGAAAAAAGTGACTCTACAGTCTCCAGATCTTTTGAGAAAACCGAATAGAGTTCTGATGGCTTAGTCAGAGTGTGTTTTTCGACATTTTTCTGTTCAATATTTAGTGTGGATATAAGTTGCTGGATATCAACCCGTAAAGCTTCAGATTCTTGGTTGAAATGATTGTCTAGCTTTTGCCAAAGACTTTTGCTTATGGGGTTCCCACAAAAACCGCAATGATCTTTTTTGCCTTCGTGTATTAGCTTTCCTTGGCGGACCCAGTTCTCCAGCGTCGTATCATTTAGAAGTTCTTGCAGTCTATCGGATAAAGGGATTTTTTTCTCTGTAAGGAATTTTGCTTTCTCAAGTAACGAGTCTATTGATGTATCAATTTTTTTAGGTAGAGTGACCTCCGGTTTGAGTTCTTCCTTTAGAAGTGAGTGGTGCGCGCTAATCGCCTCGGAGTCGATATCAAGATAGCTTTCTAAGCTGACTGTTTTTATATCTGAGTTTAGCTTGTTGATGTTGTAGTTGGCGTCTCCAAAATATTTGTTATGTTTTATTCCTGTGCTGGGCTTGTTTGCCTTGTCCTTTAGTCGTGAGTCTAAGTGGCTTTCTTTTCTTTCAAGCTCGGTAGTGGTTGATAAATATTTTTGATTTGCAGTTTTCAAACTGCCTAAAACGCCTGAACTTTCGCTTTGACTTCCAAGCTCTAATTCAAGAGCTAAAATTTTCTCTTCGATCTTGGAGTTGTTTTCTCCTAAGACTGCAAATGGGCTTATAGATTGCGAGTCGTCAGAAATGAACTTTAGGTTCTCTTTAACAAAGTCTTCATTGAATACTCGGATATTTAGGGCGTGCTCGGTCTTTTTTGTATGGTTTGCAATTCCTTTTTCGTTGAAAATGACTTCAAATTCCGGGTTGTTGTAATTTTCAGATATGTTTCCGGTTTCCAAAGATCTTATTATTCTTGATAAGGTGGTTTTTCCGGAGTAGTTCCTTCCATATATTATGTTTAGTTTTTTAAATTCGGATACATTGTTTCCTTTGTCTCTGACAGATTTGGCCCAATCGAAATCGTCAAAGACAGCGATGTTTTTAATTTTTGAGATCTTATTTATCATTCCGTTCATCTCTATTCCCTGTTTGCGTATCCTAACCAAGATTTGGTTTTGGTAGCTCTTTATTGGCGCGGCTAAAAGGTCTCTTGATTTTTAATGATGGTTTCTGCCTTATACCTTTGATCAGACGTATGCTGCTGCACTTTAGGTGTATCTGGAAAGAAATTGAAATGTATAGCTTTGGATCGTATCCCGATTTGCGTATTTAGTTTCGAGTTAAAATGTGTGTGATGATCTTCCAATGTATGGCTCTTAAGTTTTCAATAATTGTGATAGCCATTTTTGGCTTGAAAACTCCATAGGAATGCAGATGACAAAATTTAGGTCCACATATTTGTGTGTAGCGCAGGAGCGATAGGCACCAGCAGCCAGATAAGCAGCAGGGGAGAGCGACGGGGCTTGCGGCGACGGTAGTTAGGAACGGCATCGAGTTCGGCGATGAGCGCGCTTCGGTAGTCTTGCGCGGTCTTGCCGTAGCGGTCTTTGGTGGGCATGGCGGCCTCCTGGCCGGGCCGGAGCGAGAGATCGTTCCAGCCACATCCTTGTGATGGATTTCACGTTAGATGGCAGGCGGGAGAGCGTCAAGGCTGGCGAAGGGCCGGAGTTGAGATCGTTTTTTCCGTTAAGTCCGACGATTTTGCGAACAATAGGGCTGAAACCGAGGATTGGCGGGGCTTCGGCTCAAGGCGAGAGCGGTGATAGCACCAGATCAGGAGCGTGCCGGACTCGACGAGCTGTCACCACCAGCATCCAGGCGGTCGCGGCATGAGTGAGTTAATCCGCTGACTTTAAGAGGTGTGGACTAGCGATGTCGGCCCGCCCCAGTCCTGGTCATGTGCGCCTATTCACTACTCACCTCGGGCTGGGCATCCGCGGCAGGGCAGTGAACCAATCCAACGCCCGATCCCACAGCGGCTCCGCACTGGCGCGGAAGTAGCCCATATGGCCGATGGCGCCGCCGTGCTGGCGGGGGTCGAGGTCTTCGCGTTGCAGGTCGGTGTTGTGATAGGCCTGCATGAAGGCGTCGCGCGACTGCGGGGTGGCCCAGAGGTCGTCCAGGGCGTTGACCGCGACGATGGGGGTGCGCACCGCGGCGAAGCCGACTTCGATGCCGCGCATGGCCGGGTCGTCGAAGAAGTAGTGGGGCAGGCTGCACCAGTGGCGCCATTGGCGATAGACGTCGCGCGGCAGGTCTTCGCCCAGGCCCAGGGCGCTCCAGGGGCAGTAGCCTTTCCACCAGGTCAGCACCGGCAGCACCAGTTTCCACATGGTCAGTACCTTGAGGCGCTCCAGCGGCGGCATGTAGCCGTACCAGCCGGCGCTGGTGCCGAAGACGTAGAAGCCGGCTACCTTGGCGTGATTGGGCAGCAGGCCGAAGGCGTGGCCGCCATAGGAGTGGCCGACCAGGTAGAGCGGCACCTCGCCCTGGGCCATGGCGTCCACGGCGGCGGCGAGGTCCTGGCGCGCCCAGTCCAGCAGGTCCATGCGAAAGCCCTTGAGCGAGGCCGGCGCCGAGCGGCCGATGCCGCGGTAGTCAAAGGTCAGGGTCTCGAAGCCGCGGGTGGCGGCATGCTGGGCGAAGCGGCGGTAGAAGCCCTGGGGCACGGCGGTAGCGCCGGCGACGATCAGTCGGCCCTGCAGTGGGCCCTGGGCGGGAAAGCGACAGGTGCTGAGGCGATAACCGTCCGCGGTGATCAATTCCTCGACGAGGGCGTCGCTGGGCATGGGGTGGTCCCTATGACAGTTGTTATAATGCCTGGACGGTAGATTATGACGACTGTCATAGCAAGGAGAATGGATGACCGAGCAGTCGAAGGTACGGCAGCGCGTCGTGGTGGCGGCCTCGGCCATGCTGGCGCAGCACGGCCTCAATGCCACCAGCATCCGCGAGACCATCAAGCGTGCCGAGGCGCCGCTGGGCTCCACCTATCATCACTTCCCCGGCGGCAAGCACCAGCTGGTGGTGGAGGCGGTGGAGCTAGCGGGGGCGCAGGTCAGCCGTGATCTGGAGCGGCAACTGCAGGCCGGCGCGCTGGCCGGTATCCAGGGCTTCTTGCGACTCTGGCGCGACATCCTCTTGGACTCGGACTTCCGCGTCGGCTGCCCGGTGATGGCGGTGGCGGTGGAAGAGCCGGTGGACGAGATCGCCCAGCGCGAGCTGGACGCCGCGGCGGGCATCTATCGCCGCTGGGAGGCGCGCTTGCAGGTGGCGCTGGTCGAGCATGGGCATTCGGAGGAGGCGGCGACTGGCCTGGCTACCCTGCTGGTGGCGGCGGTGCAGGGCGTGATCCCGCTGTGCCGCGCCCAGCGCAGCATCGAACCCTTCGACCGGGTGGCCGAGCGTCTGGTGGCGCTGGTCTGACGGGAACGCCGTCCGCGCCTACGGACTCCACCAGGGGTGCCTCTCTCACTGGAGTACCCATGAATCCCGAACCCGCGGACGACCAGCAGACGCCCCACGACTACGACGAATACGGCGACGTGCCGGATTCGGCCAATACCAGCACCACCGAAGAGCGCGAGGACCGTGACGACAGTCCCTTGAGTCCGAAGCGGTAGCGGGGCTTGGTGCCTGGTACGTGGACAAGGCTGCGCCGTTGTCCACGCTACGGGTGCCGGGCCTGGTGTGTAGGGTGGAAAACCGCGCAGCGTTTTCCACGCGTCCGTCGTGTACCCCACCCCGCCCCGAACGCCGATCCAGCCCCCTCTCCGGTGGGCGAGGATTGGGGGGAGGGCACCCACGGGGTCTTCCCAGCCCTTCTGTACGGCCACTTAGTCACCCGGCTGTAGCTGGCAGAGCAGCCCCGCCGCTGCGGACAATCGGCTCTTTGCCTACAGGAGTCTGCCGCCATGTCCCTCGTCTTCCATCAGGTCGATGTCTTCGCCCAGCGCCCCCTGGAGGGCAATGCCCTGGCGGTGGTCTGCGGCGCCGATGGGCTCTCCACCGCGCAGATGGCCGCCCTGGCGCGCTGGACCAACCTGTCGGAAACCACCTTCCTGCTGCAGCCAACCGATCCGGCGGCGGACTACCGGGTACGCATCTTCACGCCGCAACGCGAGTTGCCCTTTGCCGGGCATCCGACCCTGGGTAGCTGCCATGTCTGGCTGCGCGAAGGTGGGCGGCCGCAAGGCGTCGAGGTGATCCAGGAGTGCGGTGCTGGCCTGGTGCCGATCCGCGCGGCGGGTGAGGAACTGGCCTTCGCTGCGCCGCCATTGCTGCGCGGCGGGCCGGTGGAGCCCGAGGTGCTGGCGCGCATTGCCCGAGGCACCGGTCTGGCGCCTGAGCGCATCCAGGCCAGCCAGTGGGCCGACAACGGCCCCGGCTGGGTGGCGGTGCTGTTGGAGAGTCGCGAGGAGTTGCTGGCGATCCGCCCGGACTACAGCGCCCTGGAAGGACTGAACGTCGGACTGGTGGCGCCTTGGACGGGCGCGGAAGCCGAGGCGCAATTCGAGGTGCGTGCCCTGATGGGCGAGGAATTCGCCGAAGACCCGGTCACCGGCAGTCTCAATGCCAGCCTGGCGCAATGGCTGATCCCGGCCGGCCTGGCGCCGGAGCGCTACCTGGCCAGCCAGGGCACGGCCCTGGGCCGGCGCGGACGGGTGCGGGTGGCGCGGATCGACGGCCGTATCTGGGTGGGCGGCGCGGTGCAGGACTGCATCCGCGGCACCCTGACGCTTTAGGTTCCATACGAAAAGTGCCTGTGCTCGGTGATGCTTCGTTGAAAGAGGCCTGGATCGCCAGCCCGGCCAAGGGGCCCCATCGCAATGCTCATTTACCGCTCGTAAACGCGAGCGCGAGCCCGGTTCGCTTTCTCGCTGATTTTTGCCTTGCCTCACCTTCGCTCGGCGACTTTTCAGACAAGCCTTAGAACCTCTGTCTGTTCCAGGAGTGCACGTCATGTCCCTCGTCTTCCATCAGGTCGATGTCTTCGCCCAGCGCCCCTTGGAGGGCAATGCCCTGGCGGTGGTCTGCGGCGCCGATGAGCTCTCCACCGCGCAGATGGCCGCCCTGGCGCGTTGGACCAACCTGTCGGAAACCACCTTCCTGTTGCAGCCGACCGACCCGGCGGCGGACTACCGGGTACGCATCTTCACGCCGCAACGCGAGTTGCCCTTTGCCGGGCATCCGACCCTGGGCAGCTGCCATGTCTGGCTCCGTGAGGGTGGGCGGCCCAGGGGTGGCGAGGTGATCCAGGAGTGCGGCGCCGGCCTGGTGCCGATCCGGGCGGCGGGTGAGGAACTGGCCTTCGCCGCGCCGCCATTGCTGCGCGGCGGGCCGGTGGAGCCCGAGGTAATGGCGCGCATTGCCCGTGGAACCGGTCTGGCGCCTGAGCGCATCCAGGCCAGCCAGTGGGCCGACAACGGTCCCGGCTGGGTGGCGGTGCTGCTGGAAAGTCGCGAAGAGCTGCTGGCGATCCGCCCGGACTATGCCGCGCTCGGGAATCTGAGCCTGGGGGTGATAGCACCCTGGCAAGGCGCGGAGGCGGAAGCCCAGTTCGAGGTGCGAGCCTTCATGGGTAGGCAGTCTGGTGAAGACCCGGTCACCGGCAGCCTCAACGCCAGCCTGGCGCAATGGCTGATCCCGGCCGGCCTGGCGCCGGAGCGCTACCTGGCCAGCCAGGGCACGGCCCTGGGCCGCCGTGGTCGGGTGCGGGTGGCCCAGATCGATGGCCGCATCTGGGTGGGTGGCACGGTGCAGGATTGCATCCGCGGCACCCTGGATCTCTGAAGGCGGACGCTCCGCTGAGCGCCCGCCGCTCCCTTACAGCCCGACCGAACGGCCCTTGAAGCCGGCGACGTCGAAGTAGCGGGTGTCGCCCACGGTCTGGGTCTTCAGCTCGGTGACCAGGCCGTCCTGCGCCGGTTGCGAGCGCTGTTCCTGGTGGCTGGCCTTGACCGGCTTGCCGCCTTCGAGGCTTTCGTCGAGCACCCGGCCGACCAGTTGGCCCTTGGCCGGAATCTGCAGGTGCAGCAGGTGCGCCAGGGTCTGGCCGACGTCGGCGTTGCTGGCCGGGCTCAGGTCGACGAAGCCCTTGCGGAAGTCCGGGCCGATGGCCGCCATGAAGTTGTGGGTATCGCCGCGGCTGAAGCTGCCGTGCATGCCCTGGCCCTGCTGCAGGCCGGTGTCGGCCACTTCCACGGCGCAGACGTCGGGCTTGCCGCAGCCGCTGTCGTAGGAGCGGAAGTTGACCACGATGGCCGGGTAGGGAGTGAGTGCCGAGCCCTTGAGGTTGATGGCCGACAGCGGCAGGGTGCCGGGGATCTTGCCCAGGTCGTCGTCGACGAACAGGCCGCTGACGTAGTCCTGCTTGAGCAGGGCGGCGACCACCTGGGGGGCCAGCGCCTTGGCATCGGCCTGGGGCAGGTAGACCAGGTCGGAGCCGCCATTGGCTGCCACCACCACCTCGGGCTTGGCCGGGTCCGGGCCGATCAGGCCGTTGGCCTTGCTCGGGTGCTGGCCCTGGCTCTTGTCCACCCCCGCGCCCTTGGCGTCCGGGTCGAGCAGCGGCAGGTGCAGGGCGTCGGCCAGGTCGAGGGCGAGGAAGCCCGGCGGCAACTGGCCCTTGGGCACGTCGGTGTAGCTGGTCTGGGCGGCCGGACTGGTCTCGCTCTCCTTGGAGATGGTGGAGAAGCCGTGGTCGGCGCTGACGAAGATGTCGGTGTTGGTGTCCAGGCCCAGTTCCTTCAGCCGGGCGCGCAGGGCGCCGAGGTTGGCGTCGACGTTGCGGATGGCGGCGAGGCTGGTGGGTCCGTTGATGCCGGGGGTGACCTTGCCCAGGCTGTCGCCCTGGTTGTGCTGGGTGCCATCCGGGTCACGCGACCAGAACACCAGCACGAAGGGCTTGCCGCTCTCCTTGAAGCGCGGCAGCAGCACCTGGTTGGTGACGTCGAGGAAGTAGCGCTGCTGCTCGACGTTGGCACTCAGGGTGCCCGGCGTGGTGGCGTTGCCGGCCTTGCCGTTGGCGCCCCGGCTCGGGGCTTCCAGCGGCAGGCCGGCCTGTTTCAGAGCGTCCTGCATGGCCGGGCTGAGGGGGATGCCGGTGGGATGGCCGGTGGAGTCGTCGACGATCACGGTCTTCTCGCCGTCGCGGGCGGTCACGTCCTGGATGGCCACCGGGCCGAGCTTGCCCACGGCGGCGGTGGACAGCCCGGCCTGGCGCGCGGCGGCCAGCAGGGTCTCCTCGTCCAGGTAGTTGCCGGCGAAGTGCTCGTCCACGTCGCCCAGCACCTCGTCGTTCTCCAGGAAGGGGGTGACGCTGCCGCCCGCTCCCGGAACCGGGAAGCCGGTGTAGATCGTGTTACCGAAATCCCCGGTATCGCCCAGGTAGTGCCCGGTGGCCATGGCCGAGGCATTGGGCGTGGTGAAGGTGGGGAAGAGCGAATGGCTGTTCTGGAAGTTCACCCCTTCGCGGCGCAGCTGGGCCAGGTTCGGTGCGGTCTGCTCATCGACGATGCCGGCGCGCAGGCCGTCGGGGATGAAGAGGATCACGTTGCGCGCCGGCGCGGCGGCCATGGCGGCCGAACTGGCGAGCAGGGTAAGGCAGCAGGCGCGGGCGAGCAGGGTGGGGATGAACGCCATGGAAGGATCCCTGAGAGTCGTAGAATGAAGGAAGAGGTGTAACAAGAGATTGCTGCACTTTTATGATGACAACGAGGTGACAGGCCCTCGGCATCCTTTGTGCAGCGTTCCGGCCTCTTTGAAAGGAGCTTTCCATGGCCCACGCCTTCGACCGCACTGCCCGTACCCCTGCCTCGCCCCGGGATCTCGATACCCCGGCCATCCGCCAGGCGCGTATCGATCTGGCCGCCTGTTTCCGCATGGCCGCCCGCCTGGGCCTGGGCGAGGGGATCTGCAACCACTTCTCCTTCGTGGTGCCGGGGCATGACGAGCTGTTCCTGGTCAATCCCTACGGCCTGGCCTTCGCCGAGGTCACGGCCTCCTCGCTGCTGATCTGCGATTTCGCCGGCGGCGTGGTGACTGGCGAAGGCGCGCCCGAAGCCACCGCCTTCTATATCCACGCCCAGTTGCACCGGCTCAACCCGCAGGCGCGGGCGGCCTTCCACACCCATATGCCCAACGCCACGGCGCTCTGTCTGCTGGAGGGCGACCCCTTCGTCTGGGCCGGGCAGACTGCGCTGAAGTTCTATGACCGTCTCACCGTGGACGAGGATTACAACGGCCTGGCGCTGGACTATGCCGAGGGCGAGCGCATCGCCCGGGCTGCCGGGGACGCCGCCGTGGTGCTGCTGAAGAACCACGGTCCGCTGGTGCTCGGCCCGAGCATCGCCGAGGCCTGGGACGACCTCTATTACCTGGAGCGCGCCGCGGAGGTGCAGCTCAAGGCCATGGCCAGCGGTCGACCGCTCAAGCCGGTGACCGCGAGCATCGCCCATGCCGCCTGCCAGCAGATGCTGCAGGGCAACGCCGACAGCGCCCGGCTGCACCTGGAAAGCGTGAAGCGCCAGCTGTTGCGCCTGGAACCGGATTACCTGTACTGATGCCCGCGGCGGCGCATGGGCTGCTGCGCGAAGGAGTCGCTGGCCTCAGCGCCGCTCTGCAGGGCAGCCAGGGCTAGTTCGCCGTCGAGTCCGGCCACCAGGCGCTCGCGCAATTGCTGCTTGATGGCGCGGCCGACGTCGCGCTGTCCGTGATGATCCAGGGCCAGGAAACCTCGACGCAGGATCTCGAGGGAGAGCGACGGCACCTCCACCCCCAGCGGACAGACGTCGTAGGTGAGCGGTAGAGCGGAAGCGGACGGCATCCTGGTGATCATGGGGTGTCCCTCCTGGACGAGAAATTCATCATGCCAGGGCCTGCCGGTCGGGCCGCAGTGGCAAACCTTCGAGGCGTGGACTGCTGCTCAATTTTTGCGCAGACGAAAAAAAGCCCGGGTCCTACCCGGGCTAAAGCGCAGATGTCAGCTTCTACGATGCCATGACGGCATGGGTACAGACTGACAGCTGCGGCTTAGGACTGGCTTAACGCCTGCCCACCGCAACGGAAAATGTCCAGCGGCGGGGGGAGGCCGCGGCCTGCCTAGCGAATCTGGGCGGCGAGGAGCGCCATGCCGGCGATCACGCCGAAGATCAACAGCAGTTTCAGGGGGGAAAGCTTGTCCATGGGCTTCTCGCGGGACGGCCATCATCGTTCGGCTGATGATAGCAAAAAGCCACTACTGGGTGCCGGCGTCGCCGCCCGCGGCGTGCGGATCGCCCAGCATCAGCTGGACCCGGCGTTCGAGCGTATCGAGGGTGAAGGGTTTGATCAGCACGCGCATGCCGGCGTCGAGATCGCCGTCGCCGATGGCGTGGCTCTCCGCGTAGCCGGTGATGAACAGCACCGGTAGCTGAGGCCTCAGGGTGCGCACCGCATCGGCGAGCTGGCGACCGTTGAAGGCGCCGGGCAGGCCGACGTCGGTGACCAGCAGGTCCACGGCGACTCCGCTCTGGATCAGGTCGAGGGCGGTGGCTCCCTCGGCCGCTTCCAGCACCTGGTAGCCCTGGGCGGTCATGGCTTCCGTCACCAGGGCGCGGATGGTGGGTTCGTCATCGACCACCAGCAGGGTCTCGCCGTGGCCCGGCACCCGGGGTTGCTGCTCGGGGTAGACGGGCGTCGGCTCGATCGGCACGAGGTGGTGGCGCGGCAGGCAGAGGTGGACCCAGGTGCCGGCGCCGGGTGCGGATTCGATCTGGATACTGCCACCCGACTGCAGGACGAAGCCATGCACCATGGACAGGCCCAGACCGGTGCCCTGGCCGAGGGGCTTGGTGGTGAAGAAGGGGTCGAACACCCGCGCGCGGATGTCCTCGCTCATGCCGCTGCCGGTGTCGCCCACGCTCAGGCGCACGTAGTCGCCTTCGGCCAGGCTGCAGCGCCGGGCGCTGTTTTCGCCCAGGCGTTCGTTGGCCAGCACGATGCGGATACGCCCACCCTCCGGCATGGCGTCGCGGGCATTGAGGCAGAGGTTGAGCAGGGCGTTCTCCAGTTGTGAGGCATCGATGTGGGTCAGCCAGAGCTCGGGATCGGCCTCGCGTTCCAGCACGATCTGCGGACCTATGCTGCGCTGGATGAGGTCTTCGAGTCCGATCACCAGTTGTTCCAGGGCCACCGGCTGGGGATCCAGGGTCTGCCGGCGGGAGAAGGCCAGCAGGCGATGGGTGAGGGCGGCGGCGCGCTGGGCGGCGCTGCGGGCGGTGCCCGTGTAGCGGTCGAGATCCTCCAGGCGGCCCTGGCGCAGGCGCAGGTCGAGCATTTCCAGCGAACCCAGGACGCCGGTGAGCAGGTTGTTGAAGTCATGGGCGATGCCACCGGTGAGCTGGCCGACGGCTTCCATCTTCTGGGAATGCCGCAGTGCCTCTTCCATGACCCGGATGCGTTGCTGCTCCTCCAGGCGGGTGGTGACGTCGTAGGCGAATTGATAGGCGCCGAGGGCACGGCCGTCGGCGTCGCGCAGCACGCTGAACTGCAATTCGTAATGGCGGGGTGTCGTCCCCTTGCCGACACTGATGATCTCGCTGAACTCTTCTCCGGCGAAGGCGCGCCGCCACATCGGCAGTACCTGGTCGCGCAGGTCGGGATGGCCATCCAGGGCTTCCAGGAAGGAGTCCCCGATATGTGGCCGCACGCCGATCAGCCGCTCGAACACCGCGGCGCCCGTGCCATTGACCGCCAGCCAGCGGAAATTGAAGTCCAGTACCTGGATGAGGGCAGCGGCGCCGTCCACCACGCTGGCCAGGATGCGGTTGGCGGCCAGGGTCGCCTGCACCCGCTCCTCCAGCGTCTCGTTGAGCTGGCGCAAGGCCGCCTCGGCGCGCTTGCGCGGGGTGACGTCCTGGAACAGCACCGCGACCTGGCGCCGGCTGGCCGGCTCGATGCGAAAGGCGGTCACGTCGAGGTAGCGCCCGGTGGCCACCAACTCCTGCTCGAAGCGGATGGATTCGCCGGTGCGCAGCACGTGGCCGTAGCGGTCGAGCCAGGCCTGGGCCTCGGCACCGACCATGTCGCGCAGCTTCTGGCCCACCACGTTGGGGATGCCGGCGTGGGCGGCATAGGCCGGGTTGGCCTCGACGTGGATGTAGTCGCTCAGCGGGCCATGGGGGCCGTCGAGGAATTCGATGATGCAGAAACCCTCGTCCATGGCGTTGAACAGGAACTGGTAGCGCTCGCTGGCCAGGGCCGAGGTCCCCACCGGCGGCTGGTCGCGAGCCTCGAGCTGGCGGCGCAGCTCGTCGTTGCTCTGTTCCAGCTGCGCGAGACGGGCCATCAGGGCGGGTAGGTCTGCGAGGGACACGACACTCTCTGCAACGGGAGGAGGGAGGCGAAGACTTGGCTTCACGAGGTGCGCATTAGACGCTGCCATGCGGAAAAGTGCCAGGCACTTCACGGAGCGCTCTGGACGGCGCGTCTTACGGGATGAGCGGAGGCTCCAGGCTTCGCGGATAGCGCCTGTGTGATCTTCCGGCCACTGGGCCTTGGGTGGATTGACACCTCGGAAACTCACTCATACGATGTCATATGAATATCTGGTAACAGCTTTCCAACGACCCCGGTTCACGCCGGCCATAACAACAAGTCAGGAAGCCCACTACATGACTATCCAGGTCACTCCCGGGACGGAGTCCGCCCCGCGGCCGCAGGTCCCGCCCGTCGCCTCCGCGCAACAAACCTCCCGCTTCACCCGCTATCGCTGGCTGATCTGCGCCCTGCTGTTCATCGCCATCGGCGTCAACTACATCGACCGGCAGATGATCGGCATCCTCAAGCCCACGCTGCAGACCGATCTGGGCTGGACGGAGACCGACTACGCCAAGATCGTCTTCTGGTTCCAGTGCGCCTACGCCATCGGCTTCCTCACCTTCGGCCGCATCATCGACAAGGTGGGGGTGCGCATCGGCTATGCCCTGGCCTTCACCATCTGGACCATCGCCAGCATCGGCCACGGCATCGCCCATACCGTCACCCACTTCGTGCTGGTGCGCTTCACCCTGGGTTTCGGCGAGTCCGGCAGCTTCCCGGCCAGCCTCAAGGCGGTGTCGGAATGGTTTCCGCAGAAGGAGCGTGCCCAGGCCACCGGCATCTTCAACGCCGGCACCGCCATGGGCCCGATCATCACACCTTTGCTGGTGCCGGCCATCACCCTGGCCTGGGGCTGGCGTGCGGCCTTCATCTCCATCGGCATCGTCACCGCGCTATGGCTGATCGCCTGGCTGCTGATCTATCGCCGCCCCCACGAGCATCCCAAGGTAAGTCGTGAGGAATTGGCCTACATCCAGGCCGACGATGGCTCCCCGGTATCGGCCAAGCCGGCCGTCGAGACCAAGATCTCCTGGTTCAAGCTGCTGACCTTCCGCGAGACCTGGGCCTACGCCGCCGGCAAGTTCCTCACCGATCCGATCTGGTGGCTGTACCTGTTCTGGCTGCCAGACTTCCTCGGCAAGACTTACGGTCTGAATCTGAAATCCTTCGGTCCGCCGCTGATCGCCATCTACATCCTCGCCGACATCGGCTCGGTGATGGGCGGCTGGGGCTCGTCCAAGCAGATGAAGCTCGGCCGCAGCGCCAACCTGGCGCGCAAGACCACCATGCTGCTCTGCGCCCTGGCGGTCGTGCCCATCGTCACCGCCCAGTTCGTCTCCAGCCTGTGGCTGGTGGTCGGCATCATCGGTCTCGCCGCTGCGGCTCACCAGGCTTGGTCGGCCAACCTGATGACCCTGCCGTCGGACCTCTTCCCCAAGGAAGCCGTAGCCTCGGTGATCGGCATCGGCGGCACCGCTGGCGCCATCGGCGGCATGCTCATGACCACCTACAACGGCTACATCCTGGAGATCTTCAAGTCCTACCAGCCGATCTTCATCGTCGCCGGCAGCGCCTACCTGGTGGCCATCGTGGTCATCCATGTGCTCACGCCGCGCCTCAAGCCGGTGCCGCTGGAACGCATCGCGGTGGGCTGACCTGGGGTCGCTGACAGAGAAGCCGCCGGGTCATTCCCCGGCGGCTTTTTTCATGCCGCTGGCTGTCCGGATCGCGCAGGGGACTGTCCTGTTCGCGAGCGCAGCGGGCCGGTGAGGCGGTCAGACTCTGAGGCCCAGCCCTGGAGTCCCCCATGCTCAAGCAACCCCAGACCAAGTACCGCGCCTTTACCGCGCCCCCGTTACCCGACCGCCAATGGCCGGGCCGCCAGCTGACCAGCGCGCCGCGCTGGTGCTCCACCGATCTGCGCGATGGCAACCAGGCACTGATCGAGCCCATGGGGCTGGAGCGCAAGCGACGCTTCTTCGCCCTGTTGCTGGCGATTGGCTACCGGGAAATCGAGGTGGCCTTTCCGGCGGCGTCCCAGACCGATTTCGATTTCGTGCGTGAACTGGTTACCGCGGACGGACTGCCGGACGATCTCTGGCTGCAGGTGATGACGCCGGCACGCAGCGAGCTGATCGAGCGCACCTTCGCGGCGCTGGTGGGCGTACCCCGCGCCATCGTGCACCTCTACAACGCCACCGCGCCGCTGTTTCGCCGGGTGGTGTTCGACCAGGATCGCGCCGCCACCCTGGCCATGGCGGTAGCTGGTACCCGGCAGGTGCGCGCCCTGTGCGACGCCCAACCGGAGACCGCCTGGACCTATCAATACTCGCCGGAAACCTTCTGCTTCACCGAAGCGGACTTCGCCCTGGAGATCTGCCAGGCGGTGCGCGAGGCCTGGCAACCTTCGGCGGACCGCCCGCTGATCCTCAATCTGCCGGCGACGGTGGAAGTGGCCACGCCCAATGTCTATGCCGATCAGATCGAAGGCTTCATCCGCGGCCTGGGCCCGGCGGCCCATGTGACCATCAGCGTCCATCCGCACAACGACCGTGGTACTGGCGTCGCCTGCGCCGAACTGGCCCAGCTGGCCGGGGCCACGCGCGTGGAGGGCTGCCTGTTCGGCAATGGCGAACGCACCGGTAACGTGGACCTGGTGACCCTGGCGCTGAATCTCTACAGCCAGGGGATCACGCCGGGGATCGACTTCTCCCGCCTGGAAGAGGTGGCCAGCGTGGTGGAAGCCTGCAACCAGCTGACCATCCATCCGCGCCATCCCTATGGCGGTCGCCTGGCCCTGGCCGCCAATACTGAGCAGGGCGCGGCCCTGGGACTCGTCGATCCGGCCGAGCTGGGGCTCAGGGCGCGGCGGAGCTGACCGGGTCGGGCAGGTCAGCCTGGCCGCGATAGGCCGAGGGCGATACCCCCAGCACCTGGCGGAAACGGGTGGCGAAGGCACTGGGGCTGGCGTAGCCGTGGTCCAGGGCGACGTCGACGATGGCGTGGCCGGCGGCCAGGGAGGTCAGGCTGGAATCCAGCCGCGCCCGCTGCAGCCACTGGCCGAAGGTCAGGCCGGTCTCCTTGAGGAACAGCCGGCTCAGGGTACGCTCGCTGACCGCCAGTCGCGCGGCGGCGCCGGTCAGCGTCCAGCGTTCGCCCGGGTGCTGGCGCAGGTGGCGGCAGAGTTCAGCGAGGGTGGCATCCACCGGCCAGGGCAGGTGCAGTCCGGCGGTGGGCGAGCCCTGCAACTCGTCGAGCATCAGCTGCAGAATATGGTAGGCGCGCCCTTCGGCAAGTCTGTCGGCAGGCAGGGGCAGGGCGGCCAGGATGAGTTCGCGCAGGAGCGGCGAGACGGCGATCAGCTGGCAGCGTGTCGGCAGCTCGGCCCGTACCTGCGGATCGACGAACAGGGTGCGCACCTCGACGCGGCCCAGCAGGTGCAGGTCGTGCTCTTCGCCGGCGGGCACCCAGACGCCCCGTCCGGGCGGCACCACCCAGCGCCCCTGGGCGGTGTTGACGATCACGATGCCGCAGAGCGCATGGATCAGCTGCGCCTGACGATGGCTATGGGGCGGCACCCGTTCGCCATGGGCATAGTCCTGGGCCACGGCGTGCAAGCCGTTGCATGAGCTGAAGTCGATGAGCATGGCGTCAGGCCGTCGCGCGGCTGGCCAGCCACTTGCCCAGCAGGGCGTCCAGCTGCTGCTGCTCGGCCTCGCTGAGCGTCGCCAGGGCCCGGCGCTCGTTGTCGACGTGGGCGGCCATCAGGCCATCGATCAGGGCGAAGCCGTCCGCGGTGAGGGCCACCAGGGTACTGCGGCGATCCTCGGGATTCTTGCGCCGCTCGATCAGGCCGGCTCGCTCCAGGCGGTCGAGGCGATTGGTCATGCCGCCCGAGGAGATCATGGCCGACTCATAGAGCACCGTGGGACTCAGGGCGTAGGGCTCGCCCGCTCGCCTCAGGGTCGCCAGCACATCGAACTCGCCATAGTGCAGTCGGTGCTCGTCGAAAAATGGCTGCAGCACATCGCGATTGAGCACCTGGGCCACTTCACCCAGGCGGCCCACCAGGCGCATGGGCAGGGCATCCAGGTCGGGGCGCTCGCGATGCCACTGGTCAACGGCGAATTCGGCGCGATCGGCCATTGGCTTACCTCGGGAATATATCTTGATGTTAAGATACTTCTCATCAAGAGAAATACCGAATCTTGCTGGAGATTGTCCATGCTTTCCGCGTCATCATCATCCCCGACCATGGCCGCACCGCGCCAGGATGCCTTCCTCGCCGTGTTGCTGGTGCTGCTGGTCGGCTTGAATCTCAGACCCATCCTGGCGGCCATCGGTCCGCTGCTGGATGGCATCCAGGCGGCCACCGGCCTGGAGGGCAGCGGCGCCGGGGTGCTGACCACCCTGCCCATCGCCGCCATGGGCCTCTGCGCCCTGGGTGGCGCCCGTCTGCAGGCCTGGCTCGGTGAGCGCCGGGGCATCGCCCTCGGTCTGCTGCTGCTGGCGCTGGCCAATGCCGCGCGCTGGGAGGAGCCCGGCAGCCTGGGGCTGATCCTCACCGCCGGCCTCGGCGGCGTCGGCATCGCCCTGGTGCAGGCGCTGATCCCGGCCTACATCCGCCGCTGCTATCCCGCCCGCACCAGCACCCTGATGGGGCTCTATACCACCGGCATCATGGGCGGCGCAGCCGTGGCCGCCGCCACGGCTGCGCCCCTGGCCGAACAACTGGGTTGGGGCCAGGGCCTGGCGGTCTGGACCTTGCCGGTGCTGCTGGCCCTGGGTATCTGGCTGGCCCTGGCGCGGCCGGATGCGCCGTTGGTGGCCGCTGCGCCCCGCGCTCAGGCCTGGCGCTCGCGGCAGGCCTGGCTGTTGCTGGCCTTCTTCGGCATCGGCACCGCTGCCTACACCCTGGTGCTGTCCTGGCTACCGCCGTACTACACGGGCCTTGGCTGGCGTCCGGCCGACAGCGGGCTGCTGCTGGGCGGCGTGAGTCTCGCCGAGGTCAGCGCCGGCCTCCTGCTGTCGGCCACCATCGCCCGCTTGCGCCATCGCCGGCCGCTGGTGCTGGGCGTGCTCGGCGTGGTGCTGGTTGGCCTGCTGTGCCTGGCCCTGGCGCCGTTGCGCCTGGCGATCCCCACCGCCATCCTGCTCGGCCTGGGCATCGGCGCGCTGTTTCCGCTGTCGCTGATCCTGGCGATGGACCAGGTGCGCGATCCCGCCGACGCCGGCGCGCTGCTCGGTTTCGTCCAGGGCGGTGGCTACCTGATCGCCAGCCTGGCGCCGCTGGCCGCCGGCATCCTGCGCGACCATCTGGACAGCCTGGCCAACGCCTGGCTGCTGATGGCCCTGGGGGTGCTGCTGCTCATGGGCCTGGGGCTGCGCCTGACCCGGCCCGAGCAGCCGGTGCTGGCGACGCGCTGCCAGGAGGCCTAGGTCGCGCGCGGCAGGCGCAATTCCACGCAGAAGCCGCCGCGTGGGCGGTTGCGAAAGCTCAGGGCGCCGCCCAGGCGGCGGGTGATGGTCTCGACGATGGCCAGGCCCAGTCCGGCGCCCTGGGGATTGCCGGAACTGTAGAAGCGGTCGCACAGGCGTGCCAGTTCGGCTTCGTCCACCCCCGGGCCGCTATCCTCGACCCGTAGCAGCACGCCATCGTCGTGACCGGCTTCGATACCCACCTCCACCGCGCTGCCGGCCGGGGCGAAGGCCAGGGCGTTGGTGACCAGGTTCTGCAGGGCGATGGCGATGGCATCCGGATCGCCCAGCACTGGCGGTCCGGCCTGGGCCGCCAATACCAGCTCCACCTGATGCTTGAGCGCCAGGGGCGTCAATTCGGCCAGCTCCTCACGCACCAGGGGTTCCAGGGCCAACGCCTGGACCTGGCTGGCGCCGGGTTCCAGGCGTGCCAGAGTCAGCAACTGGCTGGCCAGGCGGGTAGCCCGGCTGACGCCCTGGCGCAGATAACCGAGGGCTTCGTCGCGCTCCGCCGCGGTCTCGGCGCGCTGGGCGTTCTGCGCATGGAGGTCGAGGATCGCCAGGGGCGTGCGCAATTCGTGGGCGGCGTCGGCGATGAAGCGCCGCTCGCGGTCGAGCAGGGCGCGCAACTGGGCGAGCAGGTGATCGAGGGCGCTGCGCATGGGTTGCAGTTCCGGCGGTAGCGGACCGGCCGGCAGTGGCGCCAGGCTGTGCTGGTCGCGTTCGCGCAGGCCACGGGCGAAGTCCTGCAGCGGGCGCAGGCCCCAGCCGAGCAGCAGCCAGAGCACCGCGACCAGCAGCGGCAGTCCGACCAGGGTCGGCCATAGCGTGTGGCTGACGATGCGCTGGATCAGGTCCTGGCGCAGGTCCTCGCGCTCGCCGACCCAGATGCGCAGGCCTCCGTTGGCCGTGCGCACCAGCATCCCGCACCATTCGCGGCCGTTTTCGAAGACCTCGTGCAGGCCCTCGGGCGGCACCTCGCTCAACCGGGGTGCGTTACCGGAGCGCACCAGCAACTGGTCGTCCGAGGTCCAGATCTGGAAGGTCAGCTGGTTCTCGTAGGGATGCGCCGCCACGCCGGGAGCGGGTTGCATGGCGCGGTCGAACACCCGGGTCAGGGCGGGCCAGTTGTCCGCCGTCGGCAGGCCGGTCTGCAACAGGCCTTCCAGCAGGCGCGCGCCCTGTACCAACTGGGCGTCGTAGATGCCCTCGATCTCGCGATGACTGTCGCGCAGGGCCAGTAGGGCGAGGGCCAGGCTGCCGGCCATGACCAGGGCCAGGGTAGGGGCGAGGATGCGGGTGCGGATGGCGATCATGGCTGGCGCTCCAGCAGGTAGCCGACGCCCCGCACCGTGCGGATGAGGCTACTGTCGAGCTTCTTGCGCAGATTGTGGATGAGTACTTCCAGGGTGTTGCCCGAGGCCGCTTCCTGCCAGCCGTAGAGGGCGTTGCTCAGCCGCTCTCGGGTGATGACGGCACCGGGGCGCAGCAGCAACTGGTGCAGCAGCTGGTATTCCATGGGTGTCATGCTCACTTCGGCGCCGCGGAAGCGCACCGCCTGGCTGGCCGGGTCGAGGCTGACGCCGCCGTATTCCAGCAGCGGCTGGGCACGCCCGCAACTGCGACGGATGAGGGCGCGGATACGGGCCTTGAGTTCGTCAAGGTCGCAGGGCTTGACCAGATAGTCGTCAGCCCCGGCATCCAGGCCCTGGATGCGGTCGGCCTTGGCGTCGCGGGAAGTGAGCACCAGCACTGGCACCTGGCCCTCGGGCTGGCTGCGCAGGCGCCGCAGCAGTTCGAGACCGTCCAGCCGCGGCAGGCCCAGGTCCAGCAGCACCAGGTCGAAAGCCTCGGAAGCCAGGGCGTGCTCGGCGGCCAGGCCATCGGCTACCCAGTCCAGGGTATAGCCCTCGCCGCGCAGGGCCATGCGGATACCCTGCGCCAGGGCCGCGTCGTCTTCCACCAGGAGTACCCGCACGGCTTTTTCCTCCACTCGCTGCACCGGTAGCCGCCCATCATCGCCGCCGCATCGCGGACCCGGGTACACCAACTGTTACCAGGCATTGCGCCCTAAGATTGCATTAAGGTTCGGCGCCGAGCCTGGGCTTCCCCAACAAGAGGAATCCCATCATGCGCCGTTTGCTGCTTCCGCTGCTCTTCGTCAGCCCCCTGACCCTCGCCGCCGAGCCCCAGTGCACCCAGGCGGACAAGTCCACCTGGCAGAACGCCGAGCAATTCCAGGCCAAGCTGCGCGAGCAGGGTTACGAGATCAAGAAGTTCAAGATCACCAAGGGCAACTGCTACGAGATCTACGGCTTCGACAAGGACAGGCGCAAGGTCGAGATCTATCACGATCCGGTGAGCGGCAAGGCGGTCAAGACCGAGATCGACAGCTGATGAATGCAGCGACCGTACGGCTCTGGGATCCGTTGATACGGCTGTTCCACCTGTCGGTCGCCGCGGCCTTCTTCGCCAACTACTTCTTCAACGAACAGGGCGCCTTCTGGCACCGCTGGATCGGCTACTACGCCAGTGCCTGGCTGCTGGTACGGCTGATCTGGGGCTTCATCGGCCCGCGCAGCGCGCGCTGGAGCGATTTCTGGCCAAGCCGCGCCCGCCTCGGAGCCCATCTGCGTGACCTCTGGCAGGGGCGTCCCCACCACCGCCTTGGCCATTCGCCGCTCGGCGCCCTGGTAATGCTGCTGATGATGGCCGCCATCGGCGCGCTCGGTGTGACCGGATTCCTCATGCGCGAGGTAGACGCCCTCTGGGGCGCCGACTGGCCCCAGGACCTGCACGCCTGCTTCGCCAACGCGCTGCTCGCCCTGGTCTGCCTGCATGCCGTGGCGGCGGTGGTGGAAAGCCTGAGAGTGCGCGACAACCTGCCGCTGTCGATGCTGACCGGTCGCCGGCGCCCCCTCGACGAAGACGTCCGGCGTCCCTAAAAGCCTGTTCATAATCTCGCGAGCTAGAGGCAAACAAGGCGAAAATGGCTGAGGAAGCGGAGTTTACGAGTGGTAAATGAGCATTCCGAAGCCATTTTCAACGCGGTTTGGCCGACGCGCAGCAGATTTTGAACAGGCTCTAAGCGCAGTGCCCACCGAGGGTTCCGGGCGGGTCCACCTGCACCGTCACGTGTTGCAGCCCGTGTCGACTGCGCAGCACCTCGCCCACCAGAGTGGGCAGTTGCAGCGGATCGCTACCTGGCGCCGGGGTGATGTGCAGGGTGGCGATACGGGTTTCGTCGGTCAGGGTCCAGACGTGCAGGTGGCCCACCTCGGCGACGCCGGGCAGATCCTGGACGGCCGCCGTGGCGCCGGCGGTGTCGAATTCCCGGGGAGCCGCCTGCAGCAGCACTGCGCCGGCATCCCGGACCAGCGACCAGGCCGACTTGACGATGAGCAGGGCGACCAGGATCGACAGCGCCGGATCGAGCCAGGTCCAGCCGGTCCAGAGAATCCCCAGGGCGGCGAGGATGGCGCCGACCGATCCGAGCAGGTCGCCGGCCACGTGCAGCAGGGCACCGCGCAGGTTGCTGTCATCCTTGTGCCCGCCGTTGAGCACCGCGAAGCCGACCAGATTGACCACCAGGCCGATCACCGCCACCACCAGCATGGGGCCGGACAGCACCTCGGTGGGCTCGCGCAGCCGCGTGATGGCTTCCCAGCCGATCCACAGCACCAGCAGCAGCAGGGCGACGCCATTGGTCAGGGCCGCCAGGATGCGCACCCGATGGAAGCCATAGGTGAAGCGGGCATTGGCCGCCTTGGCTGCCACGCGATAGGCCACCAGGGCCAGCAGCAGGGCGGCGGCGTCCGAGATCATGTGACCGGAGTCGGCGATCAGCGCCAGCGAGCCGGACCACCAGCCGCCCAGCGCCTGTACGATGGCGTAGCCGAAGGTCAGGGCGAAGACCAGTTTGAGCTTGCGCTCGTTGCTGGCCGTGACCCGCGGCGCATGGGAATGGCCATGCCCGTGAGCCTGTCCGTGGTCATGCTGATGATCGTGATCGTGATCGTGATCGTGATCGTGATCGTGATCGTGATGGTCGTGGTGGGTGGAGCCACTCATCGATAGGTCTCTCGTTGGTAAGGGAACGGGTGCCGCTAGGTCTGCAGCCTGAAGCCTGAAGTCACTTCAGGGTCAAGGGCTTCAGCGCGCCGTCGGCGACCGGACAGTGATCTGTAACCTCAGGTTAGCCACTAAGACTGCATTAAGGTTCGTCCCTCAGGGTGGCGGCTTCCCATCGCTGGAGCCCGGCCATGCCTGTTCGTTCCCTTCCGCAGTCGCCGTGCGAGCCTTGCTGATGCTCGTCCTGCCGCTCCGCACCTCTGCCACCGGCCGGCGTCCCTGGCGCAACCTGGTGTTGCTCGCCAGCCTGAGCTGCCTGCTGCTGCTGGCCGACGACTTCCTCCAGCAGCTGTTCACCCCCAACAACCGCGCCGAACTGGAGGCGGGCTACGTCGCCGCGCTCTGGGTGTTCAGCCTGGCACTATGGCTGTGCAACCTGCCGCGGCTGGCGGCAGCCATCCTGTTCACGTTCGCGGTGATGCAGCTGCTGCAGCTGGGCAACCTGAGCTTCTTCGGCGAGCCGCTCAGCGCCATCGACATCCAGGCCATGCTGGGCGACACCGCCGAGGTGCGCCAGGCGCTCTGGCTCAGCCTGCCCGAGCACTGGCCGGTACTGCTCTGCGTGGGCCTGCCCTATGGCCTGTTGATCGCCCTGCATCTCTACCTGCCCGGCCGGGTACCACTGCCCGCGAGCCGCTGGGCGCTGATCCTGATCGCCGCGGTGCTGCTGTCCAAACCCTATCGCGCCACCTACCGCAACCTCGATGCCTTTGTCCCCAGCCCGGCTCGCAGCGGACTGCACAATAGCCTCAACGCCTTTTCCGCCTGGGCGGTGCGCCTGGCCGGGCGTGACGATGTCGTGCTGCCGCCGACAGCCTATGCCCCCTACCAATTGGCCCAGGTGCCGAGCACGGCACGCCACGTCTGGCTGGTGGTGGCCGATTCGCTGCGCAGCGATCGCCTGGGTGCCTTCGGCTATGCAAGGAACACCACGCCCAGGCTATCGGCCTATCTCGAGGGGAATCCCCAGGCGCTGACGCGGCCCGGCGTGGCAGCGGGGGTCGCCACCGACGTGAGCCTGCCCTATCTGCTCAACCCGATCCGCGAGCCGGGGCAGGACCAGCGCCTGCGCACCGGCGAGATCAACCTGTTCCGCTTCGCCCAGGCCGCCGGCTTTCGCACCTACTGGCTGTCGTCCCAGGAGTCCAAGCTGCTGGCGCACCTTGGCAGTCGCTACCTGGACGTCTCCATCACCCGCGAGGACCATCCGCTACGCTTCCTGCAACGCCAGGACCGCGCCCTGCTGGACATCCTCGACGAGCAGCGCTGGGCCCCGCGCAATTTCGTGGTGCTCAACCTGCGTACCGCGCACCTGCCCTATGCGCAGAACTACCGGCACGAGACCACGCCGGCGCCCTGGCCGGACCAGGGCGCCGAGGGGCAGGCCAACGCCTACGACAATTCGCTGCATTATCTGGATGGCCTGCTCGCCGAGATCCTCGCCGACTTCGACCGCCTGGAGGGCGAGCGCTACCTGATCATCACCGGCGACCACGGCCAGCGGCTGGGGGAGGGTGGCCACTGGGGCCATAACGACCTGGTACCCGAGGTCAGCGACGTCCCGGTGATCGTGGTGGCACGGGACGCCCCGGAGCAGGCTCTGGCCAGTCTGCAGGGCGAGCGCTGGATCAGCCATTACGAGGCCGGCAGCTGGCTGGCGGAACGCCTGGGCACTCGAATCGACAATCCCAATCGCCGGCCGGACGAGCACTTCGTCCACGGCAAGCTGCTGTTCAGCGACAACTTCGTGCAGCGCGTCTGCGAGTCGCCTACCGGCCTGGTCCACCAACCGCCGCAGCAACTGAGCAAGCTGCTGCTGGATACCCCCAGCAACCCCTGTGGCTAGCCTCTCGGGGGTCTTACTCTCTCCCTTCGGGCGCCGCTACACTGCTGGCGCCCGTTCACGTTCATCGCGCAAGGACTTCGCCATGTCCACCGGTTCTTCCCCTTCCCGCTATGCCCGCAGTGCCCGACGACTGCATTGGCTCATGGCCCTGCTGGTGCTCCTGGCCTATGGCCTGATCCTCAGCCGCGGACAGTTCGAGCGGGGTTCCCTGGAGCGCCAGTGGGTGGTGCTCAGTCATTTCTGGGTGGGGCTGCTGGTGCTGGCGCTGGTGCTGCCGCGGCTCTGGGTGCGCCACCGGCATCCGGTGCCGCCCATCACGCCGCCGCTGGCACGGAGCCTGGAGACGGTCGGCCGGCTGACCCACTACGCTCTCTATGGCTTCCTGCTGGCCCAGCCGCTGCTCGGGCTGTTCACGGTGTGGCTAACCATCGGCGCGGTGAAGATCCCTTCCAGCACCTGGGCGCTGCCTTCGCCCTTCGCGGTGGACCCTGAGCTGGCCAAGTCGCTCAAGGGCGTACACATCTGGCTGGGCACGGCGTTCTATTGGGTGATCGGCCTGCACGTGCTGGCGGCGCTATGGCACCACCTGATCCGGCGCGACGACACCCTCAAGCGTATGCTCTAGCGCCAGCGCGCCGTGGCCTAGCGCGGATAGAGCGCGATGATGCGATCCCGGCCGCCTTCGGCCAGCAGGTAGCCGTCACCCCTGGGCAGCAACGCCTGGGGCGCGCGCAGAAAGGTGAGGATGGCGCGCGGGGCGGACTGGCGATCCCAGAGCAGCAGGCGAGCGCGGTGGGTGGAGTCTTCGCTGATCCACAGGCCGCGACGGTCGCAGAGCAAGAAGCTGGGCTCCCGCAGTTCGCTCAGGGCGGGCGGATCGCGACCGTCGTCGCTCAGTTGGCGCACCAGCCCGCGGGCCTTCTCGGTATAGAAGGCGCGGCCATCGGGGCAGCGGGTGAAGGACTCGGCTTCGTCCAGGCGGTCGCGCAGTACGGTCAGGCTGCCGTCGCGGGCGTCGTAGCGCAGCAGGCGGCCCTCGCCCTTGCGATCTTCCACGGCGTAGAGGTGCTCGCCTTCGGCCCAGAGTCCCTGGGCATTGATGCCAGTGAAGAGATCGCGGCTGGCGGTGGCGTCGAACCAGCGCACCGGATGGGTACCCCCTTCCTGGCTATAGGCGAAGCCGTCGCGGTAGGGGATCAGTCCATCGGGCTTGGACAGCCCCTCGCGCACTACCTGGCGCTGGCCCCTGGCGTCGATACGCAGGAGGCGCCCCTTGCCGTCCTTGAGTTCTTCCGCGGCGAGCAGGGCATCACCCTGCCAGGCCAGGGCGCTGGCCTTGGCGACGTCGGCATAGGCCACCTCGTAGCGCCAGCCGCTGGCGGCCTGGGCCGGCCAGAAGCGCTGCCAGGCGAGGAAGCCGACCGCTGCGAGCAACAGCGCGGCCAGGGCGCCGAGACCGTAACGCCAGCCGCGTACCATCACGAGGCGACGGTCCCCAGGTGTTCGTAGAGGATGGCGGCGCCGATCACGATCAGCACCACGCCGCCGAGCATTTCCGCGCGTTTGCCGACCAGGTTGCCCATCACCCGACCCAGCATCACTCCGGTGGTGACCATGACCATGGTGGCGAGGCCGATGGCCAGGGCCGCGGTGACGATGTTGACGTCGATGAAGGCCAGGCCCACGCCCACGGCGAGGGCGTCGATGCTGGTGGCCACGGCGGTAAGGGCGAGCAGCAGGAAGGAGTGCTGGCGCGGCTTTTCCTCTTCGGCCTCGGGGGCGCCGAAGCCGGCCCAGATCATGCGCAGGCCGAGCACGGTGAGCAGGGTGAAGGCGATCCAGTGATCCCAGGGCTGCACGTATTGGGCGGCGGTCAGGCCGATGGCCCAGCCGATCACCGGGGTGACGGCTTCGATGACGCCGAAGATGGCCCCGGTGCGCAGGGCTTCGCGCAGGTGGGGCTTGTGCAGACTGGCGCCCTTGCCCACGGCGGCAGCGAAGGCGTCGGTGGACATGGCGAAGGCCAGGAACATCAGGGAAGCAGGGTTCATCGTCACAGCGCCGACCGGGCTCGATCCATAAGACACCCCCGCACGCCCGGTATGGCACGGTGATGTCTCTGGTCTCGCCAACCCTGACTGGCTGTCCTGACCACGGCGGTTGCCGAGTATGTTGACCAGGACGCTTTCCGCCGCGACGGAAGCAGGCTACTCCCCAAAGAGGCCGCCACCTTACCTAGCCGGATAGAGAAAGTCTATCTTGTAGATAGTTCTAATATATATAGCCTTGGCTAAATCTTCTGCCGTCGCTAGGGCTATGACCTCCTGAGTGCGCCCGAAAACGGCGTTCTAGACGTATGGAGTTGGCGGCACGGGATGCCGGCGAGGTGCGGCACAGGCGGCTACCGACCCCAGGGCATGTCGTTAGTCGATCGCTGGAAGTCGCCCGCGCAGGGGACGAAGGCTGCGTCGAAAAGGAGGCAACCTCTCTTTCGAGGAGACCGGACAGGGCTGCGGACGCCGCCCGGCACCGGGAATGACGCTTCATTCGCACGCTCGGTAGGAGCGACGGGCATGGCTATGGTGGCGCTCTGCCGTCCCCGTTTCGTCATGGCGCTGACACCTAATTGTCACATTTCGGCAATAGCCTAGCGCCAGCCCTCACTAAGGTAATGGAGCAACCAATGAAACGCACGTTCAGCCTCTCCCTGTTGTTGTCGGCCTTTTGCCTGAGCACTGCCGCTCACGCCGTGGATGTCACGGGCGCAGGCTCGAGCTTCGTTTACCCGGTCCTGTCGAAGTGGTCGCAGACCTTCAGCGAGAAGACCGGCAACCGCATCAACTACCAGTCCATCGGTTCCGGCGGCGGCATCGCCCAGATCAAGGCGGCGACCGTGGACTTCGGCGCCACCGACGCCCCCATGAGCACCGAAGACCTGCAGAAAGGCGGCCTGGGCCAGTTCCCGACCATCATCGGCGGTATCGTGCCGGTGGTGAACGTGGAAGGCATCGAGCCCGGCAAGCTGAAGCTCGACGGCCCGCTGCTGGCCAAGATCTTCATGGGTGAGGTCAAGACCTGGAACGACCCGGCCATCGCTGCCCTGAACCCCGGCCTGAAGCTGCCCGACAGCGCCATCACCGTGGTCCGTCGTTCGGACGGTTCGGGTACGTCCTACAACTTCACCAACTACCTGGCCAAGGTCAGCCCGGAGTGGAAGGAGAAGTTCAACTTCGGCACCACCGTCAACTGGCCGGTCGGCGTGGGTGGCAAGGGCAACGAGGGTATCGCTGCCTACGTGAAGCAGATCAAGGGCTCCATCGGCTACGTCGAGTACGCCTATGCGCTGACCAACAAGATGTCCCACGTGCAGCTGAAGAACGCCGCCGGCAACTTCGTGCAGCCGGATGCCAAGAGCTTCCAGGCCGCCGCCGCTACCGCCGACTGGAAGAGCGCCAAGGACTTCAATCTGCTGATGACCAACGCCCCGGGCGCCGACGCCTGGCCGATCACCGCCACCACCTGGATCGTGATGTACAAGGAGCCGAAGAACGAAGAGCGTAGCAAGGTCGCCTTCGACTTCTTCAAATGGTCCCTGGAAAACGGCCAGAAGGAAGCGTCTGCCCTGGACTATGTCCCGGTCCCCGATGCCCTGGTCAAGCAGATCGAAGGCTACTGGGCGTCTGACTTCAAGAAGTAAGCAAGACCGCCTGCCGTCCGGGAACCCCCAAGGGGCCCGGGCGGCTTCGCGCATCCCGATCTGCTGACCGGAAATCGCCATGACCGATCAAACCCTTCCCCTTTCGGCCGCTCAGGAAGAGCGTATCCGTCGGGATACCCGCGCGGACACCTGGTTCCGGCGCCTGCTGTTCTCTGCCGCCCTGCTGGTCCTGCTGGTGCTGGTCGGGGCAGCCCTGTCCACCCTCTGGGGTGGCCGCCTGGCCTTCATGACCTTCGGCCTGGATTTCCTGACGTCCGCCGAATGGGACGTCGGTGCCGAGAAGTTCGGTGCCCTGGTGCCCATCTACGGCACCCTGATGACGTCGCTGATCGCCCTGCTGCTGGCCGTGCCCACCAGCTTCGGCATCGCCCTGTTCCTCTCCGAGATCGCCCCCACCTGGCTGCGTGGCCCGGTGGCGACCGCCGTCGAACTGCTCGCCGGCATTCCCTCGATCATCTACGGCATGTGGGGCCTGTTCGTCTTCGGCCCCTTCATGGCCGCGCACATCTCGCCCTTCATCAACGACTACCTGGGCGCCATCCCGGTCATCGGCGTGCTGTTCCAGGGCCCGCCGCTGGGCATCGGCATGCTCACCGCCGGCATCATCCTGGCGATCATGATCCTGCCCTTCATCACCTCGGTGATGTACGAGGTGTTCCGCAGTGTGCCGCCCCAGCTCAAGGAGTCGGCCTACGCCCTGGGTTCCACCACCTGGGAAGTCTGCTGGGACATCGTGCTGCCCTACACCCGCTCGGCGGTGGTCGGCGGTGCCTTCCTCGGCCTGGGCCGCGCCCTGGGCGAGACCATGGCGGTGACCTTCGTGCTGGGCAACGCCCACCAGTTCTCCGCGTCGCTGATGATGCCGAGCAGCTCCATCGCCTCGGTGATCGCCAACGAATTCAACGAGGCCTACACCGATCTGCACCGCTCCGCGCTGATCGCCCTGGGCTTCCTGCTCTTCGTGGTGACCTTCTTCGTGCTACTGGCAGCGCGTCTGATGCTGTCGCAACTGTCACGCAAGGCAGGTAACTGATGCAAGTCGACGCCTATCTCTATCGCAAGCGCCGGATCAAGAACGGCATCGCGCTGATCCTCGGCAGCGCCGCGGCCGTGCTCGGTCTCGGCTTCCTCGTCTGGATTCTCGGCACCACCCTGATCAAGGGCATGAGCGCCCTGAGTCCGAGTCTCTTCGTCGAGATGACCCCGCCGCCCGGCGCTACCGGCGGTGGCCTGGCCAACGCCCTGTTCGGCAGCGTGCTGATCACCCTGCTGGCCACCGCCATCGGCGCGCCCATCGGCATCCTGGCCGGTCTGTGGCTGGCGGAATACGCGCGCCATTCCAAACTCGGTCTGGTGGTGCGCTTCGTCAACGACATCCTCCTGTCGGCGCCGTCCATCGTCATCGGCCTGTTCATCTACACCGCCGTGGTGGTGCAGCTCAATCATGCCACCGGCGGCAGCATAGGTTTCTCCGGTTTCGCCGGGGCCCTGGCGCTGGCCATGCTGGTGGTGCCAGTGGTGACCCGTACCACCGACGAGATGATGCAGCTGCAACCCTCGGCCATGCGTGAAGCGGCCCTGGCCCTGGGCATCCCCCAGTGGAAGGTGACCCTGCAGGTCCTGCTGCGCGCCTCCCGTGCCGGCGTGGTGACCGGGGTGCTGCTGTCCATCGCCCGCATCACCGGCGAGACCGCCCCGCTGCTGTTCACCGCCTTCGGCAACCAGTACTGGAACGCGGACCTGCTCAAGCCCATGGCCAGCGTCCCCGTGACCATCTTCCAGTTCGCCATGAGTCCGTTCGAGAACTGGCAGCAACTGGCCTGGGCCGGCGCCCTGCTGCTGACCCTGTTCGTGCTGTTCCTGAACCTTTCCTCTCGCTTCTTCTTTCGCAACCGGGATTCCAAGTGACTACCATGCAGACGCAGATACCGGAACTGCAGGCGCGCGACGTCGGCTTCCGTTACAAGGGCCACCAGGCGCTCAAGTCGATCAACCTGGACATCGCGGCCAAGCAGATCACCGCCATCATCGGCCCGTCCGGATGCGGCAAGTCCACGCTGCTGCGGATCTTCAACCGCATCTACTCGGAATACCCGGGGCTGGAAGCGACTGGCGAGATCCTCATGGACGGGGAGAACATCCTCGATCCCAAGTACTCGCTGAGCCGCCTGCGCAGCACCATCGGCATGGTGTTCCAGAAGCCGGTGCCCTTCCCGATGTCCATCGCCGACAACGTCGCCTACGGCATCCGCCACCACGAGCGACTGTCGCGCGTGGAATTGCAGGATCGTGTCGAGCAGGCCCTGCGCGGCGCCGCGCTGTGGGATGAGGTGAAGGACAAGCTGAACCAGAGCGCCCTGGGCCTCTCCGGCGGTCAGCAGCAACGCCTGTGCATCGCCCGTACCATCGCCCTGCGGCCGCGGGTGCTGCTGCTGGACGAACCCACCTCGGCGCTGGACCCCATCTCCACCGCGCGCATCGAGCAGTTGCTGGCCGAACTCAAGCAGGACTTCACCGTGGTCATCGTCACCCACAACATGCAGCAGGCGGCGCGCTGTTCCGACGTCACCGCCTTCATGTACCTGGGCGAGCTGATCGAGGTGGACAAGACCGACAAGATCTTCACCAAGCCGGACAAGAAGCAGACCGAGGACTACATCACCGGTCGTTTCGGCTGAGTCTCGCCGCACCTATACAGAAGGCCACTCCTCGGAGTGGCCTTTTTCATGGGCGCAGGAAGGCGACGGGGTACAGCGGCCTTGCCACCAAGTAGCACGCGTCATTGTTCCAGCGAGCGATAAGCATCGTTGCCACAACGGCAATGTATGGCACTTCTATTAAATCTTTTCCTTATATTTCAATGGCTTGTATTAAAAGTTTTAACTTTTTGCAGGCAAAACGACATCTCTTCTGCCGAGACTGGCCTCGCTTTGTGAAGGGCTGCACATCAGCCGTCATTGCCTGGACTGTCCTGAAAGGAGATCTCCGATGTCTATTACCCCTTATCGATTCACGGCGCTGTTCTCGGGCGTACTTTTGGCCACCTGCTCGGCCGCTGCGAGTGCCGCTGTCGATGAGAAGCTGCTCGACATGCTCAAGGCCAACGGCTCCATTACCCCCGCGCAGTACGCCGAATTGCGCGGGGACCTGCAGCAGGAGCAGCAGGCGCGCGCCGCCCAGGTCGCCCAGCAGCAGAAGACCTCCGACTTCGAGAAGAAACTGGCCTGGGCCGCCAAGACCCAGATCAAGGGCGATGTACGCGTCCGCCATGAGAGCATCGACATCGCCGGCGAGCCCGACAACGGCCGGGATCGCGACCGCCAGCGCATCCGGGCCCGGCTGGGCGCCTACAGCGAGATCAATCCGCAGGTGGATACCGGCATCCGCATCGCCACCGGTGGCGGCGACGATGCCCGCTCCACCAACCAGGACCTGAACAACTACTTCAACAAGAAGCAGATCTGGCTGGACCTGGCCTATATCGACTACCACCCCACGGCGCTGCCCAACCTGCACCTGGTGGGCGGCAAGATGGCGCAGCAGTGGGTCAGCACCGGTGATGTCATCTGGGACAGCGACATCAACCCCGAAGGCCTGGCCGGTACCTACAAGTACGACCTGGGCAGCGGTGCCGAGTTGTTCGGCAGCACGGGCTACTACGTGCTCAAGGACAACGTCGACGGCGAAGGCTACGAGTTCAAGCACGACCTGCGCCTCTACGCCGGCCAGCTGGGCAGCCGCTTCCAGCTGGGCGATGCCGCCAAGCTGATGGTAGGGGGCAGCGTCTATGCCTACGACAAGGACCAGGACAGCGCCTGCCCGACCACCGGCTCCGTCACCTCGCCCTGCGCCCTGGCAGCCAACGGCAACACCACCGACCGCTTCCAGCTCTACGAGGGCTTCGCCCAGCTGGACCTGACCAAGTTGTGGGTGCCGCTGTCCTTCTATGGCCAGTACGTGGTCAACGACAAGGCCGACGACGGCCAAGACACCGCCTGGCTGGTGGGCGCCAAGACCAAGCTGATGCAGCGGGTCGGCCTGGAGTACAACTACCGCGACGTGCAGCGCAACGCGGTGGTGGGGGCCTTCACCGACTCCGACTTCGGCAACGGCTCGACCGGCGCGCGGGGGCACAAGCTCAAGCTGGGCTACGACATCGACAAGAACTTCGGCGTCGGCCTGACCTACTTCCTCGCCGAGTCCGACACCGCCAGCCGCTTCCGCGACAACGCCGACGTCAAGACTCTGCAGTTGGACCTGGAAGCCAAGTTCTAAACCCCACGGCCCTCAGGCCGTGCTCCTCTTGAACCGCCCGCGTGGCGGTTCTTTTTTGTCTGCAGGAGCAACTATCCTATCGCTGTGGGGATACGTCACGTAGCGTGGAAAACGGCGCAGCCTTTTCCACTGGAGACTTGGTGGCGAGGAGGCCCTCACCCCAACCCTCTCCCCAACCCTCTCCCGAGGGGAGAGGGGGCTATCCGAGCAGGCGTTCAGTTTCCATCAGTCATAGCAAAGATCATGCCAAACCGGCGTATCTCTTCCTGTAGGAGCGGCCCATGTCTGCGATAGAGTGCACAAAGACAGTTGCTGCCATGGGCGGGGGCACCAAGGCCGATCACGAGTTCGCCGGGGCCGATGGAGCTGAATGCCTGGGCGGGGTGCGGGCGCCTTCGCCACGAAGCCCAGTGGAAGAGGTTGCGCCGTTTTCCAGGCTACGCTGCTTTAGGGGCACTTGCCTTATCGTGGCCATGGGCCTCCTACCGGTACGGGCTAGTCCGTGGAACAACAGCCTTATCGCCTGAGCGACCGAAGACGAGCATCCGCTCAAGGCCCCCTCTCCCTCTGGGAGAGGGCTGGGGTGAGGGAACCTCGGCGGCGAACTCTTCGTGGAAAAGGCTGCGCCGTTTTCCACACTACGTCTGTAGGAGCAACGGCATCGGCGGACCGCCATGGAGCTTCGCCACCAGAACACAACCCCCGGTCCCTAACGCACCAACCTGATCTCCACCAGCTTGCCGTCGATGAATTTCAAATGGCGCAAGGCGCCGTTCTCCGGGCCATAGGTCCAGAACTGGGTCTCGGCCGCGTCGAACTTGGGCACGCCGTTGTTGCGCAGCGCCGGTGGGTTGACCTGGCGTTCGGCCGGCGCGCCGCAGGCAGCCAGGACCTGGTCGACGCTGTCGCCTTCTTCGACGAGGTTCTGACCGCAGCGCAGGCTGGCCTGGGCGAGGAGGGGGAAGAGCAGGAGACATAGCGATAGATAGCGAGTGCGCATCGAGACCCTGGGAGATTGCGGCAGAGGCCATTGCCTTCAGCCTAGCCGTTATCCAGCAAAGGAACGGCTTTGGCGAAGCCACGGCTGAGGTAGCGGGAGCCGGCCAGGCCGAAGCGCCAGGGTACCTCGCGGGCACGGGTAATGCCGATGCGCGGACCCTGTACCACGGCTACCTCGGCAGCGGCTGGTTCCAGCAGGAAGGGCGGCTCGTCCAGCGGCAGGCCGTCGTGGCTACCGTCGATGCCCAGCGCCTGGCAGAGCCGACCGGGACCGGCGCAGAGCAGGCGGTCGGCCAGCCCGCCACGGCGTTCGCGCATGAGTTCCAGGCC
Source organism: Pseudomonas oryzihabitans (assembly GCF_032027545.1). Lineage (GTDB taxonomy): Bacteria > Pseudomonadota > Gammaproteobacteria > Pseudomonadales > Pseudomonadaceae > Chryseomonas > Chryseomonas oryzihabitans_F. The sequence continues at coordinate 169,438 of NZ_JAVSJB010000003.1, read as the reverse complement.
CCAGAGCGGCTCCAGGGCGCGGATCAGCACCCCAGCGCCGTGGCCGGCCTCGCGGCAGACCAGGTTGAAGCACCAGTGGATGCCGTAGGAACGATAGACATAGGCGTGCCCGGGCGGGCCGAACATGGCACGGTTACGCAGGGTCGGGCCGGAAAAGCTATGGGAGGCCGGGTCTTCGCCGTCGTAGGCCTCGGTCTCGACGATGAGGCCGCCCACGCCCTCGACCGCCAGCGTGGCGCCGATCAGCTGGCGGGCGACTTCAGCCACCGGACGGCTGAAGTCCACTGTTGTCACGCCTTGGGCTCCGGTGCTTCGAGGATCAGCGCGGCATGCACCAGGGCCAGATGGCTCAGGCCCTGGGGGAAGTTGCCCAGGGCTGCGCCATCGTGCGGATCGCGCATCTCGGTCATCAGGCCGACGCCATTGAGACTGGCGGCCAAGACCTCGCGCATCAACTTCCGCGCCTGGTCGACCTCGCCCAGTACGGCATGGGCCTCGACCATCCAGTAGGAGCAGGCCAGGAAGGCGCCTTCTTCCTGCTCGGCACCGCTGTAGCGATAGACCAGCGGACCTCGGGTCAACTCGCGGCGAATGGCGGCCAGGGTGCTGACCGAACGCTCACCGCCGTCGAAGCCGAAGCGAATCCCGAGCAGTAACCCGGCATCCAGTCGCTCGGTACCGGCATAGAAGGTGTAGGCCTGCTTGCGCTCGCTCCAGCAGTGCTCATTGACCCAATCACGGATGCGATCGCGCTCGCGTTGCCAGCGGCCGCACATGGCATCGGGGATATGGCCGTCGCGGGCAAGGGTCACGGCGCGATCCAAGGCGAACCAGCAACCCAGCTTGGACAGGGTGTAGTGCCGCTCTTCGGGGAGCTCCCACATGCCGGCATCCGGCTGGCGCCAGCTGTCCGCGCAGAGATTGGCCAGGTCGGTGAGCAGGCTGGCGGTGGCGAAATCCAGCACATGACCCTTGCTGGCATAAAGGCGGAAGGTTTCCAGCAGATCGCCATAGAGACTCAGCTGGCACTGGGCGCTGGCGCGATTGCCGACGCGCACCGGCTGGGAGTCGCGATAGCCCGGTACGGAGAGGGTGCGCTCCTCGGGCGCCAGCTCGCCTTCCAGGGTGAAGCAGGTGTGCAGGCGATTGCCGTGGCGGCGGATAACGTTCTGGATCCAGGCCAGCGCTGCCTGGGCCTCGCCCAACGCGCCCAGGTAGAGGAAGGCCTTGATGGTGAAGACCGCATCGCGCACCCAGGCATAGCGGTATTCATAGTTCTTGTCGCCGCCGATCCGTTCCGGCAGCGAGGTGGTAGCCGCGGCTACGATGGCGCCGGTGGGCGAGTAGAGCAGCAACTTGAGCGCCAGGGCCGAGCGCTTCACCTCGCTGAGGAATTCACCGCGGTAGACGAAACCTTGGGCCCATTCGCGCCAGGCTTGGTCGCTGCGGTCTATACGCTGGTCGACCTCTTCCAGGGTGGGGACGATCAGCGGTTCGTTCTCGGTCGCGGTCAAGGCCAGGACGCTACGCTGGCCGGCCTCCAGCACCAGGCGCGCCAGCAGGCGGCGGTCATCGCACTGGAGGATCTCCAGGCGCTCGCAATAGCGCAGGGTAGCCATCACGCCATCGACGTGCATCACCTCGCCATTGGGCGTGCGGCGCATCCACGGCGAGACGGTCTGGCCCTGGGTACCCGGCACCAGTTCGATCCGCAATTCGACCCGCCCGGAAAGGCCTTCCAGCCGACGGCCCAATTCGCACCAGGGCAGGCGCCCGGCCGAGCCACTGTTGAGCGATTCGGTCAGGCGCACGCTGCCGTCCGCGGTATGGAAGCAGGTTTCCAGTACGTTGCTGTCTTCGCGATAGGCGCGCTCGACGCGATAGTCGGCCACCGGGGCAATGGCGAAGAAGCCGCCGGCCGGGGCATCCAGCAGGCGATCGAACAGCGGGGCGGAGTCCATGTTGGGCACGCACCACCAGTCCAGCGAGCCGTCCGGTGCCACCAGGGCCACCGAACGACCGTCGGAGAGGGCGGCGTAACCCGCCAGGGGCGCGTAGCCGTCCTGGCGAGCGGGATCGAAGGCCGCCACAGCCGTCAGCCCATGCCTCCGGTGGCGCCATAGACTTCGCCGGTCACATAGCTGGATTCCTGGGAGGCCAGCAGCACATAGATGGGCGCCAGTTCCGCCGGCTGGCCCGGGCGCTTGAACACCGTTTCACCGCCGAAGCTGGGAATCTTCTCCTGGGGCTGGCCGCCGCTGGGTTGCAGGGGCGTCCAGAACGGACCGGGGGCCACGGCGTTGACGCGAATGCCCTTGGCGGCCACCTGCTTGGCCAGTGCCTTGGTGAAGTTGGTGATGGCTGCCTTGGTGGAGGCGTAGTCCAGCAGGAACTCCGACGGCTGGGTGGCCTGGATCGAGGTGGTGTTGATGATGGCGGCACCGGCCGGCAGGTGCGGCAGCGCGGCCTTGCATAGCCAGAACAGGGCATAGACGTTGGTCTTGAAGGTCGCGTCGAACTGCTCGGTGGTCAGCTCGGCGATGTCTTGCACGGCGGTCTGCTTGCCCGCCACGTTGACCAGGATGTCGAGGCCGCCAAGGGTTTCCCTGGCCTTGCTCACCAGCTGGTTGCAGAAGGCTTCGTCCTTCAGATCGCCTGGTACGCAAAACGCCTGGCGGCCTTCGGCTTCCACCAGCTGCACCACTTCCTGGGCGTCGGCCTCTTCCTCGGGCAGGTAGTTGAGCACCAGGTCGGCACCCTCGCGGGCATAGGCGATGGCAGTCGCCCGACCGATCCCCGAATCCGCACCGGTGATCAGCGCTTTGCGCCCGGCCAGGCGCCCGAAGCCCTTGTAGCTGGTCTCGCCATGGTCGGGACGCGGCTGCATGACCTGGGCCAGACCCGGTGCCTCCTGGGGCTGCTTGGGAAACTCCGGTTGGGGATACTGGGTGAGGGGGTTCCGCATGGCGTACTGGTTGTCGCTGGACATGACATCTCCTGAGGCGGTGAGAAGGGTACCGAATGGGCACCTTTTCGATGACGTTCAAGGAAATGGAAAGGCAAACCGCGGATGAGGTTCCCTGCGATCATCAGAAGACGTATCTGTTTCGACAGTCTTCTTACCCAGGCTTTACTCCCGGCTACGGTGCTTTCGCCAGCGCCCGGCGTCCAAGGACAGGAACGAGGGAAGGTCCCTCGCGGCAGGAGAAGGTCGATGTGGGTGAAGAGCTGCAAGGTGGCCGTGCTGGCCGTACTACTGTCGCTGTCCGGTTGCTGGTGGTTCATGCCACCGCCCGGCGGCGGCCATGGCGGGCCAGGTGGGGGGCCGGGTGGTCACGGTGGGCCCGGGGGCGGCCCGGGTTTCGTCGGTCCGCGCTAGGCTTTGTCTGAAAAGTGCCTGCGCATCGGTGATGCTGCGTTAAAAATCAACTCGGAATGCTCATTTACCACTCGTAAACTCCGCTTCCTCGCTGATTTTTGCCTTGCCTCACCTTCGCTCGGCGACTTTTTAGACAAGCCTTAGGGCTCGACGGGCTCTAGCCGCAGGGCGGCACCGGTGCGCCTGAGGGTGAGGATGTCCGCCTCGCGACAGCCGATCAGGTCTCCCGCGGTGGTGCGCAACTGGTCATCCTCCAGCTGAGCGTAGGGCGCCGGCTGGGCGCCGTCGCCCGCGACCATGATGTACAGCTGACCACAGAGCAACTGACCCGCCAGCCGACCATCGTCCAGGCTGATCAGGCGATAGCTGCGGCGAGCGTCGTAGGTGAAGCGCATGGGAGCATCCATTCAGGGTGTCCAGCTCAGAACCGCGCCGCCGCGCAATGTTCCCACGGACGCGTCGGCCCGCTGAGGCGACGGCGCTACCGGGGGCTCAGAGGCGGAACTGCGCCACCAGTCCCTGGAAGGACGTCGCCAGGCGTGACAGTTCCTGGCTGGAGGCGGCGGTCTGCTGCGCCCCGGTGGCGGTCTGGGTCGACAGGTCCTGGATGTTCACCAGGTTGCGATCCACCTCGCGGGCCACCTGGGCCTGCTCCTCGGCAGCGCTGGCGATCACCAGGTTACGTTCCTCGATGCGCGCCACGCCTTCGGTGATGCGCTGCAGCGCCTCGCCTGCGCGATTGGCACGCTGCTGGGTGTCGTCGGCCAGGGTCTGGCTCTTGTGCATGGCACTCACCGCTTCTTCGGCGCTGCCGCGCACGGCGCTCATCATGCGTTCGATCTCACCCGTGGAGCCCTGGGTCCTGTGGGCCAGGGCGCGGACCTCGTCCGCCACCACGGCGAAGCCGCGACCCTGCTCGCCGGCGCGGGCCGCTTCGATGGCGGCGTTGAGCGCCAGGAGGTTGGTCTGCTCGGCGATGCCGCGGATCACTTCCAACACCTGGCCGATCTCGCGGACCTGGCCCTCCAGGGTCTGCACCTTCTGGGTGGAGTCGGTGATCTCGCGGGTCATCACCGTCATGGCCTGGGCAGCCTGCAGCACCTGTTCGCGGCCCAGCTGGGCCTCGCGGCTGGTTTCCTGGGAGGCGGTGGAGGTGGAGACGGCATTGCGCGCCACCTCTTCCACGGCTGCGGTCATCTCGTTGACCGCGGTGGCGGCCTGCTGCACCTCGTCGTGCTGGCGCACCTGGCCACGAGAGGTCTCTTCGGTGACCACCTGCAATTGCTCGGCAGCCGCGGCGAGCTGCCCCGAGGCGCCGGCCATCCGCTGCACGGTGTCCTTGAGGCTGCGCTGCATGCCGCCCAGGGCCTGCAGCAACTGACCGGCTTCATCGCGGCGGGTGCTCTGGATGGCCTGGGTCAGATCGCCCTGGGCAACCCGCGCGGCACTGGTCACCGCTGCGCGGATCGGCGTGACGATCATCCGGGTGATGACGATACCCAGCGCCAGGGCGCAGACCAGGGCCAGCAGGATGCCGCCGCTGAGGGTCCAGAGCGCCTGGTGGTAGGTAGTGACCGCCAGGACGCCGGATTCACTGCTCTGACGCTTGTTGGAATTCACCATGATCTTGAACGAGGCCATGGTCTTGCGATAGATGGGCTGTACCTGGTCGTTCAGCAGTTGCGCGGCGCCCTGCGTATCCTTGGCGGCCAGCCGTGCCAGGACGCTCTCGACTCCGGCGAGGTAGCTTTGCCAGTCCTGCAGGAAGGCGTCGCCAGCGGCTTTCTCATCGGGCTCCAGGGGCGTCTGGCGATAGTCGGCGAAGGGCTTCTCGGCATCGGCCTGGTTGGAGCGCATGGAGGCGATGACCCGATCCTGCTCGGCCTGGGGAGCATTGCCATAGACCATCGACAGCAGGCGGAACAGATCGCGGTTGTGGCCGATCACGTTGCTCTTGGTGTCGTTGAGCTGGGTGATGGATACCAGGTTGTCGTTCAGCACCGAGTCCAGCAGGGTATTCAGGCTGCCGATGCCGCGCAGGCCGATCGCTCCGATGCCGAGGGTGATGAGGCTGCACAGGCCGAAGGCGATGGCCAGCTTCTTCGCCAGCGCCAGATTGTTGAACCAGATCATGGACGTGTCCTTTGAGCCGAGGAAACTACGCCCTGGCTATCGGCACATGTCAGACGAGCTTTAATTCAGTCAGACGATTTGCCGGGGCGTCGCCGGCCACTCAGGTTCGCCGGTAGAGGTCGTCCAGCAGGCGATTGGCCGCCAGGGCGTCGGCCAGGTTGGCTAACTCGGGGCGCGTGCGGCCAAGCAGGTGATCGAACACCGCCATGGCGCCCTGCGGGACCCCGGGCACCACGTCCTCGGCCAGCACTCGTTGGTTTCCCTGGGCGTCGTGCCACAGCAAGCGTCCCGCGGCGAGTTCCAGGGTCGCCTCCGTGCCGTCCAGGCGAATGGCCAGGCGTGGCCCGCGCAGGATGGCGCTGGTACGCAGGTGGATCGGTAGGTCGCCGGCCCACAGCAGCGCCTCGCCGCCATGATCCAGCGGCCAGCGCGCGTCCTGCTCCCGCCGGCAGTGCTCCACGGTCAGGGGCCGAGCGGTCAGCCAGGCGGCGAAGTCGAGCAGGTGCGCCGCCAGGTCGCCGAAGGCGCCATAGCCCATGCGCGTCTCGTCCAGATGCGCCGGCCAATCGCTCAGCCAGCCCTCCAGCAATCCTGGATGGCCCGCGGTCAACGACAGGTGGGTGAGGGTGCCGATGGCGCCATCCCGTGCGAGCTGACGCAGGCGCTGCAGGGCCGGATCGGTGCGCAGGTAGAAGCCGCTGAAACAGGTGCGGCCGGCCAGTTGCGTGGCCAAGGCAGTGGCCCGCTCGGCCGAGACGGCCAGCGGCTTTTCCACGAACAGGTGGCGGGCGCGGGGCAGGAGGGCCGCTACTGCCGCCTCATGGTCATCGATGGCGGTGGTGACGAAGGCCAGGTCCACTTCGGGCAGCCGGGCGAAGTCGTCCAGCACGGGCAGGCCATGAGGCGCAGCCAGCCGCTGCGCCCGGGCGGGATCGCGTTCGCTGGCTACGGCCACCACCCTTACCCGCGGATCGGCCAGGCTGGTGTCCAGGTAATCCTGGGCGTGGATCTGTTCGCAACCGACGATGGCGACGCTGAGCATGAAAAGGGCCCTCTAACGGTGGTTGTTCCGTTATGGACCCCTTAGGCGCCGAGAAACTTCCCCGATCAGGCCGGCTGGTAGGCCTTGCCAAAACGGTTGGCCAGGAAGGCGTCCATGTCCACCTGTTCCTGGGCGATGAAGCCACGCTGCGGCAACTTGCCTTCGCGGAACAGATCCAGGGCGGTGCAGATGCCGGCGGCGGTGGTGATCTGGATGGCGCTGGTCAGGCGACCGTCGCGCTCGGCGGCAAAGATCTTGCGGCTGAACACCTCCTGCACCAGCTTGCCGCCACGCATCCCGCTGACGGTGACGAACACCAGCACCACGTCCTGCATGGTGGTGGGCACGGCGCCGCGCAGGATGTCCTTGAGCTGCTCTTGGTCATTCGCCAGGCGCAGGTCTTCCAGCAGGAACTTCATCAGGTCACGGTGACCGGGATAGCGCACGGTCTTGTAGTCCAGGGTTTCCACCTGGCCCTGCAGGGTCTCGCAGAGGGTGCCCAGGCCGCCCGAGGTGTTGAAGGCCTCGTATTCCACGCCGTCCAGGGAAAAGTGCTCCAGGCCTTCCAGCGGCTGCACCAGTTGCAGCTCGCCGTTACGCACCGCTTCGCACGGGTGGCAATACTCGTTGACCAGGCCGTCGACGCTCCAGGTCAGGTTGTACTTCAGGGCATTGGTGGGAAACTCCGGCAGGGCGCCGACGCGCATCTTCACCTCGCGCACACTGTCGAAGCGCTTGGCCAGGGAGTGAGCGGCGATGCCGATGAAGCCGGGCGCCAGGCCGCACTGGGGCATGAAGGCGTTGCTCGCACCCTCGGCCAGTTGGCGGATGGCCTTGGTGGCCTTCACGTCTTCGGTCAGGTCGAAGTAGTGGGTATTGGTGGCCTTGGCCGCCTGGGCCACGGGAATCGCCAGGTGATAGGGCAGGGCGTTGAGTACCACGTCCTGATCGTCCAGGGCGGCGGCCAGGGCGCTGGCATCGGCGGTATCCAGGGGGCGGGTCTGTACGCCCAGGGCCGCGATGGCCGCCAGGGCGCGTTCGTCACGATCCGCCACCGTCACCTGGTAGTCGCCACTGGCATGCAGCAATTGCGAAATGGTGTAGCCGATGTGGCCAGCGCCGAGCAGGGTGACTTTCATGGCGGATCCTCCGTGGTTGAAGGCTCCAGCTTAAAAAGTGGCGCTGTCGGATGTGAGTGTCAGAGCGTCGAATCGTTGTCTCTTATTTGACGAGCCGTCGGAATTTTCGTCGTTTCGACGAGGCGGCTCGCTTGTGGGTGAAATCGCTGCTACTGAAAGGTGGTTTTCGCGCCGAACCTTGATCGCGCCCATGGCGGTCCGCCGCTGCGGCCGCTCCTACGGGACATTCGGCTGCTGTAGGAGCGGCCCATGGCCGCGATAAGCCGGACGCTCGATGCTCGCTCAGGCGCCGCCGCCTTAATCCGGCACCACCCGCAGCACCTGGCCTTCCTCGCCATCCGTGAGCAACCAGAGATTACCGTCCGGTCCACTGCGCACGTCGCGCAGGCGCTGGTCCAACTCCCGGAACAGCACCTCCTGCTCACCGGGCGCGCCGTCCACCAGCGGCACCCGCCGCACCGACTTCTCCCGCAGCGCCGCCACGAACAGGCTGCCGCGCCAGGCGGGAAAGCCCATCCCGTCGTACCAGGTCATACCGGCCGGAGCGATGGAGGGCGTCCACTCCAGCAGTGGTGGCGTGATGCCCGGCAACTCGCGAAAGGGGGTGATGCGCGCGCCGGTGTAGTCCACGCCGCCGGTGGTCAGCGGCCAGCCGTAGTTGGCACCGGCGCGGATCAGATTCAGCTCGTCGCCGCCCTTGGAGCCATGCTCGTGTTCGTACAGCGCCTGGCGCTCGGGCACCCAGACCAGCCCTTGGGGATTGCGATGGCCGAGGCTGTAGATCTCCGGCAGGGCACCCGGCCGGTTGACGAAGGGATTGTCCGCTGGCACGCCGCCGTCGCGGGTCACCCGCACGATCTTGCCCAGGTGGGTATCCAGTCGCTGGGCGTCGGTCCGCTCCACGTTGCCATCACCCAGGGCGATGGCCAGGGTCCCGTCGCCGAGCAGCGCCATGCGTGCGCCGAAGTGCTGACCAAAGGCCTTGGCCGGCTGGCTGGTGAACAGGGGGCGGACGTCCTGCAGGCGCCTGCCATCCAGCCGCGCGCGCACCACCTTGAGGTGATTGGCCTGGCGCGTGCCTGAAGCGTAGGAGAGGTAGAGCAGCTGGTTATTCCTAAAGTCCGGGTCCGGCAGCACCTCGAACAGCCCAGCCTGGCCTTCGTCATACAACTCGGGCAATCCGCTCACGGCCTCCGCCTGCAGGCTGAGCCGGCCCTGGCCATCCGGCACCAGCACGCGCAGCCGTCCGGCACCCTCGGTCAACAGCGCCCGGCCATCGGGTAGAAAGGCCAGCGACCAGGGCCGTTCGAGTCCGGTCGCCACCGTCTCGATCCGGTAGGCAGGTGCCGCCGTGGCCAGCGGACCTCCCAGCACAACCATTAGCAACACAAACCCGGCCCAGCACCGGGAAGCTTTACATGACGGCCGAGGTCTACCGCAGGCATCCGCTGTCGCTACCATCATTACCTCTCTTCGAGAATGTCCGCTCATGTCCAAACCGCTCTGGCGCGCCTTGTTCAGACCCCGCCCGCTATTGGCGTTCGCCGCCGCCCTGTTGCTGGCCACCGCCTGGGGCAGCCTGGTGCAGACCCAGTACAACCTGGCCGCGCTGCAGGGTCTGGGGCAGTCGATAGACGCCGCCACCCGCTGGCAGACGTCGCTGCAGGATCTGCTGGGCTTCGGACCCGTCTATGCCGCCATCGTGCTCGCCGCTTGGTTACCAGCCTTAGCCGCGGCCTTCTGGCTCGGCCGTCGCAAGGGGGCCTACCGCGCCGGTCTGGTACCGCTGGCCACCGGTGTCAGCCTGATCGCTGCCATTCGCCTGATTGACGCCTTTGCCCCCATGCCAGTACTCATCTACGCCACCCGCACCCTGGATGGCCTGCTGGCAATGGCCGTGGGCGGCCTGGTGGGAGGCTTGCTGTTCATCTGGCTGGTCCGACCGCAGGCGGACCGGGCAGGTGTGCTGTACTAGGGGAGAGTGATCTCAGGACGAGGTCAGCTTCATCAACACCAGTCCGCTGACGATCAAGGCCGCGGCCAAGATCCGCAGGGGGCTGGCGGCCTCGCCCAGCACCCGGATGCCCACCACGAAGGCGCCGACCGCGCCGATGCCGGTCCAGATCGTATAGGCCATGCCCAGCGGCAGGCTGCGCATGGCGATCGATAACAGCGCCACGCTCGCCACCATCGCGACCAGAGTGATCACCGTCGGTATGACCCGGGTGAAGCCCGCCGACTGCTTCAGATAGAACGGCCAAACCACCTCGAGCAGTCCCGCACAGACCAGATAGAGCCAAGCCACGGACGGCCTCCTGTGCAACCCGGCCTGCCCGCCGATCCTCAGGGTCGTCCCCAGGGGCTATGGAAGAGGCGGTGATCAGAGTCACCGCCTGATCGGCGCGGCTATCCGAGCTGCCTGCGCCCAGGTCTTTCGACCCGCCGTCGTCTCTAAGAGCCTGTTCAAAGTCTCGCGAGCTAGAGACAAACAAGGCGAAAAGGCCTGAGGAAGCGGAGTTTACGAGTGGTAAATGAGCATTCCGACCAGGCTGGCGACCCAGGGCATTTTCAACGCCGTTTGGCCGACGCGCAGCAGACGTTGAACAGGCTCTAAGGGCGTTGGCAGATCTGTACGGCGATCCCATCGAACGTCCGGTCGAAGCTCGCCCGCTCGGCGGCACTGAGGAAGCCTTGCTGTTGCACCAGGGCGTCGCTCTGGCCACGCACCTGGGCGATGCGCTCACTGAACGCGTTCGCCTGCTCCTGACTGATCCGCCGCGCCTTGCGCGCCGTGCTCACGTCCGCCTGCAGCACATTGGCGCGCATGGAGATATGCGCCTGGAGCGGATCGCTGATCGAGCCACCCAGCTCGCCAGGCAGTGCACGCTGCTGCTCCAGGTTGCAGCTGGGCAGGCCGAGATCGTCGGATCGGCCTTGCTCCTTGGTGCAGGCACCCAGGGCGAGGGGTAACAGCAGCAGGGGGATTAGGGATTTCATCCAGGTCTCCTCGAGAGTGGCCGTAGACTGAGACCTTGAGAGCCTGCGACAGGCGCTTGGTTCAGGCGCTATGGCTCTGGCAAGCGCTTTTCGGCAAAGAATGGCCTACGTTGGGCCTGGCCTGCTGGGGTGGCCAGTGTGAAGCGTGAGGCAGCGCCAACTCAGCCCAGCGATTCGTCGAAGTAATCGCTGTCCAGCCTGGGCACCTTGTAAAGCTGCGAGGTGACACCGACCTCATGGTCGAGCATCAGGCCGACCAGGCGTTTCCCGTCCACCAGCACCAGGCCTTCGACCGAGCGCGCGAAGTCGACCGCCTGGGCGGTGAAGCCGGAGGTGGTGATGAAGACGCCACGTTTGGCCTTCTGCCCGGCCAGGGCGCCATAGAAGGCCTGCAGGTCGGGGCGGCCGACGGTACTCTGCCAGCGCTTGGCCTGTACATAGACCTTTTCCAGCCCCAGGGCATCCAGCGAGATCACCCCATCGATGCCGCCGTCACCACTACCGCCTACTTGCTGCAGCGCCTGGCGATTCGCGCCGTAGCCCAGGCGGTGCAACACGTCGAGCACGATATGTTCGAAACGCGTTGGGCTGGCCTGCAGCAGGTTATCCAACAGATCGCCCGCCACACTGGTGCGCAGTTCGAGGATGGCCTGGTTTAGGCGCTCCTGGGGACTGCTGGTGGCCAGATCGGCCTGAACGAGCGGAGCGGACGCGTCGTTACCCTCATCCAGCGAGGCAGCATCTGGTGCCGGCTTGAGCTGCACGCTGATGAAGTTCAACGCCAGATGCTCGACCTGCTCCTGGCTCAATGGTGTCGGGTTGGCCTGGGCAAAGGCGCGGCCACTGTCGGTCAATTGCCAATAGCCACGCTTGGCGCTACTGGAATAGCCGGCGCGCTTGAGTCGATCATGCGCCCACCCCGAGCGGTTCTTGTAGGTAGGCTGGCCACTAGCTATGGTCTCCTGTCGTTGCTTCTCACTGAGGCCCAACGCCTGTGCAGCCGCTTCGTGAGCCTCACCTGCCGTGGCGCCTTCCGGGCGGACGGCGAGAAAACGCAGGATGGGTTCGATGAACTGGTCGTAGGTCGGCACGGACATGGTTCGTTCTCTTCCTTGAAGGGTTTAGCTCAACTGAGTGGCCTGCTGATCGCGTCCGGGCGACTTAACGGGCATTTCGAGCTGGCCGGCGAAGAAGTTGTTCGACACGGCAGGCTACGCCCTTTGAAAAAACGAAGTTACTGCTCTCTGCCATGTTCCATCCCTTGAGTTCTTCAGCCTCACTGCGGAAGTGACGGTGTTGCAGGGCATGATGCCAGACACAATGGCGGATGTGTTTAGCTAGCCGCCGCTCAACCTTTGAACGTCGAACAGCTTAGTACGGGATAGGGGAAAGCTGCGCTGCGCTTCGATAAGTGGAAGTCTTGGCGGCATTCCGGAAACGAAAAAGCCCGCTCGATGGCGGGCTTTTTTGACGTTCACCGGACCATGACGGCCGTGAACGGAAGATGGCGCACTCGGCGGGATTCGAACCCACGACCCCTGCCTTCGGAGGGCAGTACTCTATCCAGCTGAGCTACGAGTGCAGCGATTCGGTGACGCTGAATCGGTCGCCATCATACTCACCTTGCCGCGGACCGTCCATGCCCGAATGCACGATGTTGTTGATTTTGAACGAGTGTTTCTTCGGTGGCAGGCGAGCCTGGATAAACAGTGGGACAGCCGGTGAGAAAACCTCCCGATCGCTCTTGCACAGGGGTTCAGGATTCTCCTAGGATGCGTTCAATATTTCGAACGCTTGCGGCGGTTCGGACGTTTAACGCGGGCACTGAACGGTGGCGAACCCACCGGTTCCAAGCCTGACCTTATCGCAGGCGCAGGGGTGATCCGCCCTTGCTTCCGGCCCTTTCAGCCCAGGAGACCGTAATGCAGCTCAAAGATGCTTCCCTGTTCCGCCAGCAAGCCTATGTCGACGGCGCCTGGATCGACGCCGACAGCGGCGACAGCGTCAAGGTGGACAACCCCGCCACCGGCGAGACCCTGGGTACCATTCCCAAGCTCGGCCGCGCCGAGACCAAGCGTGCCATCGATGCCGCCAATCGTGCCCTGCCGGCCTGGCGCGCCCTGACCGCCAAGGAGCGTTCGGCCAAGCTGCGTCGCTGGTACGAGCTGATGATCGAGAACCAGGACGACCTGGGCCGCCTGATGACCCTGGAGCAGGGCAAGCCGCTGGCCGAGGCCAAGGGCGAGATCGCCTATGCCGCCTCCTTTATCGAGTGGTTCGCCGAGGAAGCCAAGCGTATCTATGGCGACACCATCCCCGGCCACCAGGCCGACAAACGCATCCTGGTGATCAAGCAGCCCATCGGCGTCACCGCCGCCATCACGCCGTGGAACTTCCCCACCGCGATGATCACCCGCAAGGCCGGCCCGGCCCTGGCTGCCGGCTGCACCATGGTCATCAAGCCCGCCAGCCAGACCCCGTACTCGGCGCTGGCCCTGGCCGAACTGGCCGAGCGCGCCGGCATTCCCAAGGGCGTGCTGAGCGTGGTCACCGGTTCCGCCACCGAGATCGGTGCCGAGCTGACCGAAAATCCCATCGTGCGCAAGATTTCCTTCACCGGCTCCACCGAGATCGGTGCCAAGCTGATGGAGCAGAGCGCGCCCACCATCAAGAAGCTGTCGCTGGAACTGGGCGGCAACGCGCCCTTCATCGTCTTCGACGACGCCGACCTGGACAAGGCCGTGGAAGGCGCCATCGCCTCCAAGTACCGCAACGCCGGTCAGACCTGCGTCTGCGTCAACCGCCTCTATATCCAGGATGGCGTCTACGACGCCTTCGCCGAGAAGTTCAAGGCCGCCGTGGCCAAGCTCAAGGTCGGTAACGGCCTGGAAGAGGGCGTCACCATCGGCCCGCTGATCGACGCCAAGGCCGCGGCCAAGGTCAAGGAACACATCGACGACGCCGTGAGCCAGGGCGCCAAGGTCATCGCCGGGGGCAAGGCCCACGCCAACGGTGGCAGCTACTTCGAGCCGACCATCCTCGCCGAGGTGCCGCGCAGCGCCAAGGTATCCAAGGAAGAGACCTTCGGCCCGCTGGCGCCGCTGTTCCGCTTCAAGGACGAGGCCGAGGTCATCGAACTGGCCAACGACACCGAGTTCGGTCTGGCCTCCTACTTCTATGCCCGTGATCTGTCCCGTGTGTTCCGCGTCGCCGAGGCGCTGGAGTACGGCATGGTCGGCATCAACACCGGCCTGATCTCCAACGAAGTCGCTCCCTTCGGTGGCGTCAAGGCCTCGGGCCTGGGCCGCGAAGGCTCCAAGTACGGCATCGAGGACTATCTCGAAATCAAGTACCTCTGCCTCGGCATCTGAGCCCCTCCTGGGTTGGGTGAGACGGCTCCAGCGTCGACGCCCAACCAGGCTGAGTCTGCGTCGCTCGGGCTCAGCCCCACCCGTTTTTCCCGGCGCGGACGCCGGGCCGTTGGCAGTCGATCATCGTATGCTGCCCGGAATCCGGTCCGCGTTTCTCCCGTAGCCGGCCGCACGATGAGCGGCCATCGAGGACTGCAATGAGCCACACCAATGATTCCCTGATGCACCGCCGCAGTGCCGCCGTCGCCCGTGGCGTCGGCCAGACCCACCCGATCTTCGTCGCCCGTGCGGAGAACGCCAAGGTCTGGGACGTCGAGGGCAACGAGTTCCTGGACTTCGCCGGCGGCATCGCCGTGCTCAATACCGGCCACCTGCATCCGCGCGTGGTGGCGGCCGTGCAGGAGCAACTGACCAAGGTCTCCCACACCTGCTTCCAGGTGCTGGCCTACGAGCCCTACGTCGAAGTCTGCGAGAAGCTCAACGAGCTGGTGCCGGGCAACTTCCCGAAGAAGAGCGTGCTGTTCAACTCCGGCTCCGAAGCCGTGGAGAACGCCATCAAGATCGCCCGCGCCGCCACCCAGCGCGCCGGCGTCATCGCCTTCTCCAGCGCCTATCACGGTCGCACCATGATGACCCTGTCGCTCACCGGCAAGGTCGCGCCCTATTCGGCCGGCATGGGCCTGATGCCCGGAGGGGTCTATCGCGCACTCTATCCTTGCGAACTGCACGGCATCAGCGTCGATGACGCCATCGCCAGCGTCGAGCGCATCTTCAAGAACGATGCCGCGCCCGGCGACGTGGCCGCCATCATCCTCGAGCCGGTGCAGGGTGAGGGCGGCTTCTATGCCGCGCCCAAGGATTTCATGCAGCGCCTGCGCAAGCTATGCGACACCCATGGCATCCTGCTGATCGCCGACGAAGTCCAATCCGGCGCCGGTCGTACCGGCACCTTTTTCGCCATGGAGCAGATGGGCGTGGATGCCGACCTGGTGACCTTCGCCAAGTCCATCGCCGGTGGCTTCCCGCTGTCGGGCGTGACCGGTCGCGCCACGGTGATGGATGCCGTCGCCCCTGGCGGCCTGGGCGGTACCTATGCCGGTAGCCCCATCGCCTGCGCCGCGGCCCTGGCGGTGATCGAGACCTTCGAGCAGGAGAACTTGCTGGACCGCTCCAAGGCCGTGGGCGAGCGCCTCACCGCTGGCCTGCGTGAGCTGGCCGCCAAGCACCGGCAGATCTGCGACGTCCGGGGTCTGGGTGCCATGATCGCCATGGAGCTGGGCAAGGGCGGCGACGTCGAACAGCCCGACGCCGAGCTGACCAGCCAGATCGTCGTCCGCGCCCGCCAGAAGGGCCTGATCCTGCTCAGCTGCGGCAGCTACGGCAACGTGCTGCGCATCCTGGTGCCCCTGACCGCCAGCGATGAAGAGCTGGACCGCGGCTTGGCCATTATCGGCGAGTGTTTCGCCGAATTGGCCTGAGTGCTAGCCGGCCGCCCTCGAAAGAGGGCGGTTCGGCTGTGACGGGCTTGGCAGAAAGCTCGCGTTTGACGCATCATCCGCCGCTTCGCTTACCTCAAGCAGGAGTGGGTTGGGATGCCGCCCCTGATACTCATCGTCGACGCCAATCCTTGGACCCGTGACCTGCTCAAGTCACTCATCCTGGCCGTGCGCGCCGATGCCTTGGTCCACGAATATGGCCATGGCTACCAGGCGCTTGCCGAACTGGATCGTCGTAAGAGATGCGCCCTGGTCATCATCGAAAGTCCCGCCGACGGCGATGGACTCGACCTGCTGCGACGCATTCGCCAGCGTGGTGCCCAGCCCCTGCAGCCAGTCATCCTGCTTTCCGACCAGGCCGATGCCGCCTATGTGCGCGCCGCGCTGCGCCTGGCGCCCACCGCCTATCTGGTAAAGCCTTACGCCGCCGAAGAGGTGTTGCGCCGCTTGGGCAGCCTGTTGCCGCCCGCTGACGATGATTCCCATACCGGTCAGGCCGAGTTGCAGGGAACGCTGGACGACTATCTGCAACGACTGGCGGCCGAGATCGATGCCGTACCGCTGTTCGCCGATCTGCCCGGCATCATCCAGCGCTGCCGTGATAGCGCGAGTTGCAGCCTGGGCGAGCTGGAAACGGAGTTCGGCCAGGACCCGTTGGTCACCGCGACCCTGATCGCCGCGGCCAACAGCGCCTCCCAGCGCGTGGGGCAATCCTGTCAGACCCTCAGCCAGGCCCTGCCGCGCCTTGGGGTCGGCTTCACCCTCAATCTGGTCCTGGGCCTGAGCCTCAGGCGGGCGACGCGGCTCGACCATCCCCTGCTGGCCGAGCGCGCCGAGCGCTATTTGCAGTTCGCCCAGCGCGCCGCCGACTGCGCCCGGCTGCTGGCACTGCGCTATGCCCGCGAAGACGCCGAACGCTGCTATACCGGTGGCTTGCTGCATCGCCTGGGTGAGTTGGCCGTGTTGCAGGGGCTGCAGCGTTGGTGCGACGGCGGTGGCCTGATCGATGAGGCGGCGGTGGAGCGCGCCCTGATGAGCTACAGCCTGGAATTCTCCGCAGAGCTGCAACGACATTGGCGCCTGCCGCTGGAGTTGCGTGAGCTGGTAGCGGCGGTGCACAGCCTGCACGGGGTGCTGCCGAAGCCGTCGCTGATCCTGCATCTGGCCGCCCATGCCGCGAGCCTGCCGCCGGACGATGCCCTCGACGACCTCGTCGAGCACAAGGCCGGGCGCATGCTCGGCCTGGAGGCGCCGGTGTGGAAGCTGGCCGTCAGCCAGCTCAAGCTCGCCTAGCTGGCTTTATCGGGTCGATAACCCAGGCGCAGTCCACCCCAGTGACGGCCGTTCACCAGGATCGGCACCGAGAGATCATGCATCACCTCGCCGGTATCCCTCATGTAGGTCTGCAGCAGCAGCCGCTGTTGATGGCTGCCGCAGCGCCTGCCGGTGCGGTCGCCGAAGATGCGCTTGCTGCGGCTGCGTGCCGTGTCCGCCGCCAGGTCGCCGGTGGGCGCATGGGCGAAGGCTCTGTTGTGGGTGGGCACATAGCCTTCCGGGGTACAGGCGATGACGAATACCAGGCCGGGATGTTGCTCCAGCAGCGGTTCCTGGATCGTCGGCAGCACACCATCGGTGTAGCTGTCGAAGCGGGTCCGGTACTTCGGCGGCTGGCAGCCGGGGATGGGCTGGTACTGGCGGTCGAAGAGGGCGTCCTGGGTGATGCGGCCAGCGGCGAGGTCTTCCTCGAAGCGCCGGCCGATGGCGTCCGCCCCCTGGCGAGCCAGTTCAAAGATGCGTTGGTGATAGCTGTCCAGGCCGATCTCGGCCAGGCGTTCGCTACTGGCTTCGGCCATGTCCACCAGCTCGTCGGCAGCCGTGCTCAGGCGACTGGTCTGGCGCTCGCTGTCAGCCAGATCGGCGTGCACCTGATCCACCGCCTGGGCCAGGCTTTCCAGTTGGCTGAGATTGGCCGCGGTACCCAGGGCGATGTCCGCGGCCTGGCGTTCGGCGGTCTGCGCTAGGTGGGCGATTTCCTGCAGGCCTTCGCCGGTGCGCTCCACCTGGCGCACGCCATCCTCCAGGGCCGCGGCCAACTGCTGGATTTGCTGGACCACCGCGCCGGTCTGCTGGCCGATATCGGCGACGATCAGCCCTACCTCGCCGGTGGCGCTGGACGTCCGTGCCGCCAGGCCACGCACCTCGTCCGCCACCACGGCGAAACCGCGTCCGTGCTCGCCGGCACGCGCGGCTTCGATGGCGGCATTGAGCGCCAGCAGGTTGGTCTGGCTGGCGATGGCCTGGATGACCTCGGTGACCTGCTGGATCTTGTCGGTGCGGGCGCTCAGGCCGGCGATCAGCTCCCGGCTTTCGCGGGCATGATCGCTCAGGGCGCGGATGGCACTGATCGCCGAATTCAAGGCGTCGCGCCCGGCCTCGCTGCGCTGGTGCACCTGCTGCGCCACCTCCAGGGCCTGGCGGGCGCTGCCGGCGCTGTCCTGTTCGGTCTGGGTGAGGGCTGCCGCACTGCTGGAGATCTGTGCGGCGGCGCTGGCCTGGGACTGCACCTTGCCTGCCAGTTGCTGGGCGGCAAAGGCGACCCCGGCGATGGCCACGGCGTTGCGCGCCGTGCTGCGCGAGAGATCGCGGGTAAGGTCATCGAGCGCCGGGGCAGGCGTCGTGGGCGGTGCGGAGGACCGTCTTGCCAGCCAGGGCCAGAGACCCGCCACCAGCGTCAGGCCGATGCCCACCGCGGTCGGCCAGGCCAGCGTCTGCCAGAGCAGTAGGGCGCCGACGACGGTCAGCAGATGCAGCGGCAGTACCAGTTGCCAGCGCGGGGGCATGCGACCTCCTTGTTCTTGTGCTCAGGTCGAGGTCGACACCGTGATGGGGTCGCCAGGGTTCGATCATGGAGCCAGCTTTCCAGAGGTTGCAATCGTTGTCTGACGATAGCGGCTACGACTTTCGTCGCAGCCGTCCGATGATTCGCTTCAGGGCGTACGCGGCAGGAAGTGCAGGGCGGTGCCGCGCTGCAGGCCAGCCAGCACCGGATGGTCCTTGACCAGCTCGACCTCGATCACCTCGGTCTGCTCCGGCACCCGCAGGGTTACCCGGGTGATGGCGCCGAGCGGACGGATGTCACGCACCTCGGCGGCGTGATAGCCCGGACGGGGCTCCCGCTCGAGCTCCACCTCGTGGGGACGGAACAGCAGTTCCTGCTCCCCCAGCGCCAGGCGATTGGAGTCGCCGAGGAAGTGGTAGACGAAGTCACTCGCCGGCTGTTCGTAGACCTCACCCGGCGAGCCGACCTGCTCGATCTGCCCCTTGTTCATCACCACGATGCGATCGGCCACTTCCATGGCCTCTTCCTGGTCATGGGTGACGAACACCGAGGTCAGGTGGATCTCCTCGTGCAGCCGCGCCAGCCAGCGGCGCAGTTCCTTGCGCACCTTGGCGTCCAGCGCGCCGAAGGGCTCGTCCAGCAACAGGATCTTGGGCTCCACCGCCAGGGCGCGGGCCAGGGCGATGCGCTGGCGCTGGCCGCCGGAGAGCTGTTCGGGATAGCGGTCGGCCAGCCAGTCCAGCTGCACCATGTTCAGCAGTTCGTGCACTTTGCTGGCGATCTGTGCCTCGCTGGGTCGCTCGCGGCGCGGCTTCATGCGCAGGCCGAAGGCGACGTTGTCGAACACCGTCATGTGGCGGAAGAGTGCGTAGTGCTGGAACACGAAACCGACGTTGCGATCGCGCACGTCGCGCCCGGAGACGTCCTCGCCGTGGAAGCCGATGTTGCCGGCATCCGGCGCTTCCAGGCCGGCGATGATGCGCAGCAGCGTGGTCTTGCCACAACCGGACGGGCCGAGCAGGGCGACCAATTCGCCGCTCTCGATGTGCAGGTTGATGTCCTTGAGCGCCTGGAAGGCGCCGAAACGTTTGTTGATACCCTGGATCTCGATGCTCATGGCGCCTTATTCCTCATCACGGTGCTGCAGTTGGCGGCTCAGGCGACTTTCGCTCCACTGCCGTAGCAGCAGGATCACCAGGGCCATCAGCAGCAGCAGGATCGCCACACTGAAGGCAGCGACGATGTTGTATTCGTTGTAGAGAATCTCGATGTGCAGCGGCAGGGTGTTGGTCAGGCCACGGATGTGTCCGGAGACCACCGACACCGCGCCGAACTCACCCATGGCCCGGGCGGTGCAGAGCACCACGCCATAGATCAGCGCCCATTTCACATTGGGCAGGGTCACGTGCCAGAACAGCTGCCAGCCATTGGCGCCCAGCAGCCGTGCCGCCTCTTCCTCCTGGGTGCCCTGTTCCTGCATCAGCGGGATCAGCTCACGGGCCACGTAGGGGAAGGTAACGAAGATGGTCGCGAGCACGATGCCGGGCACGGCGAAGACGATCTGCACGTTGACGCTCTGCAGGTAGGGGCCCATCAAGCCCTGGGCACCGAACAGCAGTACATAGACGAGACCGGCGATCACTGGCGAGACCGAGAAAGGCAGGTCGATCAGGGTGACCAGCAGGCTCTTGCCGGTGAACTCGAACTTGGTCACGCACCAGGCCGCGGCCAGGCCGAAAGCCAGGTTCAGAGGTACCGAGATGGCGGTGGCGAACAGCGTCAGCTTCAGGGCCGAGAGGGCATCCGGTTCGCTGATGGCATCCCAGAAGGCGCCGATACCATTGGCCAGGCCCTGGGACAGCACCATATATAGAGGTAGGACGAGTATCAGCAGAAAGATCAGCCAGGCACTGGCGATCAGCGCGATGGCCACCGGCGTCCGCTGCTTCTGGGTGCGGGCATCCGCCTTGGTCGAAGTCATGAGGCTCATGCGGACGTCCTTAGATGTTGGGCTGGATGCGGCGCTGCAGCAGGTTGATCAGCAGCAGCATGACGAAGGACACCAGCAGCATGAACACCCCGATGCCGGTAGCACCGGTGTAGTCGTACTGGTCCAGCTTGGAGACGATGAGCAGCGGCAGGATCTCGGTCTTGAATGGGATGTTGCCGGCGATGAATACCACCGAGCCGTATTCGCCCACGCCGCGGGCGAAGGCCAGGGCGAAACCGGTCAACCAGGCCGGCAACAGGGTCGGCACCAGCACGTAGCGGAACACCTGCCAGGGGCGGGCGCCCAGGCAGGTGGCGGCTTCCTCGATCTCCTTGGGGATGTCCGCCAGCACCGGTTGCAGGGTGCGCACCACGAAGGGCAGGGTGACGAAGATCAGCGCCAGGGTGATGCCGAGGGGGGTATAGGCGATCTTGAAGGGAAATAGCGAACCTATCATCCCGTTGGGTGCATAGAGCGCGGTGAGGGCGATGCCGGCCACGGCGGTGGGCAGGGCGAAGGGCAGGTCGACCATGGCGTCGATCAGCTTGCGGCCGGGAAACTCGTAGCGCACCAGCACCCAGGCCAGCAGGGTGCCGAGGATGCCGTTGACGAAGGCCGCGAGCAGCGCGGTGCCGAAGGACAGCTGCAGGGCCGCGAGTACCTGGCGCCCGGTGATCAGCGACCAGAACTGCCCGAGGGTCAGCTGGCTGGCGTGGAGGAACATGGCGCCCAGCGGGATCAGCACGATCAGCGCGAGGTAGCTCAGGGTGAATCCCAGGGTCAGCCCGAAGCCGGGTATGACCGGGGAGAGACGGCGAGACATGAGGCGTCCTTCTGCAAGGCGCCCCGGCGAGACGTTCGCCAGGGCGCAGAGGGGGCAACGATACCTGTTCCGGGCCGGTCAGCGGGAGCCGTCCCGGCGCGGAGGTTACTTGTTGATGTCGGCGAAGATCTTGTCGAACACGCCGCCATCGGCGAAGTACTTCGGCTGCGCCTCTTTCCAACCGCCGAACTCCTTATCGATGGTTACCAGCTTGACTGGCTTGAACTGGTCCTTGAAGTCCGCTGCCACCTTGGCATCGCGGGGTCGATAGAAGTTCTGCGCGGCGATGCGCTGGCCCTCGGGACTGTAGAGGTACTGCAGGTAGGCCTCGGCCTGCTTGCGGGTTCCCTTCTTGTCGACCACCTTGTCCACCACCGCGACCGGCGGCTCGGCCAGGATCGACAGCGATGGGGTGACGATTTCCAGCTGGTCGCCGCCCTCTTCCTTGAGCGACAGATAGGCTTCGTTTTCCCAGGCGATCAGCACGTCGCCCAACTGGCGCTGCACGAAGCTGATGGTGGCGCCGCGAGCGCCGGTATCCAGTACCGGGGCGTGGCGATAGAGTTCGGTGACGAACTTCAATGCCTCGGCATCGCTGCCGTACTTGGCCTTGGCATAGGCCCAGGCGGCGAGGAAGTTCCAGCGGGCACCGCCGGAGGTCTTGGGATTGGGGGTGATGACCTGGACATCCTTCTTCACCAGATCGTCCCAGTCCTTGATGCCCTTGGGATTGCCCTTGCGCACCAGGAAGACGATGGTGGAAGTGTAGGGCGTGCTGTTGTCTGCCAGCCGCTTCTGCCAGTTCGGATCGACCAGTTGCTGGTGCAGATTCAGCGCATCGATATCGCCCGACAGCGCCAGGGTCACCACGTCGGCCTGCAGGCCATCGATCACCGAGCGTGCCTGCTTGCCGGAGCCGCCGTGGGAATTCTTGATGGTCACGTCTTCACCGGTCTCGGCCTTCCAGTGCTTGGCGAAAGCGGCGTTGTACTGCTGATAGAGCTCGCGGGTCGGGTCGTAGGACACGTTGAGCAGCTCGACGGCGTGGACCGAGCTGGCGAACAGGGCACTGGCCAGCGCGGCCAGGGCGAAACGGCGAATGGACATGGAAACGCTCCTTGAAGTTGGAAAGCCGGACACCGTCTGGCAGGCGCCTTGCCCGCTCGTCCGCTAACCTCGAAAACTCAGTGCTTGTTTGCTTGGCCGGTCTGGGGCCGGAATTTTTCCTTACGCTCGATCTGCACCACCTGACCATTGTGCACGGTGATCTCGATGGCGCCGAACCTGAGGCCACTCAGGGCCTGCTGAATGTCGCGGAGCAGTGCGGTTTCGTCCTGGTTTTCCAGGCTGCGGAACGGAACGGGGCTCATGGGATGGCGTCCTCGGATGAGGTGGTTGGCGAAGAGGTGGCGCCATCTTAGGGGGTCGATATTTATTTCTTAAAATTGCTAATAATGCTTTGTTTATGCATTTTTAGAATTAACGCTCTGTGAAGGACACGTTGTGTAGCAAAAGGGAGGGCTGGATTTCTCGCCCATGCCGGCAATAATGCGCGAACACCTGTTCACTGAACTTTCCGTGACAGCTGCATTACCCATCTCGCGCGAGGTCCTCTGCGTCCATGAGCTATAACGGCCTGCTCGACCTGACGGTTTGGCAACTGGTGGTAGTCACCCTGGTGCTGACTCACCTGACCATCGTCAGCGTCACCGTCTACCTGCATCGCTACTCCGCCCACCGTTCGCTGGAGCTGCACCCTGCGCTCAAGCACGCCTTCCGCTTCTGGCTGTGGCTGACCACGGCGATGAACACCCGAGAGTGGACTGCCATCCACCGCAAGCACCACGCCAAGTGCGAAACCGTGGACGATCCCCACAGCCCGGTGCACAAGGGGCTGGCCACGGTGGTTCGCCGTGGCGCCGAACTGTACAAGGCCGAGGCGAGCAACGCCGAGACGCTGCGTATCTACGGCAAGAACTGCCCGGACGACTGGATCGAGCGCAAGCTCTATTCCAACCCGCGCACCCGCAACCTGGGCGTCGTCCTGCTGCTGCTGATCGATGTCGCCCTGTTCGGGGCCCTGGGCCTCACCGTCTGGGCGATCCAGATGGTCTGGATTCCCTTCTGGGCCGCCGGTGTGGTCAATGGCCTGGGCCATGCGGTGGGTTATCGCAACTTCGAATGCCGCGACGCCGCCACCAACCTGGTGCCCTGGGGCATCGTC
The DNA here is from genome assembly GCF_032027545.1 of Pseudomonas oryzihabitans. Classification (GTDB taxonomy): domain Bacteria; phylum Pseudomonadota; class Gammaproteobacteria; order Pseudomonadales; family Pseudomonadaceae; genus Chryseomonas; species Chryseomonas oryzihabitans_F. The sequence goes on along the minus strand of NZ_JAVSJB010000003.1, from coordinate 146,005 downwards.
ATTGGCGGTGAAGAGCTGCACAACAACCATCACACCTATCCGAATTCGGCCAAGCTGTCGGTCAAGCGCTGGGAATTCGACATGGGCTGGGCCTGGATCAAGCTGTTCACCTGGCTGCGCCTGGCCAAGGTCAATCGCATCGCGCCCATCGCCCATCGCATCGAGGGCAAGGGACAGCTGGACATGGATACCGCCATGGCCATCCTCAACAACCGCTTCCAGATCATGGCCCAGTACCGCAAGCAGGTGATCGGCCCGTTGCTGCGTCAGGAACGCGGCAGCGCCGCCGCCGCCCAGCGTCCGTTGTTCCGCCGTGCTCGTGGCCTGCTGGCGCGCGAAACCAGCCTGCTCAAAGCCCGTCATCAAGTACGTATCGATGAACTGCTCGAGCACAGCCAGGCGCTCAGGCTGATCTACGAAAAGCGCCTGGCGCTGCAACAGATCTGGGCGCGCACCAGTGCCAACGGACACGACATGCTGGCCGCGACCCGGCAGTGGATCGGCGAGGCGGAAGCCAGTGGCATCCAGTCCCTGCGGGAGTTCGCCGAGCAACTGAAGACCTACTCCCTGAGGCCTGCCGGGACCGCCTGAGAAGGGCTTCACAAAAGCCCGCCGAAGCGGCGGGCTGCGCCGTGCACTGATTGAACCTGGCGGGCTCTGATCGGCTCTAATTCCCTCAGGACCCCGCGTAGGCGCATTTGTATATGGACGAACAACCCCTGCTGTCTGCTCTTCCCACCCCGGAAGAGAATCTTCTGGCTCTGCTGCATGCCCGGGCCGAGACAGACCGCCTGCGTGATCGTGAGCAGCTGTTCAGCGCGCTCCTAGAAAGCGTCAACGCCGTGCTCTGGGCACTGGATTGGCGCACGCGGCAGATCATCTACGTCAGCCCCGCGTACGAACAGATCTTCGGCCGCTCCCAGTCGCTGGTGCTGAGCGACTACAGCACCTGGCTCAACAATATCTACCCGGATGACCTCGAGTACGCCCAGCGCACGCTGGAGCAGGTGATCGAGCAGGGCGCCGTGGAGTCGCGGGAGTACCGTATCATCCGCGCCGACGGCGAGATTCGCTGGCTCAGCGACAAGTGCTTCGTCAGCCAGCGCAGCGAGGCTGGCATGCCCCTGCTGGTGGTAGGCATCGCCGAAGACATCACCGAAAAGAAGCGCATGGAGGAGGAGCTGCAGCGGCTTGCCACCACCGACGTGCTGACTCGCAGCAGCAATCGCCGGCATTTCTTCGAGAGCGCGCAGCGCGCCTTCGAGTTCGCCCAGAGCGAAGGCGAGTCCCTGGCTTTCCTGTTGCTCGACATCGACGACTTCAAGAAGATCAACGACCGCTTCGGCCACCAGATGGGCGATCAGGTGTTACAGCGTGTTGCTGAATGCGGGGTCCAGACCACCCGCCGCGGCGACCTGTTCGGCCGCATCGGCGGTGAGGAGTTCGCATTGCTGCTGCCCGGTTGCGATGCAGAGCTCGCCCTGCAGATCGGAAGCCGTCTACAACGCGCGGTTCGGCAGCTCGCGGTCCCCACGACCGATGGTCCACTCAAAGTAACCATCAGTCAGGGTTTGGCTGTACTGCGTGAGGGGGATGTTTCGCTGGATACCCTCTACGTACGCGCGGACGAGGCCATGTACCAAGCCAAGCGGCAAGGTAAAGATCAGATCGTTCACGGCTAGACGAAACGCTTTTTTGCAATTAGCTTTCGCAACGTGGAAGACAGTGGCGGGGGGACTGTGCTGGAGATCGCAATCAAAAAGTCGATCAGGCACGGAAAATTCCTCAAATTGAAACAAAAGCCCTCTAGCTTTCCCTTCCGCATGGCCCGTCGGGCATTTCACCAGCAGGCGCTGACACCTCTGGTGACTGCATAACAACGATTTACCCTTGGAGCACATATGGTCAAGAAGCCCTTGGTGGTTGCGGTCTCCGCAGCCTGCCTGAACCTGTCCCTGATCGCCGCCTCGCAAGCCGCCGGCTTCATCGAGGACAGCAAAGCCACGCTGAGCCTGCGCAACTTCTACTACAACAACGACAACCGCAACGAAGCCTCCTACGCTGCCCGTAATCCCTCCAAGGTCGAGGAGTGGGGCCAGGGCTTCCTGCTGAACTATCAGTCGGGCTTCACCCAGGGCACCGTCGGTTTCGGTGTCGACGCCATCGGCATGCTGGGTCTGCGCCTTGACGGCAGCGGCCATGCTGGTCGCTCCACCAACTCCAACCAGCCGGGTACCATGTTCCCGCGTGAGACGGACAACAGCTCCGTAGACGAGTTCTCCAGCCTTGGTGCTACCGCCAAGATGAAGATCTCCGAAACCGAGTTCCGCTACGGCACCCTGATGCCCAAGCTGCCGGTTGTGGTCTTCAACGACGGTCGTCTGCTGCCGCAGACCTACCAAGGTGCTCAGGTGACGTCCAAGGACATCAAGGACCTGACCCTGACCGGCGGCCAATTGCAGAGCGCGAAAAACCGTAACTCCACCGATCAGGACCAACTGTCCATCGCTGGCTCCAACAGCGGTACCACTGCACGTGACAGCAACAAGTTCAACTTCATCGGCGGTGACTACAAGGTCACCAAAGACCTGACCCTACAGTACTACTTCGGTCAGCTGGAAGACTTCTACAACCAGCACTTCCTGGGTCTGACCCATGCCGTCAAGCTGGGCGACGGTACCTTCAAGACCGACCTGCGCTACTTCAATAGCAAGGGCAATGGCGATAACAAGGACGCCGATACCCAAGGCGCCCTGTATGCTTCTTCTGGCTACTATGGTGGCACCCGTACCCGTGGCGAAGTGGATAACCGTCTCTACAGCGGCCTGTTCACCTACTCCATTTACGGCCACACCCTGGGTCTGGGCTACCAGAACACCAGCGGCGACAGCAACTTCCCGTATCTGAACGAGGCTGGTGGCGCTTCGACCTACACCATCACCGATATCCAGATCAACAACTTCACCCGTTCCGGCGAAGACACCTGGCAAGCTCGCTACTCCTATGACTTCGGTCAGCTGGGCGTGAAGGGCCTGACCGCTGGTGTCATCTATCAGCGCGGCGACAACATCCGCACCTCCGCTGGCAGTGATTTCATGGAGTGGGAACGCGACCTGACCGTCAGCTACGTCATTCCGGAAGGCCAGCTGAAAGGTCTGGGCTTCACCTGGCGTAACGCCATGCTGCGTACCGACCTGCCGGCCGCTACCCAGCGTGATCAGGACGAGAACCGTCTGATCGTCAGCTACACCCTGCCGCTGCTCTAAGCCGCGTCCAGGTCAAGAAAAAGCCCGTCGCAAGACGGGCTTTTTCGTTTCCGCCAGACTTAGCGACCGGTCGGCTGCTGCTGGGTGATGCAGTGGATGTTGCCACCCCCCAGCAGGATCTCACGACCGGGCACCTGCACTACTTCATGGTCCGGGAAGCAGGCCTGCAGGGTGCGCAGGGCTTCGGCGTCCTCGGGGACGTCGAAGGTCGGGGCAATGATGCCGCCGTTGACGATGAGGAAGTTGACGTAGGAGGCTGCCAGGCGCTCCCCGGCACGGCGGGGCTGGGTGCCCAGGCAGGCGTCCACGTCGCGGCATTCCTCCTCGCGGGCGAACAGCGGGCCGGGAGTGACGATGCGGTGGACCTTGAAGGGGCGACCGCGGGCATCGGTCTCGCGCTCCAGCACGGCCAGGGCCTCGCGGCAGCGGCTGTAGTTGGGATCCGCTTCGTCGTCACACCAGCTCAGCAGTACCTCCCCAGGCCGCACGTAGCAGCAGAAGTTGTCCACGTGGCCGTTGGTCTCGTCGTTGTAGAGGCCGTGGGGCAGCCAGACTACCTTGTCCACCGCCAGGTAGTCGCTCAGGTAGCCTTCGATCTCGGCGCGATCCAGATGTGGATTGCGATTGGGATTGAGCAGGCATTCCTCGGTGGTAATCAGGGTACCTTCGCCGTCCACGTGGATGGAGCCGCCCTCGAGGACGAAGTCCGGCGTGCGATAGCCCTGCAGGTTCTCGATCGCGAGGATCTTGCCGGCCACCTGGTCGTCGCGCTGCCAGGGGAAGTACAGGCCGCCGTCCAGGCCGCCCCAGGCATTGAAGCTCCAGTCCACGCCACGCACGCCGCCCTGGCCGTCACTGACGAAGGTGGGACCGGTGTCGCGGCACCAGGCGTCGTCGTTGCTGATTTCCACCACGCGGATATTCGGGTGCTGCAGGCGCGCCCGGGCATTCTCGTATTGGCCTGCGGAGGCACCGACGGTGACCGGTTCGAAGCGAGCGATGGCCTGGGCGACCGCGGTGAAGGCTGCCTGCGCTGGCTTGCCGCCGAGGCGCCAGTTATCGGGGCGCTCGGGCCAGACCATCAAGATCTGGCGCTGGTCGGCCCATTCGGCCGGCATGTGGAAGCCGTCGGCACGCGGCGTGGTGAGGGTGGTCATGGCAAGGCTCTCCGTCAGAGTCTTCGGGCGTTGGAGGGTGCGGGGCAGTCGGCGCGGGAGCGTCCGAGAGGGCTGCAGCCGGCGCGTAAAGGGGCGCGCGAGGTCCGCAGTCTATCTCCTGAGTGGTACGGAGCGTCAGCGATGCGGGAGGCAACGGCGCCACGGATCGCGAGTGGAGGAGCCTTGCCGATCGATTCAAGAGCGACCGGCAAGGCGGGGCTCACACGGTATGCAGGTACCAGTTGTACTCGAGGTCGGAGATGGAGTGTTCGAATTCCTCCAGCTCGTGCTCCTTGCAGGCGACGAATATGTCGATGTACTTGGGATCTATGTACTCGGCCATCACCGAGCTGTCGTCCAGGTAGCGCAGGGCGTCGCGCAGGTTGTTCGGCAGACTCTGCTCGTGCTGCTCGTAGGAGTTGCCCTCGGTGACCGGGCCGGGCTCGATCTGCCGCGTGATGCCGTGGTGCACGCCGGCCAGTACGCCAGCCAGCAGCAGGTAGGGGTTGGCGTCGGCGCCTGCCACCCGGTGCTCGATGCGGTGGGCTTCCGGGGTGCCGGTGGGTACGCGTAGGGCGGTGGTGCGATTGTCCAGGCCCCAGCTCGGTGCATTGGGCACGAAGAACTGCGAACCGAAGCGGCGGTAGCTGTTCACGTTGGGGCAGAGGAAGGCCATGCAGGCGGGCAGGGTCTCGAGCACACCGCCGATGGCGTGACGCAAGGCGGCGTTCTGCTCGGGATCCTCGCCGGCGAAGATGTTGTGACCGTCCTTGTCCAGCAGCGAGATGTGCACGTGCAAGCCGTTGCCCGCCTGGCCCGGATAGGGCTTGGCCATGAAGGTGGTGTCCATCTCATGGTCGTAGGCGACGTTCTTGATCAGGCGCTTGAGCAGCACGGCGTAGTCGCAGGCCTTGATCGGATCGGCGACATGCTTGAGGTTGACCTCGAACTGGGCCGGAGCGGATTCGGCGACGATGGCGTCGGCCGGGATGCCCTGGGCGCGGGCGCCGTCGATGATGTCCTGCAGGCAGTCGGCGTATTCGTCGAGATCGTCCATGGAATAGACCTGGACCGACTGGGGCCGCTTGCCGGAAATGGGCGAGCGTGGCGGTTGCGGCCGGCCGTTGATGTTCTCCTGATCGATCAGATAGAACTCCAGCTCGAAGGCGGCGCAAACGGTGAGGCCGAGTTCGTCGAAGCGTTGGACGACCTGACGGAGGACTTCACGGGGGTCGGCGAAGAAGGGCTCGCCTTCCATCTCGTGCATGGTCATCAGCAGTTGCGCGGTAGGGCGCTTCTGCCAGGGCTCCATACATAGGGTGTCGGTGATGGGGAAGCAGACGCGGTCGGCGTCGCCGATGTCGAGGCCGAGACCGGTGCTTTCGACGGTGGAGCCGGTGATATCGAGGGCGAAGAGCGAAGCGGGGAGGTTGATTCCTTTCTCGAAGACTTTGGGCAGATTGTTGCGCTCGATGCGTTTGCCACGCACCACGCCATTCATATCCGCAATCAGAAGATCGACGAACTGGACCTCGGGGTGTTCCCTGAGGAAGTCGGTCGCTTCATCCAAACGAACGGCACGCGGGGGTACCGACATGATGAAACACCTTTGCTTTTGGCTGCGCTCGACAAAACGGTTAGCGCCTGACGCGCCTGTTTGCCCAGTGGGCCAACCGCAGTGAGGGCACGAGTGCCCGCTGTCGATCCGACAGCGACCTGAGAGTACGGTCTCGCCTGCGCTCCGACGCTTTGTCAGCGCCCCTGTTAAAAATATCAATCAGCGGAGTTACCACATTGGAGTCAATCCGAAAGGCAGGCCAAAGTCAACTGGGGTCGAGCCTGCCCGCAGGTGGTGCGCGAGCGCCTGTTTTTGGCGCATTCCCCGGTCGTAAATGACCCGCTTCAAGGCCCGTCTGTGCAGAATCTCGAAAGTTTTTGCCGGTGGTTGTGAAAAAAAACGAACAAGACTAGGCTCGGATGATTCCAGATCGCCCCGGTGTCCCATGCCCGTGCTGCCGCTCATAGGTGTCACAGCCTGTACCAAGCAACTTGGCCTGCATCCCTTCCACATCGCTGGTGACAAGTACCTGCGAGCGGTGGTGGAGGGCGCCGGTGGCATGCCGCTGGTGATCCCGGCCCTGGCCGATCTGATCGCCACCGAGGCGCTGGTGGAGCGGCTCGATGGCCTGTTGTTCACCGGCTCGCCCTCCAATGTCGAACCCCTCCACTACCAGGGTACGCCCAGCGAACCCGGTACCCTGCACGACGCCGCCCGTGATGCCGTGACCTTGCCGCTGCTGCGCGTCGCCGTGGCGGCAGGCGTGCCGGTACTGGGCATCTGCCGGGGCTTCCAGGAGATGAACGTGGCCTTCGGCGGCAGCCTGCACCAGAAGGTCCACGAAGCCGGTCCCTTCATGGATCACCGTGAGCGTGGCGAAACGCTGGAAGAGCACTATGGCCTGCACCATCCGGTCGAGGTCCAGCCGGGTGGGTTATTCGAGTTCCTGGACCTGCCGGCGCGCTTCGAGGTGAATTCCATCCATGGCCAGGGCATCGACCGTCTCGCCCCCGGACTACGCGCCGAAGCGCTGGCCCCCGATGGCCTGATCGAGGCTGTCTCGGTCAAGGACGCTCGCACCTTCGCCTGCGGCGTGCAGTGGCACCCGGAATGGAAGGTGCGCAGCCATCCCGTGTACCTTGCCCTGTTCAAGGCGTTCGGCACCGCTTGCCAGGAGCGCGCTGCCGGTCGTTGATGCTGTCTATCCCGCTCGAACCTTCGAGGTCTTTATGAGCACCCCCCTTGACCGGCTCACCGCCTGGTTGAAAGAACGCAAGATCACCGAAGTGGAATGCCTGGTCGCTGACCTGACCGGCATCGCCCGCGGCAAGATTTCTCCCACCGCCAAGTTCCTCAACGAAAAGGGCATGCGCCTGCCGGAGAGCGTGCTCTTGCAGAGCGTGACCGGCGATTACGTCGCCGACGATATCTACTACGAGTTGCTCGACCCGGCCGACATCGACATGCACTGCCGGCCGGACGACCGCGCGGTGTTCCTGGTGCCCTGGGCACTGGAGCCCACCGCGCTGGTGATCCACGACACCTACGACAAGCGCGGCATCCCCATCGAGCTGTCGCCACGCAACCTGCTCAAGAAGGTGCTCAAGCTCTACGCCGAGCGTGGCTGGCAACCCATCGTCGCGCCGGAGATGGAGTTCTACCTGACCAAGCGCAGCGATGATCCCGACTATCCGCTGCAACCGCCGGTGGGTCGTTCCGGCCGCCAGGAGACCGGCCGCCAGTCCTTCTCCATCGACGCCGCCAACGAATTCGACCCGCTGTTCGAAGACATGTACGACTGGTGCGAGGCCCAGGAGCTGGATCTGGATACCCTGATCCACGAGGAAGGCACCGCCCAGATGGAGATTAACTTCCGTCACGGCGATCCGCTGCACCTGGCCGACCAGATCTTCGTCTTCAAGCGCACCCTGCGCGAGGCGGCGCTCAAGCACAACGTCACCGCCACCTTCATGGCCAAGCCCATGACCGGCGAGCCCGGCAGCGCCATGCACCTGCACCAGAGCGTGGTGGACTCGAAGACCGGCAAGACGGTGTTTTCCAATCCCGACGGCAGCATGAGCGAGCTGTTCCTGCACCATATCGGCGGGCTGCAGAAGTACATCCCCGAGGCACTGCCGCTGTTCGCGCCCAACGTCAATTCCTTCCGCCGCTTCCTGCCCGACACCTCGGCGCCGGTGAACGTGGAGTGGGGCGAGGAGAACCGTACCGTCGGCCTGCGGGTACCGGAATCCGATCCGCAGAATCGCCGGGTGGAGAATCGCCTGGCTGGTGCCGATGCCAACCCCTATCTCGCCCTCGGCGCCAGCCTGCTGTGCGGTTATCTGGGCATGGTGGAAGGCGTGGAGCCGAGCGCGCCGGTTCAGGGGCGTGGCTATGAGCGACGCAATCTGCGCCTACCGCTGACCCTGGAGGCGGCGCTGGAGCGTATGGAGCAGTCGGCGACCCTGGAACGCTACCTGGGCAATCGCTTCACCCGCGGCTACGTCGCGGTGAAGCGCGCCGAACACGAGAACTACAAGCGCGTGATCAGTTCGTGGGAGCGGGAATTCCTGCTGCTCAGCGTCTGAGCGCGATCCGAGGAGAGGCTTCGTGACTACCTTTACCACCGCCCATTGGCAGGACCTGAGTCGCCGGCATCTGCTGGCGCCCTTCACCGACTACCGCCAGCTCAACGAAAAGGGCGCACGCATCATCACCAAGGCCCAGGGCGTGCACCTCTGGGACAGCGAGGGCCAGCGCATCCTCGACGGCATGGCCGGGTTGTGGTGCGTCAACGTCGGCTATGGGCGTGAGGAGCTGGTGGAAGCGGCCAGCCGCCAGATGCGTGAATTGCCCTACTACAACCTGTTCTTCCAGACCGCCCACCCGCCGGTGCTGGAGTTGGCCAAAGTCATCGCCGAGCTGGCCCCGGAAGGCATGAACCATGTGTTCTTCACCGGTTCGGGCTCGGAAGCCAACGACACCGTGCTGCGCCTGGTGCGCCATTACTGGGCGATCAAGGGCCAGCCGGAGAAGCGGGTGGTCATCGGCCGCTGGAACGGCTACCACGGCTCGACCATGGCCGGCGCCAGCCTCGGCGGCATGGCGGCGATGCACGAGCAGGGCGGCCTGCTGCCCGACATCGTCCACATCCCGCAGCCCTACTGGTTCGGCGAGGGCGGCGAGATGAGTCCGGCGGAGTTCGGCGTCTGGGCTGCCGACCAGCTGGAGCGAAAGATTCTCGAGGTGGGCGAGGAGCGGGTCGCCGCCTTCATCGCCGAACCGATCCAGGGCGCCGGTGGCGTGGTCATCCCGCCGGAAAGCTACTGGCCGCGGGTACGCGAGATCCTCGCCAAGTACGACATCCTCTTCATCGCCGACGAGGTCATCTGCGGCTTCGGCCGCACCGGTGAGTGGTTCGGCAGCCAGTACTATGGCAACGCGCCGGACCTCATGCCCATCGCCAAGGGCCTTACCTCCGGCTACGTGCCCATGGGTGGGGTGATCGTGCGCGACGAGGTGGTCAAGGTGCTGGACGAAGGCGGCGAGTTCTATCACGGCTTCACCTATTCCGGGCATCCAGTGGCGGCTGCCGTGGCGCTGGAAAACATCCGCATCCTGCGCGACGAAGGTATCGTCGAGCGGGTCCGCAGCACCACGGCACCTTATTTGCAGAAGCGCTGGGCAGAGCTGGCCGACCATCCGCTGGTGGGGGAAACCCGCGGCGTGGGCATGGTGGCGGCGCTGGAACTGGTACGCGACAAGAAGACGCGGGCGCGGTACCCCGGCGGGGCAGGCATGCTCTGTCGCGAGCACTGCTTCCGCAACGGTCTGGTGATGCGCGCGGTGGGCGATACCATGATCATCGCACCGCCGTTGGTCATCACTCCGGAGTCCATCGACGAACTCGTCATCCTGGCTCGTCGCAGTCTCGATCAGACCCACGCGCTGCTGCGCGAGCGTGGCTGATGGCCTGCAAGGCTTGAGCCGAGCGGCGGACCTTGCCAGACTGCGCGCGGGCGCTGGCCGCGCACCAAGAAAAACAGACCAAACGATGACTTGAGGAGCACCACCGCATGAATGTTTTTGGCAAGACTCTTCTAGCACTGAGCCTGGCCGGCCTCTTCGCCGGCAACGCCTCGGCGGACCCCAAGGTGCTGCACGTCTACAACTGGAACGACTACATTGCCGAGGACACCATCGCCAACTTCGAGAAGGAGTCGGGCATCAAGGTGGTCTATGACGTCTACGACAGCAACGAGACCCTCGAGGCCAAGCTGCTGGCCGGCCGTTCCGGCTATGACGTGGTGGTGCCGTCCAACTCCTTCCTGGCCAAGCAGATCAAGGCCGGTGTCTACCAGCCGCTGGACAAGTCCAAGCTGTCCAACTACGGCAACCTCGATCCGCAGCTGATGAAGACCCTGGAAGTCAGCGATCCGGGCAACCAGTACGCCATCCCCTACCTGTGGGGCACCATCGGCATCGGCTACAACCCGGCCAAGGTCAAGGCTGCGCTGGGCGACAACGCCCCGGTGGATTCCTGGGATCTGATCTTCAAGCCCGAGAACCTCTCCAAGCTCAAGGGTTGCGGCGTTGCCGTGCTGGATTCGCCCACCGAGATCATCCCGGCCGGCCTGCACTACCTCGGCTACAAGCCGGATAGCCAGGATCCCAAGGAGATCAAGGCCGCCGAGGAGCTGTTCCTCAAGGTGCGTCCGTACATCACCTATTTCCACAGCTCTAAGTACATCTCGGACCTGGCCAACGGCAACGTCTGCGTGGCCGTCGGCTACTCCGGCGACATCGCCCAGGCCAAGGCCCGTGCGGCTGACGCCAAGAACGGTGTGACCGTGGCGTACAATATTCCCAAGGAAGGCGCCGGTACCTTCTTCGACACCATGGCCATTCCGAAGGACGCCGAGAACCCCGAGGGTGCGCTCAAGTTCATCAACTACATCATGGAGCCCAAGGTGATCGCCGCGATCAGCGACTACGTGCAGTATCCCAACGGCAACAAGGCGGCGACCCCGCTGGTGGCCGAAGAGATCCGCACCAACCCCGGCATCTACCCGACCCAGGAAACCATGACCAAGCTGTACGCCTTCCCGGACCTGCCGGCCAAGACGCAGCGTCTGATGACGCGCACCTGGACCACCATCAAGTCCGGCAAGTGATGCCTGCCGCCTCGTGCGGATGAAAGGACGGCACGCCGGAGACACCTCCGGCGTGCCGTACGTCTGTCTGGACCGCTGAAAGGGCATCGCCCCGCGACGCTCACCAAGAAAGGAGCCGCCCGTGCTTTCGTTGCGTAAAACCCTGCTGGCCGTGACCACCCTGACCGTCATGGGCACCGCTGTCGCCGAGCCGACGGTGCGCGTCTACAACTGGAGCGACTACGTCGGCGAGACCACCCTGGAGGACTTCCAGAAGGCCACCGGCATCACTCCGGTGTACGACGTCTTCGACTCCAACGAGACCCTCGAAGGCAAGCTGTTGGCCGGCCATACCGGCTACGACGTGGTGGTGCCCTCGAGCAACTTCCTGGCCAAGCAGATCAAGGCGGGCGCCTTCCAGAAGCTGGACAAGAGCCAGCTGCCGAATTGGCAGAATCTCGATCCGGCGCTGCTCAAGCAACTGGAGAAGAGCGATCCGGGCAACCAGTACGGCGTCCCCTATCTGTGGGGGACCAACGGGATCGGCTACAATGTCGACAAGGTCAAGGCCGCGCTGGGGACCGACAAGCTCGATTCCTGGGCCATCCTATTCGAACCCGAGAACCTCAAGAAGCTGAGCAAGTGCGGCGTTTCCTTCATGGATTCGCCCGATGAGGTCTATCCGGCCGTCCTGCAGTATCTGGGGCTCGACCCCAACAGCACCAATCCGGACGACTACAAGAAAGCCGAGGCGCAACTGCTCAAGGTGCGGCCTTACATCACCTACTTCCATTCCTCCAAGTACATCTCGGACCTGGCCAACGGCAACATCTGCGTGGCCTTCGGTTATTCCGGCGATGTGTTCCAGGCGCGTTCGCGTGCCGAGGAGGCGAAGAAGGGCGTCAACATCGGCTACGCGATTCCCAAGGAAGGCGCGAACCTCTGGTTCGACCTCCTGGCCATCCCCAAGGACGCCAAGAACGTGAGGGAGGCCCATGCCTTCATCAACTACCTGCTGCAGCCCGAGGTGATCGCCAAGGTCAGTGACTACGTCGGCTACGCCAACCCCAATCCCAAGGCCGGCGAGTTGATGAATGCCGAGTTGCGGCAGGACGAGACCGTCTATCCCCCGCAAGCGGTGATGGACAAGCTGTACGTCATGAAGGAGCTGCCCCCGCAGATCCTGCGCCTGGAGACCCGGAGCTGGACGCGAGTCAAGTCCGGCAAATAACCAACGCTAAGCGGACCGGCCGGGCCGGTCCCCGATTTTCCTGGGAGATGTACATGGCGACCGCCACCAGTGCCTTCAAGAAAGCCGCCACCGGCGACAAGAAAGCCAAGGAAGTCCTGGTCAAGATCGACCGGGTCACCAAGAAGTTCGATGAAACCGTCGCTGTCGACGACGTCTCCCTGACCATCAACAAGGGTGAGATCTTCGCCCTGCTCGGCGGCTCGGGCTCGGGAAAATCGACCCTGCTGCGCATGCTGGCCGGTTTCGAGCGGCCGAGCGAAGGGCGCATCTTCCTCGATGGCGTGGACATCACCGACATGCCGCCCTACGAGCGGCCGATCAACATGATGTTCCAGTCCTATGCGCTGTTCCCGCACATGAGCGTGGAGCAGAACATCGCCTTCGGCCTCAAGCAGGACAAGCTGCCCAAGACCGAGATCGACGCCCGCGTGGCCGAGATGCTCAAGCTGGTGCACATGACCCAGTACGCCAAGCGCAAGCCGCACCAGCTCTCCGGTGGCCAGCGCCAGCGGGTGGCCCTGGCGCGCTCCCTGGCCAAGCGGCCCAAGCTGCTGCTGCTCGACGAGCCCATGGGTGCCCTGGACAAGAAGTTGCGCTCGCAGATGCAGCTGGAGCTGGTGGAGATCATCGAGCGCGTGGGGGTGACCTGCGTGATGGTGACCCACGACCAGGAAGAAGCCATGACCATGGCCGAGCGTATCGCCATCATGCACCTGGGCTGGATCGCCCAAGTGGGCAGCCCCATGGACATCTACGAGACCCCGGCGAGCCGGCTGGTCTGCGAGTTCATCGGCAGCGTGAATATCTTCGACGGTGAGCTGACCGACGACGGCGCCGACCACGCCATCATCCAGAGTGCGCAGTTGGAGCGGCCGATCTACATCGGTCACGGCATCAGCACCCGCGCTCAGGAAAAGCAGATCACCTTCGCCCTGCGCCCGGAGAAGCTGCTGATGGGCACCAGCCTGCCGGCGGACCACGAACACCCCGACTACAACTGGTGCAGCGGCACCGTGCACGACATTGCCTACCTGGGCGGTCATTCGGTGTATCACGTCAAGTTGGTGACCGGACCCATCGTTCAGTGCTTCATCGCCAACGCCGAGCGCCTCGGTAAGCGACCCACCTGGGACGATCCCGTGGTGGTGTACTGGGAAGACGACAGCGGCGTGGTACTGCAAGCATGACCAGACCTCCCTTGCTCAAGCGCCTGCTGGATGGCCGCCGCCTGACCATTGGCGTGCCCTTCGTCTGGCTGTTCCTGTTCTTCCTGCTGCCGTTCCTGATCGTGCTGAAGATCAGTTTCTCGCTGGCGGACGTGGCCATCCCGCCCTATACCGAGTTGTTCAGCTACGCCGACCAGCAACTGGATATCGCGCTCAACTTCGGCAACTACCTGATGTTCGCCGGCGATCCGCTGTATCTGGACGCCTATCTCGGCTCGCTGAAGATGGCCGGTATCAGTACCCTGATCTGCCTGGTGGTGGGCTATCCCATGGCCTATGCCATCGCCCGTGCCAGCCGCGAGAAGCAGACGGTCCTGCTGCTGCTGATCATGATGCCGACCTGGACCGCCATCCTCATCCGCGTCTACGCCTGGATGGGGCTGCTGTCCACCAATGGCTTGATCAACAGCTTCCTGATGAATCTCGGGATCATCAGCAGTCCGCTGCAGATGCTCAACACCAACTTCGCGGTGTACCTGGGCATCGTCTATTCCTATCTGCCGTTCATGATCCTGCCGCTGTTCGCCAACCTGGTGAAGCACGATCTGACCCTGCTGGAAGCGGCGGGTGACCTCGGTGCCAGCCGTTTCACCAGCTTCTGGAAGATCACCGTGCCGCTGTCGAAGAACGGCATCATCGCCGGCTGCATGCTGGTGTTCATCCCGGCGGTGGGCGAATTCGTCATTCCCGAGCTGCTGGGTGGCCCGGAGACCCTGATGATCGGCCGCGTGCTCTGGCAGGAATTCTTCAACAACCGCGACTGGCCAGTGGCCTCGGCCCTGGCGGTGGTGATGCTGCTGATCCTCATCGTGCCCATCGTGCTGTTCAACAGAAACCAAGCCAAGGAACTGGAGGGCAAGCTATGAGAGGCCTCAAGTTCACCAACCTGATGCTGGTACTGGGACTGCTGTTCATCTACCTGCCGATGGTCATCCTGGTCATCTACTCCTTCAACGAGTCGCGCCTGGTGACGGTCTGGGGCGGCTGGTCGGTGAAGTGGTACGTCGGCCTGCTGGACAACAACCAGCTGATGAGCGCGGTGTTCCGTTCCCTGGAGATCGCCTTCTACACGGCCATCTCCTCGGTGATCCTCGGTACCCTGGCGGCCTTCGTGCTGACCCGCATCCCGCGCTTCCGCGGCCGCACCCTGTTCGGCGGCATGGTCACGGCGCCGCTGGTCATGCCCGAAGTCATCACCGGTCTGTCGCTGCTGCTGCTGTTCGTCTCCATGGCGCAGCTGATCGGCTGGCCCCAGGATCGTGGCGTGGTGACCATCTGGATCGCCCACACCAGCTTCTGCGCCTCCTACGTGGCGGTGGTGGTGTCCGCTCGCCTGCGCGAACTGGACCTGTCCATCGAAGAGGCGGCCATGGACCTGGGGGCGCGGCCGTGGAAGGTGTTCCTGCTGATCACCATACCCATGATCGCGCCGTCGCTGGCGGCGGGCGGCATGATGTCCTTCGCCCTGTCGCTGGACGACCTGGTGCTGGCCAGCTTCGTCTCCGGCCCCGGCTCGACCACCCTGCCGATGGAAGTGTTCTCCGCCGTGCGCCTGGGCGTGAAGCCGGAGATCAACGCCATCGCCAGTCTCATCCTGCTGGCGGTCTCGCTGTTCACCTTCCTGGCCTGGTACTTCACCCGTCGGGCCGAGAAGAAGCGCATACAGGGCTTGCAGGAGGCCATGGACGCCACTACCGCCGAAATCACCCAGCGCGAACGCGAAACGGCGACCCTCACGGCGCCGCCGGCCAGCAGCTGAGGGCTACGGGTAGTAAGAGCTACGGAAAGCGGCCTTCGGGCCGCTTTTTTTGTGTTCCAAGGCTGGCTGCGACAAGCGCGACAGCTCCCGCGAGGCGCGATTTGGTACCATTTGCCTTTTGCCAGGTAGCGCTCCCGCCATGAAACAGTACCTCGACCTGATGCGCCATGTGCGCGACCACGGCACCTTCAAGAGCGACCGCACCGGCACCGGCACCTACAGCGTGTTCGGCTACCAGATGAGATTCGACCTGGCCGAGGGCTTCCCCCTGGTCACCACCAAGAAGTGCCACCTCAGATCCATCATCCATGAGCTGCTGTGGTTCCTGCAGGGCGATACCAACATCCGCTACCTGAAGGACAACGGCGTTTCCATCTGGGACGAATGGGCCGACGAGAACGGCGAGCTGGGCCCGGTCTATGGCTACCAGTGGCGTAGCTGGCCGGCACCGGACGGCCGTCACATCGACCAGATCGCCGGAGTGGTGGACATGATCCGCGCCAAGCCCGATTCACGCCGGCTGATCGTCTCGGCCTGGAATCCGGCGCTGGTGGACGAGATGGCCTTGCCACCGTGCCATGCGCTGTTCCAGTTCTACGTGGCCGACGGTCGCCTGAGTTGCCAGCTGTATCAGAGATCCGCCGACATCTTCCTCGGTGTGCCCTTCAACATCGCCAGCTACGCGCTGCTGACCCTGATGGTGGCCCAGGTCACCGGCCTGCAACCGGGTGAATTCATCTGGACCGGCGGCGACTGCCATCTCTACGCCAACCACCTGGAGCAGGCCGATCTGCAGCTGACCCGCGAACCGCTGCCGCTGCCTACCATGCAGCTCGATCCGGCGGTGCAGGATCTGTTCGCCTTTCGCTTCGAGGACTTCGAGCTGCAGGGCTACCAGGCCCATCCGCACATCAAGGCACCGGTCGCCGTTTGAGCTTGCGGCCGGATCGCCTCAGAGCCTGTTCAAAGTCTGCTGCGCGTCGGCCAAACGGCGTTGAAAAGCCCTTCGGAATGCTCATTTACCACTCGTAAACTCCGCTTCCTCAGGCCTTTTCGCCTTGTTTGGCTCTAGCTCGCACGACTTTGAACAGGCTCTCAGGCGGCGCGGTCGTGCGCCAGCACCTCGTCCACCAGCTGTTCCGGCGGCTTGCGCACGTCCAATACCTGGGCATCCAGGTTTCCGGGAGCTTCCAGGGTATCGAGCTGGCTCTGCAGCAGCTTGGGATCGAAGAAGTGGCCACGGCGCTCGCCGATGCGCTCGGCCAGCAGTTCCGGCGAACCCTTGAGAAATAGCAGGCGAACGCCTTCGAGTCCGTCCAGCAGCCGATCGCGATAGACCTGCTTGAGTGCCGAGCAGGCGAACACCCGCGTCGTGCCCTCAGCCTGGGCCTGCTGCATGGCCGCGTGGATGGCGTCCAGCCAGGGCCAGCGATCCTCGTCGGTGAGGGCGATGCCCTGGGCCATCTTGTCCTTGTTGGCCTGGCTGTGGAAGGTGTCGGCGTCGTCGAAACGACAGCCCAGTCGGCTGGCGAGCAATTCGCCCAGGGTGGTCTTGCCACTGCCCGAGACACCCATTATCAGGTAGATCATCGTCGGCACTCCGCGTGAGGGTTCGCCTCGCTATAGAGTCCCTAGAGCGGCGTTTGCTCCGGCCGCAGACGACTGCTCCAGGTGGCACCGATCGAGGCGGCGATGATGCAGGCCAGCGCGAACCACTGCGGCAGGCCAAGGATCTCGCCGAGGAATACCCAGCCGGAGAGGGCGCCCAGCGCGGGCTCCAGACTCATCAGGGTGCCGAAGGTGGACGCGGGTAGGCGGGTCAGCACAACCATTTCCAAGGCATAGGGAATCGCCGTGGACATCAGTGCCAGGCCCAGCGCCAGGGGCCAGATCGTCGGTTGCAGCAGGCTGCTGCCGCTGTACAGGATGCCGATGGGCAGGATGACCAAGGCGCCGATGGTGGCGCCGAAGGCTACCGTCCCGGTACCGTGTACCGCGCCCGCCCGTTTGCCCAGCACGATGTAGATCGCCCAGCAGGCCCCGGCGCCCAGGGCCAGGGCGGTACCCAGGGGGTCGAGTGCCGAGGTGTCGTGGCCGAAGGGCAGCAGCACGGCCAGGCCGGCGATCACCAGGGCGATCCACAGCAGGTCCAGCCAGCGGCGCAGGGCGCAGATCGCCACCACCAGCGGCCCGACGAATTCCAGGCCTACGGCGATGCCGATCGGCAGGCGTTGCATGGCGAGGTAAATCGTCAGGTTCATCACACCCATGGCGACGCCATAGCCCAACAGACTCCCCAGGGCCTCGCGGCGAAAGGTCCGCCAGGGCCGCAGTACGGCGAGCAGTACCAGGGCGGCGAAGATCAACCGCAGGGTGGTGACGCCCACGGGGTCGAGACGCAGGAAGAGGGTCTTGGCCAGGCTGGCACTGGTCTGGATCGAGGTCATGGCGACCAGCAGCAGGGCAACGGCGAACAGCGGGGAGCGGGAAGACATCGGCAGGGCTCGACTAGCGGGCCCGCCAGCATAGGTCATCCTATCTGTGCCGCAAATTCAGCTGCGACCTCAATGTGTTTTTGAGCGCAGATGCAATTGCTCAGGGCTTTCGCGATTCTCGTGCACCTGCTCGAGGTAACGCTGCTGCTCCTCGCTCTGCGCGACCTGCACGCAACGGGCGTAGCCGGCGTCCCAGCCCTGCTGGTAGGGCTTCTCCGCAGCGAAGCGGCGCAAGTCCTTGTGCACGTAGCCGATGCCATTGACCGCCTGCTTGCCGGTCTGGCAGCCGTCGCTGAAGCCGTCGGCATAGGCGGGAGGATAGCCCTGGGCGATCAACTGATCGTGATAGCTGGCACAGGCCGTCAGAGCGGACAGCAACGCGGACAACAGGACAACGCGACGGAAGATAGCCATGGGGCCTCCTCGCGGGATACTACAACCGATCCCTATACCTACAGCTTAGCCAGCGCCCCGTGAGAAATTCGTCAAAAAACGCAGCGGCGACAACTTGCCGACGGACGTCGTGGTGGGCGACGACAAAATGCGTGGCAGAGCACCTCTTACCTTGCCTCCGTCGTCGCCCCGGTCGCAGAATGCGGGCACTGCCTGCATGCCTGACAAGGACTTACGATGCACGATCCCGTCGCGGCCGGTCTCCGGCTCGCTCCCGATGAGCTGACCCGCCCCTTCGCTCCCGAGCAATTTTCCTTCACCGATACCGATCAACTCGAACCCTTCCGCGGCATCCTCGGCCAGGAGCGGGCGGTGGAAGCCTTGCAGTTCGGGGTGGCCATGCCGCGGCCTGGCTACAACGTCTTCGTCATGGGCGAGCCGGGCACCGGTCGCTTTTCCTTCGTCCAGCGCTATCTCAAGGCCGAGGCGAAGCGCCAGCCCACACCCAACGACTGGGTCTACCTGAATCATTTCGATGAACCCCGCGCGCCCAGCGCCCTGGAGTTGCCGCCTGGCGAAGGCGAAGCCTTCGTCGCCGACATGGCGCACTTCATCGACAACCTGCTGACCACCTTCCCGACGGTGTTCGAGCACCCGGCGTTTCAGCAGAAGAAGAATGCCATCGAGCGGGCCTTCAACCAGCGCTACGACCAGGCCCTGGACGTGGTGGAAAAGCTCGCCCTGGAAAAGGACATCGCTCTCTACCGCGATGCCAACAACGTCGCCTTCACCCCGATGAAGGAGGGCAAGGCGCTGGACGAGGCCGACTTCGCCCAGTTGCCTGAGGCCGAGCGCGAACGCTTCCATGCCGACATCTCCAGCCTGGAAGAGCGCCTCAACGAAGAGCTGGCCAGCCTGCCGCAGTGGCGGCGCGAATCGAGCAACCAGTTGCGGGCGCTGAACGAGGACACCATCATCCAGGCCCTGCAGCCGCTGCTGGCGCCGCTGTCGGAGAAGTACAACGACAACCCCGGCGTCTGCGCCTACCTGCAGGCCATGCAGGTGGACCTGCTCAAGACCGTGGTCGAGCAACTGGCCGACGATGCCAAGCCCGACATGCAGCGGCGCAAGGAACTGCGCGAGCAGTACGAGCCCAATCTCATCATCGGTCACCACGCCACCGGCGGTGCGCCGGTGGTGTTCGAGTCCCACCCGACCTACGACAATCTGTTCGGGCGTATCGAGTACCAGTCCGACCAGGGCGCGCTCTACACCAACTATCGCCAGCTGCGCCCGGGCGCGCTGCATCGCGCCAATGGCGGCTTCCTCATCGTCGAGGCGGAAAAGCTGCTGACCGAGCCCTTCGTCTGGGACGCCCTCAAGCGCGCCCTGCATTCGCGCCAGCTGAAGATGGAATCACCGCTGGCCGAACTGGGGCGCCTCACCGCCATGAGCCTGGCGCCGCAGCAGATCCCGCTGCAGCTCAAGGTCATCATCATCGGCTCGCGCAATATCTACTACACCCTGCAGGAGGTCGATTCGGACTTCCAGGAGATGTTCCGGGTGCTGGTGGACTTCGACGAAGAGCTGCCGCTGCGTGACGAAAGCCTCGAGCAGTTCGCCCAATTGCTCAAGACGCGCACCTCGGAGGAGGGGATGGCGCCCCTGACCTCCGCTGCCGTTGCCCGCCTGGCCACCTACAGCGCACGGCTGGCCGAGCACCAGGGACGGCTGTCGGCGCGTATCGGCGACCTCTTCCAACTGGTCAGCGAGGCCGACTTCATCCGCCACCTGGCCGGAGACGCCCTTACCGACAAGGGCCATGTCGAGCGAGCCCTCAAGGCCAAGGAGACCCGTACCGGACGCGTCTGCGCCAGGGTGCTGGACGACATGCTCACCGGCCTGATCCTCATCGACACCCAGGGCGCGGCGGTAGGCAAGTGCAACGGCCTCACCGTGCTGGAGGTGGCCGATTCCGCCTTCGGCATGCCGGCGCGCATCTCCGCCACCGTCTACCCGGGCGCCAGCGGCATCCTCGACATCGAGCGCGAGGTCAGCCTCGGCCAGCCGATCCACTCCAAGGGCGTGATGATCCTTACCGGCTACCTGGGCAGCCGTTATGCCCAGGAATTCCCCCTGTCCATCTCGGCCAGCATCGCCCTGGAGCAATCCTACGGCTATGTGGACGGAGACAGCGCCTCCCTCGGCGAGGCCTGTACCCTGATCTCCGCCCTGTCGCGCACGCCGCTCAAGCAGTGCTTCGCCATCACCGGTTCCATCAACCAGTTCGGCGAGGTGCAGCCCGTCGGTGGAGTGAACGAGAAGATCGAAGGCTTCTTCCGCCTTTGCCAGGCGCGTGGCCTGACCGGCGAGCAGGGTGTGATCATCCCGCGCGCCAACGTGACCAACCTGATGCTGGACGAGACCGTGCTGGAAGCCGTCCGCGAGGGGCTGTTCCACGTCTATGCCGTACGTCAGGCGGACGAGGCCCTGTCGCTGCTGGTGGGCGAGCCCGCCGGAGCGCCGGATGCCAAGGGCCGCTTCCCCGACGGCAGCGTCAATGCCCGGGTGGTACAGCGTCTCAAGGAAATCGCCGAGCTCGAGCTGGAAGATGAACTAGCCGACAAACTCAGTGATAACTCCAAGGCAAAAGGGAAAAACAACGAAGCGGAGTAGAACTGAGTCCCAGGGGGCCGGTCGGATTTTGTACAAGGCGCTGCAGCCCAAGTAGCACGGCGCCCAGACCCGCTTGCCCCCTGTCGACCAACAGGGTTGTCCACAGCCTCTGTGGATACCTCTGGCTTTAGGATCGGCGAGCATCGAGCGCTGCGAGAGGATGACGCCATGTCCCGTACCATCACCCTGATCCGTCCCTGCCTGGGCCTCGTCACCCGTATCGAGTGCGAGATCAAGCCGCTCGGCCAGGAGCAGGGCCTTTGGACGTTGCTGTGCGCTGCCGGCCTCAATGGCCAACAGCCTACCGCCATCAAGGCGCAAGGGCCTTTCCACGGACCCAAGGCCGCCGAGGGCGTAATGACCGCCATCGCCGAGAACCTGGTGGAACAGGGGTATATTCAGGTCGAGGAGACCCAGATCTGGCGCCTGCACATGCAGGGCGAGTTGCGCAAGATGAACGGCGAGCGTGCCCACCATCAGGTGCGTTTCCAGGTTGGTCCCGATGCCTGACGACAAGGCGTCGCATTGTCGTCGGTAGTGGTGTAGGTATACTCGCGCGGCCGTCCTGAACCGAGCGAGTCTGCATGGAACGTCTGATCGAGAAAGTCCTTTACGCCTCCCGTTGGCTGTTGGCACCCATCTACATGGGCCTGTCGCTGGCGCTCATCCTACTGGCGCTGAAGTTCTTCCAGGAAGTCTTCCACGTCCTGCCGCATATCTTCGAGTCCACCGAAGCCGAACTGATCCTGCTGGTGCTGTCGCTCATCGACATGGCGCTGGTCGGTGGATTGCTGGTCATGGTGATGATCTCCGGCTACGAGAACTTCGTCTCCCAATTGGATATCGACGAGGGCTCGGAAAAGCTCAGCTGGCTGGGCAAGATGGATTCGGGATCGCTGAAGAACAAGGTCGCCGCTTCCATCGTCGCCATCTCCTCGATCCACCTGTTGCGCATCTTCATGGATGCCCAGAACACCAATCCCGAGTACCTGAAGTGGTATGTGATCATTCACCTGGTATTCGTGGTGTCGGCCTTCGCCATGGGCTATCTGGATCGCCTGACCAAGCACTAGAAGGCGCCGCTCGTCCGGCCCTGGCATCTCCGCTTACGCTTTGTGGATTGCGCCGCTGCGCCTGCCTGGCCTAGGTTGTCCAATGCGTGCAGCAGCCACTCGGTGCCGCTCCCGGCGCCGAGCTCGACCCGGAGGTCCCCATGCAGTTGACGGAATTGACTCAGCGCGCCCAGGCCGGAGAGGTCCGGGAGCTCAATCTGCTGTCCATCGAGGGCGGCTTCTATGTGCTCGAGGTGCTCACCCAGGAAGGCCGTACGCAACTGACCGGGCGTGACGGCCATTTCTATCGCCTGGGCTCGGCAGCCCAGGCCCGACGGCTACTGGCCGACCTGCCAGTGTTGCCGTGCTTTCTCATCCAGCACAGTGCCTACGACGAAATGGTCGGCATGGCGCCGCGCGCCAGCGAGCCCCTGAAGATTCCTCTGAACTACCGGAACGCTTCTTGAGACCGGGCGCCGTTCGGCGCCTGCTGCCGGTCTTCGGCGACCAGCTCTCGCCCCGGCTGGCATCCCTGCGCCAGGCCGATCCTGCGCAGGACGTGCTCTTGCTGGCGGAGGTCCCGAGCGAAACCTCCTACGTCCCCCATCATCCGCGCAAGATCGCCTTCATCCTCAGCGCCATGCGGCACTTCGCCGAAGAGATGCGCGAGCGCGGCTTCCAGGTCGCATACCGCCAGCTGGACGATCCGGATAACCAGGGCTCGCTGCCGGCCGAGATCACCTACTGGACAGCTGCCCTGCAGGCGACCGAGGTGCATCTCACCGAGACCGGCGAATGGCGGCTGGAGCAGGCCCTGCACGGACTCGAATTGCCCGTGCCGCTGCACTGGCACGGTGACGACCGTTTCCTCTGCAGCCGTGCCGCCTTCGCCCGCTGGGCCGGGGCCAAGCCAAGTCTACGCCTGGAAACCTTCTATCGCGGCATGCGCCGGCGCCATGGCTGGCTGATGGCCGGGCCGGACGAACCCTGTGGCGGCGCCTGGAATCTGGACAGGGACAATCGCAAGGCGCTACCGAAGGCCTATGTCGTCCCCGAGCCCTTCGCGTCTCCCCCCGATGCCTGTACCCGCGAAGTCCTTGCCCTCGTCGGCCAGCGCTTCGCCCACCACTATGGCCGGCTGGAGGGTTTCGACTATCCGGTGACGCGCGGGGACGCCGAACGTCTCTGGCGGCTCTTTCTCGCCGCGGGCCTGCACGACTTCGGTGACTACCAGGACGCCATGGCCCGTGGCGAACCCTATCTCTACCACGCCCGTATCAGTGCAGCGCTCAATGTCGGTCTGCTGGACCTGCGGCAACTGTGCGAGGACGTGGATGCGGCCTATCGCCAGGGGCGGGTGCCGCTGAACAGCGCGGAGGGTTTCCTGCGCCAGCTCATCGGCTGGCGAGAGTACGTGCGCGGCATCTACTGGCTGCGCATGCCGGAATATGCCGAGCTCAACGTCCTGGGCAACCGGCGCTCCCTTCCGGAGTTCTACTGGACCGGCGAGACACTCATGGCCTGTATGCGCGAAAGCATCGGTCAGACCCTGGAGCTGGCCTACGCCCACCATATCCAGCGGCTGATGGTCACCGGCAACTTCGCCCTGCTCGCCGGCATCGTGCCCCAGGCCATCGGCGAATGGTACCTGGCGGTCTATCTCGATGCCTTCGAGTGGGTCGAGCTGCCCAATACCCAGGCCATGGTCATGCATGCGGATGGTGGCTATCTCAGCAGCAAACCCTACTGCGCGAGCGGCCAGTACATCCGGCGCCAGTCCAACTACTGCAAGGGATGTCACTACCAGGTCAGCGAGGCGCTAGGCGAAACAGCCTGTCCCTTCAATGCGCTTTACTGGCACTTCCTGATCCGTCATCGCGGGCGCTTCGCCAGCTATCCGCGGATGCGTAACCTCTACCGCAATCTCGACCGCCAGGCCCCCGAACGACAGCAGGGACTGTGGCAGCGGGGCGAGGCACTGCTGGCGCGGCTGGACGCAGGAGAAACCCTGTGAAGAAGAGCGACCTGCCGACCAAGATTTGCCCGGTCTGCCAGCGTCCTTTCGCCTGGCGCAAGAAATGGGAACGCAACTGGGACGAGGTGCGCTATTGCTCCGAGCGCTGTCGCCGCCAGCGCAGCGGTACGGGCGGCGGGCCCGGCCGTTGATGTGCTAGGCTCGGCTCTTTTTTCGCCATGGACAAGCCGCTATGAACGACATCCTCCTCGACACCGACGAAGCCCGCGTCAGTTACGGTATCGGCCGCCAGCTGGGTGATCAGCTACGCCAGAATCCGGTCCCCGGCATGCAGCTGGCCGCCGTGCTCGCCGGCCTCACCGAGGCTTTCGCCGGCCAGGCTTCCAAGGTGGACGTCGAGGCGTTGAACGCCAGCTTCCGCGTCATCCGCGAGCGCATGCAGGAAGAGGCCAAGGTCAAGGCCGCGGCCGCAGCCCAGGAAGGCGTCGACTACCTGAAGGCTAACGCCGAGCGTCCCGGTGTGGTGGTCCTGCCCTCCGGTCTGCAGTACGAGGTGCTGACGCAAGGGGAGGGCGCCACGCCCACCCGCGAAGACCAGGTGCGTACCCACTACCACGGTACCCTGATCGACGGCAGCGTGTTCGACAGCTCCTACGAGCGCGGCCAGCCCGCCGAGTTTCCGGTGGGCGGCGTCATCGCCGGCTGGACCGAGGCCCTGCAACTGATGCCGGTCGGCAGCAAGTGGCGCCTGCACGTGCCCAGCGAACTGGCCTATGGCGCCCAGGGCGTCGGCGGCATCCCGCCGCACAGCGTGCTGGTGTTTGACGTCGAGTTGCTCGACGTCCTCTAAGAGCCTGTTCTAAGGCTGCTGCGCGTCGGCCAAACGGCGTTGAAAATGGCCTGGAAGGCCAGCCCCGTCGGAATGCTCATTTACCTTTCGTAAACTCCGCTTCCTCAGCCATTTGATTCGCTAGCGCTCACCCTTCGGGCCAGCCGTTGGCTGTTACTCCCGGTGGTCGTTGCGCCTTGTTTGTCTCTAGCTCGCGAGCCTTCGAGCGTCTCTAAGGGCTCAGGCGTCCAGGCGCAGCAGCTCGTTTTCCGGGCGCAGCGCCAGGGCGTAGCTGAAAAGGAAGACCTGGCGGATCTGTTCCTTCACCACCCGCGGCTCGCTGGAGGTGAGGCTGTGCAGATCCAACTCGCCCAGGTCCCTGAGTTCCTTCAAGGCCATTTCGTCCAGCTCCGCACAGACCTTGCCGGTTTCCCGGTCGAGGATGCGCAGATAGGGATGGGGGTGGTCCAGCCAGGCGTCGATCAGATAAGTCATGGTAGTCGCTCCTGAGTTGCTATTTATGAGAATAATTCTTATTCAATAAATAGCAAGCCGATTACCTGACTTTTTTGGTCGGATATGAAAAAGCCCGCGGTCTTTCGACGGCGGGCTTTTTTTCACTGCGCTATCAGTGGGTGCGCGCGACCGAGAAACGACCCAGCTCGGCCAGGGCATCTCGATAGGGGCTGGCGGGCAGGACTTCCAGGCAGGCGATGGCCCGCTCGGCGAATTCCTGAGCCTTGCGCGCGGTGTAGTCGAGGGCACCGGCGGCTTCGACGGCGGCTCGTACGCTTTCCAGGTCCTGGCTACCGCCCTGGCGGATCGCCTGGCGCACCAAGGCAGCCTGCTCGGCCGTGCCTTCGCGCATGGTCACGATCAGCGGCAGGGTAGGCTTGCCTTCGGCCAGGTCGTCACCGACGTTCTTGCCCAGGGTCGCCGCATCGCCCTGATAGTCGAGCAGGTCGTCGACCAGCTGGAAGGCGACGCCCAGATGGTCGCCATAGCGACGCAGGGCTTCCGCCTGCTCGGCGCTGGCGCCGGCGAGGATGGCCGCGCTGTGGGTGGAGGCTTCGAAGAGCATGGCGGTCTTGGCACGGATGACCTCCATGTAGATCTCTTCGGTGGTGCTGGCGTCGCGGATCTTCGACAGCTGCAGCACTTCGCCCTCGGCGATGACCCGGGTCGCCTGGGAAATGATGCGCATCACCTCCATCGAGCCCAGCGCTACCATCATCTCGAAGGAGCGGGCATAGAGGAAGTCGCCTACCAGCACACTTGGCGCATTGCCCCAGAGGGCGTTGGCGGTGGAGCGACCGCGGCGCATCCCCGAGGCGTCGACGACATCGTCGTGCAGCAGGGTGGAGGTGTGCAGGAACTCGATGGTGGCCGCCAGCAACTGCAGGTCGTGGTCGGCACGCCCGAGCGCCTTGCCGGCCAGCAGCACCAGCAGTGGACGCAGGCGCTTGCCACCGGCGGAGACGAGGTAGTCGCCAATCTTCTCGACCAGCGGCACGCGCGAAGTCAGCTGCTGGCGGATGATGCCGTCTACGGCGGCGAAGTCGTCCGTCACCACGCGATAGAAGGACTGGGATTGCTGCGTCATTGAGAGGTGTCCACTGGAGTTCCGGGCAAGATTCAGGCGGCCGGATGGCGCATCACCGCCAGACTATGCCCTAGGGACCGGCCCGAGTGCCATGCCCAGGGAAGCCTTCGCGCTCCCACGGCTGCCGATTTCGAGCCAGCTCCGGCCCGGCATGGCTGCTGAACGAGGTTGCGCGGCATGCTAGGGGTGGGGTGGGGGCCTGTCAAGGCGCGGGCCAGCGGCTCTTGCCTCCTGCTCGCTGCTTGCGTAGAATCGCGGGCCCTGAACATTCCTAGGGTTAACCCCCTGTCTTACGCAATTGCGCGGCGCTCCTTCCGGTCCCGCGCAGCCATGCCGGTCGACGATACCTCCTATAAAGCACCGGGTGAGCAGGTTAAACGGAGATTTACCATGTCCTACGCAGTTATCGTTACCGGTGGCAAGCAATACAAGGTCGCCGAAGGCGAATACCTGAAGGTCGAGAAACTCGACATCGCCACCGGTGAAACCGTCACCTTCGACCAGGTTCTGCTGGTTGGCAACGGTGACGACGTCAAGATCGGTCTGCCGGTCGTTGATGGTGCCAAAGTGACCGCCGAAGTGACCGCCCAGGGCCGTCACGACAAGGTCACCATCATCAAATTCCGTCGTCGTAAGCATCACATGAAGCGTCAGGGCCACCGTCAGTGGTTCACTGAAATCAAGATCACTGGCATCCAGGCCTGATCTCGCCTCTAACGGAGAATTGACTCATGGCACACAAAAAAGCGGGTGGTTCTACTCGTAACGGTCGCGATTCCGAAAGCAAACGCCTTGGCGTGAAGCTGTACGGCGGCCAGGTCGTCAAGGCCGGCAACATCATCGTGCGTCAGCGCGGCACCCAGTACCATGCCGGTTACGGCGTGGGCCTCGGCAAGGATCACACCCTGTTCGCGAAAGTGGACGGCGTGATCAAGTTCGACGTGAAGGGCGCCTTCGGTCGTCGTTACGTGAGCATCGTCGCCGCCGCCTAAGGCTCGCGACGAGAAGAAAAGCCCTGTCTACCCGACGGGGCTTTTTCGTTTGTAGTTAAGCTATTTCCTTGTTTGCAGCGGCCCGCGAGCGCGGGAGGTCCAGATGAAATTCGTCGATGAAGTATCCATACACGTAAAAGCGGGTGACGGCGGCAACGGCATGATGAGTTTCCGTCGGGAGAAATTCATCGAAAAGGGTGGCCCCAATGGCGGTGACGGCGGCGATGGCGGTTCGATCTGGCTCGAAGCCGACATCAACCTGAACACCCTGGTCGATTATCGTTACACCCGCCGCTTCACCGCGCAGAACGGTGAGAAGGGCGGCAGTACCGAGTGCACGGGCGCCAAGGGTGAAGACCTGGTGCTGCCGGTACCCGTAGGTACCACGGTGATCGACGCGGCGACCCAGGAAATCATCGGTGACCTGACCCAGCCGGGCCAGCGCATCCGTGTCGTCCAGGGTGGTTGGCACGGCCTGGGCAATACCCGTTTCAAATCCAGCACCAACCGCGCGCCGCGGCAGACCACGCCCGGCAAGCCCGGCGAAGAGCGCGATCTCAAGCTGGAGCTCAAGGTGCTGGCGGACATCGGTCTGCTCGGCCTGCCCAATGCTGGCAAGAGCACCTTCATCCGTGCCGTTTCGGCGGCCAAGCCCAAGGTGGCGGACTATCCCTTCACTACCCTGGTACCCAACCTGGGCGTGGTCAGCGTGGGGCGCTTCAAGAGCTTCGTGGTCGCCGACATTCCCGGGCTGATCGAGGGGGCCGCCGAAGGCGCCGGTCTGGGTATTCGCTTCCTCAAGCACCTGGCGCGGACCCGGCTGCTGCTGCACCTGGTCGACATGGCGCCCCTGGACGAGAGCGATCCGGCCGAAGCGGCCGAGACCATCATCAACGAGCTGACCAAGTTCAGCCCGTCGCTGGCCGAGCGTGATCGCTGGCTGGTGCTGAACAAGGCCGACCAGTTGCTCGACGAGGAACGCGACGAGCGCCTCAAGGCGGTCGTCGAGCGCCTGGATTGGCAAGGTCCGGTCTTCGTCATCTCCGCGCTGGAGCGCGAAGGCACCGAGGCGCTCTGCCAGGCGATCATGCAGTACCTGGACGAGCGCTCCCTGCGCATCGCCGAGGATCCGGCCTACGCCGAAGCCCTGCAGGAACTCGATCAGCGGATCGAGGACGAGGCGCGGGCGCGGTTGCAGGCGCTGGATGATCAGCGTGCCTTGCGCCGCTCGGGCGTCAAGGCGGTGGACGAAGACGACGACTTCGATGATGACGAAGATGACGGCGACGGTCCGGAAATCATTTACGTACGGTAAGAAAGGAGCTTGCCCATGCGTGATCAGGTGTCTGGCGCCCAGCGTTGGGTGGTGAAGATCGGCAGTGCCCTGCTGACTGACGACGGCCGTTGTCTGGATGGTGGGGCCATGGCTGGCTGGGTCGAGCAGATGGTGGCCCTGCACCAGGCGGGTATCGAGTTGGTGCTGGTGTCCTCGGGCGCCGTGGCCGCCGGCATGAGCCGGCTCGGCTGGGCGCAGCGCCCGACCGCCATCAACGAGTTGCAGGCGGCTGCGGCGGTAGGGCAGATGGGGCTGGTGCAGGCCTGGGAGTCCAGCTTCGCCGAACATCGGGTGCAGACCGCGCAGATCCTGCTCACCCATGACGACCTCTCCGATCGCAAGCGCTACCTCAATGCCCGCAGTACCCTGCGCACCCTGGTTGATCTGGGTGTGGTGCCGGTGATCAACGAGAACGATACCGTCGTCACCGACGAGATCCGCTTCGGCGATAACGACACCCTGGCCGCCCTGGTGGCCAACCTGGTCGAGGCCGACCTGCTGGTGATCCTCACCGACCGAGACGGCATGTTCGACGCCGATCCGCGCAGCAATCCCGACGCCAGCCTCATCAGCGAGGCGCGGGCCGACGATCCGGCCCTGGATCTGGTCGCTGGCGGCACGGGTGGCGCCCTCGGGCGCGGTGGCATGCAGACCAAGCTGCGTGCTGCGCGCCTGGCCGCGCGTTCCGGTGCCTATACCGTCATTGTCGGTGGGCGTATCCAGCAGGTGCTCAGTCGCCTGCAGCAGGGCGAGCAACTGGGTACCCTGCTGTCACCTGAACGTGGTCTGGTGGCGGCACGCAAGCAATGGCTGGCGGGGCACCTGCAGGTGCGCGGCACGCTGCGGCTGGATGCGGGTGCGGTCCAGGCTCTGGTGGGTGGGCATCGCAGTCTCCTGCCGGTGGGTGTGCAGGAGTTGGAAGGCAGCTTCCGTCGCGGTGAGATGGTCGCCTGCGTTGGGCCCGATGGGCGCGAGGTGGCGCGGGGGTTGGTCAACTACAGTGCGGCCGAGGCGCGCCGGATCCTGGGGCGGCCGTCCGATGCCATCGTCGTCGAGCTGGGCTACGTCTACGAACCCGAGTTGATCCACAGAGACAATCTGGTTCTGGTCTGATGCCTGATGTATCCGGTGCTCTTGCGGGAGTGCCGGATACGCCAAATCCCAGGCAATAAAAAACCGGCCTAGGCCGGTTTTTTATTCGAACGCTTATCAGGCAGCGGCGGGAATAGCCAGGGCCTTGATGTGCGCGTTCAGGCGGCTCTTGTGACGAGCGGCCTTGTTCTTGTCGATGATGCCCTTGTCGGCCATGCGGTCGATGACCGGAACGGCAGCAACGTAAGCGGACTTGGCTTTTTCCAGGTCCTTGGCTTCGATCGCCTTGACGACGTTCTTGATGTAGGTACGCACCATGGAGCGCAGGCTCGCATTGTGGCTGCGACGCTTCTCAGCCTGTTTGGCGCGTTTTTTGGCGGAGGGGGAGTTAGCCACCGTGGAGCTCCTTCGAAAAAGACTGTATTAGGTACAGAGCGAACTCTGTAGCAAGTACAGAGCTAAATTAAGGTCGCGAATCTTGACGTCCCTGGGGGCGCCTGTCAAGGGCGTTGGGAGGGATATCCGACTGGTCGTCACCTTGCGGGATGGTTACACTCGCGAGCCGTCAATATACGGTTAATTCGACCACTATATGGCTAAATCGCCGGTGCCTGGCTGGCGGGCCGCTCGGTGAGTGGGTCGATCAGTTCCCCAGGCACGAGCCTTCACCGTCAATAACTGCTTAATTCGTCGCCATTGATTCGGATCTGCGGTCGCCGCCGTGCTCCCTCGCCATCGAGTCCCTTCATGAATCTGCTCAAGTCCCTGGCCGCCGTCAGTTCCATGACCATGCTGTCCCGCGTGCTGGGTTTCGTCCGTGACACCATCGTCGCCCGTACCTTCGGCGCCGGCATGGCCACCGATGCCTTCTTCGTCGCCTTCAAGCTGCCCAACCTCTTGCGGCGGATCTTTGCCGAAGGCGCCTTCTCCCAGGCCTTCGTGCCCATCCTGGCCGAGTACAAGGCCCAGCAGGGCGAGGAGGCCACCCGTACCTTCCTGGCCTATGTCAGTGGCCTGCTGACCCTGGTACTGGCGGTGGTCACGGTATTGGGCATGCTGGCGGCACCACTGGTGATCTGGATCACCGCGCCGGGCTTCGCCGATACGCCGGAAAAATTCGCCCTCACGTCCGATCTGCTGCGGGTGACCTTTCCCTACATCCTGCTGATCTCCCTGGCGTCCCTGGCCGGTGCGGTGCTGAACACCTGGAACAGATTCAGCGTACCGGCCTTCGTGCCGACGCTGCTCAACATCAGCATGATCGTCTTCGCGCTGTTCCTGACGCCCTATTTCAACCCGCCGATCATGGCCCTGGCCTGGGCCACGCTGGTGGGTGGCCTGGCGCAATTCCTCTATCAGTTGCCGCACCTGAAACGCATCGGCATGCTGGTGCTGCCTCGGCTGAATCTGCGCGACAGCGGCGTCTGGCGGGTGATGAAACAGATGGGGCCGGCGATCCTCGGGGTGTCGGTCAGCCAAATCTCGCTGATCATCAACACCATCTTCGCCTCCTTCCTGGCCGCCGGCTCGGTGTCCTGGATGTACTACGCCGACCGGCTGATGGAGTTGCCCTCCGGGGTGCTGGGGGTGGCTCTGGGGACCATCCTGTTGCCGGCGCTGTCGCGCACCTATGCCAAGGCCGATCGCCAGGAATACTCACGGCTGCTCGATTGGGGCCTGCGGCTGTGCTTCCTGCTGGTACTGCCCTGCGCCGCTGCCCTGGCGCTACTGTCCGAGCCGCTGACCGTCTCGCTGTTCCAGTACGGCCGCTTCGATGCCCACGATGCCCTGATGACCCAGCGAGCACTGGTCGCCTACGCCGTCGGGCTGCTCGGTATCATCCTGGTGAAGGTGCTGGCGCCCGGCTTCTATGCCCAGCAGAACATCAAGACGCCGGTGAAGATCGCCATCTTTACCCTGGTGGTGACCCAGGTACTCAACCTGATCCTGATCGGCCCGCTGCAGCATGTCGGCCTGGCCCTGTCCATCGGTCTGGCGGCCTGTCTCAACGCGGGCCTTTTATTCTGGCAATTGCGTCGCCATAACCTGTTCATCCCCCAGCCCGGCTGGTCGAGCTTCCTGCTGCGCCTGCTGGTGGCCGTGGTGGTGATGAGTGCGGTGCTGTTCGGCCTGATGCAACTGCTGCCCAGCTGGAGCGAAGGCCTGATGTGGCAGCGCCTGCTGCGTCTGGGCGCCCTGGTGGCGGCGGGTGTGCTGGCCTATTTCGCCAGCCTCTTCCTGCTCGGCTTCCGCCTGCGGGACTTCAACCGGAAGGCGCTGATCTAGCCCGCCGGAGGATTGCACGAAGCCGGGGCGTGCGCCTGTCCTCGGCGCGGGCATCCAGATATAATCGATTAATTTCTGAGCAATCCCTATCCATGCAGCTGTTTCGCGGTCTCCATCATCTCGATGCCCTGCCCAAGGGCTGCGTTGCCACCATCGGCAACTTCGACGGGGTTCACCTGGGGCACCAGGCCATCCTCGCGCGGTTGCGTGAGCGGGCGGCGGAGCTCGGTGTGCCCAGTTGCGTGGTGATCTTCGAACCCCAGCCGCGCGAATTCTTCCTGCCTGACGTGGCGCCAGTGCGCTTGACCCGCTTGCGCGAGAAACTGGAGTGCTTCGCCCGCCTGGGCGTCGACAACGTGCTGTGCCTGAACTTCAATCGCCGGCTGCGCGAGTTGTCCGCCGAGGCCTTCGTCCAGCAGGTACTGGTAGACGGTCTGGGCGTGAAGCACCTGGAGATCGGTGATGACTTCCGTTTTGGCTGCGACCGCGCCGGTGACTTCACCTACCTGAACCTCGCCGCCCGCGACCACGGTTTCACCCTGGAAGCTGCCACCACCGTCGAGCTGGATGGCCTGCGGGTGAGCAGTACCCTGATCCGCCAGGCCTTAGCCGAGGGTGATCTGGGCTTGGCGGAGCGCATGCTGGGCCGGCCCTACAGCCTCTCGGGCCGGGTATTGCACGGCCAGAAGCTGGCGCGCCAGTTGGGCTGGCCGACCGCCAATGTCCAGCTCAAGCGTCGTCGGCCGCCGCTGCGCGGCGTCTACCTGGTCAGCAGCCTGATCGATGGGCGGGTGGTACCGGGTGTGGCCAACATCGGCCAGCGACCCACGGTGCAGGGCGATGGTCGTCCGCATCTGGAGATCCATCTGCTGGACTTTGCCGGTGACCTCTATGGTCGCCACCTCAGCGTGACCTTCGTGCAGAAGGTCCGCGACGAACAGAAATTCGCCTCTCTGGAGGCCCTCAAGGCGGCGATCGAAGCGGACGTCGCCACGGCCCGCGCCTTCTGGCAGGGGCAACCGTCAACGAGCCTGGACTGACATGACCGATTACAAAGCGACGCTCAATCTGCCGGAAACGGCATTCCCGATGAAAGCCGGCCTGCCGCAGCGCGAGCCGGAAGCGCTCAAGCGCTGGCAGGACATCGACCTGTACGGGAAGCTGCGCGCCATCGGCAAGGGCCGGCCGACCTTCATCCTGCATGACGGTCCGCCCTATGCCAACGGCAGCATCCACATCGGTCATGCGCTGAACAAGATCCTCAAGGACATCATCACCCGTTCCAAGACCCTGGCCGGCTTCGATGCCCCCTATGTGCCGGGCTGGGACTGCCATGGCCTGCCCATCGAGCACAAGGTGGAGACCACCTTCGGCAAGAACCAGCCGGCGGATCTGACCCGCGAGCGCTGCCGCGCCTATGCCAGCGAGCAGATCGAAGAGCAGAAGGCCGGCTTCATCCGCCTGGGCGTGCTCGGCGACTGGAGCAATCCCTACCTGACCATGAACTTCGCCAACGAGGCCGGCGAGATCCGCGCCCTGGCGGAGATGGTCAAGAACGGCTTCGTGTTCAAGGGCCTCAAGCCGGTCAACTTCTGCTTCGACTGCGGCTCGGCCCTGGCCGAGGCCGAGGTGGAGTACCAGGACAAGCGATCCGATGCCATCGACGTGGCCTTCCCCGTTGCCGATACGGATAAGCTGGCGGCCGCCTTCGGCCTGGGTAAGCTGCCCAAGGCCACGGCCATCGTCATCTGGACCACCACCCCCTGGACCATTCCGGCCAACCAGGCGCTCAACGTCCATCCCGAGTTCACCTATGCGCTGGTGGACGTCGGTGATCGCCTGCTGCTGCTGGCCGAGGAGCTGGTCGAGAGCTGCCTGGCGCGTTACGGCCTGCAGGGCGAGCTGATCGCCACTGCGCCTGGCGTGGCGCTGGACCTGATCAACTTCCGTCATCCGCTGTACGAGCGACTGTCGCCTATCTACCTGGCCGACTACGTCGAGCTGAGCGCGGGCACGGGTATCGTGCATTGCTCGCCCGCCTATGGCGAAGACGACTTCCGCATCTGCAAGCAATACGGCCTGAACAACGACGACATCCTCAATCCGGTACAGAGCAACGGCGTCTACGCCGAATCGCTGCCGCTGTTCGGTGGCCAGTTCATCTGGAAGGTGAATCCGGCTATCGTCGCCAAGCTGGAAGAGGTGAACGCCCTGCTCAAGCATGAGGTGATCAACCACAGCTACATGCATTGCTGGCGGCACAAGACCCCGCTGATCTACCGCGCCACCGCCCAGTGGTTCGTCGGCATGGATAAACAGCCCAACGAAGGCGCCACCCTGCGTGAGCGCTCCCTGGCAGCCATCGAGCAGACCCGGTTCGTCCCGGCCTGGGGCCAGGCGCGGCTGCACGGCATGATCGCCGGCCGTCCCGACTGGTGCATCTCGCGCCAGCG
The DNA here is from genome assembly GCF_032027545.1 of Pseudomonas oryzihabitans. Lineage (GTDB taxonomy): Bacteria > Pseudomonadota > Gammaproteobacteria > Pseudomonadales > Pseudomonadaceae > Chryseomonas > Chryseomonas oryzihabitans_F. The sequence continues at coordinate 111,452 of NZ_JAVSJB010000003.1, read as the reverse complement.
TAACTGGGGTGTGCCGATTCCCTTCTTCACCCACAAGGAAAGCGGCGAGCTGCATCCGCGTACCGTCGAGCTGATGGAAGAGGTCGCCCAGCGCGTCGAGCGCGAGGGCATCGAAGCCTGGTTCAAGCTGGATCCGACCGAGCTGCTCGGCGACGAAGCCGGCCAGTACGACAAGAGCCGCGACACCCTCGACGTCTGGTTCGACTCGGGCACCACGCATTGGCACGTGCTGCGCGGCTCCCATGCCGAGCTGGCGCACCAGCAGGGTCCGGTGGCCGATCTCTACCTGGAAGGTTCGGACCAGCACCGTGGCTGGTTCCATTCCTCGCTACTGACCGGCTGCGCCATCGATGGCCATGCGCCCTACAAGGAGCTGCTGACCCACGGCTTCACCGTGGACGAGCAGGGCCGCAAGCAATCCAAGTCGCTGGGCAACGTGGTCGCCCCGCAAAAGGTCATCGACAGCCTGGGCGCCGACATCCTGCGCCTCTGGGTCGCCTCCACCGACTACACCGGCGAGATGGCGGTCTCCGATCAGATCCTGCAGCGCAGCGCCGATTCCTATCGCCGCATCCGCAACACCGCGCGCTTCCTGCTCTCCAACCTGTCCGGCTTCGATCCGGCGGTCAATCGCATCGCCCCCAAGGACATGATCGACCTGGACCGCTGGGCCGTGGATCGCGCCCTGCTGCTGCAGAAGGAAATCGAGCAGGCCTACGCCGAGTACCGCTTCCTCAACGTCTACCAGAAGGTGCACAACTTCTGCGTGCAGGAGCTGGGCGGCTTCTATCTGGACATCATCAAGGACCGCCAGTACACCACAGGTGCCGACAGCCTGCCGCGGCGCTCCTGCCAGACCGCGCTGTACCTCATCGCCGAGGCCCTGGTGCGCTGGATCGCGCCCATCCTGTCCTTCACCGCCGACGAGATCTGGCAGTACCTGCCGGGCGAGCGAGAGGAATCGGTGATGCTGGCCACCTGGTACGACGGCCTCTTCGCCCTGCCCGAAGGCGCGTCGCTGGATCGCGCCTACTGGGATCAGGTCATGGCGGTCAAGGCGGTGGTCAACAAGGAGCTGGAGAACCAGCGTGCCGCCAAGACCCTGGGTGGCAGCCTGCAGGCGGAGATCACCCTCTATGCCGACAGCGCCCTGCAGACCGTGCTGGAAGCCCTGGGCAACGAGCTGAGATTCGTGCTGATCTCCTCCCAGGCCGCCGTGCAGCCGCTGGAACAGGCACCGGAAGGCGCCGTGTCCAGCGAGCTGAGCGGCCTCAAGCTGATGGTGCGCAAGTCCGAGGCGCCCAAGTGCGCCCGCTGCTGGCATCACAGCCACAGCGTCGGTCAGCACGCCGAGCACCCGGAGATCTGCGAACGTTGCGTGACCAACGTCTATGGCGCCGGTGAGGTGCGCGAGCATGCGTGATGCCCAGCGCTTCGGCGCCTTGCCCTGGTTGGCCTTGAGCGTGGTGGTGATCCTGCTGGATCAGCTGACCAAACTCTATTTCCAGGCCAATCTGTCGCTCTACCAGAAGGTGCCGGTGATTCCGGATATCCTCAGCTGGACCCTGGCCTACAACCCAGGTGCGGCCTTCAGCTTCCTGGCCGACCACTCCGGCTGGCAGCGCTGGTTCTTCGCCGGCATCGCCGCGGTGGTGAGCGTGGTGCTGGTGATCTGGCTCAAGCGCCTGCGCAACGACACCTGGACCGCCATCGCCCTGGCGCTGATCCTCGGCGGTGCCCTGGGCAATCTCTATGATCGCCTGGTGCTTGGCCACGTCATCGACTTCATCCTGGTGCACTGGCGCCAGGAGTGGTACTACCCGGCCTTCAACCTGGCCGACAGTGCCATCACCGTCGGTGCCGTGATGCTGGCCTTGGACATGTTCCGCAAGAAGAAGCCCGAGGAAGCCCATGGCTGAGATCACCATCGGCCCGGACACCCGGGTCACCCTGCATTTCGCCATCAAGCTGCAGAACGGCGACGTGGTGGACAGCACCTTCGACAAGGCGCCCGCTACCTTTACCGTGGGCGATGGCAACCTACTGCCCGGTTTCGAGCAGGCACTGTTCGGCCTCGAGGCCGGCGCCAAGACCAGTCTTACCATCCCGCCGGAGCGCGGCTTCGGCCAGCCTAACGACGGTAACCTGCAAACCATGACGCGCGACGACTTCAGCGACATGGAGCTGTCCCCAGGCCTGCTGATCATCTTCAGCGACGCCGCCGGTGGCGAGATGCCTGGCGTGGTCAAAAGCTTCGACGACGAGCAGGTCATCATCGACTTCAACCACCCGCTGGCTGGCCGTGTGCTGACCTTCGACGTGGAAATCCTGGCCATCGAGCCTGCCGTCTCCCATTGATCTACCGCCGCCCGTGAAGCGGGCAGAGGAGCCTATGCAGATCAAGCTCGCCAATCCCCGCGGCTTCTGCGCCGGCGTGGACCGCGCCATCGACATCGTCGACCGGGCGCTGGACGTCTTCGGCCCGCCCATCTACGTGCGGCACGAAGTGGTGCACAACAAGTTCGTGGTCGACAACCTGCGTGCCCGCGGTGCCGTCTTCGTCGAGGACGTGGCCGACGTACCGGATGACGTCATCCTCATCTTCAGCGCCCACGGCGTCTCCCAGGCCGTGCGCCGCGAGGCCGCCGAGCGGGGCCTCAAGGTCTTCGACGCCACCTGCCCGCTGGTGACCAAGGTGCACATGGAAGTGGCGCGCTACAGCCGCGACGGCCAGGAATGCATCCTCATCGGCCACGCCGGACATCCGGAAGTGGAGGGCACCATGGGCCAGTACGACGATCGTGCCGGTGGTGCCATCTACCTGGTGGAAGACGAGGAAGACGTGGCCAAACTCGAGGTGCGCAACCCCGAAGCCCTGTTCTACGTCTCCCAGACCACCCTGTCGATGGACGACACCCGCAAGGTGATCGACGCCCTGCGCGCCAAGTTTCCGCACATAAATGGCCCGCGCAAGAACGACATCTGCTACGCCACCACCAACCGCCAGGACGCCGTGAAGACCCTGGCGCTGGAGAGCGACGTGGTGCTGGTAGTGGGCAGCCCCAGCAGCTCCAACTCCAACCGCCTGCGCGAACTCGCCGAACGCCTGGGCACCCCGGCCTATCTCATCGATGGTGCCGAGGATATGCAGCAGAGCTGGTTCGAAGGTGTACAACGCATCGGCGTCACCGCTGGCGCCTCGGCCCCCGAGGTGCTGGTCCGCGGCGTCATCGACCGGCTACAGAGCTGGGGTGCCACCGGTGAGGTTGAGTTGGAAGGCGAACCGGAGAACATCACCTTCACCCTGCCGCGGGAACTCAGGGTAAAGGCCGTCTAGGACTGAACCTTTGGCGCCCTAGCGGCGCCAGCAGTCGGCGTTGTTGGCGGTACCGGTTTGGCCTCGCAAACCGGTGTTGTTGATCGTCAGATTGCCGCATCGGTCGCCCGCCATGGCGCCACCCGCGCGCGGGGTAGCTTGAAGGGTGTAGGTGGTCGTCGTCACGGTAGCCAGACTCAAATCGTAAATGGCTCTGTTACCGTCTTTAGGTGAGGTAAGGAACGGCAGCACGGGAGCCGTATTGCCGGCCGCATCCTGCGTATAACGACCGGTCCGGGTATAGTTGCGCTCCATGAACTGCGCCAACTCCATCAGGGACGCTTGGGCATCAGCTCTATTTCCTCGGCGCACGTACTCTGAGTAAGACGGATAGGCAATGGCGGCAAGAATTCCAACAATGGCCACTACAACCATTATTTCGATGAGGGTGAAGCCATGCAAATGTGCGGGGGATGCCGCTCGAGTCTTAGTCATTATCTGATCTCTCGCCAATTTAGGCGCTTGGAGCCGCCCATTAAATTCTGCGCATCATCGCAGGTGGCAGATCCGCTAGCGGTTGAATAGCATACTCGCAAGCGCTGACCCTGTTGGCCACTAGAGAGGTCGCCTCCGCTCAAGATGGCAGGTGTCTTGGTCATTCCGCTTTCATCGTTCAAAATCCCGGAGAACGGTACTTTGGTACCATCACTCAGAGTCTTGTAGTCACCAGCGTCCAAGCGACCATCGCCGTTATAGTCGAAGAAAGTGAATTTCAAGGCGCCACCGGTGAGGACATCAAGCGTCATCGTCCAGCTTGTACCGCCGCCACTGCACGGGTCCGTATTGGGCGTAATGGTGTTGAAGATCAGTACGCCATTCTTCAATAGGGATCGAGAGACTACTCTTTCACTGGTTAGAGTGCCTGCTCCGCCATTAGCGCTTTTCCAAACCAGATCAATGTACCATCCGGATTTTTCGGTAGGTACGTTTATAGAGGTTACTGCTCGTGCACGCCGATTGTTCGCGACCGTTTGCTGCGCAATGATTGCTTGCTCAACCAAGTCGCTGCGATTTATCTGCCTACCTTTATCAATGAGGCCGTAATAGGTTTCCATACGGGGGGTGGCAGGTACTTCATTGTCTCCGATTTGGTAATAGCTTCCGGTACCGAAGAGTACGATGGTGTTACCATCGCTATTTAGCGCTGCCTTTAGTGGGGCGGTAATGGGTTGCACCGGGTTGCTGGTACTATTACCTGCTCTTGCAGTGAACAATGGCAGGATGCCTTGCGAGTTCTTGAGGTTGGCTGGAGCATCCCAATTGACAGGATCTGTGCCTCTAAGATCGAAGCGCCAGATATTTCCAACGGTATCTCCCACATAGAGTCGGTCTGCGACCCGATCACTATTGGTATCGATGGCAAGAGGCTCCCCCAGACCGCCCGTGGTGGAAAGGGTGAAGGTTTTGATGACGCTGCCATTGGCGGCATCGAGAATCCAGATAGTGCCTTGGCTGACGGTGCTATCGCTAAAGCCACTGGAGACGATCACGCCAAATTTGCCGTTTTCCAAGGGGACTAGGGTAGGCTGTTGGATGGGATAGCGCATGTCTGGCGCGGAGAACTCCCAAAGCACTTTCGACGCCCCCATATTGCTCGGATCACTGACGTCAAGAGCGAAGACTGTGTTTCCACCTGCACCAGCCGTACCTACGACCAGTGATTTCCAGCTGCCGTTGATCCATGCATCGCCAGCACCGGGCGGGCCATCCACGTAATACCGGTGGACGTAATTTGGATCAGCGAGGCGATAAAGTTCGCCCATTAGCATACGAGGAACATAGGCAAACAGCTCAGTGCCACCCCCCTCTCCTAGGCCTGCATCGAAGCCATGCAGCATGCCATCGTTGGCACCAACGATTACCAATGCTTTGCGGCCCTGGTACGCTGCGCTTTGCCGATAAGTTAGGTAGGCGTCTCCAGCAGTACCCCAAACAGAGCCGGTAAGGCGGTTATAGCCATAGTCAGGCTTGCCAATATAGAGGGGATCGGAGTTGACAATGTCACCCAGCCGACTCTTGCGTTTTCGCAATGGATTACTACTGACAGACTCTTGACTGCGCTCACCGCGTAGATAGTTCAGGCGTCGCTCTCCCTCTGTAGCACCGACACTTACTGAGTCAGTCGAGGTTCTCTGTAGAGCTGCCTTACCCGCCTCGTCGAGGCTTGCCCACAGAAAGTCGACACCTTGAGCAGTGGCGAGAGAGTACGTATTCCCACTCTGGGCTACGAGGGTGTTACTAGTGAAAATCTTGCGGCTCGATGCCTGAGCGGCATCAAGTTTAGTGGCTGCACTCCAGAGGTTGGAAGCACTAAAACCCGTCGTGGTCAGGTTCTTTGCGACCAGGTCGCCGCTCCAGAATTTGGGCTCGAAAAGGGACTGGAAGACGCCACTACCCGTGTCGAATTGCTGGCCGTTGGTACCCAGCGAAGCGGTAGAGTTAGTGGATTCCTGGGCAATCTTGGCGAAGGCTGCTTTGAGCCCTTTGATCATGTTGGGAGCATCACTAGCAACGAAAAAATTGTCGGGTCTTTTATCTCCGGTCGACAAGGTTTCCCCGTTAGTCCACCACATGTCATCTGCAATGGCGGCTGAAGTAGCCGAGCTGCTCGAGAACTGATTCGGTACGGTGAAACCACCATATTTTGCCGCCAGCCAGTATTGATTCGATCTGCGCCCAGCCAATGTTTGGTCTTCTCGAACATCCATCCAGTAGGTTGAAATCGTTTGGCTGCCGGCTTTGTCGCTACGCTGATCTCGGGTATGGGCGTCGTAGGCAAGGCCAGCAATGTAAGCGGAGTTTCCCCGGCCCGTGAAGGGCGTGCTGATAGGTATATCTTCGAGGCTGGCAACCTTCTGCGTTGCTGTTTCCACGTTCACCGAGGTATCGCTGGAGACCTGCGGTGGAGTAGCGGGTTCTCCACCCGAAGAAGTGACGCCGCCGGGAAGGTTTTTATCGTTCCAGGTGTTGGTGTCGCCAATACCAAGAATGACATTTTTCTGGCAGGAGTAGGTAATAGGGTCCCGCCAATTTGTGACTACAGGAAAACCGTCTGCTTGAGCATATCTGTCAGTGTCGCTCGATCCGCTCAAGTTGCTGTAGGCAGGTATGTTGCCTTGATTTTTAAAATAACGCAGAGCAGTGTAGTAAAGCTCGCTTACCGGGTCATTGCTTTTCAGTTTCAGATAGCTGTTTGGAGCGTAAGGCATCGAGCCGAACTTGTTCAGGTAGTTTATGACGCCGCTGTCTACCACGCCGTTGCCGGTTGCCGATGCCTCGCCGCTTGAAGGGTTACGTACCAGAATGCCGGTTTGCGGATCCCACTCGGCTCGCGTGGAGTTGCTACTGAGGTCTGGCTTCAAAGGACCGATGAAGCTTTGGTTCGCTCGCAAAACGCCCCCATCACGAGTGGCACTGGAATCGTTCAAATAGCTGAATACCGAGTAGCGCAATTTGTCAGAATACTGCTGTAGAAGACCTTCTGGCTTGTAGTTGCTTGTCGAGTACCTCTTGCAGTTACTTTCGAGACCAATGCTGGGGTCGCATACCTTAACCTGAACCCTCACCCGATAAACACTGTATCGAGTGGCATTCCTAGCATTGCTGGTAGTGTAGTCCGCTCTGAGCTGATCTCCATTCCACTGACTGCTGTTGTTCGGGTCCAGATTGACCCAAACGCTAGACATGTTGTTTCCAGCGCCATAGTCGGCAGATCCACCACCACCGATTCGGTCGTTCCAGTTGGAAAACAGCATGTCGAAACCTTGGTCTTCAAGACGGACGTAGAAGCTACCCCAATTTGCGGCGAAAGGAGTCGCGCCGGCTATCTCGGACTGAGGAAGTAGTCCCTGATCGCTATTTAAGCGGTTGCCCGCGGAGCTTTGCCCGCTGTGGCGAGCCTTCTGTAGAACGGTAAGGCCAACTTCGTCCCGTACTCTGGCGCCGCCCGTCAGAGCGCTACGAAAGGGATCGATGGTGGGTGTGGCCGCCCAATTGAGGAAGTTGCCGCTCCATTGCCTGGCGCCACTGCAGCGACGGGCACTGGCCGCGCTCACGGGATTGAACCAACTGTTGTCCAGCGTGCTACCCAGTGCATAGGTGTAGCACTTGTCCGAGTCGAAGTATCCGCTGTAGATATTATTGGAGCTGTAACTGTAGAGGTTGGCCACGGAGAGAACTGTGGGCCATTCCACTGAGGGTACCAACGCCAGGCTGCCCGGGATGTCTCCGCCCACTGCTAAGGGTGTCTGCGAGACGACTGCGTTACCTGTGCCAGCAAGCGACAGTAGCAGTATTACCGTAGGCGCGTTCCACTGCAGAAACCTTGAGCGAGAAGGCATGATCTTTCTCCGACTGCCTATTGCCTGACGAATATGGTATTCACGGAAACCTGAGTGCTGGCAGTGGGCGTAGCTGAGTTGTCACTGGCCGCGCCAGCGCCTTGGGTCTCGATGCGAAGCACACTGGTCTCGATCGGCTTGATGCCCTGGTCTCCGCCAATCGCGCTAACCTCTATGCCAGGTAGAGGATTGATGCGATAGCGAGCTTGGTAGGGGAGGTCCTGCAGAGCATCCGCGTTACTCCAAGCAGTCGTCTGAGCGGTGTTTTGCCAGTCGCTGACACCCTTGGTGCGAGCGAAGGCTTCAGCCTGTCGTTGCGCCATTTCAGCGGACTGGAAAGCCAGGCTCTGGTCGCGGCTATTACTCGCCATACGCTCCTGAAGCGTTGTGCCCCTCATGCTGCCAAGGGCAATAAGGGTCATGAGAAGGAGCATCACCAAGGTGACGATCAAAACGGCGCCGCGCTGCCCGCTTACCGAGGGTGGGGTCATGGTAGATGATTCCGGATGCTGACGGTCTGGGTGAAGACCTGACCCAGACGGCCATTTGCCAAGGTCACGTTATTGCCTCGAAAGGTGAACTGCTGATTCGGCACCACGGCGCGAGTATCTCGACTCACCGCGATCAGGCTGATCTGTGCCGAAATCACCGAGGACCAGTCGGTGATCAACTGAGCATCGTGATAGTCGCCCGTGATTTGCCCGGTGGCGTCGCCTTGGGCATATTGAATCTGCAGGTCTTGGATGCCGGTGACTAGTTCTTCATCCACTTCCAGGGCCGCGAAGGTGCTCGAAGACAGATAGCGGATTCGGCGTAGCGCTGGAATATCGGCAGAGATGTTGCTGGGACCTATGTAATACAGGGTGCTTTGATAGCTGGAAACGATTGCCGTGCGCGGATAGGCACGGTTCATCGTGATCGGCGTCGAAAGTGTTGTGTCGGTGCTTGCATTCTGATTGACGAAAAGCGTGCAGCCGGCAGCATCGGAAATCACCAGCAAACTACCTGGCGGCTGCCCGGTTGCTGCCGTTGCCGTAAGGATAGTGGCGCCATTGTCTACGGGATTGGCTAGTTCGATGCCGGTCGCACCGGCGGCATGCTTGAGCAGGATGAGGTCGGTGCCGGTACTGTGTTTGGCGGGATCTATGTAAAGGGTATTCAGCCAACTGGGTACGTTGGTTTCGTCTGTACCGTTCCAGCCTTCGATACCTGATCCGAGTTCGTAACGTAAGTCGTTTTTAGGGAGGGTAGCGGGCGTCCTATCAACTGGCCTTGCGGAGATGCATTCGCCCCCATAGCCTGCGTTTTTCAAGTCATAGGCTAAAAAATCCAAGGCGAAGCGTCCTGCTTCCTGGACTTGTGATAGCGCCGAGTTGGTCTGATATGTCTGGCGAGATGAAAGGAAAACCTGCATCACACCGCCCATGAGCAGCAAACCCAAGAGCAGGGCAATCATGAGTTCGATGATGGAAAGGCCAGCTTGGTGGCGAGGAAGCCGGGCTTTCATAGGCGGGTCCTGTAGGCGAAGGTTTCCAAACGGTTCGCTTCGGCCTGCTCGGCGGTTTCGTTGGCACTTTTTATCCGGGCGCGTGCATCTTCCCAGCGAATGCTGATGGTGACGATGTTGCCATCGGTCACTATGGTGCCTGTGCCTTGTGGTAGGGTCGTCGCCAGAGTATTCAACCACTGCGCACGATCCCGTTGAACGGAATCACTACTCAACGCATTGCTGCTAGACGAGTCTGGAAAGCTACTGATCGTATAGTTTCCAGCTAGGGCTGCCGCGCGATTTGCGCGCATACGCTCTGCCATGTCGTTGGCTAGGATCGTGGCCTGGGAGCGATAGTAGGCGCCATGGTTGCTTTGGACGCTGACGGTTTGCAGCCCGGCAAGCCCGAGTAGACCGATAGCGAGGATGACCATGGCCACCAGTACTTCGATCAGGGTGGCGCCTGTTTGTTTCTGCATGGGTCTCATGGTGATAGGCAGCCGTTCTGATTGACGAAGGCGTTGCCGGTAAGAACCATTGATATGGCACGGCGACAAGTTGCGGTATTGACGCTGAAGGCTTGTGGATCGGCAATGGAGGTCATGCCATTGCTGTGGTAAGTCACACCGCTATTGACCCCTGTCAAGACGATGCCGGTGGTAGGCTCCCACGCGCGAATGACATTGTTGCCTTGGATCAGTAGCCAGCCTGCCGTCCAGTCGGTTCCATTCTCACAGGCGTTACCTGCCACGTTGCGGCGACACAGCATGACGTCCATTCGTCGCTTCAGGGCTTCGGAGCGAGCCATTTGCAAGGCACCTAGCAGCTCGTTACTCATGACCGCCGCTCTATTGCTTTGCAGCATGCGGGTAAAGGACGGCGCGGCGATGCTGATCACGATCGCCAAGATGGCGATCGCTACCATCGTTTCGATAAGAGTGAAACCGTACTGGGTACGCATCGTCGACATTCGCCATGTTGGGATTCGTAGCATGGGGGATTCTGCTGCTAGGGAGTAGCTGGCTACGGATGTCCGGTCGAAAGAGCAAGGTGTCTGGTACGCGGGTTTAAGCGCAGCGATCGCTCTCGCGGAGATTCGCCGGTTCGATCCGTCCGGCTTTGTTCAGGACGAGGCGGGCGAGCGGAGCGTCGCCCCGACAGAGGATGAAGCTGCCATTCAGGGAATCGGTGGTGCCGTTACTCAGGAAGGTGAGATGGGGCTGCTGGCGAAAGTTGTTCCAGCGCCAGTGCAGGCCTTCCGGCAGTTCGCTGACCAGCAGCGTCGCCTCTTCGGCGGACTGCAGCCCATCACGATCAAGATCGGGAAAGACGCGCATCGCGGCCGACCAGAGGCTGGTGGCTTCGCAGGTATCCGCTGGCGCATGGCAGATGGAAACCGTGCTTTTTCTGGTGATGGCGGCGGTGCGGGCGAAGTTGACCGTTTCCCTCAGATGTTCGATGGCGATCTGCTGGCGGTTACGTTGCAGCAGTTCGCCGAACGCAGGCGCCGCCAGCGCCGTGACAATGCCGAGTACACTGAGACAGATGAGCAGTTCGAAGAGGCTGACGCCTCGCGCGTTGCGGTGTGCCATGTCGACGTCCTTGCGTAGTCTTCCGGCCTTCCTGGCCGCAGAAGCCATGTAATGTCGTTGTGCTGGCGAGTCAATTCCAAGGTGCTAGAGGTGTGACGTGAGTTTCGATGTGGCTGTGGTAGGGGCCGGTGCCATCGGGTTGCTGTCGGCCTATCACCTGTCCTTGAGCGGTCGGCGGGTGGTGTTGGTGGAGCGGGGCGAGCCTGGACGGGAAGCGTCCTGGGCGGGTGGCGGGATCGTCTCGCCGCTCTATCCATGGCGCTATCAACCTGCCGTGACGGCATTGGCGCACTGGTCCCAGGATTTCTATCCGGTGTTGGGCGAACGCCTGCGGCAGGAAACGGACATCGATCCGGAGGTCGAGGTGACCGGCCTGTACTGGCTGGACCTGGAGGACGAGGCCGAGGCGCTGCAATGGGCCCGGCGCAACGTCAGGCCGCTCTCGTCAGTGTCGATGGACGAGGTGCGCGGTCGGGTACCGGTGCTGGGGGCTGGCTACGAGCGCGCGGTATTCATGGCCGGGGTGGCCAATGTGCGCAATCCGCGCTTGGTGCGTTCCTTACGCGAAGCCCTGTTGCGCATGCCCAACGTGACGCTATTGAGCGAGTCGCCAGTGACAGGCTTCCTGCGCCAGGGTGAGCGCGTAACAGGGGTGCAGACGGCGCGCGAGGCCATCCATGCCGAGTCTGTCGTGGTCTGTGCCGGCGCCTGGAGCGGCGAGTTGCTGCGCACCCTGGGCCTGGCGGTGCCGGTGAATCCGGTCAAGGGCCAGATGCTGCTCTATCGGCAGCCGGTGGGTTATCTGAGCAGCATGGTGCTGGCCAAGGGACGCTACGCCATTCCGCGCCGCGATGGTCATATCCTCATCGGCAGCACCTTGGAGCACGCCGAATTCGACAAGACGCCGACCGCCGAGGCGCTGGCCAGTCTGCAGGCTTCGGCCGCCGAGCTGCTGCCGGCGCTGGCCGGCCAGGCGCCGGTGGGGCATTGGGCGGGACTGCGGCCAGGGTCGCCGGATGGCGTACCCTTCATCGGGCCGGTGCCGGAGCTGTCCGGGCTGTGGCTCAACTGCGGGCACTATCGTAACGGCCTGGTGCTGGCACCGGCCTCCTGCCAGCTGTTGACCGATCTGCTCACCGAACGCACGCCGATCATCGATCCGGCGCCCTATGCGCTAGGCACGCGGCTGAGGCTCGGGTGATCAGTCGATGCCGAGCTTCTTCAGTCGGTAGCGCATGGAGCGGAACGACAGACCCAGGCGTTCCGCGGCGGCGGTGCGATTCCAGCGGGTTTCCTCGAGCGCCTGCATGATCAGCTGGCGTTCGATGGATTCCAGATGGTCTTCGAGATTGGCGATGTTGGCCAGACTGGCCTCGCCGTTGGCGGTCGTGGCAGGTGCATCGGCCAGCCGCAGGTCGTTCGGCCGGATGATGTCGCCCTCGCAGAGGGTATAGGCGCGCTCCAGCATGTTTTCCAGTTCGCGGACGTTGCCCGGGAAGCGGTAGCTCTTGAGCTTGGCCAGGGCATCCTCGCCAAGCGTCGCCGGGGCGAGTCCGGAATCTCGTGCCAGGCGATGGAGCATGTGGCTGACGAGCGCGCCGATGTCTTCACGGCGCTCGCGCAGGGCCGGTACCTGCAGCTCGATGACGTTGAGGCGGTAGTAGAGATCCTGGCGGAAGGTGCCGGCGGCGACTTCCGCAGCGAGATCCTTGTGGGTAGCGCTGAGGATGCGCACGTCGAGGCTGATCTCCTGCTGACTGCCTACCGGACGCACGGCCTTTTCCTGGATGGCGCGCAGCAGCTTGACCTGCATCGGCAGTGGCAGGTCGGCTACCTCGTCGAGGAACAGGGTGCCGCCCTGGGCCGCCTGGAACAGGCCCTGCTTGTCTTCGATGGCACCGGTGAAGCTGCCCTTGCGATGACCGAAGAACTCGCTCTCCATCAATTCCGAGGGGATGGCCCCGCAGTTGACCGGGACGAAGGGCTTGCCGGCACGGGGACCCTGTTCGTGGATCAGGCGTGCCACGCGCTCCTTGCCGCTGCCCGATTCGCCGCTGATGTAGACCGGCGCCTGGCTGCGCGCCAGCTTGGCGATCTGGGTGCGCAGGGCCTGCATGGGCGGCGACTCGCCGAGCAGTTGCGTCTCGCTGGCGCCGGCGGCCGGACTGGCAGGGCCGGACAGACGCAGGGCGGTACCCACCAGCTCGCGCAGGCGCGGCAGGTCCACCGGCTTGGTGAGATAGTCGAAGGCACCGGCCTTGAGCGCCTGGACGGCGGTTTCCAGGCTGCCGAAGGCGGTGATCATGGCCACCGGCAACTGTGGCAGGCGCTGCTGGATGAACTGGATCAGTTCGAGGCCGGAGCCATCGGGCAGGCGCATGTCGGTCAGGCAGAGGTCGAAGCTTTCCCGCTCGAGGATGGCGCGCGCATCGGCGATGTTCTTGGCGCTGGCAGTGTCGAGCTTCATCCGGCCGAGGGTGATTTCCAAGAGTTCGCGGATATCGGGTTCGTCATCGACGATCAGGACTTTCTGTCTGGCCATGCTCAGCTCATTGTGCGGGGATGGGCGAAGGTGATGCGAAAACAGCTGCCGTTCGCCAGGGGATGATAGCCAAGTCTGGCCTGATTGCTTTCGCAAAGCTCACGGGAGATATACAGGCCCAGCCCGGTCCCCTTGTTCTCCGTGGTGAAGAAGGGCTCGAAGAGGTGGTCGAGCTGCTCGGCGGCGACCCCCGGACCGTCGTCCACCACGTCGAGGATGGGCAGATCGCTCTCGGGATCGCGATAGACGCTGAGCCAGACCTGGCCGGTGCCGCTGTAGCGCAGGCCGTTCTGCACCAGGTTGGTGAGGATCTGCCCCAACTGGTGGGGGTCCATGTGGGTCTGCAGGGTGCCAGGTTCGGTCTTGACGTGCAGCGTCTGGCCGGCGGGCAGGGTAGGGCGCAGCTCGCCGGCGAAACGGTGGGCCCAGTAGCGCAGGTCGATCAGTTGGGGGGCCGACTGCCGCCGTCTGGAAAGTTGCAGGACGTTTTCCACCACCCGGTTCATCCGCCGCGACTGGTCCTGGATGATCTGCGCCAGGCGCCGGTCCGGTGTGGTCAGCTCCTCGGATTCCTGCAGCAGTTGCGCCGCGTGGCTGATGGCGCCCAGCGGATTGCGGATCTCGTGGGCGATGCCGGCCGTCAGGCGGCCGAGGGAGGCGAGCTTGAGTTGCTGCGCCTGCTGGGCGATTCGCGAGACATCTTCGAGAAAGGTCAGGATGCGCTCGCCCTCACCCTGTTGCAGGCGGGCGAAGGTCGGCTGCAACGCGGGACCATTGGCATAGGCGCGCAGCGTTGCGGGGCGGATGCTGGGGTTGCGCTCCCACTCTTCCAGACGCTGGGCCAGCCCCGAGGTCAGCGGGGTGATGGCGGTATCGTCGTCGACCCCGAGCAGGCGCCGGGCGGCGGGGTTGGCCAGCAGCACCCGATACTCGGTATCGAACACCAGGATGCCGGTGCGCATCCGCTCGAGGATGAGGGCGTTGAGCGCTTCCAGTTCGGCCACGGCGGTGGCGCGTGTCTCGGCCAGGGCCTGGCTGTCCAGCAGGCGCCGCACCAGCCACTGCACCAGCAGTGCTGTGGCGAAGCACAGTGTCCCCAGGCCAGCCGCCTGCACGTAGCCAATGCCGCCATCACCGCGTCGCATATCGAGATAGGTGGTGGCGAGCAGCAGGGCGATGGCGGCCAGGGCCGCGATCAGCAGGCCGCGACGCCCGCGGATCAGGACATTGGAAACCCCGACGGTCACCACCAGCAGGCTGCCCATGCCGCTGGCGATCCCTCCCGCGAGGAAGAACAGCCCGCCCAAGGCCAGGATGTCGATCAACGCCAGGACGAACGCATGGCCGCGCCAGTAGTGCTGGGTGGCCGCCAGGGCGATGTTGATGGCGAGATAGGCCCAGCTGGACTGGCGGAACAGCTGGCCGTCCACCGTACGCAGCCACTGCTGGTCCAGATCGCTGGAAATCAGCACGACCAGCGCCAGGCCGATGACGATGCGGTAGAGGTGGTAGAGCCGCAGGACCGCCTCGGCTCTCAGGAGGCTCGTGTCAGTTTCGCGGCTCATGCTGCAACCGGCGATGTTCGGCGCTGCAGTACCAGCGCTGGTTGTCGCCGTCGGGCAGTGCCCGCTCCTGCGGCACGTGGACCCCGCAATGGGCACAGCGCACCATGGGATTGGGCGGCAGCGGTCGCGCCTGGTTGGCCTGCGGTCGTGTCTTGCCGCGCCACCAGCGTCTGACCATCCAGAACAGCGCGCCCAGCAGGACGAGCCACAACAGCAGGCGAAGCAGACCCATGGACGATCTCGCGGCGTAAATGATGGGGGAGTTTAGCAGGGCGGCCCGGCGGCGGGAGCGCGCCGTGCGGCATCGATTGTCCGGCTTGGCCGCATGCGGGAAAATGCCGCGATCAACCGGGCAAGGAAGTATGCATGAGTCAGCTGCTGAACGTCGTGATGGCGCAATTGAACCTCAAGGTGGGCGACATCCATGGCAACGTCGATCGCATCATCGCGGCGGCCTGCGAGGCGCGCGACCAGCTGGGAGGCGATCTGATCGTCTTTCCCGAGCTGTCGCTGTGTGGCTATCCCCCCGAGGATCTGCTGCTGCGTTCCAGCATGCAGAGGCGCATCGAGCAGGGCCTGCAGCGAATTCGCGTGGAAGTCGCCGGTATCCATGTGCTGGTGGGCTTTCCCTGGCAGGAGGACGGGCGGCGCTGCAACGCCTGCGCGGTCTATCGCGATGGTGCCGAGCTGGCCTTCTATCGCAAGCAACAGTTGCCGAATTACCGGGTGTTCGACGAGAAACGTTATTTCGAGCCAGGCGATAGCGCGGCGGTGTTCGACTACCAGGGCGTGCCCATCGGCGTCACCATCTGCGAGGACATCTGGTTCGCCGAGCCGATGGCCAAGGCACGCGCTGCCGGGGCGCGGCTGATGCTCAACCTGAACGCCTCGCCGTTCCACGGCGGCAAGCAGCCCGAGCGCGAGGCGGTGGTGGCCGAGCGGGCACGGGAGGGTGGCATGCCGGTGGTCTACGTCAACCAGGTGGGTGGGCAGGACGAGCTGGTGTTCGACGGCCATTCCTTCGTGGTGGATGCGGCCGGCCAGGTCACCCAGCGGGCACCGGCCTTCGTCGAGGGGCTCTATCCGGTCGTCTTCGCGGCGAATCTGCAGCCGCAGCCCGCCGAGCTCGCCGCCGTGGCATCGCTGGAAGCCAGCGTCTACGACGCCCTGGTGCTCGGCGTGCGCGACTATGTGCGTAAGAACGGCTTCAAGGGCGTGGTGCTGGGACTGTCCGGCGGGATCGACTCGGCTCTGGTGCTGGCAGTGGCCGCGGATGCCCTAGGCGCGGAACAGGTGGAGGCGGTGATGATGCCCTACCACTACACCGCCCAGATCAGCCTGGAAGACGCCGAGGCCGAAGCTCGGGCGCTGGGTGTGCGCTACAGCGTGCTGCCCATCGCGCCCATGGTCGAGGCCTTCCAGCAGACCCTGGCCGGCGAATTCGCCGGACTCGGGCGCGATACCACCGAAGAGAATCTGCAGGCGCGGTGCCGTGGCACCCTGTTGATGGCCATTTCCAACAAGAAGGGCTATCTGGTGCTGACCACCGGCAACAAGAGCGAGATGGCGGTGGGGTACGCCACCCTCTATGGCGACATGGCCGGCGGCTTCGACGTGCTCAAGGATGTGCCCAAGACCTTGGTGTTCCGCCTCTGCGAGTACCGCAATCGCGATGGCGTGGTGATTCCCCAGCGCGTCATCGACCGGCCACCGTCCGCCGAGTTGTCGCCCGACCAGAAAGATGAGGACTCGCTACCGCCATATCCGGTGCTCGATGAGATCCTGCGCCTTTACGTCGAGCAGGATCTTTCGGCGGTGGATATCGTCGCCGCCGGCTTCGCCGAGGAAACGGTGCGCAAGGTGCTGCGCCTGGTGGATCTCAACGAGTACAAGCGGCGCCAGGCCGCGGTCGGCGCGCGGGTAACCCAGCGTGGCTTCGGCCGCGACCGGCGTTACCCCATCACCTCGGGCTGGCGCATCGGCGACTGAACCCCGTTCGCGCCGGGTCTCGCGACCCGGCGCCCAAGGCGCCGTCGGGCACAATGAAAAAGGGGAAGCCGACCGGCTTCCCCTTTTTCATATCCCGTGCGGGATCAGTCGAACAGACCGAAGGTCAGGCGGCTGAACCAGGAGCGCTTGGCGGGCGCGGGCGTCGCGCCGCCGGCCTTCTCGGCTTCCGCCGGGTCAACGATGCGCAGCTCGGGCGCCAGGTTGTCACGCTCTTCCTGGTACTTGCGCTGGATGTCCTGGCTGGCGCGGGTCTCGCCGGGCGGCAGTGGATCGTTCGGGCGATCGATCAGGCCCAGGGTCGCGCGAGTCAGCCAGGAGCGCTGCTCGTCCTTGTCATCCGGTTCGCGCAGCTGGAACTCGCCATTCTTCAGGCTGACGTTGTCCGGATAGTTCAGCTTCAGGGTTTCCAGGCTGGAGGCGGCCAGATCGTTCAGCCCCATGTGCTGGTAGGCCTCGGTCATCAGCGCCAGGCCATCGCCCACGGACGGGGTGCCCTGGAAGTTCTCGACCACGTAACGACCGCGGTTGGCAGCGGCAACGTAGGCCTTGCGGGTCAGGTAGTAGTGGCCGACGTGGATGTCGTAGGCCGCCAGCAGGTTGCGCAGGTAGACCATGCGCGCCTTGGCGTCGGGGGCGTAGCGGCTGTTGGGGAAGCGGCTGGTGAACTGGGCGAAGTCGTTGAAGGAGTCACGCGCGGCGCCCGGGTCACGCTTGGTCATGTCCAGCGGCAGGAAGCGCGCCAACAGGCCGCGGTCCTGTTCGAAGGAGGACACGCCCTTCATGTAGTAGGCGTAGTCGACATTGGGGTGCTGCGGATGCAGGCGGATGAAGCGATCCGCTGCCGTGCGCGCCGCCTCGGGCTCAGCATTCTTGTAGTTGGCGTAGATCAGCTCGAGCTGCGCCTGTTCGGCGTAGCGGCCGAAGGGATACCGCGACTCCAGGGCCTTCAGCTTGCTGATGGCGTCGGTGTAGCTGCTGTTGGAGATATCGCGCTGGGCCTGGGTATAGAGCTCGCCCTCGGGCAGATTCTCCGGAACCTCGGGCGCTTTCGAGGAGCAGGCGGCGGTGAGGACTAGGCTGGTGACCAGCAGCAGGTGCTTCAATTGCATGGCGGCTTGGATTCCCCGAAACGGTCGGCGGTGCAGGGATGAGGGCGGAGAGCTCTCACCTAGCCTGTGACGGGGCCGGAACCGTCCTGTTATGATGATCGACCCGGAATGCCGGGGCAAAAAAGTCGCCGTATTTAACCACAGGGTCGGGCCGATTCCAAAAGCCCTGCCATTGCCCGCGCAGATCCATGTCCGAATCCATCGTTCTCAATGCCGAAGTCCCCTCCGAACTCGGGGGCCAGCGCCTCGACCAGGTCGCTGCCCAACTGTTCGCCGAACATTCCCGCTCGCGTCTCGCCGCCTGGATCAAGGACGGCAGCCTGACCGTCGACGGCGCCGTGCTGCGCCCGCGCGATACCGTCCATGGCGGCGCCCAGCTGGCGCTGCGCGCCGAGCGCGAGGCCCAGGGTGAGTGGGTGGCCCAGGACATCGAGCTGGACATCGTCTACGAGGACGACCACCTGCTGGTGCTCGACAAACCGGCCGGCTTGGTGGTCCATCCGGCTGCCGGCCATGCCGACGGCACCCTGCTCAATGCCCTGCTGCACCACGTGCCTGGCTTGGAGAGCGTGCCGCGGGCCGGCATCGTCCATCGCCTGGACAAGGACACCACCGGCCTCATGGTGGTGGCCAAGACCCTGGAAGCCCATACCCATTTGGTCGCCCAGCTGCAGGCGCGCTCGGTGAGTCGCATCTATGAAGCCGTCGTCGCCGGGGTGATCGTCGCCGGAGGTACGGTCGACGCACCCATCGGCCGGCATTCTCAGCGGCGCCAGCAGATGGCGGTGATTGCCGGCGGCAAGCCCGCGGTCAGTCACTATCGGGTGCTGGAGCGCTTCCGCGCCTATACCCATACCCGGGTCAAGCTGGAGACCGGGCGGACCCATCAGATCCGCGTGCACATGACCCATGTCGGCTTCCCACTGGTGGGCGATCCGGTTTATGGCGGGCGCTTCAAGATCCCGCCGGCGACCAACCCGACGCTGATCAAGACCCTGCGCGAATTCCCGCGCCAGGCGCTGCACGCGCGCTTCCTCGAACTGGATCATCCGGTGACCGGCGCGCGCCTGCGCTGGGAATCGCCGCTGCCGGAAGACCTGGTCTGGCTGTTGGACCTGCTGCGGCAGGACCGGGAATCCTTCGAATGATCGGCGCCGACTGGCTGCGGCCGGACTGGCCGGCGCCGGTCGGTGTCCAGGCCTGCGTCACCACCCGCGTGGGTGGTGTCAGCCAAGGGCCATTCGCCAGCTTCAATTTGGGCATCCACGTCGATGACGATCCGGCTGCGGTCGCCGAGAACCGCCGCCGCCTGGGTGAGGCCCTTGGCTGCCGCCCCGCCTGGCTCGAACAGGTGCACGGGACCGACGTCGTCGAGGCCGACCCCGAGCGGGTGCTGCGGGCCGATGCGGCCTGGAGCGAGACGCCCGGCATCGCCGTGACCATGATGACCGCCGACTGCCTGCCGGCCTTGTTCTGCCGCCGGGACGGCTCCCGGGTCGCCGCCGCTCATGCCGGCTGGCGCGGTCTGGCCGGTGGCGTTCTGGAAGCCGCCGCGGCCAGCCTGGAGGTGGCGCCCGCAGAGGTGCTGGTCTGGCTAGGCCCAGCCATCGGCCCGGCCAGCTTCGAGGTCGGCGCCGAGGTGCGCGAGGCCTTCATCGCCCAGCATGCCGCAGCCGAGCATTGTTTCGTGGCGCGGGGAGGGGACAAGTACCTGGGCGATCTCTATGCCCTGGCCCGCCTGCGTCTCGCTACCCGCGGCATCACGGCGGTGTATGGCGGCGGTCTGGACACCTTCACTGACCAAGAGCGTTTCTTCTCCTATCGCCGCTCTTCCCGCACCGGTCGCTTCGCCAGTCTGATCTGGATCAAGTCCTGAATATTTTTTGGGATGTCAAGCCTCACTGGCTTGAATCGTCACGCATCGCCCCTATCTAAAGATCATTCCCGCGGGTAATCGAAAGCGCCTTCTGCCGCGCCGTCCCGCGTTTCAGATAGGACCTTACCCATGCGTATAGATCGTTTCACCAGCAAATTGCAGCTCGCTTTGGCGGATGCCCAGTCCCTGGCCGTTGGCCATGACCATCCTGCCATCGAGCCGCTGCACCTGTTCTCCGCGCTGCTCGACCAGCAGGGCGGTTCCATTTCCCCGTTGCTGCGCCAGGTCGGCTTCGACCTCGCCAGCCTGCGCAAGACCCTCGCCGAAGAGCTGGACAAGCTGCCCAAGATCCAGAATCCCACTGGCGACGTGAATCTGTCCCAGGACCTGGCGCGACTGCTCAATCAGGCCGATCGCCTGGCCCAGCAGAAAGGCGACCAGTTCATCTCCAGCGAGTTGGTGCTGCTCGCTGCCATGGATGAGAACACCCGCCTCGGCAAGTTGCTGCTGGGGCAGGGCGTTTCGCGCAAGGCACTGGAGAACGCCATCAACAACCTGCGCGGCGGCGAGGCGGTCAACGACCCCAATGCCGAGGACAGCCGCAAGGCCCTGGACAAGTTCACCGTCGACCTCACCAAGCGCGCCGAAGACGGCAAGCTCGACCCGGTGATCGGGCGGGACGACGAGATCCGCCGGACCATCCAGGTCCTGCAGCGGCGGACCAAGAACAATCCGGTGCTGATCGGCGAGCCCGGCGTGGGCAAGACCGCCATTGCCGAGGGCCTGGCCCAGCGCATCATCAACGGCGAAGTGCCCGACGGCCTCAAGGACAAGCGCCTGTTGGCCCTGGACATGGGCGCCCTCATCGCCGGTGCCAAGTTCCGCGGTGAATTCGAAGAACGCCTGAAAGGGGTGCTCAACGAACTGGGCAAGCAGGAAGGCCGCATCATCCTGTTCATCGACGAACTCCACACCATGGTCGGTGCCGGCAAGGCCGAGGGCGCCATGGACGCCGGCAACATGCTCAAGCCGGCCCTGGCCCGCGGCGAGCTGCACTGCGTCGGTGCCACCACCCTCGATGAGTATCGTCAGTTCATCGAGAAGGATGCCGCTCTGGAGCGACGCTTCCAGAAGGTGCTGGTGGACGAACCGAGCGAGGAGGACACCATCGCCATCCTGCGTGGCCTCAAGGAGCGTTACGAGGTGCACCACAAGGTGGCCATCACCGATGGCGCCATCATCGCCGCGGCCAAGCTGTCCCATCGCTACATCACCGACCGCCAGCTGCCGGACAAGGCCATCGACCTGATCGACGAAGCCGCCAGCCGCATCCGCATGGAAATCGACTCCAAGCCCGAGGCCCTGGATCGCCTGGACCGCCGGCTGATCCAGCTCAAGGTGGAACGCCAGGCGCTGAAGAAGGAAGAAGACGAAGCGGCGCGCAAACGCCTGGAAAAGCTCGACGAGGACATCGCCCGTCTCGAGCAGGAATATGCCGATCTGGAGGAAATCTGGAAGGCCGAGAAGGCCGAGGTGCAGGATTCCGCCCAGTTGCAGCAGCGCATCGAGCAGGCCCGTACCGAGCTGGAGGCCGCCCGCCGCAAGGGTGACCTCAACCGTATGGCCGAGCTGCAATACGGCACCATCCCCGATCTGGAGCGCAGCCTGCAGATGGTCGACCAGCACGAGAAGCCGGCCAACCAGCTGCTGCGCAACAAGGTCACCGAGGACGAGATCGCCGAGGTGGTCTCCAAGTGGACCGGCATCCCGGTGAGCAAGATGCTCGAAGGCGAGCGCGACAAGCTGCTGCGCATGGAAGAGGCCCTGCACAACCGGGTGATCGGCCAGGACGAGGCGGTCACCGCCGTGGCCAACGCCGTGCGGCGCTCGCGGGCGGGGCTGTCCGATCCGAACAAGCCCAGCGGCTCCTTCCTCTTCCTCGGCCCGACCGGGGTGGGCAAGACCGAGCTGTGCAAGTCGCTGGCGGAATTCCTCTTCGATACCGAGGACGCCATGGTGCGCATCGACATGTCCGAGTTCATGGAGAAGCACTCCGTGGCCCGTTTGATCGGTGCACCGCCCGGCTATGTCGGCTATGAGGAGGGCGGCTACCTGACCGAGGCCGTACGGCGCAAACCCTATTCGGTGGTCCTGCTGGACGAGGTGGAAAAGGCCCATCCGGACGTCTTCAACATCCTCCTGCAGGTGCTGGACGACGGGCGCCTGACCGACAGCCAGGGCCGCACCGTGGACTTTCGCAACACGGTGATCGTCATGACCTCCAACCTGGGCTCGGCGCAGATCCAGGAGCTGGTCGGTGATCCCGACGCCCAGCGCGCAGCGGTGATGGATGCGGTGGCGAGCCATTTTCGCCCCGAGTTCGTCAACCGTATCGACGAGGTGGTGGTGTTCGAGCCCCTGGGCCGTGAGCAGATCGCCGGCATCGCCGAGATCCAGCTGCAGCACCTGCGTCAGCGGCTGGCCGAGCGTGACCTGCAGTTGGAACTGGCGCCGGAAGCCTTGGACAAGCTGGTCGCGGTTGGGTACGACCCGGTCTATGGCGCGCGGCCGCTCAAGCGGGCGATCCAGCGCTGGATCGAGAACCCGCTGGCCCAGCGCATCCTGTCCGGCGCCTTCGCGCCAGGCAGCCGTATCCAGGGTCGGGTGGAGGGCGACGAGATCGTCTTCGCCTGACGGAACACCGGGCGACTCAGTGTCGCCCGGTGTTTCGCATAATTTTGTGAAAAAACAGCGGGCTAGGTGTTGACGTCCGTTTCATCTTCCGTAAAATGGCGCACCTCACTTACGGCAAAGCCTGAAAGGCCTTGAAGTAAGCGGGGTTGGAAGAGAGAAATTCCGCGATAGCTCAGTCGGTAGAGCAAATGACTGTTAATCATTGGGTCCCTGGTTCGAGTCCAGGTCGCGGAGCCACTTCCAGTTTCGGGGTATAGCGCAGCCCGGTAGCGCGCCTGCTTTGGGAGCAGGATGTCGGGAGTTCGAATCCCCCTACCCCGACCACTTTTGGGTCGTTAGCTCAGTTGGTAGAGCAGTTGGCTTTTAACCAATTGGTCGCAGGTTCGAATCCTGCACGACCCACCATCTTCACCAGAAACCCTCCGCCAGGAGGGTTTTTGCGTTTCTGGGCCCTTGTTTTGTCCTGCCTTTGGGCTCAGGCCGTCTTCCTCCATGCCGATACTTCGCGGGTTGGGGCCTGGCTACGACCAGGTTCGGCCCCCCGAACTCGCCGGGCTAGTCTCCTTGCCAGCAAGAGGCCGACCACGATGCCGGCCAGGAAAGGGCTCTAATCCGCTCACCTGCATCGATCACCTGGATTCAAGCGGCGTGCTGCCGACAGCAAGGCGATAGTCGGTAGTAGTGACCCCCAATCACCTGACTACTATCAAGGAAGGAACATGGTTTTCAGGGCGGTGGAATGCGGTCGAAACGCCTGTTGGGCTTCACCCTCATCGAGGTCTTGGTCGTCGTCGCCTTGCTGGGCATCGTCACTGCCCTGGCGGCGCCGGGCTTCGCCAGCCTGGTGCAGAACAATCGTATCCAGGCCGCGGCGGGCGAGTTGCAGCGAGCGCTGTACTACGCCCGTAGCGAGGCCATGAGCAGGGGGGTGAACGTCATCGTCACCACCGATCCGGAGGATGCCAATGGCTGGACCGGCGCCTTGAAGATCAGCACCGTCAAGACCGTGGTGCTGCCTACTGCCGAGGTGCTACGCCAGTACAGTGGCGGCCTGGGTACCGGCGTCAACGGTACCGGCAGCGTGGGAGGAAGCCCCTTGACCAGTCTGACCTTCCAGCCCAATGGCAGTGTACGCATCGCTGCGGATGCCACCCTTCTCATCTGTGCCACCAATGCGCTTACCCCCGGCAAGCAATTCACCCTTAGCCTCGGCGGGGTCCTCACGGTGACCGACTTCGCGCCGACCCGGGCCAGTGCCGTGGGGTGCGGCTAGGTGAGGCGGGGGCAGCGGGCGTTCAGCATGATCGAGGTGCTGGTCAGCCTGGTGATCATCTGCCTCGGGGTGCTGGGCATGGTCGCCTTGCAGACGCGCAGCGTCGCCCTGTCCCAGGATTCCATACAGCGCAGCAACGCCATGGTACTGGCCAATGATCTGCTCGAGCTGATGCGCAGCAATCGCGACCAGGTCCTGGCGAGCGACAAGGTGAAGCCCGATGGGGTCTATGCCAAACAGGCGGGTGGCAACTTCCGCACCAGGGCACTGGATGCCGGCAAGACCTGTCTGACCCGGGATCGCTCGGCCGGTGGCGAAACGGTCGCCGGTCAGGATCTCGGCTGCTGGCTGGCGCAGGTCAAGGCGCTGCTGCCGGTGAGCGACGCCCTGATCACCAGCAGTTTCGCCGTTTGCCCGGCGTCCGGGGTGCCACCCTTGCCGGCCAGCGATACCTCGGGGAATACCACACCGCTCAATGCATGCGAGACCACGGCGCGTGCAGCGGTAATGGTGGTGATCGCCTGGCAGGACGTCAGCAACGATTCGGTGAACTGCCCCAGGGGCGTCTGCTACTACGCCCTGCGCTCGGAGCTTTGAGCATGAATCATCGGTTTCCCGGGCGAGATCGGCTGAAGGGATTTTCGCTCATCGAGATGATGATCGCCCTGACCGTGGGCGCCTTCCTGGTGCTGGGCGTCTCGCAGATCTACCTCGACAACAAGCGCAGCTTTCTCTTCCAGCAGGGGCAGACGGGCAACAGAAACAACGCCCAACTGACCCTGCAGTTGCTCGACCGACAGCTGGCCCGCACGGGTTTTCGCGCCGATATCCGCTACCAGAACAGTCTGGCGGCGGCCTTTCCCGCCGTGGGTGCCGTGGCGGATGCCGATGGCATCAGCTGTCCGGCCTTCGCTGCCGGGGTCACCTTCGCTGCGACCACCGATAGCGTCAATGCACCCACAGGGGTATGCATCCGCTACCAGGGCGCGCTGGATGGCAAGGATCTGGATTGCCTCGGCAACGTCATTCCCCGGGTGAATCTCAATACCGGTGGCAACGTCCTGCTCAAGCTGCGTTACCTGGCGAGCGCCACGCCCGGCACCGGAACCCTGAATTGCACCGTCTGGAGCGAGCGGGCAGGAGCGCTGACGCGCAAGGGCAGTGCCGTGCTGGTGCAGGGGCTACGGGATTTCCGCTGGTCCATCCCGCCGAAGGCGGACGCCCCGGCCGTTCGCTACGCCGCTCTGCTCAGCACCAGCGATGCGGTACCGGGCGATGTCGCCAGCAACGCCGCGGCCAACTGGCAGACCCTGACCGGCCAGCAGCTCGACGAGACGACCCGGTCCATGCAGATGGTGCAGAGCACCGTCACCCTGAGGAATCTCGCGCTATGAGTCGTATCCCGATCGGGCAGCGGGGCGCCACCTTGCTGGTCACCCTGGTGATGTTGCTCCTGCTGTCGCTGCTGGCGGCGTCCAGCATGCGTCAGACCCTGCTGCAGACCCGTAGCGGTGGCGCCGCCCTGGAGAATGTCCAGGCGTTCAATGCCGCGGAGGCGGCCTTGCGCGAAGGCGAGCGGCGTCTGGTCGCGCTCAGCCAGCAGCCGACCTTCACCGCCTTCAGCGCGGGATTCGCCAGCTGTAGCGAAAGTGTGGCGGCCGTCCGCGGGGCCTTTGCCAATCCCCCAAGTGGCGATCTGTGCATCCTGGGCAAGGCCAGCGATCTCAATACCAGTGCCCTGACCCAAACCTGGGCGGCGACCGCCCTGCAGGCGACCGACAAGACGCCGACGGCGCGTTCGGTGACCTACAGCGGCTCCGATGGCAGCTCGACGTTCGCCCGTACGCCGCGCTGGGTGGTGACCGCCATCGGTAGTAATTCCGTCGATGTCTCCGCACCGGCCAACAAGCTGTTCCGGGTCACCGCCATCGCCCAGGATCGCGGCGGCCGCTTCCCGGTGATCCTGCAGAGCGTCGTTTCCCTGGAGGTGCCATGAGCCGAGCCATACTGGCATCCACCGCTCTGTTGGCCGCCGTCGTCACCAGCGGCGTCCAGGGCGCGGCCCTGAATCTCAGTCAGCAGCCCCTGTTCCTCACCAACAGCGTCGGCCCCAATCTCTTCGTCACCCTGGACAACTCCACCAGCATGCAGATGGCCGTGGTGCCGGATGCCTCCAACACCGATGCCATCCGGCCGACCCGACGCGCCAAGTCGGCGGCCTTCAACAGCCTCTACTACAATCCGGCGATCAGCTATCCCGCGCCCTATGCGGTGAGCTATAGCGCTACTACCGGCCTGACTCGCACACGCCTGACCAGCGGCTTTACCAGTGCCTACGTCAATGGCTTTCGACCCGGCCTGGGCAGCGTGAATCTTGCCAGCGACTACCGGGTGAGCTGGAGTTACAACCCCAATCTGGTGACCACCGATCCCAATGTGGCGCGCGGCAACACCTACGGCAATCCGGGATTGCAAAACAACAGTCCGAGCATGCTGGCGGAGAATCCGTCGCAGGATTTTCAAAGTGCAGGTACCTACCAGGGAACCAGTGCCAGTTATGGCCGGGTGACGCTGCTGGACATCCTCCTGGGTGGCGGCTTCACCGAAACCATCAATGGCGCCCAGGTCTCCATCAGCGACTCGTCCCTGCTCGGTTGGTTGTTGCGTGGGCAGTCGATGACAGGATGCACGGCGACCATCGCCAACACCGCGTCTATCACCTACAGCAACGTGACCTGCACGCGGAACGTGAACTACGGTGTGGGCGGTGTGTTTTCGTCGGTGACCTACACCATCACGGCCAATACCAATACCTCGACGGCCATCGCGGGCGTCCCGGCCTACTACTATCTCTACGACACCACCCTGAACACCTGTACCCCGGCCTCCCTGCAAACCGATGGCTGCTATCGGCGCATCTCGGTCAGTGCCACTTCCGGTCCGAACGGCACGGACGAACGGCAGAACTTCGCCAACTGGTATTCCTTCTATCGCAGTCGTGCCTTGGCCGCGCAGACCGCCACCAACCTGGCCCTGGCGGATGCCTCGGAAAACATCCGGGTCGGCTGGCAGGCGCTGGGTACCAGCGACAGCTGCATCCTGGTGACGGCCAATGCCAACTGCCGCGGGATCGTCAGCGCGAGCACGACGACCTATGACAATCGCCTGCGGCCGTTCACCGGCGCGCAACGGGCTGCCTTCTTCACCTGGCTGGGCGATGTCTACTACAACCAGAGCACGCCCCTGCTGCAGGCGGTCGCTCGGGTCGGGGAGCTGCTCAAGACCACTGGCAGCGAAAGTCCCTACGCCTTTCAACCGGGAACCAGCGAAGCGCCGGTCTATGGCTGCCGGGCCAGCTACAGCCTGGTGGTGACCGACGGCATCTGGAACGCGGCTTTCACCACCAGCAACGTCGATGGCACGGCCGCCACCCTGCCGGATGGTCAGCAATATTCGCCGCAGGCGCCGTTCCAGGACAGTACGGCCAGTACCCTGGCCGACCTGGCCTTCCTCTACTGGCGTACCGACGCCCAGCCCAACCTGGACAACAAGGTGTCGCCCTACAACACCGTGAGCAGTGACGAAGCCCAGGGCAGCCGCACCCTCACGCCCTATTGGAATCCACGCAACGATCCTGCTACCTGGCAACACCTCACCAGCTTCTACGTGGGCATCGGCCTGAGCAGCGCCCTGGTCAACCCGGCTTGGGGTGGCGACACCTTCGCTGGGGGCTATGCCGGGCTGGCGGCGGGTAGCACGGCTTGGCCGGTCGCCGGCGCGGACAACTCGGTGAACCAGAACAACGTCTACGATCTCTGGCACGCGGCGATCAACTCGCGTGGGGAATTCTTCAGCGCGGAAAACGCCAGCGATCTCATCACCTCCCTGAGCGAGGTGGTCTCGCGCATCAGCCAGTCCACCAGTGTCGGCGCCAGCCAGACCGTCTCGCCGACCCAGGAGGGCGACAGCACCGCGCTCTATACCTATGTACCGTCGTTCTCCAGCACCGACTGGAGCGGGGACCTGATCAAGTACCAGCGCACGGCGACCAACCGGACGCGTATCTGGAGTGCGGGTCAGCAGCTCGACAGCCGTTTCCCGCTGGGCAATACCGGCTACGCCAGCCGGACGATCTACTTCGCCAGCCGCGGCGCCCTTACTCCCTTCACCTGGGCGAGCCTGACCGCCACCCAGCAGGGCTATCTCAATCGCACCGCAGCCGGCACCACCGATACCTACGGCAGCCGCCGCGTGGATTACCTGCGGGGTGACCGTGGCCAGGAGGCGCCTGGCGCGACGCCGTCCTTTCGTCCGCGCAACCATATCCTCGGCGACATGGTGAACTCTTCGCCCGTGGTGGTCGGTACCCCCAACAGCCCCATCGCCCTGATGAACGCCACGGTCGGCGATACCTCCTATGCGGATTTTCGCAACGCCAACCTGGGACGCGAGCGGCGTATCTACGTGGGGGCCAACGACGGCATGTTGCACGCCTTCAACGATCAGGGCGCGGAAGTCTTCGCCTTCATCCCCAGCGCAGTCATCCCGACGCTCAACAAGCTGACCGATCGCGGCTACAACGGCGGCCACCAGTCCTACGTCGACAACACGCCCGTGGTGGGTGACGTCTACAGCGGTGGCAGATGGCGTACCGTGCTGATCGGTACCCTGCGTGGGGGAGGGCAGGGTATCTTCGCCCTGGACATCACCAACCCGAACGCACCCACACTGCTCTGGGAAAAGTCCGCCAGCGATGCCGACTACGCCGACCTGGGCTTCACCTATGGAAGGCCCGTCATCACACGGCTGCACACGGGTGGCTGGGGCGTAGTGCTGAGCAATGGCTACAACAGCGCCAGGGACAACGCCGTGCTGTACGTGATGAACGTCGCCGACGGCAGCCTGATCAAGGCCCTTCCGGTGAGCGATGCCCTGACCACTGCCAATGGCCTGGGTGTACCCTTCGTGGCCGATGTCGACGGCGATCTGATCGGCGATTACGCCTATGCCGGCGACCTGCGGGGTAACCTCTGGCGCTTCGACCTGATCGGTACCTCCCTGAGCGCGGTCGCTGCGGCGGACAATTTCCGGGTAGCCTTCGGCGGCAGCCCGCTCTATACCGCACGGGCCAGCAGCGTGGCGTCCGGCACCACCAATCTGGTCCAGCCCATCACCGCCAGCCCGACGGTGATCGCCCATCCCACCGGCACGGGGCATCTGGTGATCTTCGGTACCGGCAAGTACCTGGAGACCGGTGACGCCATCGCCAATCCCAGCAAGGCCATGACCCTCTACGGCATCTGGGATCGCCAGACCGATGGCTCGGCGGCGGGTAGCACGCCCAGTCTGACGGTGGCCAATCTGCAGCAGCAGACCCTGGGGATCGACCAGCGCATCAGCTATACCGGTGCCGGTGGCTCCAGTGTCAGCAGCACGGCGAACGTCGTTTCCACCAATTCGGTCAGTTGGTACGATCCCGCGACGGCCGCCAGTGGCAAGCAGGGCTGGTACCTCAACCTGCCGCTCAACGGCGAGCTGGTCATCAACAAGCCCCAGCTCTTCAGCGGTACCCTGCTGATGAGTTCGCTGATACCCAGCACCGATGCCTGTACTGCCGGCGTCACCACCTATCTCTATGCCCTTGACCCCTACACCGGCGGCAACAACAACGGGTTGTTCAACCTGGGCGTGGACACGGCCTATGGGCGGATCCAGCTGGACGGCCTGCTGGGCGGCATCGTGCCCTTCCTCTATGGCAACGGCAATTTCAGCGTGGAAGGTACCCTGGCCGACTCCGCGCTCTTCGGCAGCGATGGTGGTCCCCAGCGGGAAGGCTTGACCGGCAAGCAGCCGCCCAGCCGGCGGCAGACCTGGCGGGTCATTAGCAACCAGGATTAGCCAGGGACTGGCATGACGAGCGCCCATGAAAAAGCCCGGCACTGGGCCGGGCTTTTTCATGGAACGATGCGTCTCAACGGGCGTAGGTCAGCAGCACGTCGCCCGGGATCTGGAAGTCCACCGACATCATCACGGAGAGCGCGGTGATGGCGATGATGGAGAACCCGAACAGCTTGCGTGCCCACTGCACGTCGTTCTCGGCCTGATAGCCCATGAACGCCAGACGCAGCCACCAAGCGCCGATCACGAAAGCCACCGCCAGATAGACGTAGCCGGCGTAGCCGAGCACGGTCAGCAGCAGGGTGGCAGCCAGGAAGGCCACGGTGTACCAGACGATGTGCCGCTTGGTCACCGAGATGCCCTTGGCCACCGGCAGTACCGGAATCGAAGCCGCGGTGTAGTCCTTGAGACGGAAGATGGCGATGGCGTAGGAGTGCGGCATCTGCCAGAGGCAGAAGATCAACAGCAGCACCGCGGCGCCGCTGTCGAACTGGCCGCTGGCGGCGCAGTAGCCGATCACCGGCGGCGCGGCACCGGACAGGCTGCCGACCAGGGTGCCGTACACCGAGGTGCGCTTGAGCCAGAGGCTGTAGAGCCCCACGTACACCACGAAACCCATCACCGCGAAGGCGGTGGCGACCAGGTTGGTCGCCCCGTACAGCAGTCCCACCCCGGCCAGGCCGAGGAGGGTGGCATAGGCCAGCGCCACCTTCGAGGAGATCGTGCCCTGGACCAGGGCACGATTGCGGGTCCTTTCCATCTTCTGATCGATGTCCCTATCGATCACGTTGTTGAACACACAGCCGGAAGCAATGACCAACGATACCCCGATGGCCGTTGCCAGCAGCAACAGCGGGTCGATGCTTCCTTTGGAAGCCAGGAAGAACCCGCCGGCAACCGAGATCAGGTTGCCGAAGATGATGCCCGGCTTGGTCACGAGGAGGTACTTCTTGATCATCACGTCGGCCCGGTTCAGTGGATCATCATGTTCTGGTGCATGTGGTACATGATCCACAGGGATCCCACGACCACGATGCCGACGATGACCACGGTGAACCCGAAGGAGATCACGTTCCAACGCTGCTCTTCGGAGGTGTTCAGGTGCAGGAAGAAGTACAGGTGCACCAGCAGCTGTACCACCGCCATGATCACCACGATCGCCAGGGTCGCGCCCTTGGAGAAGGTGGGGAACATCACCAGGCCGAAGGGAATGACCGTCAGGATGACCGACAGGATGAAACCGACCATGTAGCTCTTGAAAGTGCCATGGCTCTCGGCGGTGTGCCCGTGGGCGTTATGGTCGTGCGCCATTACAGAACCCCCATCAGATAGACGATGGTGAAGACGAAGATCCAGATGATGTCCAGGAAGTGCCAGAACAGGCTCAGGCACGACAGGCGGGTCACGTTGGTGGTGGTCAGGCCCTTGGAAGCGACCTGCAGCATCAACACGATCATCCAGATCAGACCGGAACTCACGTGCAGACCGTGGGTGCCGACCAGTGCGAAGAAGGACGACAGGAAGGCACTGCGATCCGGACCGTAGCCCTCTTCGATCAGGTGATGGAACTCATAGACTTCCATGCCGATGAAGCCGGCACCGAACAGCCAGGTGATCGCCAGCCAACCGAGGACGCCGCCCTTGCTGCCCTTATGCTGGGCGATCATGGCGAAGCCGTAGGTGATACTGGAGAACAGCAGGAGGAAGGTTTCCACCAGGACGAACGACAGTTCGAAGATGTCCTTCTGCGAGGGGCCATCGGCATGGGCCCCGCTCAGCACTGCATAGGTCGCGAACAGCGTCCCGAACAGAATGCAGTCGGTCATCAGGTAGGACCAGAAGCCGAACGTCTTCATCGATCCGGCGTCGTGGTGCCCATGCTCCTCGGCATGGGCGACTTCGTTATGCATAACTTGATTCGCCATTGGGTTAGGCCTGCTTCAATTTCGCCAGGGACTGGATGCGGGCGGTTTCGATGCGCGCCACTTCTTCCGCTGGTACGTAGTAGTCGACGTCTTCGTCGTAGCTGCGGACGACCGCGCTGACAATGGCGCCCACGAAGCTGGCGATGGCCAGCCACCAGATGTGCCAGATCAGGGCGAAGCCGAGGATCAGGGCGAAGAAGCTGATCACGATGCCGGCGCCGGTGTTGCGCGGCATGTGGATCTGCTTGTAGTCCGCATCCTTCTTCTCGGTGATGCCTTTTTCCTTCATGCCCCAGTAGGCGTCGATGTCGTGCACTTCCGGCACTTCAGCGAAGTTGTAGAAGGGCGGCGGCGAGGAAGTCGACCATTCCAGGGTACGGCCATCCCACGGATCGCCGGTCACGTCCATGTTCTCCGGCAGATTGCGGTCGCGGATACTGACGTAGAACATCCACAGCTGGCTGAGGATGCCGAGGGCGATGATGCCGGCGCCGATGGCGGCGGTCACCAGGAAGGGGTGCCAATCGGGGTTGTCGTAGTGGTTCAGACGACGGGTCATGCCCATGAAGCCAAGCATGTACAGCGGCATGAAGGCGACATAGAAACCGATCAGCCAGCACCAGAAGGCTTGCTTGTTCAGACGCTCGTTCAGCTTGAAGCCGAACACCTTCGGGAACCAGTAGATCATGCCGGCGAAGTAGCCGAACACGGCGCCGCCGATGATCACGTTGTGGAAGTGAGCGATCAGGAACAGGCTGTTGTGCAGCACGAAGTCGGCACCCGGTACCGCCAGCAGGACGCCGGTCATGCCGCCGATGCTGAAGGTCACGATGAAGCCCAGGGTCCAGAGCATCGGTGAGGTGAACTGGATGCGGCCCTGGTACATGGTGAACAGCCAGGTGAAGATCTTCACACCCGTCGGGATCGCAATGATCATGGTCGCGATGCCGAAGAAGGCGTTGACGTTGCCGCCCGAGCCCATGGTGAAGAAGTGGTGCAGCCAGACGATGAAGGACAGCACGGTGATCGCCACGGTGGCCCAGACCATCGACACGTAGCCGAACAGCCGCTTCTTGCTGAAGGTGGAAGTCACTTCCGAGAACACGCCGAAGGCCGGCAGGATCAGGATGTAAACCTCGGGGTGGCCCCAGGCCCAGATCAGGTTGGTGTACATCATCTGGTTGCCGCCGGCTTCCGCGGTGAAGAAGTGGAAGCCCAGGTAACGGTCCAGGGTCAGCAGCGCCAGGGTCACGGTCAGGATCGGGAACGCGGCCATGATCAGGATGGCGGTGCAGAACGAGGTCCAGGTGAAGATCGGCATACGCATCAGGGTCATGCCCTTGGTACGCATCTTCAGCACGGTGACGAAGAAGTTCACGCCGGTCAGGGTCGTCCCGATACCCGATAGCTGCAGCGCCCAGATGTAGTAGTCAACCCCCACCCCTGGACTGTACTGAATGCCCGACAGCGGTGGATAGGCCACCCAGCCGGTCGCGGCGAACTCGCCCACGAACAGCGACAGCATCACCAGCACGGCACCGGCCACGAACAGCCAGAAGCTCAGCGAGTTCAGGAAGGGGAAGGCCACGTCGCGGGCACCGATCTGCAGCGGTGTCACCACGTTCATCAGGCCGGCCACGAAGGGCATCGCCACGAAGAAGATCATGATCACGCCGTGGGCGGTGAAGATCTGGTCGTAGTGATGCGGTGGCAGGTAGCCCTCGGCGCCGCCGGAGGCGATGGCCTGCTGGCTACGCATGAGGACGGCGTCGGAGAAGCCGCGCAGCAGCATGACGAGCGCGACGATGAAGTACATCACGCCGATTTTCTTGTGGTCGACGGTGGTCAGCCACTCTTTCCAGAGATAGCCCCACTTGCCGTAGTAGCTGATCGCGCCCAGTAGCCCTAGGCCGCCAAGAGCGACCACGACGAACGTCACGAGAATGATCGGCTCGTGATACGGAATATCCGCAAGAGTTAATTTACCGAACATAACTTATTCCTCGGTACCGTGTTGACCGGCGTGCTGGGTCATGTCCATCACGTGGTCGGTCTGCTTGCTGAAGTCGGACTTCATGAACTTCTTGATGACCGTTCTGAACAGGTCCGGCTCGACCGCCGAGTAGTAGGCGACCGGCTGCTTCTCGCTGGGCTTGGCCAGCTCGGTGTAGCTCGCCTGGTCCAGCGTCTTGCCACCCGACTGCTTGACCTTGGCCACCCAGGCGTCGAAGTCGCCGGCGGTGGGGACCGCGTGCACGGTGAAGATCATGTCGGAGAAGCCGGCGCCGCTGTAGTTGGCCGAGCGACCTTCGAAGACGCCGGGATGATCGGCGATCAGGTGCAACTGGCTCTGCATGCCGGACATGGCGTAGATCATGCCGCCCAAGGCCGGGATCGACAGGGTGTTCATGACCGACTCGGAGGTGATCTTGAACTGCACCGGACGGTTGACCGGGATGGCGAGCTCGTTGACCGAGGCGATGCCCTGCTCCGGATAGATGAACAGCCATTTCCAGTCCATCGAGACGGCTTCGATCACCAGCGGCTGCTCGGGATGATCCAGCGGCTTGAAGGGATCGAGTTCGTGGGAGGTCTTCCAGGACAGGATGCTCAGGAACACCACGATGGCCAGGGGGACCAGCCAGACCACGGCTTCGATCTTGTAGGAGTGAGCCCAGTTCGGGGTGTACTTGGCTTCCTTGTTATCGGCGCGGTACTTCCAGGCGAACAGGAAGGTCATCACGATGACCGGGATCACCACGATCAGCATGAGGCCGAACGCTGTGTAGATGAGGTTGCGTTCTTGCACGCCGATGGAGCCTTTCGGATCCAGCAGCACGGCGTCGCACCCGCTGAGCAGCAGCGCGGCGGCACCGGCTAGAAGCCAACCGGTTGGTTTTAGATACTTCGTTAGTTTCATCTCACGACCTCAGTAGAGCGGCTCATCGTGGTTATTCTCTCAACGTGCCTGTCGCCAGCCTCACGCTCCGCAACGGACAGGCATCCGTGCGGCAGGCTGATGGATTGCGGAAATTGCGGGATTTCGCAGCGCGGTATGGTGCCACAGAGGGGAGGGATATTCGACCCTTTGGTCAGCCGCCATTCAGGTATTGCCGGCCGTCAAGAAAGGCCTAGACCGCTGGCGTAAGGCACTGTCATGCGCTGGGTAAGAGTAGCCGAGCGGAGCGCGGCCGCCAGTTTGGCAGACGCTTTTCGACGACGCGGCTGGGCGTTCGCCAGGCTGAAAAATCGCTCAGGAAGACGCGCTCCAGGGCGGCTAAGGCCTTGAAGGCTTTGAAAAGGCAAAGGATAGAAGCGTTGGGAAGGTGGTGCCGGAGATAGGAGTCGAACCTACGACCTTCGCATTACGAATGCGCCGCTCTACCAACTGAGCTACACCGGCACGAAGCCTAAAATCTTACATGTTGCTCGCCTCAGCACGCAAGCTTTGTGTCTGTTGCGCGTGGAGTGAGTGTGGCGATATGTCGCAGCTCTGTTTGGTTCGCGAATTGGTTCATCTACCTGCATCGAGCGAGTGAGCTAACCCGCAGGGCTTCAACGTTGAATGTGGTGTCGGGCGAAGGGGCTGCAGTTAACTCGCTAGGCGCATGGGACGCCTTCAAAGAGTTAGTATTTACTCGTGCCTGTTTGAATGGTTTCTGCATTTTTTTCTTCTTAGAACCTGTTCGCGATCTCGCGAGCTAGAGCCAAACAAAACGAAAAAGGCTGAGGAAACGGAGTTTACGAGTGGTAAATGAGCATTGCGACAGGCCGCGCAGGAGAGGCTGGCCTTCCAGGGAATTTTAACGCCGTTTGGCCGACGCGTCGCGGATCGTGAGCAGGTTCTTAGGCTCTCACGGGCATGAGGGAATGACGCTTAGTTGGTAAAGGTTTTTTCCCGCATCGCTGACCGCTGCATTTTCCATATCGGAATTTATTTGTCCTTGTTTCTCTGCTGGAAAGCCTTTTGTGTCATCTAGCAATACATGAGTGCTCTCTTTGGGATAGGCCTTGAATCTGCTATTCATGACGGATGCTGCTAGCTTATCTTGGTCTATTGTATATAGCTCAATGGCAAGTTTGTCCAGTAGCGTGAAGGTTGGTAATTGCTTGCTGAGATCCGCTAAAAGACAAAGCCGCATTGTTCCGCTGCCTATTGGGATGTGATTTAGTGTGGAGAGCTCGGCTGAGAATTTTAAGTATGGATTTGCGGCTATAGTATTGAATTTTGAAATCCGCTCCATGTTCTCCAGGGGGTCAGCGCTTTTGAAGGCGTTCTGCGCTAAGTATTTGTATTGTAAGATTGTGGTAAGGCAGCCTAGGGCGATTACGAGCGCTGTGCTGGATATAAGGATGCGGCTTATTTTTGATGTTGCTATTTCGATTCTTCTTAGGTGGCTTGTGTTAATTATTAAGACTAGGAGGATGAAGAATTGAGCGTACCAAAGCGGGTATTCAAGTAAGCTGTGCGCGCCAAGTGTAATTATGGCTAGGGCTGAGAAGTAGTTTTCTTTTTTTTTGATGGATGACCTCGTGATGCTGAAGGCTAAGTATAGGATGATTGCTATTAAAGGGATGGCGGCTGCTCCTAGTTCGCACAGTAGGTTTAGGAATATGTTATGCGAATGGATCCAGGTTAAATCTTGTGCGGCGCTGGAGCCCTTTATCTGCTCTAGGAAGCTGTAGTGGGGGTAATTTCCCCATCCTATGCCCGATGGGAAGTATTCAGATATTATCTGATATGTTTTTTTCCATTCTGCAATTCGAATGGGTTCGCCTTCTGAAGCACGCTTGAGTCCGGTTTTATAAGGAAGTAGGGTCTTCGGTATTGTTTGGCATGCCATGAGCAAGATGACAAAGTAAAGTGTTATTTTTGAGAACTTCTTTGTGTATTGGCAGTAGGGGGCTTTGTAGTTTGCTGCCAGTAAAAATAGAAGTGCAGAAAGCGTGTATAGAACTGTCGATCTTGAAGCTGAAAACGTTAAGGGTGGGATGATTAAGGTTAGGAAGAGAAGTAGTATATTTTTTTGGGTTTGGCTTGGTTTTTCTTGTGAGTATAGTTGTGCGGCTGCAAGGAACCCCAAGAAAAGGTATGTTGTGAAAAGGTTTCTTTGGGCGATATTTCCATATACTGTTGTTTCTAGAACGCTTGGGTCTCGAAAAATCAAGCCGCCCAAAGTAATTGTCTCGTCGGAGAGTTGGGTATAGCCCGCTAAAGCATTTATTGAGGCACCAAATATTATTCCCCAGAGTATTGGGGGCATGTCTCTTTCCTTGATGAAAGAGATTAGCATTGCAGGAAGTATTGCTATAAGTGCAGCGCTTGATCGGCTGTTGCTGTCAAGGTTGAAAAGTAAGACGATGCTTAGGTAGGCTAGGGTTATGGAAAGTGTTGATGGACTTAGTTTCGTTGTTTTTATATATAGTGCGAACACTAGCGCTGCTGAAGTCAGTACTGCAATTGATTGGCTTAGCACGTCTCCATCTGGGTAGAAGTGGATAGGGTTGATGAATGGGAATGATGCAATTGCAAAGTTTAATGTCTTTCTAGTGTCTGTGATTTTCATTTTAAAATAAAAAAGGCCTTTCGGCCTTTTTTACTCATGGCCTAGATTTAAGGGCGGCACTCAGAAGGGACATACTTGGCTTTGGTAGTGTCGGTTACAGCGCATGTCCAAGTGATTGCGCTTGGAGGAACGGTACCTGCAGTAATTGCTGTGCCGCTTGATTTTGGGGTGAGTGTGAGTTGAACAGAGCCAGCTTTCGAGGTTGTATTGATCGTGATAACCCCGGTATTGCTTGCAACGGTAACAGAGCTAACGTTCGCAGTGGCGCCAGGGGCAGACCATCCGGCACCTAGATCGGTTGCCCCATTTGCTGCGTTTTCGGCGACTGCAGTCCTAGCAGGTGATGCCAGGCTAAGACCTTCAGACACTCGAGCTCGGACTGTGTAATCTTGATAGGCCGGTATTGCAACAGCTGCCAGGATGCCAACGATCGCGACCACGATCATCAGCTCGATCAAAGTAAAGCCTTTTTGAGCGTTCATTCCAAATCTCCGAGGTTGGGGCAGGCCAACATGCCTGTCTGGAGTAAAGCATAGGTCATGCCAAATAAAAGTGCCGACTGCAGCACGCTCTCGGTGTGATGTGTTTCAGCAAAGGGTCACGTCATGACAAAAAATGTCAGCCATCCGGCGCCATTTTGCGGGCGGAGCGGGGGGGTGCTATAAGGCCTGCTAACGCAAGCGCAGGTGACGGATGATGAACGAGACGGTGATGCTGTCGGGACTAGCGCGCCAGCTGGTGGATGCGCAACTGCTTGCTGAGCCCGCAGCCCAGCAAGCAGTGGTCAAGGCCAAGCAGGCCAAGGTGCCGTTGGTAACCTACCTTGTTCAGCAACGCCTGGTGCAGAGCCGTCCGCTGGCGGAGCTGGCAGCCCAGGAGTTCGGCGTGCCTTTCCTCGATCTCGCCGCCATCGACAAAGAGCAGTTGCCCAAGGACATCGTCAACGAGAAGCTGATGCAGCAGCATCATTTTCTGCCGTTAAGCAAAAGGGGCAACAAGCTCTTCATTGCACTCTCCGATCCAACCAACCAGCAGGCCATCAACGATGTGTCCTTTGGCAGCAAGCTGGCGGTCGAGGTGGTGCTGGTCGAAGACGACAAGCTGCATCAGGCCATCGAAAAGTATCTCGATGGGGGTACCGGCGGGCTGGACCTTGGCGACATTGATCTCGATGTGGACCTGGACAGTGGCGAGCGGCCCCAGGAAGCCGTGGCCGGTACCGATGCCGACGACGCGCCGGTCGTGAAGTTCGTCAACAAGATGCTGCTCGATGCCATCAAGAAAGGGTCGTCCGACCTGCACTTCGAGCCCTATGAAAAGATGTACCGGGTACGCTTTCGTACGGATGGTGTCCTGCATGAGGCTGCGCGACCGCCGGTGCAGTTGGTGTCGCGGATCTCGGCGCGGCTCAAGGTGATGTCCAATATGGATATCTCCGAGCGGCGCAAACCCCAGGACGGCCGGGTCAAGCTCAAGGTGTCCAAGACCAAGTCCATTGACTTCCGGGTCAACACCTTACCCACCCTCTGGGGCGAGAAGATAGTGATGCGGATTCTGGATTCTTCCAGCGCCCAGATGGGGATCGACGCCCTGGGCTACGAGGATGTGCAGAAAGAGTTGTATATGCAGGCGCTCAAGCAGCCGCAAGGCATGATTCTGGTAACCGGGCCAACCGGCTCGGGTAAGACGGTCTCCCTTTATACCGGCCTCAATATCCTCAATACCGAAGACATCAATATTTCCACCGCGGAAGACCCGGTGGAAATCAACCTGGAAGGCATCAACCAAGTCAACGTCAATCCTCGACAGGGACTGGACTTTTCCCAGGCACTACGTGCTTTCCTGCGTCAGGATCCTGACGTGATCATGGTGGGTGAGATTCGCGATCTCGAGACGGCGGAGATCGCCATCAAGGCAGCCCAGACCGGCCACATGGTGATGTCGACCCTACACACCAACAGCGCGGCGGAAACCCTGACGCGTCTGCGCAACATGGGCGTGCCAGCCTTCAACCTGGCCACCTCGGTCAATTTGATCATCGCCCAGCGCCTGGCCCGTAAGCTGTGCAACAAGTGCAAGCGCGTTAATGAGGTGCCCCATGAGGCGCTGCTGGCCGAAGGATTCAGAGAGGATGAGGTGGGTAGTTTCACCCTCTACCAGCCTATTGGCTGCGAAGAGTGCAACGCCGGCTACCGTGGGCGAGTGGGGATCTATGAGGTGGTGAAGATCACCCCGGCGCTACAGCAGATGATCATGGAGGAGGGCAACTCCATCGAAATCTCGGCGCGGATGAGAGCGGAGGGCTTCAATGACCTGCGGCGGTCTGGCCTGGTGAAGGCGATGCAGGGGATTACCAGTCTGGAAGAGATTAACCGGGTGACCAAGGACTAACAGACTCCCTCACCCTAGCCCTCTCCCGGAGGGAGAGGGGACTTATCGGAGCGTTGGTTAATCTTCGTCATGGGCCTCGGACACCTCAGAGTGCGAAAATTGCCCGTGTTTGGCGCGATGCTTGCCTCCAACGCTGCAGCACGCTCTGCGAAGAGCATTCTTTTGACGGGTCCGCCAACGCGGGCCGAGCTTTTGACGAGTCGAGGCCATGGCCGATAAAGCGATCAAGTTGGGCAACTTCACCTGGGAGGGGACCGATCGCAAAGGGACCAAGGTGAAGGGCGAGATGACGGGCTTGAATCCGGCGCTGATCAAGGCGCAGTTGCGCAAGCAGGGCATCAATCCGACGCGGGTGCGCAAGAAGTCGGTGTCCTTGTTCAGCAAGGGCAAGAAGATCAAGCCCATGGACATCGCGCTGTTCACCCGGCAACTGGCCACCATGATGGGCGCCGGGGTGCCGCTGTTGCAGGCCTTCGACATCATTGGCGAGGGCTTCGACAACCCCAACATGCGCAAACTGGTGGACGACATCAAGCAGGACGTGGCCGCGGGTAACAGCCTAGCCAACTCCCTGCGCAAGCAGCCGCAGTATTTCGATGACCTCTATTGCAACCTGGTGGATGCCGGTGAGCAATCCGGTGCGTTGGAGACCTTGCTGGATCGGGTTGCCACCTATAAGGAAAAGACCGAGGCGTTGAAGAAGAAGATCAAGAAGGCCATGACCTATCCGGCGGCCGTGGTCGTCGTCGCGGTGATCGTCTCGGCCATTCTGTTGATCAAGGTGGTGCCGCAATTCCAGTCGGTATTCGAAGGCTTTGGTGCTCAACTGCCAGCCTTTACGCTGTTCGTGATCGGTATTTCCGAGATTCTGCAGGAGTGGTGGCTGCTGGTGCTCGGGGCGTTGTTCGTGCTGGGCTTCGTATTACGGCATTTCTACAAGAAGTCGGAGAAATTCCGCGACGCCACGGATAGGGGGTTGCTGAAGATCCCGCTGATCGGTTCGATTCTCTACAAGTCGGCCATCGCTCGTTACGCCCGTACCTTGGCGACCACTTTCGCGGCCGGTGTGCCTCTGGTGGATGCGCTCGATTCGGTTGCCGGCGCGACGGGCAACGTGGTGTTCCGCAATGCTGTGGAGAAGATCAAGGCCGATGTCTCCACCGGTATGCAGCTCAACTTTTCCATGCGTACTACGGGGGTGTTCTCCTCCATGGCCATCCAGATGACGGCCATCGGTGAGGAGTCGGGTTCGCTGGACGAGATGCTGTCCAAGGTCGCCACCTTCTATGAGGATGAGGTCGACAACATGGTCGACAACCTCACCACCCTGATGGAGCCGATGATCATGGCGGTCCTCGGGGTGTTGGTCGGTGGTCTGATCATCGCCATGTACTTGCCAATCTTCCAGCTCGGCTCGGTGGTCTGATGGCGCTGCTGGACTTTCTGGCCAGCGCGCCGCTGGCCGCAGCCTTGTGTGCGCTGATCCTGGGGCTGCTAGTGGGCAGCTTTCTCAATGTGGTGGTCTATCGTCTGCCAGTAATGCTGAGACGCGATTGGCAGGCGGAGGCGCGCGAGGTGCTGGAGCTGCCGGTTGAGCCGGCTGGAGCCCCCTTCAATCTGGCACGACCTGCTTCGCGTTGTCCTCATTGCCAGCGTACCGTACGCCCCTGGGAGAACGTGCCGGTGCTGAGCTATCTGCTCCTGCGCGGTCGTTGTAAGGGCTGTCAAGCGACCATCAGCCTGCGCTATCCACTGGTCGAGCTTGCCTGCGGACTGTTGTCTGCCTGGGTGATCTGGCATCTGGGCGTGAGCTGGCAGGGTGGGGCTTTTCTGCTGCTGACCTGGGGGTTGCTGGCGGCGAGTCTGATCGATGCCGATCATCAGCTCCTGCCCGATGTAATCGTCCTGCCACTATTGTGGCTCGGTCTGATCGTCAACCAGTTCGGGCTATTCGCCAGTTTGACTGACGCTGTCTGGGGCGCAGTGGCGGGGTATCTGAGTCTGTGGCTAGTGTTCCAGCTGTTCCGCCTGGTGACCGGCAAGGAAGGCATGGGCTATGGCGATTTCAAGTTGCTGGCGCTGCTCGGTGCCTGGGGGGGCTGGCAGATCCTGCCTCTGACCATCCTGCTGTCTTCGCTGGTGGGTGCCATCCTGGGCGTCATCACCCTGCGGCTGCGGCGGGCGGAAACCAGTACGCCGCTGCCCTTTGGTCCCTATCTGGCAATGGCGGGGTGGATTGCCTTGCTCTGGGGTGATCAAATAACCGGCTTGTATCTGAATTTCGCCGGATTCCGATGACTTCTACCTGGACCCTCGGCCTGACCGGGGGCATCGGCAGCGGCAAGAGCGCCGCTGCCGAGCACTTCACCCAGCTGGGCATCACCTGTGTCGATGCTGACCAGGCTGCCCGTTGGGTGGTCGAGCCGGGACGACCGGCACTGGCCGAGATCGTCAGGCATTTTTCGCCAGCCGTCTTGCAGCCAGACGG
Source organism: Pseudomonas oryzihabitans (assembly GCF_032027545.1). Classification (GTDB taxonomy): domain Bacteria; phylum Pseudomonadota; class Gammaproteobacteria; order Pseudomonadales; family Pseudomonadaceae; genus Chryseomonas; species Chryseomonas oryzihabitans_F. Next base: position 69,317 of record NZ_JAVSJB010000003.1, on the reverse strand, counting down.
CAGCCTGAATCGAGCGGCGCTACGGGCGGCGATCTTTGCCGATCCGGCCGAGCGGCGCTGGCTGGAAGCCCTGCTGCATCCCATCATTCGTCAGGAGATCCTGGCGGTCTTGGCCCAGGCAACCTCGCCCTATGCCATCCTGGTGTCGCCGCTGCTGTTCGAATCGGGGCAGCGGGCGCTGGTCCGCCGCGGCCTGGTGATCGATGCGCCGGAAGAGCTGCAGCTCGAACGGGCCATGCGCCGCGATGGCGTCGACGAAGCCCAGGTGCGGGCCATCCTGGCGGCGCAACTGCCGCGAGCCGAGCGGCTGGCCAAGGCCGATGACGTCATCTGCAACGATGGCGATCTCGCCAGGCTCCACGCCGAGGTGGAGCGACTGCATTCCTTTTATCTGACCCTTGACGGAGGCCAAGCATGAGTACTCTTACCGTGGACTGCCCCACCTGCGGCGCACCCGTGGAATGGAGCGAGAAGAGTCCCAATCGGCCCTTCTGCTCCGACCGCTGCAAACTGATCGACCTGGGTGCCTGGGCTGCGGAAGAACATGCCATCCCCGGCAATGAGCTCGAAGACGACCTTTATTCAGAAGACCTCAATCGGCGCGGCCACTAAGGCGCGCCTGCTCCTACAGTCGTTGCGCCCAGGCCTTGGCAGTCGCCAAGGCAGCCTGGTGCAACTTGGCTGCTAGTTCAGGCTTTTCGTATTCCAGTGGGCTGGAAGCCGTCACCGTATGGATACGGTCGCGCTTGATGAAGAACACCTGGGTGCCCAGCAGCGGCTTGCTGCAGGCGCTGGCACCTTCGCCGAGGCCGTCGACGGCCTTGCAGTCCAGTTGCTCGCTGAGCGATTGCACCTGCCGGCGCAGCTTGGGCAGCGCCCGGCCGCCATTCTCATAGCCCGCTGACAGACCCAGCAGGTAATTGGCGGGCTGGCCGGTGTCGCGATCGGTGAAGGCACAGCCACCGGCGATCTGGCGGGCATAGGCCAGGGGGAGGTTGGAGGTCTGCTGGAGCAGGGGCAGCGGCAATTGGGCCTGCAGGCTGGCGCAGTCGACTGGAGCTGTGTCGGCGGCGTGGGCGAGGGCGGCGCCTAGGAGCAGGGGGAGGGCAGCGATGAAGCGCATGAAAACGTCCTGTCGATGGCCGGCGGCCGATAGGCGGTGAGTCTACCGGCTGGAAGCCCGTTGCAGGCGGGTGGAAGAGGCGGCTGTGCACTGCGTCATGCGCAGGCGAGCACATCGTGGGCTGGTGTCCCGGGCGGGTGATCCTTACCCTTGTCGCAGATAGCGAACAGCGAGGCGTAGGATGTCCGAGGCGCTCACTCCCGGATTCATGGTGGTACACGGCAATCGGCTCGAAGAGCTGCGCAGCCTGGCGGTCGGCTGGATGCGTCGTTATCCCCTGGCGCCACTGGAAAACGAACAGGTGCTGGTGCAGAGCAACGGCATCGCCCAGTGGCTCAAGCTGGCGCTGGCCGAGGATCCGCGCGGCGACGACGAGGGCGGCTGCGGCGTGGCCGCGGCGCTCGAGGTGCAGTTGCCGGCGGCCTTTCTCTGGCGAACCTATCGCCAGGTGCTGGGCCGCGACAGCGTGCCGCCCTCCTCGCCCCTGGATAGAGCGCCCCTGACCTGGCGGCTGATGCGCCTGCTGCCGACCCTGCTCATGCAACCGGACTTCGCCACGCTGCGGCGCTTTCTCGATGATGACGGCGATTTGCGCAAGAGATACCAGCTGGCCGAGCGCCTGGCCGATCTCTATGACGGCTACCAGGTCTATCGTGCCGACTGGCTCAACGACTGGGCGGCGGGCCGGGATCTGCTGGCCAGCCTGCGCGACAGTCGGCGCCCCTTGCCGGAGAGCTGCCGCTGGCAGGCGCAACTGTGGCGGGCCCTGCTGGCGGATGTGGGCGATGGCGGGCTGGCCCAGAGTCGCGCCGGCGTGCATCGGCGCTTTCTACAGGTGATGCAGGCGGCGACCGAGCCACCGGCCGGGCTGCCGCGGCGGGTGGTGATCTTCGGCCTGTCGGCGATTCCGGCACAGACCCTCGAAGCCCTGGCGGCGCTGGCCCAGTTCAGCCAGGTGCTGCTCTGCGTGCACAATCCCTGTCGCCATCACTGGTCCGACATCGTCGCCGACCAGGATCTGCTGCGGCAGAACTATCGCCGCCAGCAGCGCAAGCCGGGCATGCCCCAGACCCTGGATGCCGAGGCGCTGCACCAGCACGGCCAGCCGCTGCTGGCGAGCTGGGGCAAGCAGGGGCGCGACTACATTCACCTGCTGGACGAATTCGACGAACCCGATGGCTATCGCCGCCTGTTCGAAGACCTCAACGGCGGGCGCATCGACCTCTTCGCCGAGACCGAGCCGCAGCATCTTCTGGGCCAGTTGCAGGACGACATCCTCGAATTGCGGCCGCTGGCCGAGACGCGCCAGCGCTGGCCGGCGGTCGACCCGGTGCGGGACAGATCCATGCGCTTCCATGTGGCCCATAGTCCGCAACGCGAGGTGGAGATCCTCCACGACCAGCTCCTGGCGCGCTTCAACAGCGATGCCAGCCTGAGACCGCGCGATGTCATCGTCATGGTGCCGGACATCGACGCCTATGCGCCGCATATCCGCGCGGTGTTCGGTCAGCTCGAACGCCAGGATCCGCGCTTCATTCCCTTCAGCCTGGCCGACCAGCACCAGCGTGGCTTCCAGCCGCTGCTGATCGCCCTGGAGCATCTGCTGCAGCTACCCGACAGCCGCTTCGCCCTGAGTGAGATCCTCGATCTGCTGGACGTCCCGGCGTTGCGCGCTCGCTTCGGCTTGCGTGAAGGCGATCTGCCGACCCTGCATCTCTGGCTGGAAGGCGCCGGCGTGCGCTGGGGGCTGGATGCCGAGCAGCGTAGTCGCCTCGACCTGCCCGCGGGCCTGACGCAGAACACCTGGCGCTTCGGCCTGAGGCGCATGCTGCTGGGCTATGCGGTGGGCGGTGGCGCGGCCCTGGGCGATATCGAGCCCTTCGACGAGGTGGGCGGCCTGGACGCGGCGCTGGTCGGGCCGCTGGTGGATCTGCTCGATGCGCTGGACGCGGCCCAGGCGGCGTTGGCGCAACCGGCCCGGCCGGCGGAGTGGGGCGCCCGGCTGCAGGCGCTGCTGGCGCTGTTCTTCAGCGCCCAGAACGAGCACGACGAATACCTGCTGGAGCAGTTGGAAAATCTGCGCGAGCGCTGGCTGGAGTTGTGCGAGGACGTGACGCTGGAGGAAGAATTGCCGCTTACCGTGGTCCGCGAGGCCTGGTTGGCCGGGCTGGATTCTGGCGGCCTGGCCCAGCGCTTTCTCGCCGGGGCGGTCAACTTCTGCACCCTGATGCCCATGCGTGCCATTCCTTTCCGGGTGGTCTGCCTGCTGGGCATGCACGACGGGGCCTATCCGCGCATCCAGCCGCCGCTGGATTTCGACCTCATGGCCCAGGACTATCGCCCCGGTGATCGTTCGCGGCGCGAGGACGACCGCTATCTGCTGCTGGAGGCGCTACTCTCGGCGCGCGACCAGTTCTATGTCAGCTGGGTGGGGCGCAGCATCCGCGATAACAGCGAGCGCCCGCCCTCGGTGCTGATCGCCCAGTTGCGTGACCATCTCCAGGCCGGTTGGCGCCTGGCGGGTCATGAGGAGGAACCCGAGCGTCTGCTGGCGGCGCTGACCCAGGAGCACCCGTTGCAACCCTTCAGCGCCCGCTATTTTCGCGGCGAGCGCGGCTATTTCAGCTTCGCCGCCGAGTGGCTGGGTGTGCACGACCGCACCACGCGTGACGAGGATTCCCTGTTGCCGCCGTTGGTGCTCGAGGAGCCGCTGGGTCTCGACGACCTGGCGCGCTTTCTGCGCGGGCCGGTGGATCTGTTCTTCGCCCATCGACTCAAGGTGCATTTCGAGGCGCCCGATGCACCGGCGGAAGACGAGGAGCCCTTCGGCCTGGACGCCCTGACCCGCTATCAGTTGGGCGAAGACCTGCTGGCGGCGGCGCTGGCCGAGCCTGCCGCGCCGGACCGGGCACTGGCCGCCGCGGCCGAGCGCTTGCGTGGCAGCGGTCGCCTGCCGCTGGCGGGGTTTGGCGAGCGCGCCGGACGGGCGCTCCGTGAGCCGCTGCCCGCCGTGGTCGCCCAGGTCGAGGCCTTGACGCTGCGCTGGCCCGAGCCCCTGGAAGAGGCCGTGACCCTGGACCTGGAGCATCGCGAGCTGCCACTGGTGGCCAACCTCGAACGGTTGCGCCGTGGACCCGAGGGGCTGCTGGCGCTGAGCGCCCAGGCCAATGGCCTGGGCAATGCCCGTACCCGCAAGTGGCACCGGTTGCTGCGACCCTGGGTGCAGCATCTGGTCGCTGCAGCCGGTGGCCTGCAGCTGACCACCGCGGTGGTGGCGACCGATCTGACCCTGCTGCTTGCGCCCCTGGACGCCGACCTGGCCCGTCGTCAGCTGAACGAATTGCTCGACGCCTGGGCGCTGGGCCAGCGGCGCCCACTGCCGGTGGCGCCGCGTACCGCCTTCGCCTGGTTGGCCAACGAGCCGGAGAAGGCCTTGACCGCGGCCGAGCAGGCCTATCAGGGGGAGGCGGCGACCCATCCGGCGTTGCGTCGGCAGTACCCGGACTTTACTGCGCTGCTGGCCGACGAGGAATTCGATGGCTGGTGCCAGACGCTCTATGCGCCGGTATGTAGCGCCGGTTGGCAGGCCGTCGGCGGGGAGGGGCAGGCATGAGTCAGCGTCCGCTCGCCCTGCGCTTTCCGCTGCAGGGCAACCAGCTCATCGAGGCCAGTGCCGGGACCGGCAAGACCTTCACCATTTCCGCGCTCTATGTCCGCCTGGTGCTGGGCCATGGTACGCCCGAGACGGCGTTCGGCCGCGAGCTGTTGCCGCCGCAGATCTTGGTGGTGACCTTTACCGAGGCCGCCACCCAGGAATTGCGCGACCGCATTCGTCATCGCCTGGCCGAAGCCGCGCGTTTCTTCCGCGACGAGATCGCCGCGCCCGATCCTCTGCTGGAAGCCTTGCGCGAGGACTTCCCGGTCGAGGGCTGGGCCGACTGTGCCCGCCGTCTGGACATCGCCGCCCAATGGATGGACGAGGCGGCCGTCTCCACCATCCACAGCTGGTGCCAGCGCATGCTGCGCGAGCACGCCTTCGACAGCGGCAGTCTGTTCGTGCAGAGCCTGGAGCAGGACCAGAGCGAATTGCTCGCCCAGGTGGTGCGCGACTACTGGCGACGCTTCTGCTATCCGCTGGAAGGGGAAGCGCTGGACTGGGTGATCGAGCACTGGGGCGAGCCCCGGGCCCTAGCGGCGCGTCTGCGATCCCTGTTGAGCGAGGCGCTGGGTGCACCCCAGGGCGAACCCGCTACCTTGCTGGCCACGGCCCTGGCCGAGCGACAAGAGCGGTTGGCACGCCTCAAGGCCCCCTGGGCCCAGTGGGCGGAAGAGCTGCGCGACCTCTGCCAGGCTGGCTGCGATGCCAAGGTGGTCGATGGCCGCAAGTTGCAGAAGAGATTCTTTGGTCCCTGGTGCGACAAGCTGAGCGCCTGGGCCAAGGATCCCGCCAGTGAAGCGCTCGATATCGGGACCGGCTTCACCCGCCTCACCGAGGAGGGCTTCGCCGAGCTCTGGACCAAGGCCAGTCCGCCGGATCATCCGGCCCTGGCGGCCATGGCGCGCCTGCCGGGGCAACTGGCCGAGCTGCCCAGCCCCGAGGTGCCGCTACTGGAGCATGCCGCGGCCTGGGTACAGCAGAAATTCGAGCGCGAGAAGCTGCGCCGCGCCGAGCTGGGCTTCGACGACATCCTCACCCGCCTGGACAAAGCCTTGCAGGCCGATGGCGCCGGGGCGCGGCTGGCGGCGCTGATCCGCGAGCAATTCCCGGTAGCGCTGATCGACGAGTTCCAGGACACCGACCCGGTGCAGTACCGCATCTTCAGCACTGTCTATGGCGCGGGAGAGGGCACCGGACTGTTCCTGATCGGCGATCCCAAGCAGGCCATCTATGCCTTCCGCGGTGCCGATATCCACACCTACCTGCAGGCCCGCCGCGCCAATGCCGGCCATCTGCATTCGCTGGACACCAACTTTCGCTCCACCGCCGCCATGGTGGCCGCGGTCAACCAGGTCTTCCAGCATGGCGAGACCACGGCGCCCCGGGCGGCCTTCCTGTTCCGCCAGGGCGAGGACAATCCGGTGCCCTTCGAGCCGGTCCGTGCCCAGGGCCGGCGCGAGATGTTGGAGATCGACGGTGTACCCGGCGCGGCCCTGACCTTCTGGCAGCTGGCCGGCGACGAGCCCCTGGCCGGCACCGCCTATCGCGCCGCCCTGGCCGAGAGCACCGCCAGCGAGATCGTCCGACTGCTGACCCTGGCCGCGGCTGGACGCGCAGGCTTTCGCCACGAAGACGGCGAGCTCAAGCCCCTGCGGCCCGCCGATATCGCCATCCTGGTACGCGCCGGCAGTGAGGCCCAGGCGGTGCGCCAGGCGCTGGTGCGGCGCGGGGTGCGCAGCGTCTATCTATCGGACAAGGACTCGGTATTCGCCGCCCAGGAAGCCCGTTGCCTGCTGGACTGGCTCAAGGCCTGCGCCGAGCCCGACGTGGATCGCCGCCTGCGCGCGGCCCTGGGCAGCCTGACCCTCGACCTGCCGCTGGCCGAGCTGGATGCCCTCAACCATGACGAACAGGCCTGGGAGGCGCGGGTGCTGCAATTCCGCGGCTACCGCCAGCTCTGGCGCGGCCAGGGTGTGCTGCCGATGCTGCGCCGCCTGCTGCAGGATTTTCGCCTGCCGCAGCGGCTGATGGCCCGCGCCGATGGCGAGCGGGTGCTGACCAATCTGCTGCACCTCGCCGAACTGCTGCAGCGCGCCGCCGGCGAGCTGGACGGCGAGCAGGCACTGATCCGTCACCTGGCCGAGCAACTGGCCGCCCAGGGCGCTGCCGACGAACAGATCCTGCGCCTGGAAAGCGATGCCGAGCTGGTCAAGGTCGTAACGGTGCACAAGTCCAAGGGCCTGGAATATCCGCTGGTGTTCCTGCCCTTCGCCTGTGCCTATCGCACCGAAGAGGGCGCCACCCTGCCGCTGCGCTATCACGACGACCACGGCCAGCTGCGCCGGACCTTCCGCCCCTCGGCCGAGGAACTGGCCCGCGCCGACGACGAACGCTTGGCCGAAGACCTGCGCCTGCTCTATGTCGCCCTGACCCGTGCTCGCCATGCCTGCTGGGTTGGCGTGGCCGATCTCAAGCGCGGGCGCAGCAAGGAGTCCGGCTTCGCCCGTAGCGCCCTGGGCTATCTGGCCACTGGTGGCGAACCCCTGGCGAGCTCGGCGGCGCTGACCGCTGTCTTGACCACCTTGATCGGCGCCCGGCCCGACACCCTCGTGCTGCCGTTGCCCGAGGCCAGCCCTGACCGGCTGCCGGAGCCGCGTGAGGCACCCACGCCGCTCAAGGCGCTGACTGCCCGCCGTGCGGCCCGCGAGGACTGGTGGATCGCGTCCTATAGCGCCCTGCGCATCGGCACGCGCCTGGGTGAAGCGCGGGAAGAGGGCCAGCTGACGCTGGAGCTGGACCTGGATACCCCCGCGGCGCAGAAGCTGTTCGACGACGACCGCCTCGCCCCGGACGAGGCTCGCCAGCCCGCGGCTGGCGAAGACCTGCATCGTTTTCCCCGCGGCCCTGGTCCGGGCACCTTCCTGCATAGCCTGCTGGAGTGGGTCGGCGAGGAGGGCTTCGCTGCCATCCAGGCGGCGCCCGAGCGCCTGGACGACCTGATCGCCCGGCGTTGCCAGCGCCGCGGCTGGAACCACTGGATTCCGATCCTGCAGCGCTGGCTGCGCCAACTGCTGGCCCTGCCGCTGCCCTTGCCCGGCGGCGCGCAACGGCTGGGCGAGCTGGCCCGCTACCAGGTGGAGATGGAATTCTGGTTCGCCACCCATGGCGTCGACCTGGAACGCCTCGATGACCTGGTCCGCCGCGGTACCCATGGCGGCCAGGCGCGACCGCTGCTGGAGCCGGGGCAGCTCAATGGCCTGTTCAAGGGCTTCATCGACCTGGTTTTCGAGCACGAGGGGCGTTATTTCGTGGTGGACTACAAGTCCAACTGGCTGGGCGCCGAAGCCGGGGCCTATACCCGCGCGGCCATGGAAACGGCCGTCCTGGCCAAGCGCTATGACCTGCAATACGTGCTCTACAGCCTGGCCGTGCACCGCCTGCTCAAGGCGCGCCTGCCCGACTACAGCTACGAGCGTCACTTCGGTGGCGCCGTCTACCTCTTCCTGCGCGGTTGCGATCCGGCCGGCCACGGCGTCTTCGTCGAGCGTCCTGCCCAGGCCCTGATCGAGACCCTGGATCTGCTGTTCAGCGGTGCGGAGAATGCCCATGTCTGACTTCAGCCCTGCCACCGAACGGCTGTTGCGCCTGGCATCCCTGGTTCCAGAAGGCCAGTTGTCTCCCTTGGACCAGCGTGACGATCTCTTTCGCCTGCTGGAACTCTGGGTACAACGCGGCTGGCTGCGCCAGGTGGACCGGGCCTTCACCAGTTTTCTCGGTGAACTCGAACCGGAGGGTGAAGCGGCGGTGCTGCTGGCCGCGGCCCTGGCCAGCCATCAACTGGGCCATGGCCATGTCTGCCTGGATCTCGCCGCCACCCTGCGCAATCCGGACGCGGCCCTGTCGCTGCCCCCCGAAGGCGACGAGGCGCGCAGCTCGCTGCTGCCGTCGCAACTGCTCCAGGGCTATGGCCTGGAAGCCTGGCGCCAGGCGCTGCTGGCCAGCGCCCTGGTCGATGGCGACGGCAGCGCGCCGGAACGGCCCCTGGTGCTGGGCGGTGAGCGTCTCTACCTGCGCCGCTACTGGAACTACGAGCGCGAGGTGGCCGCCAGCCTGCGCCAGCGCCTCGCCACCCCGGAGCCGCTGCCGGCGGATCTCGCCGAACGTCTCGACCTGTTGTTTCCGCCGGATGCCGAGGCCGGCGGTGAGCCCGACTGGCAGAAACTGGCCTGCGCCCTGGCGGTAAGGGGGGCCTTCAGCATCGTCACCGGCGGCCCCGGCACCGGCAAGACCACCACCGTGGTCCGCTTGCTCGCGCTGCTCCAGGCGCCAGCGGTGGCGGCCGGTCGACCCTTGCGCATCCGCCTGGCTGCGCCCACCGGCAAGGCGGCCGCGCGCCTCACCGAATCCATCGGCGGCCAGGTCAGTCGTCTGCCGGTGGACGAAGAGCTGCGCCGGCACATCCCCACGGGAGTGACCACGGTTCACCGCTTGCTGGGCAGTCGGCCCAATACCCGCCACTTCCGTCATCATCGCGGGCAGCCGCTGCCGCTGGACGTATTGGTGGTGGACGAGGCATCGATGATCGATCTGGAGATGATGGCCAGCCTGCTGGCGGCCCTGCCGCCGCGCGCCCGACTCATCCTGCTCGGCGACAAGGACCAGCTGGCCTCGGTGGAGGCGGGGGCGGTGCTGGGCGATCTCTGTCGCGATGCCGAGGCCGGGCGCTACAGCCCCGCCACCCGCGCCTGGCTGGAAGCGGTGAGCGGCCAATCACTGGCGGCCACCACCCTGGCCGTTGGGGAGGATCAAGCCGACGCCCTGGCCCAGCAGGTGGTGATGCTGCGCCGCTCGCGGCGCTTCGGCGCCGGCAGCGGCATCGGCCAGTTGGCGCGGCGCGTCAATGCCCAGGATGGGCTGGGGGCCCAGCAGGTACTGATCGACGGCGGCTACGCCGACCTGCATCGAGTGCTGCTCAAGGGGCCGGAGGATCGCGCCCTGGAGCGCCTGGTGCTGGAGGGCCGCGGGCGCGCTCGCGGCTATCGCCACTATCTGGAGGTCTTGCGGCAGGCACGGCCCCAGGCCGACACCGTGCTGGAGGATCCGGCCTGGACCCTCTGGGCCGGCCAGGTACTGGCCGCCTTCGACGACTTCCAGTTGCTGTGTGCCGTGCGCAAGGGGCCCTGGGGCGTGGAAGGTCTGAACCTGCGTATCGCCAGCGCTCTCTTGGCGGCCGGCTTGCTGGCGGGCGAACACGGTTGGTACGAAGGTCGCCCGGTGCTGGTGACGCGCAACGACTACAGCCTGGGCTTGATGAACGGCGACATCGGCATCACCCTCTGCCTGCCCGACGCCACCCAGCCCGGGCGCAAGGTGCTGCGGGTCGCCTTTCCCCGCGGGGATGGCAGCGGCGGACTGAGATTCGTCCTGCCCAGTCGTCTCGCGGCGGTGGAGACGGTCTTCGCTATGACGGTGCACAAGTCCCAGGGATCGGAATTCGCCCATACCGCACTGCTGCTCCCTGAGCAGCTCAGCCCGGTACTGACCAAGGAGCTGGTCTACACCGGCATCACCCGGGCGCGCGATGACTTCACCCTCATCGAGGCGCGCGGGGGCATCTTCGCCGAGGCGGTGGCGCGCCGGGTCCGTCGCGTCAGTGGGCTGGACCTGGATTTGCGAAACACTGTGTAAATGTACAGATAAACGCTGGACGCTCCCGCCTGGCCTGCCTAAGGTGAGGGGGAGCCGTCCGTGATGAGAGCGCCATGACTTCCCTGCCTTTCGTTTCCCTTGTGCTTCCTCTGTTGCTGCTGGCCGGCTGGGCCGGTTCGGCCGTCTGGCTGACCGGGCGCCAGCGCTATCTGCAACAACAGCTCGACAGCGCTGCCGAGCGCTACGACATGCTGCGCGACGACCTGCAACGGGCCGAGCTGGCCAACGGTCGCCAGGTGGTGGAGCTGGGCGCCGAGCGCGAACGCACTGCTACCCTGCAGCGCCAGTTGGAGGCCAATCGGGAACTGGAGGCTGAACTGCGCCAGCAGACCCGGCAGGCCCAACTGCAGGCCGCCGAACAGCACGCCCTGGCCGAAGCCACCCGCGCCCAACTGCAGGGGATCCAGGAGCAACTCGCCGAACTGCGCGAGCGCCAGCAGCGCGAGCAGCAACTGCACGCCGAGGTGCAGGAGCGCCATGCGCGCCTGGCCGAAGAGCACGCCACCCTCAAGACCACCCTGGAGCAGAAGGAACAGCACTTCCAGGCGCAGCACCAGCTACTGCGCGAGAGCCGCGAGCAACTCAAGCTGGAATTCGAGCAACTGGCCGGGCGTATCTTCGAGGCCAAGGGCCAGGCCTTCGCCCAGCACAGCCAGCAGTCCCTGGATGCCCTGCTGCGTCCCTTCCGCGAGCAGATCGAAGGCTTTCGCGCCAAGGTCGAGGACATCCACCACAAGGACGTCCAGCAGCAGGCCGCGCTTGGCCAGCAACTGCTCGACCTCAAGGAGCTCAATCGCCAGATCACCCAGGAGGCCCATGACCTGGCCACCGCCCTGCGCGGCCAGAAGAAGGCCCAGGGCAACTGGGGCGAACTCATCCTGGAGAACGTGCTGGAGCGCTCCGGCCTGCGCGAGGGCCGCGATTTCGTCCGCGAGCGCAGCTTCACCACTGAGACCGGCCGCCGTCGGCCGGACGTGCTGGTCCATCTACCGCAGAAAAAGCACCTGGTGGTGGACGCCAAGGTGTCGCTCAATGCCTATACCCGCTACGTCAACAGCGAGGACGACGGCGAGCGCCGCCTGGCCCTGGGCGAGCACGTGCGTGCCGTGGGCGAGCGTATCCGCGAGCTGGCCGACCGCGAATACTTCAGCCTGCCAGGACTGAATTCACCGGAGATGGTCTTCCTGTTCATCCCCATCGAATCGGCCTTCGTCGAGGCGCTCAAGGCCGACGAAAGCCTGTTCCAGCGCGCCATCGAGCAGAACGTACTGGTGGCGACACCGACCACCCTGCTCACCAGCCTCAACATCGTCCGCCAGCTCTGGCGTTTCGAAGACCAGAATCGCCACACGGCGGAACTGGCCGAGCGCGCCGCCAAGGTCTACGACAAGCTGCGCACCTTCCTCGGCAGCATGGACGGCATCGGCAAGAGCCTGGACAAGGCTGGCGAAGCCTATCGCAAGGCCTGCGGGCAACTGGTGGGTGGGCCGGGCAACCTGGTCAAGCAGGTGGCCGACTTCAAGGAACTGGGCGTGGCGGTCCGCACCGAGCTGGATGGCCAGTGGACCGAGCGGGCGGAGTTGGAGCTCAATGTGGTGGAGTTGGAAACCGCGGCCGAGTCATCCGACCACGGCTGAGCTGGGGAGGGGCAGGCGGCCTGGCGGTGCCCAGACCGGCGCGAGGTGCACGGGTCTGGGCGTGAGGCTTAGTGGTGCTCGCGGGTGGCGCGGAATTTGATCTCCGGCCAGCGCTCTTCCATCAGCGCCAGGTTGACCCGGGTCGGCGCCAGGTAGGTGAGGTGACCGCCACCATCCACCGCCAGGTTCTCGAAGGCCTTGGTCTTGAAGTCCTCGAGCTTCTTCTTGTCGTCGCACTCGATCCAGCGCGCCGACCAGACGTTGATGGCCTCGTAGGCGCACTCCACCTTGTATTCCTCCTTCAGGCGGCTGGCGACCACGTCGAACTGCAGCACACCCACCGCGCCGAGCACGATGTCGTTGTTGCGCTCGGGGAAGAACACCTGGGTGGCGCCTTCCTCGGCCAGTTCCTGCAGGCCCTGGCGCAGCTGCTTGGATTTCAGCGGATCCTTCAGGCGCACCCGGCGGAACAGCTCCGGGGCGAAGTGCGGGATACCGGTGAAGCCCAGTTGCTCGCCTTCGGTGAAGGTGTCGCCGATCTGGATGGTCCCGTGGTTGTGCAGGCCGATGATGTCGCCGGCCCAGGCCTCTTCCAGCTGCTCGCGCTCGCTGGAGAAGAAGGTCAGGGCGTCGGCGATCTTCAGGTCCTTCTTGATCCGTACGTGGCGCAGCTTCATGCCCTTCTCGTACTTGCCCGAGCAGATGCGCATGAAGGCGATGCGGTCGCGGTGCTTGGGGTCCATGTTTGCCTGGATCTTGAACACGAAGCCGGAGAACTTCTCCTCCACGGGTTCCACCACTCGCTCGTGGGCGGCGCGCGACAGCGGGCGGGGCGCCCAATCGACCACGGCGTCGAGCACCTGGTCGACGCCGAAGTTACCCAGGGCGGTGCCGAAGAACACCGGGGTCATCTCGCCGCGCAGGAAGGCCTCGCCATCGAATTCGTGGCAGGCGCCCTGGACCAGTTCCAGTTCCTCGACGAATCTCTCGTAGAGGTCACCCAGGTGGGCGCGGGCCTCGTCGGAGTCCAGCTTGTCGATGGTCTTGGTAGCGATGCGCTCGTGACCATGGCCGGGGGTGTAGACGTAGATGCGGTCGTCCGAGAGGTGATAGACGCCCTTGAAGTCGCGATAGCTGCCGATCGGCCAGGTGATGGGCGCGGCCTTGATCTTGAGTACCGCCTCGATCTCGTCGAGCAGCTCGATGGGGTCGCGGATGTCACGGTCCAGCTTGTTGATGAAGCTGACGATGGGGGTATCGCGCAGCCGGCAGACATCCATCAGGGCGATGGTCCGGGGTTCGACGCCCTTGCCGCCGTCGAGCACCATCAGCGCCGAGTCCACCGCGGTCAGGGTGCGGTAGGTGTCTTCGGAGAAGTCTTCGTGGCCGGGGGTGTCGAGCAGGTTGATCATGTGCTCGCGGTAGGGGAACTGCATCACCGAGGTGGTGATGGAGATGCCGCGCTGCTTTTCCATCTCCATCCAGTCGGAAGTCGCATGGCGGTCGGATTTGCGCGACTTCACCGTCCCCGCCACGGCGATGGCCTGGCCCATCAGCAGCAGCTTCTCGGTGATGGTGGTCTTGCCCGCGTCGGGGTGGGAGATGATGGCGAAGGTACGGCGCTTGGCGACTTCGGCGGCCTGGGTGGTCATGGATGAACCTGGGCGTGGAGAAAAAAGTGGGGGCGAAGTATAGCAGGGCCGCAGGCCGTGCTTGAATGAAGGGACAGCCATCTTCGGGAAACTCGTCATGCTCTGGTCCGAATCCGCCGAAACCCACGAGGTGTTCAACCAGCCGCCGCCGTTCGAAGGTACTTCTCTCTATCGGAGCGACCCGGCCCTGATCGCCGGCATCGAGCGCTACGGTGGCGCCTGGGGCACGGCGCAACTGGAGGCCTATGGCGTCATGGCGGGCGGCCCGTTGCTGGCGTTGGGCGTCCAGGCCAATCGCCAGGCGCCGGAATTCCACAGCCATGACCGCTATGGTCGGCGCCTCGACCGGGTGGAGTTCCATCCCGCCTGGCACGGGTTGCTGGACGCGGCGGTGAACGCCGGTATTCCCAGCGCGCCCTGGAGCGACCCGCGGCCCGGTGCCCAGGTGGTGCGTGCCGGGCTCATGTATTTGCACAACCAGGCCGAAGCCGGCAGCAGTTGCCCGCTGACCATGACCTACGCCAGCGTCGCCGCCCTGCGCCAGGCGCCGGCCCTCGCGGCGCTCTGGCTGCCCAAGGTACTGGCACGAACCTACGACCCGCGCGAGCTGCCGGTGGCCCAGAAGGACGGCGCCCTGCTGGGCATGGCCATGACCGAGAAGCAGGGTGGCACCGACCTGCGTGCCACCACCACCCAGGGCCGCTACCTGGGCGACATGGCCGAGGGGCGGGCCTACGAGTTGCTCGGCCACAAGTGGTTCTGCTCGGCCCCCATGAGCGACGGCTGGCTGACCCTGGCGCAGACCGAAGGAGGCCTGACCTGCCTGCTGCTGCCGCGTATCCGCCCCGACGGCAGCAAGAACTCCTTCCACATCCAGCGCCTCAAGGACAAGCTCGGCAACCGTGCCAACGCCTCTTGCGAGATCGAATTTCGTGGCGCCCTGGCCTGGCAGGTGGGCGAGGAGGGCCGGGGTATCGCCACCCTGTTGCAGATGGTGGCCCTGACCCGCTTCGACTGCCTGCTGGGTTCCGCCTCCCTGATGCGCCAGGCGCTAGCACAGGCCGTGCACCACTGCCGCCATCGCCAGGTGGGCGGCCGGCCACTGGTGGCGCAGCCGCTGATGACCGCCGTGCTGGCCGACCTGGCGCTGGAGAGCGAGGCGGCCCTGGTGCTCGCCCTGCGCCTGGCCCAGGCCCTGGAGCGGCCGGCGGACGCGCGCGAGCGCCAGTTGCTGCGGCTATTCACCGCGGTGGGCAAGTTCTGGGTCTGCAAGCGCGCCCCGGCCTTCATCAACGAGGCGGCCGAGTGCCTGGGTGGTGCCGGCTACATCGAGGACGGCAACCTGCCACGGCTGTATCGCGAAGCCCCGGTGAATTCCATCTGGGAAGGCTCGGGTAACGTCCAGTGCCTGGACGTCCTGCGCGCCCTGGAGCGCGAATCCGGGTTGCGCGAGACGGTGCTCGGCCTGCTCGCCGGCAGCGGCGACGCGCGGCTGGAGGCGCGGGTGGCCCGTCTGGGACAGGCGCTCGCCGGTACACCGCCTGCCGAGGCCGCGCGCCGGCTCTGCGAGGACCTGGCCTTGGCGCTGCAGGCTCGGCTGTTGCTGGAAGGCGATGCCCAAGTCGCCGAGGCCTTCATCGCCACCCGGCTGCAGGATGGCTCCGGTCGGGTCTACGGCGCGCTGCCGCCCGGTGTGCCCACGGCTGAACTGGTGGCGCGAGCGCTCGCCTAGTGTGGTGTTTCAAAGGTTCTCGCAAGAATTGGCGAGTGATTTTTGGGCGGTTCGGCGTTCCGACTGGGCTAGGCGCCGTGACGAGTCATGGCAGGGCTATGGCGAGGAGTGGCAACGCCGCCAGGACGGTCCGCCGCTGCGGCCGAAAAAGCGCCGCCAACATTGTGTAGACAACTGCTGAAACACCCCACTAGGGCTGCGGCTGGATCTTGCCCTCGCACAGCGGCGGTGTGCGCCTCTGGCGCACCAGGCGCTTGCCCAGGGCCATGCCGGGAATCTCGATGTACCTGTGGGTCAGGCAGGCCAGGGCGAGCACCGTGGCCAGCTCCAGCAGCACCAGCAGGTTGTCCAGCAGCGGACTGCCGGTGGCGATGTAGCGGATCATGAAGGGCACCGGGACGTCGTGGGAGGGGGCCACCACCGTGAAGTCCTGGTGCAGCAGCTTGCCCAGCACGATGACGGCGCTCTTGAACACGAAGACCACCGCGGCATGGCCCAGATAGATCGAGTAGGAGAGCACGCCCAGGCGCACGAAAATGCCATGGTGCAGCACGCTGGAAATCAGCCCACGCTCGAAGGCGAAGGTAAGGATGGTGAAGCAGAACACCAGGCTGGCCAGCACCCCTTTCTTGGCTACCGGCAGATCCGAGGTCATCACCGCGGTGGCGGCGATCAGGCAGGCCACCTCCAGCAGGGTGCCACCGAACTGCTCCGGATGGCGGGTCTTGATCCAGACATAAAGGCGATAGGTGCAGGCGCCGCCGAAGAAGCACGACAGCCCACGGAAGATCTCGGTCTTCAGCGGCAGCACGGGGAACAGCAACTGCAGGAAAGCCAGCAGGGCGATCACCAGGAACCATTGGCGGTGGTGACCCTGGCCTTTGAGCACCAGCAGGCCGAAGACCAGGTAGAGGTAATACTCGATGCTGATGCTCCAGGACGGATAGTTGAACGAACCGGTGATGGCTTCGCCCAGCCAGGACTGCAGCAACAGCGCATTAGGCAGGAACTGTTCGGGACCGGTGGCGCCGCTGAAGGCTGGATCGTTGAAGGTGATGCCCAGTCGCTCGGCCAACAGGCGGCCGCTCTCGAGCAGCACATAGAGCGCGAGCATGGCCAGATGCAGCGGCAGGATGCGTGCCGAGCGGCCGATGGCGAAGTCACGGTAGTCGTTCGGGGAGCGCAGACGGGTTTCATAGGTGTGCATCAGCACGAAACCGCTGAGCACGAAGAAGAACTCGACGAATAGATAGGCGTTGGCGATCAGCGGATTTTCCGAGGCGGCCTGGGCGACATAGGTGTGGAACAGGACCACCGCCACGGCCAGCAGGCCGCGAAAGCTATCCAGAGCGACGAATCTTTCCATGGGACTTCCCTGCGGGTACGACGAAGGAGGGCGAGCGGATGAAGCGCCAGCGCTAGGGCGACAGGGATGGCGTATCGAGAAGGTAGATGAGGGGTGACATCGCATCCTGGCTCTTGTGCTTCGCAAGTGGCTTCCAATAGTCGAACTATTACTTGCTGTTACACTTTGATCGCCAAAAGCCCATGAGTTCTTTCAAGTCCTGCCATGTCGAGGACTTTTTGTGATTGCAGTCACCAATTTTCGGACCGGTTGTCGCACAACTGCAAGAAGGCGCCGCCTGTTTGCCTGGCGGCGCTTCGCTCAGCGCGGTCCCAGCGTCTGGCAGTCGGACGGCTTGACGTACTTCTGCAGCACCGCCCATTGCGGGCGTGGTTTGCCATTCACCGGCTCGATGGCCAGCGTGTAGTCGCCCCAGTTGGGACCGGCGGCCCAGTACATCGCTGGGATGCACTCCTGGCGCAGGCGTGCCAGCAGCCGATCCATGGCCGCCAGCCAGCGCGGGTCGTTGTCCGGCACGCCGAATTCGCCGATATGGCCACGCTTGCCATGCTGCTTGAGCCAGGTGATGAAGGGCTCGACGCGACGGATACCGACGTCCGGATCGAAGTCGGTCATGTCCTTCTTGAGGTACTTGCCGCCACCGTCGTTATCGAAATAGACGTGAGCGGAATAGATCAGGTTGTCCGCCGGATCCTTGAGTTCGAGCAGCTTGGCGTTGTAACGCGGCCAGAGGTAGCTGCTGGACCAGCCATTCCCCTCGACCAGGATCGGCCGGGAGCGATCCACCTGGCGCACCGCGTCGATGCCGTGCTGGGCCGCGATCGGCCATTGCTCAACCGCGTCGTGGGGCTCGTTCATGATGTCGTAGGCGACCAGCGCGGGATGCTGGTGCCAGCGCTGGGCGAGGCGGTGCAGCACGTCGGCATAGGCCTCGTAGGGCACGGCCGGGCTGCCGATGACCTGGCCGCGGTATCTCATGTAGTTGTGCAGATCGAGCACCACGCGCATGCGGTAGCGCTTGGCGTTGTCCAGCGTCTGGTCGATCAGCTTGGCGTAGGTTGGATCGAGGTCCGCGCCGAGGCGGGGCTGCAGGCGCTCCCAGATGATCGGGAAGCGGATGACCCGGATGCCCTTGGCCGCCCAGCGCCGATAGTGGCCGGCATCGGGAAAGAAGTAGTTGGTCCCGGGCTTGCCCGGCAGGACATGGGGGGCGAAGCCGGCGCCGGAAAAGTTCAGGCCGACCAGGTCGGTGGGGAAGTCCCGGGTATCGGCAGGTGCGGCCGATGCGGTACCGAGGCTGAATAGCAGGACGAGAGGCGCGAAAGCGAATTTCAGGCGAAGCGTCATCGGCAAGGTCCCTGGCAGTGACGGAAGACGGTGATCGCGGGCAGGCGCTGCCCGACTCGCTCATGAGGCCAGAATAGACGCGAGGAAGTTGCAGTCGTCGTGTCCAGAAGGTGAGGCAGGCAGCGTTAATGCCCTGCCAAGACCCTGGAATTGCGAGCTGCGTTGGAGCGAAGAAGGGTAGTGGGCATGGCCATGAGGGCGCCCGAGTGGCTACGGAACGCCGGGCGCCGACGTATCGAAGCGGTCGATGAGCTGCCTGCGACGGCTTTCCGTCCAGTGACGGCGCAGGGCAGATCATCCAGAGGCAGTGCTCAGCGACGCAGGCAGATGCCCGCCCACTGCTCGGCTTCGCGGCGGGCCGAGGCCTCGTCGCTGAATTCGGTGATCAGGCCACCGTGGGCATAGACCACCACCCAATTTTCCACCTTGGGTTGCAGCAGCAGGACGGGGGCAGGAGACAGGGTAGCGGAGTCCAACGATGCACAAGCCGTCATGTCATTCATAACGTTCCCTTTGAAGTTAGCTCGTTAAATAGTCTGTTGTTATAGCGGTACCAGGAACGGCATCGAGTGCTATCACTGGGCCACCTATTGACCTTGGGATGGCTGAATGATCCCTCGACGCGTCAGCCACTCGTCAGAATGATAGAGAGGTGCCAAAAGGCCGGCGACGCACTGGCGCACAGAAAGATGTTTCAACCATGACCATACGTCAGCTGGCCTGTGTCCTCTTCCACGAAACGAAGACGGCCGTCCCGGCCTTTTGTGAGGGATGTCATGTCGACAGTGCCAAGGGGATAGCAGTGAGACTATTAAGTTTGCGTGCTGCTACCTAAGGCGGTAAGGGCGTGGAGTCCACCGATTGCCCTCGTCATCGAAGGTCGGCATGGGTGCTTGGTCGCTCGTCAGCTCTTTGGATACCTGACCGGGGTTGGCATTGAGCCAGTCTATTGGGTTAGCCTGAAAAGGAGTTGGCGAACTATCGACCGCGATGGGCGTCAATCACTTCGGTCGAGGCAAAGTGCCATGTCGCTACCCGCGTAGAGGACACCCAAGGGCGCTGCGGACTCTCGAGAGCCGCATCACCCCGTTGGTCCAGCCGGCATCCCTCCATGCCCCGCTGCGTCTCGACCCTGAACCCGGGCAGCCGTCGTGCGCCTCGCCCTTGGTGCGAGTTCCGCAGTTGGAAGGCACACGGCCTGTCCGCTCGTTGAAGGAGTCTGACATGGCGAAGTTCAAGACCCTCCTGCTCGGCACGGCCGTGGGAGTGGTGATCCTGGCACTGCTGGTGCACTGGATCGGTATGGATACGCTGCGTACCTATCGCGCAGACCTCTGGTTCTATCTCCAGGCTCATCTCTACCTGGTAGCGCTTTCCATGATCGCGGCACTGCTGGTAGGGATTCCCGCCGGAGTGGTGCTCAGTCGACCGCGCTTCGACCGCAGCGCCGAGCGCTTCATGCAGGTGTTCAACATCGGCAATACCGTGCCGCCGCTCGCGGTGCTGGCCATCGCCCTGGGCATCGTCGGCATCGGCGACGGCCCGGCGATCCTGGCGCTGTTCCTTGCCTCGCTGCTGCCCATCGTACGCAACACCTACGAGGGCCTGAGGAACGTGCCCGGCTCGCTCAAGGAGGCCGCCACCGGCATCGGCATGACGCCCACCCAGGTGCTGACCAAGGTGGAGCTGCCCAATGCGGTACCCATCATCATCGGTGGCGTGCGGGTCGCCCTGGCGATCAATGTCGGCACCACGCCGCTGGTGTTCCTCATCGGCGCCAACAGCCTGGGCAGTCTGATCTTTCCCGCCATCGCCCTGGAGAACCAGTCGCAGCTGCTGCTGGGCGCTGCGGCCACCGCCCTGCTGGCGCTGTTGCTCGATGGCCTGGTGCTGCTCGCCAGTCGCGTCTGGCTGGAACGCGGCCTGGCCCGCTAAGGAGACGAGATGAAGAAGTTGCTTATCGCCCTGGGCGCCGCCTGGTTCGGCCTGGCCCTGGCCAATGGCGCCCAGGCCGATCCCATCCGCATCGGTGCCAAGGTCTTCACCGAGCAGGCCATCCTCGCCGAGCTCACCGGCCAGTATCTGGCCAAGCACGGCTACCAGCCGGAGATCGTCGGCGGCCTGGGCAGTACCATCGCCTGGAACGGCGTGAAGAACGCCCAGCTCGACCTCACCTGGGAATACACCGGTACCTCGCTGGTGGCTTACAACCACGTCACCGAGCGACTGGACAAGGACGCCTCCTACCAGCGGGTCAAGGAGTTGGACGCCAAGATCGGTCTGGCTTGGCTGGCGCCGACTCGTTTCAACAACACCTACGCCTTGGCGCTGCCGGAGAAGGTCGCCAGGCAGCATCCCGAGCTGAACACCATCAGCGACCTGGCCCGGCTGCTCAAGGCCGAGGCCGGCAAGCGCCACCTGACCGCTCTGGACATCGAATTCGCCAACCGCTCCGACGGCCTCGCCGGCCTGGTCAAGGCCTATGGCCTAACCTACACCCGTGACGACATCCGCCAGATGGACCCGGGCCTGGTCTACACCGCCCTGCGTAACGGCCAGGTGTTCACCGGCCTGGTCTACACCACTGACGGCCGCCTGGACGCCTTCGAGCTCAAGGTGCTCGAAGACGACAAGGGTTACTTCCCCGACTACACCGCCGCGCCGGTAGTGAACGCCCGGTATCTGGCCAAGCATCCGGATCTCGCCGAGTTGCTGAGGCCCCTGGCCGAGAGCCTGGACCAGGCCACCATGCGCCAGCTCAACGCCAAGGTGGACATCGAGCGGCAGACGCCGGCCCAGGTGGCCCGCGACTTCCTCGCCCAGCATCCCCTAAGCGGAGGGCAATGACCCATGGATTTCGTCACCTCCTTCCATCACATCGACTGGCTGCAGGTTCTCGAACTGACCCGCCAGCACATCACCCTGGTGGGCATCGCCGTGACCCTGGCGATCCTGGTGGGCGTGCCCCTGGGCATCCTCATGACCCGCTACCCGGCGCTGGCCGGACCGCTGCAGGCGGTGGCCACGGTGGTCATGACACTGCCCTCCATCGCCCTGTTCGGGCTCTTGCTGCCGTTCTATTCCAAGTTCGGCCAGGGCCTCGGTCCGCTGCCGGCCATCACCGCGGTGTTCCTCTATTCGTTGCTGCCGATCCTGAGGAACACCTACCTGGCGCTGACCAATGTCGAGCCGGGTATCCGCGAGGCGGGCACCGGCATCGGCATGACCTTCTGGCAGCGCCTGCGCATGGTCGAGCTGCCCATCGCCCTGCCGGTGATCCTCGCCGGGGTGCGCACCGCCGTGGTAATGAACATCGGCGTCATGACCATCGCCGCCACCATCGGCGCCGGTGGCCTGGGCGTGCTCATCCTCACCGCCATCAGTCGCAGCGACATGGCCACCCTCATCGTGGGCGCCGTGCTGGTCAGCCTGCTGGCCATCGTCGCCGACCTCGTTCTGCAGTGGCTGCAACGCCGCCTTACCCCGCGCGGCCTGCGCAACGCCCATTAAGGAGTCCCAGATGATCGAACTCGACCGCCTGACCAAGACCTTCAAGCAGCACGGCAAGGACGTGACCGCGGTGGACGCCGTGAGCCTCACCGTGGAGGAGGGCCAGATCTGCGTCTTCCTCGGCCCCTCCGGCTGCGGCAAGACCACCACCCTGAAGATGATCAATCGCCTCATTGAGCCCACCTCGGGGCGGGTGTTGATCAATGGCGAAGACACCACCGGCATCGACGAGGTGACGCTGCGGCGCCATATCGGCTACGTGATCCAGCAGATCGGTCTGTTCCCCAACATGACCATCGAGGAAAACATCACCGTGGTGCCCAAGCTCTTGGGCTGGGACAAGAAAAAGTGCCGCGAGCGCGCCACCGAGCTGATGAGCATGGTGCAGCTCGATCCCAAGCAGTACCTGTCGCGCTATCCGCGCGAGCTGTCCGGTGGCCAGCAGCAGCGCATCGGGGTGATTCGCGCCCTGGCCGCCGAGGCACCGCTGCTGCTGATGGACGAACCCTTCGGCGCGGTGGACCCGATCAACCGCGACGCCATCCAGAACGAGTTCTTCCAGATGCAGCGGGCGTTGAACAAGACGGTGATCATGGTCAGCCACGACATCGACGAGGCCATCCGCCTGGGCGACAAGATCGCCGTATTCCGCGGTGGCCGGCTGGTACAGTTCGATCATCCGGACACCCTGCTGGCCCATCCCAAGGATGAGTTCGTCAGCAACTTCGTCGGCCAGGACGGCACCCTCAAGCGCCTGCTGCTGATCCGTGCCGAGGATGCCGCCGACAACGCTCCGTCGATCCAGGCCGAGACCCTGATCGGCGATGCCGTGGAGTTGATGGAAGAGCACGATCGCCGCTACCTGGTGGTGACCGATGCGGCCAACAAGGGACTTGGCTACGTTCGTCGCCGCGACCTGCGTGGGCAGAGCGGGCCAGTAGCGCCCTTCGTCACCCCGTTCAAGGCCACCGCGGCCTTCGACGAGCACCTGCGCATCCTGCTGTCGCGCATGTACCAGTTCAACAGCTCCTGGCTGCCGGTGCTCAGCGCCGACAACGACTTCCTCGGCGAGGTCACCCAGGAATCCATCGCCGACTACCTGAGCAGCGGCCGGTCGCGCGGCAAGACCAGCATCGTCTCGCCAGCGGAGCAGGTGGCGGGGTAGGGCGCGGGAAGCCTATCGGCTCAGAGTCTGTTCAAAGGCTCGCGAGCTAGAGCCAAACAAGGCGAAGAGGCCTGAGGAGGCGGAGTTTACGAGTGGTAAATGAGCATTCCGAAGGCCTCTTCAACGCGGTTTGGCTGACGCGCAGCAGCCTTTGAATAGGCTCTCAGGGGCGAATCTCGATCAGGGTACCGTCCTTGACCAGGCCCCAGATCTCACGCATGTCGTGGTTGGTCAGGGCTATGCAGCCATTGGTCCAGTTCAGCGTGTTGAAGTACCACTCCGGGTACTCCTCGTCGACGGGGGTACCGTGCAGCATGATCATGCTACCTGGCGGTACCCCGGCTTTGTGGGCGCGCGCCAGATCTTCCCGATTGGGATAGGAGATGTGCATGGCAAGGTTGAACTTGTCGCTGGTCTTGCGCCAATCGATCCAATAGAAGCCTTCCGGGGTGCGCTGGTCGCCCTCGCGCAACTTGGGTCCGCGGGGATTCTTGCCCAGCGAGACGCGATAGGACTTCATCACGGTAGTGCCGCTGAGCAACTGCAACTGATTGCGCGACTTGATCACCAGCACCTTGTCGATCAGTGGCGCGGCCGGCTGGCGGATCACCGTGACGCTGGTACTGGCCTGGGCCAGCTGGGGAAGCAGGGAACCGCACAGCACATAGCAGAGCGCCAACAACAGGTGCAACGGACGCATGTCGGGAAGATCCTCGGAAGAACTCAGGCAGGCTTGGGTGCGACCACCATTGGGGCCATGCCTTCATGGCGCAGCGGAAAGACGCCCTGGCGGCGATCGGCGAAAAAGCATTCTAGTGTTCGCTTGATGGTCGGAAAAGCCAGAGACGACCAGGGGATGTCGGCTTCGTCCAGAAGGCGCACGTCCAGGCTTTCCTCGCCGACGCCGAAGCGCCCGTCGACCAGTTCGCCGCGGAACAGCATGTAGATCTGGTCGATGTGCGGCAGGTCGAACAGGGTGTAGAGCGTAAGGCCCTGTACTGCCGCGCCGGCCTCCTCGAAGGTCTCGCGGGCGGCGGCTTCGGTGGTGGTCTCGCCGTTTTCCATGAAGCCCGCCGGCAGCGTCCAATAGCCGCGTCGCGGGTCGATGGCGCGTTGGCAGAGCAGGACCTTGCCCTCCCAGGTCGCCAGGCAGCCGGCCACTACGCGGGGGTTCTGGTAGTGCACCGCGCCGCACTGGCTGCAGACCAGGCGCATCCGGTTGTCTCCTGCGGGGATGCGTTCTTCCAGCAGGCCGCTGCAGTGATTGCAATGCTTCATGGTTCACCCTCGTTTTGCTGCAGTGTGCCGGGGCGGTTCCCGGGCCCGCAAGCGATGGCTGGGCTGATGGTCGGACTTGGGATTGCCGGGCGACCGTGCCATGATCCAGAGGATACGATGAGCAAGGGAGAATCACGGCGTGGATGAGTTGCTCCAGCGCCTGCGTCACTACCAGCCCCGTACCCTGAGTGGCACCGAGAGCTATCAGGAGGCGGCGGTACTGGTGCCCATCATCCGCGGTGAGCATCCCGAGTTGCTGCTCACCCTACGCGCCAGCAACCTCTCCACCCATGGCGGCGAGGTGGCCCTACCCGGCGGTCGCCGCGATCCCGAAGACGCCGACCTGGTCGCCACTGCCCTGCGCGAGGCCGAGGAAGAGGTCGGCCTGCCGCCGGGTCTGGTGGAGGTGATCGCCCCCTTGAGTCCGTTGGTGTCTCGCTACGGCCTGGCGGTGACCCCCATCGTCGCCCTGATCCCCGACCAGCTCGAGTACATTCCGAGCGAAGCCGAGATCGCCGCCGTCTTCACCGTGCCGCTGCAGTTCTTCTGCGAGGTGCCGCCGGACTACACCCTGAGGGTCGACCACGACGGCCTGCGTTGGCAGGTGCCCAGCTACCAGTACGGCGAATACCGCATCTGGGGCCTCACCGCGGTGATCATCGTCGAACTGGTCAACCTGCTGTACGACGCCGACATCGTGCTCAAGGCACCGCCCAGGCGCGGTTGAGCCGGGTACGGCAAGGTAAAGGCACATGCCAAGGCGGGCATTAACGGGCACAATGCGCGGCCATTCGAGGGAAGCCGCATGAACACCGCCGATTCACCCGTGCGTTCGCCCTGCGTCCACGTTTGCGCCCTGGACGAGCAGGACATCTGCATCGGTTGCCAACGCAGCGCCGCCGAGATCACCCGCTGGATGACCATGAGCGACGCCGAGCGCCGCGAGGTGCTGCTGCGCTGCGACGAGCGCGCCCGGGAGGGCGGTGCGGCCTTCCTCACCTGACATCAGCCGGAGAGATCTGTCATGCCCCGTATCGGTACCCCCCTGTCCCCCAGCGCCACCCGCGTGCTGCTCTGCGGCTCCGGCGAGCTGGGCAAGGAAGTCGTCATCGAATTGCAGCGCCTGGGCGTCGAAGTCATCGCCGTGGATCGCTACGCCGATGCCCCGGCCATGCAGGTCGCCCACCGCAGCCACGTCATCGACATGCTCGACGGCGCCGCCTTGCGCGCGGTGATCGAGCGCGAGCAACCGCACTTCATCGTGCCGGAAATCGAAGCCATCGCCACCGCTACCCTGGTGGAGCTGGAAGGCGAGGGCTACACCGTGGTGCCCACCGCGCGGGCGGCCCAACTGACCATGAACCGCGAAGGCATCCGCCGCCTGGCGGCCGAGGAACTGGGCCTGCCCACCTCGCCCTACCATTTCGCCGATACCTACGAAGACTACGCCGCCGCCGCCGAGGCGCTCGGTTATCCCTGCGTGGTCAAGCCGATCATGAGCTCCTCGGGCAAGGGCCAGAGCCTGCTGCGCAGCGCCGAAGAACTCCAGGCCGCCTGGCAGTACGCCCAGGAAGGCGGGCGCGCCGGCAAGGGGCGGGTGATCGTCGAGGGCTTCGTCGACTTCGACTACGAGATCACCCTGCTGACCGTGCGCCATGTCGGCGGCACCTCCTTCTGCGCCCCGGTCGGCCATCGCCAGGTCAAGGGCGACTACCATGAATCCTGGCAGCCCCAGGCCATGAGCGACAAGGCCCTGGCCGAGTCCGAGCGGGTCGCCCGCGCGGTGACCGAGGCCCTGGGTGGCCGTGGTCTGTTCGGCGTGGAGCTGTTCGTCAAGGGCGACCAGGTCTGGTTCAGCGAGGTCTCGCCGCGTCCCCACGACACCGGCTTGGTGACCCTGATCTCCCAGGACCTGTCCGAATTCGCCCTGCATGCCCGCGCCATCCTCGGCCTGCCGATCCCGGCCGTCCGCCAGTTCGGTCCTTCGGCCTCGGCGGTGATCCTGGTGGACGGCGACTCGCGCCAGACCGCCTTCGCCAACCTGGGCGCGGCCCTGGCCGAGCCCGACACCGCGCTGCGCCTGTTCGGCAAGCCCGAGGTCAAGGGACAGCGCCGCATGGGCGTAGCCCTGGCGCGCGACGAAAGCATCGAAGCCGCGCGCGCCAAGGCCGTGCGTGCTTCCCAGGCAGTGAAGGTCGAGCTGTAACGTCGTCTGCGCACCACGCAAAGGGGCCCCGCGGGGCCCTTTTTTCATGCGCTGAACAATCTACAGCGACTGATCTCGGGTTTCGCGCAGGCACAGCACCGCCACCAGGCTGATGGCCGCCGCCGCCGAGACATAGCCGCCCACCCAGCTCAAGCCACCGGCTTCCACCAGTTGCTGCGCGGCATAGGGGGCCAGGGAGGCGCCGAGAATACCGCCCAGGTTGTAGGCCGCCGAGGCGCCGGTGTAGCGCACCCGGGTCGGGAAGATCTCCGGCAGCAGGGCGCCCATGGGGCCGAAGGTCATGCCCATGAGAAACAGCTCCAGGGCCAGGAACAGGCCGACCGCTTGGCTCGAGCCGTGGGTCAGCAGCGGCTCCATGGCGAAGCCCGACAACAGCGCCGCCACGGCACTGGCCGCCAGCACCGGCTTGCGCCCGAAGCGATCGGCCAGCCAGGCCGACAGCGGTGTGGCCAAGGCCATGAACAGTACGGCCACGCAGAGCAGGCCGAGGAATTCCTGGCGGCTGTAGCCCAGGTTCTTCACCCCGTAGCTCAGCGAGAATACCGTGGAGATATAGAAGAGGGCGTAGCACACCACCATGCTCAGGGCGCCCAGCAGCACCGCCTTGCCGTGCTTGCCGAAGGTCTCGGCCATGGGCAGGCGCAGCTTCTCGCGGCGGGCCATGGCCTCGGCGAACACCGGCGTCTCGTGCAGCGACAATCGCACGTACAGGCCGACCACCACCAGCAGGGCGCTGAGCAGGAAGGGAATACGCCAGCCCCAGGCACGGAATTGCTCATCGTCCAGCAGCAGCGCCAGGGCGAGGAACAGCCCATTGGCCAGCAGGAAGCCGATGGAGGGACCGAGCTGGGGAAACATGCCGAACCAGGCGCGCTTGCCGGGAGGGGCATTCTCGGTAGCCAGCAGCGCCGCACCACCCCATTCACCGCCCAGTCCCAGGCCTTGGCCGAATCTCAGCAGGCAGAGCAGGACGGGCGCCCAGACGCCGATGCTGGCATAGCCGGGCAGCAGGCCGATCAGGGTGGTGGAGATGCCCATCAGCAACAGCGAAGCCACCAGGGTGGACTTGCGGCCGATGCGATCGCCGAAGTGGCCGAACAGCAGCGAACCCAGTGGGCGCGCCAGGAAGGCGATGCCGAAAGTGATGAAGGCGCTCAGGGTCTGGGCCACGCCCGAGCCCTGGGGGAAGAACACCGGGCCGATCACCAGGGCGGCGGCGGTGGCGTAGACGTAGAAATCGTAGAACTCGATGGCGGTGCCGATGAAGCTGGCGGTGGCCACGCGGGTAGGAGAATTGCGCGGCACGGAGGTGGGCGCATCGAAGGCGGCAGCGGTCGTGGACATGCAGGGGTACCGGGCAGTCGTTCTTGTAGAGGCGTCTGCCGGAGCGGCCCGGTGGGGCGGCGGTTGTCCGAGGATGGGGACGGGCGGGACGACCTGATTATGACGTGCCGGGCGCGGCGTGGCTGTTGGCCGGGACGCGCCGAACGTGGTTCGGTCGCCGGATTATGCAGGTAGTGGAATGACGACTGTCAACGATGCAGGATGAATTCCCGCACCAGCTTGCTGCCGAAGTAGGCCAACATCAGCAGGATGAAGCCCAGCAGCGTCCAGCGGATCGCCCGGTGGCCACGCCAGCCCAGGCGGTTGCGGCCCCACAGCAGGATGCCGAAGACCACCCAGGCGATGCAGGAGAGCACCGTCTTGTGCACCAGGTGCTGGGCGAACATGTCCTCGACGAAGAACCAGCCGGAAATCAGCGACAGCGACAGCACCACCCAGCCGGCCCAGAGGAAGCCGAACAGCAGGCTTTCCATGGTCTGCAGCGGCGGGAAGCTGCGGATCAGGCCGGAGGGGTGCTTGCGCTTGAGCTGGCGATCCTGGATCAGCAACAGTAGCGACTGCAGCACCGCCAGGGTGAAGAGACCATAGGCGATGATCGACAGCAACACGTGCACCACGATCCTCGGCGAGACGTCCAGCGGCGCTACCGTGCCGGGCGGCACGAATTCCGCCAGCAGCGCGGTCACCGCGCCGAGGGGATAGACCAGCACCAGCAGGGGTTGCAACGGCATGCGCAGGCAGCCGATCAGCATCAGCGCGATGGCGGTCGCCGAGATCAGGCTCGAGGCGTCGAAGAAATCCAGACTCAGGGTCGGTTCGAGGATCAGTTGCAGATAGACGGCCAGGGCGTGGGGCAGCAGGGCCAGGATGCCGGCACCCAGGACCAGCGGCTTGTTCGAAGGCCGCTTGCGCAGCAGGCAACTGCCCTGGTAGAGGGTCGCGGCGAGGTACAGGACGGCGGCCAGGAGGGTGGGCAGCAGGGCGTGCATGGGTCCGGTTTCAGCAAAGCGGAAAGCAGGCGAGTGTGGCACAGACCGGCCGGCACAGAAAGCCTGGCGGATACCCTGGCCTGGCGGTCTTCGCTATACTCGGCGGTCAGCCGCCGTTTCTGCCCTGGATGTCCGCATGTTCGAGAATCTCACAGACCGCCTGTCACAAAGCCTGCGCCACATTACCGGCAAGGCCAAGCTCACCGAAGACAACATCAAGGACACCCTGCGCGAGGTGCGCATGGCGCTGCTCGAGGCGGACGTCGCCCTGCCGGTGGTCAAGGAATTCGTCAACCGGGTCAAGGAGCGAGCGGTCGGCACCGAGGTGTCCAAGAGCCTGACCCCGGGCCAGGCCTTCGTGAAGATCGTCCGCGCCGAACTCGAAGCCATCATGGGCGCAGCCAACGAAGACCTGGCGCTCAACGTGGCGCCGCCGGCGGTCATCCTCATGGCCGGCCTGCAGGGCGCGGGCAAGACCACCACCGCGGGCAAGCTGGCGCGCTTCCTCAAGGAGCGCAAGAAGAAGACCGTCATGGTCGTCTCCGCCGACGTCTACCGCCCGGCCGCCATCAAGCAGCTGGAAACCCTGGCCGGGGAGGTGGGGGTCACCTTCTTCCCCTCCGATCTCAGCCAGAAGCCGGTGGACATCGCCCAGGCCGCCATCCGCGAAGCCAAGCTCAAGTTCATCGACGTGGTCATCGTCGACACCGCCGGTCGCCTGCACATCGACAGCGAGATGATGGCGGAGATCCAGCAGGTCCATGCCGCCACCAAGCCGGCCGAGACCCTGTTCGTGGTCGACGCCATGACCGGCCAGGACGCCGCCAACACCGCCAAGGCCTTCAACGACGCCCTGCCGCTCACCGGCGTGATCCTGACCAAGGTCGACGGCGACGCCCGTGGTGGTGCCGCCCTGTCGGTCCGCCACATCACCGGCAAGCCGATCAAGTTCATCGGCATGGGCGAGAAGAGCGAAGCCCTCGACCCCTTCCACCCGGACCGTGTCGCCTCGCGCATCCTCGGCATGGGCGATGTCCTCTCGCTGATCGAGCAGGCCGAGCAGACCCTGGATCGCGAGAAGGCCGACAAGCTGGCCAGGAAGCTCAAGAAGGGCAAGGGCTTCGACCTCGAAGACTTCCGCGACCAGCTGCGCCAGATGAAGAACATGGGTGGCCTGGGCTCGCTGATGGACAAGCTGCCGACCATGATGGGGGGCATGAACATCCAGCAGATGGGCAATGCCCAGGGCGCCGCCGAGAAGCACTTCAAGCAGATGGAGGCCATCATCGACTCCATGACCCCGGCCGAACGCCGCGATCCGGAGCTGATCAGCGGTTCGCGCAAGAAGCGTATCGCCCTGGGTTCCGGTACCCAGGTCCAGGACGTCGGCCGCCTCATCAAGCAGCACAAGCAGATGCAGAAGATGATGAAGAAGGTCACCGCCAAGGGCGGCATGGCCAAGATGATGCGGGGCATGGGCAGCATGTTCCCCGGTGGTGGCATGCCCAAGATGTGATCCCGGGTGCCGCCCGTCGCCAGATGGTCGGCACCCATTAAGAGGCTGCGCAGCGCGTCGACGCCAGCGTTGATGCGCCTTCGCGAGCGGCTTGGCGCAGGCGCGCCAGCTCGCGGTTCGTCCCATTGCCCCTGGTGCCGTCGAAAGCCATTGGCAAACCGGGTGGCAGCCCTTAGAATATGCGGCCTTTCGGGCCATGTGGCCCAGTGTGCCCACAGTTACAAGCACCGACTACAGGAACGAAGTTCAATGGTAACCATCCGTCTAGCCCGTGGCGGCTCCAAGAAGCGCCCCTTCTACCACCTGACCGTGACCAACAGCCGCAATGCGCGTGATGGTCGCTTCGTCGAGCGCATCGGTTTCTTCAACCCGATCGCCAGCGGCGCCGAAGTTCGTCTGTCGGTGGACCAAGAGCGTGCCAACTACTGGCTGTCGCAGGGCGCCCAGCCGTCCGAGCGCGTCGCTCAGCTGCTCAAGAGCGCTCAGGCTACCGCCTGAAGATCATGAGTACGCCGACCTCCGCCCCCGACCTGGTGGTCCTGGGCAAGATAGTTTCGGTCTTCGGCGTACGCGGTGAGCTCAAGATCTACTCCTTTACCGACCCGCTCGACAATCTGCTGGACTATCGGACCTGGACGCTGCGGCGCGAAGGCGAGACCCGGCAGGTCAAGGTGCTCGGCGGTCGGTTGCACGGCAAGGTCCTGACGGTTCGTCTGCAGGGCCTGGACGATCGCGAAGAAGCCCGCCTCATGGCTGGTTTCGAGATCTGCGTGCCGCGCAGTGAATTGCCCCAGCTGGGCGCTGGTGATTACTACTGGCATCAGTTGGAAGGTCTCAAGGTGATCAATCGCGAAGGCCAGTGGCTGGGTGTGGTGGATCATCTGCTGGAGACCGGGGCCAACGACGTCATGCTGGTCAAGCCCTGTGCTGGCAGCCTCGACGATCGTGAGCGTCTGTTGCCCTATCTGCCCGACCAGTACGTACTGGCGGTGGATCTGGCCAAGGGTGAGATGCAGGTCGACTGGGACGCGGATTTCTAATCCATGCGTATCGATGTCATCAGCATCTTTCCCGAGATGTTCGAGGCCGTCAGCGCCTATGGCGTGAGCGGTCGTGCGATGAAGCAGGGGCTCCTGGAGCTGACCTGCTACAACCCGCGCAGCTATACCGAGGATCGCCACCAGACCGTGGACGACCGGCCCTTCGGCGGCGGTCCCGGGATGGTAATGAAGATCCAGCCGCTGGAGCGCGCCCTGGCCGATGCCAAGGGTGACTCGACGACGGCGAAGGTGATCTACCTGTCCCCCCAGGGTCGCAAGCTCGACCAGGCGGCGGTACGGGAACTGGCGCAAGAGGAGCATCTGATCCTCATCGCCGGGCGTTACGAAGGCATCGACGAGCGTTTCATCGAGACGCACGTGGATGAGGAATGGTCGATTGGCGACTATGTGCTGTCCGGCGGTGAATTGCCGGCCATGGTGCTGATCGATGGGGTTACGCGACTGCTGCCCGGAGCCTTGGGGCATGCGGATTCCGCCGAGCAGGACTCGTTCACCGATGGCCTGCTCGATTGCCCGCACTACACCCGACCCGAGGTGTACGAGGGCCGTCGCGTACCTGACGTGTTGCTCAGTGGTAACCACGAGCATATCCGGCGCTGGCGCCTGCAGCAGTCCCTGGGACGTACTGCGGAGCGACGTGCCGATCTTCTGGATGGCCGCTCGCTTTCTGGAGAAGAGCAGAACCTGTTGGCGGAATATCTCCGTCAGCGGAACGATAGTTAGGTATCGATGGCGGGCCGCGGCCTGTCTTAGGAGCAGAGTGACATGACCAACAAAATCATTGCCCAGATCGAAGCTGAGCAGATGAACAAGGAAATCCCGGCGTTCGCCCCCGGCGACACCGTGATCGTCCAGGTGAAGGTGAAGGAAGGCGACCGTCAGCGTCTGCAGGCCTTCGAAGGCGTGGTGATCGGCAAGCGTAACCGCGGCCTGAACAGCGCTTTCACCGTGCGCAAGATCTCCAGCGGCGTCGGCGTCGAGCGTACCTTCCAGACCTACAGCCCCCTGGTCGACAGCGTCAGCGTCAAGCGTCGCGGCGACGTGCGCAAGGCCAAGCTGTACTACCTGCGCGAACTGTCCGGCAAGGCCGCTCGCATCAAGGAAAAGCTTTCCTGATTGCAGCGTGACCAGAAAAAAGCAGCCTCGGCTGCTTTTTTCGTTTCTGAGGTTCGAGATAAGGCTAAGGCATGACGACCCGCGAAGCGGAAATCCAGCGGCGCACCGCGCTGTCGGAAACCCGGGTGGCCAAGGCGGTGTTCCCGCCCACCACCAATCATCACGACACCCTGTTCGGTGGCACCGCCCTGGCCTGGATGGACGAGGTGTCCTTCATCACGGCGACGCGCTTCTGCCGCAAGCCGCTGGTGACGGTCTCCACCGATCGCATCGACTTCAACCACCCGATCCCCGCCGGCTCCATCGTCGAGTTGGTCGGGCGGGTGGTGAAAGTCGGCAATACCAGCATCAAGGTGCAGGTGGAGGTGTTCGTCGAGGACATGCTGGCGGAAGGCCGTGAGCGCGCCATCAACGGTGCCTTCAGCTTCGTCGCCGTCGATGACGAGGGCAAGCCGACGCCGGTGCTACCGGGGTTCGCCGAGTGAGCGCCGAGCGGCTGATCGAGGAGTTCCTCGACGCCCTCTGGCTGGAGAAGGGGCTGTCGTCCCATACCCGCAGCGCCTATCGCACCGACCTGCTGGCCTTCGCCCGCTGGCTGGAGGGCCGGGGACTGACCCTGGAGACGGTCGGTCGCGATGCCGTGCTCGATCACCTCGGCTGGCGCCTGAGCGAGGGCTACCAGGCGCGCTCCACGGCGCGTTTTCTCTCCGGGCTGCGCAGCTTCTACAGATACAGTGTGCGCGAGGGGAGGGTAGCCGAAGACCCGACGCTGCTGGTGAGCATGCCGCAGCTGGGCGCGCCGCTGCCCAAGAGCCTGTCCGAGGCGGACGTGGAGGCCCTGCTGGCGGCGCCGGATACCGAGGACACCCTTGGCCTGCGTGACCGCACCATGCTGGAGGTGCTCTATGCCACCGGCCTGCGGGTGACCGAATTGGTCAGCCTGACCCTGGACGAGGTCAATTTGCGCGAAGGCTCGCTGCGGGTGTTCGGCAAGGGCAGCAAGGAGCGGCTGATCCCGCTGGGCGAGGAAGCCATCGCCTGGCTGGAGGACTATCTCAAGACCGCGCGGCCGCTGCTGCTGGGCGGCCAACCCGGCGACGTCCTCTTTCCCAGCCAGAGGGGCACGGTCATGACCCGGCAGACCTTCTGGCACCGCATCAAGCTGCACGCCCAGGTGGCCGGCATCCGTACCTCGCTGTCGCCGCATACCTTGAGGCACGCCTTCGCCACCCATCTGCTCAACCATGGCGCCGACCTGCGCACGGTACAGATGCTGCTCGGCCATACCAGTCTGTCCACCACCCAGATCTACACCCATGTCGCCCGGGTGCGGCTGCAGCAACTGCATGCCCAGCACCATCCGCGCGGCTAGGGCCGAACCGCCTTAGAGCCTGTTCAAAGTCTGCTGCGCGTCGGCCAAACGGCGTTGAAAATGGCTTCGGAATGCTCATTTACTACCTGTAAACTCCGCTTCCTCAGCCATTTTCGCCTTGTTTGGCTCTAGCTCGCGAGCCTTTGAACAGGCTCTTAGCCGGTGCGTCTATGGTAGGCTTGCCGGCGTCTCAACAGGAGTCAAACATGCGTATTTCCCAACTGTTGCTCGCCGCTTGCCTGGGGCTCGGCGTGCAACTGGCTCAGGCCGAACCTGAGCAGGCCATTCGCCAGAGCCTGACCGCACTACAACCCAATCTTGCCATCGAGTCCATCGCCAAGAGTCCGCTGGACGGCCTCTACCAGGTCCAGCTCAAGGGTGGCCGGGTGCTCTACGCCAGCGGTGATGGCCAGTTCGTCATGCAGGCCTATCTGTACCAGGTCAAGGACGGCAAGGCCGCCAATCTGACCGAGCAGGCCGAGAACGTCGCTGTGGCCCGGCAGATCAATGGCCTGGACCGCAACCAGATGATCGTCTATCCCGCCCAGGGCGAGACCAAGGCGCACATTACCGTCTTCACCGACACCACCTGCCCCTATTGCCAGAAGCTGCATGCCGAGGTGCCCGAGCTGAACAAGCGTGGCATCGAGGTGCGCTACCTGGCTTTCCCGCGGCAGGGCATGGGCTCGCCGGGCTCCAAGCAGTTGGAGGCGGTGTGGTGTGCCAAGGACAAGCCCGCGGCGCTGAACCAGATGTTCACCGGGCGTGAGCTCAAGTCCGAGACCTGCCAGAATCCGGTCGCCCAGCAATTCGCGCTGGGGCAGAACATGGGCATCCAGGGTACCCCGGCGATCATCCTCGCCGATGGCCAGATGATTCCGGGTTACCAGCCGGCCGACCAGTTGGCGGAAGTGGCAATCGGTGCGCGCTAAGGCGCCTAACAGAGACTTCAACGGTGCCGCGGAGCGGTACCACTCGACATGGGGATAAGGGTGTGAAGCCGGTCAAAGTAGGCATCTGTGGTCTGGGTACCGTGGGCAGCGGGACCTTCAACGTGCTCAAGCGCAACGCCGAGGAAATCGCCCGGCGCGCCGGGCGGGGTATCGAGGTGGCGCAGATCGCCCAGCGTCGGCCCAATCCCAACTGCGATACCGGCAGCACGCCGATCACCGCCGATGTCCTGGCGGTGGCGGACAACCCCGAGATCGACGTGGTCGTCGAATTGATCGGCGGCTACACTCTGGCACGCGAGCTGGTGCTGCGCGCCATCGCCAACGGCAAGCACGTGGTCACCGCCAACAAGGCGCTGATCGCCGTGCATGGCAACGAGATCTTCGCCAAGGCCCGCGAGCAGGGCGTCATCGTCGCCTTCGAGGCCTCGGTGGCCGGTGGCATCCCGGTGATCAAGGCCTTGCGCGAAGGCCTGGCGGCCAATCGCATCAACTGGGTCGCCGGCATCATCAATGGCACCGGCAACTTCATCCTCTCCGAGATGCGCGAGAAGGGTCGCACCTTCCCCGACGTCCTGGCCGAAGCCCAGGCGCTGGGCTATGCCGAGGCCGATCCAACCTTCGACGTGGAAGGCATCGATGCCGCCCACAAGCTGACCATCCTGGCGTCCATCGCCTTCGGCATCCCGCTGCAATTCGACAAGGCCTACACCGAGGGCATCACCCGCCTGACCACCGCCGACGTCGGCTATGCCGAGGCGCTGGGCTACCGCATCAAGCACCTGGGCGTGGCGCGCAGCACCGCCCAGGGCATCGAGCTGCGGGTGCACCCGACGCTGATCCCGGCCGATCGCCTGATCGCCAACGTCAACGGCGTGATGAACGCCGTGATGGTCAACGGCGACGCCGTCGGCTCGACGCTGTTCTACGGCGCCGGTGCCGGCCAGGAGCCTACCGCCTCGGCGGTGGTGGCCGACCTGGTGGACGTGGTCCGCGCCATGACTTCCGATCCGGAGAATCGCGTGCCGCACCTGGCCTTCCAGCCCGATGCGCTGTCCGACCATCCGGTGCTGCCGATCGAGTCCTGCGAGAGCGCCTACTATCTGCGCATCCAGGCCAAGGATCACCCGGGCGTGCTGGCCCAGGTGGCGAGCATCCTTTCGGACCGTGGCATCAACATCGAGTCCATCATGCAGAAAGAAGCCGAGGAACATGACGGCCTGGTGCCCATGATCCTCATCACCCACCGCGTGATCGAGCGCCATATGGTCGAGGCCATTGCCGCCCTGGAAGCCCTGGACGACGTGG
Source organism: Pseudomonas oryzihabitans (assembly GCF_032027545.1). Taxonomy (GTDB): domain Bacteria; phylum Pseudomonadota; class Gammaproteobacteria; order Pseudomonadales; family Pseudomonadaceae; genus Chryseomonas; species Chryseomonas oryzihabitans_F. The sequence continues at coordinate 33,257 of NZ_JAVSJB010000003.1, read as the reverse complement.
CGGGCGACGTGGTCCGCATCCGGGTCGAGCACCTGAACTGAGCAGCCTGGCGGCGCCCGGCGCCGCCGTCTTTCCCGAGGTCGAGTCATGCGTTACATCAGTACCCGCGGCCAGGCGCCCGCGCTGAATTTCGAAGAAGTGCTGCTGGCAGGTCTCGCCAGCGACGGCGGTCTCTACGTGCCGGAGAACCTGCCGCGTTTTTCCCTGGAGGAGATCGCCTCCTGGGCCAGTCTGCCCTACCACGAGCTGGCCTTCCGGGTGATGAAACCCTTCGTCGCCGGCTCCATCGCCGATGCCGAATTCAAGGCCATCCTGGAAGAGACCTACGCTGGTTTCGCCCACAGCGCCATCGCGCCGCTGCGCCAGCTGGACGCCAACGAGTGGGTGCTGGAGCTGTTCCACGGCCCGACCCTGGCCTTCAAGGATTTCGCCCTGCAGTTGCTGGGTCGTCTGCTCGATCATGTGCTGGCCAAGCGCGGCGAACGCGTGGTGATCATGGGCGCCACCTCCGGTGACACCGGCTCGGCGGCCATCGAAGGCTGCAAGCGCTGCGAGAACGTGGACATCTTCATCCTGCATCCGCACCAGCGGGTGTCGGAAGTGCAGCGCCGGCAGATGACCACGCTGCTAGGCGACAACATCCACAACATCGCCATCGAAGGCAACTTCGACGACTGCCAGGAGATGGTCAAGGCCAGCTTCGCCGACCAGGGTTTCCTCAAGGGCACCCCGCTGGTGGCGGTCAACTCGATCAACTGGGCGCGGATCATGGCCCAGATCGTCTACTACTTCCATGCGGCCCTGCAGCTGGGTGCCCCGGCGCGCTCCATCGCCTTCTCGGTGCCCACCGGCAACTTCGGCGACATCTTCGCCGGCTACCTGGCGCGCAACATGGGTCTGCCGGTGAGCCAGCTGGTGGTGGCCACCAACCGCAACGACATCCTGCACCGCTTCATGTCGGGCAACCGCTACGACAAGCAGCAGTTGGAAGCCACGCTGTCGCCGTCCATGGATATCATGGTGTCGTCCAACTTCGAGCGCCTGCTGTTCGACCTGCACGGTCGCGATGGCCTGGCCCTGGCGGAGCTGATGGCGAACTTCCGCAGCAGCGGCACGCTGTCGGTGGCGGACGATCGCTGGACCGAGGCACGCAAGCTGTTCGATTCCCTGGCGGTCAGTGACGCAGAGACCTGCGCCACCATCGCCGAGGTCTATGCCGCCACCGGCGAGGTGCTGGACCCGCACACCGCCATCGGCGTGCTCGCTGCCCGTGAGTGCCGCCGCAGCCTGGCCACCCCCATGGTGGTACTGGGCACCGCCCACCCGGTGAAATTCCCCGAGGCGGTGGAGCAGGCCGGCATCGGCGCGACTCTCAGCCTACCACCGCATCTGACCGACCTGCTGCAGCGCGAAGAGCGCTGCACCGTACTGCCCAACGACCTGGCCGCCGTCCAGGCGTTCGTTGCCCGTCACGGCAAGCGCGGGCAGCCGCTGTAGGGCTGTTTGCCAGGTCGCGATGTAGGGTGGGTAACGGCGTAGCCTTGCCCACCGGTGCCCGAGCCCCGCGTGGAAAACGCTGCGCGGTTTTCCACCCTACTCGCTGAATCGCGGCCATGGGCCGCTTCTACAAGAACGTCAAAGCTCTGTAGGAGCGGCCGCATCGGCGGACCGCCATGGCCGCGATAGACCCCATACCTGATGCGTTCAAGCGTCTACCTGGCCCTAAGCCTCTCCTCCTTTTCCGGTACAATGCCCGGCTTTCCCTGCCGGTGACCCGCCCATGGCTCTGCAAGCCACGCCCTACAAAGTCGAACTCAACCTCACCGATCTGGATCGCGGGGTTTACGAGAATCTGCGTCTGACCGTGGCGCGGCATCCCTCCGAGACCGAAGAGCGGCTGGTGGTCCGGCTGCTGGCCTATGCGCTCTGGTACAACGAGCAACTGGCCTTCGGCCGCGGCCTGTCGGATGTCGACGAGCCGGCGCTGTGGGAGAAGAGTCTCGACGGCCGGGTGCTCCACTGGATCGAGGTCGGGCAGCCCGATGCCGAGCGGCTGACCTGGTGCAGCCGCCGTACCGAACGCACCAGCCTGCTGGCCTATGGCAACCTGCGCGTCTGGCAGACCAAGGTCGTGGATGCGGTCAGGACGCTGAAGAATCTGCACATCGCCGCGGTTCCGGCCGAGCCCCTGGCCGAACTGGCCCGCGACCTGCCGCGTAGCATCGTCTGGCAGGTGATGATCAGCGAGGGCACCCTGTTCGTCACCGACGACCGCGGCCAACACGAGCTGCAGCTGGAATGGCTGCTGGGCGAACGTTGATGCGCCTGGAGCCCCGTCCGCTACCGGCGGTGTTGCCCGACCTGGGCGATCTGCCGCCGCTGCTCACCCGGCTCTATGCCGCCCGCGGCGTGACCCAGCCGGAAGAGCTGGACAAGGGCCTGGCGCGGCTGGTGCCCTATCACCAGCTCAAGGGCATCGAGGCGGCGGTGGAGCTGCTGGCGCGCGCCCTGGAAGAGCGCCGGCGCATCCTCATCGTCGGCGACTTCGACGCCGATGGCGCCACCGCCAGTGCCGTAGGCGTGCTGGCCCTGCGTCGCCTGGGCGCGGCCTGGGTCGACTACCTGGTGCCCAATCGCTTCGAGTACGGCTACGGCCTGACGCCCGAGATCGTCGCCGTGGCCCTGCAACGCGAGCCGGAAGTGCTGCTCACCGTCGACAACGGCATCTCCAGCCTGGATGGCGTGGCCGAGGCCAAGGCCGCCGGGCTGCAGGTGGTCATCACCGACCACCACCTGCCGGGTGCCGAGTTGCCCGCCGCCGACGCCATCGTCAATCCGAACCAGCCGGCCTGCGCCTTCCCCAGCAAGTGCATCGCCGGGGTCGGGGTGATCTTCTATGTGATGCTGGCGCTGCGTAGTCGCCTGCGCGAGAACGGCTGGTTCAGTCGTCAGGGCCTCGCTGAGCCCAATCTGGCCGAATTGCTCGATCTGGTGGCCCTGGGTAGCGTCGCCGATGTGGTGCCACTGGATGCCAACAATCGCATCCTGGTGCATCAGGGGCTGATGCGTATCCGGGCCGGTCGGGCGCGACCGGGCCTCAAGGCACTGCTGGAAGTGGCCGGGCGCCAGCCGGGCAAGGTGGCCTCCAGCGACCTCGGTTTCATTCTCGGCCCCCGACTCAACGCGGCCGGCCGCCTGGACGACATGTCCATCGGCATCGAGTTGCTGCTCTGCGAAGACCCGCAGCTGGCGCAGGAATACGCCCAGCAGTTGGACGACTTCAACAAGGATCGCAAGAGCATCGAGCAGGGCATGCAGCGGGAGGCGCTCAAGCAGCTCAAGGAGCTGCCGGAAGACGATCTGCCCTTCGGCCTCTGCCTGTTCGATCCGGAGTGGCACCAGGGCGTGATCGGCATCCTCGCCTCGCGCCTCAAGGAAAAGTATCACCGCCCGGCGCTGGCCTTCGCCGACGACGGCAGCGGCACCGGCATGCTCAAGGGTTCGGCACGCTCGGTGGCCGGGCTGCACATCCGCGATGCCCTGGACGCCGTGGCGACTCGCCATCCTGGGCTGATCACCAAGTTCGGCGGTCACGCCATGGCCGCCGGCCTCAGCCTGCCCCAGGCGCATTACGAGACCTTTGCCGCCGCCTTCGATGCCGAGGTGCGGCGTCATCTGCAGGCCGAGGACTTGAGCGGGCGGTTGCAGACCGATGGCTGCCTGGCTCCGGCCGAATTCCAGCTCGACCTGGCCCAGGCCCTCCGCCAGGCTGGGCCCTGGGGTCAGCAGTTTCCCGAGCCGCTGTTCCATGGCACCTTCGAGATCCTCTCCCAGCGCCTGCTCAAGGAGCGCCATCTGAAGCTGACCCTGCGCAGCGAGCAGGGTGGCCCGGAGCTGGAGGGCATCGCCTTCAACATCGATCGCGAGACCTGGCCCGATCCCAACATCCGCTGGGCCGAACTGGCCTATCGGCTGGACGTGAACGAGTTTCGTGGCAACGAGAGCGTGCAGTTGCTGGTGGTGCATCTGGCCCCGCGTTAGTCGGAACAGCGACCTATTCTGTTCGGGAACACTCCAATGCGGTGAATCCCTAGAAGACGAGGTCTGTCATGAGTCTCCTGTTCCAGCCCCTGACCCTGCGTCAGCTGACCCTGCCCAACCGGGTGGTGGTCTCCCCGATGTGCCAGTACTCCAGCGAAGACGGCTTCGCCAACGACTGGCACCTGGTCCACCTCGGCAGTCGCGCCGTTGGCGGTGCCGGCCTGGTGATCTTCGAGGCCACCGCGGTTACCCCCGACGGGCGCATCACGCCCCAGGACCTGGGGCTGTGGAAGGACGAGCAGATCGAGCCGCTGCGGCGCATTACCCAATTCATCGAAGGCCAGGGCAGCGTCGCCGGCATCCAGCTGGCCCACGCCGGACGCAAGGCCAGCACCTGGCAGCCCTGGGCCGGTAAGCACGGCAGCGTGCCCATCGCCGAAGGCGGCTGGGTCCCGGTAGCACCCTCGGCCATTGCCTTCGATCCCCAGCATACCCGGCCCACGGCCCTGGATCGCGATGACATCGCCAGCATTCGCCGGGCCTTCGTCGATACCGCCGAACGGGCCCTGGCGGCTGGCTTCAAGGTGGCCGAGATCCATGCCGCCCATGGCTATCTGCTGCACCAGTTCCTCTCGCCGCTCTCCAATCGCCGCGAAGACGACTACGGTGGCAATTTCGAGAATCGCATCCGCCTGCTGCTGGAGGTGACTGCCGATGTCCGGGCGGTCTGGCCGGATGAGCTGCCGCTGTTCGTGCGGGTCTCGGCCACCGATTGGGTGGAGGACGGCTGGGACGTCGACGAGACGGTGGAGCTGGCGCGCCGCCTGAAGACCCTGGGCGTCGACCTGATCGACGTCTCTTCCGGCGGCACCGCGGCCCAGGCCGACATCCCCACCGGCCCCGGCTACCAGACTCAGTTCGCCGAGCGGGTACGCAAGGAAGCCGAGATCCCCAGTGGCGCGGTGGGCATGATCACCGACGCGGCCCAGGCCGAGCATGTGCTGCGCACCGGCCAGGCTGACCTGGTGCTGCTGGCCCGCGAGTTGCTGCGCGATCCCTACTGGCCGCTCAATGCCGCCGAGGCCCTGCGCGAGAAGGTCTCCTGGCCGCCACAGTACGTGCGCGCCGCACACCGGGATACGCCGCTGCGCAAGCCCTTCGGCGCGGAATAGGGATCAGTGAGGAGCCATCCGCGCGGCTGGCTCCTTGGGTCACGGCTTGACTGGTCGCAAGGCCGCTTCCAGGGCGTCGCTGTCATAGTAGTCACCCAGGTACCAGATGCGCCCGTCACGGATCCTCATGATGCTGGCACCGCGGATCTTCACCGGTTGCTTGCCGGTGGCGGTGGGGCGGTTGCCAGTGAGTTCCCATTCGAAGGCGATGCTGCGCGGGCCGATGACCGGCTTGTGCAGCATTTTCACCTGCAGGTCGGGCACGGCCTTGAGGGTGACCTTGACGATCTTGTCGCGGGCCTGGGCACGGCTGGTCTCGGTGACGGCGGTGCCGCTGTCGAAGTACTGCACCTTGGGATCGAGCAGGGCGCTGGCGGCCTCGGCGTCGTGGTCGTTCCAGGCATCGAGATAGCGATTGGCAATGAGGCGAGCGTCCTCGGCGGCGGCCTGGACCTGGCCGGCGGTGAGGGCGAGCGAAAGCGCGAACAGCACAGCCAGACGCGAACGCATGGGGTGTCTCCGACAACGGCAAGGGAAAGGCGCAAGAGTAGCGCCGAGCGCGCGCGCCGGTCAGCAATATTTTGTATCGACTCGCCGAATGGGCCTGGCAGGCTGCAACATCCGGTAAGCAGGCGGCTTGAGCCAGACGGTCCGCGAGGTGGTCTCAGGAGGTTGAATCCCTTGCTCACGGAGGTCGTACATGAACACTCGAGGTCTGCTCGATCAACTGCTCAAGGCCGGCCAGCAGGCACTGGCCAAGAAGACCGGCCAATCGACCATACGGCCGGGCGCTGGCGCGGCACCTGGCGGCAAGGACGGCCTTGGCGGCCTGCTCTCGGGCCTGGGCAACAGTGGCCTGGCCGCCGGCGCCCTGACGGCTTTGCTGGGCAGCAAGCGCGGTCGTAGCCTTGGTGGCAAGGCGGTCGGCTACGGTGGGCTGGCGGCGCTCGGCATGGTGGCCTACAAGGCCTATCAATCCTGGCAGGCCAACCAGGCGCAGGGTACGAAAACCGTCGAGCCGCGCACCGTGGACCGGGTGCCCGAGCATGAAGCCGAGGCCCATGGCCGGGCGGTGCTCATCGCCCTGATCGCCGCGGCCAAAGCGGATGGTCACGTGGACGCCCAGGAGCGCCAGGCCATCGAGGCCGAGATGGCCAAGCTGCATGACGATCCGGAATTGCGCAGCTGGTTGCAGCGCGAGCTGGAGCAGCCGCTGGACCCGGCCAAGGTGGCGGCAGCGGCCGAGACACCGGAGATGGCCGCCGAGATGTACCTGGCCAGCCTGATGCTGATCGACGATCAGCAGTACATGGAAAAGGCCTATCTGGAAGAGCTGGCGCGCCAGCTCCGTCTGGACCCTGGCCTATGCGCCGAGCTGGAGCGCCAGGCCGCAGCGGTCTGACCGCTAGGCGCCCAGCGCTGCTTCGTTCAGCGGCTCTGCTCCCAGCAGCAGAGGCCGCTCTGCCGCGCAGAGCTGCAGCAGGAAATCCCAGACCACGCGCAGGCGCGCGGAGCGGTGCAACTCCCGGTGGGTCGAGATCCAGTATTCGCGGGTGAAGGACCTTTCCGGCAATACGCATTCCAGCGGGCTGTCGTTACTCACCAGATAGCAGGGCAGCACCGCGATGCCGAGGCCGGCACAGGCCGCCTCCCGTTGGGCGATGACACTGGTGCTGCGAAAGACCAGGCGGGGTTCCGGACAGAGCCCCTGGATGAATTGCAGCTCACGGCAGAACAACAGGTCGTCGACATAGCCGATGAAGGTCTGTTCGGCGAGATCGGCCTGGCCATGCAGTGACGGTGCCCGCTCTAGATAGTCGTGGCTGGCGTAGAAGCGCAGGCGATAGGGCGTCAGTCGCCGGCCGATCAAGCCCTCGGCGGTGGGGCGCTCCAAGGTGATGGCGATATCCGCCTCGCGGTTGGTGACGCTGACGAAGCGCGGCACCGAGACCAGTTCCACCTCCAGGCCCGGATAATCCCGCAGCAGTCCGCCCAGGCGGCGGGCCAGAAAGCCGGTGCCCAGGCCTTCGGTCACACCGACCCGTACCTGACCCAGGGGATTGAGTCTCTGGGTCACGGCTTCCTGGGCCAGCAGGGCGGCTTCTTCCATCGCCTGGGCATGGGCCAACAGCGCCTGGCCGGCTGGCGTGAGCTGGTAGCCGCTGGCCTGCTGCACCAGCAACTGGCTGCCCAGGGCGCGCTCCAGGGCCTCCAGATGGCGGGCGATGGTGGCATGGCTGACGCCCAGGCTACGGGCGGCGGTCAGCAACCGGCCATGGCGCTGCACCTCCAGGAAAACGCGCAGATCGTTCCAATCGAACATGCCGCCGCCTCTCTTGTTCTGGTCTAGCCGGCCGTTTCCAGGGAGCTGTGCAGAAATGCACAGCCATTGCCCGTTTTCGGCGACTGTTGTTCGCGGATGACGACACTAGGATAGGGGCCACAACAACAAAACACGAGGCGACGTCATGCCCGGTCCTGCGGCGGAATATGACTTCATCATCGTCGGTGCCGGTCCGGCCGGCTGCCTGCTGGCCAATCGACTGTCCGCCGATCCGACCCATCGCGTGCTGCTGCTGGAAGCCGGCGGGCGCGACAACCATCCCTGGATCCATATCCCGGTCGGCTATCTGTTCTGCATCGGCAATCCACGCACCGATTGGTGCTTCAAGACCGAGGTGGAAGAAGGGCTGGGCGGCCGGGCGCTCAACTATCCGCGCGGCCGGGTGCTCGGCGGCTGCTCGTCCATCAACGGCATGATCTACATGCGTGGCCAGGCCCGCGACTACGACGGCTGGGCGGCTGCCGGCAATCCCGGCTGGGCCTGGCAGGACGTGCTGCCGCTGTTCAAGCGCATGGAGGATCATTGCGACGGCGCCTCGGCCTTCCATGGTGCGGGCGGTGAATGGCGGGTGGAGCGCCAGCGCCTGCACTGGACGCTGCTCGACGCCTTCCGCAGTGCCGCGGGCGAAACCGGCATCGCGCCGGTGGAGGACTTCAACACCGGCGACAATGAAGGCTGCGGCTACTTCCAGGTCAACCAGCGCAATGGCGTGCGCTGGAATGCCGCCAAGGCCTTTCTCAAACCTATCCGCCACCGCGCCAATCTGCAGGTATTGACCGGGGTCCAGGTGGAGCGGGTGCTGCTGGAAGAGGGCAGGGCGCGGGCGGTCCTGGCGCGGCTACCGGGCCAGGCCGCGCCCCAGCGGCTGGTGGCGCGTCGAGAGATCGTGCTCTGCGCCGGCGCCATAGGCTCGCCAACGCTGTTGCAACGCTCCGGCATAGGGCCGCGGGCGCTGCTCGAAGGCCTGGGCATCGGCGTCCAGCATCGCTTGGAAGGGGTGGGTGGCAATCTGCAGGACCACCTGCAATTGCGGCTGATCTATCGCGTCCATGGCGTGCCGACCCTCAATGCCCTGGCCGGCAGCCTCTGGGGCAAGCTGGGCATGGGGCTCGAGTATCTCTGGCGGCGCAGCGGCCCCCTGGCCATGGCGCCGAGTCAGCTGGGTGCCTTCGCTCGTTCCGATCCAGGCCAGTCCTCGGCCAATCTGCAATACCACGTACAACCGCTGTCGCTGGAACGCTTCGGCGAGCCGCTGCACGGCTTTCCGGCCTTCACCGCCTCGGTGTGCAACCTGCGGCCGGCCAGTCGCGGCCAGGTGGCCATCCGCAGCGCCGATCCCCAGGCCGCGCCCTTGATCCAGCCGCGCTACCTCAGCGCACCGGAGGATCTCAAGGTGACCGCGGATGCGATCCGCCTGACCCGGCGCATCGTCGCCGCGCCGGCCCTGGCCGCCTATCGACCCGAGGAATACCTGCCGGGGCCGGCCTACCAGAGTGACGAGGAGCTGCAGCAGGCGGCCGGCGCCATAGGCACCACCATCTTCCATCCCTCCGGCACCTGCCGCATGGGGCGGGACGTCGACGCCGTGGTCGATGCGCGCCTGCGGGTGCATGGCATTCCGGGGCTGCGGGTGGCCGACGCCTCCATCATGCCCACACTGGTCTCGGGCAACAGCTGTTCGCCGACCCTGATGATCGCCGAGCAGGCGGCCACCTTCATGCTGGCCGAGGCGCGGGAGCAGGGCAGTCACGAGCTGCCCGCCGCAGTGGCCCGGGCCAGCGCGGTCTCGGCCGCCTAGCTTCGTCCAGCCGGCTTCACCGGCGGCGGGCCTTCCGCCGTTTCCACCGTAGTAGCTGTCGCCCATAACAACAATGAGTGCCCGGCGCTCCCGGGTCAGGAGAACGCGCGATGTCAGACTATGCCCAACCCCGGGTGCAACCCACCGTGGCCACCAGCCGCCGCGAAGAGCGCAAGGTGATCTTCGCCTCGTCCCTGGGGACCGTCTTCGAGTGGTATGACTTCTTTCTCTACGGCGCCCTGGCGGCGGTGATCAGCAAGCAATTCTTCGCCGGGGTCAACGACACCACCGCCTTCATCTTCGCCCTGCTGGCCTTTGCCGCCGGCTTCGTGGTGCGGCCCTTCGGCGCCCTGGTGTTCGGGCGCCTGGGCGATCTGGTCGGGCGCAAGTACACCTTTCTCGCCACCATCATCCTCATGGGTATCGCCACCTTCGGCGTCGGGCTGCTGCCTACCTATGCCAGCATCGGCGTGGCCGCGCCCATCATCCTGGTGGTGCTGCGCCTCTTGCAGGGCCTGGCCCTGGGCGGCGAATACGGTGGCGCCGCCACCTACATCGCCGAGCATGCACCGCCCGGCAAGCGCGGCGCCCACACCAGCTGGCTGCAATCCACCGCGACCCTGGGCCTCTTGCTGTCGCTGGTGGTGATCCTGGTCTGCCGCTACCTGACCGGTGATCAGTTCGAGGTCTGGGGCTGGCGCCTGCCGTTCCTGCTGTCGATCTTCCTCTTGGCCATCTCCACCTGGATCCGGATGTCGATGCACGAATCGCCGGCCTTCCTGCGCATGAAGGCCGAGGGCAAGCAGAGCAAGGCGCCGATCCGCGATTCCTTCACCAACTGGAGCAACCTCAAGGTGGTGCTGATCGCCCTGTTCAGCATCAACGGCGGCCAGGCGGTGACCTTTTACCTGGCGCAGTTCTACGTCATGTTCTTTCTCACCCAGACCCTCAAGCTGGACCCGCTGCTGGCCAACAACCTGTTGATCGTCAGCGTCATCCTCGGCGCGCCTTTCTTCGTCATCGCCGGCTGGCTGTCGGACAAGGTCGGCCGCAAGCCGATCCTGATGCTCGGCCTGCTACTGGCGACGGTACTGTACTTCCCGCTGTTCAAGGCCCTGACCCACTACGCCAATCCGCAGATCTACCAGGCCAGCCAGCAGGCGCCCATCGTGGTGACGGCCGATCCGGCCACCTGTACCTTCCAGTTCGATCCAGTGGGCAAGGCCCGCTTCGACAGTCCCTGCGACCGGGTCAAGACGCTGCTGGCCAAGAGCGGCCTGCCCTATCGCAGCGTGGCGGCGGCGCCGGGCGATGCCGTGCAGGTCAGCGTCGGTGACAAGCTGATCGTCGGCTACGACGAGCCGGCCCTGCGCGCCGCGGTGCAGGCTGCCGGCTATCCGGCTAAGGCCGATCCGGCACAGGTCAACAAACCCATGGTGGTGGCGGTGATCTTCGCCCTGATCCTGATCGCCACCCTCTGCTACGGACCGCTGGCGGCGCTGATGGTGGAGCTGTTCCCCACGCGCATTCGCTACACCTCCATGTCGCTGCCGTACCACATCGGCAATGGCTGGTTCGGCGGCTTCCTGCCCACGGTGTCCTTCGCCCTGGTGGTCTATACCGGCGACATCTTCTATGGTCTCTGGTATCCGGTGCTGATCACCGGCGTCAGCCTGGTGGTGGGGCTGCTGTGCCTGCCGGAAACCCGCCACCGCGACCTCGACGCCGATTGAGCACCACACGGGCGGCGAACCCCTTCGCACTCTGAGTTTCGCCGCCGATTGGGTTATACTCGCGAGCTTTTCCACAGCTTTTCTCGCGAGTGTTTCCCCCATGGAAATCAACCCGATCGTCACCAGCATCAAGGACCTCTCCAGCCGTACCCAGACCATTCGGGGGTATCTTTGACTACGATCTGAAGAAGGATCGGCTGGTCGAAGTCGAGCGCGAGCTCGAAGACCCCAATGTCTGGAACAAGCCCGAGTACGCCCAGAATCTCGGTCGCGAGCGCTCCCAGCTGGCCCAGGTGGTCGGCACCCTGGACGAGCTGAGCGGCGGCCTGGCCGATGCCAGCGACCTGCTGCAAATGGCCGCCGAAGAGGAAGACCAGGGCGCGGTCGATGACGTGGCGGCCGAGGTGGAGCGCCTGCGCGGCATCCTCGAGAAGCTGGAATTTCGCCGCATGTTCAGCGGCGAGATGGACCCCAACAACTGCTACCTGGACATCCAGGCCGGCTCCGGCGGCACCGAGGCCCAGGACTGGGCCAACATGCTCTTGCGCATGTACCTGCGCTGGGCCGACCAGCACGGCTTCAGCGCCGAGATCGTCGAGCTGTCCGAAGGCGAGGTCGCCGGTATCAAGGGCGCCACCGTGCACATCAAGGGCGAATACGCCTTCGGCTGGCTGCGCACCGAGATCGGCGTGCACCGCCTGGTGCGCAAGAGTCCCTTCGACTCCGGTAACCGGCGCCACACCTCCTTTACCGCGGTGTTCGTCTCCCCCGAGATCGACGACAACATCGACATCGAGATCAACCCGTCCGACCTGCGCGTCGACACCTACCGCTCCTCCGGTGCCGGCGGTCAGCACGTGAACACCACCGATTCCGCGGTGCGGATCACCCACGTGCCCACCAACACCGTGGTGGCCTGCCAGAACGAGCGCTCCCAGCACGCCAACCGGGACACCGCCATGAAGATGCTGCGGGCCAAGCTGTACGAGCTGGAGATGCAGAAGCGCAACGCCGCCTCCCAGGCGCTGGAAGACTCCAAGTCCGATATCGGCTGGGGCCACCAGATTCGCTCCTATGTGCTCGACGCCTCGCGGATCAAGGATCTGCGCACCGGCGTCGAACGCAGCGACTGCGACAAGGTGCTCGACGGCGATCTGGACGAATACCTCGAAGCCAGCCTCAAGCAGGGCATCTAATCCCACTCTCCCCGTAGGAGCGGCCCACGGCCGCGATCCTGCTAGTTATCGCGGCCATGGGCCGCTCCTACGGTCAGCTACCCCAGGTAAACAGCAGACATGAGCGAACAACCCCTAGACCCGCAAGCCCAGGAACAGGAAGACAACAAGCTGATCGCCCAGCGCAAGGAAAAGCTCTCCGCGCTGCGTGACCAGCAGGCCATTCCCTTCCCCAACGACTTCCGTCGCGACAGCCTGGCCGGTGACCTGCAGAAGCAGTACGCCGACAAGACCAAGGAAGAGCTGGAAGCCGCGGGCATCAAGGTCAAGGTGGCCGGCCGCATCATGCTCAACCGCGGTGCCTTCATGGTGCTGCAGGACACCAGCGGGCGCATTCAGGTCTATGTCGACCGCAAGACCCTGCCGGCCGAGACCCTGGAAGCGGTCAAGACCTGGGACCTGGGCGACATCATCGCCACCGAGGGCACCCTGGCCCGTTCCGGCAAGGGCGATCTCTACGTCTACATGAACGACGTGCGCCTGCTGACCAAGTCGCTGCGCCCACTGCCCGACAAGCACCACGGCCTGACCGATACCGAGCTGCGCTATCGGCAGCGCTACGTCGACCTGATCGTCAACGAAGAGGTGCGCCAGACCTTCCGCGTGCGCTCCCAAGTCATCGCCCATATCCGTCGCTTCCTCATGGAGCGTGGTTTCCTCGAAGTGGAAACCCCCATGCTGCAGACCATCCCCGGCGGCGCGGCGGCCAAGCCCTTCGAGACCCACCACAACGCCCTGGACATGGCCATGTTCCTGCGTATCGCGCCGGAGCTGTACCTCAAGCGCCTGGTGGTGGGTGGCTTCGAGAAGGTCTTCGAGATCAACCGCAACTTCCGTAACGAAGGCGTCTCGACCCGGCACAACCCCGAGTTCACCATGCTCGAGTTCTACCAGGCCTACGCCGACTACGAAGACAACATGGATCTCACCGAGGAACTGTTCCGCGAGCTGGCCCAGGCCGTGCTCGGCAGCACCGACGTGCCCTATGGCGACAAGGTGTTCCACTTCGGCGAGCCCTTCGTGCGGCTGTCGGTGTACGACTCCATCCTCAAGTACAACCCGGACATCACCGCGGCCGACCTCAACGACGTCGAGAAGGCCCGTGCCATCGCCAAGAAAGCCGGCGCCAAGGTGCTCGGCCACGAAGGCCTGGGCAAGCTGCAGGTGATGATTTTCGAGGAACTGGTGGAGAGCAAGCTGGAGCAGCCGCACTTCATCACCGAGTATCCCTTCGAGGTCTCGCCGCTGGCGCGGCGCAACGACCAGAATCCAAACGTCACCGACCGCTTCGAGCTGTTCATCGGTGGCCGCGAGATCGCCAACGCCTATTCCGAGCTCAACGACGCCGAAGACCAGGCCGAGCGCTTCATGCTGCAGGTCCAGGAAAAGGACGCCGGTGACGACGAGGCGATGCACTACGACGCCGACTTCATCAACGCCCTGGAATACGGCATGCCGCCCACCGCCGGCGAAGGCATCGGCATCGACCGCCTGGTGATGCTGCTGACCAACTCGCCGTCGATCCGCGACGTCATCCTCTTCCCGCACATGCGTCCGCAATAAGCTGAGGCGCCCCGTCCGGGGCGCTTCCGGCACCTGCCGATGCGGGGCTCTGTCATCAAAGGTTCATCTTTATCTGCTAAGAGCCTGTTCAAAGTCTCGCGAGCTACAGCCAAACAAGGCGAAAAGGCCTGAGGAAGCGGAATTTACGCATGGTAAATGAGCATTTCGAAGGTCTTTTCAACGCAGTTTGGCCGACGCGCAGCAGACTTTGAACAGGCTCTAACAGAGCCCTGATGTCGCGTCCCCTTGCAGGTAGCCATGACCAATACCCTGATTCCCCTGCATCCGGCCGCCGAACGGCTGGGGCTGCTCTACGCCTATCACTTCACCTCCGGCCAGCCCGGCCACGCCCTGACCATGGCCCCGGAAGATCCCTGGGAAGCCGAGGAGGGCGGCTTTCGCTGGCTGCATTTCAACCTGGCCCACGCCGCCGCCGAACGCTGGATGCGCGAGCACCTGGGGCTACCCGAGGAATTCTTCGAGTCGCTACACGCGGGTTCCCATTCGACCCGCCTGGAGCCGGCCGACGACACCCTGCTCGGAGTGGTGAACGACGTGACCCTCGCCTACGGCCAGGTCTCGGTGGACGTCGCCACCCTCTGGGCCTGTGCCCGACCGGGACTGCTGGTGACCGCCCGCGCCCAGCCGCTGCGCTCGGTGGATCGCCTACGCCATGCGGTACGCCGGGGCGAGGGCTTCGGCTCGACCCTGGAGCTCTTGGTGCACCTCTTGCGCGACCAGGCCGATGTGCTGACCGGCATCATCCGCGACACCACGGTCAAGGTGGACGCCATCGAGGATCGGCTGTTGTCCCAACGGCTGGCCGCCAGCCGCGCCGAACTCGGTAGCCTCAGACGCGCCCTGGTACGCCTGCAGCGATTGCTGGCGCTGGAGCCTGGCTCCTTGCTGCGCCTGCTCAACCGGCCACCGGCCTGGTTGCGGCGCGACGACATCCAGACCCTGCGCGAGGCCACCGAGGAATTCGACCGGGTGCTGGACGACCTCTCGGCCCTGGTGGAACGGCTCAAGCTGCTGCAGGAAGAGATCGCCGCCGCCTCCGCCGAGCAGACCAACCGTACCCTGTTCACCCTGACCCTGGTCACGGTGCTGGCCTTGCCGATCAACATCATCGCCGGCTTTTTCGGCATGAACGTCGGTGGTATTCCCCTGGCCAGCTCGCCCCATGGCTTCTGGATCCTGGTGGCGCTGGTGGCCACCTTCACGGTGCTGGCCGGCAGTTGGGCGTTCCGCAAGCGCGGCGACTGATCGACCCCATGCAACCCCTGGGGGTGCGCCGCGGTCTTTAGTGCGGTGCTCCAGAAGTTAACCGCACAATTTTGGCGGCGCTTTTTACTCCTGGACTTCGTTGCCACTCCTCGCCATAGCCCTGCTATGACTCGTCGCGGCGCCTAGCCCAAGAGCAAAAATCACTCGCCAACTCTTGTGCGAACTTCTGAAGCACCACACTAGGGAACCGCTGCTGGAGACCGCAATGGACTTCAAGGACTACTACGAGGTGCTCGGCGTCGCCCCCGACGTCGACGACAAGACCCTCAAGACCGCCTATCGCAAACTGGCGCGCAAGTACCATCCCGATGTGAGCAAGGAGGCCGATGCCGAGGCTCGCTTCAAGGAGGTGGCCGAGGCCTACGACGTGCTGCGCGATCCGCACAAGCGCGCCGAGTACGACCAGGTGCGCCTCTACCAGCAGCAGGGCGAGCGCTTCCAGGTGCCGCCGGACTGGCAACCGGGATCGGGTGAGAACTACAGCGATCCCCAGGCCGGCTTCGGCGAGGACTATTCCGATTTCTTCGAATCCCTGTTCGGCGCCGCCGGGCGTTCGCAGCACGGCGGCTTCGCCCGGCGCGGCCGCGACGTCGAGTTGGAATTGCCGCTGTTCCTCGAAGAGAGCCAGGCCGGCAGCACCAAGCCCCTGAGTTTTTCGCTGCCGCAGCGCGATGAACTCGGTCGGCGTGTCGGCGAGACCACCAAGACCCTCAACGTCAAGATTCCCGCCGGCAGCACCGATGGCGAACGTATTCGTCTGAAGGGCCAGGGTGAACCGGGCATCGGCGGTGCGGAGGCGGGGGATCTCTATCTGGTCATCCGCCTGGTGCCCCATCCCGTATTCGACGTGGATGGCCAGGACCTGGTCGTCACCGTGCCGCTCGCCCCCTGGGAGGCAGCCCTGGGCGCCAAGGTGCAGGTGCCCACCCTGGATGGCCAGATCATGCTCAGCATCCCAGCCGGCAGCCAGAGCGGCGCGCGGCTGCGGGTACGGGGCAAGGGCCTCGCCGGCAAGAATGGGCAGGGCGATCTGCATGCGGTGCTCAAGGTGGTGATGCCGCCAAAGGGCGATGAAGCGACCCAGGCGCTGTGGCGTCAACTGGCCGAGCGGGCGGCCTTCGATCCCCGCCAAGACTGGAGGAAAGTCCGATGAGCAGTCTGATCGTCCTGCAGGAATTCTGCGTGCTCTGCGAGGTGAGCGAGCCCGTGGTGGTGGAGATCGTCGAGCACGGCATCCTGGCGCCGCAGCGCGGCAAGCGTCCGGCCGAATGGCACTTCGACACCGGCGCCCTGCACCGCGCCCGCCGCGCCGTACGCCTGCGTCGCGAACTGGAGCTGGACTGGGCCGCGACCGCCCTGGCCCTGCACCTGCTCGATGAGGTGGAAGAGCTGCGCCGCGAGAACCAGCGACTGCGCCAGCGACTGGCGCGTTTTGCCGGTGAGGTACGGGATGTTTGAATGAGTTGTGTTGGGCTTGGCTGCGCTCAGCCTAAACTGCGGGGTTGAGCTCCTCCTCTCCCGGAGGGAGAGAGCCGAGTGAAGGGGGCCTGTTTAGCGGCGCTAGGCCAATCGCGGCCATGGGCCGCTCCTACAGGTCGTAGTGTGGAAAACGGCGCAGCCTTTTCCACGGGTGAGTTCGCCGCGAAGGATTCCCTCACCCCAGCCCTCTCCCGAACGGAGAGGGGGCGCTTGGAGCGGACGCTCGTCTTCAGTGACTCAGGCGATAAGACAGTTGCTCCTACAGGAAGAGGTACGTTGGTTTGACGTGATCTTTGCCGTGGCTGATGAAACTGAACGCCTGCTCGGATAGCCCCCTCTCCCCTCGGGAGAGGGTTGGGGTGAGGGCCTCCTCGCCACCAAGTCTCCAGTGGAAAAGGCTGCGCCGTTTTCCACGCTACGGACCCAACCTTGTGCTCCAGCGCTGGTAGGCTGGATGTATTCTCTGCCATCCAGGAGTTCTTCATGGCCAGCCATATCCTCGACCATCGCATCCTCGGCGAATCCCTGCAGGCGGTGGAGATCGGCCTTGATCCCGGCGAGACGGTGATCGCCGAGGCCGGCGCCATGACCTACATGGAAGCCGACATCGACTTCACTGCGCGCATGGGCGATGGCTCGGCTGGCTTGCTCGGCAAACTCTGGGGCGCCGGCAAGCGCATGCTCGGCGGCGAGTCGCTGTTCATGACCCACTTCACCAACCAGGGCCGCGAGAAGCGCCACGTCGCCTTCGCCGCGCCCTATCCGGGGCAGGTGGTGCCTCTGGACCTCGCCGCCCTGGGCGGTACCCTGTTCTGCCAGCGCGATTCCTTTCTCTGCGCGGCCAAAGGCACCCGCCTCGGCGTGGCCTTCACCCGCCGCCTGGGCGCCGGTTTCTTCGGTGGCGAAGGCTTCATCCTGCAACGGCTGGAAGGTGACGGCATGGCCTTCGTGCATGCCGGCGGCACGGTGATCCGCAAGGAACTCAAGGGCGAGACCCTGCGCCTGGACACCGGTTGCCTGGTGGGCTTCACCAATGGCATCGACTACAACATCAAGCTGGCCGGCGGCCTGCGCAGCATGCTGTTCGGCGGCGAAGGCCTGGTGCTGGCCACCCTGAGCGGCCACGGCACGGTGTGGATCCAGACGCTGCCCTTTTCCCGGCTAGCCGGTCGGGTCCAGGCCGCGGCCGGCGGCACGGTAGGGGAGCGCCGTGCCGGCGGAGACTAGCGATCTAGGCCCGTTGTAGAGCGCTCTGCGGCGCCATGCGCTCCAGCCAGTCGCGCCAGCGTACCCGGCTGTCGTGGACCAGCCAGGCGTCCTGGCGGGCGAAGCTTTCCGCCAGCCAGAGGCCGCGGGTCGACACCGGTAGGCGTTGCCCGGCGGACAGGGTATAGAGCTCGCCGGTGGGCTTGCCGTCGTCCAGGGCGACCAGATAGAGATCCGGGCGCTGGCGTGCCAGACGGGCCAGCAGCTGGCCGTTCTCGATCTTCTCGTCGACGTGGAACAGGCTCGGCGCCTTGCACTCCCTGGGCAACTCCAGCAGCAGGTCATAGACCAACTGCAGCGAGGCGGTGGGGGTGTGCACATAGGCACGCGGCCGCTCCAGCAGTGCCAGGCTGCCGCAGCGCACCGGACGCGCCGCGCCGGAGCGCGGGGTCAGGCGGAAGGCCACGTCCTCGCGATAGGGCAGGGCGGGGGCATAGGGGGTCGGCAGCCAGGTGTCGGCGAAGCGTCCGGCCAGCCAGCCACGCGGCGTCTCGATCAGGCATTCCTCGGCCACTTCCTGCACGGCGGTGAGCAGCGGCAGGGCCAGTTCGTGGGCGGGGATATAACCGGAGATCAGCTTGAGCACCACGTCGCCGCGGTCGGGTCGACGCTGGCGCACCAGCAGCCAGTGATCCTGGCCCTGCCAGTTCAGCGTCAGGCGTACCGAGACGCCCAGGTTGGCGAGCTTGACGCTGAAGTGCTGGGCGTCGTCGATCTCGATGGGTTTGCGCCGCTCCAGCATCTCGCTGAAATTCAGGGGCTGGCCAAGGGCCTGGTAGGTGAGGCCGTCGTGATTGGCTTCCACCGTCAGGGGCAGGGTCTTGAACGCCTTAGGGTTGTGGCGGGCGATGAGCTGGGGCATGGCCGACTCCTGTTTGTTGTATGCCAGAGACGCACTACCCTGGGCGGCCGGGAGGTCGTCCAGCGGGCAGGTGCGCAGGATCAGCGAAACGCTCTGGATCAGGGCCGAGCGGTGATCACTTCGGCCAGGGTACGGACATTATGTGACAGGTGCAGGGGATCGATAGTGCCGACTATCGCACCGCTCACCCCGGGCTCGCCGAACACCTTGGCAAAGCTGGCCCGCACCGGGTCCTGGCCGGCGCCCAGCACGGCGTGACCGCTGGCCAGCGCCTTCTTGATCAGGATGCCCTTGCCCGCTGCAGCGGCGGCCTGGATCACCGGGAGCTCGGCGTCTTCGTTGAGGTTGAAGGTGACCATGGCGCAATCACCGCTCTCCAGCGCCTTGAGGCCGCCGGGCACGGTCTTGCCGGAAAAGCCGAAGGCACGGATCAGGCCATCGCGCTTGAGCTCGGCCAGGGTTTCGTAGCAGCCGCTGTCCTGGAGGATGGCCAGGTCGTTGCCATCGGAATGCACCAGCACCAGGTCCAGCCAATCGGTTTCCAGGCGCTGCAGGCTGCGCTCCACCGAGCGACGGGTGTGGGCCGGACTGAAATCGAAGCTGGAAAGACCATTGTCGAACTCCTCGCCGACCTTGCTGGCGATCACCCAATGCTGGCGCTGGCCGCGCAAGAGCGGACCGAGGCGTTCTTCGCTACGGCCATAGGCCGGCGCGGTGTCCAGCAGGTTGATGCCCAGCTCGCGGGCCAGGCTGAGCAGATCGGCGGCGCTGCGGTCGTCGGGGATGGTGAAGCCGTTGGGGTACTTCACGCCCTGGTCACGGCCGAACTTGACCGTGCCCAGGCCCAGGGGGGAAATCGTCAGACCGGTGCTGCCCAGCGGACGGTGCAGACCATGCAGATCGCGCAGGCTCATGGCAGCAGCTCCTCCCAGAAGGGCGCCGCCACCGGCGGTTGCGGATGGACGGGCAAGGCAGGATGCCGCCCGGGGGCGATGCCGTCGCGGTCGAGATGGGCCAGGACGCGGTCGGCCAGGTCCGGTGACAGCGCCAGCTTGGTCGGCCAGCCCACCAGCAGACGGCCTTCCTCGGCGAGAAAGGCGTTGTCCGGCCGTACCAGCCCGGATTGCGCCGGCTCGGCGCGGTCCACCCGCAGGGTCGCCCACTGGGCACCAGCGAAGTCGATCCAGGGTAGCAGGCGCTGCAATTCGTCCCGCGCCGCGGCGATCTGCGCCTGGGGTTCGCGCGCTACGCCCTCGGCTTCGGCCAGGTCGCCACCCAGGTACCACAGCCACTGGCCGTCGGCAGTGGGGTGGCTGGTGATGGTCACCCGCGGCTTGGGACCACCGCCCAGACAGTGGGCGTAGAGGGGTTTGAGCATGGGCCCCTTGACCACCACCATGTGCAGCGGCCGGCGCTGCATGGCCGGTTGTTCGAGATGCAGCGCCTGGAGCAGATCGGCCATGCCGGCGCCGGCGGTGAGCACGATGCGCCGCGCGCGGATCGGCTGGCCATCCACCACCAGGCCGGTCAACTCGCCATCTTCGCGCAGCGGCTGGAGATCACGCCCAGCCAGCAGGCTGTCGCCGGCCAGCTCGGCCAGGCGCTTGACCAGGCTGGGCACGTCCAGCACCAGTTCGGCCAGACGGTAGACCTTGCCCTTGAAGGCGCGGTCGCGCAGGGCCGGGGGTAGTTCGTCGCCCTTGACCGCATCCACTCGGCCGCGCACCGCCTTGCTGGCGAAGAAGCTGGTGAGATTGCCGGCCAGGCTGCCGGGCGACCAGAGGTAGTGGGCCTCGGAGAGCAGGCGCACGCCGGAGAGATCCAGCTCGCCACTACCGGCCAGGCTCTCGCGCCAGCGCCGCGGCATGTCGGCGATGGCCTCGGAGGCGCCGGTGAGCATGCCGGTCAGGGCGTACTTGGTGCCACCGTGGATGATGCCCTGGGACTTGCCGCTCTGGCCGCCACCCAGGGCGCCGCTCTCCACCAGCACGGTGGCGTAGCCGGCGCGCCTGAGGCGGGCGTTGAGCCAGAGGCCGGCGACGCCGCCGCCGACGATGAGGGTATCGGTGGACCAGGGTTGGGACATGAACGGCCTGCTGCGTTGGAAGCTTTAAAGAGGGGATTCTTACATATTAGGGCGGTCATCTGACCCTGCCGGTGCCGGTGCCGGTCGGTGGCCTATCACTCTCGGCTGCCCGGCGGTTGCTGGGCCAGCCATTGCATGGGCGTCAGGCCCAGTTCGGTCCGGAACGCCGCGCGCAGGGCGTGGGCATCGGCGAAGCCGCAGCGACTGGCGATACTCTCCAGGCCGCGCGCGCCCGCCGCGAGTTGCGCCTGGGCCTGGGCGACCCGCATCCGTCTGAGCCAATCCTTGAGACCGCCCCCGGTTCTTTCGCGAAGATGACGCGACAGGTTGCGCCGGCTCATGCCGACGCGCGCGGCCAGTTCGTCCAGCGAGGGCGAGTACCGCGGATCGGCGCGCAAGGCCTCGAGTGCCTCGCTGAGACGGCGCGCGCCGGACGACCCCAGTATCGGTTGCTTGAGCAGTTGCGCCTGGGTACCGGCGCGTTGCGGCGCGGCGACCAGATGGCGGGCCACGCGATTGGCCTCGCCAGTCCCCCTCAGCCGGCCCAGCAGGTGCAGGCAGCAGTCGAGGCCCGCCGCGAGACCGGCGGAGGTCAACACCGCGCCTTCGTCGACGAACAGGGCGTCGGCTTCCACCTGGATGTCGGGATGGCGCCGGGCGAAGGCCTCGGTGTGGCGCCAATGGGTGGTGGCGCGCCGCCCCTGCAGCAAGCCGGCCGCCGCCAGGCCGAAGGCGCCCAGGCAGAGGCCGACCACCAGGGCGCCGCGGGCGGCGGCTTCGCTCAGGACCTCGAGCAGGTCCGCGCTGACCGGCTCGTCCGCATCCCGCCAGCCGGGCAGGATGACCACGTCGGCCTCGTGCGCCCGCGCCAGCGGCCATTGGGTCGTCAGGGCGAGACCGCCGATGCCGCCCAACTGGCCCGGATTCGCGCAGACCGAAAGCTGATGGCCCGCCTCGAGAAAGGGTTCGCCAAAGACCGCCAGGGGCGTCGAGAGCAGAAAGGGACTGATGCCGGGATAGGCGAGGATGGCGATGTGCATTGCCCGATTTCTACCTTGATTGTCGCGTTGCGCCCTGCTGGCAGGCCTCGACCGGATGGCACCATGGCGCTCATCCAGACCAGTCCGCGCCTGGCACCAAAGGAGTCCAGCATGAGCCGTGCCCTAGTGATCGTCGATATCCAGAACGACTATTTTCCCGGCGGCGCCCTGGCGCTGTGGGAGGCCGAGGCCGTCGAGCGGCGGATCGTCGAGGCCATCGCCAAGGCCCGGCAGGCGGGCGATGCCGTGGTCTTGATCCAGCACCTGTCCCTGGCCACGAGTGGCCTGTTCGCCCTGGGCAGTCCGGGCAGCGCCTTGCGCCCGGCCATCCTCGCCGCCGCGCCGGATGCGCCGGTGGTGACCAAGGAGGTCGCCGATGCCTTTCAGGGCACGACCCTGGCGAGCCAGCTGGACGGCGTCGACGAACTGCTCATCGGCGGCATGATGACGCAGAACTGCATCGCCTTCACCACCCTGGCCGCCCTCGCGGCGGGGCGGGCCGTCACCGTCGTCGGCGATCTCTGCACCGCGCCGCTGGAGGTGGTGCATCGCATCGCGCTGAACGCCCTGGCCTCCAAGACCGCGGTCCGCAACGCGGCAGAACTCTGGTGATCGCCGCGTCCGTTGGTGCCGGGTCTCAGTGCCCGGTGCTGGCGGAAAACAGCTGGATCACCACCACCCCTGCGACGATCAGGCCCATGCCGAGCATGGCCGGCAGGTCCAGCTTCTGGCCATAGAGGTAGGCGGCGGCGATGCTCACCAGCACGATGCCCAGGCCGGCCCAGATGGCATAGGCGATGCCCACCGGGATGCTGCGCACCACCAGGGTCAGCATCCAGAAGGCGAGGGCATAGCCGGCGATCACCAGGAACAGCGGCAGCGGCTTGTTCAGGCCGTCGATGGCCTTCATGGAGGTGGTGGCGACGACTTCGGCGGCGATGGCGATGGCTAGGTAGATGTATCCAGTCATGGTGAGTCCTCCTGTCGAATGCGCCCATTGTGCCCGAACGTTCGATAGGTGAAAGTTGATACCTATCTTTCGGGAAGATGGGTCATGCAGTGGAATCTTGAGCAACTGGAGATCTTCGTCGGGGTGGCCGAAGGCGCGAGCTTCTCGGCCATGGGCCGGCGCCTGGGGCGTGCGCAGTCAGCGATCAGCTCGGCCATTGCCCTGTTGGAGACCGACCTGGGCGTGGCCTTGTTCGAGCGCAGCAATGGCCGTACCCCGGTCATTACCGCGGCCGGGCGCGCCCTGCTGGAAGAGGCGCGCGAGGTGCTGCGCCAGTGCCAACGCCTGGATAGCCGCGCCCAGGCCCTCTGCGCCGGGCAGGAGCCGCTGCTGCGCCTGGCGCTGGACGAGGCCATGCCCTATCAGCCGGTACTGGATGCCCTGGACGCCTTGGCCGCCGCCTTTCCTCATCTGGAAGTCCAACTCACCAGCAGCGCCCAGGGTGACGTGGCGCGCAAGCTGCTGACCAACCAGGCCGACCTTGGCCTGCTGTTCCGCCATGAGCGCATGCCCCAGGCCCTGGAACGCCAGGCGTTGGGCGACGTCGCCCAGGTCACCGCCTGCAGTGCCAGCCATCCCCTGGCGGGGCAGCGGGGGGTAGGGCGGCGTGAACTGGCCCGCCATCGGCAATTGCTCATCGCGCCGCTGGAGAATGCCTATCCCGGCGGCGAGCAGATCGCGCCCCAGGTCTGGCGTGCCGACAGCTTCTACCTCCTGGCCGAACTGCTGATGCGCGGCCTGGGCTGGGGCTGGCTGCCCCGGCATGTGGCACGCTATCCCTCCTACCAGGGCCTGCTGGCCGAACTGGAGTGCGACTGGGTACCGCCCGCGCTGGTGGTGGAGCTGGCCTGGCGCCGCAATGCCGCTCCGGGGCCGGCGGCGCGTTGGCTGGCGCAGCGGCTGGCGGAGGAGTTGCGGGCGATCGGATGAGGCCGACCTGTCGGGCTTCGCTACGCTCGGTGCTCACAGCCACATTCTGGCCAGATCCGTGGGGCAGC
Source organism: Pseudomonas oryzihabitans (assembly GCF_032027545.1). Lineage (GTDB taxonomy): Bacteria > Pseudomonadota > Gammaproteobacteria > Pseudomonadales > Pseudomonadaceae > Chryseomonas > Chryseomonas oryzihabitans_F. Next base: position 9,344 of record NZ_JAVSJB010000003.1, on the reverse strand, counting down.
TTGGCCAGCGCCAGGGCGTGACCGCTGCGATACTCAATTCATCCCTCTGACCTGCGATGATCGCCATGACCCGAATCCCCGCCCTCGGCCAGCGCTACGTCTTCGTCGTCCTGGCATTGATCTTTCTCGCCCTGCTGGTCTCGGCCGGGGTGAGGTCCACCCCCGGCGTGCTGCTCCTGCCGCTGCAGGAAACCTTTGGCTGGAGTCGCGAGAGCGTGTCCTTCGCCGCCGCCGTGGGCATCTTCCTCTACGGCCTGGTCGGGCCCTTCGCCGCCGCCCTGATGCAGACCCTGGGTATCCGTCGCACCCTGCTCGGCGGCCTCGCCCTGATCAGCCTGGCCACCGCCCTGAGCACCCTGATGCGCGAACCCTGGCATCTGGTAGCCACCTGGGGCGTGCTCAGCGGCCTGGGCACCGGTTGCGTGGCCATGGTGCTGGGCGCCGCCATCGTCAACCGCTGGTTCGTCGCCCGCCGCGGGCTGATGATGGGCCTGCTGGCGGCCAGCACGGCTACTGGCAACTTGGTATTCCTGCCGTTGCTGGCCCATCTCGCCAGTCACGAGGGCTGGCAGACCGTGGTGCTGACCGTGGCGGTGGCCAGCGCCGCCCTGATCCCGCTGGTGGCCTGGCTGCTGCCGGAGCGCCCGGCGGACGTCGGCCTGCGGCCCCATGGCGCCCCGGCGGACTACCAGACGCCGGCCGCCACCGCGCCGGGCAATCTGTTTCGCGTGACGCTCGGCACCCTGACCATGGCCAGCCGGCGGCGTGACTTCTGGTTGCTGTTCCTCACCTTCTTCGTCTGCGGCTTCACCACCAATGGCCTGATCGGTACCCACTTCATCGCCATGGGCCACGACCATGGCCTGTCCCAGGTCCAGGCCGCCGGCATCCTCGCGCTGATGGGCATCTTCGACCTGGTGGGCACCACCGCTTCCGGCTGGCTGACCGACCGTTACGATCCGCGCCGCCTGCTGTTCGTCTACTACAGCCTGCGCGGCCTTTCGCTGATCTACCTGCCGTTCTCCGGCTTCGCCCCCGAGCAGCTACTGCTGTTCGGCATCTTCTACGGCCTGGACTGGATCGCCACGGTGCCGCCCACGGTCAAGCTCACCAACCAGAGCTTTGGCGAGAAGACCGCCCCGGTGGTGTTCGGCTGGGTGTTCTGCGGCCATATGCTCGGTGCCGCCTGTGCGGCCTTTCTCGCCGGCGCCCTGCGCGAACACTTCGGCTCCTACCAGGAAGCCCTGGTACTGGCAGGGCTGACCGGCATCCTGGCGGCGCTGATGGCCTTGGGGATAGGGCGCCGGGCCTCTGGAGAGCCATCAGCGCAGCCGGTGACGACCTAATGGAAATCGGCTCTATATAGTGAGTCGGCGGCCTGAAAGCATCGACCTAGAAGCCTTGCCTTCTACCATCCAGGTCGAAAAAACGCCCTCAGAGCGATTTTTCGCTAGCGTCCTTGGCAAGCCTGCTTAGGCTTGCCCGCTCCGGCCACCGCAGGCCGCCGTTCGGACAAGGACCGTCGATGCAAGCCAAGTTCTCTCTGCCGCTTATCGCTTTCGCTACTCTGACCCTTCCTGGCCTGTGCCTGGCCGACACCCGTGCCGACCTGCTCGGGGTTTACCAGGCCGCCTTGGCTAATGACGCCCAGCTTGCTGCTGCTCGCCACGCCTACCAGGCTCAGCGTGAAGCCGTGCCCCAGGCACGGGCAGGCCTATTGCCGAGTCTGACCGCTGGGGCAACCAGCGAAGCCATCCGGCTATCTCGGGAAGAGCCGCAGCTTTCCCGCGAGCGCAGTGGTACCACCTTCCGCGCCAATTTGAGCCAGCCTCTGTTCCGCCTGGATCGCTGGTATGGCCTCAAGGCCGCCTACTCCACCGTCGCCCAGGCCGAACTGGAGCTGTCCGCCCAGGAGCAGGACCTGATCTATCGCACCGCCGAGGCCTATTTCGACACCTTGCGGCAACTGGATACCCTGGCCGCGGCCCAAGCCGAAGAAAAGGCTCTGCTGCGCCAGCGCGACCAGGCCCAGGGGCGCTTGGACGATGGCGCGGCGAGCATCACCGACGTGCTGGATGCTCAGGCGGCCTACGACGTGGCCCTGGCCAATCGGCAACTGGCCCAGCGCAAGGTGGACGATGCCTACGAGGCCTTGCTGCGCCTGACCCGCAAGTCCTACGACGGCATCGCCGGCATGAGCCACCGATTGCCCATCGAGCCGCCGCTGCCCAGCGATGCCAAGGCCTGGGTGGACGTCGCCCTGCGCCAGAACCTGCCGCTCCAGGCCAGCCAGTTCGCCGTCAGCGCGGCCGAAGAAACCCTGCGCCAGCGCAAGGCGGGCCATGCGCCTACCCTCGATGCCGTGGCCTCTGTCCGCAAGGGCGACAACGACAGCTTCGGCTACAGCAACCCGTCCGACTTCGGCAATAATGGCTACCGCGGCAATGTCACCCAGAGCTCCATCGGCCTGGAGCTGAACATTCCCCTGTACAGCGGTGGCCAGGTTAGTTCCCAGGTGCGGGAATCCACCGAGCGCCTCTACCAGCGTCAGGACGAGCAGGAGGACCGGCGTCGGGAAACGGTCCTCAACACCCGTAACGCCTATCGGGCGGTGAACAGCGATATCGAGCAGGTGCGCGCCCGGCGGCAAAGCATCGTCTCGGGTGAAAAAGCCGTGGAGGCCAACCAGGTCGGTTTGGAGGTCGGTTCGCGCAACATGAGCGACGTCCTTGCAGCCGAGCGCCAGCTCTATGCCGCCGTACGGGATTACAACGACGCCCGCTACGCCTTCATCCTAGACACCCTGAAACTCAAGCAGGCTGCTGGTACCTTGGCGCCCAATGATCTCCAGGCCCTGGCTGCCTACCTCGATCCTGGCTATGTGCCCGAGCGGGATTTCTTGCCAAAAGGTCTGCGCTAGAGCGGTCCGGTTCTCATCTGTTCTGTTTCAAATTATGTATCGAGCTAGATAATCTAGTCCTCGCAAGGTTAGTCTTTTTCAACTAGCGACTACCTTTGCACGGACGCAAAATGAGCGAACAGGGAAGTGGCGCGGCTGCGCCTGATGTCTCCGCACGTCTCGACACCGGCCTGGCCTGCCTGGTCATGCTGGCGCGCTTTCACCAGGTGGCTGCCTCGGCCGAGCAACTCGCCCACGAATTCGCCGCGCCGGGCCAGAGCTTGGGTACTGCCGAGCTACTGCTGGCCGCCCGCAAGCTGGGCCTCAAGGCCAAGACCGCCCACACCACCGTCGCGCGTCTCGAGCAGACTCCGCTGCCGGCCATCGTGCAGGACCGCGACGGCGAATTTTTCATTCTTGCCCGGCTCGACCAGGGTAAGGCGCTGATCCACGACCCCAAGGCCCAGCGCCCCGAAGTCATCAGCCTCGACGTCCTGGAAACCCGCTGGACCGGTCAGCTCATCCTAGTGCGCGCCCAGGCCGGTGCCCCGGGCGAGGCCTCACGCTTCGACTTCACCTGGTTCATCCCGGCCATCGTCAAGTACCGCAAGCTGCTGGGCGAAGTCCTGCTGGTCTCCTTCGTCCTGCAACTCTTCGCCCTGGTCACCCCGCTGTTCTTCCAGGTGGTGATGGACAAGGTCCTGGTCCACCACGGCCTTACCACCCTCGATGTCATCGCCATTGGCCTGGTCGGCATCATGGTCTTCGAATCGCTGCTGTCGGGCCTGCGCAGCTACGTCTTCGCCCATACCGCCAGCCGCATCGACGTCGAACTCGGCTCCAAACTGTTCCGTCACCTCATCACCCTGCCGCTGGCGTATTTCCAGGCGCGCCGGGTCGGCGACTCCGTCGCCCGGGTGCGCGAACTGGAAAACATCCGTAGCTTCCTCACCGGTAACGCCATCACCCTGGTGCTGGATCTGCTGTTCTCGGTGGTCTTCCTGGGGGTGATGTTCTACTACAGCGGCTGGCTGACCCTGATCGTCGTGCTGTCACTGCCGCTGTATGTGCTGGTCTCGGTGCTGATCACCCCGGTCCTGCGCAAGCGCCTGGATGAAAGCTTCGCCCGCGGTGCGGAAAACCAGGCGTTCCTGGTCGAGACCGTCAACGGCATCGACACCCTCAAATCCATGGCCGTCGAGCCCCAGGCCACCCGTAAATGGGACAACCAGCTCGCCGCCTACGTCGCCGCCGGCTTCAAGACCCAGAACCTCTCCACCCTGGCCAACGAAAGCGTCTCCCTGATCGGCAAACTGGTCACCGTCGCCACCCTCTGGCTGGGCGCGCGCCTGGTCATCGACGGCCAGCTCAGCGTTGGCCAACTCATCGCCTTCAACATGCTGGCCGGCCGGGTGGCCCAGCCGATCATGCGGTTGGCCCAGCTATGGACCAACTTCCAGCAGACCGGCGTCTCGGTACAGCGCCTGGGCGATATCCTCAACAGCCCCACCGAACTCAGCCAGGCCACCCGCAGTGCCCTGCCGCCGCTGCGTGGCCAGATCGAATTCGACCAGGTTCACTTCCGCTACCGCCCGGACGGCTCCGAAGTCCTGCGGGGCATCAGCCTGAGCATCCGCGCGGGCGAAATCATCGGCGTGGTCGGTCGCTCCGGTTCCGGCAAAAGCACCCTGACCCGCCTGCTGCAACGACTCTACGTCCCCGAGCGGGGTCGGGTACTGGTCGACGGCATGGACCTGGCCCTGGCCGACGTCTCCTCCCTGCGCCGGCAGATCGGCGTGGTGCTGCAGGACAACCTGCTGTTCAACCGCAGCCTCCGTGAAAACATCGCCCTGACCGACGCCGGCGCGCCGCTGGAAGCCGTCATCCAGGCCGCCAAGCTGGCTGGCGCCCACGACTTCATCCTCGAACTCCCCGAAGGCTACGACACCCTCGTCGGCGAACATGGTGCCTCCCTCTCCGGCGGCCAGCGCCAGCGCATCGCCATCGCCCGCGCCCTCATGGGCAACCCGCGCATCCTCATCTTCGACGAAGCCACCAGCGCCCTGGACTACGAATCCGAACGCATCGTCCAGCAGAACATGCAGGCCATCTGCAAGGGGCGCACGGTGATCATCATCGCCCACCGGCTTTCGGCGGTACGCGACGCCCACCGCATCGTCGTCGTCGACCGCGGCCAGATCGTCGAGCAGGGCACCCATGCCGAACTGCTCAGCCACCAGGCCGGGCATTACTCGCGCTTGCATCGCCTGCAGCAGGGCGGCGCCTGACCACCCCGGACAATCGGTCACGGGTCACCCGTGCAGCACAACATCCACGTTCTACCCAACGTGCCCTCTCCCCCTGGGAGAGGGCCAGGGTGAGGGAACCGCCAAACCATGAACCCAGCCGCCTCCACCCCACCCGAACGCCATAGCCTGCTACGGCGCTACCGCCAGGTCTGGCAACATGCCTGGCGCCACCGCAAAAGCATGGATGCCCCACGTCGGCTCCCCCATGAAGTCCAATTCCTGCCAGCGGCATTGGAACTGCAGGACAAACCCCCGCATCCTGCTCCGCGCTATCTGCTGTGGGCCATCATGGGCTTCGCCGCCCTGGCCCTGCTCTGGGCCTGCTTGGGCAAAATAGACGTGGTCGCCGTCGCCACCGGCAAGGTCATCCCCAGCGGCAAGACCAAGGTCATCCAGCCCCACGAGACCGCCGTCGTCAAAGCCATCCATGTCCGCGACGGCCAGGCCGTCAAGGCCGGTGAACTGCTCATCGAACTGGACCCCACCGCAGCCGACGCCGACGTCGGTCGCCTCCAGAGCGACCTCATCGCCGCCCGCATCGACAGCGCTCGCGCCAGTGCCATGCTCGACGCCATCAAAAGCCACCAGCCGCCCGTGTTGCACGAGAGCGACCTGCACGAGGCCAACCCGGATCAATACCGTGCCGCTCAGCGCTGGCTGCAGGGCCAATACCAGGAATACCGCAGCAGCCTCGACCTGGTCGACGCAGAAATCGCCCAGCGCCAAGCCGACATCCAATCCGCCCGCACCCAGGTTGCCAGCCTGCAACAGACCCTGCCCATCGCCACCAAACTGGCCCAGGACTACGAACGCCTGCTACAGAAACAGTACATCGCTCGCCATGCCTACCTGGAAAAGGAACAGGCCCGCCTCGACCTCGCCCGGCAACTGGGCGTGCAACAGACCGCCGTGATCCAGGCCGGCGCGGCCAAGCAGGAGGCCGAGCGCCGCCGCGACGGCGTCATCGCCCAAACCCGCCGCTCCCTGCTCGACCTCCTGCAACAGGCCGACCAGAAGATCGCCAGCCTCACCCAGGAACTGGCCAAGGCCCGCTACCAGGAAGACCTCACCACCCTTGAAGCCCCGGTGGATGGCACCGTCCAGCAACTGGCCATCCACACCGTAGGCGGAGTGGTCACCCCCGCCCAGCCCTTGATGGTCATCGTGCCCCAGGATCAACCGGTGGAAGTAGAGGCCATGCTGGAAAACAAAGACATCGGCTTTGTGCATCCGGGGCAAGCGGTCACGGTCAAGGTCGAGACCTTCACCTACACCAAGTACGGCACCCTGGACGGCACGGTAGTCAGCGTGTCGCGCGATGCCATCGAGGATGAAAAGCGCGGCCTCATCTACAGCAGCAAGATCCGCCTGGACCGCGACCACCTGAACATCAACGGCCAGGACATCAAGCTGTCACCCGGCATGGCGGTAACGGTGGAAGTGAAGACCGATCAGCGCCGGGTGATCGAGTACTTCCTGAGTCCGCTGCAGCAGTACACGAGCGAGAGCATTCGGGAGAGATGAGTTGATATCAATATGAAAATAGCTTTTAGGTTTTTTGATGGGGCCAGGTTTTTTGTTTTTTTGTTTTGTTGTTCTGCTTTTGGAGGAGAGGATCGCACCTATGAGTCTCAGAGGTTGGAGGCGGCAAGGCGTCTGGAAATATATCTTATAGGGTCGGCTGTTTGCTCTAATTTGGCTGAGTGTCAAAAAAATAGAATAGCTGTAGTCACGCCATTTGGTCGGGGTTTTTTGGTTCAGGTGTGGGGTGTTGATGATTATTTGATTTTTGATGGGTTGTCTAAAATTTGTTTGTCTATTTTTTCAGTGGAGGAGTCTCTGAAGGAGGTGGTATGTGAGCTGTATTCTGTTAGTAGGGATGAATATTTAAGTATGCCGTTTTGGCGAAAAATAGACGCGAAATTTAGGATGTCTTTGACAAGGAGATAACTATGGCCTCGGTTGAGTTGCGAGTTGATGTTGGCGGTTCTGATTATATTCCTCATGCGTTTTTGATTGTAACTGGACCTGACGGGGTTGAGCGAGGTTATGGATTTGCTCCTGCAGAGCACGGTAGTTTGGCAGGTAGTGGAAAGATTTATGATGATACGTATCACGAGTATAACAGTACTACCGGAAAGTTGGAGTTATCAAGTCAAGAATATTCTAGGCTAATGGACTATATACGAGAGTCTGAGGCAAATCCGCCGCCGTATGATCTACCTTTCGGCTCTCAGTGTGCTAGTTGGGCTGTTAAGGCTTTGGTGGAGGCTGGTATTCCAGCGTTTGCTTCTCCTAATATGTATCCTGATAATATCCTTAGAGATATTTTTGAGACAATAGTTTGGAATCCGTATACGCAATGGTTGAACATAAAGATAAATGAAAATTTCAATTCTGCATTGAATTTTATTCAGAGGTATGATCCGCTTTCACTTGATCTCGATGGGGATGGCATCGAAACCGTCTCTGCCAATAGCGGCGTAGTTTTTGATTTCGATGGCGATGGGCTCAAAACAGGTACAGGCTGGGTCAAAGGCGACGATGGTTTCTTGGTACTCGATCGCAATGGCAACGGCACTATCGATAATGGTGGAGAGCTTTTTGGGATCGACACCATCAAGGCCAATGGCAAGAAAGCCGCCAATGGTTTCGACGCCCTGAGTGATTTTGACAGCAACGCTGATGGAATCTTCAATGCGGACGACAAGGCCTTTGGCGAGGTACGTGTCTGGCAGGATAAAAACCAAGATGGCGTTGCCCAGGGCAGTGAACTCAAGGCTCTCAAAGATCTGAATATTGCGGCTATTCACCTGGCTTCCAAAGAGACCAACATCGACTCTAACGGCAACCGCATCACGGCAACCGGCCGTTTCGAATTCGCTGATGGCCATAGCGGTACGGTCAATGGTAACCAAAGCCTGGCCGGCAACCTGGATCTCGCCGCCAATCCCTTCTACCGAAAGTATACTGACAAGGTTGTGCTGGACGAAGCCGTCAAGGCACTACCAAACATGCAAGGCTCGGGCGCCGTTCGCGATCTGCGCGAGGCGGCAAATGCCAGTCCTCAACTGGCGGAGCTACTCAGTCAATACGCTGCCTTGCAGACCCGTGCTGAACAGCGAGCCATGCTCGGCCAGATCGTGGCGGCTTGGGCCGATACGGCCAGCTTTGCCAGGCTTTTCGACCGCCTGGAGTCGACTAAGGTAGGCAACCTCAAGGTTGACTTTGAATATTCGTGGGTGCTTGCAGAGCGAAATAGTTTTGATGGTGGTGGAGGCTCCAATAATTCTGGTATTTCGCGGAACGGCGAAAGAGCTTCGGGTCCTACGGCTGAGCAGTTGGCACATAAGGCATTGTTGGAAAAGATCTCAATTCTCGAGGTCTTCAATGGCACGCGTTTCTATAACTTCCAATCCACCGATCCGAACCCGGATACCGGCTCTGACGGTTCGCTGAGGCTCACAGCGGGCGCGAATTTTTCTAACACGGTGGCCGCTGGCCGTAGCTCAGGTGGGGGTATCGCTTCCGAAGTCGTCATAACCGAAAAGCAGCTCCCCTTGAACTCGACTCAAGCCGACTTCCTGAGTCGGGCTTACGATCAGTTGCTGGACTCGGTCTATGACTCACTGCTATTCCAGACCCGCCTGAAACCTTACCTGGATGAAATAGATGTCAATTTTTCCGAAAAGGGGCTTGTGCTGGACTATTCGAAGGTCAGGGGGAAACTCTCCGAAGTCCATTCTCTTGATCCAGTGAAAGCCATCGTTGATGGCTTCGACTTGAGTGTCGCTTTGAAGAGGGAAGAGTGGGTTGCCGATCTATCTTCTTGGCTGGAAGGGCTTAACCAAGAACAGCAGGCCAGTCTGACTGCGCAATATGGTCCCGCTGCGAAGAGTTTCATGGGAACCTCCGCGGGTGATCAATGGGCTGGATCCTCCTTTACTGATTTCGTACTTGGAAAAATCGGTGACGACAGGTTGTCGGCCGGAGCGGGCGATGACTTCCTCGACGGTGGTTTGGGTAACGACTATTTGTCTGGCGGGGAAGGTAACGATGTCCTACAGGGTAGTGCCGGTAACGACAATCTATACGGTGGTAATGGCAATGACATCCTCGAGGGTGGGGTAGGCAAC